>CAWFQG010000018.1:0-510762 GCA_963817825.1 uncultured Actinomycetota bacterium | reverse complement strand
CTCGAAAAGGTCACGTACGCGGGAAGCACCCACGCCGACGAACATTTCGACGAAGTCGGAGCCGGAGATCGTGAAGAACGGCACGCCGGCCTCGCCGGCGACGGCACGGGCCAGCAGGGTCTTGCCGGTGCCGGGCGGCCCGTACAGCAGCACACCCTTGGGGATCTTGGCGCCCAGGGCTTGGTACCGCGACGGGTTCTGCAGGAAGTCCTTGATCTCGTAGAGCTCCTCGACCGCCTCGTCGACACCGGCGACGTCGGCGAACGTGGTCGTGGGCATGTCCTTGCCCAGCAGCTTGGCCTTCGACTTGCCGAAGCCGAAGCCCATCCGGCCGCCGGTCTGCATGCGGGAGAACATCACGAAAAGCCCGACCAGCAGCAGCAGCGGCAAGAGATAAATGAGTAGCGAACCGAGGATGCTGCCCTGGCTCACCACGGTGTTGACCTTGGCGTTCTTGGCGCTCAGCGCGTTGAACAGATCGACGCCGTACCCGGTCGGGTATTTGGTGATGATCTTGTTGCTGTTCTCGGTGTCGCCGTTGCCGCTCTTCAGGTCGAGACGTACCTGCTGTTCGCGGTCGTCGATCTGCGCGCTGTTGACGTTGTCGCTGCCGATCTGGGCCATCGCCACCGAGGTGTCGACGGCCTTGTAGCCGCGCGTGTTGTCACTGAAATAGAAGAACGACCAGCCCAGCAACAGCACCACCGCGATCGCGGTGAGCGTGCGAATCACATTTTTCCGGTTCATTGAGTACGGCCGTGCCCGGCCACGTCCTTCCAATACGTGCAGCTGGAATAGTCAAGGCTACCGCTAGACCAACGAACCAAGGTTCCCGACGGTTCTCTGGCGTCCTCCCGCCGAACCTGAGCTCATGCGCGAGATCCGGGCAATTTGTCGAGCGCAAGCTCAGGTTCGAGCGCCACTGACGACCCCTTCCCGCGCCGCACCGCCTGTGCTTGGCTGAGTTCGTGCTCACCTCGACCGAACGGTTAGTTGACACCAACGGCGTTCAATTGCGGGTCATCGAGGCCGGTGATCGCGGCGCACCCGTGGTCGTACTGGCGCACGGTTTTCCTGAACTCGCCTATTCGTGGCGCCACCAGATACCCGTGCTGGCCGACGCCGGCTACCACGTGCTGGCCCCGGACCAACGCGGTTACGGCGGCTCCAGCCGCCCCGCCGTCGTCGGGGACTACGACATCCACGCCCTCACCGGAGACCTGGTCGGCCTGCTGGACAACGTCGGCGCGGAGCAGGCGGTGTTCGTCGGACACGACTGGGGCGCAATGGTCGTGTGGCACACCGCGCTGCTGCACCCCGACCGGGTCCGGGCGGCAGTGGGCCTCAGCGTCCCACCCATCCCTCGAGCAGCGTCCCGCCCAACCGAACGCTGGCGGCAGAAGTTCGGCGAGGACTTCTACATGCTGCGGTTCCAAGAACCCGGCCGCGCCGACGCCGAGATGGAAGCCGACGTGGCCGCCACCATGACCGGGATGTTCGCCGGTCTTCTCGCGGGACCGGCGTCGTTGCCGGACTGGATCAGCGCCGACGAATTCGAGCATTACGTGGCCGAGTTCAGCAGGACCGGATTCACCGGTGCGCTCAACTGGTATCGCAACTACGACCACAACTGGGAATCGACAGCTGCGCTCGCCGACGCACAGATCACCGTGCCTGCACTGTTCGTCGGCGGCACGGCCGACCCGGTCGGTCCGACGATGCGCCCCGAACGCGCCCGCGAAGTGGCCGCGGGTCCGTACACCGAAGAGTGGATCGACGGTGCGGGGCATTGGGTTCAGCAGGAGCGCCCCGGCGACGTCAACCGCATCCTGCTGGCATTCCTACGGGGATTGGATCTGACATGAGTACGGCGCCTCTGCGATTTGGCGTGTTCATCACCCCGTTCCATCCGGTCGGTCAGTCACCAACGGCCGCGCTCGAATACGACCTCGATCGAACGGTGGCGCTGGACCGGCTGGGCTTCGAGGAGGCCTGGTTCGGTGAGCACCACTCCGGCGGATACGAGCTGATCGCCTGCCCCGAGGTGTTCATCGCGGCGGCGGCCGAACGAACCAAGCACATCCGACTCGGCACGGGCGTGGTGTCGCTGCCCTACCACCACCCGCTCATGGTGGCCGACCGCTGGGTGCTGCTCGACCACCTCACCCGCGGCCGGGTGATGTTCGGCACCGGGCCCGGCGCACTCCCGTCGGACGCCTACATGATGGGCATCGACCCCGTCGAACAGCGGCGGATGATGCAGGAGTCCCTCGAGGCAATTCTCGCGCTGTTCCGAGCCGCTCCCGACGAGCGCGTCAGCAGGCACTCCGACTGGTTCACCCTGCGCGACGCCCAGCTGCACATCCGGCCCTACACGTGGCCCTACCCCGAGATCTCCACGGCAGCAATGATTTCCCCGTCCGGCCCGAGGCTCGCGGGGGCGCTCGGCACATCACTGCTTTCGCTGTCGATGTCGGTGCCCGGCGGCTACGCAGCACTGGAGAACACCTGGGATGTCGTGGTCGACCAAGCCGAGAAGTCGGGCCGCGACGAGCCCGATCGTGTCAACTGGCGCGTGCTGTCGATCATGCATCTGGCCGACACACGAGACCAGGCGATCGACGACTGCACCTACGGCCTGCAGGATTTCTCGAACTACTTCGGCGCGGCCGGCTTTGTGCCCCTTTCCAATCCGGTCGAAGGCACTCAGTCACCGCGCGAGTTCGTGGCGGAGTACGCAGGCCAGGGGAACTGCTGCATCGGCACTCCGGGCGACGCGATCGCCTACATCCAGGATCTGCTGGACACCTCGGGCGGCTTCGGGACCTTGTTGCTGCTCGGCCACGACTGGGCGTCACCGCAGGCGACCTATCACTCCTACGAATTGTTCGCCCGCGAGGTCATGCCGCATTTCAAGGGTCAGCTGACGGCGCCCCGGGCGTCACACGACTGGGCCAAGGGAATGCGCGATCAACTGCTCGGACGCGCGGGCGAGGCGATCGTCAAGGCGATCAACGAGCACACCGACGAACTCAAGCTGGAGAAGGAGCAGTAATGCGTGCCTCGGTGCTGCGCGGTGGACGGATGGTCCTGCGCGACGACGTCGCCGAACCCGTGCCCGGCCCGGGCCAGGTGCTCGTGGGCGTGAAGGCGTGCGGGATCTGCGGCTCAGACCTGCACTTCGCCGAGCACGGCGAAGACGTCGTCGAGCTCAACAAACAGATCGCGGGCTTCGGCGCGAACACGGGCATGACTATCGACCTGAACCGCGATATCTACATGGGCCATGAGTTCAGCGCCGAGGTTCTGGAGGCCGGTCCGGACACTGCCGCCCCCGCGGCGGGCACCCTGGTCACATCGTTGCCGGTCCTCGTATCCGCAACCGGCATCGAGCTAATCGTCTACTCCAACAACATCATCGGCGGGTACGCGGAGCGCATGTTGTTGTCCGCGCCCCTGCTGACGCCGATTCCCAACGGGCTCGATCACCGGCACGCCGCGCTGACGGAGCCGATGGCCGTCGGACTGCATGCGGTGAACAAGTCGGCGATCCAACCGGGCGAGGCTGCACTGGTGCTCGGCTGCGGACCGATCGGTATTGCGATCATCGCGGCATTACACCACCGGGGTGTGGAAACCATTGTCGCCGCCGACTTTTCGCCGGTGAGACGAACCGTTGCCGAGACGATGGGCGCCCACGCCACCGTCGACCCCGCCGACGGCTCCCCCTTCGACACTGCGAGTCCTGCGGTCGTTTTCGAGGCTGTAGGGGTGCCGGGCATTCTCGGCGATGTGTTCCGCCGGGCCCCGGTCGGCGCACGTGTGGTCGTCGCGGGCGTGTGCATGGAGGCCGACGCGATCCAGCCCTATTTCGCCATCGCCAAACAGATCAACGTGCAGTTCGTGTTGGCCTACGACCCCAGCGAGTTCACCGACTCGCTGCGAGCGATCGCCGAGGGTGAGATCGACGTCGCACCGTTGATCACCGGCGAGGTCGACCTCGACGGTGTGGGAGCGGCATTCGACGACCTTGTCAGCCCCGATCAGCATTGCAAAATACTTGTAACGCCCTAACGGCCACCTCGAATTTCGCTGTGTGCCGAGCGTCACGTGCGCACGGCGGAATTCGGCAGAGGCCCCAAACGCTGCGCCATCTAGTGATGCTTGCGAAAGGGGCCAGATGGTGGGCAACGAGACTTCGAATGACGCCACTGCATATCCCGAGGGAACGCGCGAAGACAGGCTGGCCCGCCGGATCGCCGAGCTCAACGCCAACGACCCGCAGTTTCGGGCCGCCCGACCCGACGCCGAGGTCGTCGGGGCCGCGAGCACGCCGGGGCTTCGGCTGACTGAGATCCTGCAGACCCTGGTCGACGGTTACGCCGACCGTCCCGCGCTCGGCCAACGCGCGAGAGAACTCGTGCGGGACAGCGAAACGGGCCGCACCTCGAACCGCCTGCTGCCTGCCTACGAAACGATCAGCTACCGGGAAGTCTGGGATCGCGTCGGTGCGATCGCGACCGCGCTGCACAACGACTCCACCGGGCCGGTGAACCCGGGCGACTTCGTCGCCACTATCGGCTTCGCGAGCCCCGACTACTTCACAGTCGACCTGGCCTGCGCCTACCTCGGGCTGGTGTCGGTGCCACTGCAGCACAACGCGCCAGTCACACAGCTCAAGCCGATCATCGCCGAGACCGAGCCGAAGGTCGTCGCGGTCGGAGTCCAGTATCTCAACCTCGCCGTCGAGTCGGCACTGGAGAGCACCTCGCTGCGGCATCTTCTGGTATTCGACTTCGACCCCGCCGTCGACGATCATCGGGAAAGCATCGAGCGGGCGCGGACTCGACTGCAGGACGCAGGCATGCCCGTTGCCGTCGATACCCTCGCCGAGGTCATCGAGCGTGGCCGCCAACTGCCGTCAGAACCCGCCTACACCGGTGGCAGCGACGACCGGCTGGCGATGGTCATGTACACCTCGGGCAGCACCGGCGCACCCAAGGGCGCGATGATCACCGAGCGGACCTTCGGCCTGCTATGGACCGCGAATTTCGCGCCGCCGACCGACGAAGCCGTGTTCAACGTGAACTTCATGCCGCTCAATCACGTGGGCGGACGGCTGCCCATCATGACATCGTTCCTTGCAGGCGGCACCAGCTATTTCGTTGCGGAGTCCGATCTTTCGACGTTGTTCGAGGACTGGGCCCTGGTGCGCCCCACCGATATGCCGTTGGTGCCGAGAGTGGTCGACATGCTCTTCCAGCGGTATCGCAGTGTCGTCGACGGCCTCTTCGCCGAGGGTTTCTCCACCGAGGACGCAGAAGCCGCCGCCGCAGTCGAGCTCCGCGACACCGTCCTCGGCGGACGGGTCATCGGTGGGTTCGTCTCCACCGCCCCGCTGGCCGCGGAGATGAAGACGTTCATCGACACCGTCCTCGACGTACACCTCACCGACGGCTACGGCACGACCGAAGTGGGCGCGCTGACCAGGGACGAGTTCGTGATGCGCCCGCCGGTGATCGACTACAAGCTCCTCGACGTCCCCGAGCTCGGCTACTTCCTCACCGACAAGCCTTATCCGCGTGGTGAATTGCTGGTCAAGACCGCGACGATGATGCCCGGCTACTACAAGCGCCCTGAGGTCACCGCCGAGGTGTTCGACGCCGACGGGTACTACCGCACCGGTGACGTGATGGCCGAGATCGAACAGGACCGGCTGAAATACGTCGACCGGAGCAAGAACGTGCTCAAGCTGTCGCAGGGCGAGTTCGTGGCCGTGGCGAATCTGGAGGCGGTCTTCGCCGGCGCCCCGTCGGTGCGCCAGATCTTCGTGTACGGCAACAGCGAACGGCCCAGCCTGCTCGCAGTGATCGTCCCTACGCCCGACGCGCTGGAGCGTTTCGGAGCCGACACAGGTGCGCTCAAGGCCGCGCTGACCGAGGCGCTGCGGGACACCGCACGTGAAGCAGAGTTGCAGTCGTATGAGGTGCCCGTCGACTTCCTGATCGAAACCGAGCCGTTCACTGCCACCAACGGGCTGCTATCCGGCGTGGGAAAGATCTTGCGCCCCAGGCTGAAAGAGCGTTACGGCAAACGACTGGAGCAGCTCTACGCCGAGCTGGCCGCAGCCCGCGTCGACGAACTGCGCTCACTGCGCGACGGCGCTGCGGATCGGACGACGCTCGAGAACGTCATCAGGGCCGCACAGGCGGTTCTGGGGTCGACGGAGATCGAGGTCGACCCCGACGCCCACTTCACCGACCTCGGCGGCGACTCCCTGTCGGCGCTGACATTCGGCAACCTGCTGCGCGACATCCTCGGAGTCGATGTGCCGGTGGGCGTCATCGTCGGGCCAACGGGCGACCTGCGACAGCTCGCGGCCTACGTCGAGACCGAGCGCGAATCAGGTTCGAAGCGACCGACATTCGCCACCGTGCACGGAAAGGGTGCCACCGCAGTCCACGCCGGCGACCTCACGCTGGACAAGTTCCTCGACGCGGAGACACTGGCCAGCGCGCCGACGATCGCCTACGCAACCGGCGACGCCAAGACGGTTCTGCTGACCGGCGCCAACGGCTGGCTGGGTCGGTTCCTGGCCCTGGAGTTGCTGGAGCGGGCCGCCCAGAACGACGGCACGGTCATCACGGTGATCCGGGGACGCGACGAGGACGCCGCCCTGGCCCGGCTGGAGGCCGCCTTCGACAGCGGGGACCCGGATCTTCTCAAGC
Organism: uncultured Actinomycetota bacterium; assembly: GCA_963817825.1. Taxonomy (GTDB): domain Bacteria; phylum Actinomycetota; class Actinomycetes; order Mycobacteriales; family Mycobacteriaceae; genus Mycobacterium. Next base: position 504,034 of record CAWFQG010000018.1, on the reverse strand, counting down.
GGTTCCGCAGGCTCGCAGAAGACCACCTCGAGGTCATTCCGGGCGACATCGGCGAGCCGAACCTCGGGCTGGATCGCGCTACGTGGGATCGGTTGGCCCACAACGTCGATCAGATCATCCATCCGGCGGCGCTGGTCAACCACGTGTTGCCCTACAACGAACTGTTCGGCCCGAATGCGGTTGGCACCGCAGAGATCATCCGGCTCGCGATCACGGCCAAGATCAAGCCCGTCACGTACCTGTCCACCGTCGCGGTCGCGATGTCGGTGGCCTCGAAGGACTTCGCCGAGGACGGCGACATCCGTGACGTCAGCCCCGAGCGACCCGTCGACAGCTCGTACGCCAACGGCTACGCCAACAGCAAGTGGGCGGGCGAAGTGTTGTTGCGGGAGGCACACGACCTGTGCGGTCTGCCGGTCGCCGTGTTCCGGTCAGACATGATCCTGGCCCACGCCCGATATGCGGGGCAGCTCAACGTGCCCGACGCCTTCACCCGGCTGCTTCAGAGCATTCTCGTCACAGGCATTGCGCCGCAGTCGTTCTACGAGACGGACGCCGACGGCCTCCCCCAGCGGGCCCATTACGACGGGCTGCCGGTCGATTTCGTCGCGGAGTCGATCATCACGCTGGCTGCGACGTCGTCGGACGGGTACCGGTCCTACGACGTGATGAATCCCCACGACGATGGCATCTCGCTGGACACGTTCGTCGACTGGCTCATCGACGCCGGCCACCAGATCGCGCGGATCGAGGACCACGACGAGTGGTTCAACAGATTCGAGACCGCGTTGTCGGCGCTCCCGGAGCGGCAGCGCCGACACAGCGTGCTGCCTCTGCTCGACGCGTATCGCAAGCCGGAGAGGCCGATCCGCGGCGCCATCGCACCGACCGACGTGTTCCGCAGCGCCGTACGTGCCGCCAAGATCGGCGCCGACCAAGACATCCCCCATGTCTCGGAGTCGTTGATCGACAAGTTCGTGACCGACCTGCAACGCCTTGACCTCATCTAATCGGCTGGTGCTCTAGGCTGCCATGCATGCCGATCGCAGCGAGAGCGAAACTCGTGACCCGATTGATCGTTCTCGTAGCGGCGGCGGTGGCTGTCGCAGGCCTGTCGGCTTGTGACGCGACATCGACATCCGGGCCATCGAGCCTTCCGACAGCGGGCCCGAACACCCGCCAGGTCACCGTCGTGGGCTCCGGCGAGGTGCAGGGCACCCCGGACACGCTGAGCGCGAATGTCTCGATCGAGGTCACCGCACCCGACGTCACCGCTGCCATGAACCAGACCAGCGACCGTCAGCAGGCCGTCATCAATGCCCTGACGAACTCGGGCATCGACAAGAACGACATCAGCACGACCAACGTGAGCCTGCAGCCGCAGTACGGCGGCGGCGACAACCCGGCGATTACCGGATACCAGGCGAGCAATTCCATCACCGTCAAGATCCGCAATCTCAATTCCGCATCGCAGGCGCTTGCGCTCATCGTCAGCACCGGCGGGGACGCCACCCGAATCAACTCGGTCAGCTACTCGATCGACGACGACTCGCAACTGGTGAAGGACGCGCGCACCCGGGCCTTCGAGGACGCCAAGGACCGTGCCGAGCAGTACGCACAATTGGCCGGACTGTCTCTCGGGAAGGTCATTTCGATCTCCGAATTGGCTGGCACAGCACCGGTCCCACCGCAGCCGACGCCGATGCCGAGAGCTGCCATGGAAGCCGTTCCCCTCGCGCCGGGGCAGCAGAGCGTCGGCTTCTCGGTGACGGTGATCTGGGAGCTGACCTGAGCTCTGCTCAGTCTGCTGGAGCGATATCGACAGGGATGCCGTTGAGCACTGCGGTGCCCGACAGCGGATCCAGCCGGTGGCCGTCGTTGAGTTGATTGACGTTGACACCCGGCCGGCCGGCCGCGACACCCAGCCTTGTGCCACCGCGGTCGTGACCCCACCCGTGTGGCAGAGACACGACGCCGCGCCGCATGCCAGGCATCGGCTCGATGGGCGCCAGCACCTCCCCGCCGGGTCCCTTGACCTTCGCTGTGTCGGCGAGTCCGAGTTCTGCGACGTCGTCCGGGTGCATCTGCAGCGTGCACCGGTTCGTCCCACCGGCCAACGCGGGCACGTTATGCATCCAGCTGTTGTTGGAGCGCAGATGCCGTCGGCCGATGAGAACAAAGCCGTCGGCGCCCCGGCTCAACGAGTCGCGAAGCCGTGCCGCGTCGGCGATCAGCGGCTCGGGCGCGAGTTCGACTCGCCCGCTTGGTGTTCGGAGCACTTCGGGCAGCCGCGGCTGCAGTGGGCCCATGTCGATACCGTGCGGCGAAGCCTTGAGCCGATCGAGGGTGAGCCCGTCGGGAATGGCGCCGAACGCGTCTCCGTACGGCCCGAGCCGCAGCATCATGTCGAGGCGGCGTTCGTAACCGGGGCCTGCGGTCAGCCTCGCGGTCAACTCGTCCACCGGGCGCCCGGCGACGGGTGAGGTCGGGTCGGCGGACTCCTTGGCCAGTGTCGTCGCGATGACCTGTTCGTCGACCAGCGACGGGTCGCCGTCGACACCGACGCCGTACAGGATCAGGGCGATGCGGGACAGGATCTCCGCCTCGTCGGGTCGCCCGTCGAGCGGCAGCGCGGGCGGCGAGTAACGCACGTTGTTCCGCACCGCAAGGTTATTCAGCGCGAAATCGAAATGGGGACTTCGAGACGGAGGCGGCGGCGGAAGGATGACATCCGCATGCCGCGTCGTCTCGTTCAGGTAGGGGTCGATGCTGACCATGAAGCCCACGGTGTCGAGCGCCCGGTCGAGCCGGTCACCGTCGGGGGCCGACAGCACCGGGTTCCCCGCGATGGTGATCATCGCCTTGATCTGACCGTCACCGGGCGTGTCGATCTCCTCGGCCAGTGCGGCAGCTGGTAATTCGGAAAGCGCTTCGGGGTAGGCCGACACCCGGCTGTGCCAGCGGCCGGTCTTGAAGCCGCGGCCAGGTTTCGGTGGGCGTGGCGAGGGAACCGCAGGCCCAAGCGGGAACATCGCACCGCCGGGACGGTCGAGGTTGCCGGTCAGGACGTTGATGACGTCGACCAGCCAACTACCAAGTGTCCCGAATTCGACTGTGGATGTGCCAATTCGGCCATACACTGCCGCCGTCGGCGCCGCGGCGAGCTCACGAGCCAATGCCCGGATCTCCTCGACGGGCACACCGCAGTATGCAGTGACGTCCTCCGGCGCGAACCCGTCGGCAATGGTGCGGACGTCCTCCAGGCCGTTGACGTGCTCGGCCACTCCCCCGAGATCCGGTGCGACAAGCCCCTCTTCGAAAAGCACGTGCACGACCGCAAAGAGCAGCGCGGCGTCGGTACCGGGACGAGGAGCGATGTGGCGGTCGGCCAGTTCAGCGGTGCGCGTGCGGGCCGGATCGATCACGGTGAGCAGGCCGCCGCGTTTGCGGAGGGCCCGCAGCTTGCCGGGAAAGTCGGCCGCAGTGGCCAAACTGCCGTTGGACACAAGGGGATTCGCGCCGATGACCACGAGGTAATCGGTGCGGTCGAGGTCGGGCACGGTGAAAGCGATCGGGCTGCCGAACATCATTCCCAGCGCCACATGTTTCGGCATCTGGTCCAGCGTGCTGGCGGAGAACACCTGACGGGTGCCGAGCCCGCGGATGATCAACGGCGGATACAGGCTTCCAGCCACGGAGTGCGCGTTCGGGTTGCCAAGATACATCCCGACCGACGCTCCGCCGTGCTCGCGGATCACCTCACCGAGCCGGTCTGCGACGAAGGCGAACGCCTCCTTCCACGTCGCCTCGGTCAGAACGCCGTCACGTCGGACCATGGGGTGCGCCAGCCGGTCGGGATCGTTGTCCAGCTCGGCGAAGCTCGCGCCTTTCGGGCAGATGAAGCCGGCGCTGAATACGTCCTCACGGTCTCCGCGGGCCCCGGTCACCCGGCCGTCTCCGATCGTCAGCGTCAGGCCGCAGGTGGCCTCGCAGAACGGGCAGATCCGCAGGGCGGTCCGGTACATGTCTCTACAACTCCTCGTACACCTTCGGGTCGAGCGTGCCGATGTAGGGCAGGTCGCGGTAGCGCTCGGCGTAGTCGAGGCCGTAGCCGACGACGAACTCGTTGGGGATGTCGAACCCCACGTAGGCGATGTCGACGTCGTCGCGCACCGCGTCGGGTTTACGCATCAGGGTGCACACCCGCAGTGACCGCGGGTGTCGCGTCGCGAGGTTGCGCTGCAACCAGGACAGGGTCAGCCCCGAGTCGACGATATCCTCGACGATCAGCACGTCGCGATCGTTGATGTCGCGGTCGAGGTCCTTCAGGATGCGGACCACGCCCGATGACGACGTCGACGACCCGTAGGAGCTGACCGCCATGAACTCGAGCTGGGTGGGCAGCGGAATCGCGCGGGCCAGGTCGGTGACGAAAAAGACCGCGCCTTTCAGCACGGTCACGAGCAGAAGGTCCTGGTTGGTCGCTTCGATCGTCTCTCGATATTCCGCGGCCACCTGGGCACCCAGCTCCGCGACCCGTGCCTGGATCTGATCCTCGGACAGCAGCACCGACTTGATGTCGCCCGGATACAGCTCGGCAGATTGCGCTGGCACGCCCACAGCGTGCCACGTGTTACCGCCCTCGACCAACGTGAGTTCGCCCTAACAGCTCAGACCGGCTCGCGGTGCAGGGTCAGAACGCCGTCCCGGCGCCCCGCGACCAGCCGCTGACTGCGCAGCGGGGATCCGACCGCGACCCCGCCTTGACCGCGCCACGCGGTGACCAATGTGTCTACACCGCGAATCTGCTTGTCCGTCAGGTCGGTCGCGCCGCCGGCCAGCAGCCAACTGCGAATCACCCTGCGCCGGACCGCCTCCGGCAGCACCGTCAACCGCCCGGTGTCGAGACCCTCGCCGGTGGACGCGGACGCCAGCGCCCACTGCGCGAGCTTGTCCAGCGTGTCGGTGTCCTCTCGCAGCGCGGTGGCGGTGCGGGCAAGGGCCTCGGCGACACCGCCACCGAGGACGTCCTCGAGCAGCGGCAGCACCTCGGTGCGCAGTCGGGCCCGGGTGTAGCGGCGATCGGCGTTGTGGGGGTCGTGCCACGGCTGGATCTGCAGCTCATCGCACGCCCGGTGGGTGACCGCGCGCCGGACATCGAGCAGCGGTCGGCACCACGGCGGGTCGTACGGCCGCATGCCGGCGATCGATCGAGCACCCGATCCACGGCCGAGACCCAGCAGCACGGTTTCGGCCTGGTCGTCGAGCGTGTGGCCGAGCAGCACCGGGGCGCCGGCCCTGGCCCCGTCCAGTGCGCGGTAGCGAGCGGTGCGCGCCGCGGCCTCGGGTCCACCCGCCGTGCCGACGTCTACGCAAAGGATCTGCGCGTCAACACATCCCAACTCCGACGCTTGTTGCTGGGCGGTGAGCGCGACAATGTGCGAATCGCCCTGCAGCCGGTGGTCGACGATCAATGCGGTGGTCGGTTTCAGTGCCGCGGCGACGGCCGTCAACGCCAGGGAGTCGGGCCCACCCGACAAGGCGACGCACCAATGTTCGGCGTCGGCGGCGTAACGGCGGGCGAACACCGCGACCGCGGTCTGCAACGCCTTTAGAGAACCCTGTGGATCCATCGCTGCGGGTATTCAATTTCGGTTGGCAGCGGCAGTGTTTCGGGTCCGGTCCAGATAGTGTTGAACCGGGCCATCCCCACCCGGCCGACGACGTGGTCGACGAACGCCTTGCCACGTGTGTACTGGCTCATCTTGGCGTCGATGCCCAGCAGTGCCCGCAGTACGCGCTGAATCGGGGACTGCTTGCGGTTGCGCCGCTCCTCGAACCGCCGCCGAATGGTGACCACCGACGGCACCACGCTGGGCCCGACAGCGTCCATCACGTGGTCGGCGTGACCTTCCAACAGCGTGCCAAGCACCAACAGCTGATCAAGCGCACGCTGTTGCGGCTCGGACTGAACGGCGCGTAGCACGCCGATAACACCGGTCGAATTCGGTTCCGCCTCAACACCATCCCGGCGGTCGCGGACGAAGTTAGCGAGCCTGCCGATCACCTCGGTGACGTCGTCGGTTGTCTCCTCCGTCAGCACCGCGAGTGAGTTCTTCATGTGGTCGGCCAACCAGGGATTGGCGCGGAACTGGACGCGATGAGTCACCTCGTGCAGGCACACCCACAGCCGAAAGTCGGCGGGCAGCACCCGGAGCTGGCGCTCGACCGCGATCACGTTGGGGTACACCAGAAGAAGTTCGCCGCCGTTCTCGGCGAAGGGATCGTACTGGCCCAGAATTCCCGACGAGATGAACGCCAGCACCGCTCCCGTCTGCGCACCGGTGAGGCGGCCCATGACGAAGTTCGGCTTGTCCCCGTTCTCCGATCCGCCCGTCATCGCCCGCATCGAGTGGGTGGCGGCGCGGATCCACTGGGACCGGTCGACGATCCTGGCGTCGGACACGTCGCCGCCTTCGTTCAGCCCTGTCACCTCGCGGACCGGCATCTCGGCGCGCAGCGCGGCGCTGGACAGCTGCTCGATCACCTGACGGCGGGTGTATTCGGTGGAGGCCGGTCCCGGCCTGGCCAGTTTCGCGCCGACCGTGGCGGCGAACCCCCAGTCGACGGCCTTGCCCACCGTGAGCTTGGCGCTGCTCATCTCTCGGCTCTCACTCGCTCCGGTCCTCGCTTCGCTGCGATCCTCACTCGCGCTCGCCTTCGGCCGGTCATGTGCCGCACCCACACGACCGCAGCGTCGCGGCGAACGCGTCGATTGCGGTGCGCCCCGTCGGCCCTGCGTTATTGGAGAGCAGCGCGAACGTCAGCACCCGCCCGCTGGCATCGGTGACGATGCCGACCAACGAATTGGTGCCCGTCAACGATCCGGTCTTGGCCCGCAGCCAACCGGCCGACGCGCGTCCGGCGTCGGTGTCCAGGAACCGGTTGGACAGTGTTCCGCTGCCTCCGGCGATCGGCAGCAGGTCCAGCAGCGGCCGCAGCTTCGGCTGGTCATCCCCCGCTGCGGCATTGACCGTTTCGTCGAGGGTCTCAGCGGTCAGCCGGTCGTCGACGGACAACCCGCTGCAGTCCATCAGGTGTGAGCCGGCGGTGTTGATCTTGGCGGAGTTCAACTCGCCGAGCACCGCGCTGACGGCGCCCTCGAAGCTCTGCGGCTTCCCTTGAGCCGCAGCCACTTCCCGCGCAGTCGACTCCGCCATCACATTGTCGGAGTTGTTCATCATCTCGCGCAGCCGCTCGATCAGCGGCGGCGACTGCACCGAGGCGACCTCCTTGCCGCCGTCGAACGCCGAGGGCAGCACCCCGACGGTCGCCGGGTCTGCGCGCAGCGCGACGGCAAGCGCGCGACCGGCGTCCAGCGCGGGTGTCCTGGAGCGGGCTGAGTCGACGCTGACCGGCTGGGTGCGGCCGCCATCGAGCATGACGGCTTCCATCGGCGCGATGTCGCCGCCGTCGATGTCGAGCGGATCCCAGCCCGGCGCCATCGTCGGGCCGCTGTACGCACTGATGTCCACTTGCACGGCAGTCACCTTCACGCCGCTGCGCCGTACCTGATCGGCGAGATCGCTGATCCGAGCCGCGTTCTTGTACCAGGTGTCCTGGCCCGCGGGGGCTGCCGACAGCGTCGGGTCACCGCCACCTTTGAGGACCACCAGCCCGGGTCGCTGGTCGGACACCAACACCGTCGTCGTGAACCGGGCATCGCGGTCCAACCCGAGCAGCGCAGCTGACGTCGTCAACACCTTGGTGACCGACGCCGGCTGCATCGGCACGTCGGCGCCCTGCGCCCACAACTGGGCCCCGGTGGCAGCGTCGGTGATTCGGCCGGTGAAATTGCCGAGGTTCGGGTCGGCGAGCGTCATCCCCAGAGTGGCGGCCAGCTTGTCCGGGGTCGGCTTCTGCGCGGAGTCGGCCACCGGCGTGATCCCCGGGCTCGCCGTCGCCGACGCCGGTACCGGCGGGAGCGCGGCGGCCTGGCTGGACTGCCTGCCCGTGATGACCGCGGCGAACGCCACAACCGCGGCGACCACCAGCAGAACGGCGACCCCGACCACGAAGTGGGTGGATCGTCGCCACTGGGTGGGACGCATGGTTCTCCTGACTCCGGCTTGCCAAAGCAGGGTATCCGTTTGAGGAAAGCGGGAGGTCAGCGGCCGGTGCGCGTGTCGAACGCGGCGCGAAGCAGACCGCGCAGGCTCTGCTTCGCCAGCGCCCAACCGCGCGAGATGCGCCCCATCGTGCCTCCTGAGTAATTTCGGAAGATCGTATGCGGAGTGCGCACTCCTTCCGGGGAAATGGACGTGTTGTTTGATCCCTCTATTAGGGTGACGTCCGTCCCCACGACAAGGCACAGGGCAAGGAGCCGTGACGGTGCAGTTCGACGTAGTCATCGAGATCCCGAAGGGCTCGCGCAACAAGTACGAGGTCGACCACGACTCCGGTCGGGTCAAGCTCGACCGCTACCTGTACACGGCGATGGGCTACCCGACCGACTACGGCTTCATCGAAAACACTCTCGGCGAAGACGGCGACCCGCTGGACGCGCTGGTGCTGCTGCCGGAGTCGGTGTTCCCCGGCTGCATCGTCGAGGCGCGGCCGGTCGCCATGTTCCAGATGACCGACGAGGCAGGCGGAGACGACAAGGTGCTGTGCGTGCCCGCAGGCGACGGCCGGTGGGACGACATCAAGGACCTCGCGGATGTCCCACCGTTCGAGCTCGAGGCCATCAAGCATTTCTTCGTCCACTACAAGGACCTGGAGCCGGGCAAGTACGTGAAGGCCGCCGACTGGACGGGCCGGGCGGACGCCGAGGCCGAGGTCAACCGGTCGATCGAGCGGTACAAGCCCGAAAGCCACTGACGGCGTACTCGTCTCTTCGCTCGACCGCTCATCGCAGGAGTTTTCTCCGCTGTAACACGGCGTAACGCCGTCGTGGTCTGCTGCTCGGATCATGACGGTGTGTTGATGCATCAAGGCATCGGGCTCGACGTGTTCAACGACATGCCCATGCGTCGGGCCGTGCACGCGGTCTACGAGTGCTGTTACAGCGTGCCGCTGGCCGCCGACGTGGCCCGAGGCCGCGCGTACGGCGATCACGACTCGCTGTTCCTGCAGGCGGACCGGTTGCTGTTCAGCCTCGGCGAGGACTCCATCGACTCGATCCTGCAGGCCTACCCCGACGTGGGCCGACGCCCGGGTAGCGAGAAATCGCAGGCTGAACAGTGCGCGATCTGCGACGAGCGCCCCGAGGTGATGGATCAACTCGCTGTGGCGTCAACGGACTACCTGGACCACTTCGGCTTCGGGTTCGTCATGTTCGTCAACGGTTACTCCGCGCAGGACGTCCTCACGACGATGACCGACCGGATGCACAACGACGTCGAGACCGAGCGGAAAGTCGTCCGCAACGAGCTGGCGCGGATCAATCGGACCCGGTTGGAGCGAATGCTGGGACCCGAAGGCGGCTACGACAACTGGTGAGCGCTTAGCCCGCCCCCTTCTCCCTTCAGATAGTCGGCGCGTAGTTTTCACCGCATGGCGCACTTGGTGCACGGCCATATCGGTCCCCGATTCGACAAGATCGCCGGCGCGTTGGCCGACGAACTCGGCAGCGGCGCAGAGGTGGGCGCCGCGATCGCGGTCGACGTCGACGGTGAGTCGGTGCTCGACATCTGGGGCGGCCACGTCGACGCCGCCAAGACCGTCGAGTGGGGCGAAGACACCATCATCAACGTCTGGTCGAGCACCAAGACCGTGACGAGCCTGGCCGCGCTGATGGTCGCCGATCGCGGCGTGCTCGACATCGACGCGCCCGTCGCGACGTACTGGCCGGAGTTCGCGGCCAACGGCAAGGAGAACGTCCTTGTGCGTCATCTCCTGTCGCACACCTCGGGCGTCGCCGGCTGGCAGGACCCGATGACCGTTGAGGACCTTTACGACTTCGAGAAGGCGGCATCGCGACTCGCTGCGCAGGCGCCGTGGTGGGAGCCAGGCACCGCGTCGGGCTACCAGGCACTGAACTTCGGCCACCTGATCGGTGAGTTGATCCGCCGGACCACCGGGCTGTCGCTGAAAGACTTCGTCCGCGACGAGATCGCCGGCCCGCTCGGAGCTGACTTCCAAATCGGTGCCAGGCCAGCGGATTACGGGCGCATCGCCCAACTCATTCCACCGCCGCCATTCGACATCCCCTTCGACGCGCTGCCCGAAGACAACGTGATGCGCAAGACGCTCGCCAATCCCAGCCCGGACGCCGAGGTCGCTCACACCGCTGCATGGCGGGAAGCCGATCTCGGCGCCGTCAATGGACACGGCAACGCGCGCTCGCTGGCCCGGATGCTGTCCCCGGTCTCGCTCGGCGGCACCGCCAATGGTGTCGAGCTGTTGTCGGCACACACGATCGCCAGGATTTTCGACGTTCAGTCAGACGGGCCCGATCTGGTGTTGGGCGCGCCGATAAAGTTCGGCATCGGGTATGCGCTGCCCAGCCCCAAGGCCGTGCCGTTCCTGCCACCGGACGAGAAGGTCTGCTTCTGGGGCGGTTGGGGCGGCTCAATGGTGTTGATCAACCCCGATCGCCGAACCACCGCCGCCTACGTCATGAACAAAATGGGACTGGGCACGCTCGGCAACGAGCGCACCGCGAGGTACGCAAAGCTGATCTACCAGGCAATTTCCTGACGGTGGCATGCTGGCGGTGTGGACTCCCTGTTCCATTTCTGGTGGCTGATCTTCCCGCTCGGCGGCATGATCGGCGGCGGAGTGAGGGCGGTCGCCGCGGCCAATGAACGGCGCGCTGAACGCCGGCTCGAGCGCTATCGGATCAAGCAGCAGACCAAGATCGCGGTCGCCGAGGCGGCAGGCCGGTCGCAAAGCAACGAGACCCTGCAGCGACGCGAGATCAAGAAGGTCCTCAGACAGCACGGCGACACGGACGCGCGCTGGTTGGACTACGAGATCGACGTCGCCAAGCTCCTCGACTTCCCGTTGATGACGGACATGCGTAACCCACTGACGATGGAATTCCATAAGGCGCGGCGCCGGGCGGACCTGCTGCGGCCCGACGACGTCGAAGACCTCGTCGGCGACCGGGAGGCGCAGCTGGAGTACCGCGACGCCGTCCACGACTACGTGACCGCATTCGAGGTCGCCGAGGCCGAGGCGATCCGGCAGCGCCGCAGCGGCTTCTCCAACGAGGACCAGCAGCGGATCGCGCGGGCGCAGAACCTGCTCAAGCTGGCCAGGGACGAGGGGGCGACGCCGCAGGAACGCCAGAGTGCCTATGCCCGCGCCCGCACCGAACTCGACGGCATCCTGGTGCTGCCCGCCGCCACGCGGGCAAGCATCGAGCGCAGGATCGCCGGCGAGATCGAGGCGTAAGCCGTCAGGCGGCGCCCGCCAGCGGCAGCCGTCGTGCAATGCGGTCCAGCGCCGCGTCGGCGACCTTTCGCACATCCTGCTGCGGCGACGCGGGGATGAAGGTCACGCCGTCGGCCACCTCGGCCATGAAGATGTCGGCGACGAGGCCCGCAAGCCCGTCGATGGTTCCGGCGTAGTGCAGTGTGTCGGCCTCCTGCGTGGTCATCGAGTTCCGCGCGGAGCGAAAATCGGCCGCGACCACCACGGTGATGTCGAGGATCACCGCGACGTCGCCGTCGATGCGGCCGCGCTTGCGGCGGGCCTGCTGCAGGTCGGGCGCCGCCAGCCGCACCGCCTCGGCCGCACCACGCGTGAGCTCGCGCCAATTGTCGCCGGACGCATCGGCCACGAAGAGCCGAAGCCCCCTGTCGGTACCGCGTCCGCTCGCCACGCCGACACGCTAAACGACCGATCGCCGCGTGACACCGGTTGGGCTCAGCGAGAATCCAACCCATGGCCGATACCCAGCTGCCCGGTGTGTTCGGCGATCGCCGCAATTCTGATCACACGCCGTGTCAGGCGCGGGCGCGCCGCCGCCGGCGCTTAGTACGTTTAAGGGCGTGGCGATGAAGGAGATACCTGAGCAGTACGTCCTATCGCCGTTCGCCCCGGAGCCACGCACCCTGGTCGAGATCCTCTACCAGACCGCGGCGCGCTACCCCGACGCTGCCGCGATCGACGACGGGGCCGTCCAGCTGACCTATAGCGAGCTCATCACCGACGTCGAGGACAGCGTCGCCTGGCTGGCGGCCCGCGGCATCGGCCGCGGCGACCGCATCGGAATCCGGATGCCGTCGGGCAGCTACGCGCTCTACGTGGCGATCCTGGCGGCGCTTGCCGCCGGTGCCGCGTACGTGCCGGTGGACGCGGACGACCCCGACGAGCGGGCCGCGCTGGTGTTCGGCGAGGCGAACGTCGTCGGCGTGATCACCGAGGCTGGGCTCGTCCGTGGATCCGGCTCGTCGAGGGGCTGGCGCGCCGGCTCACCGTTGGGCCGCGACGACGCGTGGATCATCTTCACCTCGGGATCGACAGGAATACCGAAGGGCGTGGCGGTCACGCACCGCAGCGCGGCGGCCTTCGTCGACGCCGAGGCGCAGATGTTCTTGCAGGACAGCCCGATTGGCCCCGGCGATCGCGTGCTCGCCGGGTTGTCGGTGGCGTTCGACGCGTCGTGCGAGGAAATGTGGCTGGCCTGGCGGCACGGCGCGTGCCTGGTCCCGGCGCCGCGTTCACTGGTGCGCAGCGGCATGGACCTGGGACCGTGGCTGGTGGCGCGCGACATCACCGTGGTGTCGACGGTGCCAACCCTGGCGGCGCTGTGGCCGGCCGAGGCGCTGGAAGCGGTGCGCCTGCTGATCTTCGGCGGCGAGGCATGCCCGCCCGACCTCGCGGAGCGGCTGGCGGCCGGACCCGACTCGGCAGGCCGCGAGGTGTGGAACACCTACGGGCCCACCGAAGCCACCGTCGTCGCATGTGCGGCCAAACTCGACGGCACCGGACCGGTGAGTATCGGGCTGCCGCTGGCCGGCTGGGATCTGGCCGTCGTCGATAAGGACGCGGAGCCGGTCGCTATCGGCGAGGTCGGCGAACTGGTGATCGGCGGCGTCGGACTGGCGCGCTACCTCGACCCGGAAAAGGACGCCGAGAAGTACGCACCGATGCCCACGCTCGGCTGGGAGCGCGCATACCGAAGCGGCGACTTGGTGCGGCTCGAGCCCGACGGGCTGATCTTCTGCGGCCGCGCCGACGACCAGGTGAAGGTCGGCGGTCGACGCATCGAACTCGGCGAGGTGGACGCGGCGCTGGTGAACCTGCCCGGTGTGAGTGGCGGCGCCGCGGCGGTGCGGCGAACCGCCAGCGGCACTCCGCTGCTGGTCGGCTACATCGCCAGCGCGGACCCGTCGTTCGACCTTGGCGCGGCGCGGACGACGCTGGCGGAGTCGCTGCCCGCCGCCCTGGTACCCCGGCTGGTGCTCGTCGACGAGTTGCCAACCCGTACGTCGGGCAAGGTGGACCGGGACGCGCTGCCGTGGCCGCCGCCCGGTGAAACCGAAGAAGAGGCGCCCGACCTCGGCGGCACGATGGGCTGGCTGGCCGGGCTGTGGCGCGACGTGCTGGCCGCTCCGGTCGACGGTCCGGAGGCCGACTTCCACGCGCTCGGCGGCGGTTCGCTGTCGGCCGCGCAGCTGGTCGCCGCGCTGCGTCAGCGCTACCCGCAGGTGACTGTCGCCGATTTGTATGACCATCCACGGCTGGGCTCGCTGGCGGGTTTCCTCGACGAGCTGGACCCGCCACCGCAGGTCGAGACGCGCGTCGTGCGGCCGACGCCGCTGCTCGCGCAGGCCTTCCAGACGGTGATGTCGCTGCCGCTCGCCACGTTGACGGGCTTGCAGTGGGTGGTGTGGCTGGCGCTGATCAACAATGTCGTCGCGAGGTACAGCTCGGTGCCGTGGCTCGCAACGCTCGACTGGCGGTGGATCCTCGCCGGGTTCGTCCTTTTCGTCACGCCGGTCGGACGGATGGGCATCGCGGTGCTCTCCGCGCGAATGCTCGTCGGCTTCTTGAAGCCGGGCACGTATCGCCGCGGCGGCGCCGTCCATATGCGTGTCTGGCTCGCCGAGCGGCTCGCCGATGCCAGCGGTGCGGAGAATCTCGCCGGTGCGCCGTGGATGGTGTACTACGCGCGGGCGCTCGGCAACAAGGTCGGCAAGGGCGTCGACCTGCACTCGGCTCCGCCGGTGACCGGCATGCTCACATTGGGCCACCGCAGTTCGATCGAGCCCGAGGTGGACCTGTCCGGCCACTGGGTCGATGGCGACCACTTCCACGTCGGTGCCATCACGATCGGCAATGATGCGACGATCGGCGCGCGCACGACGCTGCTGCCCGGGGCGACGGTCGGCAAGAACGCCGATGTCGCCGCGGGGTCAGGCGTGACCGGCCGGGTCAAGAAGGGCCAGTATTGGAAGGGTTCGCCCGCGGTCAAGTCGGGCAAAGCCCGCCATCCGTGGCCCGAGGAGCGTCCTGGCCGGGCACCGCAGTGGGTGCTGATCTACGGGTTGACGTCAATGCTCTTGGGCGCCATTCCTCTTGCGGCGCTGGGCTGCGGGCTGGCCGTGATCGGCTGGGGAGTCCGGGACACCGCCTCGGTGAGGGACGCGATCGTGCCCGCACTCCTGTGGACTCCGGTCGCGACGCTGGTGGCGCTTGTCGTGTACGCGGCGTTGACGGTGGTCGGGGTGCGCGCGCTGTCGCTCTGGTTGCGCGAGGGTTATCACCCGGTCCGCAGCCGTACCGGTTGGCAGATATGGGCGACCGAGCGTCTGATGGACGCAGCCCGCAACTACTTGTTCCCGCTCTACGCAAGCCTTCTCACCCCGACGTGGCTGCGCGTGCTGGGCGCGAAGGTCGGCCGCGGTACAGAGATCTCGACGGCCCTGCTGACGCCGAAGTTCACCGTCATCGAGGACAGCGCGTTCCTGGCCGACGACACCATGGTGGCGTCCTACGAGCTCGGCGGCGGATGGATTCACGTCGAGACGGCGACGATCGGAAAGCGGGCGTTCCTGGGCAACTCCGGTATCACGCAGCCCGGGCGGAAGGTGCCCGACGACGGCCTGGTCGCGGTGCTGTCCGCGGCACCACACAAGGCGAAGGCCGGATCGTCGTGGCTGGGCAGTCCACCGATCCGGTTGCGCCGTCAGCCGACTGCTGCCGACGCGCTGCGCACGTTCCATCCACCGGTCCGGCTGAAGGTCATGCGCGGCTTCGTCGAGACGTGCCGGCTGGTACCGGTGATGGTGACGTTCGCGATCGGGGTCGGGGTGCTGTTCGCGCTGCAGGCGCTCGCGATTCGATTCGGATACCTGTGGGCGGCCCTCGGCAGTGGCGTGGTGCTATTGATCACCGGCGCCGTCGCGGGCTTGATCGCCGTGATCGCGAAATGGCTTGTGGTGGGACGGATTCAGGCGGTCGAGCATCCGTTGTGGTCGCCGTTCGTGTGGCGCAACGAAGTGTCGGACACGTTCGTTGAGACGGTCGCCGCCCCGTGGTTCGCCCGGGCAGCCAGTGGGACGCCGGTGATGAACCTGTGGCTGCGTGCGCTCGGCGCGAAGATCGGTCGCGGCGTGTGGTGCGAGACGTATTGGCTACCCGAGGCAGACCTGGTCACGCTGCAGAAGGGAGCCACCGTCAACCGAGGCTGCGTGGTGCAGACACATCTGTTCCACGACCGGGTGATGCGGATGGATACCGTTGTGCTCGAGGAGGGTTCGACGTTGGGCCCACACTGTGTGGCGCTGCCGGCGGCACGTCTGGGTGCGGCCGCCACCGTCGGCCCCGCATCGTTGGTGATGCGCGGCGACGAGGTTCCGCCGTCGACCCGATGGCAGGGCAATCCGATCGCGCCCTGGAACATGTTCCGCAAGAAGCGCGGAGGCGCGTCACCGGACAAGACCGCCGAGGAACCCGCCGCGTGACGCGATCCAAGAAAGCGGCGAAGAAGACCCCAGTCATCGATCCATACCTGCCCCACAACGGCAACTTCGGCTATCGGGTGTCGCGCTATGAGCTCGAGCTGGAATACAAGGTGGCGATCAACCGGCTCACCGGCACGGCGACCATCACCGCGGTAACACTGGCAGCGCTGCGGACCTTCACGCTCGATCTGTCCGATGCCCTTGCGGTGACTAAGGTTTCGGTGAACGGGCAGAGGCCTGCGTCGTTTACCAGCTCGGGTGGCAAGCTGCGCATCGCGCTGTCGTCGTCGCTGCCTGCCGGGGCGGCGATGACGATCGTCGTGCGCTACGGCGGGACGCCGCGACCGATCCGGTCCTACTGGGGCGAGGTCGGTTTCGAGGAACTCAAGGAAGGTGTGCTGGTCGCCGGCCAACCCAACGGCGCAGCCTCCTGGTTTCCGTGCGACGACCATCCGAGCGCCAAGGCCAGCTACCGGATCCAGATCAGCACCGAGAACCCGTATCGTGCGATCGCCAACGGGGAGTTGAAGTCTCGGCGCACCCGCGCGGGCATGACGACGTGGACCTACGAACTGGCGGAGCCGACGTCCACCTACCTGGTCACGCTTCAGATCGGCATGTACGAATCGTATCGGCTGCAGAAGTCGCCGGTGCCGATGCAGGCTGCGCTGCCGCCTCGGCTCAAGCGGAACTTCGATCACGACTTCGGACGACAGACGCAGATGATGAAGGTGTTCACCAAGAGGTTCGGCCCGTATCCGCTGTCGACCGGCTACACCGTCGTCGTCACCGACGATGACCTGGAGATTCCACTTGAGGCACAAGGTATCTCGATATTCGGGGCCAACCATTGCGATGGCGAGCGCGGCTCCGAACGGCTGATCGCGCACGAGCTCGCGCATCAGTGGTTCGGCAACTCGGTGACCGCTCGGCGTTGGCGTGACATCTGGTTGCATGAGGGGTTCGCCTGTTATGCCGAGTGGCTGTGGTCGGAGGAGTCCGGCGGCCAGGGCGCCGACGAGTGGGCGCGCCACTTCCATCAGCGGCTCTCGGACTCGGCGCAGGATCTGTTGCTTTCCGATCCCGGGCCGCGCGACATGTTCGACGACCGGGTGTACAAGCGGGGTGCGCTCACGCTGCACGCGCTGCGACGGGTCATCGGTGACGACAACTTCTTTGCGCTACTTCGGGATTGGACGGCCCGGCACCGCCATTCCACCGCGGTGACCGATGACTTCACCGGCCTGGCCGCCAACTACGCGGACGTGTCGCTACGGCCGCTGTGGGATGCGTGGCTGTATTCCAAGGACGTACCACCGCTGTGACCGACGCGGCCACTCCCACCGGCCCGATCACTCGCGGCAGTGTCGCACGGGTCGGTGCGGCGACGGTGGTGACAGCGCTGTGCGGGTATGCGGTGTTGTATCTGGCGGCGCGCGATCTCGAGCCGGCGGGTTTCTCGGTGTTCGGCGTGTTCTGGGGTTCGTTCGGTCTCGTGACCGGGGCCGCGAACGGGCTGCTACAGGAGGCGACCCGGGAGGTGCGTTCGACGGGCTATGCCGAGGTCGTGTCGGGTCCGCGAACGCATCCGATGCGGGTGGCGGCGATGGTCGGTGTGGTAGCCGCTGTCGTGATCGCGGCAAGTTCGCCGTTGTGGTCGAGACACGTCTACGTCGAATCGCGGCTGCTGAGTGTCGCGCTGCTGAGCGTGGGGCTGGCCGGGTTCTGCCTGCACGCCACGCTGCTGGGCATGTTGGCCGGCGTGGGCCGGTGGACGCAGTACGGCGCGCTGATGGTGACGGATGCGGGCATCCGGGTGGCGGTCGCGGCGACCACCTTCGTCGTCGGCTGGGGACTCGTCGGCTACCTGTGGGCGACCGTGGCGGGGGCCGTTGCCTGGCTGATCATGACGGTCGCCTCACCGGCGACGCGCGCGGCGGCCCAGCTTCTGACGCCGGGCGGGACCGCGACGTTCCTGCGCGGCGCATCGCACTCGATCGCCGCGGCAGGCGCCAGCGCGATCCTGGTGATGGGATTTCCGGTGCTGCTCAAGGCGACGTCGGGCGATCTGGGTGCGGCGGGCGGCGTCGTGATCCTGGCGGTGACGCTGACCCGCGCGCCACTGCTGGTGCCGCTGACGGCGATGCAGGGCAATCTGATCGCGCACTTCGTCGACCAGCGCACGGAACGGTTGCGGGCCTTGGTGGCGCCCGCGGCCGTCGTCGCCGGGTTGGGCGCGGTGGGCGTGGTGGCCGCCGGGGTGTTCGGGCCGTGGCTGTTGCGAGTGGCGTTCGGCGAGGAGTACCGCGCCGGCGGTCCGTTACTTGCCTGGCTGACGGCGGCGGCCATCGCGATCGCGCTTCTGACGTTGACCGGGGCGGCGACAGTGGCGGCCGCAATGCACCGTGCATATTCGACGGGTTGGATCGGCGCGACGCTGGCGTCAATGCTGTTGCTGTTGCTGCCGCTCGGCCTGGAGACCCGCACGGTGATCGCCCTGCTGTGTGGGCCGCTGGTGGGAATCGCGGTGCACCTGGGCGCGCTTGCCAGGGCCTCGGCGAGGTGAGCGTGTATTTTGGTCGGCATCGACATGCGTTACCAGGATGTTTGGATCGTCGTTCCCGCCTTCAATGAGGCGAGCGTCATCGGCGATGTGATCGCCGATATTCGGTCGGTCTTCGACCACGTCGTCTGTGTGGACGACGGAAGCAAGGACGGCACGGGCGATATCGCGCTGGCCGCTGGGGCTCACGTGGTGCGACACCCGGTCAATCTGGGTCAGGGCGCCGCGATTCAAACCGGCGTCGAGTACGCCCGTCGTCAACCCGGCGCGCAGGTTTTCGCCACGTTCGATGCGGATGGACAGCACCGGTTGAAGGACGTTGTCGCCATGATCGACCGGCTCTCCACCGAGGATCTCGACATGGTGGTGGGCACTCGGTTCGCCGAGCCGACTCAGAGTAAGCCGCCGTTGTTGAAGCGGATCATCTTGCGCGTCGCCGCGTTCGTGAGCCCGAGTAGTCGTCACTTGGGCCTCACCGACGCGCACAACGGGCTCCGGGTATTCAACAAGAAGGTGGCGGACGAGCTCAACATCACGATGAGCGGGATGAGTCATGCGAGCGAAATCATCACGATCGCTGTCGAAAAGCATTGGCGGGTAGCGGAGGAGCCGGTTGAAATCCTCTATACCGATTACTCGAGGTCCAAAGGTCAGTCGCTGCTGAACGGCGTGAACATCGTCTTCGACGGGCTGCTGCGAGGGAGGTTGTCCCGATGAACTGGATCCAGGCGCTGCTGATCATCTCGGTCATCGCACTGCTGGTCTATCTACTGCGGTCGCGAACGAGTGCCCGCACCAAGGCATGGGTGAAGGTCGGCGCAGTGCTGTTCGTGATCGCAGGGGTGTATGCGATTCTGCGGCCCGACGACACCACCGTCGTCGCGAATTGGCTTGGGGTGGACCGCGGCACAGACCTGATGGAATACGCATTGATCATCGCGTTCGTGTTCACCACGCTGAGTACATACATGCGGTTCAAGGACCTGGAATTGCGTTACGCCCGACTGGCGAGAGCCGTTGCGCTGCAGGGTGCTCAAGCCCCCGACGAAGGCTAAGCGCTCTGCTCCGCGCGGAAGAAGGCCACGGTCCTGGCAACGCCGTCGTCGAGTTTGACCTTCGGCGTCCAGCCCAGCACCTTCTCGGCCCGACGGATATCGAGGCAGGACCGTCGTAGGTCGCCGAGTCGAGGCGGGTGGAGCTCTGGCTCGTCGGGTGTACCGGCGGCACCTGCTATTGCCGAATGTAGTTGGCGAACCGAGGTTTCCACGCCCGTCCCGATATTGAAGCGCTGGCCCCCGCCCTCGTCGCCAGATGCCCTGACGAAGGCGTCGACGACGTCGTCGACGAAGACGTAGTCGCGGGTGTCGGTGCCGTCGCCGAATATTTTCGTCGGCTTGCCTGCGAGCAGCGCGCGGGAGAATATCGCGACCACACCGGCTTCGCCGTGCGGATCCTGTCGTGGGCCATAGACATTGGCCGGTGCGATGTGCGAGCACTCGAGGCCGTAGAGGTTGCGGAAGGTGTTCAGATATACCTCACCGGCTACCTTGCTCGCCGCGTACGGCGACGCCGGGTCGATGGGGACGTCCTCACTTGTCGGATAGGTCGGCGGCGTGCCGTACACCGATCCGCCGGATGATGTGTGGACGATCTTGCGGACGACTGCGCGGCGGGCGGCCTCGGCCAGGCGCACTGTGCCGACGACATTCACCGACGCGTCGAACGGCGGGTCGGCCACCGATTGGCTCACGGAGATCTGCGCGGCGAGATGGAAGATCACCTCGGGTCGCACGTCGGCGAGGAGACCGATGAGGTCGGCGTCGACGATGTCGGCCTTGACGAATTCAAAGTCGGATTGCTGCTGCGCCTTGTCGAGGTTAGTGCTGCGCCCCGAACTGAGATCGTCGACGCCGATGACGGCGTGTCCGTCAGCAAGAAGGCGGTCGACCAGCGTGGAGCCGATGAAACCGGCCGCCCCCGTCACCAGTGTGCGCATCGGCACACCTTACCGAGGGCCGCTGAGTGCTCTAGACCTCCCGGATAAAGCTCTTGGGCACGTCGCTTTGGAGCTCGTTGATCTTGCCGGTGTTCTCTTCTTCCTGAGCCCGCATGGCTGCGACAGCCTGAACCGACGCGACGTTGTGCTCTGTGCCGCGCTTGGCCAATGCTTCGGCGGAAGCCGAGGCTTTCTCGGCTGCCGCCGCGGCCACCGTGTTGAGCGCTTCGTCGATCGGACTGGTAGGTGGCGAGGGTGGCGGCACCGGACCGGGCACCGAGACTTCGGCCATTGTCGCGGCGATCTTGCTGACGTGACCGAGTGTCTCGTCGGGATTCAGCTTTATGTCCTTATCGGCCATAGCTGTCCCTCCTTTGCGACCTGCTCAGTGGCATAGACGATATCGGCATATTCCGGGTTGTCGCCACGCCACAGCGAAAGCGCCTCAACGGCACGGTCCAGGTTGTGGTGCGCCCGATACAGCACGGTGTTGTTCGGGTCGCCGGACGGCTCGACCTCGATGAACCCGGGACGCATGAAGAGCGACTTGCCGTACAGGCGTACTTCGGCGAGCGACGCCCACTGCTCGTCCGAGATAGGCGAGCCAGTCGACAGCGCGCCGAGAATTTCGCGGATGACGGGTGCCACTTCCATGCGGAGGGGCTCGGCGCCGGCGAGGGCGGTCGCAACGGCACCTGCGGTCGCCTCCCAGGCCGCCGAATGGCGCTCGGTCGGAGGCAGATTGGTGTCGGTGAGCTGTTCGTAGGTCTGCGGAGACATGACGGCGAGGCGGTGCAGCCTGCTCTCGTCGAGCTCCGGAGTGGGTGCGGACGGCTCGAACGGCGAGCGCGTCGAATCGCAGTCCTGATAGTGAGGAACGCCCGCGCGGCGGGCGGGAAGCACAGACGAGCCGCCGGGGTCGGTGGTCGCGGCGACCGCGTACAGCTCGACGTTGGGATCCAGGACTGAGCGTTCGGCGGCGTAGGCAACCATGGTCGCAGTCGGGTTGACCCAGCCGAACCACTTGGCTTGGAAACTGGCGGGTAGTTCAGGATCGGCGAAAAGCATTCGGGCGGAACGAGGTACGTAGACACCCGGCGGGACGTAACCTGCGCCGTCGTTACTGACGATGACGGCCTCGATGCCGGTCGCGATCTTGAAAACGCCGACGCACCAATGCAGGCCGGGATACATGCGAGAGGCGTGCAGGAGTTCGTAGGCGAGCCGAACGGCCTCGTCGAGATGTTGGTCCTGGGTCTCGGAGCTGACCATCGCCGCGCCGGTGCCCGTAGCGGCGATGCCGGATGCGGCCAGCACGCTCGGGGGCACGGAGGTCGACGAGATGCCCGCAGTCGCGGAGCCGGGGGCGATAGGAGCAGCGCCGCCGCCGCTGGCGGAGATGGTGGGTGTTGACCCGGGAGGTGCTCCCCTTGGCAGGTCCGAGCCGAATGCGGCGAGGTTCCCAGGCGGAGGTGGGGCGATCATCGGTCCAGGTGTGCCCTGAGACGTTGCCGGGGCGGGCGGGGCCGCGTGGCTGGGGACTGGAGTGCTGGCCGCTGCGGGAGGCGGAGCGGAGGCAGATGCGGGGGTGACGCTAGTGGCGGCCGGAGGAGGGCTTTGGGGAGTCGGGACGGACGGCGGCAGCGGGTTGGGGGCGCCGGCAGAAAAACCCTTGGTGAAGCCCTGGGACAGATCCTGGGCCGCAGTGGTGGGCGTCGGTAGGCCGGCCGGCGCGGTAGGCGCCGAGGGCATACTCGGAGTGCTGGGCATAGATGGAGTGCTTGGCATGGAGGGCATTGGAGGCGGTCGCATACCGCTTCCCGACATTCCGGACATGCCGGAAGCCGGGCTTATCGGCGGCGCGATCGAAGCGGCGCCCGCCCTGAGCCTGCTGTACGGCGGGCGCAGGAGGCATCAGGCGGACCATCGTCAATTCGCCCGGGCATACCGTCTCTCGGTACAGGCTGCCCCTCGGGCTTCTTGATTTCGTCCGGCAGACCCCTCGATGACATCGTCTCGCGACGGATCAGAGGGATTGGGCTTATGGAACTTCGTCAGGATTGCCCTTCTGCGGCTGACGAATGTCGGTCGTCGACCGCGCCTGGCGCGGGGCCGGAACCGTGCTTCGGTATCTCGTTGTCCGCCATGAAGAAATGGCCACTTCCGTCCGGGCGATAGGGAGCAGCTTGCACCGGCGGCCCCGCTTGGCCGCCCGGCGACGGCTCGGTTGCTGTTTCGACTCTCGCATGCCTGCGATCCAATGTTGGCCACGGCGGCGACAGACGCTGCTTCGGCCGCGGTTCTCGCGTGAACGAGAATCGCCCAAATCATCGACAGCATCGCCAAGGGACCGAACCAGCCCCCCTTGCTGTCAATGATCTTCTGTATTGCTTCGTGCGCCTCTCGGTCTATCGCATCCATCTGCAACCGGGCATCCTTCACGATGCGACTGCATTCATCGATCGCGTCGGCCATGGAAGAGAACAAATCCGATTGCGCCTCAACCGCTTTGCTGTCGTCTTGATACATGACATGCATCGCTTCGATCATGGCGCCATCGTTGTCTCCAAGGATGGCGGAAGCAGACGCACTAACGTCACGCGCGCCAGCGCGTGACGATTGCTGCAAACGTGCGCTGAGCGTTGGCTGCTCCTGCCCACGGACCTGGGGACGTCTGAGGCCATACGCCACCCAGAATGAACTTTGAGAACTTCCGATTGGGCATCACATCGCCTGCGCCGACGTGCTACCACCCAGCGCCCACCTTGTAGCAGGTTGCGAGCGGTCCCCCTAGCGCGACAATCGCTGAGTCGTAAGCTGTGTTGTCGTAAGGATCCGGTGCGCGGTCGTCCTGCAAATTCTCGCTGTACAGCAACATGCCGTCGATGTACTGCTGAAGTGTGCGCGTTAGATAACGCGGAGGACTCTGCATGCTCATTCAGCAGAGACTTGAATCCGATTTGCCCAATCCAGAGTTTCCGCCTTGAATTTCGGTATCGCTGCCTTGCGCTGCGGGCGAATCGGGTTCTCCTGAATCTAAGAACGCGTTTGCTCTATCGGTTTCTTCTCTCATAAGAGGGCCGATCACCTCGCAGAGAGGCTTATCAGCATCATCGACGAACAGCTGCTGGGGCTCTGCTTGTGGAGTCTTCGGCGGCGGCGGGGTTTGGGGGCCGCGCATAGATGTGACGATCGACAACACCAATGCGGCGACTGCGAGTACGACGGCGAGAACCACCGCGCTTGCCAACAATCCGGTTCGGCTGCGCGAACCACCGGGTTGCGAGCCCGGGCCCGGGGGAGGCTGCGAAACATAACCCGGTCCGTTGGATGCGGGCGGAGGGCCGCTTCCCGGCGGTGGGGCGCCGAACCCAGGAGGATAGGGCGAGCTTCCGGTCATTCTCCCAGCCTAAAGGCTTACCGGAACGAGTCGCATCAGCTGTTCTGAAGCCGTTATCTCCGGCTTTATCGGGGCCGAACTAGCGGTTTCTCAGCCCTGGCCCGCCTACCCGTACAGTCGAGGGGATCCGCCGACCAGCAGAAAGGACGTATGGCAGTCCGGCTGACCCGCACAAACTGGGTTGCTTCGACCGCCATCGCCCTGATCGCGGCCCAGCTCGTCATCCGCGCGGTTCTGGCCTTCAAGGGCTACTTCTATTGGGACGACCTCATCCTCGTCGGCCGGGCCGGCACGCAAGGCCTCTTCTCACCCGCATACCTCTTCGACGACCACGACGGACACGTGATGCCCGGAGCGTTCCTCGTCGCCGGCGCGATCACCCACCTCGCTCCGCTGAACTGGATCGGCCCCGCCATCAGCCTCGTGGTGCTGCAACTACTTGCGTCCCTCGCGCTATTACGGGCCCTCCACGTCATCCTCGGCTGGCGGCCGGTTCTCCTCATCCCACTGGTCTTCGCCCTGTTCACCCCACTCGCTGTTCCCGGCTTCGCCTGGTGGGCAGCCGCATTGAACTCCCTGCCGATGCTTGCCGCGATGGCATGGGTGTGCGCCGATGCAATCCTGCTTGTACGCACCGGTAATCAGCGCTACGTCGTCACGGCGCTCCTCGTCTACTTCGGCGGGCTGCTGTTCTTCGAAAAGGCCGCTGTCATCCCGTTCGTCGCCTTCACGATCACCGCACTCCTCACCTATGTCACCGGCGCCGACTCCGCCCTCCGCGTGGTGTGGCGTCGCGGTATCCGACTCTGGGGCGGCTCGCTCGCGCTGACCGCCGCATGGATCGCCCTCTACCTCGTCGTCGTCGACCAAGAACGGTGGAGCCGCGATCTACCGATGACGCGAGATCTGTTGAGCCGGTCCATTACTCACGGGATCGTGCCTGGGCTCGTCGGCGGGCCGTGGGACTGGCAACGATGGGCCCCCGCCTCGCCGTGGGCGACACCAACCGTCACCGTCATGGTGCTCGGCTGGCTGGCGCTCGCCGCGGTGGTCGTCGTGTCGTTTCTCCGCAAGCGACGCATCGGCATGCTGTGGGTCGTCGCCGCCGGCTACGCGATCGCATGCCAAATCCCGATCTACCTCATGCGGTCATCTCGATTCACCGCACTGGAACTCGCGCAGACCCTGCGCTATCTACCCGACCTCGTCGTCGTCCTCACCCTCCTCGCCGCCGTCGGGTTCTGCGCACCCAACCGACCGCAATCCCGATGGCTCGGTAACTCCCCTACCCGTACAGCTGTAATCGTCACCACTGCAGCCGCTTTCATCGCTAGCAGCCTCTACTCCACCGCCACCTTCACGAAGATCTGGCAACAGAACCCCGCTCAGCCTTACCTGCAGAACGCCCAAGCCGGGCTCGCCGCGGCGCACGCGTCCTCGACTGCTCCGATGCTCGATCAGGAAGTCGACCCATTCGTCCTCCAACGTGTCGCCGCGCCGGAGAACCTCGCCAGCCACATGTTCGCACTTCTCCGCGATCGACCTGAATTCGACAGCACGACAACTCAATTGCGCATGCTGGACAACAGCGGCCGCGTCGTCGACGCCAAAGTCACCTGGGTACGCACCATCGTGCAGGGACCGAACCCACAATGCGGCTACCTCGTACAGCCCGACTTTCCGGTGCGTATGCCTCTCGACGGGCCCTTGCTGCCGTCCGACTGGACCACGGAGATCAATTACCTCGCCAACAGCGAAGGCTCGATGACCATGTCCCTCACCGACGGCAAGGAGACCAAGGTGCCGGTCCACCCCGGACTCAACCGGGTCTTCGTGCGGCTTCCGGGTGCGGGCGACGCCATCAACGTCCGCGCGAACACCGCCGCCCTCTCGGTGTGCATCGCAGCGGGTCCCGTGGGATACATCGCACCGGTCTAACAGGTCCCGTGCGAGGGTGGACGCATGACTGATGTGCGCGAAACAGGAGTGAACGTCTTCCGCGAGCTGCTCCCAGGGGTCTTACCCGACGGCGAGGTCAACCTCCGCGGTGACGGATTCGGCGACGAAATCATGGAGATCGCCATGGACAACATATTCGGCCGGCTATGGGGGCGAGAGGGTCTGAGCCGCCGCGACCGCAGCCTCGTCACGTTGGGCATCCTCATCGCACTGAGATCCGACGACGAATTGGGCATCCACTTCAAGATCGCGCGTAACAACGGTCTGACCGACGACGAGATCGCTGAAGTTGTTTACCACTCGAGCGGCTACGCGGGGTTTCCCGCCGCCAACACCGCCTGCAAGATCGCCCGTGAGGTACTGGCCCCGACGTCAGACGACTAGTTCCGCCAACTCCTTGCGCGAGCTGATGCCAAGTTTCTGATAGGCGTGGCGCAGGTGGTACTCGACAGTCTTTGGGCTGAGAAACAACGCCGCTGCAGCCTCTTTCGTCGTTACGCCGTCCGCGAGCAACCTCGCGACCCGCATTTCCTGGGCGGTGAGCGTCGCCAGGCGGCTTTCTCCCCCGCGCCGCGCGCGCTCTCCGGTCGCGTCCAACTCGTCGGCGGTCAGGTCGGCCCAGGGCCGCGCCTCGAGCCTTTCGAACTGCTCAAGCGCCAGCCGCAGGTGCGGGCGGGCGCCTACCCGGCTTTTGTCGCGACGTAACGACGCCCCGTAGGCAAGCCTCGTACGCGCCTCCTCATACAGATCGAGGCTATCTTGGTGCAATTCGAGCGCAGTCTCGAACAATCCGTTGCGTTCCGCCACGTCTTCGGTGACCAAGGCCATGGCCCGGTGTGCGCGGGCCAAGGCCCAGGGTTGTCCCTTACTCCGCGCACGGTTCGCGTAGTTCCTGGCGGTGGCAGTAGCGGCTTCGATATCGCCGCAACGCAGCTGGACTTCGGTGAGCTCTGGACCCGGTGCCAGGTCAACGTCGAGAAACCCGATGTCGTGCATCGTCGCCTCGAGATCCTTGTAATACCGAACGCCGGACGCCGGGTCGCCACTTGCGGCGTGCAGGTCGCCGAGCGCGAACTGCGCCCACAGCTGCGCCAGCGCGATGTCGTGATCTGCTGCCAATTTCAGGACCTCTGCGCAGTTGTCACGACATGCCTGTTCGCGACCCATCCTCGCCTGCAACCACGCCAGCCCGGCTAGCGAGGCCGCCAGGTCCGTGGTCTGGCCCGTCTCCCTGGCCAAAGCGATGCCCTCGTCGAAGCCCGTGACTGCCGCAGACCAGCGTTCGGTTGTCGCGTCATCGCGGGAAGTGTGAAACAACAGGTTGGGCAGTGCACCGAGCGCAGTTCGTGCGCGCTGTTCGGAGACGACACGGGCGATCAGATCCCGTCCGGATCCCGACTCCCGCAGAAACAGGGTGCCGATCACCAACCAGTCTGGTCGGCGCGGATCCTCGAACAACGCAGGGTCCTTGACCATCGACTCCACTGCGGTGCGAATCCACGCAATGCCATTGCCACCTGCCAAGATTCGCGCCATCCCGACCGCCATCTGGCCACGTGTCCGCGCCATGTCGGTTCGGCAGGAATCCAGCAACGGCTCTATTGTCGCCGCCGCCGTCAGCCCGGATTGCATGTCACACAGGTAGAAACACGCAGTGATCACATCCGCGAGCAATGTCACGGTGGCATCCAGATCGAACGACTTCGTCCGCGACGCCGCCCGCATGAGCAACTCGCGCGCATCCCGCAACGATCCAGTTCGCAACGCGAGATTGCCACGAACCCCGTCGATCTCCGCCAGCAGGACGGGGTTGCTCACCAGCGCAGCCGACTGTCGCAGCAGTTGGTCGGCCTGCCCCACACGACCGGCCAACCACGCCGACTCGCCCGCACGGAACAACCTCTCGCCGCGCACCGCGTGGTCGCGGGTCAGCTCGGCGCTCCTCGTCAGCGCCACGGACGCTGCCCCGTAGGCGCCACGCGCCCCGGCGCGTGCGGCCGTTTCGGCCAGCGCATCGGCGACCGCGTCGTCGGGGCCAAGGCACGCCTCGCTCAGGTGCCAGGCGCGGCGCTCGGGAGACGAGTGCGGCAACGCGGCCGCGACGGCCCGGTGTGCCCGCCGACGAAGCGCGGGATCGGCGGCGCTGTAGATCGCTGCCCTCACCAATGGATGGCGGAACTCAGCGCGGCCGAGCCGCAACCGCAGCAGACCCGCGCCTTCCGCCTCCGTCAGCGATTCGACGTCGGTGTCCAAACCCGATGCGGCACCGGTGATTGTCGACAGATCGCCGTCGGCGACGGCCGCGAGCAACAGGGCGAACTGGGCCCTCTCGGACAGACCGGAAACCCGGCGCGCGAACGCACGGGCGACCTTCTCGGAAACCGGTAGAGGTACCTCCGGCGACAACTGATCGATTCGATCGGCGTCGCAGGCGAGTTCGACAAGGGCGAGCGGATTGCCATCGGTCGCGTCGTGCAGCCGGGCCGTCACCTCGGATGTGGTTGGGCCGTTTGCCGTCTCGGCGAGCAAGGTCGCCGCCGACGCAAGGTCGAGCCCGGCCAGATCCATCGTCGGTAGACCCGAATAGGATGCCATGGCATCGGGTTCCGGACGCAGTGAGATCAGCAAGGCGATGGGATCGGCCAGCAGGCGACGCGCGATAAACCCCAGTGTCTCGGCGGACGGCAGGTCGACAAGGTGCGCGTCGTCGACAATCAACAGCAGGGCGGCCTCTTCGGCGTACCGGCTCAGCAACGTCAATGCGGCGGCGCCGACCGCGAACCGTTCCGGTGTGGGGCCATCATCCAGCATCAGCGCCACGGCCAGCGCGTCGCGCTGCGGGCCGGGGAGCCGATCGACCAGATTGAGAGCAGGCAGGAGAAGTTGGTGCAGTCCGGCAAAGCCGAGCCCCGTCTCGTGCTCGCTGCCCGATGTCCGCAGCACGCGCATCTCGCCGGCCCGCAGCGCAGTGTCGTCAAGGAGGGCCGTCTTGCCGATACCGGCCTCTCCGCGCAGGACGAGAACGCCGCTCTGGCGCACCCGGGCCCCGGCCACCAATGCTGCGATCCGCTGCTGCTCCGGTTCGCGACCGACCAGCATGCACGAATCGTACGGACCCAGAACTAGGTGGGGCACCTGATTCGGTGCGGGCCTCTGAAGTGTGACCGTCTATCGGTCGAGAAAGGACATACCCAAATGACCGCTCTGAATGAAGTGAATGAGTCGCCCGCTACCGCCCCGGAAGTGGATCCAGCGAAGTTGATGGACTTCGTGTTCCGCGCTGTTGACGAAGCCGGCGCGGCATTGAACTGCGCCCTCGTGGTGATGGGAGATCGGCTCGGCTACTACCGGAGCCTGGCCGACAAGGGCGCGAGCACACCCGCGGAACTCGCCGAACGCACCGGCACGGATGAGCATTACGCGCGCGAGTGGCTCAACGCCCAAGCGGCAGGATCATTCGTCACCTACGACGCCGGCACCGGGCGGTACTACTTGCCCCCCGAGCAAGCCGTTGCCCTGACCGACGAATCGAGCCCCGCATTCGTCGGGGGACTGTTCCAGATCGCGCACGGTACGGCCAGTGACGCAGGCCGAATCATCGAGGCAGCACGCAGTGGTATCGGCGTCGGGTGGGGTGATCACAACTCCGACGTCCATGACGGATGCGAGCGGTTCTTCCGGCCGACATACTCCGCGTATCTGGTCGATGCCTGGCTTCCGGCTCTGCACGACGTCGTGGACAAGCTGACCCATGGCAGCGCCGTTGCCGACATCGGTTGCGGACATGGCTCGTCGACGATTCTCATGGCGAAGGCATTTCCAGCATCGACGTTCATAGGAATCGATGGCCATGCCGCTTCGATCGAGACGGCACGTGAACGAGCAGGCAGCGAATCGCAGGTCAGCTTCCAGACCGCGAGTGCGAACTCCGTTACGGGTGGTCCATACGATCTGGTGACGATGTTCGATTGCCTGCACGACATGGGCGACCCGATCGGCGCCGCACGCCGCATCCGCGAGATCATCGCCGACGACGGAACCTGGATGATCGTCGAACCCGCAGCGGGCGACCACGTGGAGGACAACCTCAACCCCATCGGCCGTGCCTTCTACGGCTTCTCCACCTTGCTGTGCACACCCTCGTCGCTGTCGCAGCCCGTCGGTCTGGCGCTGGGGACTCAGGCAGGCCCGGCGCGGATCCGCGATGTCGTCACCGCAGCAGGTTTCACCCGGTTCCGGGTGGCCGCCCAGACGCCGTTCAACAATGTTTTCGAGGTCCGACCCTGATTCGGCTTCGACACGGGAGGATTGACCCGTGACGGTCGAGCAACGACAGGCTCGTCTTCCGGACACGTCAGGTGTGGCGGTGCGCGATGAGGTATCGCTGCACTACGACGTGTACGGAGACGGGCCTGTCAATGTGTTGCTGTTGCCGACGTGGTCGATCGTGCATTCGCGGTTCTGGAAGGCGCAGGTGCCCTTCCTGGCCCGGAACTATCGGGTGATCACGTTCGACGGCCGCGGTTCGGGCCGGTCCAGCAGGCCCCGCGGCGCGCCCGCATACGCCGATCCGGAGATGGCCGAGGATGCGCTGGCCGTGCTCGACGCGACAGAAACCGACCAAGCCGTGGCGGTCGGTTTCTCCTGCGGCGCAACATGGGCCGTTCATCTGGCCGCCGCCCACCCCGAGCGCGTCCAGGGGATCTTCGCGATCGGACCGGCGTGCGGTCTGACCGTCACACCCCCAGAAGTCGAGTTGGCTCGATGGAACACCGCGATCGATCGTCCCGAAGGTTGGCAGCAATATTCACGGCACAACTGGTTGCACGGCGACCTGGCGGCATTCCGCGAGTTCTACTTCAACCAGCTCTATTCCGAGCCGCATTCCACCAAGCAGGTGGAGGACGCGTTGGTGTGGTCGGACGACATCGAGGCGCAGACACTGGTGAACACCACGGCAGCACGCCTCGGTGTCGACGGAGTGACCTACGAATCGCTTGCGTCGATCGCCCCTCGCGTGCGTTGTCCCGTGCACGTCGTCCACGGAACCGATGACCGGATCCGCCGCTACCGGATCGGTGAGCGACTAGCCGAGCTCACCAACGGTTCCCTGACCCTCGTCGAGGGTGCGGGCCACGGACTGCCGGGTCGAGATCCGGTGCTCATCAACACGATGCTGCGCGATTTCATCGAATCGGTGACTTCCCCACCGCCAAAAAAGACGACATGGGCGCGCGCGACGTGCCGACGCCGACGGGCCCTCTATCTTTCGTCGCCGATCGGTCTCGGCCACGCTCGCCGCGACATCGCCATCGCCGACGAATTGCGCAAGGTGCAAAGCGATCTCGATATCGAATGGCTGGCGCAGAGTCCGGTCACCAGGGTGCTTGAAGCCGCGGGCGAACGCATCCATCCTGCGTCGCGACATCTCCTCGGCGAGTCCGCCCACATCGAGGTTGAGGCCGGTGAACACGACCTGCATGCCTTCCAGGCCATCCGCCGGATGGACGAGATCATGGTGGCCAACTTCATGCTGTTCGACGAGGTGGTGCGCGACGAACCGCCCGACCTCGTCATTGCGGACGAGGCCTGGGAAGTCGACTACTTCCTGCACGAGAACCCGGAGCTCAAGCGGTTCACATTCGCCTGGCTCACCGATTTCGTCGGCTGGTTGCCGATGCCCGACGGCGGCCCCCAAGAGGCGGCGCTGGTAGCCGACTACAACGCCGAGATGCTGGAGCATCGTGCTCGATTCCCGCGGCTGCGGGACCGGTCGATCTTCGTCGGCAACCTCGACGACGTCGTGCCGGAATCCTTCGGGCCCGACCTTCCGAGCATCAAGGAGTGGACCCGGCAGAACTTCGAATTCTGCGGCTACGTGGCCGGTGCGCCACCGGCGTCAGAACAGCGGCGCGCGGCAGTGCGCCGACGGTTGCATCTGGGCCCGGACGATCGGCTGTGCGTCATCACGGTCGGTGGCACTGCCGTCGGCGACAGCCTGCTGCGCCGCGTTCTGGCGGCAGTTCCTTTGGTTCGGCGCAAGATTCCCGAATTGCACTTCCTCGTCGTCACGGGGCCACGCATCGACCCGACCTCGATGCCTAAGCATCGAGGCGTGCGAATCCGCGGCTTCGTACCCGACCTCACCGACTATCTTGCGGCGTGCGATCTGGCCGTCGTGCAGGGTGGACTGAGCACCTGTATGGAGCTGACCGCTGCGGGTACGCCGTTTGTCTACGTGCCGCTGGAAAACCATTTCGAGCAGAACTTTCACGTCCGCCATCGGCTGGAGCGTTACGACGCGGGCAGGGTCATGCGCTATTCCGAATTGACAGATCCAGACCGGCTCGCCGCGACAATCGCCGAGGAGCTGTCGGCACAGAAGAAGTTCCGACCCGTCGAAACCGACGGCGCCGCCAAGGCGGCCGCAATGCTCGCCGAGCTGCTGTAGGCAAGGGCGCTCGCGGCAAACCGGAGCAAACCGGAGCCACCTAGGAGAATCGAACTCCTGACCTGCTCATTACGAGTGAGCCGCTCTACCGACTGAGCTAAGGTGGCGTGCCCGGCACTCGCCGGGCGGGACGAGTCTACGGCAGCCCGTGGTGCCGACCCAAGTCAGTTGCGCAGCGCCCGACCCACCGTCGCGACCATCGCGTCGACCGCGAACTTCGGCTTCACATTGACCGCCAGCGCTTCCCGGCACGCCAGCACCGCCTCGATGCAGCGCAACAGGCGGTCCGGCGGCACCACGGCAGCCATCGCGGCGACCTTGTCCGACATATCAGGATGATTCGGCTGAATCTCACCCGCCTTCGCCGACACCAACAGCGCGTCGCGGAAATACGTTGCGAGGTCGATCAACGCCCGATCCAGCGCATCGCGGGATGCTCGCGTCTGACGCGACTTCTGCCTGCGTTCAAGGTCTTTGATGGCCCCCGTCGCACCGCGCAAGGTGCCCGCAGTGCCCTTGCCTGTGCCGCCTGCACCCAGCGCCGTGCGCAGCTCCTCGGTCTCGGCCTCGTTGCGGTCCACCGTCAGCGCCAGCGCCTCGTCTTCGGCGGCCGCCACCAACTCCTCGGCGGCACCGTAGGCCCGCGACGGCGTCGCCGCGTCACGCGCCAGCCCGAGCGCCCGCTGCCTGCGCCGGCGGGCCTCCTCGTCGATGGCAAGCCGGCGCGCCCGCCCGACATGCCCACCGCTGACCGACGCCGCCCATTCGGCGTCCTCGGCAGGCAGTCCGTCGGAATCGATCAGCACCTGCGCGATCGCCTCCACCGGCGGCGTCACCAGCGCCACATGCCTGCACCGCGACCGCAGCGTGATCGCGATGTCCTCGGGATCCACCGACGGCGCGCAGAGCAGGAACACCGTCGACGGCGGCGGCTCCTCAACCACCTTGAGCAGCGCGTTGGCTGCTCCTTCGGTGAGCCGGTCAGCATCCTCGATCAACACGATCTGCCAGCGACCGGTACCCGGCCGCCGCGAGGCGATCTGCACGATATTGCGCATCTCGTCCACGCCGATCGAGAGCCCCTCGGGAATGATCCTGCGAACGTCGGCGTGCGTTCCGGCCATCGTCGTGGTGCAGGCGCGGCACTCGCCGCAGCCGGGCACACCGTCGGACGTGCACTGCAGCGCCGCCGCAAAGCACAACGCAGCAACCGAACGACCCGACCCTGGAGGCCCGGTGACCAGCCACGCGTGTGTCATGGTCCCGGTCGCGTTCGCATTGTGAGCAGGGTCACGGCGGGCGGCCTGCGCGGCGGCCACTAGCTCCGCCTCCACAGCGCCCTGGCCCACCAGACGCGAGAAAACACCGGTCATCACACGTAACAGTAGTGCTGCAAACCGACACGTCCGTCCCAGAGCGCGCTTTCTGGTCTCCCCGGCCCGATACGGTTATCGGGTGACCACCGAGGCGGAACCGATCGGGCGAATCAGCTCATTCGTCCGCTGGGTGGCGCGCACGCCCTGGCCGGTGTTCACGCTCGGAATGCTGCAGTCCGACATCATCGGCGCGCTGTTCGTGCTGGGTTTTCTCCGTTTCGGCCTGCCGCCCGAGGACCGCATCCAGCTCCAGGACCTCCCCGCGTTCAACCTGGCGGTTTTCCTCGGCTTTCTGTTCCTGTCCTTCACCATCGGCGCCTACCTGAGCTTGCGGCTGCTGATCCCGGTCATGCGGTGGCAGCGCCGTGACAGCCTGCTCACCGACACCGATCCCGCGACCACCCAGCTGGCCCGTACCCGTGCGTTGAAGATGCCGTTCTATCGCACCCTGATCAGCGTCTCGAACTGGTGTCTGGGCTCTGTCGTCTTCATCGTCGCCAGTTGGCCCGTCGCGAGCCATTCGGCCCCGGTTGTCGCCGTGGCAAGCGCGCTGGGCGCGACGGCAACCGCGATCATCGGCTACCTGCAGTCCGAGCGGGTGCTGCGGCCCGTGGCGGTCGCCGCGCTTCGTGGCGGCGTGCCGGAGGACTACCGCGCCGCCGGCGTCATCCTGCGGCAGGTGCTGACCTGGGTGCTGTCCACCGGCGTTCCGGTCCTGGCGATTGTGCTGGCCTTGGTGGCCAGCAAGTTTCACATTCTCACCGCATCCGCCGACCGGCTGATCACGCCGATCCTGATTCTGGCCGTCGGCACTCTGGTGATCGGTTTGGTGGCGACGGTACTGGTGGCGATGGCGATAGCCGATCCGCTGCGCCAATTGCGTTGGGCGCTGGGTGAAGTCCAGCGTGGTAACTACAACGCGCACATGCAGATCTATGACGCCAGCGAATTGGGCTTGCTGCAAGCCGGCTTCAACGACATGGTTCGCGATCTCGCCGAACGGCAAAGACTGCGTGACCTTTTCGGCCGGTACGTCGGCGAGGACGTCGCCCGTCGCGCTTTGGAGCGTGGCACCGAGCTCGGCGGTCAGGAACGCGACGTGGCCGTGTTGTTCGTCGACCTCGTTGGCTCGACGCAGCTGGCTTCCACCCGGCCGGCCTCCGACGTTGTCAGCCTTCTCAACGAGTTCTTCCGCGTCGTCGTCGACACCGTCGGCCGCCACGGCGGTTTCGTCAACAAGTTCCAGGGCGACGCGGCGTTGGCCATCTTCGGCGTACCGATCGAGCATCCCGATGCGTCGGGTGCCGCGCTGGCGGCCTCCCGCGAGCTGCACGACGAACTCATCCCCGTGCTCGGCTCGGACATGGAATTCGGCATCGGCGTGTCCGCCGGGCGCGCCATCGCCGGGCACATCGGCGCGCAGG
This sequence comes from uncultured Actinomycetota bacterium, assembly GCA_963817825.1. Taxonomy (GTDB): domain Bacteria; phylum Actinomycetota; class Actinomycetes; order Mycobacteriales; family Mycobacteriaceae; genus Mycobacterium. The sequence goes on along the minus strand of CAWFQG010000018.1, from coordinate 468,945 downwards.
CACGCTTCGAGTACACCGTCATCGGCGACCCCGTCAATGAGGCCGCGCGCCTCACCGAGCTCGCAAAGATGGAAGAGGGCCATGTGCTGGCGTCGGCGATCGCGGTCAGCGGCGCGCTGGACGCCGAGGCGCTGTGCTGGGATGTCGGAGAAATCGTCGAACTGCGCGGGCGATCCGCACCGACCCAGCTGGCTCGCCCGTTGAATCTCGTTGCGGCCAGCGAACAGCCGGCCGAAGAAGTATCGAGCGACGTTTCCGGCTAGCTGCGCTTCGCGGCCTTCTTGGCCGGCGCCTTCTTCGCAGCGGCCTTCTTGGCGGTCTTCTTCGCCGTCCGCTTCACGGGTCCGCGTGCGCGACGGTCCGCCAGCAGCTCAGCGGCCCGCTCATCGGTTATCGACAGCACGTCGTCGCCCTTGCGCAGGCTGGCGTTGGTCTCGCCGTCGGTCACGTACGGGCCGAAGCGACCGTCCTTGATGACCATCGGCTTGCCCGACGCGGGGTCGGCACCCAGCTCCCGCAGTGGCGGCGTCGAAGCACGCTGACCTGCGCGACGTTTGGGCTCCGAGTAGATCTTCAACGCTTCGTCGAGCGTGATGTCGAACATCTGCTCTTCAGTGGTCAGCGAGCGAGAGTCGGTACCGCGCTTGAGATATGGCCCGTACCGGCCGTTCTGCGCGGTGATCTCCTCACTGCTGTTCGGGTCGACGCCGACGACTCGGGGCAGCGACAGCAGCCGCAGCGCGTCCTCGAGCGTCACCGTCTCCAGATCCATCGACCGCAGCAGTGACCCCGTACGGGGTTTGGGACCGGTCGGCTTCTTGCCCTTCTTGGCCGGAGCCCCGTCCTCGGGCTCGTCCGGTTCGGGCAGCACCTCGGTCACATACGGCCCGTACCGGCCGTCCTTGGCGACGACCTCGTGACCGGTCTCAGGGTCGACGCCGAGCGAGCGGCCCTCTTGCGGTGTGGAGAAAAGCTTTTCGGCCAGCTCCAAAGTGAGCTCGTCGGGTGTGAGCGAGTCGTTGAGATTGGCTCGCTGCGGTTTCGGTTCGCCGTCGTCGCCGATGACGGTGCGTTCTAGATACGGGCCGTTCTTGCCGACCCGGACATAGATGGCGCGCCCCTCTTCGTCGTCAAACAGCTTGATGGAGTTGACTTCTCGAGCGTCGATACCCTCGAGGTTCACGCCGACGAGCTTCTTGAGGCCACCGGAACGCGCGATGGAGTCCTGAACGCCGTGATCGCCGCCGAAGTAGAAGTTGTTGAGCCAGTTGGTCCGCTGCTCGTGGCCGGCGGCGATCTCGTCGAGTTCGTCCTCCATCGCCGCGGTGAAGCCGTAGTCGACCAGTCGCCCGAAGTGCTGCTCGAGTAGTCCGGTGACGGCGAAGGCGACCCACGACGGGACCAGCGCGCTGCCCTTCTTGTGGACGTAGCCGCGGTCCTGAATGGTCTTGATGATCGACGAGTACGTCGACGGCCTGCCGATGCCCAGGTCTTCAAGCGCCTTGATCAACGACGCCTCGGTGTAGCGGGCAGGCGGTGTGGTGACGTGCCCGTCGGGTGTCAGCCGTGTGGCGTCGACGCGCTGGCCCTCGGTCAGGTTGGGCAGCCTGCTCTCGGCGTCGTCGGCCTCGCCGCCGGCCTGGTCGTCGAGGCTTTCGACATAGGCCTTCAGGAAGCCGGCGAACGTGATGGTGCGACCGCTGGCGTTGAACACCACCTGCTCGCCCGAACTGGCGGCGCCGGAGATCGCGCAGGCTCAATGTCGTGCCGCGCGCGTCGGCCATCTGCGAGGCAACGGTGCGCTGCCAGATCAGCTCGTAGAGCCGGAACTCGTCGGTGTCCAGCTGGCTATGCAATTGACCAGGCGTCTGGAACACGTCGCCGGCGGGCCGGATGGCCTCGTGCGCCTCCTGGGCGTTCTTCACCTTCCGCGTGTACTGCCGCGGCGTCGGGTGCACGTACTCCTCGCCGTAGAGCTGGCGGGCCTGGTTGCGTGCGGCGTTGATGGCCGACCCCGACAGCGTCGTGGAGTCGGTGCGCATATAAGTGATGTAGCCGTTCTCGTACAGCCGCTGCGCGATGCTCATCGTGCGCTCGGACGAGAACCTCAGCTTGCGGCCGGCCTCCTGCTGCAACGTAGACGTCATGAACGGCGCGTAGGGCCGACGCGTATACGGCTTCTGCTCGACCGACGACACCGTGAGCTGTGCGCCGCGCAGCCCACTTGCCAGCGCGGTCGCCGCGGACTCGTCGAGCACCAGCACCTCGTCGGGCCTCTTGAGCTCTCCGAGCGAGTCGAAATCGCGACCTGCGGCCACCCGCTTGGTGTCGACGGTGTTCAGCTTTGCGGTGAACATGGGCGGTTGAGCCTGCGGGTCGGACACGCTGGCGTCCAGTTCTGCAGTGACATCCCAGTAGCCGGCGCTGCGGAACGCCATCCGCTCGCGCTCGCGCGACACGATGATGCGGGTCGCGACCGACTGGACCCGGCCTGCCGACAGCTTCGGCGCGACCTTCTTCCACAGCACAGGGCTGACCTCGTAGCCGTACAGCCGATCCAGGATGCGCCGGGTCTCCTGCGCATCGACCAGATCGTTGTCCAGGTCGCGCGGGTCCTCGGCCGCCGCCCGGATGGCCGGCTCGGTGATCTCGTGGAACACCATCCGCTTGACCGGGATGCGCGGCTTCAAGGTCTCCAGCAGATGCCAGGCGATGGCCTCGCCCTCACGGTCACCGTCCGTGGCCAGATACAGCTCGTCGACGTCCTTGAGCAGGTCTTTGAGCTCTGCGACAGTGCTCTTCTTCTCCGGGCTGATGATGTAGAGCGGTTCGAAGTCCGCATCGACGTTGACCCCGAGGCGGGCCCACGGCTCCGACTTGTACTTGGCTGGGACGTCGGCGGCGGCCCGAGGCAGGTCGCGAATGTGGCCACGCGAGGACTCGACAATGTAATTGGAGCCCAGGTAGCCGGCTATTTTGCGTGCTTTAGTAGGCGACTCGACAATGACGAGTCGCCGGACAGTACCGTTGCGGCCGCTGCCGCGGTCCTCGTCAGCCAACTGTGCCTACGCTTCCACTTCTATGTTGCCTTCCAGCGCCCGATTTATGCGTAACTGACAATACGACGCTGTTAGCAACTGACAATTTCGCACCCCGGGCGTGCCTACGCAAACTGACTCTCCGGCCGGATACCCCTAAATCCGCGGCCAGAGCGAGAACGCCTCCACATCTCCCGGAGGTTCCCCCACGTTCTCTACCAGGCGCGATAGGCGCCGACGGCCACTGATTCGAAGCGCCGGATGGCCGCCTCGGGTTCCGATGAGAGTTGGAGCTATCCCAACCCGCATGAGGGCCGAGGCAAGGGAGGAATGGGTGTCCGGGGCATGCGGGTCTAGCCCTAGTAGATATCGGTCCGCCTCAGGGGTACCGGCCGCCAGCGTCCAGGCCCGCAGCTCGCGTGGGCCGGGTAACCACTGCGGCGGCACGGTCTTGACCGCGCCGCGGGTCCACTCTGTGGCGATGCGGACCAATTCTGGGTGTACCGAAGTCCGGACCAGTGGGGTGTTCTCGTCAGTCCGGCCGATTTCGGCCTCCAGGCCCGCCTCGACGATCATTTCCGCGAGAGCCACCGCGCGCCATGGAGAATCCACCACTACCGACAGCCGCGCGCCCTTCCCGACGACGACCACCTGGCCGGGCGCGGCGAGAAGCCCCGTCAGGTCGGCGACCGCTGGCGGTACCGACTCTGCCGAGAAGAACGACAGCTGGCTCACGCAGACGACAGTAGGCCAGAGCCGCGCTGACGGGTGGTCGGCGGGCCGCTGATGCACTCAGAAACGAAAACCCCCCGGCGGTCCGTGCGGGACTGCTCGGGGGGTTTCGATCAGGTTCGATTACTTAGATGGATCGAACTCCAGTGGCCTGAGGGCCTTTAGGGCTTTGGCCAACCTCGAATTCGACCTTCTGGTTTTCTTCGAGGGTGCGGAAGCCGGAACCTTGAATTTCCGTGTAGTGGACAAACACATCAGCGGAGCCGTCCTCCGGGGCGATAAAGCCGAAGCCCTTCTCCGCGTTGAACCACTTCACAGTTCCCTGTGGCATCTTTCGATCTTTCCTTCTCTTCTTACCGGGTGCGGTTCACCGACTTCCGGTGCACCGGGCCCGTTCCGACCGCCATACCTTCGTGGAGTCGCCGGAACTTGACCCGACCTACAACCCTCGCAGGAACCGCGATCGCAACGTCGATCCTGCGAGTGCATATACACGAACACAGAAGCTGCGACCGTGCTTAGTCAATCATGTTCCAAGCTCCAGCGACAGTCTCCGAGCAGGAACTAGGGAACAATTTACGTACAGGAGGGCAAACGATGTCGGATTTCGGCCGCGAGCTGCTCGCCTGCGCGGTCGAGGGCACCGATCCGGAGGAGAAACCGCTGCGCCATGTCGCGGACCTGCCACCGCGGCAGGCACGACCGCGGGCGTGGCCGCACTGGGCCGATCCGGATGTGGTGCGGGCGTTGAATGATCGCGGCATCGCCGCGCCATGGTCGCATCAGTTCGAGGCGGCCGATCTCGCCCACGACGGACGCCACGTCGTGCTCAGCACCGGCACGGCGTCGGGCAAGTCGCTGGCGTATCAGCTGCCGATCCTGACCGCGTTCGCCACGGATCCCCGCGCGCGCGCTTTGTATCTGTCGCCGACGAAGGCACTGGGCCACGATCAACTGCGAACCGCGTACGCGCTCACCAACGCCGTGGCCAAGCTCGGCACCGTCGCACCCAGCGCCTACGACGGCGACAGCCCTGCCGACGTACGTCGATTCGCCCGCGAACGATCACGCTGGATCTTCTCCAATCCTGACATGATTCATCTGTCGCTCCTGCGTAACCACGCGCGCTGGGCGGTGTTCCTGCGAAATCTGCGTTACATCGTCGTCGACGAATGTCATTACTACCGTGGCGTTTTCGGTTCGAACGTCGCGATGGTGCTGCGTCGCCTGCTGCGGCTGTGCGCACGTTACTCGGCGTCCCCCACAGTGATCTTCGCCAGCGCGACGACAGCATCTCCGGCGGCCACCGCATCGGAGTTGATCGGACAGACGGTGGTCGAGGTGACCGAGGACGGCTCCCCTCAAGGGGCGCGCACGGTCGCGCTGTGGGAGCCTGCGCTTCGCACCGATCTCGTCGGCGAAAACGGTGCGCCGGTACGGCGTTCGGCCGGAGCCGAAGCGGCCAGAGTGATGGCCGATCTGATCGCCGAGGGCGCCCGCACGCTGACCTTTGTCCGGTCGCGACGCGGGGCCGAGCTGACGGCGTTGGGCGCCCGCGCTCGTCTCGAGGACATCGCTCCCGAACTGACTGGGCGCGTGGCGTCGTATCGCGCCGGCTATCTGGCCGAAGACCGTCGAGAGCTTGAACGCGCACTGGCCGAAGGCGATCTGCGCGGCCTGGCGAGCACCAATGCGCTCGAACTCGGTGTCGACATCGCGGGGCTGGACGCGGTGGTGCTCGCGGGCTTTCCCGGGACGGTGACGTCCTTCTGGCAACAGGCGGGCCGGTCTGGCCGACGCGGGCAGAGCGCGCTGATCCTGTTGATCGCGCGTGACGACCCGTTGGACACCTACCTGGTCCACCATCCGGAAGCATTGCTGGACAAGCCGATCGAACGTGTGGTCATCGATCCGCGAAATCCTTACGTCCTCGGCCCGCAACTGTTGTGCGCAGCGACCGAGCTTCCGCTGACCGATGCCGAGGTGCGCGCATGGAACGCCGAAGCCGTCGCCGACACGCTCGTCGACGACGGGCTGCTGCGCCGGCGACCGAGCGGTTACTTCCCCACCCCGGGCGTTGATCCGCACCCCGCGGTCGACATCCGGGGTTCGTCGGGCGGCCAGATCGCCATTCTGGAGACCGACACCGGACGAATTCTGGGCAGCGCCGATGTGGGTCAGGCGACGGCATCCGTCCACCCCGGCGCGGTTTATCTGCATCAGGGCGAGTCCTACCTGGTCGACTCCCTCGACTTCGAGGGCGGCGTGGCGTTCGTACACGCCGAGGATCCCGGCTATACGACGTTCGCGCGCGAGCTCACGGACATCACGGTGACTGGACCGGGTGACCGAAAAACCTTCGGTCCGATCACGCTCGGCTTGGTGCCGGTTTCGGTGAGCAACACGGTGATCGGGTATCTGCGCCGCCAGCTGAGCGGCGAAGTGATCGACTTCGTTGAGCTCGACATGCCCACCCGCACCCTGGATACCAAGGCGGTGATGTGCACGATTACGCCGGAAGCGTTACAGGACAACGGCGTCGAAGCACTGCGCATCCCTGGCGCTCTGCATGCCGCCGAGCATGCGGCGATCGGACTACTTCCGCTGGTGGCCAGTTGCGACCGCGGGGATATCGGCGGGTTGTCCACCGCCGCAGGTCCGGTAGACGGATTGCCGACGATTTTCGTCTATGACGGCTACCCCGGCGGCGCGGGGTTCGCCGATCGGGGCTTCCAGCAGATCGCGACGTGGTGGGGTGCCACAGCCGCGGCGATCGAGGCCTGCGAGTGTCCACTCGGCTGCCCGTCATGTGTTCAGTCCCCGAAATGTGGAAGCGGCAATGACCCGCTGGACAAGATGGGTGCTGTTCGCGTGCTGCGGCTGGTACTCAGCGAATTGGCGCGCCACACGGCCTGAAAACCACGGAGACGGCCGACCCCTCGACGGCCGCCCCCATGGACCAGCGATCGACGGTGCCGGATCGGGCACGCCGAGCGCCAAACGGTTCGATTAAACGATCACACAACGCGATCCGTTTCAATACCCACCAGTATGGCGCAGTCGTAAAATACCTCGTGGGGGGGCTGCAAGCAAATTCGACGTGCATTTTCGGGGCCGTCAAATACATGGTATATACCAACAGGCTACGGATTTCGTTGTCTCTCTCACCTGGCGATTCGCAAACAGTTGACCGGTAAGATTCTCGCCATGAGCCACGGTTGGCTGCTCGTCGAAACCCTCGGCAGCGAGCCTGTTGTGGTGGCCGATGGGCGCCAGACCAAGAATCTCGTCCCGATCAGCGTTTTTCTGCGACGAAGTCCGGATCTGATGGCGATTCAGACTGCGATATCCGAAACTGTTCGCACGCATCAGTCGATGAGCACCATCACACCCAGAAACGACCGCGTAATCCGTACAGAACCGGTGGTCATGTCAGACGGGCGGCTACACGGAGTCCAGGTCTGGATTGGTCCGCTGGAGACGGAGCCACCGGAACGGATGGTCGCCGGACCGCTCAAATGGGACCTGACGGCTGGCTTCGCCACCGACACTCCGGAGTCGATCTACAACAGCGGCAGGGATCCGTCGACCGAAGCTACCCATGGCCGCACCTTCGCCGAGGATCTACCGATGCGTTCCCTCAACGCGAGCGAGACCAAGGTGCTGTCGATGGCGATCAAGGGCGAGCCCGGCATGAGGCTGTGCAGCACGTGGAATGTCACCGATCATCACGGCGAAGCGATCTCCGTCGGCTTCGTCGCCCGTGCCAATCCGGAGAGTCAGGAGGACGACACCGAGCGGCTTATCTGTCGCGCGATGAACTGGCGGGCCGAGCCCGAGGGGCCGGCGTTGCCACCGGACCACCTTGCGCAACGCATCCTCGACGGCCTTGCGCGCCCCGGAGTGCACCGCGCGCTGGTCGATCCCGTCAACTGGACACTGCTGAAATGGCTCGACAGGCCCGCGCCGTTCTACGACTGGCGCGCCAGAGAGGCCGGAAGGCCATCCGTCAATCCGGCCGATGCTCTGCATATGGCAAGAATGACACTGGAATTCGGCAACGGAGCCACCAGTGGTGTGTTGCGGCTGCGCACGATCGACGGCGAATGGACGCCGGTGCACATGACCATCAACCGTGTCGAGCTCGAACCGGACACGTTCGCCGCGCTGATGGCCCTGCGCCTGCCGACCGATGACGAGTTGGCTTTGGTGGAGTTCGCCGATGACGGCGAAGAGCAGTCGCCGCCTGATGAGAAGAAGCAAAAAAAGAAGAAACGCAAGAAGGACAAGAAGGACGAGTCCGACAAACGCGGTTAGCTCGGCCCATCGACCGGCCCGGCTCGCGCGGCGGCCTGAGCCCGTCCGGCTCGGGTGGTGACCACCACGTCGAGACCGTCAACCACGCAATCGGCAATAACAACACTCATCGCGTTCGCTATCACCGAAGCCTGGCCGCACGCCGCGGCGACTCCATCGGGCAGGCTGGCCGCGGCGGCCAGAGCCGCAAGGTCAGCCGCCGCCTGCGCCCGGTGTCGCTCGATGACCGCCGACCCGACGTACACACCGCCGATGGTGATTGCCAACAACACCGCCATCATCGCGACGGCGACCAGCGTCGCCGAGCCACGGTCAGCCCGCGCTCGGCTCGATCGCCGCCACGGTGTCCACCCGAATCGTGATACCCGGCAACAGCATCGATCGGGCCCTGACCGTCGCGACCACCAAACCGCCCTCTTTCCGCAAGTCGAGGCTCGAGCCCGAAGGAGCGATGTCGTGTGCGGCCTGCGTGGCGTCCCGGTCGGCGCCACGCGCCGCAAGACGCGCCGCTTCCCGGGCTGCATCGATGCACCGCACCTGCATCGACACGGCGGTAAGCCCCGCAACGCACCACACCAGGACCACCACAAGGGCGGCGATGGCGAACGCTGCCTCGATGGTGGTGCCGCCGTCATCGGCGGTCAGACGTTGGTGTTCAGGGCGCGATTGATGATGTTGGTCAGCGCCGTCACGATGGAGTCGCCGGTGACGACCGTGTAGAGAATCGCACCGAACGCCGCGGCGGCGATCGTTCCGATGGCGTACTCCACTGTGGACATGCCGGCGTCGTCCACCACAAGTAACACCATTCGTGTCTTTAGTCCTCGAAACATGTTGGCCACCATTATTTTTCCTCCCTGTCGGTCGATCTGACTCTCTGCACGCGGTCACATCAGCCCTGACCGCAGCACGTCGCCTGCCAGCCCTGCGACGATCGGGACGATGCCCAGGCAGATGAAGGCGGGCAGGTAACACAACCCGAGTGGGCCTGCGATCAGCACCGACGCCCGCTGTGCCCGGGCATCCGCAGCCGACGCGGCGTCGTGGCGCGATTGATCGGCCAACTCGGTGACGCCCTGGGCGAGGGCCGCACCCGAGGCCGCCGAGCGCCGAGCCAAACGGAGAAGTGCTTCGCCGTGGTTGTCGAGCGGCAGAGCGGGATTCGACCACGCCGTCGCGGAATCCGCCCCGAGCGCCAACAGGTCTGCGGCCCGGTCGAGCACTCTCGCGAGCGGTCGTGGGGCCGACGGTGCGGCGGCAGCTGCAGCGGTCGACACCGCCATCCCCGATGTCAGGCATGCGGCGAATACGTCGAATGTGGACGCGACGGCGAGGGTGTCCGAGTTGCCCACAGGCGGCTGCGGCGTCTCGGGACTCGCGGGCGCGGCACTCGCCCGCGCGCGAGGCGGACCCCCAGCCATCAGCATGGCCGCCGCCAACAACAAAGCCGCCCAGCTCATGTGAGCGCCCGCCCAGTGATGCGATCCGACCACAGAAGTCCGCAGCAGGCGAGCATGACGCCGACCACTAACAGCCATCCGCCGGCTCCGCCAGAGAACAGGAAGTGCAGCGGGTCCGCGCCGATCATTTGGCCGAGGCAGACGCCGAGCACTGGAAGTCCGGCCAACACCGCCGCCGTGGTGCGGGCACCTGCCATCCCGGCGTCGACGCGGGCCGAGAATCGCTCTCGCTCAACGATGTCGCGATGCGCGGCGCGCATCAACGTCGCGATCGCCAAACCGTGTGTCTGCGCCAGCCGCCAGAAGACGGCCATTCGTTCCCAGTGCGCAGGCAAACGCGACGACGCGGCGAAGCTACGGAGTCCGGCCGCCACGTCGGCACCGAGCAACGCCCGGGCGGCGACTGCGCGCAGGCTGTCCGCAACGGGCCCGTCGGCTTCGCCCGCAGCAACCTCGAACGCGGCGACTGGGTGGGCGCCGGTCCTCAGCTCGCCGACGAGGACGTCCAACGCGCTCTGTAGTGCGGATGCTTCGAGTGCGCGGGCACGCCGAGCGTTCCCGCGTCGCCGACGCAGCATCAGCGTGCCGACGACGACTGAGGCGGCCAGCGTGGCCGTCGCCGGCAGCATCGTCGCCACCCCGGCACCGAGTGCGATCGCCAGCACAGCCGCGGGTAGCCGGCGGCGACCTGTTGTGACAGGTACCAGCCGGCGCCGCGGCGGAGGCGCGACGACGAACGCCAACGCTAGAGCCAGCGCCGCGCCGGTCACAGCACTCCCCTCCCGCGTAGTAGATCCCGCAAATCCTCGGCGCCGGTGGCATATCCGGTGTTCACGTGCCAGGCCGTCGTCACACCGGCCAGCCCCTCTTCGCCTCGCCGCAGCACCGCGATCTCGCTGAGCCTGCGTCTGCCGTTGCGGTCCCGACCGACGTGCAACAGCACCTGCACCGCGGCGGCGAGCTGGCTGTGCAACGCGTAGCGGTCGAGGCCTCCGAGAGCTGCCAACGCCTCGAGCCGGGCGGGCACCTCGGCGGGACTGTTCGCGTGGACGGTTCCCGCGCCACCGTCGTGTCCCGTGTTGAGCGCGGCCAGCAGGTCGACCACTTCGGCGCCGCGCACCTCGCCGACGACGATCCTGTCGGGTCGCATCCTCAGCGCCTGCCGCACGAGGTCACGGACGGTGATCTCGCCTACCCCTTCGATATTCGCGCACCGCGCTACCAACTTCACGAGGTGGGGATGCCGGGGCTCAAGCTCGGCGGCGTCCTCGACGCAGATGATGCGCTCGCCCGGTGGAACCTCCCCGAGCACGGCCGACAGGAGTGTGGTCTTTCCGGCCCCGGTGCCGCCCGAGACGAGGAACGCGAGCCGGGAGGCAATGATCTTGTCGAGCAGCGCAGCAGCTTCCGGCGCGATCGCCCCGGCCCGAGCCAGTGTGGCGAGATCCTGGGTCGCCGGCCTCAGCACGCGCAACGACAGGCACGTACCGCCCGCAGCGATCGGTGCCAGCACCGCGTGTAGCCGGACGGTGAACGGGCAGGCGGTGACACCGGTCAGCTGGCCGTCGACCCACGGTTGTGCCTCGTCGAGTCGCCGGCCGACGCTCAACGCGAGCCGCTGCGCCAGACGCCGTACCGCATCCTCGTCGGCGAACTGGATCAAGCTGCGCCGCAACCCGTTTCCATCGTCGACCCACACCGCATCGGGCGCGGTGACCAAGACATCCGTAGTACCTTCCGCCCGCAACAGTGGCTCCAGGATGCCGGCGCCGGTGAGCTCGGTCTGAAGCATCCGCAGGTTGCTCAATACCTCGGTATCGCCGAGGACGCCTCCCGATTCGGCGCGGATCGCGGCGGCGACGACCGTGGGATTCAGCGGCGCGGATTCGGCCGCCAGCCGCTCACGAACCCGATCGATCAACGACACACTCATGCCGCCTCCGCCGATGGGTGCTGCGCCAACACCGTCAACACCTTCCGCGCTGCGGTGGCCAGCGGTGAGCGAGGACGTAGACGCAGTCCGCCGCGGTCCAAGGCTTCGGCGAGGCCGGGTTGTGGTCGCATCGCCGCCAACAGAGGCAGATCGACGATGCGGGCGACATCCACCGATCGCAATCCGCTGGGCGACGGTCCACGCACCACCAGGCCGACATTGGGATTGATGGCGCCCATCACCGACGCGACCGCGGTGGTGGCGGCACACGCACGGACATCTGCCGAAGTGACCAGCACGACCAAATCGGCGGCGTCCGCGGCGAATTCGACCGCACTGGTCAGATGGCGGGGCAGGTCGCAAATCACTGTCGAGCCGCTGCGCCGGCCTGCATCGATCACCGCGGCCAAGGGCCCCGCCTCGATGGCGTTACCAGAACGGGCACACGACAACACGCTGATCCCGTCCTGACACGGCAACGCCTCGCGCAGTGCGGAGACGTCGAGCCTGCCGTGTTCGAGCGCAAGGTCCGGCCAACGCAAACCCGGTTCGTTCTCGCTTCCGAGCACCAGCTCGATGCCGCCGCTCCACGGGTCGGCATCGATCAGTAGGGCCTCCGGCGCCGTTTGCGCAAGAGCGGTTGCGAACAGTGACGCTCCGGCACCGCCACGGCCCGCCATGACCGCGACCACCGCACCCCTTCGCAGATCATCGCGACGGGATTCCGCGGCATCGGACAGCGCGGCGACGAGATCGCTCTCGTGGGAGGGCAGTGTCATGACGCGTTGGGCACCGACGGCGATCGCCGCCTCCCACTCGCAGGCTTGCGGTTCGGTACGGCCAATCAGGATGACGTGACCCCGACGGGGCAGGGCGGGTTCCGCGCAGCGGCGGGCGCCTGCGGCGTCGAGCAATACCGCCGACGCTCCGGTCCAGGCTTGCCGACTCGGCGGCTGCGATGCGTGCACGACAGCCAACCCCGCTGCGGCGGCGACACGGTCGACATCCTCGCGCATCGCCGATCCAGCGACCATTGCGAGGACGCCGTTGGTTGAGCTCATCAGCCCACAGTGCGTTCGCTAACCGGCCGAGCGCCAGTGCCTTCGCTCCGGTTGGGGATGGGTGGCCAACTGTGGATAGAACCGGTTTCAATCCGGTCACCGAAAACGAGATTCCGCAACTACGGCGGACTTCACCATCTATCCCGACAACGAAAAGGCCCTAGAAAAGGGACGACCCCCGCCAGGGGGGGAGGAGGCGGAGGTCGTCGTGTATCAGCCCCGGGGGGTCGGGCTGATGCACACCCGGCATAAGCCGAGTAATTGTCACTATACACACGGTAAGCCCGAGAGGCGCAAGTAGTGCTTGCCATGGAAAGCACCTGATGATCGCGTAGAAGTGCGCCCGTCGGCACCTGTCGTGAACTGCCATTTTGTGCGCTCGACCGGTTGGTGACACCGACCGCCCCTATGCTGGGCGTTGTGACCGCAACCGATCCGGCGGCCGCGGGGGGTGTAGTACCGCAAACGAAGCCGGAGAACCGCCAGCCCATTCGTACGGCGGCCTTCTTTGACCTCGACAAGACGGTAATTGCGAAGTCCAGCACGCTGGCTTTCAGCAAACCCTTCTTCGACCAAGGGCTAATTAATAGACGTACCGTCCTGAAATCCGCCTACGCACAATTCCTCTTCTTGATGTCGGGCGCCGACCATGACCAGATGGACCGGATGCGCAACTACATCACCAACATGTGCACCGGGTGGGACGTGGAGCAGATCAAGTCGATTGTCAGCGAGACGCTGCACGACATAGTCGATCCACTGGTGTTCGCCGAAGCCGCCAACCTGATCGCAGACCACAAGCTCTGCGGCCGCGACGTCGTCGTGGTCTCCGCCTCCGGCGAGGAGATCGTCGGCCCTATCGCCAGAGCCCTCGGCGCCACGCACGCGATGGCGACCCGGATGGTCGTCGAGAACGGGAAGTACACCGGCGAGGTGGCGTACTACTGCTTCGGCGAGGGCAAGGTGGACGCCATCCGCGAGCTCGCCGAGCGCGAGGGATACGCGCTCGAGCACTGCTACGCGTACTCCGACTCGATCACCGACCTGCCGATGCTCGAATCGGTCGGCCACCCGACCGTGGTGAACCCCGACCGTGGGCTGCGCAAAGAGGCCACCGCACGGGGCTGGCCGGTGGTGACGTTCTCGCGGCCGGTACCGCTGCGCGACCGTATTCCTGCGCCGTCGGGCGCCGCCGTCGCCACGACGGCCGCCGTCGGACTGAGCGCTCTCCTGGCCGGCGCACTGACGTACTCGCTGCTTCGCCGCTTCGCTTTCTGAAGGCCCGCGGTGCGGCTTTCGGATCCGACCGGGCGTAGTAGCTGACATACGAGCGGTAACAATCAAATCTCGTGAGTGCTTAGCCCTTGCTGTGACCGGGGTCACGGAGTACAAAGGAACCACGGAAGCTTGGAGAGGCCAAGGCCGAGCCGGAAGAGAAGGCTCGGACTCCCGATTCAGGCTCCCCAGCACGGATCCCGGCACCCACGCGGAGCTCAAGCCGCTGACTAGGCAAAAGTGTTGCGGGCCTGCGCAATTGCGAAGAGCGGACGACCACGAGGACCCCTTGGGTGGGGTTGCAGCCGTAGCGCATCGCAAGGACGCCGAGGCCACCCACGCGACCTCACAAAGCACGCCTGGTAACTGGAGTCCGTGCTAGCGGGCGGCGAGCCGAATCAATTCGGAACGTCGCCCGCTTTCGTTTTGCTGAGCCGCTACTTCGCGGCGGCCTCCGCGATCGAGAGGGCGTCCCTTGCGCCCGCGCGCAGCGCGCGGCAACTCAGCATCAACCACGCCGTCAGCCCATCGGGTGTGCCGGAAGCGAATCCGCGTGCTGCTGCGCGGTAATCACCGGATTGGCGCATCCAGTAGACCTCCGGCACGCCGAGGCCGTGGGGGTCCAACCCGGTGGCGATGGTCACCAGCCGCGAGACCGCTCGAGCGACCAGCCCGTCGGCCGTGCCGAAGGGCGCGAGCGTCAGCAGTTCACCATGGGCGACCGCGGCCAGCACGGTGGCGGGCACGTCGGATTTGCCGGTGACGAGGTCGACCAACAGCTCGAGACGAGGTCCGACGTCGGCGTCGGCCCGCGGGCGGCCGAGCCGGCCCTCGTCGACGAGGTCTGCTGCGGCCAGCGCGTGCAGTCGTGCCAGCGCCTGCATCGGCGCCTTCTGCCAGACACCGACGAGTGTTGTCGCGCCGCCTTCCAGCGCCTCCGACACCCGAAGGCCACCCGCAAGCAGCGGATCGGGCTCGCCGGTTTCAGCAATCTGGAGCGTGCCTCCCTCGAGCACCGACGACGCCCTTGCCGCTCGCAGCGCGGCCTCCGCGGCGGTCGTCGGCCAGCCCCGCAAGTTGAAGCGGTGGCGGTGCGCTCTGCCGAGCGCCTCGCGGGCTTCTTCACCTGCGTCCGCGACGCCGGGCAGTTCGGCCAGCGGTGCAAGCGGGTCAGACATCACGCGAGAAACGCTAGCCGAGATGACTACGCTCCCAAACATGGCCGAAAAGCACACCGAAGGTCCCGCCACGTATCCGCCGTCCGATGAATTCGCCGCACAGGCCAACGCGTCAGCCGAGCTCTACAGCGAGGCCGAGAAGGACCGGTTGGCGTTCTGGGCGAAACAAGGCAACCGGTTGGCGTGGGACACGCCGTTCGACGAGGTACTGGACTGGTCCGCGGCCCCCGTTGCGAAGTGGTTCGTCGGCGGCAAGCTCAACGTCGCGTACAACTGCGTCGACCGCCACGTCGAGGCGGGTAACGGAGACCGGGTGGCGATCCGCTGGGAGGGCGAACCCAAGGACCGACAGTCGCGAGATCACCTACTCCGAGCTGCTTGCCGAGGTGTCCAAGGCCGCCAACGCGCTGACCGACCTCGGCCTGAAAGCCGGCGACCGGGTGGCGATCTACATGCCGATGCTGCCCGAGGCCATCGTCGCGATGCTGGCATGCGCGCGCCTCGGGGTGCTGCATTCGGTGGTCTTCGCGGGGTTCTCCTCGGCGGCGCTCGCGGCCCGCATCGAGGACGCCGAGGCCAAGCTGGTGATCACCGCCGACGGCCAGTACCGGCGCGGCAAGGCGGCGTCACTGAAGGAGGCGGTCGACGAGGCGGTCGATGGACAAAAGTCCGTCGACCACGTTCTTGTGGTGCGCCGCACCGGAATTGACACACCGTGGACTGAGGGCCGTGACCTCTGGTGGCATGACACCGTCGACAACGCGTCGCCCGAGCACACCCCCGAGGCGTTCGACTCCGAGCATCCGCTGTTTCTGCTCTACACGTCGGGCACCACCGGTAAGCCCAAGGGGATCATGCACACGTCGGGCGGCTACCTGACCCAGGCGTCGTACACACACCACTACGTCTTCGACGTCAAGCCCGAAAGCGATGTCTTCTGGTGCACAGCCGATATCGGCTGGGTCACCGGCCACACCTACATCGTCTACGGGCCACTTTCCAATGGTGTGACGCAGGTGGTCTACGAAGGCACACCGAACTCACCCGATGAGCACCGGCATTTCGAAGTCATCGAAAAGTACGGCGTGACAATCTATTACACGGCGCCCACCCTGATCCGGATGTTCATGAAGTGGGGACGTGAGATTCCCGACGCCCACGACCTGTCCAGCCTGCGCCTGCTCGGTTCGGTCGGCGAGCCGATCAACCCGGAGGCATGGCGCTGGTATCGGGATGCGTTCGGCGGCAACAGAACTCCCATTGTGGATACCTGGTGGCAGACCGAGACGGGTGCGATCATGATCTCCCCGCTGCCCGGTGTTACGGCCGCCAAGCCCGGTTCTGCGATGACGCCGCTGCCGGGTATCTCCGCGAAGATCGTCGACGAGAACGGCAAAGAGCTGGTGCCGGGAGCCGACGAAGGCGAACACGTCACCGGCTACCTGGTGCTGGACCAGCCGTGGCCGTCGATGCTTCGCGGCATCTGGAACGACCCGGAGCGCTATAAGGAGACCTACTGGTCGCGGTATCGGAAACAGGGCTGGTACTTCGCAGGCGACGGCGCCCGCGTCGACTCCGACGGCAACATCTGGCTGCTCGGCCGCATCGACGACGTGATGAACGTATCGGGTCACCGCATTTCCACCGCGGAAGTCGAGTCGGCTCTGGTCGGCCATTCCGGGGTTGCGGAGGCGGCCGTCGTCGGCGCGACCGACGAGACCACCGGCCAGGGCATCTGCGCGTTCGTCATCCTGGAGTCGCACGCCAAGGACAACGACAACATGGTCGACGAGCTGCGTGAACAAGTCGCCAAAGAGATCGGAAAGCTCGCACGGCCGCGCGAGATTCACGTCGTTCCCGAGCTGCCCAAGACCCGCAGCGGCAAGATCATGCGACGGCTGCTCCGCGATGTCGCCGAGGGCCGTGAGCTCGGCGATACATCGACGTTGGTGGATCCCTCGGTGTTCGAGGCGATCCGGGCAAGCAAGTAAGCGACTACGTCGCCGGTGTCGCACCCACCGGGACGAAGCCGGACCCCGGCCGGTTCTTGGCGGTGATGTCGGCCAACTGGGTGTTGATCGACATGGCGACCGCCGGGGTGTGCAGCGGGATGAATTTCACGACGCACGTCGGCAGGTCATCGGCGAACGCGCCGTGGATCATGCCCACCAACCGGTTGTTGACCGTGACCGGTGCCCCCGAGTCGCCCGGCTGCCCGCACACCTGGCTGACGATCGTGCCGGGCTGCTCGCCGGGACCCCACGTGACACCACACGAGTAGCCGGTCGTCCGACCAAGCTTGCACAAGATGTCGCCGGTCACCGGGTCGGGGCCGAGGCCGTCGATCTCGAAGCCGTCGACGTTGTTGACCGGCGTGACCTTCTGCGGGTCGAATTGGATCACCGCGTAGTCGAGGGCGTCGTTACCGGCCACCATCGAGCCGAGCACGCCGTTGGCCTCCGCGCCCTCGGCGCCCACCTGCGCCCCAGGCCCGCCGCAGTGTGCGGACGTGAAGCCGATCAGATTGCCGCGGTTGTCGTTGCCGATCGCCGTCAGCGTGCACAGCGTGTCGCCGTTGACGACCAACCCCGAACCGCCGCCCAGTGGGACCGGCTCGGCGGCATGCGCCGTCGGCGTGGTCGGTGCAAGCAGTGCGGCCAGGGCCACGATCGGCGCCGAAATACGGATGAGCCAGCGGTGCCCGATCCTCAAAAAGCCATTCCCCTCGACCTCCCGACCCGCTTACTCAACAGCAAGGGTCAGTCTATCGTTCGGCCGGGATCGTTTACCTGGACGCCACATGGCAACATGACTCGCGAGGGACATCTAAGCCCGGGGCAGCTAGGCCGGCGAGATCGAAACGGGAGGACCGTCCGTGACCAGTGGCGACCGGAAGAATGGCGTTCCGACGACCGTGACCTCGATACCTCTCGTCGACCCACACGCCCCCAAACCAGACCCGTCGATCGGCGACCTGGTCAAAGACGCGACGGCGCAGGTGTCGACCCTGGTGCGGGCCGAAGTCGAACTCGCCAAGTCGGAAATCACCCGCGACGTCAAGAAGGGTCTCACCGGCAGCGTCTTTTTCATCCTCGCCCTCGTGGTGCTGTTCTACTCGACCTTCTTTTTCTTCTTCTTCCTCGCAGAGCTGCTCGACACCTGGCTCTGGCGGTGGGTCGCATTCCTCATCGTGTTCGGCATCATGGTCATCGCCACGGCCGTACTCGCGTTGTTCGGCTATCTCAAGGTGCGGCGCATCCGCGGTCCACAGAAGACCATCGAAACGGTCAGGGAGCTCCCGGACGCGCTGACCCCGGGTCACGACAGAGCCAAGGCGCTGAGCTCCTCCGACGATAAGGCGGCGGCCAAGCCGACCGCGGATCCCTCCGGCTGGTAATGGGCCCGCCCGATCCGTCGGTCGTCCGCATCGACGGTCCGTGGCGACATCTGGAGGTGCACGCCAACGGCATTCGGTTCCATGTCGTTGAAGCCGAGGTGAAAGCCGACGAGTCGGCAAGGCCGGTAACCGAGCGGCCTCTGGTTATTCTGCTGCACGGATTCGGCTCGTTCTGGTGGTCGTGGCGCCACCAGCTGCGTGGCCTCAGCGGCGCCCGCGTCGTGGCGGTCGACCTGCGGGGCTATGGCGGCAGCGACAAGCCTCCCCGTGGTTACGACGGCTGGACGCTCGCCGGTGACACCGCAGGCCTGGTCCGCGCGCTTGGCCACCCGTCGGCGACACTCATCGGCCACGCCGACGGTGGTCTGGTCTGCTGGGCAACGTCGGTGCTGCATCCTCGGATGGTCCGGGCGATCGCGGTGGTCAGCTCGCCTCATCCCGCGGCGCTGCGCTCGTCGGCACTGACCCGGCGCGACCAGGGTATGGCGCTGCTGCCGTCGATGCTGCGCCATCAGGTGCCGATGTGGCCCGAGCGAGCGCTGACCCGCCACGACGCCGAGGAGCTGGAAACGCTGGTTCGCAGCCGTTCCAGCGAGAAATGGCAAGCCTCCGAAGACTTTTCCGAGACCATCGGACACATGCGCCAGGCCATCCAGATCCCGTCGGCGGCCCATTCGGCGCTGGAGTACCAGCGCTGGGCGGTCCGCAGCCAGCTTCGCAGCGAAGGCCGACGCTTCATGCGATCGATGAAACGACCACTGGCCGTTCCGATGTTGCACATTCGCGGCGAGCGCGACCCGTACGTGCTGGCCGACCCGGTGAACCGCACCCGACGGTATGCACCCCACGGTCGCTACGTATCAATCGCCGGCGCAGGGCATTTCGCTCACGAAGAAGCACCGGAGGCGGTCAACGACCAGTTATCGCGCTTCCTGCACCACGCCTAGCGAGCTGTCGTCAGGCGTTGACGCACGCGCCGGTGGCGACCTCCTGGGCGTTGCCGAGCTTGCCCAGCTGGTGCCCGACCTCCCTCGTGGTCAACACGAAGCCGGTCTCTGCATCGTCGACTGCGGCGCCGAACACCACACCGAGCACCTGTCCCTGCCTGTCGATCATCGGGCCGCCCGAATTGCCTTGTCGCACCGTGCCTCTGATCGTGTAGACCTCGCGGTCGACGGTCTTCGACTTGTAGATGTCGGGGCCCTTGAGCTCGATGGTCTCGCGCACGCGCGCCGGCGTCGCCTGGAATTCGCCGCCGCCGGGGTAGCCGAGCACCAACGCGTCAGTGCCGCTCTTCGCGGGCTCTTGGGCGAACGGCAGCGGCGCGGCCGGCAGGCCCGGCACATCGAGGATCGAGATGTCGGCGTCGGGATCGTATGAGACCACCTTGGCGTCGAACGTCTGGCCGTCGGACTCGAGCGTGACGGTCTCCGCGCCCGCGACCACGTGCGCGTTGGACATCACCCGATTCGGTGCGACGACGAAACCGGTGCCCTCCAACACCTTTTGGCAGCCCGGCGCCACACCGCGAATCTTGACGATGCTCGGCCGCACGGCCGCCACGACGGGATCGTCAACCAGCGTGGCGTCCGGTGCATCGACATTGGCGATGCGGGTTCGGACGAAGTTCCCTCCCAATACGTCGGGGAGGCCCGAGTTGTCCAGCAGCGCCTTGGCCCGGTTCGGGATCGCCTTCAACCACGGCGGCGCAACCTGGTCCACTTGGCTGAGTACCTTCGAACCACGCACGGCGGCAACCAGATTCGGCTGGTTCGTCGATGTCAGCGGAGTCGCCAAGAGGTAGGCGACCACCGCCACCGCCGCCACCATCACGGCGACGCCGATCACCGAGTCGAAGAGGCGCATCGTGCGGTTGCGGATCGCGCCGCGGACCGCCCGCCCCAGCACCACCCCGGCGATCTCGCCGATCACCACCAACCCCAGAATCAAGAACAAGGTAATGAAGAGCCGGGTACGCGTGCCTTCAACGTGAACCACCACGTGCGGCGCCAGCAGCAGGCCGGCGACCGCCCCAAGCACCACGCCGACGAAGGACAGCACGGAGCCAAGCGCCCCGGAACGCCAACCCGACACCGCTGCGACGAAGGCTATCGACAGGACGGCCATGTCGAGCCACTGAGACGATGTCATTGTTGGGCCTCCCCGTCGCTGCCATCATGACCGACAAGGGCCATCACGTCGTCCAACTCGCGCACGTCGCCGGTGTTCCAGGGCTGCGCCCAGCCGGCGACGTCGAGCATCGCCGAGATCACCTGTCCGGTGAACCCCCACACCAACATCTCGTTCAGCAGGAACGAGGGGCCGGCCAGGCGTCGCGTGTTCTCCTTGCGGTACACCATCAATCGGTTGTCCGGATTGATGAACGCGCGCACGGGTACGCGCGCCACGATCGCCGTTTCGGATTCGTCGACGACGGCGACCGGGCCCGGGTCCTCCGAGTAGGCGAGCACGGGCACGACGTGAAAACCCGACGGCGGGATGAACATCTTCTCCAGCGTGGCAAGCGGCTGCAGCCTGCTGATATCGATGCCGGTTTCCTCGTTGGCCTCGCGCAGCGCGGTGTGTATCGGACCTTCGTCACCCGGGTCGGCCGCACCGCCGGGAAACGCGGCCTGCCCTGCGTGGTGTCGCAGCGTCGACGCCCGAACGGTCACCAGCAGATCGGCGTCGTCGGGCAACCCGCCGCTTGCCGAATCCCGCGGTCCGGAGAACAGCACCAGCACTGCGGCGTCGCGGCGTGAGCCTGTCACCGCTGCCTTCGCGTTGGCGGCCGTGAGGACCGCCAGCAGTTCGGCGGGCACCCGCTGCCGATATGCGCGCTTCACGCAGGGGGCATTGTCGACCAGCGGTTTCAGCCACGCCGGCGCGGCGTCGGGAGTCAACGGACTCCGTTCGCTCGTGGAGCTCACCCCGGCACTCCTATCTTTGGACTGACTGCGGCGGCGATCTCGTCGGCGCTGGCGAATGACCGCGGCAGGATTTCGGCAACGCTACCGTCCGGACGCAGCACAACCGTCGCGGGCATCACGTTGGGTACCTGCAGCGCGGCGGCGATAAGCCGCTTACCGTCCTGAAGCGTCGGCAGCCGCACGCCCAGCTCGGCGAGCCGCAGCAGCGCCGCGGCCTCGTTCTCGTCCTGGTGCACCGTCACCACTGTCACGGCCGAACCGACCCGGCGCTGATACTCGGCCATCGCGGGCAGTTCCTCGGCGCACGGCGCACACCAGTACGCCCACAGGTTGAGCACCACGGCCCGTCCGGCCAAGGCCCGTGCAACATCGACGTCCGATCCGTTGCCTGCGCATTCGACGGTGATGCCCTGCAGTTTCTGCGCACCCTCACCGGATGCGTCGGCCGGGCATGGCGTGAGATCGGCCCGCGCGCGCGGACCGGCGAGCGCCTCGCCGGTATCCACGTCGCGATGTTCTCGCGCAGCTGGCCGGCCGGGCGTGGCCGTCGAATCGTTGCGGTCCAGTTGCTTCCACAGCCCCACCCCGAGCGCGACGACCACAGCCAGCACCACGACGGTCCATCGGGTCGACGTACTCATTCCACGGGGACGGTCGGCTACAGGCCGGCCAGCGCCAGCAGGTGCTCTGTCTCCGGCCCCTTGACCAGGGGCGCGGCGACAAGCGGATCCGTCGGCCCGGTTCCGAAGGAGGGGCAGTCCTTGGCCAGCACGCAGATGCCGCAGGCCGGCTTGCGGGCATGGCACACACGACGGCCGTGAAAGATCACCCGGTGGCTCAGCTCGGTCCACTCGCTGCGCTCGATGAGCTCCCCCACCGCATGCTCGACCTTCACCGGGTCCTCCAACTCCGTCCACCGCCAGCGGCGGACCAGCCTGCCGAAGTGGGTGTCCACGGTGATCCCGGGAATACCGAACGCGTTGCCGAGGATGACGTTGGCGGTCTTTCGGCCGACGCCGGGCAGCGTGACGAGCTCCTCCATAGTGGCGGGCACCTCGCCGTCGAATCGCTCGACGAGTTCCTGGCCGAGCCGGATCAGCGAGTTGGCCTTGTTGCGGTAGAAGCCCGTCGGCCGAACCATCTCTTCGAGTTCCGTGCGGTCGGCCTGCGCGTAGTCCTTTGCGGTCCGATACTTCTTGAACAGCGCCGGGGTGGTCAGGTTGACGCCCTTGTCGGTGCTCTGCGCCGACAGGATGGTCGCCACCGTCAGCTCCAGCGGATTGGTGAAGTCCAGCTCGCAGTACACATGCGGAAAAGCTTGCGCCAGTTCCCGATTCATGCGCCGGGCCCGCCGAACCAGGCCCAGGTGGGTCTCCGAGTCCCACTTGCGCGCAGCGGCCCGCCTGGCCGGCTTGGCCTGCGCAGGCTTCTCGGCCGAAGGCTCACCAACAGTCACGGCTGCCAGCGTACTGAGACGGCCGACAACAGGTACTGCGGACCGGGAACAATTCGTGATCCCACCGAGACCTTCAGCGTGTTAACTACCTCCTTGTGTCGTGGTTGCTCGTGGGCTTCATTCCAGGGTTGCTGATGTTGGCGACCTTCGGGTTGCAGCGTCTGGAATCGGGCCTCGATAGCGACACCGTCTCCGCCGCCGACGTGGCCGAGTTTCTGGCGCAGGCGCAGGCCGACGACGTCCATACGCTGGCACGAGACGGCATGCCGGAGGCTCTGGATTGCATGCATCGGCGACGCAACGGTCGCGATTCCGAGGTCGAGGTAGCCAGGGCCTATATCCTCGAAGATGAATGGCCGAATTTGCCGGATCCGCTTTATGCGAACAGCCGCGTTAATCCTGAGTTTCAGCCGTCTCGGCATGCCAATCGTGTGTAGCGTGACTAGGCACGAAATGGCCTACCTCTAGACTGATCTCGCTAACCGGTTTGAGGGCGGCCTGCGCATGTCATATCACCCAACAGCTTAAGAGGGGCAACGTGGACGAGATCCTGGCCAGGGCCGGAATCTTCCAGGGAGTCGAGCCGAGCGCCGTATCCGCGCTGACGAAGCAATTGCAGCCCGTCGACTTCCCACGCGGACACACCGTGTTCGCCGAGGGAGAGCCTGGCGATCGGCTGTTCATCATTATTTCGGGCAAGGTGAAAATCGGGCGCCGGTCACCTGACGGCCGCGAAAATCTGCTCACCATCATGGGACCGTCGGACATGTTCGGCGAATTGTCGATCTTCGACCCCGGCCCACGGACGTCGAGCGCAACCACAATTACCGAAGTTCGCGCGGTGTCCATGGATCGCGACGCGCTGCGCGCGTGGATCGCCGATCGGCCCGAGATCGCCGAGCAGCTGCTGCGGGTGCTGGCCCGCCGGCTGCGTCGCACCAACAACAACCTCGCCGACCTGATCTTCACCGATGTCCCCGGCCGGGTCGCCAAGCAGCTGCTGCAGCTCGCGCAGCGGTTCGGTACGCAGGAGGGCGGCGCGCTTCGGGTGACGCACGACCTCACGCAGGAGGAGATCGCGCAGCTGGTGGGCGCATCGCGGGAGACGGTCAACAAGGCGCTCGCCGATTTCGCCCACCGCGGGTGGATTCGCTTGGAGGGCAAGAGCGTGTTGATCTCCGACAGCGAGCGCCTGGCCCGCCGAGCGCGATAACCAACTGCGCCGAGATCGACGTTTTGGCGCTTTCTACTCGCACTTTTGCGCCGAAACGTGAGTTTGGGCGCTAAGAACGTAAGTAGTCGAGCTGGGCTTGCACGCTCCATTCGGCGAAGTCCCACAGTTCTTCGTCGACGTCGGTGTAGACGTGCTCGACGATCTGGCGGGCGGTGGCGTCCTCACCGAGCGCCCGTAGCGCGTCGCGCACCTGGTCGAGCCGCTCCTCGCGGTGCGCAAGGTACATCGCGGTGACGGCCTCGAGGTCGTCGAGATCCGGGCCGTGTCCGGGAAGCACCGTCCGATGGCCCAAGCCGTGCAACCGCTTCAACGATTCGAGATAGTCGCCGAGGCCGCCGTCTTCGGCGTCGATCACCGTAGTGCCGCGGCCGAGCACCGTGTCGGCGGTCAGTACGGCGTCGTCGAGCAGGAACGACAACGAGTCGGCGGTGTGCCCGGGCGTGGCCATCACCTTGATGCTCAGTCCCGCGGCGTCGATCACCTCGCCGTCGGTCAGCGGGCCACCGAGGCCGCGCAGAAACCCACTGCCGACTGCACGCACGACCGCGCCGGTGAGGTCGACGATCCCGTCGATGCCGCCGGTGTGGTCCTCGTGTTTGTGGCTGATCAGAACCAGCGGAATCTTGCCGAGCTCGGCGATCTTCGCGATGTGATCGTCGTCCTCGGGTCCGGGGTCGACGATCACCATCTCGTCGCTGCCCTTCCCGCGCAGCACCCAGGTGTTGGTGCCGTCGAGCGTCAGCAGCCCGGGGTTGTTGCACAGCAGCACCGATGCCGTCTCGGTCACCGGGCGCAGCAATCCGTACGCCGGATGCTGCACAGTTGACGTCACTTCACCTCGACGATGAGCTCTACCTCCACCGGCGCGTTCAACGGAAGCTCGGACACTCCGACCGCGGACCGGGCATGGGCGCCCGCGTCGCCGAACACCTCGCCGAAGAGTTCGGACGCACCGTTGATGACACCCGGCTGGCCGTGAAAGCCGGGTGCCGACGCAACGAACCCAACGACCTTGACCACCCGGGTGATCGAGTCGATACCAACCAGCGAGTCGACCGCCGCCAGCGCGTTGAGCGCGCAGACACGGGCCAGCGTCTTGCCCACCTCCGGGGCCACGTCGAGGCCCACCTTGCCCGTCGCGACCAGTTGCCCTTCCACCATCGGCAGCTGACCCGCGGTGTAGACGAGGTTCCCGGTGCGGACGGCAGGCACATAAGCCGCCAGCGGTGTGACGACGCCGGGCAGTTCGATGCCCTGTTCCGCCAACCGCGCCGACCAGGACGTGGAGCTCATTTCGGTCGTTTGAGGTAGGCGACGTGCTGCTCACCGGTGGGCCCGGGCAGCACCGACACCAGCTCCCAGCCGTCTTCACCCCACTGATCGAGAATCTGTTTTGTGGCGTGCGTCAGCAACGGCACAGTGGCGTACTCCCAGCGGGTCGGTTCGCTCATGTGGCTGAGCTTATCGGGCGGCCGGGTCGGCTTGGTTAGCATGCACTGGTGGCTACCGAACCGAACGGCCCTAAACCGGTCGGCTGGCCGTCCCGCCTGACAAAGGCACGTTTGCACTTTGTCACCGGCAAAGGCGGAACCGGCAAGTCGACCGTCGCGGCGTCCCTGGCACTGGCGCTGGCCGCCGGCGGCCGGAAGGTGCTGCTTATCGAAGTCGAAGGGCGTCAAGGCATTGCGCAACTCTTCGACGTTCCGCCACTTCCCTATGACGAAGTGAAGATCGCGACGGCCGACGGCGGCGGCACGGTCAACGCGCTGGCCATCGACATCGAGGCGGCGTTCCTGGAATACCTGGACATGTTCTACAACCTGGGACTGGCCGGCCGGGCGATGCACCGTATCGGGGCCGTCGAGTTCGCGACGACGATCGCGCCTGGCCTACGGGATGTGCTGCTCACCGGCAAGATCAAGGAGATCGTGGTGCGCAACGAAAAGCCCGACAAGAAGCGCTCCGCGTACGACGCCGTGGTGGTGGACTCACCACCGACCGGTCGAATCGCCCGCTTCCTCGACGTCACCAAGGCGGTGTCGGATCTGGCCAAGGGCGGCCCGGTGCACTCGCAGGCCGAAGGTGTGGTCAAGCTGCTGCACTCCGACCTCACCGCGATCCATCTGGTGACCCTGTTGGAGGCCCTGCCGATACAGGAAACCCTCGAGGCGATCGACGAGCTACAGGACCTGAAGCTGCCCATCGGCAGCGTGATCGTCAACCGCAACATTCCCGCGTACCTGCAACCCGACGCGCTCGCCAAGGCCGCCGAGGGCGACATCGACGCCGACAAGGTGCGAAGCGAGCTGACCAAGGCTGGAATCACATTGTCGGACAGTGACTTTGCCGGGCTCTTGACCGAATCGATCCAACACGCGACCCGCATCACCGCCCGCGCGGAGAGTGCCGAACAGCTCGACGAGATCAACGTGCCAAGGCTGGAGTTGCCCGCGCTGCCCGACGGCGTCGACCTCGGCAGCCTCTACGAGCTCGCCGAAGCGCTCGCGCATCAGGGCGTCCGATGAACGTAGTGAATCGGACCAAAGGAGCCCGTCGATGAGCACGACACCGCCGGTCCTTGACATGGCCTCGATCCTGACCGACACATCCAATCGCGTCATAGTGTGTTGCGGCGCAGGCGGTGTCGGCAAGACAACCACCGCGGCGGCGATGGCGCTGCGGGCCGCCGAGTACGGCCGCACGGTCGTGGTGTTGACCATCGACCCCGCGAAGCGGTTGGCCCAGGCGCTGGGCATCAAGGACCTGGGCAACTCGCCGCAGCGGGTTCCGCTTGCCCCTGAGGTGTCCGGTGAGCTGTACGCGATGATGCTCGACATGCGTCGCACGTTCGACGAGATGGTGATCCAGTACTCGGGATCCGAACGGGCACAAGCGATTCTGGATAATCAGTTCTACCAGACGGTCGCCACGTCGCTTGCCGGCACACAGGAGTACATGGCGATGGAGAAGCTCGGCCAGCTGCTGGCCGAGGACCGCTGGGACCTCGTGGTCGTCGACACCCCGCCCTCCCGCAATGCACTGGACTTCCTGGACGCGCCAAAACGCTTGGGCGGCTTCATGGACAGCAGGTTGTGGAAGCTGCTGTTGGGGCCGGGTCGCGGCATCGGGAAGTTGGTCTCGGGTGCGATGGGGCTGGCGATGCGCGCGTTGTCGACGGTGCTGGGCTCGCAAATGCTCTCCGACGCCGCGGCTTTCGTGCAGTCGCTTGATGCCACCTTCGGCGGGTTCCGGGAGAAGGCGGACCGCACCTACGAGCTGCTGAAGCGGCGCGGCACCCAGTTCGTCGTGGTGTCGGCGGCGGAGCCGGATGCGCTGCGCGAGGCATCGTTCTTCATCGACCGGCTCTCGCAAGAGCACATGCCGCTCGCCGGATTGATCCTCAACCGGACCCACCCGACGTTGTCGTCGCTGCACGCGGACAAGGCCTCCGAGGGCGCCGATGTGCTTGAGGCCGAGGATCCCGAGTCACTGACCGCTGCGGTGTTGCGGATTCACGCCGCCCGCTCCGGCACGGCCAAACGTGAGGTTCGGCTTCTGTCTCGGTTCACCGGCGCGAATCCGCACGTATCGATCGTCGGGGTGCCGTCATTGCCGTTCGACGTGTCGGACCTGGAGGCACTGCGGGCGATCGCCGATCAGATCACCGGTGAGGCGTCCGCGGCATAGCCGCGAATCAGGCTTGCGCGAGTTAAACCTCTCAGACCGCGCTGCGGTGTTTGCGCTGGGCGGCGAAGAAGTCGGCCCACGACACCACCTCGGGATGCTGCTTGAGCAAAGCCCTGCGCTGGCGCTCGGTCATCCCGCCCCAGACGCCGAATTCGACCCGATTATCGAGGGCGTCGGCGCCGCATTCCAGGATCACCGGGCAGTGCCTGCAGATCACTGCGGCTTTGCGCTGGGCGGCGCCACGGACGAACAATTCATCTGGATCGGCCTGGCGACAACGAGCCTGTGACACCCACGCGATCCGGGCCTCGGCCTCCGCGCCGTGGACCAGACTGGTAGGTGGAGTGGCGGTGGCTGTCCTGCGCGCAGCGGGCCGTGTGGTCGACACCAGCGTTCCCCTTAAGTCCATGCCGCCTTTACTCGACGGCGTGATCCTTTCGTTGTAGAACGCTGATGCGATCTACGCCACATTGCGCAGGTCTTTGTTACCTGAATCGCACTGTAGGTACAAGCTAGGTGGTCACAAGGTATTTACGCAACTGTTTGTTTGCCCCTTTTTTGGGACAACCGTGCCGTCTCATGATCATGGCAGACCGCAAACTGGCGCATAAGCCCCTTTATGCTGGCAATCTGGCCGCGGCAGGGAGCTCGATTGCCTACCTAGTTACTCTGTAGGGCATGCCGGAGCGCCTACCGAATCGACCGCCGGCGACGGTCACGGTCATCAAGCTTGCGTGGTGCTGCCTGTTGGCCAGCGTGGTGGCCGCGGGGCTGATGTTTCCGGTGGTCGGCGGGTTCGGCCTGCTGTCGAACCGGGCCTCCGATGTGGTTGCTAACGGCTCGGCCCAGCTGGTCGAGGGCGAGGTGCCAGGGGTCTCGACGATGGTGGACGCCAAAGGCAACGTCATCGCGTGGCTGTATTCGCAGCGCCGGTTCGAGGTGCCAAGCGATCAGATAGCCAACACGATGAAGCTCGCCATCGTCTCGATCGAGGACAAACGGTTTGCCGAGCACAACGGCGTCGACTGGCAGGGCACCCTGACGGGACTGTCGGGCTACATGTCCGGTAACGCGGACACCCGTGGCGGCTCCACCATCGAGCAGCAGTACGTGAAGAACTATCAGCTGCTGGTGATCGCACAGACCGACGCCGAGAAACGGGCCGCGGTCGAGACCACCCCGGCGCGCAAGCTGCGCGAGATCCGGATGGCGCTGACGCTGGACAAGACGTTCACCAAGCCCGAGATCCTCACCCGCTATCTGAACCTGGTGTCGTTCGGCAACAATGCATTCGGTGTGCAGGACGCCGCGCAGACCTACTTCGGCGTCGATGCCTCCGAACTGAACTGGCAGCAGGCCGCCCTGCTGGCGGGCATGGTGCAGTCCACCAGCACGCTCAACCCGTACACGAACCCCGACGGCGCGCTGGCCCGTCGCAACCTGGTGCTCGACACGATGATCGACAACCTGCCGCAGGAGGCGGAGGCGTTGCGCGCCGCCAAGGAGCAGCCGCTGGGGATCCTGCCGCAGCCCCAGGAGCTGCCGCGCGGCTGCATCGCGGCGGGCGACCGGGCCTTCTTCTGCGACTACGTGATGGATTACCTGGCTCGTGCGGGCATCAGCAAGGAGCAGGTCGCCAGGGGCGGTTATCTGATCCGGACCACGCTCGACCCCGACGTTCAGGCTCCGGTGAAATCCGCGATCGACAGCATCGCGTCGCCTGACATCAACGGCATCGCCAGCGTGATGAGCGTGATCAAGCCCGGCAAGGAAAACCACGCGGTGATCGCGATGGCGAGCAACCGCACCTACGGCCTGAACATAGACGCGGGCGAAACCATGCAGCCGCAACCGTTCTCACTGGCCGGCGACGGCGCTGGATCGACATTCAAGATCTTCACGACCGCCGCAGCGTTGGAGATGGGAATGGGCATCAATGCGCAGCTGGATGTGCCCGGACAGTTCCAGGCAAAGGGCCTCGGCAGCAGCGACACCCCCGGCTGCCCAAAGGAAACCTGGTGCGTGAAGAACGCCGGGAGCTACCGCGGCTCGATGAATGTCACGGATGCGCTGGCCACTTCGCCCAACACCGCATTCGCGAAGCTGATCTCGCAAGTGGGGGTTCAGCGCTCCGTGGATATGGCGGTCAAGCTGGGAATGCGGTCCTACGCGTTGCCGGGAACCGCACGCGACTACGATCCCCAGAGCAACGAGAGCCTGGCCGATTTCATCAAGCGCCAGAACCTCGGCTCGTTCACGCTCGGCCCGATCGAGCTCAACGCGCTGGAGTTCTCCAACGTCGCGGCCACGCTGGCGTCAGGCGGCGTGTGGTGCCCGCCCAATCCGATCGACAAGGTCTTCGACCGGCGTGGCACCGAGGTCTCTGTCACCACCGAAACCTGTGATCAGGTGGTCCCCGAGGGGCTGGCCAACACGCTGGCGAATGCGCTGAGCAAGGACTCCCAAGGGGGAGGCACTGCGGCAGGGTCGGCCGGTTCCGCCGGTTGGGACCTGCCGATGTCCGGAAAGACCGGCACCACCGAAGCGCACCGTTCGTCGGCATTCCTGGGATTCACCAATACATTGGCCGCAGCCAACTACATCTACGACGACTCCACCGAGCCCGGTGAACTGTGCTCATTCCCGCTGCGCCAGTGCGGGTCGGGAGACCTGTTCGGCGGCAACGAGCCCGCCCGGACCTGGTTTACCGCGATGAAGCCGATCGCGAACAACTTCGGCCCGGTGGCGCTGCCGCCGACCGATCCGCGCTATGTCGACGGGGCGCCGGGCTCGAAGGTGCCCAGCGTCTCGGGCATGACCCAGGATCTGGCGCGACAGCGGCTGAAAGAAGCCGGCTTCCAGGTGGCCGACCAGGCCAACTCCGTCAACAGCACTTCCCCGGCCGGCGCGGTGGTCGGGACATCGCCGAGCGGCCAAACGGTGCCCGGCTCGATCGTCACCCTCCAGGTCAGCAACGGCATCCCGCCGCCACCACCACCGCCGCCGGCAGGCGTGCCGATTCCGGGCCTTCCGCCCGAAATGGGCTCGACGGTAATCGAGATCCCCGGCCTGCCGCCGATCACCGTTCCGGTGCTGGGGCCGCCACCTCCGCCGCCACCCCCGTGATCGATGTGGCCCGGGTAACGCCCGGCGGGTGAGAAGCGGTGTGGGCGGGCGACTGGCAGTAGGCTGCCATGCATGCCCGCCGCTTCGATTCTGAAGAATTCCGCCGCCGTGGCCGCCGGCACCCTCGTCGCCGGGATCGGCTACGCGTCGATCATCGAGCGGAATGCGTTCGTGACGCGCGAGGTCACCATTCCCGTGCTCACCCCGGGTTCGACACCGTTGCGGGTGCTGCACATCAGCGACATCCACATGCGGCCCAACCAGAAGCGCAAGCAGGCCTGGCTGCGCGAGTTGGCCGGCCTGGAGCCGGATCTGGTGGTCAACACGGGCGATAACCTCGCCCATCCGAAGGCGGTGCCCGCCGTCGTACAGAGCCTGGGCGACCTGCTGTCGGTGCCGGGCGTCTTCGTGTTCGGCAGTAACGACTACTTCGGTCCGCGGCTGAAGAATCCGGTCAACTACATCACCAGGTCGTCGCAGCGCTCCCACGGCCAGCCACTGCCTTGGCAGGACCTGCGGGCCGCGTTCACCGAGCGCGGCTGGCTCGACATGACGCACACGCGCCGCGACTTCGAGGTGGCCGGGCTGCGGATCGCCGCCGCGGGCGTGGACGATCCACACCTGAAACGCGACCGGTACGAGACGATCGCCGGGGCCGCCGATCCGACCGCGAACCTGCGGCTCGGTTTGACGCACTCGCCCGAGCCACGCGTGCTGGATCGGTTCGCCACCGACGGCTATCAGCTGTTGATGGCGGGCCACACCCACGGCGGCCAGCTCTGCCTGCCGTTCTACGGGGCCATCGTCACCAACTGCGACCTGGACCGGTCACGGGCCAAGGGCGCGTCGAAGTGGGGTGCCAACACGGCTCTGCACGTCTCGGCCGGTATCGGCACGTCGCCGTTCGCTCCGCTGCGGTTCTGCTGCAGGCCCGAGGCGACGCTGCTGACCCTGGTGGCGGCGCCGACCGGCGGTCGTGACGCCGACGCGCGGGTTGGGCAGTCCCACCCGACTGCCTCGGTGCGGTGAACGACGCGCCATCGAGCGCGGCTCGCAGCCAACCACGCCTGTGGGCGGACAACGCCGTTCGGTTGATCCAGGCCGATGCCCGGCGCAGCGCCGACACGCACCTGCTGCGCTATCCACTTCCGTCCGCTTGGTGCGACGGCGTCGACGTCGCCCTGTATCTCAAAGACGAGTCCACCCACATCACCGGCAGCCTCAAACATCGGCTGGCGCGGTCGTTGTTCCTATACGCGCTGTGCAACGGCTGGATCGGTGAACACACCACCGTCATCGAAGCGTCGTCGGGATCGACGGCGGTTTCCGAAGCCTATTTCGCAGCGCTGCTGGGACTGCCGTTCATCGCCGTCATGCCGTCCTCGACGAGTGCGTCGAAGATCGCCCTGATCGAATCACAAGGCGGCCGTTGCCATTTCGTCGCCGAGTCCTCGCAGGTATACGCCGAGGCGGAGCGGCTCGCCGAGGAGACGGGCGGCCATTATCTGGACCAGTTCACCAACGCTGAGAGAGCCACCGACTGGCGCGGCAACAACAACATCGCCGAGTCGATCTATGCGCAGATGGGCGAGGAGGCACATCCGGTTCCCGCGTGGATCGTCGTCGGCGCGGGCACCGGCGGAACCAGCGCCACCATCGGGCGCTACATCCGGTATCGGCGCTACGCCACCAGGTTGTGCGTTGTCGACCCGGAGAACTCGGCCTTCTTCCCGGCCTATGCGCAAGGCCGCGACGATGTCGTCACCGGGACGTCGTCACGGATCGAGGGCATCGGCAGGCCGCGGGTCGAGCCGTCCTTTTTGCCCGGCGTGGTGGATCGAATGATCGCGGTGCCCGACTCGGCCTCCATCGCCGCCGCACGGCACGTGAGCACGGTGCTGAATCGCCGGGTGGGGCCGTCGACCGGTACGAATTTGTGGGGTGCGTTCTGCCTGCTGGCCGAGATGGCCGCAGAGGGGCGCAGCGGATCGGTGGTGACGCTGATCGCCGACAGCGGCGATCGCTATACCGACACCTACTTCAGCGACGAGTGGCTGGCCCGTGCGGGGCTAGACCCGTTGACCGCCGCAGGAGTACTCGTCGAGTTCGAGCGGTCCGGCCGCTGGCTCTGATCCTCGGAGTCCAGGTTGAGGGGCCCGTCAGAAGTCAAGAACAGCCACAACGCCGCCAGGGCGAAGAAGCCCACATAGATCGACGCTCCCAACCCGGTCATCTCGCGCCTCGCTTCTACAATTACGCGGCTATTTGCCGTCATTGTGCATAACAACACCGACAATCCAGTTCCATCCCGCGGCGTGGCGTGACCTACGTCGCCAAACTGTGTCCGATTCCCCAGCACTTTGTGCCCGTCGGTCGCCGATATCGATTTGGCAGCACACCTCGCGGGTGCGATACGCTGTCGTGGCTTCACGCGGGGTGTGGCGCAGCTTGGTAGCGCGCTTCGTTCGGGACGAAGAGGTCGTGGGTTCGAATCCCGCCACCCCGACTCGCAAAGCAGCAGTTCAGGGCCTTGATCAGATGTTCTGGTCAAGGCTCTCCTGCGTACCCGCCCGGAGTGTGTCCGCAGCAGATTTCCGGGCGCTGTCCAGAGCTGCGGCGACGAGCCCCAAATCGTCAAGCCCTTAACCAAACGCAGCGGCGCCCCGGTTTTTCTCGGCTCGCGACTCTTCTAGTCGAAGCGGGTCACGATTCACCCAGTTGATCCAAGGCGACGCGCAGCGAAGTGCTGGGGATTTTGACCAGCCCACCGTAAGGCTGGTCCATTTCGAGCATCATAAAGATCGGGCCGGCAAGCGCAAACGCGGCAACCAACAATGCTGCCATCACGCTGGCATTGCGAGGTGCGAAGAGCCCGAAACTGGCGAAGATAACCGCTAGCCAGGACACGACAACGATGAAGAATGCCCAAGGGAACCGACTGCCGATCTGTTCGATGGTCGTCCATCGCGATTCTGCTATTTTGTTGGTGATCTGCAGCGCATTGGACTGGAGCCACCGCTGTTGTTCCGTCCGCGGCGACAGGTCAAAGAGATCCCGCTGAACCAAGTTGATGCCCGCCCCGCTGCTGAGTGCCGTGAGCGAAACCGCGCCGTCTTCCTCCGGCCAGATCTGACTTATTCTTTCTGCAAGCAATTGCTTGAGCAGAGCACGGGTTTGGGCGGTCTCCGGCCCGTACTCGGCCAAGTTCCGATCGAGCATGATGAATTGCACTCCCGCACTTCGCAGTTCACCTTCCTTCTCGCCGAGCGAGCTAATGGAGGAGCCGGTGAGGAGGCCGAGCACCACTGCCGAGAGCGTTGCGAGCATAGCCATTATGGTCCTGATAGCGTCGCGAGATTCGGTGCTCATATGCTGATCAGGAAGGATCTTCCCGAGGAACATCCCAAGCAATGCGCCGCCGAATATGATCGCGAAGACAGCGACGCCGATCAGAATATCCTTCACGCTTCTCCGACTGGCTTGCGCCGTCTCGACCGGCCCACCCCCCGGTCTCAATCCGGTCGAATGATACATCGGGCCACGCGAAGTCAAGCCCATGATGAACACGACCCGGATCGCCAAAATTCAGCGTCGACAACCGTTGGTTTGTCCTGCTCTGACTCCACGATGTTTCAATGCGGGTTTCCTCCGGTGTCGTTCGGGAGGAAGAGGTCGTGGGTCCGAATCCCGCCACCCGACCGTCACCCGACTGCATGTCGAGGAAGATGGGGCCTGACCGGGCGGTGCCCGGGATAGGAGCAAGAGATGCGCGCCTGGATCGTGGCGGTCGTCGTCGGCCTCGCGGTGGGAGCGGGGCTAACCGCGGTCTTCGTGAGTAGTCGCAACTCGACGACAACCGCGTCGAGCGTGGCTTCTGTGCCATCGCCGACGGCACCAGCGCCCGGCAGTGCATCGGCGACCGCCGCCGCTCCGTCGAGTCCAGAGCCCGCATGCGGCCCGAACGCGGAAACTGCTCTGCACGAAGGGCTTTCGAAGCTTCCGCCGGAACAGAAAACCGGCAGGCCCTGGAATCCGAGGCCCATCGGATCCGACTATGACCCGTGTGCGGATCTGTCAACGACGCTCGTCATGATCGATGGCGGCACGGGTAGCTCTCCGGTGCAGGCGCTGATGTTTCACCGCGGCGCGTACCTGGGCACCGGCACTCTCCGCGCATACGGCTTGACGTCCCTCGATACCGGTTCGTCGACGAAAGACACGGTGGTGCTCAAGTACCGCAGCGGGCAGAGCTGCACCGCCTGCGATGACGGCATCGTGACGACGGTGCGATACCACTGGGACGGCAGCGCCGTTCAGATGTTGGATGCGCCGCCCCCCACCGGATGAACGCAGTGTGGCAGGAAAACGGATACCGCCCCTGTCAGGCGGCTACAGCCTGGCTTTCACCGCCGCGGAAAGGCGCCCGCCGTCGGCCTTGCCCGCCGCGATCGCCGTCGCGGCCTTCATCACCAGGCCCATCTGCTTCATGCCGGGTGCTTCGCCTGTGTCTTCTGCCACCTGCGCGATGGCCGTGTCGACTACGTCGGCCAGTTCCGCTTCGGTCAGCGGCGTCGGCAGATACTCGTCGATGATGCGGGCCTCCGCATGCTCGTTCGCCGCCAGCTCGCCGCGGCCGTTCTGCGTGTAGATCTCCGCCGATTCGGCGCGCTTCCTGGCCTCCCGGGCCAACACCTTGAGCACATCGGCATCGGAAAGCTCCCGCGACTCCTTGCCGGACACCTCTTCGGTCTGGACCGCCGACAACAGCATTCGCAGTGTCGCAGTGCGCAACCGGTCCTTCGACTTCATCGCAGCGGTCAGATCTGTCCGTAGCCGGTCCTTGAGTTCCGCCATGACGCAAACGCTACGCCGTGTCTTCGGCGACCTCGCCGACGAACCGCGCGTCGACCGCCGCTGAAACCTCGATGTCCTCCGGCACGAGTTCGACATCCGGGCCTCCGCCGGACGCGGCGGACGAGCGCATCAACGCGACTCCGGCGCCGCCGTCCGGATGCAGGTTCGCACCGAGCATTCCGGCCTCGGCGATGGCGACCGGCCGGATCTTGCCGAGCCCGAGCGCGTCGGCGTACTGCTGCGCGCGGATGACGGCGTCTTCGACCGCCCGAGTGCGGACCTGCCTCTGCAACTCCGTTCGACGCTTCGACGTGAGCGCCCACTCGACGTGCGAGACCCGAAAGCCGTCGGTGTTCGCCACGTGTTGGCCGACCCAGCGCGATAGCGAGGAGAAGTCGCGGAACTTCACCTCGATGCCGACGCTCGCGTGATGGACGAGCGGCATCTGTACGCCGTCCTTGTTCCACGGCCGTGTCGACCAGGTCCGCAATTGCTCTGCCGCCCACCACGTCACGGGCCCTTGATCGCCGGTCTTCAACGGAGTGACGGACGCCTTAACGGCCTCCAGGTCACGCGCCACCCGGTCATAGACCGGTTCCATCGACGGACCCTCGTAGGCGATGGTGGCGTGTACGGTCGCGCGTTCGGGTGTCTGGAACGCAGCGAATGTCCCTCGCACGGTGATGTCGGTCGGCATGCGGCTACCGTAGCCTCGGCGCCGACCCGTCCGCGCCGCGCTGTCCGGCCACGTTGTCAATTTTCGCGGTGATCGACAGGATGGTGGCCATGAGCAACGACGCCGGCGGGTTCGGCCAGCCCGGTCCGCCGCCGCCGGGGTACCCGCCGCCCAGCTACCCACCGCCTGGTTACGCCCCGTACCCGCCGCCCGGCTACCAGGGCTACCCTCCGCCCGGCTACCAGGGCTACCCTCCGCCTGGCTATCCGGGTTACCCTCCGCCGGGGTATTACGCCCCGTACCCGCCGCCACCGGCGCTCAAGCCGGGCGTGATCCCGCTGCGGCCGCTGACCCTGACCGACATCCTCAACGGCGCGGTCGCCTACATCAGGGCCAACCCCAAGGCAACGCTCGGGCTGACGACGGTCGTGGTGGTGATCGCCCAGATCACCACGTTGGCCCTGCAGGTCGGGCCTCTGGCCGCCGCAGGAGAGCTAGGTGCGCTACGCGGCGAGGGGGCCTCGACAGCCGCGGCGCTGGGTTCGTCGGCGTCGGGCATCGCCAGCGCAATCACCACGGGGCTGTCATCGATCCTGCTGAGCGGCATGCTGACGGTCATCGTCGGGCGGGCGGTGTTCGGTGCGGGCATCACCATCGGCGAGGCCTGGCAACGGGTTCGCGGGCGACTGCTCGCCCTGATCGGCTACACCCTGCTGTGGCTGTTCGGGGTGGCCCTGCTCGTCGGCGTGGTGGTGTTCGTCGTCGTCCTCGTTCTCTATGTCAGCAGCACCGCAGCGATCATCCTCGCGATCCCCCTGGGATTCGGATTGATCGCGCTGCTGATCTACCTCTGGACGGTGCTGAGTTTCGCGCCACCACTCATCGTGTTGGAGCGACTCGGCGTATTCCAGGCGATCTCGCGGTCGGTCAAGCTGATCAAGGGTGACTTCTGGCGTGTGCTGGGAATCCGGTTGCTGGTCTCGCTCGTCGCCGGCCTCGTCGCAGGAGCGGTCTCGATACCGTTCAGCCTGACCGGCCAGATCCTCTTGCTCGGTTCGAAGTCGGCAACGACGACGTTGATCGCCCTCACGCTTGTCGCGATCGGAGGCGCGGTCGGCCAAATCATCACCGCCCCGTTCAGCGCCGGTGCGGTGGTCCTGCTCTACACCGATCGGCGGATCCGCGCCGAGGCCTTCGACCTGGTGTTGCAGACGGGCGCGTCAATTCCGCCGGGAGCGGCGCCGGACTCGACCGACCACCTATGGCTCACCCGGCTTCGGTGACGTGCCCGCAATAGACGTCGACCGTGACACTGCCCACCAGGCGGCCCAACACGAACTCGCAAAGCCCATCTATCCCAAGGGATCTCTGACGGAACGCCTGTTGGAGTGGCTCGACGACCTGCTCTACCGCATTGTCCAGGAAGGCTCGACATTGCCCGGCGGCTGGTTCACCATCAGCGTGCTGCTCATCATCCTCGTGGTCGCGGTCGTGGTAGCCGTGCGAATCGTGCGGCGCACCATGCGCACCAACCGCGGACGCGAACCCAGCCTGTTCGACTCGCAAGAGCTGAGCGCCGCCCAGCACCGTGCCACCGCCGAACGCTATGCGGCCGAGGGTAATTGGGCCGCCGCCATCCGTCATCGCCTAAGAGCCGTCGCCCGCCAACTCGAGGAAGACGGCGTGTTAAACCCTGTGCCCGGCCGTACTGCGACGGAACTGGCCAAGGATGCCGGGGCGGTGGTGCCGGATCTGGCGGGCGAATTACTGCAAGCCGCAGAGGCTTTCAACGACGTCACCTATGGCGAGCGCGCGGGCACCGAGGCCGCCTATCGGATGATCGCAGACCTCGACGGCTATCTGCGGTCCCGGGGTCGCACGGCTTCTCGGTCACCCGTCGCGTCAGCTCCCGCAGATAATTGGACGGTGGTCCGATGACCGTCACCGACACCGCCGTCACGCCGACGGTCGTGCAACGCTGGCTCACTGCCCGCTGGATTCTGCTGGCACTGATCGTGGTCGCGGTCGTCTCGACGGTCGGCGTGTACTTGACGGCGCCGAGACCCGGCGGCCGGATGGACCCTGCCGCAACGTCGCCCGACGGCGCCCACGCCCTGGTCACGCTATTGCGCGATCACGGCGTCGACGTGATCGTCGCCGACGACATCGCATCGGTCGAGCGGGCCGCCGGGCCGAACATATTGGTGTTGACGGCGCAGACGTCCCACCTCGTCGACCAGGATCTGT
The DNA here is from genome assembly GCA_963817825.1 of uncultured Actinomycetota bacterium. GTDB lineage: Bacteria > Actinomycetota > Actinomycetes > Mycobacteriales > Mycobacteriaceae > Mycobacterium. The sequence goes on along the minus strand of CAWFQG010000018.1, from coordinate 430,344 downwards.
TGCAGCGGCTGGCTGCCGTACCCGGCGACAGGCTTGTGGTCGAGCCGATATCGCGGACCAGAGAGGTACTCGCGCCGGAGATTCGCCGCGACGCGGCAGGCACTATGGGCGGGCCGCCGGAGTGTGACCTGCGCGAGGCGACTCGAGCAGGCGATGTGCAGTTCGAAGCCAGCGACACCTTCGAGGCCTCCGGCAAGGTGCCCGTGACGAAATGCTACGAAGGCGCACTCGTCCGCTATTCCGACGCGGGTCGCACCGTGACGGTCGTCGGCACCGCGGATTTCATGACGAATTCCGGTCTTCTCAAACAAGGGAACGCCGCCCTGGCGATGAACCTCGCGGGCGCCGAGCCGCGGGTCATCTGGTACGCGCCGCAGCACACCGAGGGGCAATCGTCTGGGGCGGCAGACATTTCCGATCTCATTCCCGACCACGTGAGGTGGATCGTCCTTCAGCTGTGCCTGGTGGTTCTGCTGGTGGCGCTGTGGAAGGGCCGACGAGTCGGTCCGCTTGTCGCCGAGCAGCTTCCGGTGGTGGTGCGCGCCTCGGAAACCGTCGAGGGCCGCGGACGGCTCTACCGGTCCCGTCGCGCAAGTGATCGCGCCGCCGAGGCGCTGCGGACGGCGACCCTGCAACGGCTACTGCCCCGGCTGGGTCTCGGGCCCGACGCCGATCCGGCCGCCATCGTCCAGACAGTCTTGCAGCGCAGCGGAGGAGATCGGGCAGCCGTGCGGCACGTGCTGTTCGGTCCGCCGCCGGCCGCCGACACCGACCTGGTACACCTTGCCAACGCGCTCGACAACATCGAAAGGCAGGTCGCACAGTCGTGACTCAGCCCGTAGCCCAGACTACCGACCGGGATGCCGCACGAAACGCGTTGCTGGCCTTGAGGACCGAGATCGCCAAGGTTGTCGTCGGTCAGGACGCGGTCGTCAGCGGCCTTGTGATTGCGCTGCTCTGCCGCGGACACGTGCTTCTCGAGGGCGTGCCCGGCGTCGCCAAAACACTTCTTGTGCGGACACTGGCCGCGGCGCTGCAGTTGGAGTTCAAGCGGGTGCAGTTCACCCCCGACCTGATGCCCGGTGACATCACCGGCTCGTTGGTCTACGACGCACGCACCGCCGAATTCGAGTTCCACCCCGGCCCGGTCTTCACCAACCTGCTGCTGGCCGACGAGATCAACCGGACACCGCCGAAAACGCAGGCGGCCCTGTTGGAGGCGATGGAGGAACGGCAGGTGAGCGTCGAGGGTGAGCCACGTCCGCTGCCAGACCCGTTCATCGTCGCCGCAACTCAGAACCCCATCGAGTACGAGGGCACCTATCAGCTTCCGGAGGCGCAGCTGGACCGGTTCCTGCTGAAGCTCAACGTGCCGTTGCCGCCGCGCGATCAGGAGATCGCCATCCTGGACCGCCACGCCCGCGGCTTCGACCCGCGCGACTTGTCCGCCGTGCGGCCCGTCGCCGGTGCGGCCGAACTGGCGGCCGGACGGGCGGCCGTGCGCGAGGTTCTGGTGGCCGACGAGGTGCTCGGCTACATCGTCGATATCGTCGGCGCCACAAGGCATTCGCCGTCGTTGCAGCTCGGTGTTTCACCGCGCGGTGCGACTGCACTGCTGGCTACGGCACGGTCATGGGCGTGGCTCTCGGGCCGCAATTACGTCACGCCCGACGATGTGAAGGCGATGGCCCGCCCGACGCTGCGGCACCGGGTGGCGCTGCGGCCCGAGGCCGAGCTTGAGGGCGCCAACCCCGACGGTGTGCTCGACGGCATCCTCGCCGCCGTCCCGGTACCCCGATAGTGGTGCTCACCGGCCGCACCGGGCTGGTGGCGCTGATCTGTATCCTGCCGATCGCGCTATCACCCTGGCCTGCAACAGCGTTCGCCGTCCTGCTCGGCCTCCTGGCGACCGCGGTAGTAGTGGATGTGTCGTTGGCCGCCAGCACCCGTCATCTGACGTTCACCCGATCCGGGGACACCGCGGCCCGTTTGGGTCAAAACGTCACGGCCGAGCTGACGATCGAGAACGCCGGTCGCCGCCGCTTTGCCGGCCAGGTCCGTGACGCATGGCCGCCGAGCGCGCGGGCCACACCACGCACCCATGAGTTGAAAATCGCAGCGGGCCAACAAGTTCAGGTTGACACTCAGCTGCGATCAGTGCGCCGGGGCGACCAGCACTCGGCACTGGTCACCGCACGCTCGATCGGGCCGCTCGGGCTCGCAGGCAGGCAGGCCTCACACCGGGTGCCGTGGCAGGTCCGCATCCTGCCGCCGTTTCTGTCGCGCAAGCATCTCCCGTCGCGGCTGGCCAAGCTTCGCGAGCTGGAAGGCATGGTTCCTATCCTGATTCGCGGGCAGGGTACCGAATTCGACTCTCTGCGTGAATATGTCATCGGCGATGACGTCCGTTCCATCGACTGGCGGGCAACCGCGCGCCGTGGCGATGTCGTGGTGCGTACGTGGCGGCCCGAGCGTGACCGCCGGGTGGTGATCGTCTTGGACACCGGCCGCACGTCAGCGGGACGCGTCGGTGTCGACCCCACCGCCGCCGATCCCAGTGGCTGGCCCCGGTTGGACTGGTCGATGGATGCGGCGCTTCTGTTGGCGGCGTTGGCGTCTCGGGCCGGTGACCATGTCGACTTCCTCGCACACGATCGGGTGAGCAGGGCGGGCGTGTTCAATGCGTCCCGCACCGAGCTGCTGGCGCAGCTGGTGGCAGCGATGGCGCCGCTGCAGCCCGCGCTGGTGGAGTCTGACGCCACCGCGATCGTGTCGGCCGTGCTGCGTCGAGTGCGTCGGCGTGCGCTGGTGGTGTTGATGACGGACCTGAATGCGTCGGCGCTCGACGAGGGCTTGATGACGGTGTTGCCGCAGCTGTCGGCCAAGCATCAGGTGCTGCTGGCCGCGGTCGCCGACCCCCGCGTTGAGCTGCTCGCGGCGGGCCGGGCCGACGCCGCGCAGGTTTACGACGCAGCGGCCGCGGAGCGAGCCCGCAACGACCGGCGGAGCATCGCGGCGCGGTTGCGCCACAGCGGAGTTGACGTCGTCGACGCACCACCGGACGAGTTGGCCCCCGCGCTGGCCGATCACTATTTGGCGTTGAAGGCCACCGGCCGGCTCTAAGTCTCAGAGCGTCGGCACGACGTCGGGTGCGTCCTCCATGTCGCCGGTCTCCCCCGCCGCGTCGGCCTTGCGGCCGAGGTGGATGACGTAGAACAGGAAGCCTGCTTCGGCGAGCACGCCGATACCGATGCGCGCAAACGTCGGTAGCGGCGACGGCGTGACGAGCGCCTCGATCAGCCCGGCGACCAGAAGGACCGCGACGAGCCCGATCGCGACGGCTACCACCTCCCTGCCCCGTTCGGCGAGCACTTGTCCGCGCGGGCGGTTTCCGGGGGAGACCACCGTCCACCCCAGTCGCATTCCCGACGCACCGGCCAGGAACACCGCGGTCAGCTCGATAAGTCCGTGCGGGGTGAGTAGGCCGAGCATGATGTCGCCCTTCCCGGCGTTGAACATCAGGCCTGCGATGAGGCCGAGGTTGGCGGCGTTTTGGAATAGCAGGTACGGGATCGGAATGCCGAGCAGGAGTGCGAATGCGATGCACTTCCAGGCCACCCAGAAGTTGTTGGTCCACACCTGCAGCGCGAACGACCCCGCGGGGTGCTCGTTGTAGTAGGACGCGAAATCGTGGTTGACCAATTGGTCTATTTCGCTGGGGGTTCCGATGGTTGCCTGCACTTCGGGATTGCCTGCCACCCACAGCGCGACGATCGCAGTGACAGCGAAGAACGCCACCGCCGTGCCTGCCCACCATCGCCAGGTCCGGTAGGCGACGACGGGGAACGACACCGTCCAGAACCGGATGAACTCGCTCCACAGCGGTGCATGTGCACTGGTGACCGCCGAGCGGGCCCGGGCAACGAGCGACGACAACCGACCCACCAGCACCGAGTCGCTGGACGCTGTACGCACCATCGACAAATGGGTCGACACCCGTTGGTAGAGCTCGACGAGTTCGTCCACCTCGGCGCCGGTCAGCCGCCTGCGCCGCTTGACCAGGACGTCGAGCCGGTCCCAACTCGGGCGATGGGCGAGCACGAACGCGTCGACATCCACCTGGCAAATTCTAGTAGCGTGGCTTTCATGGTCCTCCAGGCAGAACAGATGGTGACCGGTGACGCCGTCGTCCTGGACGTCCAGATCGCTCAACTTCCGGTTCGGGCGTTGTCGGCACTCATCGACGTCGCGGTGATCGTCGTCGGCTACATCCTCGGCGTGATGCTGTGGGCGGTGACGCTGAGCGAGTTCGATCCCGCGTTGTCTGGTGCGGTGCTGGTCATCTTCACGGTGTTGACGATCGTCGGCTATCCGGTGGTGTTCGAGAGCGCGACGCGGGGCAGGACGCTGGGCAAGATGGCGCTCGGTCTGCGGGTGGTTTCCGACGACGGTGGCCCGGAACGCTTCCGCCAGGCTCTGTTTCGTGCCCTGGCTTCGGTGGTGGAGATCTGGACGTTCTTCGGTGGCCCCGCGGTGATCTGCAGCATGCTGTCGCCGAAGGGCAAACGCATCGGGGACGTGTTCGCCGGCACCATGGTGATCAGCGAGCGCGGGCCGAAGCTCCCGCCGCCGCCGATGATGCCGCCCTCCCTGGCATGGTGGGCGTCGTCACTGCAACTGTCCGGTCTGGCCCCGGAACAAGTCGAGCTGGCCCGCCAATTCCTCTCTCGGGCATCGCAATTGGAACCGCGGATCCGCGACGAGATGGCGTATCGCATCGCAGGCGACGTGGTCGCTCGCATCTCGCCGCCACCACCGCCAGGCGTCCCCCCGCAGTATGTGCTCGCGGCCGTGCTCGCCGAGCGACACAGGCGTGAGCTGGAACGGCTGCGACCCAAACCCGCCGAAATGCCGCCCCCACCATCGTGGGGAGCGCCACCGCAGTGGGCGCCCCCGCCGCAACCCGTGCCACCGCACGCATCACCCGGCGGCGGCTTCACGCCCCCGGGCTAGCGGCGTCAGCGGTAGCGAATTCCGATCAGCATCAGCGCCGACGCGATGATGGCGGTGACGGCGCGGGCGTGGTTCCACGCCGTCCAGGTCGACAGGTACGCCTGCCATTCGCGGGCTGTGTCGGCCGGGGAAAGTGTCGCCGGGTCCACGGTGTCGAGGTGATTGTTCAGCGGCACGTTGAACGCGATCGTGATGATTGCACCAAGGACGCCGAAGATCGCAGCGGCCAGCAGCCAACCACTTCCCGGCTGCCGAATCTGGATCACGGCGACGACACCGACCGCCACGGCAAGTACCGCAGCCCCCAAGTACGCCAACAGGAATGGCGCGTTGGAGTTCGCCTCGACGTTGATGCCACGCATCGCGGTGATCGCGTTGAGCGGGCCGGTGCGATCCAGTCCGCGCATCACGAAGGTGGAGAAGACGTACATCATTCCGCCTGCGGCGGCACTCGCGAGCGCGGCGATCGATGTCAGGAAGACCAAGGGGCTCATGTTCATGGACGTCAGTCAACTGACCCGCGACGAGACGATCCATCGTTGATCGTCCCTATCGCATACGCGTTCGTCTACACGCTGACCGCTTTGTAGAGCTTCACCGACACCGCCGTCAGCCATCCCCAGGCCAATACGACCGCTGCGGTGAACAGCAGGATCGCCACTGCACCGGATGCCATGAACGCGAAGGTCGCGACGAACAGCCCACCGGTGAAGCGGGAGAGCCAGGCCCAGCCGATTTCGCCGTTACGGGCGAAGCGCGCGGCGAGTACGAAGCAGGCCGCGACCAGACAGATGAAACCGATGCCCGCCACCGCGAAGTGCGCGATTCCGTGCCACGTCGGCTCTGCCATCCCGGCGGGCGTACCGGGAGGGAAACCGTCCGACGGGTCGGCGCGGAAGCATCCGGCCGCCAGCAGGCCCACCCCGAAGCCGCCGATCAGCCCCGACGCCCATGCCGACGACCGCCCTTGGCCGAGTGCACGGCGGATGCCGACGGCCGCGGCGATTGTCATTGCTCCCGTGACCAGGAAGGTCGCGATCTGAATCCAGCCCAGATCGCCATTGGCGAGCTGGCTGGCGGCATGCCGCGTCGGGTCGAACCCGTCCCGCGTCGCCGCCTGCGCTGCCACCGCGACGACGTAGATAGGGCCGGCGATCACGCCGTATCCGAGGAGCGACTTGGTGATGCGATCAGCCAGGGGCGGACACGTCGTCGTGGTCATGGCGAGCCTTCCGATCGAGCAGAACTAGACGGTGCAGTACTGTACTCAAAAGTGGACTAGACTGTCTAGTACTCTGATGGCATGCGCCAGGTTCACGCATGACGGAGGCGGCTCTGCCGGGGCGGTCGGCACAGAAGCGGCAGACGATCCTGTCGGCCGGCCAGCAGCTGTTTTTGAGCAACGGCTACCAGGGCACCAGCATGGACCAGGTCGCCGCGACCGCCGCGGTGTCGAAGCAGACCGTCTACAAGCATTTCGGAGAGAAACGCGAACTGCTCTTCACGATCGTCACCGATGCGCTCGACAGCGCTTCAGGCACGATTCGGGACCGAATTGCCGCGCTGGCCGACAACAGCGCCGATTTGGAGGCCGACCTGGTGGCGCTCGCCGGCGACTATCTTCGTGCGGTACTGCAGGAGTCGGTCGTGCAACTGCGGCGGCTGGTGATCGGCGAAGCCAACCGGCTGCCGGAGCTGGCTCGGCTGTACTACGAACACGCTCCGCTGCGCACGCTGTCGGCGCTGGGCGATGCATTCACCCGGCTGCACGACCGAGGCGTCCTGAACGCCCCCGAACCTTCACTCGCTGCAGAGCATTTCGCGTTTCTCATCGTGGGCAGACCGATCGACCAGGCCCTCTTCGAGGGCGCACCGAATGTGCTGGCCGACTTCGACGTCGACGCCTACGCCCGGGCAGGTGTCGACGCATTCCTCGCCGCATACGGCCCGCGTTAGGGCCGGCGATAGGCTGAAAAATGTGGACGCCGTAGTCGGATTGCTCGACGGAGTGCGAGCTCGGGGCGCATTTGTGTTGCGGCTGATGCTGGACCCGCCGTGGTCGATGAGCATTCAGGACGACGCGCCGCTGACCCTGATCTGCCAGACCCATGGCAGGGCCGTCATCGTCGGGGAGAGCAGCGGAACGGTTTGGCTGGCGCCCGGCGACGTGGCGCTCATCCGCGGCACCGAGCACTATCTGTTCGCCGACGATCCGGCCACCAAGCCCATGGTCGTCATCCATCCCGGCAACCGCTGCACCACGTTGTCCGGCGAAGACCTTCGGTTCGAGATGTCGCTCGGGGTGCGGACGTGGGGCAACAGCGCCGCCGGCTCGACTCGGTCGATCATCTGCGCGTACGAGGGGCAGAGCGAGGTCAGTACCCGGCTGCTGGACGCGCTGCCGACGGTGTTGGTGCTGCGCGCAGCCGAGTGGGACACTCCGCTGACCGCGCTGCTCGCCGAAGAAGCCGGGCGCGACGGCTCGGGCCAGGAGGCTTACCTCGACCGCCTACTGGACGTGCTGCTGATCTCGCTGCTGCGGACCTGGTTCGATCGCACGGACAATGCGCCGCCGTGGTGGCATGCCGAACACGATCCCGTCGTCGGGCCTTCGCTCCGCCTGATCTACAACAACCCCGCACATCCTTGGACGGTCGCGAATCTGGCTGCCGCCGTTGGCACTTCGCGTGCGGTGTTTGCGCGTAGGTTCACCGAACTCGTCGGTGAACCGCCGATAGCGTTCTTGACCGGCTGGCGCCTTGCGCTTGCTGCCGATCTGTTGCGGTCAGGCGACGCGACGATCGCAGCGGTAGCGAGGCAGGTCGGCTACAGCACGCCGTTCGCATTGAGCAGCGCATTCAAACGTGCCTACGGCGTCAGCCCGAACACCCACCGCACCGCGGCCACCTATCCCGGCGACTCGTTGGAACCCGCGCTGTGACGACGACCGACAAGCATCCCCGCGATTGACGTCGCGGCGATTGTCAGCAGGGCGCCGAACATCAACGCCGACGGCTCACCCGCGACAAGCAGATGCTCCTGGGTCCCCAGCGTCGCCGCGGCTACAGGCACACCGAGTTGTGCTCCCGACAGCACCGCCAGGGTCAACGGCAGGCCAAGCGCTCGCGCGGCGCAATGGGCAAGCAGCGCACCAACTCCCAGCCCGACGCCCAGCAGGATGAATCCCGGGTGCTCGCCGAGTTCGCGCACCTGCAGCGACGCGCCGAGCCACACGAAGAACAGCGGGCCGAAGAAGCCCTCGGTGATACCGAACAGCTGACGTGCCAACCGGCGCGGTGGACCGATCCCCGCTACCACGAGGCCGAGCGCGAAGCCGGCCAGCATGATCGACACGTGCGTGGTGGTGGCCAACGCGCACAGCACGAACAACAGGAGCAGACTGAACCGTAGCTCGAGGGCTAACCGTCGCTGCTCCGAATAGTGGTGCAGCCGCTTGCGCCAACCCCGGCGGTTGCCTGCACGCAACACCAGGAACAGCAGCACCGAGCACACCCCAATGGCCACGGCACCGAGCGCCGCACGTAGGGCCTGGCTCGGGTCAATCACCAACGGCAGCAGGACAATCGACGCGGTATCGGCGATAGCGATCTGGGCCGTCACGGACAACACCGGCGGACCATCCAGGCCAAGAGAATCCATCACGGGCAGCGCGAGCGCTGCCGAAGACGAAGCCATCAGGACCGCGTAGAGCGCCGCGTGGCCCGTGCCGAAGAGTTGGGCGAGTCCAACCCCGAGGACAGCGGCCACGGCGCCGACGAGGAGGGCCCGGACAAGCGCCTTCGGGATGGACGAACGCAACGAGCTGTCGCGCACCGGCACGTGCGTCCCGACGAGAAACATCACGAGCGCGAAACCGACGTTGGCGAGCAGGGTGAAGGTGGGATCGCCTGGGTCGACGATGCCGAACCCCGTCCTACCGATGACCAGACCGACGACCAGCTCGCCGATTATCACGGGGATGCGCAAGCCCGGCACCGCCGACAGCAGCGGGCCGGCCAGCCCGATCGCGACCAGCAGAGCCAGCGTCTGGAAGCCGAAGCCCGACATCAGTCGGTCACGACTGCCAGGACACCAAACGGCAAGGAATATTGGTGTTCTCGTCGGTGACGTAGCTTGCGCACACCCGGTGGTATCCGTCGGCGATCTGCAGCAAGGCCCCGCTCTTGGCATCGCCGCGCACCAGGAGCATGGGTGAGAGGCGCTTACCGACACGGATCTTCTCGAGGTCCGCCTTCACGTGGGGGTTCGTCGTCGGCAGCAGGTCGAGCTGGGCCGCGCGCAGGATGTCCTTGGCCTTGCGATATGTGGGCAAGGCCTTCTGCAGTGCCGCGACCGTCTTCTCGACCACGTCCGGGTCGCCGACCAGGCTCAAATAGTCCTTCGCGGCGTCAAAATCGTGTGCTTCCGGTTCGTCAAGCCACCTGACTGCCATGGGCCGTGACGTTACTCAGGCTCTTCAGAGTTTCGCCAGCGTCAAACCGAGGTATCCCCCAGCAGGTTCGGTTTCGAGCCGATCTAACAAGTTGAAAGGGTCGCACATGGGTACCGGAGACAAAATCAGCAACAAGGTCGACGACGTGGCCGGCAAGGCCAAGGAAGCGGCGGGGAAAGCGACCGGTGACAAGAGCACCGAGAACGAGGGCAAGGTCGACCAGGCCAAGTCAAGCCTGAAAGACGCCGGCGAGAAGGTCAAGGACGCGTTCCGGAACTAGATCAGTCGGATTGAAAGGACCCAAACCGTGATCATTCTCGGTGTCATCCTCATTCTGGTCGGCTACCTGCTCCCGGTACCAGGCATCATCGCCACTATCGGCTGGATCCTGCTTGTCATCGGAGTGGTGCTGTTGATCCTCGGCCGGGTCGGCCGTCCGGTCGGGGGCCGGCGCTACTGGTATTGATGCCCGTTAGGCACCAATCCAGTTTCCGTGGAAGCCGTAGGGAACCCGGTGCGGCAGCTTGATTCTGGCCACCGGGCTACCCGCGAAGTCTGACGCGTCGATGATCACCAGGTCACTGCCGTCGCGGGCCGAGTCGTATACGTAGCCGATATACCAGCCGTTGCCTTCGTCGGCGGGTCCGCTCGTTGATGGCACGAAGACGGCCTCACCGGGCCGGCTCGGAGACTCGTTGGTGCCGAAGCTGTGCTCGACGGCACTGCCGGTGCTGAGGTCGTAGCGCACCAGCTCGTTCTCACCAACCGAAACCGCATACCGCGCGGGCAGTCCGGCCAACCGGTCGTCGATGCGCGGGAACTCGATGGGCCTTTCGTCGAGTTGACGTTCGGCCACGGTGCCGGTCTGCAGGTCGATCGTCCAGCTCCACAACACGCCGTCGGTCTCGAACCCGCTGGTGTCGCGCCACAACTCTGGGTAGCGAACCGCGTGCACCACAATCGAATTGCCACTGTCGCATGCGTTGGCGACGTGGAAGACGTAGCACGGGTCGATGTCGAACCAGCGCACCTCACCGAACGGATCGTCGCGGCGCAGCACGCCGAGGCGGGCGCCATAGTTGTCGTCCCAGCGGAAGGGCATATCGCGCTTACCCGCCATCGCGACGTCGAGACTGAACACAACAGGCAGATCCATGAAGACCACGTGCTCGGCAGTCAGAGCGAAGTCGTGCATCATCGTCAGGGCAGGCACCTCTAGTGGCCGGTTGACGGTGAGCTCGCCATTGGCGTCGACGCGGTGATAGGTCACATGCGGCGCGAAGAGGTTGCCGTATCCGAAGAAGTGCAGCTCCCCGGTGGTCGGACAGATCTTCGGGTGCGCGGTCATCGAGTCAACCAGCTTTCCGCCGAAGTCGTAGGCGCCCAATGTTTTCAGATCGTTTGTGATCTCATACGGCAGCGACGTCTCGACCAACGCCAATGTCTTGCCCGCATGGTTCACCACGTGCGTATTGGCGATACTCGCGTGCAGGTTACGGGTGCCGTCGGCGTTATAGAGAGGGAAGCTCTTCTCGAAGCTCTCGGTGCGGACCCACCGGTTGCGATACCAGGCGGCATGTCCGCCCTGGATCCGAATGCCGTGAATCATCCCGTCGCCGGTGAACCAGTGCCCGGTCGCCACCCGAGGATTTGGCCCGTTACGCAGATACCAGCCGTCGAGTTCCGCCGGGATGGCGCCTTCGGTCGGCAGGTCGAACTCCGTCAGTTCATCGGCGACCGGTGCGTAGTTGTCGCGCTGAAAGAAGCCGTCGGTGCCGAAGATGGCTGAGGCAGTAGAGGTGGTGTCGGGCATCTGAATCTCCTCTTTGTCGATAGGCCTAATCTGACATGTCATTAATGACATGTCAAGAGTGGGGGGTACGATCTGCATGTGAGTTTGCGGATCGCGGCGCTTGGTTTGTTGGCCCAGCAGTCCGGCAGTGGCTATGACCTGCTGAAGATGTTCGAGAAGTCGTTGGCCAACGTCTGGCCGGCGACTCAGAGCCAGCTCTACGGCGAGCTCAACAGGCTCGCCGACGCCGGCCTCATCGAGGTGACCGACATCGGGCCGCGCGGCAGGAAGGAATACCGGATCACGAAGGCCGGGCGCGCGGAACTACAGCGTTGGGTCATGAGCCCCGAGGACGACCCGCCCCTGCGCGACGCTTCACTCCTGCGCGTGTTCCTTCTCGGCGCGATAACGCCCGAGCAGGCGCGCAAGCACATGGTCGCGGTCGCGGAAGTGGCCGACGCCGACGTCGCACGCCTCGAGCAGCTGCGCGACTCCATCGACTGGAGCGACGGCGACAGCCTGTTCTTCGGCCGGGCGGCGCTGGAGAACGGGCTACGCCGCTTTGCGATGGAGGCGGACTGGGCCCGCTGGGTCATCGACGAGCTCGACCGGCGCGACAAGCGGTCGACCCGACCCGCAACGACCTCACGAAAAGATCTGAAGGAAAAACCGTAAGCGGTCGAGCCACGCCATTCTCAGAAACGACTTAACCGACGTTGCATCACGATAGTTTCCGATATATCGTTGACGTATCGGAGGCGCACAGGGCGCCTCCTGACGTAAGTAAGGACTTCCACCATGAACGACCCATTCACACCACCACCCGGTGGATTCGGCTTCGGGTTCGGACCGCATGAGCGCCGTGCCCTTCACGAGCAGCGGCGGCATGCCCGTCGCGAATTCCGCGAACACCTTCGAGAGCATGGCCACGGCGAGCACGTTCCGATCGGACCCGGCTTCCAGGCCGGCTTCGGGCTCGGCCCCGGTCGCGGCGGCTTCGGCTTCGACCCCCGCGGGGGCTTCGGCTTCGGCGGTCCCCGCGGTCGTCGCGGCGGAGGCAGGCGAGGCAAGCGTGGCGATGTCCGCGCCGCCATCCTGGTTCTGCTGACCGACCGTGCGATGCACGGCTACGAGATGATCCAGGAGATCTCCGACCGCAGCGGCGGCTTGTGGCGTCCCAGCCCGGGCTCGGTCTACCCGACCCTGCAGCTGCTCGTCGATGAGGGCCTGATCGTCGGCACCGAAAGCGAAGGCAGCAAGCGGCTTTTCGAGCTGACCGAAGTAGGCCGCGCCGCGGCCGAGAAGGTGGAGACCCCGCCATGGGAGGAGATCGCCGAAGGCGTCGACCCCGGCCAGGTCAACCTGCACACCGCCCTTCGCCAACTGGCCGGTGCGGTGGCACAGTCCGCCTACACCGCGTCCGAGGAGCAGCAGCAGCGCATCGTCGACATCGTCAACGGCGCCCGCCGCGAGGTGTACAACATCCTCGGCGAATCCGAATAGCGCAGATCCACCCGGAATAGGCCCGGCGGGACAGGTGTACGCATTAAGTATGCAAACCTTCCCGCTGGGCCCGTTCCATGTCGGCCGCGTCGGTTTCGGCGCCATGCAACTACCCGGCCCCGGTGTGTTCGGACCGCCGCGCGACCGGGACCAGGCGCTGGAGGTGCTACGCCGGGCCATTGCACTCGGCATCAACCACATCGATACCGCGCAGTTCTACGGACCCAACGTCTCCAACGAACTCATCCACGAGGCCCTTCACCCGTACCCCGCCGACCTGGCGCTGGTCACCAAGGTCGGCGGCGCGCGCGACGACGCCGGCGGGTGGATTCCCGCCCAACAGCCCGAAGAGCTGCGCGGCGCCCTCGAACAAAACCTCGGAACACTAGGAACCGACAAGCTGGCGGCAGCCAACTTGCGGGTGATGGGAGCGGGCGACGACCCGAACACCCCCGGCGACGTCGACCGCGAACTGTTCGACCGTCAGCTGTCCACCATGATCAAGGCCCGCGACGAAGGGCTCATCGGCGGAATCGGGTTGAGCAGCATCACCATTGACCACTTGAGCATGGCGTTGGATCGCACCGAGATCGTCTGCGTACAGAACGCGTACAACCTCGTCGACCGCACATCTCAGCCGGTTCTCGACGCGTGCATTCAACACGGCATCGCGTTCGTCCCGTTCTTCCCGCTCGGCTCCGCCTTCACGGCTGACAACCCGGTGCTCGGCCACTCGGCCGTTCAGCGCGAGGCGACGAAGCTGGGCCGCACCCCCGCCCAGATCGCGCTTGCGTGGACGTTGTCGATCGCTCCGAACGTGCTGCTGATCCCGGGCACATCGTCGGTGAAGCATCTGGAGGAAAACACGGCGGTCACCGACATCGAGCTGGACGACGACACCAAGCGCGAGCTCGACGACGCGGCATGATTGCGATTTCACTCGACGTCGACCCAGTCGAGCGTGCGCTGCACCGCCTTCTGCCAACCCGCGTAGCCGGCTGATCGCTGCTCTTCGCTCCAGTCGGGGCTCCACCGCTTGTCTTCCTGCCAGTTCGACCGGAGGTCGTCGGGGTTGTCCCAGAACCCGACCGCCAGACCCGCGGCGTAACCCGCTCCCAATGCGGTCGTTTCGGCGACGACGGGCTTGACCACATCGACGCCGAGCACGTCGGCCTGAATCTGCATGCACAGATCGTTGGCGGTGATGCCGCCGTCGACCTTGAGCACCTCGAGGTGGACCCCCGAGTCGGCCTCCATCGCATCGACCACGTCGCGGCTCTGATAGCAGATCGCCTCCAGCGTCGCCCGGGCCACATGGGCATTGGTGTTGAACCGCGAGAGCCCGACGATCGCGCCACGCGCGTCAGAGCGCCAGTACGGTGCGAAGAGCCCCGAGAAGGCGGGCACGAAATAGACGCCGCCGTTGTCGTCGACCTGTCGGGCCAGCGACTCACTCTGCGCCGCGCCGCTGATGATGCCCAGCTGGTCACGCAGCCACTGCACCGCGGAGCCGGTAACGGCGATCGAACCCTCAAGTGCGTAGACGGGTTTCGCGTCGCCGAACTGATAGCAGACCGTGGTGAGCAGACCGTTCTCCGAACGCACGATCTTCTCGCCGGTGTTGAGTAGCAGGAAGTTGCCGGTGCCGTAGGTGTTCTTTGCCTCTCCGGCTTCCAGGCACACCTGCCCGACCATCGCGGCCTGCTGGTCGCCAAGGATTCCGGTCAGCGGAACCTCCCCGCCCACCGGCCCGTCTTCGCGGGTGACGCCGTAGGACGACGGGAACGACGACGGCTTGATCTCCGGCAGCATCTCGCGGGGGATCCCGAAGAACGACAGCAGTTCGTCGTCCCAGTCCAGCGTCTCGAGATTCATCAGCATGGTGCGGCTGGCGTTGGTGACGTCGGTGACGTGCACGCCGCCGCGCGGTCCGCCGGTGAGGTTCCACAGCACCCAGGTGTCGGCGGTGCCGAAGATCGCGTCGCCCTTCTCGGCGTCGCTGCGCACGCCGTCGACGTTCTCCAGGATCCACTGCACCTTGCCGCCGGCGAAGTAGGTTGCGGGCGGCAGGCCGGCCTTGCGCCTGATCACATCGCCGCGCCCGTCACGGTCGAGAGCGGACGCGATGCGGTCGGTGCGCGTGTCCTGCCAGACGATCGCGTTGTAGTACGGCCTGCCGGTGCGCTTGTTCCATACCAGCGACGTCTCCCGCTGGTTCGTAATGCCCAGCGCCACAAGGTCACTGGCGGACAGCTTCGTCGAGTTCAGCGCCGACGTCACCACCGATGCGGTGCGTTCGGTGATCTCGACCGGATTGTGCTCCACCCAGCCCGCCTGCGGCAGGATCTGCTCGTGTTCGAGTTGATGGCGCCCGACTTCGGCGCCGTCGTGGTCGAAGATCATGCAGCGCGTGCTGGTGGTGCCCTGATCTATCGCCGCTACGAATTCTGCCAACTACCCGCTCCCCTCCAGACGGCTCCAGTCGTCCATCATGAACTACATGCCCGGCGAGATCCTCGACATTGACCGCATGCCCCGAGGCGGGCCCGACGCATCGTGCGTGGACCGGCTGCTGGAGACCGACCGCCTCGAGTATCTCGACCGAGACGACGTCGACGACAAGGTCAAGCGCAGTGTGATCCGGGCGCTCGAATGGACCGGCGAAGTGTTCGGAAACACCGACAAGTTCGCGCGGATCGCCCTCGAGGAGGTGGCCGACGTGCCGGACCCGAAGATCCTCGAGCTCGGCGCCGGCCACGGCAGTCTGTCTCGCAAACTGCTCGACTGGCATCCAACCGCCGAGCTCACGATTACCGACGTGGAGGCCGCATCGGTCCTGGCGATGGCCGCAGGCGATCTCGGTGAGCATCCGCGGGCGACGGTGCGCGAGATGGACGCGACGGCGATCGACGCCGCGGATCGGCACTTCGACCTCGCGGTGTTCGTGCTGTCGTTTCACCACCTGCCGCCTTCCTTGGCAGCGAAGGTGCTTGCCGAGGGCACCCGGGTGGCCGGCAAGCTGTTGATCATCGATCTGCCACGTCCGCCGTCGCCACTGCACATCCTGCGGCTGGCGACCATGCTGCCTGTTGCACCGCTGATCCCGTTCGTGCACGACGGCGTGATCAGCTCGCTACGCGCCTACAGCCCATCGGCGCTGCGTGCCCTCGCCGCACAGGCCGAGCCGTCAATCGATATCGAGCTGCGCGGTGGCCTGATCGGTCCCCAGGTCGCAGTCGCGAGACGGGGCTAATCCATCATGCGGTGATGGTGGTGCCAGTCGCCCCCGCCGTGCGAGAAGAGCACCATCAGGAAGATCGCGTAGAAGATCACGAATAACAGCAGCAGTCCGCCGGCGATCCACAGCGAGAGCTGCCCCAGCCGGCGCGCCCGGTCCGAGGCGTACTGAGCGCCGGCGAAATTCCCCACAGCCCACAGCGGATACACGTTGAAAGAATGCGAGAACGCCGAGAAGGCGAGCGGCCAGAAGAACAACACAGCGGCCACTGCCCAGCCGACGTTATGCGGTGGCGGTCCCTGCGGCATTAACCCGGGCGGTGCTTGTGTTGGAGTGGTGGCCTCGGATTCGGTCATTTCAGACTCCTGTCGACGGTTTCCGACAACTCCGACGTTACTGCGGTTCTCTGCGATCGGTCCGGCGCGGTTTCTGCCGATTTCCTTGCGCATGCGTCAGCAAGCCTGTTGCATCGGCGGTGTGGGCGAAGAGGTGAAGCAGACCGACTTCAGTCGCGCGCACCGCCGTGAGTACCGGCGCAAGGTGCAGCTGTGCCTCGATGTCTTCGAGACGATGCTGACGCAGTCGAGTTTCGAGTTCGAGCGTCCGTTGACCGGTATGGAAATCGAGTGCAATCTCGTCGACTCCCACTATCAGCCCGTAATGCGCAACGAGCAGGTGCTGGCGTCGATCGCCGACCCGGCTTACCAAACCGAATTGGGTGCCTACAACATCGAATTCAACGTGCCGCCCCGGCCGCTGCCCGGTCGGGCCGCATTAGAGCTGGAATCCGAGGTTCGGGTGAGCCTGAACGCCGCCGAGTCGAAGGCAAATACAAACGGCGCGCACATCGTGATGGTCGGCATCCTGCCTACCTTGATGCCCGAACACCTTTCGGGTGGCTGGATGAGCGATTCGACCCGCTACCAGGCGCTCAACGATTCGATCTTCACCGCGCGCGGCGAGGACATCCTGATCGACATCACCGGCCCGGAGCGGCTCAGCCTGCAGTCGGCGTCCATCGCGCCCGAATCGGCGTGCACAAGCATGCAACTGCACCTGCAGGTTTCGCCGGAGGACTTCGCGAAGAACTGGAACGCGGCGCAGGTGCTGGCCGGTCCCCAGCTCGCACTCGGGGCCAACTCGCCGTTCTTCTTCGGCCATCAGCTGTGGTCGGAAACTCGCATCGAATTGTTCGCCCAGGCCACCGACACCCGCCCGGACGAGCTCAAGGCGCAGGGTGTGCGGCCGCGGGTCTGGTTTGGGGAGCGGTGGATCACGTCGATCTTTGACCTGTTCGAGGAGAACGTGCGCTACTTCCCGTCGCTGCTTCCCGAGCTATCCGACGAGGACCCCGTCGCCGAGCTGGCCGAAGGGCGCACGCCGCGGTTGCCGGAGCTACGGCTGCACAACGGCACGATCTACCGGTGGAACCGTCCGGTGTACGACGTCGTCGACGGCCGACCGCACCTCCGGGTGGAGAACCGTGTGCTGCCCGCGGGGCCCACCGTCGTCGACATGATGGCCAACTCGGCGTTCTACTACGGCGTGCTGCGCACCATCTCCGAAGAGGACCGCCCTTTGTGGACCAAGATGAGTTTCGCTGCGGCACACCAGAATTTCCTTGAGGCCGCCCAGCACGGAATGGACGCCAGGCTGTACTGGCCCGGCTTCGGCGAGGTGACGCCCGACGAGCTGGTACTGCGACTGCTGCTACCGATGGCCCGCGACGGCCTGCGGAGCTGGGGGGTGGCAGCAGAGGTATCCGACCGGTATCTCGGCGTCATCGAGGGCCGCGCGAAGTCCGGTCGCAACGGCTCGGCCTGGCAGGTGGAGAAGGTGCGGAACCTACAGAGTGGCGGCATGGCACGGCCCGACGCGCTGGCCGAGATGCTGCGGCTGTACTGCGAACATATGCACAGTAACGAGCCGGTTCATACGTGGGAGCTGCCGGCGTAGCGTTGATCGCATGCCATCGGATGTGATGAATTGGGACGGCGCCTACCGCGAGGAAGGCGACTTCGAAGGGCCGCCCCCGTGAAATATCGGTGAGCCGCAGCCCGAGCTGGCCGCGTTGATCAGCGCAGGGAAGTTCCGCAGCCCAGTGCTGGACGCCGGGTGCGGATTTGCGGAATTATCGCTTGCACTGGCCGCCGACGGCTACACCGTGGTCGGTATCGACCAGACGCCGACCGCCATCGCGGCGGCCACGAAGGCAGCGCAAGACCGGGGTCTTTCGAACGCCACGTTCGTTCAAGACGACATCACGTCGTTCACCGGCTACGACGACACCTTCAACACGGTCGCCGACAGCACACTGTTCCACTCACTGCCGGTCGACGCACGTGACGCCTACCTGCACTCCGTGAGCCGCGCCGCGGCGCCGGGCGCTTCGTACCACGTTCTCGTGTTCGCCAGGGGAGCCTTCCCGCCAGACATGGATACTCTGACAAAGCCCAACGAGGTAACGGAGGACGAACTGCGCGACGCGGTGTCCAAATATTGGGAGATCGACGACATCCGGCCCGCATTCATCCACGCCAATGTGCCTCAGATTCCTGGTGTTTCGATGCCCCCACACGATTTCGACGAGAATGGCCGCATCATGTTCCCGGCCTACTTGCTGACGGCGCACAAAGCCGGCTAAATCGTGAACAGACTCTCGCTGTTCGCAGTTGTGTCGGGATTTGCGCTCGCGGGCTGCCAGTTCGGTCACCACGCGTCAGCCGACCCTGTCGAGTTCGATCTCAAGCAGGACTTCCCCCTCAGCGGTGGACAGGAAACGGTGATCCGCGGCGAGAATCTGCACCTGCGGTTCACCGACGTACTCGAGGATTCCCGCTGTCCAACCGAGGTCGAATGCTTTTGGACGGGACAGGCCCGCATCGCCGTTTCCGTTCAGCCCGCGGGACATCCGCCGACGACAGTGGATTTCAACACCAACCCCGCACCCGGCCAGAATGTGCAGAAGGCCCAAGTCGACGGCTACACAATCTCGTTGAAGTCGCTTGACCCGTATCCGCGGACACGCGACGACCCGATTTCATTCGAGGATTACGAGGCGACGTTGTCGGTTGGAAAGGATGCGCCGTAGCGCTGGACTAGTCACACCTCATTGGTGGCGTCGGCCAGGGCCTCGGCGAATACGCCCAGCTCGTCGGCGGTGTTGTCGACATGCGGGGACACCCTGAGCACCGGCGTGGCCATCTCGAAGGGTGCACGCTGCACTTCGGCGTAGGTGGTGACGATGCCGCGCTCGGCGATGAGCCATGCCCGGACCCGCTGCGGGTCCGCGCCTGCCGTCGCCGCCAGGGTCGTGATCGACGTCGGCTCGTCGACGGGCTCGATGACGCGCCATCCATCGACCTCGGTCAGCGCGTTGCGAGTCAGCCCACCCAGCTCGGCCAGCCGGGTGCGGATGTTTTCTGTGCCCGCACCGAGAAGCTCGCCGAGAGCGACCGAAAGACCAATGCGCGCAGCAAGATTGGTCTCACCATGCTCGAGCCGCTCCATCACCGTGAACGGCAGCTCCCATTCCGGCGGCGGCAGACGCGGCCGGAGCCGCTGCGCCAGTGCGGGTTTCACCGCAAGTACGCCGACGCCGCGTGGACCTGCGATCCATTTGCGCGACGACGAGTAGATCGCGTCGGCGCCCACCAAACAGTCGATGTGCCCTAGGGCCTGCGCGGCGTCGATCACCAGAGGCACTCCGAGACCGTGGCACACGTCGGCGAGCTCGCGGGCCGGCTGGACGATTCCGCGGTGGCTTGCCAGTGGGGTCAGGTGCACCAGCGCCGGCGGGTTGACCGCCAGCACGGTGGCTGCCTCGTCGACCGCCAGGCGGCCGTCTTCGTCGACAGGCAGTGCGCGCACGTCGAAGCCGTTCGCCGCCATCACCGCAAGGTTCGGCCCGTACTCGCCCGGCAAGCAGGCGACGCTGCGAGCGCCTGGCCAGCTGCTCAACAGAAGGTCGAGCGCGTGGTTGGAACCGGTGGTGTAGACGACGTCGGAGGCCGTCATCCCGGTCAGCGCCGCAACCGCGGCCCGGCCCGCGTCAAGCGCGGGCGCGGCGGCCTCTGCGGCGACGTAACCGCCCACCTCGGCCTCGTGCCGAGCGTGCTGAGCGGCCGCCTCGATGACCGCGAAGCTCTGCCGCGAGCAGGCACCGCTGTCCAGGTGAATTCCGGCGACTTGGGGACGGGCTGCGCGCCAGCGATCTCCGAGGTCCTCGCCGGCGGGCAGAGTCATTTCGTCGACAGCGACAGTCCGAAGTCGCCCGCCCGGTCGGTCCACCAATGTGTGTGCCGCAGACCCGCGTCGGCCAACTCCGCGGCGACATCCTCCGGCCGGAACTTGCACGACACCTCGGTGAGCATCTCCTCGCCGGCATCGAAGCCGACGGTCAGATCGAGCGCGCCGACGCGAACCCGCTGGGCAGCGTTCGCCCGCAGCCACATCTCGATGCGCTGTTCGTCGGGGTTCCACCGGGCCACATGCTCGAACGCCCCGAGGTCGAAGTCGGCGTCGAGTTCACGGTTGACCACCGCAAGCACATTGCGGTTGAACTGTGCCGTCACACCCGCGCCGTCGTCGTAGGCGCGCACCAGCCGACCGGTGTCCTTGACCAGGTCGGTGCCCAACAGCAGGGTGTCCCCGGGTCGCAACGTGCCGGACAGCGCCGACAGGAAGTCCGCCCGCGGCCCCGGCGTCAGATTGCCGATCGTCGAGCCGAGGAACACCACCAGTCGCCGGCCGATGCGAGGGATATTGCTCAGGTGTTCCTCGAAATCGCCACATACCGCCTCGATCTCGATGCCGGGATACTCGTCGAGAATGGCCGAGCTTGCAGCCTGCAGCATCCCGGCGTCGACGTCGAACGGGATGAACCTGCGCAGCGATCCAGTGTCGCGCAGCGCACTGAGCAGCAGCCTGGTCTTCTCGGAAGTGCCGCTGCCCAGCTCCACCAACGTGTCGGCGCCGGATGCCGCGGCGATCTCCGCAGAGCGGTCGCGCAGGATCTCCGCTTCGGCCCTGGTCGGGTAGTACTCGGGCAACCGGGTGATCTGATCGAACAGGTCGCTGCCCACTGAGTCGTAGAACCACTTGGGCGGCAACGATTTCGGCGTCTGCGTGAGGCCGTCGTAAACGTCACGACGCAGCGCCTGCGCCGCGGAGTCCGCCGCCAGGTGGTTGGACAGCGAGAGAGTCATGCCGATCCTTTCAGCGCGATCAACTCCACCCGGGAGTCGTCGACTTTGACGAGGTGGCGGTCGGGGATCTCCTGCCACTGCGGGTCGTCGTCGAACGGTTCACTGGCCAGCACCACGCCGTTATCCCGACGAAGGGCGAACAGCGTGTCACCCCATGTGGTGGCCCGCAGTTGAGATCCGTTGCCTGCCAATATGTTCAGCCTGGCATTCGGGTCGGCGGCCGCGACCTCGACAATGGTGTCCCCGAGGGCGTCCAGGCCGCGTTCGAAGATCAACGCAGCGAGCAGCGCACTGTCGTTGGTCGACTCCGCTGCCGAGGATGGCGGTAGCACCGCGCGATCAACCAGACCGTTGTGCGAGAGCAGCCACCGGCCGTCGCTGAACGGAGCCGATGCCGACGACTCGATGGGCATTCCCACACTGGCCGACCGGACCGCGGCCACCACGCATCCGCTGCGAAGGGCGGGCGCCACCGATGCGAACGAAGGGTCACCCCACAGCGGCGTTGCGCTGCGCCACCGGCGAGCCACCCCGTCGTCAAAGAACCCGACGCCCCAGCCGTCGGCGTTCATCAGGCCGTGCTTCTGCCGACGCGGCGAATACGACTGCACCAGAAGGCTATACGGGGGTTCCAGCACCAGCGAGGCCACCGAACGCGGCTCACCCAGCCAGCCAAGGTGACGGCACATCAGACCGCGGCTCCGTCGACGTCCCAGGCCAGCCGCACTCCGCTGAAGATCTGCCGCCGGATCGGGTGGTCCCAATTGCGGAAGCTCGGTCTGATTATGTCCGCGGCGACCGCCCACGATCCTCCGCGCAAGACCTTGTAGTCGCCATCGAAGAACGGTTGGCTGTAGCGCTCGTAGATCATCGGTGTGAATCCCGGCCACGGCCGTAGCGGCGACGAGGTCCACTCCCACACGTCGCCCAGCATCTGCTCGACGCCATACGCCGACGCGCCGGCCGGATACGCGCCGACCGGTGCCGGTCGCAGCGCGTCGCCTCCGAGGTTGGCGAGGTGCTCGGTCGGTTCGGACCGCCCCCACGGAAAGCGGCGACGCTCACGGGTTTTCGGATCCCACGCACACGCCTTCTCCCACTCGACCTCGGTGGGGAGCCGCGCGCCTGCCCATGCCGCGTAGGCCTCGGCCTCGAAATACGTAACGTGCTGGACGGGTTCGTCGGGGGGGAGGTCCTCGACATGGCCGAACCTGGTGCGGGTGCCGGAAAGATCTCCGTCATTCCAGAACTGCGGTGCGGTCAGGCCCGCCTGTTCGCGATGCGACCAACCGCGCTCGGACCACCACCGCGGCTGCCGGTAGCCGCCGTCGTCGATGAACTGTTGCCATTCCCCATTGGTGACCGGGACCCGGCCGATGCGGAAGCTCGGCACATCGACGGTGTGCGCGGGACGCTCGTTGTCCAGCGAATGCGGTTCGGTCACCGCGTCGACTCCGAGAGTGAACGCGCCGCCGGGCACCGGCACTGACGTGCCCGCCACACCCTGCCTGCCCGATGGAAGCCTGGTCCCGTAGTCCAGCAGCGCCGGCCCCGACCGCAGATTCAGCGCCTGCAGCATCGTTTCGTCGTGCTGGTTCTCGTGGCTGATCACCAGCCCGAAGTTGAACGCCGCCTGGCTCTCGGAGCCGTCGTCGGCCAGCGCGTCGAGAGTGTCCAGCGCCTTGTCGCGGACCGTCGCGCAATAGGCCCGGGCGTCGGACGGCGGCAGCAGCGGCAGGTTGACCCGGCTCGCGCGGGAATTCTCGAACGCGTCGTAGAGGCGCTCAACGTCAGGCGCCAGCATGCCTGGCCGCTGCGGGTCGTTGTCACGCAGCAGCCAGAACTCCTCTTGCCAGCCGATGTGCGCGAGGTCCCACAAGAGTGGGCTCAACAAGGGGTCGTACTGACGGCCCAATTCGGCATCGTCGAATTCCACCAGCCGAAGTGTGCGGTCGCGCGCCTTGGTCAGCCGGCGCGCCAGCGTCTCGCGTGCGGTCACAGCTCCCCTTGCGCCAGTTCGGTGACCGCGGTCGCGATCCCGTTTTTGACCACCCGGTCGGAGAAATCATCGGCCGGGCATCGACCCTGTTCGACCGAACGCATCAGTCGCTGCATCGATTCCTCGAGTTCGGCCGGAGCGCGCTCGGCTGCCGCCTGCACGCAACGGGTCGCGGCCTCGTGCAAACGCAGGTCACCGAGACCCTTCTGCGCGGCACGGTCCCATGCCGTGGCCACCGGCTCGGTGGCTTCGGTGGCGATGTCGGCGGCGGCCGGGTCGTCGAGCAGCGTTGTGAGGGTGAAGACGACGGCGGGCCATACTTCGTCGGGCACGCTGTCGAGGTAGCGGATTTCGAGGAACCGACGCGGCCGAACCGGTGGGAACAGCGTCGTCAGGTGGTAGTCGAGGTCGGCCACCGTCGGTCGGCGGTCGCCGAGTAGCACCTGCCCGTCGGCCCATTCGGCGAACGGCACCCAGTCGGTGATCGGCTCGGCATCCATTTCGGGCGTGGGGTGCACCAGCATCACTGGCGCCTTCATCGCGTATCGCGCCCAGTCGCTGGCCGGATCCTCGCCGTCGACGCCGAGGATCGGACCGCAGCGCGCCGAGTCGAGCTGGCCCCACACCCACTGACGCGAGCTGCGCCAGCCGGTGAACTTGCCGCTGAGCAGCGGCGAGTTGGCCGCGATAGCGACCATCGTCGGGCCGAGCGCGTGCGCGAGCCGGACCCGCGCCGCCCATTCGGACTGCGGGCCGGCCTCGAGATTGACCTGTACCGACGCGGTGGACGTCATCATCGCCGCGCCGGCCGCGCCGGTCTGGCTGGCCACGAAGAACTGCTCCATCGCGCGGTAGCGGTCGCCGGGGTTGACACGCTTGGCCGGCCGCAGCGGGTCGGCACCCAGAAGTACCAGCCCGAATCCCGCGCCGGCGAACGCCGTGCGTAACACCGCCCGGTCGGCGGCCATGGCGTTGATCGCCTGCAGCGGGCCGTCCGCCGGTGGGCCGGACAGTTCCACCGCACCGCCGGGTTCGACGGTGATCAGGCTCCCGCCCGGCAAGGGCGGAACGCCAGCGATGACCCCGGTGACCTCGTCCCAGTCCGGGCGACGCAGCGGATCAGCCAGATCGATGCAATGGGCTTCGATCTCCAGCCCTACCCGACCGACCGGACCATCGGTCAGGCAGTTGGCGCCGATACGCGTCACCGCGCTGTTCGCACTGGTCAGCTCGGTGTCGGCGTCAGAAGGGTGCGCTTCGTCCAGGTCGGTCGTGATGGTGTTGGTCATACCAGCCATCCCTTCCGGGTCTGGAACGATCGCGGCCTGGTATCCATCTTCCAGAGCCGACTGACAAACTCCCGCGATTTTCGTATGACGGCTCGATGACAGGTACCCAAATCAGCGGGTTCTACTGCCCCAGAGTGTTCTGCATCGCACCTGCCAGCACGTTCACCGCAGGACCGCCATTGCCCGGTTGACACACTTTCGCCTGCAGCAGAACATTCTCCCGCAGCCGGGTCGTGGTGAAGCAGCGCCGGTCGGTGCCGGCCTCTTGCTTCACCCAGTCGGCGTCGGTCGCCGTCGCAGGGCCACCGGTGAACGACCATACCTCCGTGGTGAAGTTGTCCAGATGCATCGCCGTCGTCTGGCCCGAGCAGCCGACGGTGCGGTCGACGACCCGGTGGAAGGCCCTGGCCGCGGCGTCGTTGGTGGCGAAGACGCCGATCGCCTGCTTGACCAGGTGCGTCATATCGGTATTCGACTCCTGCGTCGTCGCACCGTTGAACGACGCCAGGTCGGGGTCGAGGTACACCTCAGGCAGCCCGATGTCGGCCCAGTTGTTGCAGACCGGGTCGTCGACGCCGAAGGCCTGGAACGGGTCGGTGAACGTCCAATCGAACCGCATCGGCGCCCCGACGATGTTGCCGACAGATCCCTTGCCGAGCACGGCGTAGTTCACGACACCCGGATCCGACGGGCGAGCGGCCGCGGGCGCGGCGACGATCAGACCGACAACCAGACCGACGCCGGCCAGGGCTCTCCCCCGGCCGCTGCGCGGCCGCCGGGGCATCATGCGGCTAGACCTTCGCCGACAGCTTGACGTCGATGTTGCCGTGGGTGGCCTTGGAGTACGGGCAGACGCCGTGCGCCTTGTCCATAAGTTCCTCGGCCGCGCTCTGCTCGAGCCCTGGCAGATAGCCGATCAGGTTTGCGTTGATCCCGAACCCGCCCTCGGAGTCCTTCCCGAAGCCGACCTGGGCGGTGATGCCGGTGGCGTCGTCGAGGTCGATCTTCTCGTTCCGCGCAACAAGCCGCAGCGCGCCGAGGAAACATGCGGCGTAGCCCGCCGAGAAGAGCAGTTCGGGGTTGACGCCCTCGCCGCTGCCCCCCATCTCCTTCGGCGGCCGGGTATCAAGATCGATCCTGCCGTCGGTGGACTTCACGTGGCCGTCGCGGCCACCCCCGGTTGCGGTTGATTCTGCGGTGTAAACGACTTCGATGCTCATGGGCTTGATCATGCCAGCCCGGCTTCACACGGCAAGACGGTCCTGTGGGCTAGGAGCCATTGCCGTTCAGGTTGGCGCGCACACCTTCCTCGACAGTCTTGCCGAGATCGGGGTCGACGTTCTTCCAGTATTCGAACACCCGCGACAGCACGGGTTCGCGCACACCGTCGGACACATGGCCGATGATGTTGTGGGCCAACCGGTCCCGCGCATCGTCATCGAGCACCTCGCGTACCAGCGTGCCTGCCTGCCCCCAGTCGTCGTCGTCCTGGCGCAGGGCGTAGGCCGTGCGGACCATGTCGCCGTCGGATGCCCAGTGCACTTCGGCGGCCTGCTTCGGGTCCACCTCGGGGCCGCCCATCGAGTTCGGCGTGTACACCGGATCGGTGGCGTTGCGGATGCGCATCGCACCGTCCTTTGAGTAGGCGTTCACCTCGACATGTGGCTCGTTGACGGGGATTTGTTTGTAGTTCACCCCGAGCCGGGCCCGGTGCGCGTCCGAGTAGGAGAACCCGCGGGCGAGCAGCATCTTGTCCGGGCTGAGTCCGGTGCCGGGCACGATGTTGTTCGGCTCAAAAGCGGCCTGCTCGATCTGCGCGTGATAGTCGACGACGTTCCGGTTCAGCGTCATCTTGCCGACCTCGTGCAGCGGGTAGTCGCCGTGCGGCCAGACCTTGGTCAGGTCGAACGGGTTGAACCGGTAGGTCTTCGCGTCCTCGAACGACATGATCTGCACGTGCAGCGTCCAGCTGGGGAAGCTGCCGTCCTCGATCGAGGTGTACAGGTCGCGCTGGTGATAGTCACCGTCCTCGCCTGCCAGCCGATCAGCATCCTCCTGGGTGAGGAAGTCGATGCCCTGGTCGGTCTTGAAGTGATACTTCACCCAGAACAACTCGTTGTCGGCGTTCAGCCAGCTGTAGGTATGGCTGGAATAGCCGTTCATCTGCCGCCACGTCTTCGGGATCCCCCGGTCGCCCATCAGATAGGTGACCTGGTGTGCCGATTCCGGTGACAGCGTCCAGAAGTCCCACTGCATGTGGTGGTCGCGCAGGTTGTTCGCGGCCATCCGTTTCTGGCTGCGGATGAAGTTCTGGAACTTCATCGGGTCGCGGACGAAGAACACCGGAGTGTTGTTGCCGACCATGTCGAAGTTGCCTTCGGAGGTGTAGAACTTCAGCGCAAAGCCGCGGGGGTCACGCCAGGTGTCTGGGCTGCCGCGCTCGCCCGCCACAGTGGAGAACCTGGCCACCATCTCAGTCTTGGTGCCCGGCTGGAACACCGCCGCCTTGGTGAACTTGCTGAGATCCTGGGTGACCTCGAAGTGGCCGAACGCGCCACCGCCCTTGGCATGGGGCTGACGCTCCGGGATGCGCTCGCGGTTGAAGTTGGCCATCTGCTCGATCAGGTAGTGATCCTGCAGCAGAATCGGGCCGTCGGGCCCCACAGTCAGCGAATGCTCGATACTCGGTACCGGCGCACCGCCATCGGTAGTGGCGAATTTGTCCGTCATTGGCTTATCTCCTCACTGTGTGGCGGCCTTGATGGGCTGGGGCCGCGGGCGCTTCGAAAGCGCGACACAGATTGGAAGTACCCCAAATTATCGGTAAAACGCACACGCCGAGGGTGCGGTTTCATACGCGAATCGCGGGAAACGCGTACGGAACCGCACACCCGGCTGTAGATCTTCCGGTTAGGGGCGGGCGGGGGCGCTGGTCGACGGAGCTTCTGGCCCCTGCTGGGAGCCGGGACCACCTGGTCCGAATGGTCCGAACCCTGGCGGCGGTCCGAACTGACCGCGCGGCCCCATCTGTCCCATCGGCGGCGGACCACCGTGGTGCATCATCCCGAACTCGCGGTCCCCTCCCCCGTGGTGCTTGCCGTGGTGGCCGCCGCCGGCATGTGCGCCGAGGATGAAGCCGCTGAAGAAGATGACGGCGACGATGAAGACGACCCCGGCGACGATGCCGACCCACGCGGCCACGGCGATGAGTCTCGAGCGGCGGTGCTCGGGAGCACGCTCGACGTAGGCAGGCTGTGGAGGCGGGGCGGCGGTGGTCGCCACGGGGCTGGTTGTGGTTTCGTCAGAGGACGACGTTGATTCGCTCATACGTCACAGCATGCAAACGGTTCTCATGCGCTCCTCTTGAATTGGATATGAATCAGCTGTGAGTGAGACCACGTGTCAAGATTGATCATGACCATCTCTTTGCCCGGAATATGAGCGAAGGTTCGACCGTCGAGCTGGCCTTGGCAGGAGGCGCTCCACAACACTTCGGTTGGTACCGCTTCTACTTCGAGGATGAGCGGTGGGAGTGGTCACCTGAGGTTGCGCGCATCCACGGCTATCAGCCGGGAGAGGTCACGCCGACAACACGCCTGGTGCTCTCCCACAAGCACCCCGACGACTACGAACAGGTCGCGGCGACGCTGGAGGACATTGTCCGAAGTCGCAGGGCGTTCAGCACCCGTCACCGCATCATCACCGTGCAGGGTCAGACGCGCGAGGTCGTCGTCATCGGTGAACGGCTGCACGACAACGTGGGCAAGGTTGTCGGCACCCAGGGCTTCTACATCGACGTCACTCCGTCGAGTGAGGCCCGTGCGGCGATCATCACCGAGGCGGTCGCCGAGATCGCCGAGAACCGCGCCGCGATCGAACAGGCCAAGGGCATCTTGATGCTGGTGTATCGCGTGCAGGCCGACGCCGCGTTCGATCTGTTGAAGTGGCGCTCGCAGGAAACGAACGTCAAGCTTCGTGTGTTGGCGGAGCAGCTGATTGAGGATGTCAAGGCCTTGGAGTACGACGAGACCGTGCCGCCCCGAACGACGTTCGATCGGCTCCTGCTCACCGCGCATCAGCGCGTGAGGGCCAAGGCCGCCGCGAGAAAGCACGAGGCGGCCGGCGATTGAAAAGAAGCGAACCCGTGTCGGCAAGACCCACGCGCAAAAATGTGGGAGTTGGGCTGGGGGTCCGTAGTGCAGTAGTCGAGTACTGATCGTTCAGTAGTCGACTACTGACGACGGACCGCGTGCTTAGCGAGATTGTTATCGGTATGGCGGAGATGGAATGTGCAGTGCTTTTAGCGGCAGCGATACCGGTTGTCTTTTTTTCATCACTGATTGCCCTTGACGTGGTTCGGCTCCGGAGACACGAGCCAGGGCCGACCGTCAGGGCGCGCAGCCACCCCTTAGCTGCCGGGTTCCGTCATCAGGAACTTGCCGATCCAGTTGGCCCAGGTTGCCCGCAGTCCGATGCTGTCGGAGCTGAAGTACTGGTGCTCGGAGGCGCTGATCTGGACGGGTCCGACCGCGGACACTACGGCGTTGATGTCCACCAGTGCGCCGGAGTAGGCGGGGATGAACCTGTTCACGATGACGGGCAGGCCGAGCAGCCGCATCGGGAGTCGTCGGTGACGGCGCCCAGCAGCGACTCAGCGACGTGGTGACGGTGCAGCGCGCGCTCGGGCACTCATCGGCGTCGATCACGCTGGACACGTACAGCCATCTATGGCCGAACGACCGCACACGCAAGGTCGCAGCGGGGCTGTTCGATTCGTCTCTCGGATTTACTGCGGACGCACTGCGGACGGAAGGCCAGGATTAGCCTGTTGACTACGGCTTGAGCGGATTGACCGCGAATTGGATTACCCGGTACGGCGCTTGGGCCCGCGGCAGGGTGTTCCACTGGCTGATGAACACACGCAGCTCGTCCAGGGTGGATCCGGGCGAGATGTAGCCGCCGTACGGCTGGGCCAGCCGGTTGTCCTCGGGCGGCGGCAGTTGGTCGGCGGGATCCGGCCACTCGCCGGCGAATACAATCGTGGTCACCGGTGCGGACCCCAGTGCGGTGGGATTGTCGGCAACCCGCACCTCCATGTTGCCGGTGCTGGCATTGAAGTACGAGAGCACCGTCTTGCCTTCGATCTGCCGGACGCTCATCTCGCCGACCCGGTCCGGCCACAACGGCGTCGGCGGTTTCTTCCATCCGCCATCAGGCCCTGGCGCCGCCGACCAGCCCTGCCAGGTAGACCGGTCGGTGAAGGCCTCCCGCTTGGCGCGATAGAGCACTGCCGGCCCGGTGCGGTCGAAATTGTTGGCGACGATGTACACCCACCCGGTCTGCGAGTCTGCCGTCGGGATCGGGTCGTAGTAGCCGCTGATCTGGGATTGGCGACCGCCTTCGTATCCGGCGTCCCGCTGCGACTTCGGCAGCGTCGGCCAATTGCCGTGCGCCGGATCGGCTTTCACCAATCGCGAGGACTGAGGCCGCAGGTCTTTGGTGGTCGTGACCAACATGTAGTTCTCGCGGTTGACCTGCACGACACCGGCAGGCAGCTGGGAGGTGCCCTGCGGTGCGGGATCAGCGAGCAGCGGCTTGTCGATACCGATGACGCCGTCGTAGCGCACCCCGGTCGGGTCGTCGACGGAGTCGGTCTCGACATGCAAGGCGATGGGCGAGTACCAGCCGCCGAAGCCGACGCCCTGGCCCGCGAAACTGTCGCCACAAACCTGCAGGATGCCGCTTGGGAACTCGACGAACTCGCACAGGTCGGTGGCACCGATACCGTAATCGCCTGTCGGCGTTCCGGTTCCGGCGGTCGGCGCGATGCGCAACGCCTGGCCCGGCGCCAGCGGCGGCAGGATCGGCTCGGGAAACGGCGACGGCGGATCGGCGTGTGCAACGGGTGTGGCGAGCGCCGAAATCGACGTTATGGCGAGAACTACTCGAACTTTTCCGCCCAAACGTGAGTTTCGGCGTCGTGGGGTCACAACTCCGCGGCCAGCAGCTCGGCGATCTGAATTGTGTTCAGCGCAGCACCTTTTCGCAGGTTGTCGCCGGACACGAATAAGGCGAGACCTCGGCCGTCGGGCACGCCGGGGTCCTGGCGGATCCGGCCGACCAATGAGTCGTCGACTCCAGCGGCGGCCAGTGGTGTCGGGACGTCGACGTACGTCACACCCGGCGCATCGGACAGCAGCTCGCGGGCGCGATCCGGCGACAGCGGCCTGGCGAATTCGGCGTTGATGGAGAGTGAGTGGCCGGTGTACACCGGCACCCGCACACACGTGCCGCTGACGAAAAGGTCTGGGATGCCAAGAATTTTGCGGCTCTCGTTGCGCAGCTTCTGGTCCTCGTCGGTCTCGCCGGACTCGTCGTCGACGAGCGAGCCCGCCAACGGGACGATGTTGAACGCGATCGGCGCGACGTACTTCTTCGGCTCCGGGAACTGCAGCGCACCGCCGTCGTGCACCAGCTGCTCACTGTCGTCGACGACCGCGCGGGCCTGTTCGAAGAGCTCCTGTACGCCGGCCAGTCCACTGCCGGAGACAGCCTGGTACGTCGACGCGATGATGCGTACCAACTGCGCCTCGTCGTGCAGCACCTTCAGCACCGGCATCGCGGCCATCGTGGTGCAGTTCGGGTTGGCGATGATGCCCTTCTTGAGAGACCGGGCCCGGTTGGCGACATCTCTTTCGAAGTTGACCTCGCTGACCACCAGCGGCACGTCCGGGTCCTTGCGGAACGCCGACGAGTTGTCGATGACGATGGCGCCCGCGGCGGCGAACCTCGGCGCCTGCACCCGCGACATCGTCGCGCCCGCGGAGAACAGCGCGATGTCCAGGCCGCTGGGGTCGGCGGTCTCGGCGTCCTCGACCTCGATCTGCTGCCCGCGGAACTCGAGCTTCTTGCCCTGCGACCGTGCGGACGCGAAGAACCGCACCGAGGTGGCGGGAAAGTCGCGTTCGTCCAGAAGCGTGCGCATCACCTGGCCGACCTGCCCGGTCGCGCCGACTACTCCGATGTTGACCATCTAGCGTCCTGTCCCCGCATAGACCACTGCTTCTTCGTCGCCGCCGAGGCCGAACTCCTCGTGCAACGCCAGTACGGCCTTGTCCAATTCGGTGTCCTTGACCAGCACCGAGATCCTGATCTCGGAGGTGGAGATCAGATCGATGTTCACACCCACCTCGGCGAGCGCCTCACAGAACCTGGCGGTGACGCCGGGATGGCTGCGCATGCCTGCGCCGACCAGCGACACCTTGCCGATGTGGTCGTCGTACAGCACCTTGGAGAAGCCGATCTCCTTCTGAAGCGCTGTCAGCTTCTCGACCGCTCCCGGCCCGCTGTCACGTGAGCAGGTGAAGGTGATGTCGGTCTTGCCGTCCTCGATTTTCGAGATGTTCTGCAGCACCATGTCGATGTTCACGTCGGCGTCGGCGACGGCGCGAAAGACCTTGGCGGCGTAGCCCGGAACGTCAGGCAGGCCGACAACGGTGACTTTGGCCTCACTGCGGTCGTGGGCGACTCCGGTCAGGATGGCGTCTTCCATGGGGATGTCCTCCATCGATCCTTTGACGAGGGTGCCGGGCTTGTCCGTGTACGACGAGCGCACGTGGATCGGAACGTCGTAGCGGCGGGCATATTCCACGCACCGCAGCATCAGCACCTTGGCCCCGCATGCGGCCATTTCGAGCATCTCCTCGAACGTCACGGTATCCAGATGCCTGGCGTTGGGCACGATGCGCGGATCGGCGGTGAAGATGCCGTCGACGTCGGTGTAGATCTCGCAGACGTCCGCCTTGAGCGCCGCCGCCAGCGCCACCGCTGTGGTGTCCGATCCGCCTCGGCCCAGCGTCGTGACGTCCTTACTGTCCTGGCTGACGCCCTGGAATCCCGCGACAAGCACAATGAGGCCCTCGTTGAGGGCGTCCTGAAGCCGACCAGGGGTGACGTCGATGATCTTGGCGTTGCCGTGAGTGCCGGTGGTGATCACGCCTGCCTGCGATCCCGTGAAGGACCGGGCCTGTGCGCCTAGCGAGTCGATGGCCATCGCGACCAGTGCGTTGGAGATGCGCTCGCCGGCGGTCAGCAGCATGTCCATCTCCCGCGCCGGCGGCGCCGGGCATACCTGTCTGGCCAGGTCAAGCAGGTCGTCGGTGGTATCGCCCATGGCGGAGACCACCACGACGACGTCGTTGCCCTGCTTCTTCGTCTCGACGATGCGCTCGGCGACGCGGCGGATCCGTTCGGCATCGGATACCGAAGATCCGCCGTACTTCTGCACGACGAGCGCCACTGTCAGAACCTCTCTGGTGTTTCAAGGTGATCCGAGAAGATCCCACCAAGGATAAGGGGTTCCCGCACCCAAATTAATCCGCCGGTAGCGTCAGGATGTGGTCAAGAAACCCGCCGGTCGGCTCGCCGAGACCCGGGTGCCGATCCATCCAGACATCGCCGCGCGGTGGAGCCCGCGGATGTTCGATCCCAAGGCGGTGCTCGACACCGAGCAGCTGGTCGCCGTGCTGGAGGCCGCACGCTGGGCAGCCACCTGGGGCCACAGGCAACCGGTGCGCTTCATCGTCGGGCGCCGCGGCGACGACACATTCACCACGATCACGGAGTTGCTGAAGCGGGGCAACCGCTACGCCTACGGGGCGGGCGCGTTGATTTTGGTGTGCGCCGACGAGGGCGAGGACGAGCGCACCGCCCGGTACGCGGCGGTCGACGCGGGCGCGGCGATCGCGCAGCTGACCTTCGAGGCGGTCTCGCGCGGGCTGGTCGCCCACCCGATGGCGGGGTTCAACGCCGACGGCGCTCGTGAGGACTTCGGGATTCCTGCGGGCGTGCAGCCCTTCGCGGTCGTCGCCGTCGGCTCGCTCGGCGACTACGAGAACGCCCCGCCGGAGATCATCGAACGCGATGCCCAGGGACGCCAACGCCTTCCGCTCGAGGACGTGGCGTTCGCCGGCGGCTGGGGCCGACCGGTTCAGCTCTGATCAGGAGACTCCGACACGGCTGCCACTGTCAGACCTGTTAGTCGGGACAGGCTTTGGACAGCTCCCCGAGTGTGTCGGTGATTTGAGTGTTCAGCGCCGCCATCTCGTAGGCCTCAGCCGGCGCAGGCGCGCCGGGAGCCTGCGACTGGGATTGAACGCGCACGGCCGAGAGCTTCCCGACGAACTGGTTGGCGAGGTTGGCGAGCTGCGTGCTCATCCGGGCTAGATCGGGCGAGCTGACGTTCTGCGCACGTTCGGCCAGGCCGTCGGCCCACGCTTGATAGGCCCCCTCCTCGGCCACAGTCGGGAGGCTATCGGAGTCACCGGTTTTGGCCGCGATGAGCTTGGCCTGCGACTTGTTGAAGGCCAGCAGGTCCTTGACCGGACGACACTCCTCGGATGGCCGGCCGAACACCGTGTGTGACAACACGACCGCCGCGATGGCGATCACGCCGACACCGATGGCCACCCACAACCGACGATCGAGCTTCATTGCAGCAACACTAAGGGGCGGCGAGGCCTGCGTTCACAAATTGTTTGCTCGAAATGGCATCGGCGGCGGCCGGATCCGGTGGACGATTAGCCGACAATCCAGGGGAGGAGTGCCAATGAGTACGACCGACGTCGCTCACGGCGCCACGTTCAGCTTGCGCCAGGCCGTCGACATGCAAACACCGAAGGCACTCGAACTGTGGCTCGATGCCGTCGACGATCCCGCGGACCGTGCACATCAGGTGACAGCCCTGTCCCCGAAAAACCGCCGCCGCGTCGGCGAGTTGCTCGACGCGCCGACCGCGGCCGGCCTCTTCGAGAGCATCGACGCCCATCTCGTCGCCAAAATGCTTAAGTCACAGCCGATCCCGCGCGCAGCCGAGTTGCTCTGCGCGCTCAACGCGCAACGCACCGCCGACATCCTGCGACAAAGCAGCCGTAACGTCCGCGAGGGGCTCCTCACCGCGATGCCCATGGACCGCGCAAAAGTGTTGCGCGGGTTGCTCTCTTGGCCCGGCGATTCCGTCGCCGCACACATGGCGCCCGAAACTCTGACGGTGAGCCCGACCACGACGGCCGCACAGGCTGTGGCCGAGATTCGCAATCGCGCCACGGAAAATCACGGCGGGCTCCATGCCGGCGTCTTCGTCTATGTAACCGAACCTGAGCAAAAGCTGCTCGGCAGGGTGCGGTTTCGCAGCCTGGTGCTCGCCCAGGCCGACGACGCCGTCGCCGATCTGCTCGAGGCCGTGCTCGTCACCGTCGCCCCTCTGACCGACGCGGAGGCTGCCGCGAACCTGGTCATCGACCGGCGCCTGCGGGAACTGCCTGTGGTCGACGCCGAGGGACGGCTGCTGGGCATCCTCACCGAAGACCAGGCCCTCGACATCGCCCAGAACGAGACCACGGAGGACGCCGAACGCCAAGGCGGCTCTGCGCCCCTGGAAGTGCCGTACCTACGCGCATCGCCGTGGCTGCTGTGGCGCAAGCGGATTATCTGGCTCCTCGTTTTGTTCATCGCCGAGGCGTACACCGGGACGGTGCTGCGGGCCTTCGAGGAAGAGATGGAGGCCGTGGTCGCGCTGGCCTTCTTCATTCCGCTGTTGATCGGAACGGGCGGAAACACCGGCACCCAGATCACCACCACCCTGGTGCGCGCAATGGGCACCGGCCAGGTCCGCTTCCGCGATCTCCCTGCCGTGGTGGCCAAGGAACTCTCCACCGGCACGTTGATCGCGATTGCGATGGCGCTCGCCGCGGTGATCCGGGCCTGGACACTCGGCGTGGGCCCGCAGATCACCCTCACGGTCTCCCTGACCGTCGCTGCCATCGTGTTGTGGTCGGCGTTCGTCTCGGCGATCCTGCCGCTGGTGCTCAAGAAGGTGCGTATCGATCCTGCGGTGGTGTCGGCACCGATGATCGCGACCATCGTCGACGGCACCGGCCTGATGATCTACTTCATGATCGCGCATCTGACGTTGCCGCAGCTCGCGGGCCTATAACGCCGGGTTTCGATAACGGGACCGCGCTTGATACAGTGGACTCACCATGTCTTTGGTACAGCGGGTGCTCCTTCTCGGCAGCCGCGACGGGGTCTGACCAGACCGGCTTCCCGTCGCGGGTGTTCGCGATGCGCCGGTCGAGTCCCTATTCACTCCCGGAGCAATCACCGTGAAAAACCCGAATTCTTTCGAACCCTCCGCCGACGCCTACTCGTCGGCACGAAGCATCAGCACTCCCTCCGGCGCCCCATACGACGGGCAGCCCGCGTGGAACACGCAGCGAGGCTCGTCGTTGCCGGTCAGCCGGTATCGCAGTTTCGCCGAAGAAGTCGAACCGGTCTCGGTACCGGACCGCACCTGGCCCAACCGGGTCGTCGACCGTGCACCGATGTGGTGTGCGGTTGACCTGCGCGACGGCAACCAGGCGCTCATCGACCCGATGAGCCCGGCCCGCAAGCGGCGCATGTTCGATCTGCTTGTCCGCATGGGCTACAAGGAGATCGAGGTCGGATTCCCGTCGGCCAGCCAGACCGACTTCGACTTCGTCCGCGAAATCATCAGCCAAGGTGCCATTCCCGACGACGTGACCATCCAGGTGCTGACTCAGTGCAGGCCAGAGTTGATCGAGCGGACGTTCGAGGCGTGCGAAGGCGCGCCGCGGGCGATCGTGCACTTCTACAACTCGACGTCAATCCTGCAGCGCCGCGTGGTGTTCCGCGCCGACCGCGATTCCGTCAAGGCGATTGCGACCGACGGGGCGCGCATGTGCGTGGAGCAGGCGGCGAAGTATCCGGGCACGCTGTGGCGGTTCGAGTACTCGCCGGAGTCCTACACCGGCACCGAGCTGGAATACGCCAAGGACGTGTGCGACGCGGTGGCCGACGTCATCCAGCCCACCCCCGAGTGGCCGCTGATCGTCAACCTGCCCGCCACGGTGGAGATGGCGACCCCGAACGTCTACGCCGACTCGATCGAGTGGATGAGTCGCAACCTGACCCGTCGGGACAGCATCATCTTGAGCCTGCATCCGCACAACGATCGCGGAACCGCCGTCGCCGCAGCCGAATTGGGCTATCAGGCCGGTGCCGACCGGATCGAGGGCTGCCTGTTCGGCAACGGCGAGCGCACCGGCAACGTCTGCATCGTCACGCTGGGTATGAACCTGTTCAGCCGCGGCATCGACCCGCAGATCGACTT
The DNA here is from genome assembly GCA_963817825.1 of uncultured Actinomycetota bacterium. Taxonomy (GTDB): domain Bacteria; phylum Actinomycetota; class Actinomycetes; order Mycobacteriales; family Mycobacteriaceae; genus Mycobacterium. The sequence goes on along the minus strand of CAWFQG010000018.1, from coordinate 393,660 downwards.
CTCCAACATCGATGAGATCCGACGCACGGTCGAGTACTGCAATCAGCTGCCGGTGCACGAGCGGCACCCGTACGGCGGCGATCTGGTCTACACCGCGTTCTCGGGCAGCCATCAGGACGCCATCAACAAGGGCCTGGACGCGATGAAGGTGTCCGCCGACGATGCCGACGCCGATGTCGACGACATCCTTTGGCAGGTGCCGTATCTGCCCATCGACCCGAAGGATGTCGGCCGCACCTACGAGGCCGTGATCCGGGTGAATTCGCAGTCCGGCAAGGGCGGCGTGGCCTACATCATGAAAGCCGACCACGGGTTGGCATTGCCACGCCGGCTGCAGATCGAGTTCTCTCAGGCGATCCAGAAGATCACCGACGGCGAGGGCGGTGAGGTGTCGTCCAAGGAGATGTGGGATGTCTTCTCCGAGGAGTACCTCGCGCCGGTGCGACCGCTGGAGCGCATTCGGCAGCAGGTCGACGCATCAGAAGTCGACGGCGGCACCGACACCATCAAGGCGGTCGTCAAGATCGACGGCGTCGAGCGGGAGATCCACGGTTCGGGCAACGGCCCGTTGGCGGCGTTCGTCGACGCACTGTCCGGTGTCGGGATCGACGTCAACGTGCTCGACTACTCCGAGCACGCCATGTCATCCGGCGAGCAGGCCAAGGCCGCGGCATACGTAGAGGCGTCCGTGGACGGCAGGACCATCTGGGGCGTTGGCATCGCGACGTCGATCACCACAGCGTCGCTGCGTGCCGTGGTGTCGGCGGTGAACCGCGCAGCGTCTCGTGGTTGACTAACGCGCGCGCAAATGTCTGCGCGCGTTCAACCGTTAAATAGGGAGCGGGCATGAACTGGGGCTCAACCTGGGATTTCCTCTGGCATTTCCTCATCATCTTCGCGTGGATCGCGTACCTGTTGGTGCTGTTCCAGATCCTCAATGACCTGCTCTGGCGCGACCACAAGACGTCGGGCTTGGTCAAAGCCATCTGGGTGGTCTTCCTGATCGTCCTGCCCTGGCTCACGGCACTGGTCTATTTGTTCGCCCGCGGCAAGGGGATGGCCGAACGGGCACGGGCGGCTGCTATGGCCGCCAAGCAGCAGACCGACGACTACATCAAGCAGGCTGCGGGCCGTTCGCCGGCGCAGGAGATCGCCGACGCGAAGGGCCTTCTCGAGGCCGGCACGATCAGTCAGGCCGAGTTCGACTCTCTCAAGGCGAAGGCTCTGGGCTAGTCGAGGAACGCGTTCAGCAGTCGGTCCACCAGACCGGCGGCGTCTTGCACGCCTGACTCCGGCGGGAGGGTCAGGTTACTGAAGACAAAGCCGTTGAGGACCCTGCTGAGCTCGTCCATCCGCTCCGGTGTCGAGGTGAAGCCGGCGGCCTCGATGATGAGTGTCGCCGACTTCACCGCCGCCGCCTGAAGCTCTTTCATCAGCGGCCGCAACTCGTCGCGCCTGGTGCTTTCCATGAAGAGCTCGAACCGCGCCAGCGTCCAACGGCGGAACTGCTCGTCGGGTTCGAGCATCCGAATCATCAACGCCTTCAAGGCATCGCGGGTCAGCGGGCCGACCGCCGACTGCAGCGCCTCGACACGTTGCCAGTGCAGATCCACTGTCCTGGCCGCGGTGGCTTCGAGCAGTGCCTGCCGGGTCCGGAAGTAGTTCGACGTGGTGCCGACGGGCACGCCTGCGCGGCTGTCGACCTGCCGATGCGTGAGGCCCCCGACGCCGTCGTCACACAGGATGTCGATCGCGGCGTCGAGGATCTGGTTCCGTCGTTCGGGATTGGCAGGCATCAGTTCCTATATTGCAGTTTCCAGAACAGCGTCAGGAACGCCGGGTACACGACGATCAGCAGGAGGTAGCTGAACCAGTAGCCGGCCATGTGCACGTAGAAGCTGACATCGCGCAGGGCGAGTAGCACGTAGAGATGCAGCGGAACGCTCACCGTGATGTACGCCAACGCAACGGTGAGCGCGACCCTGTGTATGCGGTTGAGGAACTGCATCCGGCGGTAGCTCAGGATGCCGGTGATCGCTGCATAGGTCATCGGAATCGTCAGCAGCATGTCGGTGGTGGGCGTGAGCACATGCTGCAGAGTGGCATCGTCGCCGAAGATCACGCGGTACAGGTGCAACCCCAAGCCCATCGCGATGGTCAGCATCGCTACTTCGCGGAAGAAGTAGCCGTGACGGCGGTAGGCATCCCACAGGGTCTCGCGCTGTACTACGTCTGTAGTTCTTGCCATGCACCGACAGTATCACTACAGATGTAGTGACTGCAAGGAGTGGTCACGGCCGCGGCGGCAGGGCGGCCAACCAGGTGTCCGGAAGCAGTTCGATCAGCTGCCCGTCGGGATCGCGGATCATCGCGAATTGCTCGGTGACCGTTTCCTCGACCACGTGTCCTCCGAAGCTTTCAACCTTGGCCACCACCTCGCCCAGGTCGGACACCGACAGCGACATATGCGTCAGCCCAGGCTCGTCCATGACGCGGCGCGGCCCGGCGCGGAGTTCACGCTTGGAGTAGTCGAGCAGTTCCAGCACAAGGCCGTCGCGCACGAGGTACGTCGCACGCACCCCGATCGGCCTTCCCAGCTGCAGAAGCTGTTCGGTGCCCTCGTCAGGCAGCTCGAGTTCCCACCAGAATTGGAACCCGAGCAGACCCTCGTAGAAGCTGCGGGATCGCTCACGGTCGCCGACGCACAATCCGATGTGGTTGAAAACTGTTCGGTGACTGGTCATTACAGCCTTCCATAGCGCGTGAGTGTCGTCGGCCCGGTATTCTTGATGTGCACGGTGGCGCGTTCAAGCACTCCTCCGACGGCCTGCTCGGTGACCCAGGACTGGACGCTGAGCACCATGCCCTCCTCGAGTCTTGCATCGCGACCACGACCCAGCCCGACCAGTGGCGGCTCGGCACCGAGCCCGAGGCCGTGGGCCAGAGGCACCAGGGACTCCGTGTTGCCGGTGTCCTCCCATGCGCGGTAGAGGTCGGTCCCGGTGTTGCCCGGCCGGCACGCGGCCACCAGCGCATCCATGCCGCGTGCACATCGCGCCGCCAGATCCGCCGTTTCCTGATCGACCGAACGCCCGGCGACGCGGGTTCGCGCCAGCCCGGCTTCATAGCCGGCGTACAGCGCACCGGGCGCGAGAACCACCAGTTCGCCCTCGCCGACGCGGCGATCGGATGCGAGGTGGCGAAACGTCACGGGGCCTTGCGCAGGCGTGGCGAAGCAGACGCTCTCCGACGGCGGGTGCGGTGCCCCGAGGCTCGCCACCCGCTCGTCGTGTAGACCGAGCAGTTGGCGCTCGGTGATGCCCGGCTCCAACGCCTCCTCCATCGCGCTGAGCCCGGCTTCGGCGATCGCGGACGCCACCTCCAGACACGTGACCTCGTCGGCGGTCTTGATCCGTCGGGCGGCCGCCATCACCGGCGCGGCGTCGACGAGTTCGGCGTTGGTGACGAGTTGGGCGATCAACCCTTTGAACCTCGGCGTCAACCCGTCGGTGCCGACCGTTACGGCCTCTCCCAGGCCGGGCACCTTCGCCAGGTCGGCCGCGAGGTTCGCCGGGTTCCAGCTCATGCGGTACAGATCGTCGTAGCCGATCTCGGGTGGCACGCCCTCGTCCCAGGTCGACAGTAGGTGCACGCGAGCCGTCTGCCTCACGACGACAGCGACGGGTGCGAACGGCAGCACGCCCGACCGCCCGAGCTGACGAGCCCCTGACACATAGCGGACGTTGCCGACACCGCCGAGCATCAACGCGTCAAGGCCGTGGCGTTCCATGCCGGCGAACACCTTTTCGCGCCGGTCCGTCCGGAGTCGCGCGAAGTCGACGCGGGCGTCGTCCTCGAGGCCCATCGTTCCGACGAGCAGTCCGCGGTCACGTGGTTGGGGGCTCATGCGCTGACCCCATAGGGTTCGTACGTCGAGCCGCTCAGCTTGACCCAGCCCGTATCCGTCACCGCCACAATGTCTTCCGAGCGATAGCCGGCGGCGCCGTCGTCCCAGATAACCGGCTCGAACACGGCCACCATCCCCGGCTGCATGATCAGCCGCTCGTCGAACTGGTCGCCAAGGTCGGTTCCGATGAGCGGCATCTCCGCGCTGTCGACCCCGATGCCGTGAGCCAGATAGAAATGGTCGATCCACGGGCGGACGCCGTCGTTGGCCTCGATCGCGGCCTTGCCGAGCTGCAGGGCAGACACCCCGGGTTTGAGGATGTCCAGCGCGGCATCGACGACAGATCGCCACCGGCGAAACTGCTCCTGCTGCTTGGCATTCGGGGCCGGAGCGGCGCCGGTGATCCACGTCCGCCCATAGTCGGACGCATAACCCTCCCAGGTGATGCCCGCGTCGACCCAGATGATGTCGCCGTCGCGAAGAAAACGGTCGGTGGTGACCGTCGGATAGGCGAGGTCACCGTGCAGTGTCCACGGCCCGAGCTCGAGTGTCGGGGCCATCACCTGCCAGATCGGGTCGATCGCGTTCGCCGATGCGCCGAGCTCGAACACCCGCCGCAGGAACACCGCGCTCAGGTCGATCTGCCGGGTACCGGGGCGCAGCAGCTCCCTGGCGTCGGCCATCGCGAGCTCGTTGAGCAGCTGCGCGTTACGGATGCAGGCCACCTCGTCGGGCGTCTTGATCAGCTTGGCCGGACTCACCAGATCCGCGGCGTCGACCCAGTCGACGCCGGGCAGTGCACGCAGGACCGGGTGCGTTTGATGGTCGATGCCGATGCGGGCACCCGGCTGGAAGTGGTCCGCGATCGCGGTGGCGAACAGCTCGATGCCGTCGTCGAGATCCGGGAACAGTGGCCCGTGCACATGGTCCTCGGGCAGATCGTCAGGCACTCCGTCGCGGTAGATCGTGTACAGGTGCGGCGCCGAATCTCCCTTTACCACAACGGCAACCGTGCGAAACAGCGCGGCGCGGTCGCCGTCTTGGCCCGGCTCGGCGGCACCCGTCGCATACACGACCGAGCTCGAACCGAGCAGAACCAGACCGTCGACACCCTGCGCGTCGAGCTGCTCCTGCAGTCGCGCGAAACGCTCACGACGCATCCGGGGGATATCGGGCATCGGCGGGATCACCCGCCCGCCGATCGTCGCACCCGCTGGCCAGTCGTCGATGGCTCGACCTCCCTAAAAATGCAAAGATAGCCTAATGGGTCGCCCGGACGTCAGTGCTGATGCAATCGTCGACTTCGACCATCATTCCGAGGAGTTCAACCTCAACGAGGAAGAGGTCAACGAAGACCTGCGCCGTCGGTGCCCGGTCGCATGGAATGAGAAGTACGGCGGGTTCTGGTACGTAACCGGCTATGGCGCGGTGGCCCAGGCCGCTCGCGACGGCGAGACATTCGCGCACAAGTACGAACCAGACGCCGCCGACGGCGTGAACTATCAGGGCGAGATGGGTGTGCCGCGACCCGAGGGCCAGCCGCCGCTCGGCGTCGGCGAGGTCGACGGCCCGTATCACCTCGCGCTGCGGCGGGCGCTCACCCCGTTCTTCTCGTCTGGAGCCGTCGAGAAGATGCGGCCGTTCATGGAGCAGTCGGTGCACTGGTTCCTCGACCAGAAGATCGCCGACGGGCAGATGGATCTTGTGCTCGACTACGCCAGCCCGGTGCCTGCGATCCTCACGATGCGGCTCATGGGGCTGCCGTACGACAACTGGCAGCTCTACGCCGACCTATTCCACTCGGTGATGGCCGCGGCCGACGGCGCCGAGTACAACAAGGCGATCGCCGAGGTGCCCGCGATGCTCGACGGTCTGCTGAAGTTCACGGCGGCTCGGCGGGCGGATCCCGGTGATGACCTGACGAGCTTCCTCGTTCAGTTCGAGTTCGACGGCAAGCGCCTGGACGACACCCAGCTGCTCGACATCCTTTGGAACCTCATCGGCGGCGGCGTCGACACGACGACGTCGTTGACCGCGCTGAGCCTGCTGCATCTCGGTACCCACCCTGAACTACGTCGACAGCTCATCGACCGTCCCGAGCTCTACCGCACAGCGGCAGACGAGTTTCTCCGATACACGTCGGTCAACAAGCAACTGAGCAGGACCGTCAGCCGCGACACGGTGTTGTGCGGCCAGCAGCTGCGGCGCAACGACCGGATGCTGATCAGCTGGATCGCGGCCAACCACGACGAGCAGGAGTTCGACCGGCCCGGCGAAGTGGTGCTGGACCGCTCACCCAATCGACATGTCGCGTTCGGGCTCGGGCCGCACCGCTGCATCGGGGCACCGCTGGCGCGGGTCATGTTCGAGGTGATGGTGAAGGCCGTGCTGGACCGCATGCCCGACTACGAAATCGACCTCGACGGCGTCCGCCAATATGCGGGCAATCCGACCATGACGGGTGTGGGCAAGCTGCCGGTGACGTTCACGCCGGGTACGTCGCTGGGGACGCCACAGCCGGAGTGATCTAGAAGAGGGCGAACTGCCCGCCGGTGAGGGTGTGGTCGGTGAAATCCTCGATACCGGTGCCGCCGATCACGCCGTCGAGGGAGTCCATGAACTCGGCGTCGGTGATCAGCGGGATTCCGAGCTCGCGGGCCTGGTAGCCCTTGCCCTGTTCGGGCTCGGGCTCGTTGCAGATCACCATCGACGTTTCCGGGTCGACTGCGTCGGTGTAGGTCAGCCCGCTGTACAGGATGCGTTCGACGAGTTCCTCGTGGGTGCGCTTCACTTCTGGCGACAACGCCACCCGCATGCCCTGCACGAAAGGCCTGCCTCTGACGAAGCGACCGGGGTTGAGATACGGGCAAGGCAGCCGCGACGCGATCATCTTCAGCGGACGCAGCTCGTCGTGAGTGACCTGACCGTTGGGCCAGTACCGTCGCTCGACCGGTCGCAGCGGGAGCCAGACCTTGCGCTCGCGGGCACGGACCAGCGCCGGCTTGAGAATCTGGGCCAGCACGAGGGCGTCGTCGAGCGCATCGTGCGGCTTCATCTGGCTGATGCCCCAGTGGGCTGCCAACGTCTCGAGCCGCATGTTGTCGACGCCGAGGTCGAGCCGCCGCGCCAGCTCCACGGTGCACATGGCGCTGTCGATGGGCAGCACCAGCCCGGCCAGCTCGGCTTCGGCCGTCAGGAACGAGTAGTCGAAAGACACGTTGTGGGCGACGAGGGTGCGGCCGCGCAGCACCTCGATGATTTCGGCGGCGACGTCGGCGAAGCACGGCTGGCCCGCGAGCATCTCGGAGGTCAGGCCGTGCACGTGGGTGGGCCCGGGGTCGACACCCGGATTGAGGAGCGTCGAGACGCTGCGTTCGACGTTGCCGTCGTCGCCGACGGCGAGAGCCGCGACGCTGACGATACGGGCCTGGCCTGGCCGGAAGCCGGACGTCTCGACGTCCACGACTGCCCAGCCGGCTCCTGGCTCGGCAGCGGGCCTGCCCCAGGTGTGGCTCACAAACGTCAGGATGGCACGGCAGTCCGACATGCCTCGATCACTCGTCCAGCGTGTCGGCTACCTAAAATGCCCTGGATGGTCACCACTCGTGGACGTATTGCACTGGCTGCAGGAGCCGGTGCGCGGTGGGCGTCGCGGGTGACGGGCCGCGGCGCCGGCGCGATGATCGGCGGCCTGGTCGCGATGACGATGGATAAATCGATCCTTCGCCAGCTGGGCCAGAGCCGCCGCACGGCCATCGTGACCGGCACAAACGGCAAGTCGACGACCACCAGGATGACCGCGGCGGCGCTCGGCACGCTCGGATCCGTCGCCACCAACGCCGAGGGAGCCAACATGGACGCCGGCCTGGTGGCCGCGCTGGCCGGGGCGCGCGACGCGGAGTTGGCGGCGCTCGAGGTCGACGAAATGCACGTGCCGCACGTCGCCGACGCGGTCGACCCGCAGGTGATCGTCCTGCTGAACCTGTCGCGTGATCAGCTCGACCGGGTCGGAGAGATCAATCACATCGAGCGCACGCTGCGGGCGGGACTGGCCCGTCACCCTCGGACCGTCGTCGTCGCCAATTGCGATGACGTGCTGATGACCTCGGCGGCCTACGACAGCCCGAACGTGGTGTGGGTCGCCGCGGGCGGTGGCTGGGCGAACGACTCGGTGAGCTGCCCGCGCAGCGGCGAGATCATCGTCCGCGACGGCGCGCACTGGCATTCGACGGGCACTGATTTCAAACGGCCCACCCCGCAATGGTGGTATGACGACACCAACATCTACGGGCCCGACGGGTTGTCGCTGCCGATGCAGCTGGCGTTGCCGGGCACCGTCAATCGGGGCAACGCCACCCAGGCGGTGGCCGCTGCCGTCGCGATGGGCGCCGACCCTGCCGCCGCAGTGGCTGCCGCGTCGGGAGTCGACGAGGTCGCGGGCCGCTACAGCACGGTGCGGCTCGGCGAACACACCGTTCGGATGTTGCTCGCCAAGAATCCGGCCGGCTGGCAGGAAGCGCTGTCGATGGTCGACACCGACGCCGGTTCGGTGGTGATCTCGGTGAACGGGCAGGTGCCCGACGGCGAAGACCTGTCATGGCTGTGGGACGTCAACTTCGAGCACTTCGTCAAGCACCCGGTGGTGGCAGCGGGCGAGCGCGGGACCGACCTTGCGGTGCGGCTCGGCTATGCGGGCGTCGAACACACGTTGGTGCACAACGCCATTGAGGCCATCACGTCTTGCCCGCCGGGCCATGTCGAGGTCGTCGCGAACTACACCGCGTTCCTCGCGCTGAATCGAGCGCTGTCCCGTGGCTGACTCGACGGTGCGGATCGGGCTGGTACTGCCGGACGTGATGGGGACATACGGGGACGGTGGCAACTCCGTGGTGTTGCGACAACGGCTGCGGCTGAGGGGTTTTGACGCCGAGATCGTCAACATCACGCTCGACGACCCGGTGCCGTCGACCCTGGATCTGTACACGCTCGGTGGCGCGGAGGACTATGCCCAGCGGCTCGCAACGAGGCACCTCATCCGGTTTCCGGGTCTGCAGGAGGCGGCGGCGCGCGGTGCGCCGGTGTTGGCGATCTGCGCCGCGATCCAGGTGCTCGGGCATTGGTATGAGACCTCCGCGGGTGAGCGGGTCGACGGGGTCGGCATGTTGGACCTGACGACGTCGCCACAGCCGAAGCGGACGATCGGCGAGGTGGTCAGCGAGCCGCTGCTGCCGGGCCTCAGCGACCGGCTGACCGGCTTCGAAAATCACCGCGGCGGTACGGTTCTCGGCTCTGGCGCGCAGCCGCTGGCGCGGGTCGTCTCGGGTGCGGGCAATCGCGCGGGCGACGGCGTCGACGGCGCAGTGCAGGGCAGTGTCATCGCCACCTATCTGCACGGCCCGTGCCTGGCCCGCAATCCCCAACTCGCGGACTACCTGCTGAGCCGCGTCGTCGGCGACTTGCCGCCGCTGCAGCTGTCGGAGGTCGAGCAGCTGCGCCGCGAACGGCTCGCGGCACCCCGCCGCGTGTAATCGGTTACGCCGCGAACTCCCCGTTTCGCCGAAACTCACGTTTCGGCGGAAAAGTCCAAGTAACTCGCGCCATTTCGTCGATTTCGGCGCCCCCGTGGCGCAGGTACGCCTCATACACACGTGCCAGAATCGCGGCAGGTCGATCCTCATTGATGATTCGAATTAACTCCCAGCCGCACTTCTCGACTTTCGGAGTCCGTCTCATGTCTTTGACGTACTTCGGCCGATCGGTGCGATGTTGGTCGCCGTCGTATTCAACGGCAAGCTGCATGTGCCGCCATCCCATGTCGAGGTAGGCGAACGGCTCGCCGCTGCCATCGAACACAGGAATCTGCGTCTCAGGGATTGGAAACCCGTTGTCGATGAGAAGGAGCCGTAACCAGCTTTCCTTCAGCGACTCGGCGCCGGCGTCTACCAGCGGCAGTAGCTCGCGTAATTGCCGCACCCCACGGACTGGGCCGTAGCGGCCCAATAACGCTAAGACGTCGTCGGCACGGAATGGCGCAGCACGCATCAGGGCATCCATCCGCCCGATGGCTAGAGATCGTTTCTGATAGCGCCCCAAGTCGAAGGCCGTTCGGGCCGGCGTTGTCACCAGAAGTTCGTCGACATTCGTCACTTCATCGGCGGCCAATCGGTCTACGCGCGGGATTAGCCCTGGTTGACGACGTCGATCCTCTACGAGTATTTCGATCGGCTCGTTGTCGTCGACCCACTGGGCGCCATGCAACGCGGATGCGGCTACGCCAGCGATCACTCCACTGCGGCTCGTCGTAAGCCAAGCTCCGAGCGTCCTGTCCTCAAGCGACGGCACTGCATTCTTCGGGATGTAGACGCCCCGGAACATCGGCCGGTACCAGCTCCGCAACTCGTGGCGCTTCAGACCATCGCCGAGCGCTTCACGCCCGAGAAATACTTCCACCATGACCGCATCGTGACCCGAGGGTGTGACACCTCGCCGAGATCGACGAAATGGTGCGACTTACCCGCACTTTTCCGCCAAAACGTGAGTTTGGGCGTCAGGAGGCGCGAGATCAGGTGAGGGCGCGACGGCCGGACAGCGCGCGGCCGAGGGTGAGTTCGTCGGCGAACTCGAGATCGCCGCCCATCGGCAGACCCGACGCGATGCGAGTCACGCTGAGACCCGGTATGTCGCGAAGCATCCGGACCAGATAGGTCGCCGTCGCCTCACCCTCGGTGTTCGGATCGGTCGCAATGATCACCTCGGCGACGTCGACGCCGTCGACACGCTCGCCAATCCTGTTGAGCAGCTCACGAATACGCAACTGCTCGGGACCGACACCTGACAACGGATCCAACGCCCCACCCAGAACGTGGTAGCGGCCGCGGAATTCGCGGGTGCGCTCGACGGCCTGCACGTCCTTCGGCTCCTCGACGACACACACCAGCGACGCGTCGCGGCGCGAATCGGAACAGATGCGGCACCGGTCTTCGTCGGACACGTTCCCGCACACCTCGCAGAACTTCACGCCGTCGCGGACCTTCCCGAGCACGGCGGTCAGCCGGTCGATCTGCGGCGGTTCGACGGACAGCAGGTGAAAGGCGATGCGCTGCGCACTCTTCGGGCCGATGCCCGGCAGCTTGCCCAGTTCGTCGATGAGGTCCTGGACCGGTCCCTCAAACATGGCGTTTCAAGCTTTACATCCCCGGTATGCCCAGCTCGCCCATGCCACCGGCCAGCGGTCCGAGCCGCTCCTGGGCGAGCAGGGTGACCTGACGCGCCGCGTCGGCCAACGCGCCGACGACGAGGTCCTGCAGCGTTTCGACGTCGTCGGGGTCGACCACCTTCGGGTCGATCGACACGCCCACCACTTCGCCGCTGCCTTTCATGGTGACCTGGACCAGGCCGCCACCGGCCTGCCCGTGTACCTCGGCGTTGGCGAGCTGCTCCTGGGCTTCCATCAGCTTCTGCTGCACCTGCTGCGCCTGGGCGAGCAGCGCCGACATGTCGGGCTGGCCTCCGGGTTGCATGACAGTCCCCTTGCGTATTGGTCTCGACTTGGTTTCGCTCGCTGGCACGCGGCGGGTCGGCCTCCCAAGCCTAGACGGCGACGGGCTACCTTGACGCCGTGCACCTGCGAGTCCCCCTGCGTGTCGGCGCGATCGCGGCTGCCTGCCTAGTCGTCACCGCGTCGACACTTGCGAGCCCTGCGTCGGCCGCGCCCGCCAACATCGCGGGCATGATCGTCTTCCTCGACCCCGGCCACAACGGGTCGAACGACTCCTCGATCAGCCGCCAGGTGCCGACCGGCCGCGGCGGCACCAAGAACTGCCAGGAAAGCGGCACCTCGACCGACGACGGCTATCCCGAACACACCTTCACCTGGGATACCACGCTGCGGATCCGGCAGGAGCTGACGGCACTGGGCGTGCGAACCGCGATGTCGCGCGGCAACGACACCGGGCTCGGACCCTGCGTCGACGAGCGCGCCGCCATGGCCAACGCGCTAAAACCCAACGCCGTCGTCAGCATCCACGGCGACGGCGGTCCTCCGACCGGTCGCGGCTTCCACGTCAACTACTCGTCGCCCCCGCTGAACGATGTGCAGGCCGGGCCCGCTGTCCAGTTCGCTCAGACCATGCGCGATCAACTCGCGGCCGCCGGTCTCGTGCCAGCCACCTACATCGGTTCGAACGGCCTGTACCCGCGCGCCGACCTGGCCGGGCTGAACCTGGCGCAGTACCCGTCGATCCTCATCGAGCTGGGCAACATGAAGAATCCAGCGGACTCGGGCCTGATGACCACGCCCGAAGGCAGGCAGAAGTACGCCGACGCCGTGGTGCGCGGTATCGCGGGCTTCCTGGGCGCGCAGCAGCGCTAACCGGCCTCGACAGTCTTCTTCAGGTTGTCCAGGACCTCGGCCTGAATCTTCTTCAGCCCCAACGGCGCAAACGTCTTCTCAAAGAAGCCTCCGATGCCGCCCGCGCCCTGCCACGACGTCTTGAGCGTGACGGACGAGCCGGGCCCCGCGGGTGCGACGGTCCAGTTGGTCACCATCGACGAGTTGGCGTCCTTCTCGATCACCGTGTGCCCGGCCACGTCGACGTTGGCCTTCACGTCACGGACGCGCGACTTGGTGGCCTGGAGTTTCCAGCTCGCGATCGTGCCCGCACCCTGTCCGCCTTCGAGCACCTGGTAGTCGCGGTAATGCGACGACAGGATCTTCGGGCGGACCGTCTTGTAGTTGGCGACGGCCGCCAAGACTTTCTGCGGTTCGGCGTCGATCAAGACGCTGCTGGACGCGCTGACCTGTCCCATCAGGTAAGACTCCCATCGTCGTCGTGCGGTCGCATCGGCTGCAGCCGCGGACTAGCGTATATCCGTGTCTGTTCCTGCAAGTGACGCACGTGCTGCACACGCCGCCGGCGTGCAACGGCTCCTTGCCAGCTACCGTGCCATCCCTCCGACCGCGACTGTCCGCCTGGCCAAACCGACCTCCAACCTGTTCCGGGCGCGCGCCAAGAGCGACGCCAAGGGCCTGGACGTGTCGGGTCTGACGGGGGTGGTCTCCGTCGACCCCGACGCCAGGACCGCCGACGTCGCGGGCATGTGCACCTATGAGGATCTCGTCGCCGCGACCCTGCCCTACGGGTTGGCACCGCTCGTCGTCCCGCAGCTGAAGACGATCACCCTCGGCGGTGCAGTCACCGGACTCGGCATCGAGTCGACGTCCTTCCGCAATGGCCTGCCGCACGAGTCGGTGCTCGACATGGACATTCTCACCGGCACGGGCGAAGTGGTCACCGCGTCGCCGGAGCAGAACGCAGACCTCTTCCGCGCCTTCCCGAATTCGTATGGCACCCTTGGTTATTCGGTTCGGCTCAAGATCCAGCTGGAACCCGTCAAGCCCTTCGTCGCGTTGAAGCATCTGCGATTCCACTCCTTGCAGGAGCTGGTCTCGACGATGGACCGGATCATCGAGACCGGCGGCATCGACGGTGCGCCCATCGACTATCTCGACGGCGTCGTGTTCAGCGCCGACGAGAGCTACCTGTGTGTCGGCGTGCAGACCGCGACGCCAGGACCTGTCAGCGACTACACCGGCCAGCGCATCTACTACCAGTCGATCCAGCATTCCGCCGGGGCAGGCGGAGCCGAGAAGCACGACCGGCTCACCATCCACGACTACCTGTGGCGGTGGGACACCGACTGGTTCTGGTGCTCGCGGGCGTTCGGGGCGCAGAACCCGAAGATCAGGCGGTTCTGGCCGCGGCGCTTCCGGCGCAGCAGCTTCTACTGGAAGCTGATCGCCTACGACCAGCGCTTCAACATCGCCGACCGGATCGAGAAGCGCAATGGTCGGCCGCCCCTCGAACGCGTCGTGCAGGACGTCGAAGTGCCGATCGGGCGGTGTGCCGAGTTCCTGGACTGGTTCCTGCAGAACGTGCCGATCGAGCCGATCTGGCTGTGCCCGCTGCGGCTGCGCGACGAAGGGGGCTGGCCGCTGTACCCGATCCGGCCGCATCACACCTACGTCAACGTGGGGTTTTGGTCGGCGGTACCGGTCGGGCCAGAGGCCGGCCACACCAACAAGTTGATAGAACGCAAGGTCAGCGACCTGGACGGACACAAATCGCTCTATTCCGACGCGTTTTATTCACAGGAAGAGTTCGACGAACTCTACGGCGGGGAAACCTACAAAACCGTAAAGAAGACATACGATCCCGATTCACGTCTCCTGGACCTATATGCGAAGGCGGTGCAACGACGATGACGACGTACAAAGAGCACGAAGCACATGCGCCTGACAGGAAACTGACGTTGGCCGAGATCCTGGAGATCTTCGCCGCGGGTCAACTGCCCCTGAAGTTCACCGCCTACGACGGGAGTACGGCCGGACCAGAAGACGCCACCGTCGGCCTGGACCTGGTGACGCCGAGAGGCACCACCTACCTGGCCACTGCCCCGGGGGAGCTCGGGCTGGCGCGGGCGTACGTGTCAGGTGACGTCGAACCGCACGGCGTGCACCCGGGCGATCCGTACGAGCTGCTCACGGCGCTCGCCGACAAGATGGACTTCAAGCGACCCCCGGCACGAGTGCTGGCCAACATCGTCCGGTCGATCGGCATCGAGCATCTCAAGCCGATCGCGCCGCCGCCGCAGGAGGCGCTCCCGCGCTGGCGCCGGATCGCAGAAGGGTTGCGGCACAGCAAGACTCGCGATGCCGAGGCGATCCATCACCACTACGACGTGTCCAACACGTTCTACGAGTGGGTGCTCGGCCCGTCGATGACCTACACCTGCGCGTGCTACCCGCACCCCGACGCCACGCTCGAGGAGGCGCAGGAGAACAAGTACCGGCTGGTGTTCGAGAAGCTGCGGCTCAAGCCGGGCGATCGGCTGCTGGATGTGGGCTGCGGGTGGGGCGGCATGGTCCGCTACGCCGCCAGCCACGGCGTCAAGGCGATCGGTGTCACCCTTTCGAAGGAGCAGGCGGCCTGGGCGCAGAAGGCCATCGCCGAGCAGGGCCTGACCGATCTCGGCGAGGTCCGCCACGCCGACTACCGCGACGTGGCCGAAACCGGGTTCGACGCGGTGTCCTCGATCGGGCTGACCGAGCACATCGGCGTGCACAACTACCCGTCGTACTTCGGCTTCCTGCAGTCGAAGATGCGCCCCGGCGCGCTGATGCTCAACCACTGCATCACGCGCCACGACAACAGGGCGGGGGCGCCTGCCGGCGGTTTCATCGACCGCTACGTGTTCCCCGACGGGGAGCTGACCGGGTCCGGACGGATCATCACCGAGGCACAGGACGTCGGCCTCGAGGTGGTGCACGAAGAGAACCTGCGCCACCACTACGCGCTGACGCTGCGCGACTGGTGCCGCAATCTCGTCGAGCACTGGGATGAGGCGGTCGAAGAGGTCGGGCTGCCCACCGCCAAGGTGTGGGGCCTGTACATGGCCGGCTCACGGGTGGGCTTCGAGACCAACGTCGTGCAGCTGCACCAGGTGCTGGCCGTCAAGCTCGACGACAACGGCAACGACGGCGGCCTGCCGCTGCGGCCGTGGTGGACGCCCTAGACGCGGACGGTTTCGACTGCTGCGGTCAGCGACCGCTGTGATTCGATGCGGTCGCCGTGCGTGGTGGCGGTGAGCATGAACAACGTGTCGCCGTCGGCGCCGCCAACGGCGCATGCGATGGCGTGCCTGCCCGGCGCATCGACCGTCTGGGTCACATCCCCGCCCTCGACCACACGGATGAACCGGTCCGAGATCGGGCTCGCCACCCAAACGCCGTCCGCGGCGTCGATGCCGATGCCGTCGGGATAGTCGGGGAGGTCCGCCCATATCCGCCGGTTACTCAACGAGCCGTCGGCAGCCAGCTCGAAAGCGGTGATGCGCTTACCCCAGCTCTCCGCCACGAGAAGCGTCGAGTGGTCGCCGGTGATCGCCATGCCGTTGGCAAAGCGCATGCCGTCGGCTACCTCACGTGCCGAACCATCGGGGGCGACGCACAGGAGCGCGGCCTCTGCAGGTGCATCACCGCTGTAGATGTCATAGCCGAACTGCCCGACGAATGCATGGCCGTGGCGATCGACGCACATGTCGTTGATGTCGTGAGGCGCCAGCGAGCTGAGGTCGGCGTGAACCGTGAGATCGGAACCGTCGTAACGCATTACGGTTCGCATCTTCATCGATGCAATGAGTAGCGACCCGTCGGGCAGCCAGCCCAGTCCGGATGGCTGCTCAACTTCAACGACCGTGGAGACGTCGCCGTCCTCGGTGACCGACAACACGACATCCCCGTGCATGTCGGAGACATACAGGACGCCATCATGCCAACGCGGACCCTCGAGAAATGCCCTCCCACTGACCAGAGGCGTCGACACGTCGGGGAAGCTTAGCTTCCGTCGATACGGCGGGCGCCGAGTTCGTTTTGAAGGAGCTCAAGGGCGGCCTCTTCGGGATCGCGTCGCGGCGTCTCGGACGTGTCGCTGCCCGCCTCCGCCAGCATGCTCTCCTCGTCGTCGCGCTGGGTCGGGTCCGCGTCTGCCGTCGCGGTCGCGTTGGAAGTCGCGGAGTCGGCGGGCGATCCGACTTCGAAACGCAGCTTCCACACCATGCCGAGCGCGTCCTTGAGCGCTTCCTCGACTACCGCCGCGTTGCGCTGTTCTCCGAGGCGCTTCGCCAGCGGTGCCGACTCGTGGTTGAGCACAAGCGTGCCGCCATCGACTGTGCGCACGACCGCTCCCGCCAGCATCACCGCCAGCGAGCGGCTGCGGTCACGCACCTTGTCCAGCACGGTGGACCACTGCCTGCGTACCGCGGCGGCGTCCGGCTCCCCGGCGACCGGCGCGGCAGGTACTACCACCACCGGGTCGGCCGGAGGCTGCACAGGCGGGGGTGACGGAGGCGCGGGCTCGAGCTCGGACACGGGTTCGGGCGCCGACGCAGGCTCGGGCGCGGACGTGGGTTCCGCCGTGGGCTCCGGCGCGTCGCTCGATGGTTCGGCAGCGGCCTTGGTCTTACGGGTGAACTGCTTGGACTGCTTGGTCGGTTTGGCCGACGGCGCCGCCGATTGTGCGACCGCAGCCGCGGCAGTACCCGCGCTGTCCGCGGGGATGGACATGTCGAGGCGCGTCTCGATGCGTTCCAGCCGCTGCAACAAAGCCGCCTCGGTGTCGCTGGCCGATGGCAACAGCAGCCGCGCGCACACCACCTCGAGCAGCAGCCGAGGCGCGGTGGCCCCACGCATCTCGCCGAGGCCGGCGTGCACCACCTCGGCGTACCGCGTCAGCGTGCCCGGACCGATGCGCGCGGCCTGATCGCGCATCCGCTCCAGCACGTCGCCGGGAGCGTCGACCACCCCGCGCGCGGCGGCGTCGGGCACTGCCTGCAGCACGAGCAGATCGCGGAAACGCTCCAGCAGGTCGGTGGCGAAGCGGCGCGGGTCGTGGCCCGCGTCGATGACCGCCTCCACCGCACCGAACAACGCCGCAGCGTCGCCGGCGGCCAGTGCGTCGACGGCGTCGTCGATCAGCGCGACGTCGGTGGCACCCAGCAGCGCCAGCGCCCTGGGATAGCTGACCCTGTTGCCGTCCGCACCGGCCAGCAGCTGGTCGAGCACCGACAGGGTGTCGCGGGGCGAGCCCCCGCCGGCACGGATCACCAGCGGATAGACGGCGTCGTCGGCCTCCACCCCCTCCTGTTCGCAGATCCGTTCCAGCAGCGCCCGCATCGTGCGCGGCGCCAGCAGCCGGAACGGGTAGTGATGGGTGCGCGAACGGATAGTCGGCAGCACCTTCTCCGGTTCGGTGGTGGCGAACACGAAGATCAAATGGTCGGGTGGCTCCTCGACGATCTTCAACAGCGCGTTGAAGCCGGCATTGGTGACCATGTGCGCTTCGTCGACGATGAAGATGCGATAGCGCGACTGTGCGGGGGCGTAGAACGCGCGGTCCCGAAGTTCGCGGGTGTCGTCGACGCCGCCGTGGCTGGCCGCGTCGAGTTCGGTGACGTCGACGCTGCCCGGTCCGTTGGGCGCCAGCGCGACGCACGAGTCGCACACTCCGCACGGCGTCGCTGTCGGCCCCTGCTCGCAGTTCAGTGAGCGAGCCAGGATCCGCGCCGACGACGTCTTGCCGCAGCCGCGCGGCCCGGAGAACAGATACGCGTGGTTGATGCGACCGGCCGAAAGCGCTGTGGACAGCGGCTCGGTGACGTGCTCCTGGCCAACTACTTCGGCGAATGTTGCCGGTCGGTACTTGCGGTAGAGCGCCACGCTCAGCAGGCTACCGACGGCCGGTGACGAAAACCGGGGCGGATGACCATTCAGCTCTTCAGCAGGGCTTCGGTGGCGGCCAGCAGCGCGCAGGTGGCCAGGCCGTCGATGGCCTCCCTGAGATCGGGCAGCGACGGGAATGTCGGGGCGATCCGAATGTTCTTGTCCTCCGGATCTTTTCGATACGGGAACGACGCACCCGCCTCGGTCACCGCGATACCCGCGTCCTTGGCAAGCGACACGGTCCGGCGGGCAGTGCCCGGCCACACGTCGAAGTTGACGAAGTAGCCGCCCTTCGGGTCGGTCCACGACGCGATCTTCGACTCCCCGAGCCGGTCTTCGAGGATCTCCTGGACCAGCGCGAACTTCGGGGCCAGCAGCTGCTGGTGGCGCTGCATCTGCAGCCGCACACCGTCGGCGTCGCGGAAGAACCGAAGATGGCGCAGATGGTTGACCTTGTCGGGGCCTATCGACTTCTTGCCCGCGTGCTGCAGATACCAGGCGATGTTGGCCAGCGAGCCGCCGAAGAAGCTGACGCCGGCACCGGCGAATGTGATCTTCGACGTCGAGGCGAAGACCAGCGGCCGGTTCTGGTTTCCCGCAGCGGCGGCAAGACCCAGCACGTCGATCTGTCGTACCGCGTCGTGAGTCAGCGTGTGCACGGCGTAGGCGTTGTCCCAGAACAGCCGGAAATCCGATGCGGCCGTGCGCATTTGGACCAGTCGCCGCACTGTTTCCCAGGCGAAGGTGACGCCGGTCGGGTTGGAGAACACCGGCACGCACCACATTCCCTTGATGGCCGGGTCGGCGGCGACGAGCTCCTCGATCAGGTCGACGTCGGGACCGTCCTCACGCATCGGGATGTTGATCATCTCGATGCCAAGGGACTCGGTGATGGCGAAATGCCGGTCGTAGCCGGGCACGGGGCACAGGAACTTGATTCGAACGCCGTCTTGCTGGTCCTGAATCCAGGGCCGCGGAGAATCCACCCCGCCGTGCAGCAGCGAGAACACCACCACGTCGTGCATCAGCTCGAGGCTGGCGTTGTTGCCCGCGATCAGGTTCTGGACCGGGATCCCGAGCAGCTCGCCGAAGATGGCGCGCAGTTCGGGCAGGCCGTGCAGGCCGCCGTAGTTGCGGGTGTCGGTGCCGTCGCCGTCGCGGTAGGCGTCCTTTCCGTCGCCGGGCAGGGTCAGCAGTGCGTTGGACAGATCGAGCTGCGCCGACGACGGCTTGCCGCGGGTCAGGTCGAGGTGCAGCTGCTTGGCCTGCAGCTCGGCATAGTTGGTCTTCTGCAACTCGTGCTGGGCCTGCAATTCCTCGCGACCGAGGGACTGAAACGACACCGTGCGCCTTTCACCGTCGAGAGCGGTGGACTCGAAGAAGGGGACCCCGCGCACCCGCCAGAGCCCATTGACCCTTGCTGCCTTCCGGCCCTGGGGGAGTTCACAGGATAGACGCCGCGCGGGGTCCATCGAGAGTGTAATACCCGGCCCCGCCAGCGACCCGAACGGCCGCATCAGGCAGGTCGGTTACCATGGCCCGCGGAGGATTCGCCTAGTGGCCTATGGCGCTCGCCTGGAACGCGGGTTGGGTTAATAGCCCTCGCGGGTTCAAATCCCGCATCCTCCGCACTCGGTCCGAGGCGCGACCAGTGAGCAGTCATAAGAACTGGTCGCTCCTTGGCCCAGAGAATCTAGGAGGGGTATGAGCCGCAAAGTTGCGGTGATTTGGCACGCGTCGTTCTCGATCGTCGCTGGTGTCTTGTACTTCTTCTTCGTGCTGCCGCGCTGGCCGGAGTTGAGGGGCGACACCACTCCCACACTTGGCACGGCACTGCGCATCGTCGCAGGCGCGCTGATCGGCCTGGCCGCGCTGCCGGTGGTGTTCACGCTGTTGCGCACCCGCAAGCCGGAGCTCGGCACTCCGCAGCTGGCGTTGTCCCTTCGCACGTCGTCGATCGGGCTGCATGTGCTGGCCGGTGTGCTCATCATCGGGACCGCGATCAGCGAGATCTGGCTCAGCCTGGACAACGCCGGGCGCTGGCTGTTCGGCATCTACGGCGGGGCCGCGGCGGTCGCATTGCTCGGCATTTTCGCGTTCTACCTTGCGTTTGTGGCCGAGCTGCCACCGCCTCCACCGAAGCCGCTGAAGCCCAAGAAGGAGAAGACGAACCGTCGGAGCCGCCGCAAGGCCGCCGAGGAGGCGGAGTCCGACGTCGAGGACTCTGAGACCGCCAACACCGACGCCGACGCCAACACCGACGAGACCGCCGACGCCGACGAGACAACCTCAGACGAGAGCGATGAGCCGTCCGAAGCCGGCGAACCCGCCGAGTCGGAAGACAAGCCCGCCGAGGTCACGGCCGAAGAGCCGGGCGACGACACACCTGCCGAAGAGACCAAGTCCGAGGATGACGCCGCCGACGAGATCGGCGATTCCGAATCGGCGAACGGCGGGCTCCGCAACCGGCGGCCAGCAGGCCGGATCTCGCTGCGTAAGCGCAAACGGTCACGCGGCGGCGTCGCCGTCGAGGATTAGCGTCAGATCGACAGGGGAACAACTCATTGCCACGATGTAATGAGATGCCCTTCCCAGCCGAAAGTCAGCATATGGCCCGCTCGTACCTTTATCGCCTGCTGATCGCGCTTGCCGCCGTAATGGCGCTGGTAGCGCCGATCCGCCCGGCGACTGCCGCTGCGGCGCCGCTGGACACCGCGATCGCGGCAGTGGAGCCTGCGGTCGTGCAGATCGACACCACGATCGACTACCAGCATGCGATCGGCGCGGGCACCGGCTTCGTGCTCAACCCGGGCGGCGAGGTGTTGACCAACTTCCACGTCGTGCAGGGCGCCGACAGCATCACGGCGCACAGCGTCGGCACCGGCCAAAGCTTCCCGGTCGACCTGGTCGGCTACGACCGCACGCACGACGTCGCCCTGTTGCAGCTGCGCGGCGCCGCGGGCCTGCCGACGGCGCCGCTGGGCGACTCGGCGCAGATCGTGATCGGGGATCCCGCCGTCGCGATCGGCAACGCGAACCCCGGCGGACCGCCGACCCTCGAGCCCGGAAGCATCACCCGGCTCGACCGGACAATCGACGCGAAGGAT
Source organism: uncultured Actinomycetota bacterium (assembly GCA_963817825.1). Lineage (GTDB taxonomy): Bacteria > Actinomycetota > Actinomycetes > Mycobacteriales > Mycobacteriaceae > Mycobacterium. Next base: position 372,368 of record CAWFQG010000018.1, on the reverse strand, counting down.
GAGCTGAGCGGGAGCTCCGACGAGCTGAACGGCTTGATCGAGGTCGCCGCCCCCGTCCGTGCCGGTGACTCCGGTGGCCCGCTGGTGAATAGCGCCGGACAGGTGATCGGGATGACCACCGCAGCGACCGTGAATTACCAATTCGCCCCCGGCGGCAAGGGTTTCGCGATTCCGATCAACCAGGCGCTCGCGATCGCCGACCAGATCCGCTCGCGCGCGCCCTCGGACACCGTCCACATCGGGCCGCCTACCCTGCTCGGTGTCGGTGTCGCCGCCCGCGACCAGAACGCGCAGATGCCCGGCGTCATCATCCGCGAGGCGCTGCGCGGCGGTCCCGCCGAGCAAGCCGGTCTCGTCGACGGGGACATACTCACCACCATCGACGGCGCACCGCTGGACTCGGCCACAACGTTGACTCGGGTGCTGGATCGGCACTACCCCGGTGACGTCCTCGACCTGACCTGGATCGACAAGAGCGGTCAACAACGCACCGGCAAGGCGACGCTCAAGACCGGGGGCTGAGCCCAGATTTGTGGGCAGAGGCCACTGCCACTTTCTACTTTCACGACGCTTTCCCTATGCTGAGCGAGTGCCAAACACCACCCCTTATCGGGTCGTCCAGTGGACGACGGGAAATGTCGGAAAAAGTTCGGTCGAGGCTCTCGCCAAGAACCCGAACTACGAGCTGGTCGGGTGCTACGCCTGGTCGAAAGACAAGGCCGGCCGAGACGTCGGCGAGCTGGTCGGGATCGAACCGCTGGGGGTCAAAGCCACCAATGACATCGACGCACTGCTGGCTCTGAAGCCCGACTGCGTCGTCTACAACCCGATGTGGATCGACGTCGATGAGCTGGTGCGCATTCTCTCCGCGGGCGTGAACGTGGTGGCGTCCGCCTCCTTCATCACCGGTCAGAATCTCGGCGAGGGTCGCGACCGGATCGAAGAGGCGTGCAAGCTGGGCGGCTCGACGATGTTCGGCTCCGGCGTGAGCCCGGGCTTCGCCGATCTGCTGGCGATCGTCGCGGCGTCGGCCTGCGATCGCGTCGACAAGGTGATCATCGCGGAGTCGGCCGACACCACCCTCTACGACTCACCCGACACCGAGCGTCCCGCAGGCTTCGGTGCGGCGATCGACGATCCCGCCCTCGGGCCGATGGCCGCCAAAGGCACCGCGGTGTTCGAGGAAGCGGTGCACATGGTCGCCGAGTCTCTGGGCGTCAAACTCGACGAGGTGGTGTGCGAGACCGAGTATGCGCAGACGACCGAGGACCTCGAGATGGCATCGTGGACCATCAAGGCCGGCCATGTGGCGGGCGTCTTCGCGAGCTGGCAGGGTCGCGTCGGCGGCAAGACCGTTGTCGATCTGAACGTGCGGTGGCGCAAGGGCCAGACCCTCGACCCCGACTGGAAGCTCGACGCCGACGGCTGGAAGATCACCATCGAAGGGAGGCCAACCGTCAACATGCAGGTGGGCTTCCTGCCGCCGCCGGACATGATCGAGAACGCGAAGAGCATCGAGGACTTCTTCGTGATGGGTCACATCATGACGGCGATGCCGCCGATCCACGCGATCCCGGGCGTCGTCGCCGCCGCGCCAGGCATTGCGACATACAACGATCTGCCGTTGCCGCAGGCGCGCGGTGTCGTACCGACGGACTGACGAAAGGGCTAGATGCAGGCGCCGCCCTGCACCCAGCCGAATGGCCCCTGGAAGCCGACGCAGGCATCGACCGCGTCCCAGCTCCTGGGGCCGTTGTCCCACCCCCAGTCGTCGTGGCCGTGGCCGTGCCCGCGCCCGGGTCCGTCCTCGGCGATGTACTGCGGTCCCGCGATGGCGGGAGCAGACGGGGCGGCATTTGCTACCGGAACCAGTCCTACGGCGGCAATAGCAAGGCCACCAGCGACTATCGATCCCCCCGCGATTGCTTTCACGCTTAGCATGCAAACTCCTCGGCAAATTTTGTCGTGGTGCAGGCTCCGAAAGTTCAGGCTGGTGTTCCACCCGACGGATATCGTTGGCGCGCCCCGACGGCCAAAGAGCTTGATATCTCAGTTCTTTCGGTTCCGTGAATCACTATAGCGGTTGCCCCGACAGGGTGCCGACTAGCGTCTGCCCGCAACTCGCCGCTTCGGTCTGTCGCTGTGCTCGCCGGCGTCTCGGTAGGTGGCGCCGTATCGCGGCACAGCCATGGCGCCATTGCTACGCGCGGCGGTGATCGCGTTGCGTAGTGGGCGGGCCAGGCCTGCGAACGATCCCATGTCGAGCACCATGGCCGTGAGCAGCCGGTTGTGCACGAAACCGAACGCACTGCCGGTCGACGGATCCGCCCAGCCAAGAGTTCCGCCGAGTCCGATGTGGCCAAATCCCTTGAGCAGGCCGGGAATCGGCGATTCGTGATAGCCGAGGTGGAACGGCATCGGAACGCCCATGTTCAAGTCGGGCAGTACCTTCGGCTTGCCAATCAGGCCGTCGGCCATCTCGGGGGACAGGAACTCCTCGCCGTCGATGACACCGCCGTTGGCGATCGCCGCGTACATCTTGGCCAAGCCGCGGCCTGTCACCACGCCGTTGGCGGCAGGCACCTCACCGTCAAGGAACGGAATATCGCCCTGCACAAGGGATCTGATGCCGGGGAAATACATCGCACCCAAGGCGCCGGAGAAAGGGAGACCGGCGACCTTGGGTGCAACGAAGTTGAACACCGGGTTGGGCCGCGCGTTCTGCGGGATGAGGATCTGCGCTACCTTGGTCGGCGAGCCGGCAGGCGGGCGACCCAGGTGCAGGCCGTCGGTGTTGAGTGGACGCGCCACCTCTTCGCGGATCAGGTCGCGCATGCCCATTCCCGTCACCGCCCGGCACAGCCCCGACACCAGCCACCCGAACGTCAGCGCGTGATACGCAGGCAGTCCGCGCAAGTGGTCGGCGGGCGCCGCGGCCAGCCGCTCCTCCATCAGATGGTGATCGAGAAGGTCCTCCTTCTTCACACCCTTCAGGTGCGAAAGACCCGATCGGTGCCGGAGAACATCGCGGACGGTGATGTCGGCCTTGCCGTTGGCGCCGAATTCCGGCCAGTACTCGGCGACCGGGGTGTCATAGGCCAGCAGCCCGCGGTCGACGAGCCGGTGGACGACCGTCGCGGCGATCCCCTTCGTCGCGGAGAACACCATCGCACCGGTATTCGCCGCCCATGGCACCTCCCCTTCGCGGTCGGACCACCCCGCCCAGACGTCGACGACCGGTTTCCCGTCGATGTATACCGAGAGCGCTCCGCCGCCGAACCGGCGTCCGGGGAACAGCCCCGCGAAGATGCGGATGACATTGGCAAAGCGGGGATCGGCGGCGCCCCGCATGCCGCGCGGCAGGCCTTCTTCAGCACGAAGAAGCGACGACGTCGTCATAGACCTAACAATGCGGCCGCGCGCACGAACGTAGGTGCGATTCGAAATATTCAGCCGCGCCCTGGTGATTCATGAGCCCTGGTCCACCGCGTCGAATACCTCCACCGAATGCTGGAACGGGATGGGGGTGATGCCGACTTCGGTGCCGAACGGGTGGTCGAGACGGTAGACGATGAACAGCAGCAATCCGAGCAGGACAGCGACGGCGCCGGACAGGAGGATGTGGGCACGCGTGCTGTCCAGTCGCAAGAGGGCCGTCATCCCGACGAGGAGAATGCCACCGAAAGCCAGGCCACCCCAGAGCAACCACGAGATTCGCGGTTCGGCGTCCAGTACCCGCGTGTTTCGCTGTGAGGCCAAGACCGTCAGCTGGCCGAGAAACTCCCCGGTGATGGCCGACTTGGCTTCAGGATCCTGCCGGCCGATCACCCGGTACATCTCGGTGATCGCGCCGCGCGCCGTCGAGCTTGTGCCACCGTCGTTCTCGCTCTGGCTCGCCCACTCTGGGCCCTTCACAGCGGCCGTGTAATTGCGCAGGAGGACCCGCATCTCTTGCTGCTCCGGGGCGGGCATGGCGACGGTTTGGCGGTACATGGTCGCGAGCGTGGACGCCTCGTTGGCGACGTTGGCCTCGGCCGAAGAGAATTGCTCCCACGCGACCACGACGGTGAATCCGAGCAGCGTTCCGTACACGAGCGCGACTGTCGTCACGAAGGGTGAGAGTGTGGAGTTGTACTCTTTGCCGGCCGAATGGCCGAGAACGCGATTCACGAACCAGATTGTTCCGACCGCCAGCAATATCGACGCGGCGATGACCAGGATCAGAACGAGCCACACATACATGACCCGCACCCTATAGGGCCGCGTTATTCAGCCGAGGATCTCTGTGACCGACGCCTGCAGCCGTGCCCCCGGCGGACCCTCGAGCGGGACGTCCTGCAGTACCCGGGCCTGGGTGCCCTGCAAAGTGAAGTCACCGACCTGCGGCTGAACCCCGCCGGTCACCTGGTAGACGACCTTGATCTCTTTGTCCGGCAATGGGTGGTTGCCAATGTAATTCGGCTCGATGCGGTACTTGTACATGCAGCTGTTCCCGGAGCATTTCTGATCCGTCACCACCACACGGATCAGGAACTCGGCCGGAGTCGGGACCCTCGGTGGGATGGGCGCCGGTGTCGTCGGCGCGGCGGCGGGCGGGGCGTGCCTGGTGTTGAAGAGCACCAGGATGGATACGCCGATTCCGGTGAGGACCACGGCGAAGATGGCCATCGAAGCGATTACCCGACGAGCATTCATCGACCCTCCATCTGCCCAGACTGCACCATGACAGGCCGAATCGGGAGCGACCTGAAATTTGATTTGAAGTAGCCAATTACTTAACCAGGTACCCGCAGCTGCAGTAATTGTTACTGCCATGCACGAGCAATTGGCCGGCTACATTTCGGGGCCGGTCAATGCCGAGGACCTCGTCGTGGCTCCCGGCGGGGAGTGGGTCCTGACGTCGGGGATGACGGGGCCGACGGCGCCGCTCGGACGGCTCTATGCGGTCCGCGTCGAAGACGGCTCCTGTAGCGAGGTTTTCCCGTACCGAGCGACTTCCGATCTGGTCGCCCAGAGGTTCACCGCGCAGTCCGACCTCGACCCGTTCAAGTTCAGGCCGCACGGCATCGACGTCACGCTCCGGTCCGACGGCCGCACAGAGCTGTACGTCGTGAATCACGGTGGCACCCAGTCGGTGGAGGTGTTCGAAGTCGACCTTGATGCGCCGCGACCGCACCTGCGATGGCTCGGCGGAGTGAAACTCCCTGGCAACGCGGTTGGCCACGACGTCGCCGCGGTCGATGGCGGTTTCGTACTCAGCACGGCCGGCGACCCGGACGGTGTCAGCGCGGTGACGGTCGAACAGGCGATGGCGGGGGCGATCACCGGCGGTGTGCTTGAGTGGTCCCCCGGCCGCGGCTGGAAACTGTTGCCCCGCACGCAGATCAACACGGGCAACGGTGTTGCTGTCTCACGTGATGGTGAATGGGTTTACATCGGCGGGTGGAACTCGCGCTGCGTCAAGAAGGTTCGACGCGGTGGCGGTGGCGATCCGGAGACGGCGACGGTCGGCCTGGACATGATGGTCGACAACCTCACGTGGTCGGCGTCGGGCAGACTCCTCGCCGCAGGGACGTACGGCACCAGCATGCAGGATTTCCTCGCGGGCCACTTCGGTCCGAACCCGCGCCTCGGCATCCCCTCGCGAGTGATCGCCGTGGATCCCGAGACGCTCGCCACGGAGACGCTCATCGATTACGGACCGGACACCTTCGGCGCGGCGACCACGGCACTTCAGGTCGGCCGCGAGATCTGGGTGGGCACGGCGCGCGACCAGGGGCTGGCCCGGTTCCGGTTCCCGCCGACACCTCGCGCGTGACGGCGCACCTCGGTCCAGAACTGCACAACTAACTAGGGTGACGGGGCCGACCCATTTTTCAGATTTCGCACCCAGGCCGGCCCATCGGTGAACCGCCACCCTGGAATAGGCCAACGAGTCGACGAACGAAGGCCAGGGTGCGCCGAGATGCTAGGCGACGTTGAGAAGAGATCGGTCGCTTAACGCCCCCGGGGGGACGACGTGCAACCCCCGCGGACGAACGCCAACCAATGACCCCGATCGGACGACACCTAACGGCCCTGGACCGGCGAAGCGCGCGATGCCCGCTGCCCGCAAGGCGAAGCCAGCCTTGGCCTGGCGGTACCCTATGCGCACCCCGGCCAGGGTGAGGATCAGAAGCCCACCGATGCCTGGCAGAGCGACAGCGGCCAGCGCCCACATTGAGGCGGCGCGCGGGAGGTCGCTCAAGCTATGCGGGAAGAACCACCGCAAACCCGTCTGAAGGGCGCCATCGGGCGCTGGCATCCCGGACGGCGATGACGCTCGACCTACCTCGTTCGTCACGCCGAAAATGGATGCCACAATGTCCCTAAGCATTGCAGCCGCGGTGTTGCCGGCCAACGGCACGCCCCGGACACCGGCAACGCCCGGGACACCGGCAAGTTGTAGGACCAGCCGCAATTGCGCCGCCACCGACTCATCCACCGCCACCGGCCACCCGGACCCGCCGATGCCTCTAAATCCGTCTTCTGTTGGCACCACCCCCGCGAGGCCCAACAGGAAAGAGTAAAGATCGGACTGCAGTTGCGTCAGCGGGACGACCGCACTGTAAACCGAGGTGAGCAGCTTCTGAACCCACCACGGGAGAACTTGAGAAACTGGAGCGACCACTGCAGAAATCGGTGCCGTGGCAGCCGCCGGTGCCGGAGCGGACACGGACGCGGGTGCCGGGTCGGATGCGGGTGCCGGAGCGGACACGGACGCGGGTGCCGGGTCGGATACGGGTGCCGGAGCGGACACGGACGCGGGTACCGGGTCTGACGGGGATGCCGGGTCGGACGCAGGCGCGGATGCCGAGTCGGATGTGGATACGGATGCCGAGTCGGATGGGGATGCGGGTGCCGGGTCGGATACGGGTGCCGGAGCGAACGCGAACGTGAGTGTCGGGTCTGTCGGGGATGCCGGGTCTGGCGGGGGTGCCGGGTCGGACGCTGGCGCGGGCGCCGGAGCGAACGCGGACGTGAGTGTCGGGTCTGGCGGGGATGCCGGGTCGGACCCAGGCGCGGGTGTCGGGTCGGACGGGGGTGCCGGGTCGGACGCTGGCGCGGGCGCCGGAGCGAACGCGGACGTGAATGTCGGGTCTGGCGGGGATGCCGGGTCGGACCCAGGCGCGGGTGTCGGGTCGGACGGGGGTGCCGGGTCGGACGCTGGCGCGGGCGCCGGAGCGAACGCGGACGTGAATGTCGGGTCTGGCGGGGATGCCGGGTCGGACCCAGGCGCGGGTGTCGGGTCGGACGGAGGTGCCGGGTCGGACGCTGGCGCGGGCGCCGGAGCGAACGCGGACGTGAGTGTCAGGTCTGGCGGGGATGCCGGGTCTGGCGGGGATGCCGGGTCTGGCGGGGATGCCGGGCCGGACCCAGGCGCGGGTGCCGGGTCGAACGCGGGTGCCGGGTCGGACGCGGGTGCCGGAGCGAACGCGGACGTGGGTGTCGGATCCGGCGCGGGTGCCGGGTCGGACCCAGGCGGGGGTGCCGGGTCGGATGCGGGTGCCGGAGCGAACGCGAACGTGGGTGTCGGGTCTGGCGGGGATGTCGGGCCGGATACCGATGTCGGGTCAGACATCCGTGCCACGACGTTCGAATCCCCGGCGACGCGGCCCGAGTCTTTCTTCTGGTCTTTGGTGTCCGTCCCGACACGCGCTTGCTTCGGCCCTTTCGCGCCATGGGACGCCTGCTGGCCTGTTTGTCGGCCCGAGCCAAGCGTGCTCGTCACGCGATGAAACTTCCTCCGTTGAGTATGAGTAACGTGACCGACTGGGCCGCTTGCCGCTTTACTGCCCTCTGTTGAAGAGTTGGTGCGGCCGTCGCCGTGCGCAGCAGAATCGGCGTTGGCGACGGCGGACGCGACCCAGGCACTACCAATCAGTAGGCCCGCTGCGAGCGCGCAAACACCCGCAGCGAAGCGCAAATGCGACAGAACCACGATATGCCCCCCAGCCAAGGAAGCGCTGCTCGCCCAACGTTTGCCACATCTTCGCACAGTCCGACCATTGGGTGTAGGGCTTTGCGCGCGAAATACGCGCGAGCGGTCAGGAGCAACCATTCCTATGATGCCCTGATGTCCAGTCGGCGCCGGCGGTGTCGCTGGCTCACTGGTCAGTCTCCTGCTCAGCAGCAGCCTTTTGGGCGAGCCGCAGTGTGGCGAACTCGCCGACGGGCTGCTGTTCCCGGCACAGGCGGTGCTCACCCAACGTGACGGTGAGGATCGTCCAGTGGCCGTCTTCGCTGAAGTAGGTCGGCCCCGCGACTCCGGGCACCCTGCGCCATTTCATGACCGGATCACTTTCGACTTCTCGATGTCAGCCATTGGCCTGCTCCCCGTCGGCTCCCGATAAGACTTGCGCCCGCGCTGGCTGCTAGCCCTCCTCGGGGCCAGTCGCCCTGCTGATTAAGGCCGTCCCAGTCGTCCCGGATCTCGGGGTGTCTGTCGCGTGGGGCGATGATGCGGCGTCGTAGCTCCACCAGTAACTCCTCGGAGGAGACGCGAGCCAGCGTGTCGGTGGCAGAGGTGGGGGCGAGCGGGGTGGGTGTGGGGCGACGCAGTTCGACCACGGTTTCTTTGGGTTCCCCGCCAGTGAGGATGGTGTCGATGCTGCCCGGTGTCCAGGCCAGCTTGTTCTCTAGCATCGCGTAGGTGCCCGGGCTGGCCTTGCGCACGCCGTGCTCGATGTCGGCAAGCGTGCGCACGGTGAACTGCAGGCTGTCGGCCAGATCGGTGCGGTTGCGGTAGCCCAGCGCCACCCGTCGACTCACGACATAGTGGCCGAGCCGTGCCAGGTCGCGTCGATCCATGGATCAATGATGTCGCACGCGGACGGAAATGTCGAGCCGTTATGACCGTTTCATTCCGTCTTTTGCCTGAACCGGTTCCACCAGCGCAATACCGTTGTAATCCTCGGCGAACCCATACGCCTAGTCTTCGTCGAGGTAGACGCGTCGATGCGGTAGCTCTCACCGCTGCCCGCCGTCCCCACGCACACGGCCGTCATGCCGCCTCGTCTGCGCTGGTAGCCGGGACCTCAGTTTCCCATCACCACGCAGCGACGCCCGACAAAACCAACGCGAACATCGACGGGGCAATAGACAGAGAGCCATACCTCAGACGTCTCCTTTGAAGGCTCACTGTGAGGCATTTCACCCGGAAACCTTTTCCTGATTATTGACACAATTGCTTTTAATTGCATACCGTTGCATGCACACCGAACAACATCAGTGCGACGGGGTGATGAGAGTTGATGAGACTTGGTCGAGCAGGCCGAACTCACCGACGACCAGCGAAACGCAATCGCTCACCGCAACGCCGAGAACGTGATGCGGATCAAAGCGACGTAACCCGCAGCCGTGTTGATGCTGCGCCGTTAAAGCGACAGCTAGGCAGAGCGTTTCACAGAGTGAGCCGGGATCAAGGCTCACAAAACCTATAGCGGAGTTACAACGAACCCTCAGATGAGATCCGTCTTCCAGTCGGCGTTGCAATAGTTGGCTCGGAGGATCTAGTTGTCGGTGCCGCACGGCGGCGGCCCCGACGAGTACGTGCCCCTGCGGGCTCGCCGAGCAGGTCTACGCCGGGTACGGGGACTATCGCGTGAAGCCAGCACCTGTCGGGCGACAGTTCCCCATTTTCCGCCTCAAGCCACATTGACGGCAGCTGCGCAGGCTGGAAGCGGGTGCCTCGCCGAGTTCTGCAACGTTGTCGTCCTTGTCGCATGGACGGTCGCGATTACTCTCGCACCTGGCGAGTGACGAGGCCCTTGGTAAACCGGCTATCGATGATGCACCGGGAATCGACCTGCTCACCTTCTCGTTCGTCGCCGTAGTAGACGCGATACCCCTCGATGACTGTCCTGTCGCCATCTGGGTGCTTGTGAGTGACACTCGTTGTGCCGTCCGCGGTTCGGGTGACGGTGAACCATTGACCGGAGTCGGGATCTTGGATCGTGTCACCCTCCTGGATCTCGGTCAGCGGCACCTGCTCCGTTGCATATTCCGAACTCATTACCCTCCCGGCTCGTCGCGGTAGTTGGCTACGTCCCAGCGATCACCTTGAGGATTCTCCCGCCAACGGCACCGGTCAATCACGGATTTACCGGGCGCTTCCGGTTGCCGCCGATGGTCCGCGTGTACGTGGAGATGAAAGCGCGAGACGTCGCGGCCTGAGTTCCCGCAGGTCGCCCAGCTTGTCGTCACTGACAACTACGCTTCCCGTTATGGCTCAGATCGACATCGAGTACGCGGGGCGTACTTACACGGTCCCGTGGTCGGATGACAATGTGGAACGACTCAAGGGGATCGCGCAGCACGTCCGCGATGGGCGCGCCGAGGTGTTCACCGTGTTGGGCGATGGGTTTGCGCTCACCATCGTGGTCGGTCCCACAATCCCGGTAGCAATTACTTACGTCGACTGACCGCGACAAAGAATTGGATATTCACTCCTTCGTCGTTGGGGTCGGCGTGACCGACCGCGCCGCCAGATATCTTCGGTGCTGCTAGCCCTGTTCGGGCCAGTCGCCGTGCGGGTCGAGGCCGTCGTTTGAGTCGTTCCAGGTGTTGTGGCGGGTGTCGCGGGGGCCCGCCTTCGGGGTTCTGACGAACTTGCGAGCGCACCCGCTCTGCGCAGATAGGGTTAGCTCGTCTGTGTTAGCCGTATTGGGGGGTGAATGACTTCCGCAGGACCAGAGGCGGGCTGGTACTTCGATCCTGACGGCGGCGACCATGAACGGTTTTGGAACGGCCAAGCGTGGACCGAGCATCGCCGGTCAAAGCTGCCGACCTTCAACCCACCTCCGCAACTAGTATCCGAGACTCGACCCCATCCCCGGAACGACGAGCGACTGCCGCTGCAGGACGAGGCTGAAGCTGAAGGTGCTGTGCCCGACGGTGAAGAGCCGTATGAAATAGATCCGATCACGAGCAGTTCTGACCAGCCTGCTAGTTATCCATTTCATTCCCAGCCGGATGCGGTTCTGGCCACCGCCGCGCCAACGAATCTATGGTCTTCACCAACCGAAGCGATTACGGCAGAACAAGAGTCGCAGTCTGACGGCTCCCGGCCTCCGCCGAGAACGGCTCCCGCACCTCATGCCAACTCCGCCAATGATCTGTACGTCGGGGGCACAGCAACAAGCAAACTTTCTTTGGCCGTGATTGAAGACCTTAAGAACAAGGGGTACTCGCAGTCGGAGATTGCAGAGATGTTCGGGGTCACTCGGCAGTACGTCTCATGGATCAAGCACACCTACGGAGGTCGGCTGACACCTCGGGAAGTTGTGCTACAGCAGTTCCCCTTTGAGGTATCGACTCACCAAAGCCAATCCTCACCCTATCGAAGGCTTCGCTGACCGGGCCGGATTAGCCGATGTACGAGGTCGGAGCGTGTCTGTTTTGTGAGATTCTGCGGGGGTGTCCTATTGCCGGGCGCTACCTAGGTGACGGAACAATCAGCGATGCCCGCCGGGAACTGCATTGAACCCTGGCTCAGCCACCTCCGGTTCGGTGAGCTGGTAGGGGGGCGGCGCGATGACCTCTGCGGGGGCCGGTGCCTCCGCCGGTGCGCTCGCCACTTCACCACCGCCGCCAGTAGGTGCACCGCCGATGATCTCGGTGGACTCTCCTGCGACGTCCGGGGCGCCGATGGATATCGGCCTCGGTGAGACCCAACCCAGCAGATCCTGGCCGCCGTCGTTGTATACGACGCTGTTGGGGATGTCGCCGACGACGTCGAAGTAGAGCTTGCCGGGCAGTCCGCCACCGATGACCCGGTAGTTGGCTCCGCTCTCAGCGCGGGCGTTGAACATCGGGGCTATGGGAATGCCCCCTTCGAAGGTCACGTTCGCTTCATACAGCTGGCCGTTATGGAACACGGCGTCCGAACTCGGATTTAGCCCGTGAACCGTATAAGTGATCATCGGGGCACCGGTGGAATCGTTCAGTGACTCCGGCTGACCGAACAGCTTGATGTTGTTGATCGCTGATGCCGGGGCCACCGTGGCCGCCGCCATGCCGATCGCAAGCGCGGTGACACCAAGAGGTGCCACAAGTTTCTGGATCTTCACCCTTACTCCCTTGCTGTGTCCACGCTGTGTCCAGCCGGAACGTTACCTCGCCGCATCAATTGAAAAGGCAACTTGCCGCGATCGCACGCTCTGTAACACGCGACACCGTTGACGCGATTACAACGCAGTAAACATGAACCTCATTAGTCCCAACCGTTGCGGAGGACACGTGCGACGCCGATGGAAGGCTGCGCTGCCGGTGCTGTAGCGCTCGCCGTCGCACCTGTTCGCCGACGACCACACCGAGAAGCGGCTACTTGCCGCGCTTCCGCTACATCACTCTGGCGATCCACAATCTCCATGACTCCGGCAACACAACCATGATCGGCAGCCCGCTGGCTGTGCTCGCCACCCTCTTCGACCGGCTCGGACGCTACGAACCGGCGGCCACCATCGCCGGGTTCGCGTTTAATCACTTCACTGCGGCGGCTGCGCCCGAGATCAGCATCGCGATCCCCCACCTGCGCGAAGTACTCGGCGACCAGAACTACGAATCGCTCGCCCGCAAGGGCGAATTGATGACCACCGCCGCAATGGCGACCTATGCATACGACCAGATCGACCAGGCCCGAGCAGAGCTGAAGACAGTCTCGAAATAGAGCACATCTGCGACACGCATCGAACCCCTTGCAGGGCGCGTGATTCCGCACGTCGCGATGTCTCAGAAGTTCGTCTCACAACGAGGTGTCTCATCTTCCGCCCTTGAGTAGTAATGAGACACCTGCCGAGGCCGGCGATCCCGTCAAACTTTCCTCGATCCGAACGACCAACGCGGGCCAGGGGTTTCAAGGGTTCTGGCGGCCCACCGCCTAAGTGGCGACCGGCCTCATGGCATCGCCTCGGCCCAAGTCATATGACCCTCGAAGCCGAGCTCTGTGGCCATGCGGCGGTAGCGATCCCGATAGTCACGGTAGGCCGTGGTGTCGCCCTGGGCGCGTGCCAACATGGCGCGCAAGCGCAGCAGCCAGATCTCGTTCACTACAAACCCTCGCTCGGTCGGCACGGCCGCCAACCGGTCGATCGCCAGCTGCGTCTCCTCTAGGTCAGCGTCCGTTCCTCTCCGCAGCAAGGCTTCCACCAGGACGTCGGTGGCCCGCGCGTCCGCCGTTCCGCCGGACGCGTATCCCCACTCGAGGGCAGATCGCGACAATTCAACAGCACCGTCGAGATCGCCGGCTCGGGTCTTCTCCGTGGCGACGACGGTGTCCACCCCGGCAGCCACGATCAGCGTGAAGCGTTCTTGCACTGCGGCTTCGCGGGCCGCGGCGAGCAGCGGATAGCCCTCTTCACGTTGGGGACCATCGCTGGCTACAAGCACGACACCGCGTACGTATTCGGCGCAGGCCACCGTCAGGTCATGGCCGGATCGCTCTGCGGCCTCAAGCACCTCCACCGTCTCTTGCAGGTCTGACGCATCTATCAGCATTGCCCCGTTACGAATGGCGACGCTGTACTTGAAGAGCAGCATCAACGCGCGCGTCGTCGCATCGAATGAGCGGGCCATCGCCGATGCCTTCTCGATGTCGCCTCTCCATCGTGGGTCCGCGAGGCAACACCGTCCACACCCGCGCAACATGATCGCCGCCACCAATGGCGATTCGATGATGAGATCGCCCTTGGTTGGGTCTCCATCGGCCAGGTCAATCATCCGCTGCGCCACCTGCAGGCAATGGCCGATCTCGCCGGTTTGGAGCTTGGCAGGCAGCGCAGGGTAGGCCAACCCCAGCAGCAATGTCGGGTCGCCGATTGACTCGAGCAGGCTGACCAATTCAAAAGCCCAGCGCGATGCTTCCTCGAACCGAGCGTGGACGATCAGACTGGCGACCCACCCGCTCATCCCCATCGCCAGCGACGTCTTGTCCCCTGCGGCGTCGGCGAGTTCACGTAGTTCGTCGAAGCCGGTGTCGGCCATGCTCCCACCCGCGAGCCAGGCACTGGCGCACAGCAGCGTCCTCGGAGCGATCCGCATTCCTGCACGGTCAGGCTCAGCCTCGTCGGGTAATCGGTCGGCGACCTGTTGCGCTCTCTGCCAACTGCTCCGCGCTCCGGTGAGGTCGCGGTGCGTGAGCCACGCGCCGGCGCGCATGTGCCAGTTGAAGGCTGCGTGCAAGTCGCCCGCGGACTCGAGGTGTTCGGCGATCATGCCGGCGTTTCCATCGACCGAATCGGGTTCTCGCTGCTGGATCGAGTCCGCCAGGCGCCGGTGCAGTTCGGCGCGATCGACTTTCAGTTGGGACTCGTAAGCCACCGATCGAATCAGGGGATGCCGGAATGCGTACGCGACTCGCGGCGCGAATCCGACTTGGTCGATCAAGTCGGCCTTAACCAGCTCGTCGAGCGCCGGTTCGATCCCGAGCAGTGCGGACAGCGGATCAGGCACAAACCGTGATCCGATGACCGCGGCTGCGCTCAGCGTGCGTTTGGCCGACGGGCTGAGGCGGTCGACGCGCGCCGCGATGGCGGCCTGAAGTGTTGCCGGCACAGTGATTTTGGCGGCATTCCCGTGAAGCAGATAGGAACCTCGCGAGCCGCGAATCGCACCGCGTTCGGCCAGATCGCGCACGATCTCCTCGGCGAAGAACGGGTTCCCGGCGGCGTGTCCGGCGACTTGCTCGGCCAAATCGTGCACTGAGGAGTTGGCGCCGAGCAGTTCAGCGGTGAGTGCCGCGGTCTGCACGGTGCTTAGGGGCCGCAACGCGATCGTCTGCGCTCCAGGGATCGTGGCCAGCGCGCCCCGGTAGTGGGGGCGATAGGTGATCAGCACCAATGAATGCGTTTGCGAGACCACTGCAAAGAACTCGGCCAGCATGGACTCGCTCACTTCGTCGATCCAGTGAGCGTCCTCGATCACATACAGCGCCGGTTCGCTCCGGGCCACCCACGTTGCGATCACGAGGGCCGTCAGGCGCCGTCGTCGAGCATCGGCCTGGATGTTCGGCAACTCGGTGTCGGGATCCGCGACGCCCAGCAGGTCATCCATCAACAGCAGATCTTCGGGGTCGGCGTAGGGGAATCGGGCGCGCACGCGTTCTCGGGCGGCTTCACCGTCGAGATTGTTCGTCTCGAGAGCGGCGCGCAAAATTGCCGTCACCGCGTGGAACGGGATGTCACTGGTGTGCGATTCGCAGTAGGCGGTGAACACTTCCACCCCGCGATCGCTGGCCAGCGCAGCCGACTCGCGGACGATGCGGCTCTTACCGATACCCGGCGGTCCTTCAACACTGATGACGCAGCCGGCGCCGCCGAAAGCCTCGTCGAGTATCGCGGCGACGGTGTTCAGCTCCCATGTACGCCCTACCAGCGTGGGATCGTATCGTCCGCTGTGCTGGTGTTGCGCGGTAGTACCGATCAGTCGGCGCGCGACGACGGGGTCGTTCGCACCCTTGATGTCCACCATTTCCGGCTCGGCCAGCACCACGGCATCTTCGATCAGCCGGGCGGCGGACTCGCTGAGCATCACCCCGCCGGGCGGCGCGACCGATTCCATCCGCTGCGCCATGCCGACTTGCTCACCGACAGCGGTGTAGCCGAATGGCCCTGACCCGAGCTCACCGGCAATCACCTCCCCGGAGTTCAACCCGACACGCAAGCAGAGCTCGACACCATCGCGGGCTTCGACGTCGACGGCGAGACGCCTGGCCTCCTCTTGCAGGCCCACGGCTGCCAGACAGGCGCGCATCGCGTGGTCCTCGAGCGCGACCGGTGCCCCGAAGATCGCCATGATGCCGTCGCCGGTGAATTTGTCCACCGTGCCGCCGTAGCGCCGCACCACCGTCGCGCAGCGGTCGGCCAGGTCAGCCAGAATCTCACGCAGCCGCTCCGGACCGACCGCCGCAGCGATGTCCATCGAATGCACCACGTCGGCGAACAGCACCGTCACCTGCTTGTACTCCGCCGACGCGGGCGACAGTCGGACTGGCGCGCCGCACTCGCTGCAGAACTTGGCAGTCGCGCTCAACTGTGAGCCACACGAACCACATGACAGACCCCCAGTCGTCGGCCCACCGCCGCCGTCCTCGGTGTCCTTCATGTCAATATCGTGTCACTGCTGGTCAGACGTGTCTGCCATATCGTGCTCGAATCGCTGACCGGCTCGTTTCGCCAGACTGGGAACCGACCGCCTCCGATGGCGATCTGCACCGCTATTGATCACCGGTTGAAGCCGGCGATCCCATGCAACTGTCGCCGATCCGAACGACCAACGCAGGCCAGGGTTTTCAGGGATTCTGGCGGCCGACGGGGTGAGGGCTATCTCATCAGTCCCGCGCGTTTGGATCCCTGAGGGCTCGACCAATCGCGTCAAGGGTGTAGGCGGCGACGTGGTCGTCCATAGCTTCGCCATTTGCGCGCAGTTCACGCAGGCGCTCCTCGCCCAGGTTCTCCCGGAGGATGGCGGTGGTTTGTCGGCGGAGTTCGGTGAGGAACGAGGAAGCGACCGCCGCCGCAACTCTGGGTGAGGGGACCGCCGAACGCTCCGGGGGCTCAACGCGGTGAGGGGCACGGACCGGAATCGGAACCAGCCGACGGGCCGCACCCTGAATCACGGCAGCCGGCTCTGGATTCGCCGGAGCGAGCGCGCGAGCGACGATGTTGAGAATCCCGGCGAGGAACGGTCTGTCCCCGCTCCAGTGGAGGTGGTGGATGGCGTCGGGCCCGAGCGTGAGGACCAGCGACCAGTCCGCCATCCGTGCGGCAACAAGGGTGGCTTGCGTAGCGTCGAAAACGCCCTCCAAATCGAGGGTCGCGCGCATTTGCAAGCTCTCGGCCAACAGGGCCCTGGCTCGTGGCGGGTCGCGGTCGGCAAGTGCGCCGGCGAGGGCGACAAGGCTCATTGCGATGGACATGGGCGCACCGGCCCTGCGGGCCAGCTCGAGGCCCTCGCCGGCCAGGGCCGCCGCGACGTCGGCATTGCCGGCCATCGTGTGGGCTATCGCCGTGGACGCCAACTGATTGGCGAGGAAAACGCTCGGAAGCGTCGACCGGGCGAGTTTGAGGGCCTCGTCCAGATGTGTCGCGCACTCATCCCACGCCCCTACCGCGACCGCCGCGGCGCTGCGAGCAGCCGAGATCAAAAAATCGACACGGGGGTCCGGGTCGCGGCTCAGCCGCCGCGCCGCGTCGAGCGCCTCCTCAGCGGCAGCTTCAGAGCGGGCGAGGTCACCACGATTGGCGGCGTTCCCGGCGGCCGCCGCAAGTCCGATGGGGTACAGGGGGTGATCGGACGCGCCAGGCAGGCGCAGCATCGCATCGACGGGAAGGACCAACCGGTAGCCGAACCGCTGGTCTTGGAGCGGGATGTTGGACACCAGCCGGAGGGCGAGGTCGAGGTTGTCGGCGTCGATGGCGTGGTTGGTCGCCGCCAGCAGGTTCTCGTGCTCGGCGACCAGCCGCCGGTTCGCCTCAATCTGCTGCGGCCCGTAAAGCTCTCCGAACAGGTCAACGGCCAGTTGGCAGAAGTACTCGGCGTGGGCGTCTCGCATAGTCTCGCTCTCGCCGGTCTCGGCCAGCCGCTCTTCGCCGTATTCCCGGATCGTCTCCAACAGCCGGTAGCGGGTCTCCGGCCCGTCGCGCTGGGCCACCACCAGTGACTTGCCCACCAAGGCCACCAGCAAGTTGAACACTTGCCTGGAGGCCAACGGCTCTGCGCCGCAAACGGTTTCGGCGGCCCGTCGCGTGCAGCCGCCGGCGAAGACCGCCAACCGGGTCAACAGCCGGCGTTCGTGCTCGGAGAGCAGGTCGTAGGACCAGTCGATGGCGGCCCGAAGAGTCTGGTGGCGCTGCACCGCCCGTCGCCGGCCCCCCGCCAGCGTCTCGAAGCGCCGCTCCAGACCCTCGAGCAACTCTTCCGGGCTCATCGCCGCCACCCGGGCGGCGGCCAGCTCGATCGCGAGAGGCACACCGTCCAGGCGCCGGCAGACCTGCACCACCGCCGGCGTGTTCTCCACGGTCAGGGAGAAGTCCGGGTCAGCCGCGCGGGCCCGCTCCACGAACAGCCGCACCGCGTCGGCCTCGGCGGCGACAGCCGGCCCGGCGTCGGGCACAGGCGACGCCAGTGACGGCACGGGCACCACGCGCTCGCCCTCAACGGCCAGCCCCTCGCGGCTGGTGGCCAAGACGACAAGACCGGCACACTCGCGTTCGAGGTACTCGACTAATTCGGCCACCGGCTCCAGCAGGTGCTCGCAGTTGTCCAGCACCACCAGCAGCTGCTTGGTGCGCAAGAACTCTGCGAGCGACTCCTCCAGCGTCATTCCCGAGCGGGCAGTCACTCGGAAGACGGCAGCCAAGGCGCCGGGCACGCCGCCGGGGTCGCGGATCGGGGCCAGCTCCACCAGCCAAGCCCCCTCGCGGAAGCGGGGCAGCACGCGAGCAGCCACCTGCATCGCCAGGCGGGTCTTGCCCACCCCGCCGACCCCGGTCAGCGTCACTGCGCGGGTTTCGTCGAGAGCGGCCACGATCCGAGCGATCTCGCGCTCGCGGCCGATGAACGAGCTCACCTGCAACGGCAGGTTGCCGGGAAAGGCGTCAAGGGTGCGCAGCGGTGGAAACCGTCCCGGAAGGTCGGGGTGGGACAGCTGGTACAGCTGCTCGGGGCGGCCCAGGTCCCGTAGCCGATGCTCCCCGAGCGCGACCAACTCGGCGCCCTCGGGCAGCCGCCCGCCCACAAGCGCAGCGGTGGCCCCCGACACGAGTACCTGGCCGCCGTGACCCGCGGTCATCAGCCGCGCAGCCCGGTTCACCGCCGGGCCGTGATAATCGCCCTCGCGAAACTCGGCATCCCCGGTGTGCAACCCCACCCGCACAAGAAGCGGACCAGTCTTACCCCAAACAGCAGCGTCGAGGGCCCGCTGCGCCGCCAGCGCGGCCATCAGCGCCGCCTCGGCCCGTCCAAACACAGCAAAAACGCCGTCTCCGGTCGTCTTGACCACATGCCCGCCAGCGGAATGCACCGCATCGCTCAAGATCGCGTCGTGTTGAGCCAGCGCCTCGGGCATCGCGTCGGGATGGTCCTCCCACAGGCGCGTCGAACCCTCGATGTCTGTGAACAAGAACGTCACTGTCCCCGACCCCGGATCAGCCATTCCGTCTCGCCCAGTACATTCAGGGCCCGTGTCGCCGGGTCCCGCGCAGCGCACTCCGTCGCCCACGCCAAATATCGTGTCACCCGGGGTCACTCCGACGTGCCCTATTGCGCTGGCGATTCGTTCCCGTCGGGGACGTCCGGCGCCGAATGGGGTCGACGGACGCCTTCACAACCCGAACCCCAATTGCTGGTTGATCGAGATCAAAACTTGGGTTGCAGAATGACCGCCGTCATGACATCGCCTCGGCCCACTTCATGTGCCCCTCGAAGCCAAGTGATGTCGCCATGTCGCGGTAGCGGTCCCGAAAGTCGCGGTAGGCGGTGTCTTCGCCGTTAGCCCTGGCTTGCAGCGCGCGTAGCCGCAGCAGCGTGATCTCGCGCATCGCCGAACCGTCGTCTGCCGACAGGGTCGCCATCCGGTCGATCGACTCTTGGGCTTCAGCCAGGTCGCCCTCGGCGCCACGCTCCAGCAGCGCCTCCACCAGAACGCCGGTGCCCCAAACGCCCCACCCTAGCCGTCCTGCCTGGTGCAGCTCGTCCACGGCTTGCCGCATCACCGCAATGGCACCATCGCGGTCGCCGCGCCTGGCCCTCTCAGGGGCGGCCAATAGCTCGGTGACCGGGACCAGGGAGGGGTTACGCTCGCGCACCAACTCGCGGGCCCGCACCATCATCTCCAGCCCGCGGTCACGGTCGGCCGCGGCGTCCCGATACAGCAGCACCCAACCCAACGAGTACTTGGCCAAGCTCAGTCCGTGATCGTTGCTGGCCCTTTGGGCGGTCTGCACCGCCTCCTCGCTCGCGCGCAACGCGGAGTCATCGGCCCGAAGCACCCCGTAGGCTATTTCCACACCGTAGGTCCACCTGAGGAGAACGGCGAGCGTTGCCGGGTCGCTGTGTCGGGCCATCGCGACGGCGTCGTGGAGGTCCTGCCGCCATCCGGGACGGCCAAGCCACCACCGAGCAACGCCGCGAAATGCCACCGCGACCGCCAGCGGTGATCCCAAACCGAAGCCGGCGCCCTTGGCGGGATCACCGCCGGCCAGGTCGATGACGGTCTGCGACCACCGGAGGATCTCGCCGAATTCGCCGACACTGAACCAGTTGGCGAACGCTACGAACGCCAACCCGATGGTCAAGGTGGGATCGCCGATCGACTCAAGCAGCGCCATCTGTTCGGATGCCAGCCGCGACCCTTCACGCGAACGCCCAGCGTAGAGCAGCTCGGTGGCCGGCCCGGTCATGCCGATGGCCAGCGAGACCTTGTCCCCCGCCGCGCTGCACAACTCCCGCAACTCCGCGAAGCGGCCCCGGCTTTCCTGGACTGCTGGGCCAAACCCGACGGTGGCGCACAGCATGGTGCGGGGGGCGATGCGCATCGACAATTGGTCGGGGTCATTGTCGGGTAGTCGGTCGGCGATGCGGCGTGCCTGCTCCCAATTGACCCGTGCAGCGCCGACATCGCGGTTGGCTGACCACGCGCCGGCGCGCATGTGCCAGCCATACGCGTCGTGCAGCTCGCCGGCGGCCTGCAGGTGTTCGGCGATCAGCGCCGCGTTCTCTTCCGCCGACCCCGGCTCACGCTCTTGGATTGCGGCGGCCAGGCGCCGGTGCCATTCGGCACGATCGGATTTCAGCTGCGATTCGTAGGCCACCGCGCGGATCAGCGGGTGGTGGAACGCGTACTCGGCGTCTGCGGTGAACTTCACCTGATCGATCAGCTCCGCGCTGAGCAGCTCGTCGAACACCGGCCCGATTCCCAGCGCAGTGAGCAGTTCCGCCCGGAATTGGGTGCCGACCACCGACGCCGCGGTCAGGGTTCGCTTGGCTGGGGTGCTCAGCCGGTCGATGCGCGCCTCGATGGCCGCCTGCACCGTGGCCGGCACGTTCAGCTCGGCGACATCCGCCCGACAGACGTAGCGACCGCGACTGCCCTGTAGTACCCCACGCTGGCCCAACTCGCGCACCATCTCCTCGGCGAAGAACGGATTCCCGGCGGCCCGGTCGACGATGATCGCCGTCAGTTCATCGACCGATGGATCGGAACCCAACAGGTCGCCGAGCAGCGCCGTGGTGTCCGAATCACCCAGTGGGGCAAGCGCTATCGTCTGAGCGGCATGTATCCGCGTCAGTGCTCCCTCGTACTCGGGGCGGGACGTGATCAGCACCATCGACTTGGTCTGCGGGATCACCGTGAGGAAGTCGGCCACCATCGACTCGCTGACGGCATCGATCCAGTGCGCATCCTCGATGATGAAAAGCGCCGGCTCCGCGCGCGCCAGGGAAGCGGTGTTGATCAGCGCTGTCAACCGGCGCCGCCGCGCGTCGGGCTCGATCGGTGGCAGCGCCACATCAGCATCGGAGATGCCGAGCAGGTCTTCAAGCAGCAACAGATCCTGCGCGTCGGCGTCGGGAAGTACCGCCCGCAGCTGAACCCGGGCGGCTTTGTCATCAAGGCCTGACACGCCGGTGCCCGTGCGCAGCAGCCGCGCCACCACTTGGAAGGGAATGTCGCTGGCGTGGGATTCGCAAAAGGTCCAAAACACCTCGACCCCACGGCTGGCCGCCAGCTCCACGACCTCCCGCGCCATCCGACTCTTGCCGATGCCCGGCGGTCCCACCACGTTCACGACGCCACCGTGGCCGCCGATCGCGCGGTCGACGATCGCGTCGAGGACCGCCATCTCCCAGTTTCGGCCGACCAGGCTCGCCTCGGCGCGCCCGACCACACCATCCCGCGTTCCGACCGCCACCAGCTCGCGCGCCGGCACTGGTTGATCGGCCCCCTTGATGCGCACCAACTCGGTGTCCTTCAGGACCGCAGTGTGCTCGACCAGTAGAGCGGTGGCCTCACTGAGCATCACCCCGCCCGGCGAAGCGACGGATTCCATCCGCTGCGCATACCCGACCGTGTGGCCGATCGCGGAGTAGCCCCTTACACCCCAACCGATCTCACCGGCAACGACCCGGCCCGAATTCAAGCCCACCCGAAGCCGCAGCGAGATATTGTCACGGCGTTGCACCTCGGCGGCGAGATGTCTCGCCTCAGTTTGAATGTCCAGCGCCGCTAGGCACGCCCGGATTGCGTGGTCCTCCAACGCCACCGGCGCGCCGAACAACACCATCAACCCATCACCGGTGAACTTCTCCATCGTGCCGCCGTAGCGCTGTACCACCGCCGCGCCGCGGCCGACCAGCTCGGCCATGATCTCGCGCAACCGCTCAGCACCTACCGCCGTCGCGATGTCCATCGAATGCACCACATCGGCGAACAGCACCGTGACTTGCTTGTACTCGGCCGGTGTCGTGGCAGTGGAGACCGGCGTACCGCACTCGTTACAGAACTTCGAGTTCGGCGGCAGCTCCGTGCCGCACGACCCGCACACCACGGCTGCCGCCGTCATGTCAGGCGGTCACCCCACTGGCGTTCACGTCGATATCGTGTCACCGCTGGCCAGCCAACATGTGCCATATCGCCGCTGCGACCCGGCCAACGGGTAGCGCGTTACGCCGTGCCCGGGCGCGGATGTGTGGGGCCGGATTCTGCAGATGTGCCAGGTAGGAGCGGGTCGGTTGTGAGATTCTGCGGGGGTGCCCGCTAAAAGGGCGGTTGCTCCTTCGCGGTGGTGACGTTCTTGTTCACCGATGTGGAGGATTCGACCCGTCCCCGGCTTCCGCGACCGCCTCGACCCCACGGTGGAAGGTGACTGAGGCGACCGTACGGCGTGACACAGCGCATGCTCATGCGCCGAATCTCAAGGTTTCTGAGCATCTTTTGGTACATCTCGACATGGTCCACACCGCACCGGCATTCTCAGAAAGACGCCATCTTCGCAGGTAGAACCACTGACGCAAGCCAGGGCCCTGGTAGGGTTAATCCATGGGTGGCGAGTTTATCGAAATCCGGATAACCCACCCCTGGGAACTTATCCAGCCGACGCCCGAGGCCGTCTGCCCGCGGCTGCTGGACTGGCATGTTGACGCCAAGGGCAGGCACGTCGCTTGGCGCTACCGGATAACACGCTACGAGCAGGACGGCCAACCGAGGTGGTGGTTGGACGGGACCGGCCAGCACCCGTGGACCAGCGACGACGTCGAGTACCTGAAGGACGTGGCCGAGCACCACGCCGGTCGCCTATTGCGCAGACAGCGATGGCGGCCCAAGAGCATGTATAACGGCCAGGAGCCGCCGCTGTGGATAGGTGGTCGAGGGTGGTCCTGATGAGATGGCTAGCGGACTGGACGCGACAAGCTCGAAGCCACCTACGTGACCCTGCGAGAGCCCCATAAGGCAGACGGCACCGGGCTGCGGGACGACCTGCTCGCCGTCGAGCGTTGGTGCGTGGGCGATCAGGGCCGCTGAATTGCTGGTAGTCGATAGGAGTCGTCCGGTAGCCACCCCACGAGAGGTCGTTGAAGGCTTTGCCCTTGCAGGCGCTGACCAGGGCGGTCAACTCCGGTGAGGATCGGCACCGGTGGCGGTTCGGGCTTGTCCACGACGATTCAGGCCAGCGGGTCCTTGGCCAGGATGTCCTCGGCCACCAGCCAGTTGACGAACCGGCGCAGGCCGCGCCAGCGGGTGCGGATGGTGCCGGTGGTCAGGCCCCGGGCACGGAGCATCGAGCCAGTGCAGGACGTTGTCCCGGGTCAGGTTGGACAGGTCAGCCGGGAGACCCTTCTCGGCCAGCCAGCGGCTGAAGTAGGTGATGCTCTGACCGTAGAGCACCAGGGTGCGGTCGGCCTTACCCTCCCACCCGCAGGGAACGGTTGAAGCTGCCCCGCAGGGATTCGAGAGTCTCGGACACGTATTGAGGTTATCGGGCAAGTACGCGCCATGCTAGACGTGGCGCTAGACCGGATTCCCCTCATCGTCCCAGTTGGCCGCCACCTTCTTGCTGGGCTGCACGCGTGGCGGCTCGCCCGGCATCTTCGGGTAGTTCGGCGGATACGGCAGATCGCCGAGGCCTCGCTCCTCGTCGGCCTTGACCATCTCCAACAGCGGCTCGATCGACTGGGCGACGGCATCGAGGTCGGCCATGGCGTCACCGCGCTTCTTCACCAGATCCGGAACCGTGGCGATGGTGTAGTCGTCGGGATCGGCGTCGCGCAGCTCGTCCCACGTGACCGGCGTCGACACCGTCGCGATCGGGGTTTTCCGCACCGAGTACGCCGACGCGAACGTGCGGTCGCGTGCGTTCTGGTTGTAATCGATGAACAGCCGCTTGCCGCGTTCTTCTTTCCACCACGACGTGGTGACGGCGTCGGGCGCCCGACGCTCCACCTCGCGGGCCAATGCGATTCCGGCCCGGCGAACGTCGATGAAATCCCAGTCGGGCTTGATGCGGAGGAACACGTGAACACCGCGGCCGCCGGATGTCTTCGGGAAGCCGACCAGTCCGAGTTCGTCAAGCAGCGGCTTGAGCACGTCGACGGCGATCGCGCTGGCCTCCTTGAAGCCCGTGCCGGGCTGCGGGTCGAGGTCGATGCGCAGTTCGTCGGGGTGCTCGGTGTCCGGGCACCGCACCTGCCACGGGTGCAGTGTGACGGTGCCCATCTGCGCCGCCCATGCGATCGCCGACGGATGTGTCACCTTCAACGCGTCGGCCGTGCGACCCGACGGAAACGTGATGAGACATGTCTCCAAGTAGTCGGGATGCTTCTGCGGCACTCGTTTCTGGTAGATCTCTTCACCCTCGATGCCGTCGGGGAAGCGCTGCAGGTGTACGGGTCTGTCGCGCAGCAGATTCACCATCTGGTCGGCAACCGAAAGGTAGTAGTCGAACAACGCGCCCTTGGTCCCCTTCGAACCGAGCTTCGGGAAGTACGGCTTGTCGCGATTGGTGAGCCGGACGGCAACGCCGTCGACGTCGATCTCCTCTGCCTTGCTTGCCATTTCAGGACTCCAGCACGTCGTAGAGGTCGTAGTTCACCGGCACGTCGAGCTGGTCGAACGTGCAGCTTTTCGGTTCGCGGTCCGGTCGCCAGCGAACGAACTTGACCGCATGCCGGAATCGCTGGCCGTGCACCGTGTTTCCCTCCATCTGGTCGTAGGCGACCTCGGCGACCTTCTCCGGCCGCACGGGAATCCAGCGCTTGTCGGCCGCCGAATTCCACCGGCTCGGCTCACCGTCGACGGGCTCGTCGCCCTCACGCAACGGCTCGAGGTCAGCAAGCAGCTTCAACCGATCCTTCACGCTGAACGACGCCGCGCCGCCGACCATCTGCAGCTCGCCGTCATCGCGATAGAGACCGAGCAGTATCGAGCCGACGCCTTCGCCGCTCTTGTGGATGCGGTAGCCGATTGCCACACAGTCGGCGTCGCGGGCGTGCTTGACCTTGACCATCTCCCGCTTGCCCGGCAGATACGGGCCGTCAAGGCGCTTGGCGATCACGCCGTCCAGGCCGGCGCCCTCGAAGGTGGTCAGCCACTGCACCCCCTGCTCGGGGTCCTCGGTGGTGCGAGTGACGTGGCACCACTGCTTCTCGTTCACCGATTCGGACAGCGCTTCTCGACGAATCCGGAACGGCTCCTTCAACAGCGACGTGTCCCCGGTGGCCAGAGCGTCGAAGCCGATGAAGTGCGCGGGCGTCTCCTCGGCGAGCATCTTGACGCGGCTGGCCGCGGGGTGGATGCGCTGGCTCAGCGACTCCCAGTCCAGCCGGATGCGCCCGCCGATCTCGCGGGGGACGACGACCTCACCGTCGAGCACACAGCGCGGCGCCACCTCGCCGCGCAGGGCGTCGAGCAGCTCCGGGAAGTATCGGCCGAGGTCCTTGCCGCTGCGCGACTGGAGGACGACGTCATTGCCGTCGCGGAAAACCAGCGCCCGGAAGCCGTCCCACTTCGGCTCGTAGGACCAGACACCCGCCTCATCAGGCACCTTGGCCTGGGCTTTGGCCAGCATCGGCTCGATCGGTGGCTGCACGGGGAGGTCCACGCTTTCCATACTCACGTAGACCGGCCAACCCGGGCAATGTCATCGCTGCACGCGAGAATGAACCGATGCAGCTGCCCGTCATGCCGCCGGTTTCGCCGATGCTGTCGAAATCGGTGGCGACGATCCCGCCCGACGCCTCCTACGAGCCGAAGTGGGACGGCTTCCGGTCGATCTGCTTCCGCGATCGCGACGAGGTCGAGCTGGGCAGCCGCAACGAGCGCCCGATGACGCGGTACTTCCCCGAACTGGTGGCGGCGGCCGTAGCGGAGCTGCCCGATCGCTGCGTGATCGACGGTGAGATCATCATCGCCACCGACCAGGGGTTGGATTTCGAGGCGCTTCAGCTTCGGCTGCACCCTGCCGATTCGCGGGTGCGGATGCTCGCCGAGGCGAACCCTGCGTCATTTATCGCCTTCGACCTACTCGCCCTAGGCGATGACGACTACACGCAGCGACCGTTCACCGAGCGGCGGGCCGCTCTTGTCGACGCGCTGGCCGACTCCGGGCCGTTTATTCACGTGACGCCCGCGACCACCGAGTTGGACACCGCACAGCGATGGTTCGAAGAGTTCGAGGGGGCGGGGCTCGACGGGATCGTCGCCAAGCCGCTGACGATCCCGTATCAGCCGGACAAGCGAATCATGTTCAAGATCAAGCACGAGCGGACCGCCGACTGCGTCGTCGCGGGATACCGGTTGCACAAGTCGGGTGAGGATGCGATCGGCTCCCTTCTGCTCGGGCTCTACAAGGACGACGGCTCACTCGCGTCGGTCGGCGTCATCGGTGCCTTCCCGATGGCCAAGCGGCGGCAACTGCTCACCGAGCTGGATCCGCTCGTCACAACCTTCGACGAACACCCGTGGAACTGGGCCGCTCATATGACCGGTGAACGCACACCGCGCCGCAACGAAGGCTCTCGCTGGAACGCTGGCAAGGACCTGTCGTTCGTGCCGCTGCGACCCGAGCGGGTGGTCGAGGTCCGCTATGACCACATGGAGGGCCAAAGATTCCGTCACACCGCTCAATTCAACCGTTGGCGGCCCGACCGCGACCCGCGCTCATGCACCTACGCACAACTGGAGCAGCCGGTCACCTTCAGCCTCGGCGACATCGTTCCCGGGCTCACTCGAAGCTGACGTCACTGAAGTCGATTGCGACCATCAGCTGGTCGGGAATCGCGTTGCCCTCCGCGTCGGCACGGTAGGCCCTGCGCTTCGAGGGCAGCTTTATGCCGTCGGCTTCGACGATGTCGTAAACATATTGGACGGCAGGGAAGCTGCCGGCCACGTCGACGCGGTAGTCGTGGCGACGCAACAGGTGATCGTCGCCGAAGTAGAACTCCTGAACTGAAGAGTGAGTTGCGATTTCGGGTGGAAAGTGGGCCTGCAGGCCCGCCCAGGCTTGCCCGTCGTCCTCGACCGGGGCGATCTGGTGAACCGAGACACCGTCCATTACAAACAGGAAAGGCGTGGTGAGGTAGGTCCACATCGCATAGCCGTTGAAGTACGCACGTTGCAGCGGGTCCCATGGCGTGGTGAACTCATGCCCGGCGAATGATTCGCGAGGATTGAATCGCTCGGAAACCACTCTGCCGTCGAGCTTTTCGATCGCGACGCGCTCTGGAGTGAACGCTGTTTTCTGATCGTCGGCCCCGAATGGTCGCAGCGATGCCCACTCGTGGTCCAAGGCTACGGTCATCCGCCTCGGTAGTGGATCCTGGGGTTGGCCCTTGATAGCCCACAGCCCTCCGCCGGTGATGGCGGTCGCTTGGACCTGAGTGAACTGCCGCCACTGTTCAAGGCCGCCGTGCGCATCGAGTACCGCGTTCAGCACGTCGGTCATCCGAATCTCCTTGCCGCGTTAACCAAGTGCCGGTGCCGAGCGTGTCCCCGCCAGCGACCGGAGCTCCTCCAGCGCCCTGGCTGAATCGCTACCCGGCTCTGCGCGATACAAAAGAATGTGGTCCCCACCGGGGTAATGTGCGTTGAGCCGGTGGCGGTAGAGATAAAGGTCGCCGACTTGAGGATGATGCACGTGGTGGGTTCCTAGGCGGTCGCCCACCCCCGCGCGACCCCACAGTTCACGGAATCGTGGACTGGCATCAGACAATTCAGCTATCAACGCCCGCATGTCAGGATCTAGCGGGCACTGACCGCTGAGTTCCCTCAACCCATTGACGGCGATTTCGGTCGCCTCGTCCCAATTGACGTAGAACTCGCGGGCTGCGGGTTCCAGCAATCGCCAGCGCAGAAGGTTCTGTCCTGGCGTGAACTCCGCTGACAACACGCGGGCAAGCGGATTCGCCGCCAAGACATCGCGATACCTGTTGACCACAATGGCGGGCATCAGAAACTGATCGATCACTTCGGCAAGCGCATGGCCCGATACTTCGGGATCGGGAATATCACCGGCGGTCGGAGCGGCCAGGTCGTGCAGGTACTGCGCGGCCCTGGCGTCGAGCCGAAGGGCCCGCGCCAGCGCGTCCACCACTTGGGCGGACGGATTGGTGGCACGGCCCTGCTCGAGTCGCAGGTAATAAGCCGAACTGATGCCCGCCAGTGTTGCCAGTTCCTCGCGGCGCAATCCCGCAACGCGCCGCCGCTTCCCTGCGACCAGCCCGACTTCTTCGGGACGCATCTGCTCGCGCCTTGCGCGCAGGTAATCACCTAGCGCGCTGGCCACTTGTGCCACGACCCGATCGTAAGACTGTCCCTGCCAATACCACCATCGATTGGGACTGGCTGCCGGCCCGTTTGCCGGAATTCCCTGGCGCCTTCGAAGCGTCATGTAGGTCGGGAACGAAACGAAACATCTGTCGAGAGGACCTGAAATGGCCACCATCCACTTTCATCAGACGACCACAGCGACACCCGAGCAGTTCATCGCCGGACTCACCGATTTCGGGCCAGGCCGGTCGAAGCTCTTCAAGAACAGCGCCGATTCCTACCTCACCGTGCATAGCCAGGGTCCGTACCAGGCCGATGTCACCGAGGGATCGGGCGGCGTGTGGGAACGCCTGTACTACGACTGGTCGGATCCGCACCACGTCACGCTTAAGACCATCGATTCCAACCTCTTCGGTGGCGCCTCCGGCCACACCTACACATTGACACCGCAGGCTGACGGCACGACCGACATCGACGTCGTGCTGGTCCGAGAGGGCAAGAATCTCAGGGGACTGGTGGTCGCGGGTGTGCTCGGCACCATCGGAAAGCGCTCGTTGGCCAAGGCATTCGCCAACAGCGTCAAGGCCATCGAAGCCCGCTCGCGTCAATTGTATCCATGACAATATTTTGATCGTATTGGATCGCTGATCCATACGATCGAGACGACAACAAGCGTCAGCTACCCAGCAATGCAGATGGGACTCCGGTCGTGACTTCAGCCGCGACATTCGAGATCGCCGACCAGCGACTCGCAATGACCCCGATTCGTGGGCGGGCGGACGAGCTGAAAGAGATCGGCGCGCACGTGAACGCGTTGACACAAGGCGGCGTGGTGGCGTACTCGTCATCGAGGGTCGCGGCCGGCATCGGGAAGAGCCGGCTGCTGACCGAGCTATTGGCACTCGCCGACAAGGCCGGGGTGCGGACGCTGTTCGGCGAGGCGTTCGAGTATCAGCGGGCGGTCCCGTTCTTTTCGCTGTTCATGGCGACGCTGCGCGCCGAGCCTCCGGTGGGAGACATCGAGGCGTTGGGCCGACTCGGTAGCTCGGCTGATTTGAGCTACTGGGTGGTGCACCATCTGCAGGACGCGATCCATGCGGCGGCTGCGCAAACCCCGCTGGCGATTGTGCTGGAGGACATCCACTGGGCCGACAACGGCACGCTGTTGGCGCTGCGGTCACTGGCCACCGCGCGGATCGGATGCGCCGGTGCTGTGGGTGCTGACCATCCGGATCGGGGCCGGCGGGCCCGCCGTGCAGGAGACGTTGGCGATGCTGCGCCGGCGAATGCCACATTCGTGCGGTCGCCGCGATGTCGTCGATTGCGGTCGCCGAGATGGTTCAGGACGCGGTGCGGGCGAAAGCCGACGAATCGCTTCTGAATCTGGCAGCCAAAGCGCTTGGAAATCCGTTCATTGCCATGGAGCTTGTCGGCGGTCTGGATGAGGAGGGTCGGCTTGATTTCAGTGGCGGCAGAGTGGCGGCCATCGGAACCGACCTGCCGCGACGCCTGACCTCATGCGTGCGGCAGCGACTGGACGTGCTCTCCAGCGATGCCTCCGAAGTGGTGCGGGTGGCCGCCGTATTGCCGGACCGGTTTTCGGCGGGGGTGCTTGCCGCAATGTTAGAACGCCAGCCGGCTTCGTTGATGTCGGCGCTCGCGGAGGCAGCGCGCGCGGGTCTCCTTGTCGACGATGGTGAGCACCTGCGGTTCGGGCACGACCTGCTGCGCGAAGCCACCCGAATGTCCCTGCCACAGTCGTTGCGCCGGGCGATGGAGCGCCAGTCGGCCTCCATCATGTTGAGCATGGGCGTCGCCCCTGCCGATGTGGCCACCCAGCTGGTCCGCAGCGCCGATCCAGGAGACGCCGAAGCGGTCAGCGCGCTGCGCCGCGCCGCCCAGACAGTCGGGCAGAACGACGTGAGTGCAGCGGCGAACTTCAGCAAGCGGGCACTGGAATTGATGGCCACCGAAGACCCTGAACACGGGCGGGTGGTCGCCGAAACCGTCGTGCTACTCAACCGGGCCAGGCGCTACCAGGAGTCCGAAGAGTTGGCCGTCGCGGCTTTATCGAGGGCATCGGCCGACGAGGAGGCCGAGATCCGCCTTCGACTCCCGGTCTTCACCAGGCACAGTTCGAAGCGTCGAGTCGAGGAGAATCGCCGAGCGCTCGAGCTGAGCGAGATCAACGAAGTCACGCGGACTCGACATATGGCCTTGCTGGCCTACAACTTGATGTTGGACGACACGGACGGGCAACATCGCGGCGCAGCCGAAGAAGCCGCCGCCGCAGCGGAATCCGTCGATGACCTCGAGTCGAAGGTCATTGCCAATCTCACCCTCGCCTCTTTCGACTCTGCCGACGGGTATGCAGAACGCGCCCTCGACAACCTGAAGGAGCTCTGCTCGCTGAGCCGCACGAGCGATCTGCCGGTCGCTCATCTCTTGTCGGCGGTTTACTACGCGAACCTGTTGGCCACGGTCGGCCGGCTGGACGACGCTGCGGAGCATGTCGCCACCCGCACAGAGCGAGCCCGGCAGGAACGCAATGCGATGGCGCTTGATATTTGGGCCACGTTTGAGGGTACCGTCCACCTGGCGGCGGGCCGGCTGGCCGCCGCCCGCGCCGCGGTTGAAGCCCTACCGGCGCCCGAACAGACGGGCGTAACGGAGCTGGACATGATGCGGATGGCTGTCCTTGTCGAGGTGGCACTACGCACTGATGATCGAAACTTGTTGCAGCAGATGGTCTCTTACGCGCACGATGCTTTCTCCAACGGCTCCGCTATGGTGCGCCGAACGGCCGCGCACGTGCTGGCGATGGCGGCGTGGTACCGCAACGACCTCGATGACGCGGCTCGCTGGTCCAGCCCCGGCGTCGCTCTCCTCGGCACACCCCTCACCCCCCAGGCTCTCGATCAGGTGATCGTGAGCGCGCGGGTTGCCGCGGCCACGGAGCGATGCCGGCGGCCGCGCCTCGATCCTGAGCGCCATAGATCGGCTGCAGGGCGAAGAGCTTGCGGTGCCGCTGTTCACCGCGGTCGCCGTTTACGTTCGCGGGATACTCGACTCCGATACCGAGGCGCTGGCAACTGCCGCAGACATGCTGGCGTCGACATCGAGGCCGCTGCTCTACGCCGCGGCGGCGGAAGATGCCGGCGGCCAACTCTTCCTGGCAGACCGCAAGGACGAGGCACTTGATCAGCTCAATGCGGCCTTCGACACCTACACGCGTCTCGAGGCGGTCGCCGATGCACGCCGCGTAGGCCGCGAGTTGCGCCGATTGGGCGTCGAACGGCGCATTGTCAGCCAACCGAAGGCGAAGACGGGCTGGGACAGCCTCACCGATTCCGAGCTCAAGGTCGTCAACGTCATCGCGGGGGGCGCGACCAATCGCGCTGTCGCAGACCAGCTGCACCTTTCTCTACACACCGTTAAAACCCACGCGCACAACGCATTTGGCAAACTCGGCATCAGTTCACGAGGCCAGCTGGCGCAGGCGATGCACTGACCTGATTGGCCGGCGCTTCCAGAATCGGTTCGTCGCGGTCTGACTGTACCCTTCTCTCCACACGGTTATAGCTCACGTGCACAACGCATTTGCCGACTCGCGGCTTACTCCTACATCCACGCGGCCCTAAAGATCAATCCTCGGGCGATGGTATTGCGCGCCCCGGGCGACGACCGTGGGAGTTGTCACTGAACAACGTGCTCATCGCGAGCACTCCACGAACAAGAGAGAAAACCATGACCGTCAAAGTGCAGTTGCCGAGCACGCCCCAGCCCTATCTGTGGACGGGAGAGCTGCCGGCCGATTTCTACTCCTATGAGGAACTGCTGTCGGAATCGGAGCAGGAGAAGATCGATCGGATACGCGACTTCTTCCGCACTGAAGTTTTGCCGATCATCGACGACTACTGGGGGCGCGCCGAGTTCCCGTTCCAGCTCGTCGAGGGATTCGCCAAGCTGGGTCTGCTGGACTGGGCCGATCCCGACTCGTCGGAGCCCGCCCCCAGTAACCTGCTGACCGGCATCACGGCGATGGAGATGGCGCACGCCGATCCGTCGCTCTCGGTGTTCTTCGGGGTGCACTCGGGACTGGCGATGGGCAGCATCATCACCTGCGGGTCAGAGGAGCAGAAGCGCCGTTGGTTGCCTGCGATGAGCCGCTTCGAGAAGATCGGTGCGTTTGCGCTGACCGAGCCGCACGGCGGCTCCGACGTGGCCGGCGGCATGGAGACAACCGCCCGCCGCGAGGGCGACGAGTGGGTGCTCAACGGGGCGAAACGCTGGATCGGTAACGCCACCTTCGCCGACGTGGTGGTGGTCTGGGCTCGCGACGAAGAGACGAATCGCGTGCTGGGCTTCGTGGTGGAGAAGGGCACCCCCGGTTTCACCGCGACGAAGATCGAGAACAAGTTCGCGCTGCGGATTGTGCAGAACGCCGACATCGTGCTCGACGAATGCCGGGTGCCCGAGGCCAACCGGCTGCAGAACGCGAACTCGTTCAGGGACACCGCGGAGATTCTGCGCCGGACCCGCAGCGGCGTGGCGTGGCAGGCCGTGGGAGTTCAGTTCGCCGCCTATGAGATTGGGCTGCAGTACGCAAAGGAGCGGACACAGTTCGGTCGCCCGATCGGCAAGTTCCAGATGGTCCAGGACCTGCTGGTGAAGATGCTCGGCAACGCCACCGCATCCGCCGGGATGATGGTGCGCCTTGCCCAGTTGCAGCACGAAGGCGTGTACCGCGACGAGCAGTCCGCGCTGGCGAAGGCCTACTGCGCGTCGCGGATGCGCGAGAGCGTTCACTGGGCACGGGAGTTGCTGGGCGGCAACGGCATTGTTCTCGACTACAACATCGGTCGTTTTGCCGCCGACTCCGAGGCTCTCTACTCCTATGAGGGCACCCGCGAGATGCAGACGCTGATTGTCGGGAAGTCAGTCACCGGCCTGAGCGCGTTCGTGTGAGGAGATGACAATGACAACGCAGACAACGCAATCCGTGTTCTCCGGCCTGAAAGTCGTAGAGATAGCGAGCTTCATCGCGGCTCCGGCCGCGGCGACGATGCTATCGGACTTCGGCGCCGACGTGATCAAGGTCGAGCCGCCCGGCCTGGGTGACCCACAGCGGCTGCTGAGCTCGGTTCCGCCGAGCCCGGCCGCGCCGGGAAACTACAGCTGGCACTTGGCAAATCGCAACAAGCGGGGCATGTCCGTCGACCTGAAGTCGGCGGGTGGCACGGAGATCCTCAAGCGTCTCGTCCAATGGGCCGACGTGGTGATCACCAACTTCCCGCACGGCACCCGCGAAGCCCTGCACCTGGGCTACGAGGAGGTGTCGGGCTGGAACCCGCGGGTCATCTATGCCGACATCACCGGATTCGGGGATGCCGGACCGGATGCCAGACTGCCAGGTTTCGACCTGACCGCATTCTGGTCGCGCAGCGGGCTGCTCGCCTCGACCCGTGACGCGGGTGCCCCGCCGACGTCTCCCCCGTGGGGCAGCGGCGACTACACCACCGCCACCGCGGTCTACGCGGCGATCACCACTGCGCTGTATCACCGGGAACGCACAGGGCGAGGCGCCAATGTCGGCACATCGCTGTTGGCGACCGGGGTATGGGCGACCGGAACACTGGTGTCGGCGGCTTTGGCCGGCGGCAGGCCGTACGAGCTGCATGACCGCAACAAACCGGTGAACGCGCTGACCAATCCCTACCAGAGCAGCGACGACCGTTGGTTCATGTTGGCGGCCAAGCGATCGATTTGGCCGGCGTTGGCCAACGCCATCGGGCGGTCGGACCTGTTGGAGGATCCACGCTTCGCCGACGCCAAGGCCATCGGCCAGCACGGCGCAGAATTGGCCAAAGTGCTGGATGCGGAATTCAGTTCGCAACCGCTGGCGCATTGGAAAGAGGTTCTCGACCAGACCCGCGTCCCCTACGGCATCATTCAGACCCCGGAGGAGGCGGCCGCGGATCCGCAACTGCGCGCGGCCGACATCGTCGTGCCGATCGAGGGCGCCGCAGACCTGGACTACACGGTGAACAACCCGATCACCCTCCGCGGCCTGGACAGGGTGCCTGCCCGGCGCGCACCCGAGCACGGTGAGCACAACGACGAAGTCCTGGCACAGCTGGGGTTCAGCGTCGATGACGTCAGGCAATTGCGGGAACAGAAGGCGATTCCCGCTGCACCAGAACAGGAGACAACGAAATGACCACAACTGAAGTATCGGCGGAGCTGGTAGTCACCGACCGTCACGAGGGCGTGCTGACGATTGTCATCAACCGTCCGGCGCAAAAGAACGCCATCAACCGCGAGGTCGCAGTCCAGTTGGCAGCCGCGCTGGATGAATTGGATTCCGATCCGACTTTGTCGGTGGGCGTGCTCACCGGCGCGGGCGGGACGTTCAGTGCGGGCATGGATCTGAAGGCCTTCGCCAGCGGCCAGACCCCGATCCTTCCGGGTCGCGGCTTCGGCGGGCTGACCCAAGCGGTCATTCGCAAGCCGCTGATCGCGGCTGTCGAGGGAT
Organism: uncultured Actinomycetota bacterium; assembly: GCA_963817825.1. Classification (GTDB taxonomy): domain Bacteria; phylum Actinomycetota; class Actinomycetes; order Mycobacteriales; family Mycobacteriaceae; genus Mycobacterium. Next base: position 337,035 of record CAWFQG010000018.1, on the reverse strand, counting down.
GGGCGCTCGGTGGAGGCTTCGAGATGGTGCTGGCCTGCGACGTGATCGTCGCGGCGGAGAACGCCAAGTTCGGGCTGCCCGAGGTGAAGCGGGGCCTTATCGCCGGGGAGGGCGGGGTGATCCGTCTGCCCCAGCGCATCGCGTATCACGTCGCCCTCACGGCGCTACTCACGGGCGAACCGATTTCGGCCGTCGATGCCAAGCAGTACGGGCTCGTCAGCGAGCTGACGGCATCCGGGTCTGCGCTGCAGGAAGCGCAGAAGCTTGCCCATCGCATCGCCGGCAACGCGCCGCTTGCGCTGGCGAAGGTCAAGGAAGTCCTGCGAGAAACGCAGGGCCTCAATGACACCGATGCGTTCACGCGTCAGAAAGAGGACGCAACCAGCCTGCTAACCACCGAGGACGCCCACGAAGGAGCGCTGGCGTTCGCCGAGAAACGCGTACCCGTCTGGCACGGGCGCTGAAAACCAACCGAAGTAAAGGAGCAACAAATCATGAGCACACCAAAGCCGTTGCAACGCATCGCGATCGTCGGCACCGGAACCATCGGCGCGAGTTGGGCAACGCACTATCTCGCCCACGGCTTCGATGTCACGGCCACCGATCCGGCGCCTGGCGCCGAAGCTGCACTGCGGTCTTATGTCGAGGGTGCGTGGGGGGCCGTCACCAAGCTGGGCCTTGCGCCAGGAGCCTCGCTCGATCGCCTGAAGTTCACGTCAGACCTGACGGCGGCTCTCAGCGACGCCGACTTTGTTCAGGAGAACGCGCCCGAACGCCCGGAGCTGAAAGTCAAGCTGTTCGCCGACATCGACGACGCCACGCCGCCCGAGGCGATCATCGCCTCGAGCTCGTCGGGCATCACGATGAGCGTCATGCAGGCCCAGTGCCAGCGCCCGGAGCGAACCGTCATCGGTCACCCGTTCAACCCCCCGCACGTCATCCCCCTTGTGGAGGTGGTCGGTGGCACGAAGACCGCGCCGGAAACTGTGCGTGAAGCGATGGAGTTCTACGCCTCGATCGGCAAGAAGCCCATTCACCTCAAGAAGGAGCTGCCCGGTCATGTGGCCAACCGCCTGCAGTCAGCGCTCTATCGGGAGGTCGTCTATCTGATCGGTCAGGGTGTGCTCGACGTCGCCGACGCCGACGACGCGGTGTCGTGGGGTCCCGGATTGCGTTGGGGCGTCATGGGTCCCAACCTGCTGTGGCATCTCGGCGGTGGTGAGGGCGGTATCCAGCATTTCATGGACACCCTCATGCCTCGTATGACAGCCGGATGGCCGGGCCTGGGCAATCCAGAGTTCACGCCCGAGCTTCAACAACAGATTGTCGAGGGTGTCCTCGAAGAGGCGGGCGGCCAGTCGATCGAGGAGCTCGCCGCCCACCGCGACGCGATGCTGTTCGATCTCATCGCCGCGCGCGCCAAGTAAGGAGAAGACGATGTTGAGCGTGATTTATGGCGTAATGGCAATGGTGCCAACGATATTCGCCTTCGCCGGTTACGCCGTGGTGTCACGCCATTGAGCGCTGCGGAACACCGGCATCACGCTTCAGCTCGTAACGCATTTTCATCGAAAGGACCAGAACAATGACTTACTACACTCAAAAGCTCTTCGTGCTCGAAGCCAGCAGCGGCGGGCGGCTGTTCTCCATCAACCCCGACGGGTCCGAAAGGACGTTGATCGTCACCGGGTGTCCCGTCCCTGACGGGGTGGCAGTCGATGTCGAGGCCGGCCACGTCTACTGGACCAACATGGGCGCGCCGCCGGTCAACGATGGGTCGATCGAGCGCGTGGACCTCGACGGGAACAACCGCACCACAATCGTTCCCAGCGGAGGCACCTACACCCCCAAGCAGCTCCATTTCGACAACGCGGGCCGCAAGTTGTACTGGTCGGACCGCGAAGGCATGCGGGTGATGCGCTGCGACCTCGACGGGTCCAATGTGGAGACCCTGGTGCAGACGGGGCAAGACGACGACGACCGCCGCGACGAAACCAAATGGTGCGTCGGAATCACCGTCGACCATGTAGGTGGGCACTTCTATTGGACGCAGAAGGGTCCAAGCGATGCCGGGCTCGGCAGGATCCTGCGGGCCGGGATCGAACTCCCCGCAGGCGAATCCGGGTCGAGCCGCACGGACATCGAGGTGCTGTTCAAGGACTTGCCTGAGCCGATCGACCTCGAGATCGACCACACCACGCGGATCCTGTACTGGACCGACCGTGGAGACCCGCCGCACGGCAACACCGTCAACAGGGCTCCGCTGGACGGCATCGGTGGCAGCGAGCCAGAAATCGTGGCGACTCACCTGATGGAAGGCATCGGCATCGCGCTGGATCCGGCTCACAACCGCATGTTCGTCACCGATCTGGGCGGCAACATTTACGCCGCAGCTCTGGACGGATCCGGCCATCGACCCATCCGCGCCCTGCAAGGCAATCTCACCGGTATCGCCTACGCCGAGGTGCCCGACGGGGGCCCAGCATGAACAGACATCGTGTCGTCGTCATCGGTTCTGGTTTCGGTGGGTTGACTGCGACCAAGGCGCTCAAGAACGCGCCGGTCGACGTCACGATGATCGCCAGGACGCAGCACCACCTGTTTCAAGGGCTGCTGTATCAAGTCGCGACGGGCATTCTCTCCGAAGGGGAGATCGCGCCGGCAACCAGGACGGTCCTTCGCAACCAGCGCAACGTCGAGGTCGTGTTGGGTGATGTCGTCGATGTCAACTTGGCCGACCGGTACGTGATCTCCGAGCTGCTCGGGCACCGATACGAGACCGGTTACGACAGTTTGATCGTCGCGGCCGGAGCCAACCAGTCCTATTTCGGCAACGACCATTTCGCCGAGTTCGCGCCTGGCATGAAGACCATCGACGACGCACTCGAGGTACGGGGCCGCATCCTCGGCGCGCTCGAACTGGCCGAACGGACCAGCGACCCGACTCGACGAGCGCAGCTACTGACGTTCACCGTCGTCGGTGCCGGTCCAACGGGAGTGGAGCTAGCGGGCCAGATCGTCGAGCTGACCACCCAGACGCTGAAGCGTGAATTCCGCCGGATCGACCCGGCGGAGGTGCGGGTGATCCTGCTCGACGCCCTGCCGACCGTACTAACGGCGATGGGGTCCAGGCTCGGTGCCAAGGCCCAGCATCGACTGCAGCGGATTGGTGTGGACATCCAACTCGGTGTCGCGGTCATCGATGTCGACCGGGATGGCTTGACAGTCAAGGACTCCGACGGATCCACCCGCCGGATCGACTCCGCCTGCAAGGTGTGGTCGGCCGGCGTATCGGCGAGCCCACTGGGCAAGCTGATCGCCGAGCAAGCCGGCGCGGCGATCGACCGCGCGGGGCGGGTCGAAGTGCTTCCCGACTTGACCCTCCCCGGTCACCCCTACGTGTTCGTAATCGGTGACATGGCCTCGATCCCAGGCGTTCCCGGCATGGCCCAGGCCGCAATCCAGGGTGCGAAGTACGCGGCGCGAGCGATCAACGCAGCCAACTCGGGCGACCGATCGCCGTTCCGCTACTTCGATATGGGCTCCATGGCTACGGTGTCGCGCTTCTCGGCCGTGGTCAAGATCGGACCGCTGGAGTTCGGTGGCTTCCTTGGCTGGACAGCGTGGCTGGGACTGCACTTGGCGCGCATGGTCGGGTTCAAAAGCAAGGTCACCACGCTCATTTCGTGGACGGTGACCTTCCTGACGATGAAGCGGAGCCAGCTCACAATCACCGAGCAGCAGGTCTATGCGCGCAGCCGCGGAGGCCGCATCGATCGTGCGGAAGATGCTGTTCCACAACCATTAACAAGGAGTATGAGATGAGTTTCAACGTTCCAAGCGACTTCGCGAGCCGCCCGGTCGCCGTCATCGGCGCCGGCACACTCGGACGGCGCATCGCGCTGATGTTCGCGGCACACGGTGCGCAGGTCAGGATCCATGACCTCGCCGAGGCGCAACGAGACGCTGCGCTCGACTTCGTGACAAACAACCTTCCCGTGCTGTCTGAGCACCGCCCTGATGTTGTGCCCGGTGGGGTTTCGGCTGACGCCGACATCGCCGAGGCCGTGCATGACGCGTGGATGGTCGTCGAGGCGATCCCCGAAAAGCTCGAGCTCAAAACACAGGTCTTCGGACAACTCGACGAGCTGGCGGCCGCCGATGCCATCCTGGCCAGTAATTCGTCGTCCTACGCCAGCAGGCTGTTTCTGGACAAGGTCCACCACCCCGAGCGTGTGCTGAACATCCACTTCTACATGCCGCCGAAACAGGCTGCGGTCGATGTCATGTCCTGCGGGAAGACCGACCGCGACGTCATCGACTTCGTGATGGCCACGCTGCCGCAGTTCGGTTTGTACCCGTTCGAAGCGCGCAAGGAGAGCACGGGTTTCATCTTCAACCGGGTGTGGGCGGCGGTGAAGCGGGAAGCTCTCGAGGTCGTCGCCGAAGGCGTTTCCACACCGCAGGAGGTGGACCGGATGTTCGAGGTCAACACCGGGTCCGCCGCCGGGCCGTTCCGGATGATGGATCAGGTCGGCTTGGACGTCGTGCTGGATATCGAAGAGCACTACTGTGCCGAGCACCCCGAGTATCCCGAGGGACCCCGTCGGCTGTTGCGTACCTACCTGGAGCAAGGCCGGTTGGGGGCCAAGTCCGGTGCGGGCTTTTACGACGACTACCCGCACCCGGCCGCGCAGCGAGTTGTTTCGTAGCGCCACCGCGATCACGGCATAGGTTCAGCATGCACGACATAACGATCGCTGCAGGCCAGCCGCCACTGTTGATCCAGGTGATCCAGGCGGCCGCGGCCATTGCAACCACCTTCGGCGTCCTGATTGCGCTGTATGTCACGGCCATTCGGGAACCCAGGAAAGCTACCGAGGAGCGTAGACATCACATGGCACAGATGGATGCACTCCACCGTGCCGAAAGGGAGCGCGTAGCGGCTCAGGCGCGAAAGGTGTTACCCGCATGCGTCAGGACACCGATGTTCGGTGAATCGTCGTGGACAGTGAGGATCGACAACGCAAGCAACGCGGTGACAACGATCCTTGCGGTAGACGTTACGGCGCTGGACATCAACGGTATTGAAGTCCCTCATTGTTGCAGCCAGGCCGCTGACACGTTGTCGGCTGACCAGGTTTTCGATCGGTCCATACGTGCAGCGCTATTGGACATGTCGCAGGGCGGTTTCGAACACCAATTGGTGCCGGCGTTTAAGCAGGCAATTCGCGACACGATGGTAGGTCACTTCGTCAAAGAGTGGCCACGAACACTGGCGCCCAACCAGCACGCCGTAATGGCCTTCGCCACAGTCGATCCGAATTACCAGCTGCGCATCTCGATTGACTATGAGGACGAAGCTGGATACCAGTGGCAGCGCACCGATACCAGCCAGCCGATACGCAAGGAACCGCGATGACGCTCGGCCGTCCCTCAATCAGACGGTCATCGGTACACGGTCGAGATAAGGCGTGATGTTGCCCAGCGCGCGTTCGATGTAGTCGTCCTTTTCGCCCACCGGTGCGACGTACTGCAGGGCACTCTTCGCCGCTTCGATGCCTTCAAGGCGCGCGATCATCCAACCCGCGAGATACGCCGACGCGAGGCAGCCCCCGGCCGTGGCGATATTGTCCTTCGCGAAGAACGGCTGATCGAGCACCTCGACGCCGGCCTCCTGGACCCACGGCTTCGATATCGAGTCGGTGCAGGCGGGGACTCCATCGAGCAGCCCAAGCTTGGCCAGCACCAACGTGCCGGAGCACTGCGCGCCGAGCAGTTGGCGGGACGGATCAAGCTGCAACTGCGCCATCAGCGCCCGATCCGCGACCACCTCGCGGGTCTGCCTGCCGCTGCCCACGATGACGGCGTCCGCGGCGCTGGCTTCCTCGAGCGAGACGTGGGATTCGATGACCACGCCGTTCATCGAACGGACCCGTGGGCTCGGACTGGCGATCGAGACCCGCCAGTCCGGCTTCCGAACCCGGTTCAGAACACCCAGCGCGATCAGCGAGTCGAGTTCGTTGTAGCCCTCGAACGTGAGGATGGCGATATGCATGCCTCGAGCGTATGACCGTGAATCCAATACGATCAAACAATTGTCATGCATACAATCGGTGCGTGGTCCAAGCTCGATACAAAGACGTCGTAGACCTGCTCGCGGCCGAGATCCGCGCAGGCAAGATCGCGCCGGGTACACGCTTGCCGACCCACCGCGAGCTGGCGGCCCGGGAAGGGTTGGCTCTCGTCACCGCGACGCGGGTCTACGCCGAACTCGCGGCCATGGGACTCGTCAGCGGCGAAACCGGGCGAGGCACCTTTGTTCGGGAATCGTCCCTGTCACCCCGCGACGACATCAACCAGCGTGCATTTGCAGATGACGTCGTCGATTTGAACTTCAACTATCCGTCGTCGCCCGAGCAGGCAGACTTGCTGCGAAACGCGCTGCGGGCGCTTGCGTCCTCGGGAGATCTGGAGTCTCTGCTGCGCTACCAATCCCACGGTGGCCGCGCCCACGAGCGGGCGTCGGTTGCGCTTCACCTGGAGCAGCGCGGACTTAGCGTCCCCGCGGATCAGGTGCTGATAGTCAGCGGCGCGCAGCACGGATTGGCCATTGCGGCGCTGGCGATGCTGAAGCCCGGTGACGTTGTTGCAGTCGACGCATTGACCTACCCCGGGTTCAAGGTGCTCGCCCAGGTACACGGCTTGGAGTTGGTGCCGCTACCCGCAGCCACCGACGGTCCTGATCTGGACGCGCTCGCGGAGCTTTGCGTCACGCGACGAGTCCGGGCGGTCTACACAATGCCGACGCTGCAGAACCCGCTGGGGTGGGTCACTCCTCGGCAGTCCCGTCAACGACTGGTGGCGATCGCCCGCGAGCACCGACTTCTCATCATCGAGGACGCCGCGTACGCATACCTGGTGGAACGGCCACCACCTCCACTGGCCGCGCTCGCGCCGGAGTCGACAATCTACGTCTCCGGCCTATCCAAGAACGTGGCTACCGGCCTTCGTTTCGGATTTGTAGTAGCACCAAGGCAATTCATCGAGGCACTCACACGCGCGATCCGCGCAACGACCTGGAACACACCCGCGCTGATGACCGCAATCGTCACCGGTTGGCTCAACGACGACACCGTTGCTCATCTGGAAGCGCAGAAGCGTGCCGATGCCCGGAGAAGGCAAACCATCGCCAGGAAGGTTCTCGACGGACTCGAGTTCGTCGGACATCCGTCGTCCTACTTCCTGTGGCTCCCACTGCCCGGCGAAGCCAGAGCTGACCAGGTAGCGGTTTCGCTTATGCGCGAAAACGTCTCGGTGTCCGTAGCCGAACCGTTTGCGACGACCAAGCACCCGCCACACGCGATCAGGTTGGCGCTCGGGTCGGTGAACCTCGACGTCCTCGCCCAGTCGCTGGAAACGGTGAAACGAGTGATCGACCACTACGCGGATTGGTGAGCCAGGTCACGTTCTGTCATGTTTCGGCGCCCGGCGGTGTCTGGAGGGCATGACTGATCACACCGCTACCAAGGTCGTCGTCATCGGCGGCGGCTACGCCGGAACCCTGGCCGCCAACCATCTGCGACTGCGCACCGACGTCGACATCACATTGGTCAACCCGCGTCCGAAGTTCGTCGAGCGCATCCGGCTGCACACCTTCGTGGCCAGGGGCCGCGACATCACCGCCGACTACGGCTCGCTGCTCGGCAAGGGCGTGCGACTGGTTGTCGACAGCGTCACCCTGATCGACACCGCCGCCCATCACGTTCGGCTGGAGTCGGGTCGCACGCTGGACTACGACTACGTCATCTACGCAGTCGGCAGCACCGGAACGATACCGTCCTCCGTGCCGGGTGCGGCCGAATTCTCCTATCCCATTGCAGAATTGGAACATGCGCAACGGCTGCGTTCCGCGATGGACGAGTTGGACCCGAAAGCCGGGATAATCGTCGTCGGCGCCGGCCTGACCGGGATCGAGACGGCCGCCGAGCTCGCCGAGCAGGGCCGCGCGGTCACGCTGATCGGCGGCGGCCGACTGGCTCCAACGTTTTCCGAGCCGGCCCGGCGTTCCATCGCCACGTGGCTGGCCGGCCACGGCGTGAACGTGCTCGAGCCCGCGGTCGCAGCCGAGATGCGCAGTGACGCGGTCGTGCTCGCCGATGGCACCGTGCTGCCCAGCGCGATCACTATCTGGTCAACCGGGTTCGGCGTGCCGGAGCTTGCCGCCCGCAGCGGCCTGCGCACCGACGCGTTGGGCCGGCTGCTCACCGACGAGACGCTGACGAGCATCGACGACGGTCGCATCGTCGCCGCCGGGGACGCGGCCTCGCCGTCGGGCCGGCCGCTGCGGATGAGTTGCTATGCCGCTGCACCCCTTGGCATCACGGCCGCCGACACGGTTCTGAGCCGCATCGCAGGAGCCGAGCCGGCCGTCTTCGATATGGCGTATGTCGGAGCCAGCGTCAGCCTCGGCCGACGGGCCGCCACCGCGCAGTTCACTCATAAGGATGACTCACCGCTGAACTTCCACATCGGCGGCCGCACAGCCGCTTTCGTCAAAGAGATGGCTTGCAAGGCAACGCTGTGGGTGATCCGCCGCGAAGGCCGCAAGCCCGGCTCAACGGTCTGGGTCAAGGGCGGCCAGCGGCCCGATGAGGAGGCTGTCGCGGGCGAGCACACCCACTAGCCGGCCTGCCCGCGGGGTCCGCCGCGTCACGAGTAGATGGCGTCTCGCAACCAGTCCTTGTCGCTCAGGTAGCGCTCGGCAAGATGCGCCGTTCCTTCGGCGAAACCCTCGGTGAACGCGATGGCGTGGTCGGCATCGGCGTGTGACGCGACCCAGGCCGTCAGCTGCAGGCGTCGCAGCATCACGAACGACGGGATCATCTCGAGATGCTCGGCGGGCAGGTCACGAACCTCGCGGTATCCCGCCAGCCACCCCGCGATCATCTGTTCGGCGGCGGGGGTGTCCTCGATGAACGACACCACGGCGCCGAGGTCGGCGAGGTACCACGACCAACCGCAGTCGTCGAAGTCGATGACGGTGATGGGCCCGGACGGGTCGTTTGGATCGATCATCAGGTTGGCCATCCGAAGATCGGCATGTATCAGGCCGCAACGGTCCGGCGCGCCGCCGAACTCGGCCAGCCGGCGCCACAGCTGCGCGGCTGCCCGTTCGACCACGGCTTCTCCGGTATCCGTCAGCCCCGGGGCATGCCGCCAGTTACCCCACCGCGCCTGCGGGCTGATCATCGTCTCCGCGTCCCAGGAGAACCGGGTGAAGTAGTCCGGCGCCGTCCAGCCTTGGACGTGGTCGTGCATGACGGCGGTGATGCGCCCGAGCTGGTCGAAGCCGACCGCATCGGGCTTCTCCTCTGCCGTGCAGCCCGAGATGAAGGTCACCGCGTCGACATGCAGGGGCTGGTCGTTGCGGACGCCGGTCACCACCTCGCTGCCGTCATGCGCCGTGATCAGCTGGGGCGTCACCACGTCGGTCTGCTCGCGCAGCGCCGCCATCCACGCCAGTTCCGACCGGATGGCCTCCAGCGAGTGATAGCCGGGACGGTGAACCCGCAGCACGATCGGATCGCCGTCGTCCACAAGATAGGTGGCGTTCTCGGACAGGCTGAGCAGCCGCAAAGGCGCGTCGGCGTCGCGCCCATAGGACGGCAGGGCGGCGCGCGCGTACAGATCGTGATCGGTGGGCAGTCCTGACACTTCCACAGTGTGAACCAGGAGTCCGCATGCAGCAGACTTACTTCACCGACCCGCGATGCCGGAGGCAACGGTTGTGAGCTTTTCGAACATCATGGACTCCAACAGCTATCCCGCTGACGGCTCCGACGACCCGCTCATCGCCACCCGTGAGCGGGTCCTCGGGCCTGCATACCGACTGTTCTATGACCGGCCGGTCCACCTGGTACAGGGGCGGGGCAGCCATCTGTTCGACGTGGACGGTGTCCGCTATCTGGACGCCTACAACAACGTGGCCAGCGTCGGGCACTGCCACCCGCACGTGGTTGCGGCGGTCACCCGGCAGCTGACGGAACTGAACACCCACACCCGATACCTGCACCGCGGCATCGTCGAATACTCCGAACGACTGTTGACCACAATGCCCGTGGAAGTGGATCAGGTGATGTATGCGTGCACCGGGTCAGAGGTCAACGATTTAGCGCTCCGTGTCGCCGAAATACGCACCGGTGCAACGGGTGTCGTGATCACACGAGATGCATATCACGGAAACACGGCATTGGTCACTGCGATCTCGCCGTCGCTCGGCGGCGAGGCCAGCATCGGTCCCAACGTGCGTGTCGTGGCGCCGCCCGACACCTACCGCGTGCCTGCAGACGAGCTGGCGTCGCGCTTCGTCGCCGACGTGACGCGCGCCGCCGACGACCTGAGCGAGGCAGGCCACGGCCTCAGCTGCCTGATAGCGGACACGATTTTCTCCTCCGACGGGATCTACACCGATTCCTCGGTGCTCGGCCCAGCTGTCGCGGAGGTGCATCGCCGCGGCGGAGTGTTCATCGCCGACGAGGTGCAACCCGGATTCGCTCGCACGGGTGCGTCGATGTGGGGTTTCGCCCGGCACGGCGTCGTCCCCGATATCGTCACCATGGGCAAGCCGATGGGCAACGGTATGCCGGTGGCGGCGATGGCGGCACGAGCCGATGTGCTCGCACCGTTCGCGCTGAAAGTGCCGTACTTCAACACCTTCGGAGGCAACCCGGTGTCGATGGCCGCGGCGTCCGCGGTCCTCGACGTGATCGACAACGACGGCCTGATGGCCAACGCCGAGACGGTGGGTGACGCGCTGCGGGCCAGGCTGGCGGCGATCGACGATCAACGGCTCGGCGATGTCCGCGGCGCCGGCCTTTACATTGGGCTCGAGATCGTCAGTGACAAGAAGACCAAGGAACCCGACCGCGCGGAGGCCCGCCGACTGGTCAACGCAATGCGTGAAAGGCGGGTGCTGGTGTCGGTATGCGGCCATGACGGCCACGTGGTCAAGATCCGCCCGCCGCTGGTGTTTTCGATGGCCGACGTCGACTGGTTCTACAGCGCTTTCACAGACGCACTCGGGGTTTAGCGTCATGGACGACCCGAGCGGCGCGGGCAGGTTCGCCCCCAGCCCGTCGGCCGACCTGCACATCGGCAACCTGCGAACCGCCGTGCTGGCGTGGCTGTTCGCCCGTTCCACGGGTCGACGCTTCCTGATGCGGGTCGACGACCTCGACGACCGCACCCACGCCGACATCGCGGCGCGCCAGCTCGACGACCTTGCGGCGATCGGGCTCACCTGGGACGAGCCTGCCGAGTGGCAGACCGCGCATCCGCAGCGCTACGACGACGCCGTTTATGAACTGGCCGATCGCGGCTTGCTGTACGAATGCTATTGCAGCAGAAGGGATATCCGGCAGGCGCCGCGCGCTCCGCACGCGCCCCAGGGCGCCTACCCCGGAACGTGTCGTCACCTCACCGACGCCGAGCGCCAGGCCCGGCGTGAGGAAACGGGGCGGCCACCGGCCCTGCGGCTGCGCACCGACGCGACCGTCTACACGGTTCACGATCTGCTGCACGGCGACTACACCGGGATCGTCGACGATTTCGTGGTCCGCCGCGGCGACGGTGTGACCGCCTACAACCTCGCGGTGGTCGTCGACGACGCGGCGCAGGGCGTCGACCAGGTGGTGCGCGGTGACGACCTGCTGGCGTCGTCACCGCGACAGGCCTACCTCGCAAACCTGCTGGATTATCCGGAGCCTACGTATGCGCACGTCGCCCTGGTGCTCAACGAGGACGGGGCGCGGCTGGCCAAACGCGACGGGGCGGTGACGCTCGCCGAGATCGGCGTCGAACGGGCGCTGGCGCAGATCGCGGAATCCCTTGGTTGGCGAACCTCGAGCGTCGAAGAGATGGTCGACGCATTCGACCCGGCCAAGCTGCCGCGGCAGCCGTGGATCTACCTGCCCTAGGGCGCGACAAGCGAGCGACCCTTGGACGCGCGCTCGGCGGCGGTGTATTCGGTGATGATCACGTCGACCTGGTGCCGCGGTGTCGTGACCACCGCGCCGGGACCGAACCACGGCACTTATTACCGTCGGGTCTGAGCAGAACTCTTCGTGAACGCCCAGAGACTTGCTAGCGTCCGCCGGTGCGCTTCGTCAGAAAACCCGCCTTGGCCCTGATGCTGCTCGTCTGCCTTCTAGCCCTCTCAGCGTGCGGCGGTTCCTCCGGCGAGAACCAGGTGAAGTCATCGGGCGTGCTGCGGGTCGGCACCGAAGGGGTGTATTCGCCCTTCAGCTACCACGACGCCAACGGTGACCTCGTCGGCTATGACGTCGACGTCGCGAAGGCGGTCGCCGACAAGCTCGGAGTCAGAGTCGAATTCGTCGAGACGCCGTGGGACGCCATGTTCGCGGCGCTGGAAGCCAACCGCTTCGACGTCGTCGCGAACCAAGTGACGATCAACGACGAACGCAAGGCGAAATACGACCTGTCCGAGCCGTACTCGGTCGGCGAGGGCGTGATCGTCACCCGCGCCGACGACAACTCGATCAAGTCGCTCGACGACCTCAAGGGCAAGGTGGCCGCCGAGAACGCGACGAGCAACTGGTCGGAGGTGGCCCGCAAGGCCGGGGCTCGGGTGGAGTCGGTCGAGGGCTTCACGCAGGCCATCAAGCTGCTCAACCAGGGGCGGGTGAATGTCGTCGTCAACGACAGCATCGCTGTCTACGCCTACCTGGCCGAGACCGGCGACAAGACCGTGAAGATCGTCGGTAACGTCGGCGAGAAGAGCGAGCAAGGGTTCGCAGCCCGCAAGAACAGCGGGCTGTTGCCCGACCTGAACAAGGCGCTCGACGAACTCCGCGCAGACGGCACATTGGCGAAGATTTCCCAGAAGTATCTCAAGGCCAACGCATCGGGCGGGCCCGAGGGGCCACCGCGGGCGCAGGACGCATCACAGTCGACGTGGCAGCTGGTTCTGCAAAGCCTCGGACCGCTGGCCAAAGCGGCGATCACCAAGACGATTCCGCTCACCATCATCAGCTTCGTGATCGGCATCGTCATCGCCTTGGCGGTCGCCCTGGCCCGGCTATCGACGAAAACGATTCTCACGAACATCGCCCGGTTCTACATCTCGGTCATCCGCGGAACGCCATTGCTGGTGCAGCTGTTCATCGTGTTCTACGCGCTGCCGGAGTTGGGCGTGAAGATCGACCCGTGGCCGGCGGCGATCATCGCGTTCTCCTTGAACGTCGGGGGCTATGCCGCCGAGATCATCCGGTCGGCGATCCAGAGCATCCCGAAGGGCCAATGGGAGGCGGCCGAGACGATCGGCCTCAACTACGTGGGCTCACTGCGGCGCATCATCTTGCCGCAGGCCACTCGAGTTGCGGTGCCGCCGTTGTCCAACACGTTGATCTCACTGCTGAAGGACACGTCGCTCGCGTCGACGATTCTTGTTACCGAGTTGCTGCGGCAAGCGCAGATCATCGCCGCACCGAAGTTCGAGTTCCTCGCTTTGTACGTCACGGCCGCGGTCTATTACTGGGTCGTCTGCCTGGTGCTCTCGTTCGGCCAGAGTCGCATTGAACGTCGGCTGGAAAGGTATGTGGCGCGATGACAGAGCCTCGTGAAGTCAGGATCGAAGCCGTTGGGGTGACGAAGGCCTTCGGTGACAATGAAGTGCTCAAGGGTGTTTCGTTCACGGTTGCGCAGGGTTCGGCGACGACCGTCATCGGCCCGTCGGGCTCGGGTAAGACGACGCTGCTGCGGGCGCTCAACGCGCTCGATGCGCCCGACGCAGGCGTGATCCGGGTGGGCGACGTCGAAATCGACTTCTCCAAGCCGGTTGCCAAGGATCAGCTGCGCCGCTATCGCGCGCAGAGCGGCTTTGTGTTCCAGTCGCACAACCTTTTTCCGCACAAGACCGTGCTGGAGAACGTCACCGAAGGCCCGGTGGTCGTGCAGAAGCGTCCGAAGGACGAGGCGGTTGCGGAGGCGGTTGAGCTTCTGACCCAGGTCGGCCTCGCCGAGAAGCGTGACCAGTACCCGTTCCAATTGTCCGGCGGTCAGCAGCAGCGAGTCGGGATCGCTCGGGCGTTGGCGCTCAAACCGAAGGTGGTGTTGTTCGACGAGCCGACTTCGGCGCTGGATCCCGAACTGGTCGGCGAAGTGCTCTCGGTGATCAAGGATCTTGCTGTCGAGGGCTGGACACTGGTCATCGTCACGCACGAAATCCAGTTCGCCAGACAGGTTTCCGACCAGGTGCTGTTCACCGACGGCGGTGTCATCCTCGAGAAGGGCCCGCCCGCCGAGGTGATCGGCGAACCCAAGGAGGAGCGGACGCGGCAGTTCCTCGACCGAATCCTCAACCCCCTGTAACTTTCCGCGAGCGTGCGTGTCTGCATGCGAATCGCCGCGCAAATTCCCGAATTTGCGCACCCTCGTTGACCTTTTTGGTCGCGCGTGGATCGGCGCTCTTCGGCACGGATGGCCCCTTTGGCGAAGTACCTCGGGTACGAGCGTGCGCAAGCTACGGTAATTCTCCGGCGTGTCGGCGACAGACACGCACGCTCGCGGAAGAAGTGGGCAACATGTCACACGCAACACAATCGGTACGACCGCAGAGCCTGGAAGCGGACGTCGTCATTGTCGGAGCCGGACTTTCGGGGATGATCGCCGCCAGAAGGGTTCTCGAAGCGGGACTCACGCCGCTGGTGCTCGAGGCCGACGAGCGCGTCGGCGGACGGATCCTCACCGAAGAGGTGATCCCCGGTGTACCGATCGAGCTGGGGGTGCAGACCTACCCGCAATACGACCAGGGCGAGACCTCCTACGAGATGGGCGGCTCTGGCGTGTTGCGCGAGAACGACTTTCACGCCCGCTTTGCGGGTGAATTGAAGGAACTCGAGCTGGTCTCGACGTACTGGCCGAATAGGTTCCCGTCGAAGCACCCTGGCTTGCACAGCGGGCCACCGAGTGGGACGCGATCACCGCGGGCGCCTGGTACGACGCCCAGGGGCTGTCCGTCGTCGGTCGCACGCTGCTCGAGATCTGCACCGTCGGGATCCTCGCGGTGCCCACCGCCGAGGTGTCCTTCCTGCATCTGTTGTTCACGATCCAGACGTGCGGCGTCACGTCGGAACTCTTCGCGGAGTCGGAGGGCGGTGCCCAGACCACTCGGTTCGTCGGCGGCACCAGCGAGATTCCGCGCCGGCTCGCGGCCATGATCACCGACCACATCGTGCTTGAAGTGCCCGTGCAGCTGATCGAGCACAGCGCCGACAGCGTCACGGTGCACTGCCGTGGCGGCGTAATCGCTCGCGGACGGCGCGTGATCGTCGCGATCTCACCGACGTTGGCGGGCCGAATAATGTACGACCCACCGCTTTCCGGCGTCCGAGACCAGTTGACCCAGCGACTACCCAACGGCTCGGCGATGAAGGCGTTCTTCGTCTACGACGAACCCTTTTGGTGCACTGATGGATTCAACGGTCAGCTGATCTCCGATGTCGGCCCCGCCCGAATGTCGAACGACACCTGCATTCCCGGAGACGACCACGGCGTCATCCTGTTGTTCCTCGAAGGCGATGAGGCACGAACGGTGGGCCGGCTCCCACAGGCAGAGCGTCGGGCGGGAATGACCGCAGAGCTGGTACGCCACTTCGGCCCCAAGGCTGCGAAGCCGGAGCACTACATCGACGGGGAGTGGCGTGAATGTATCGGTTGGATACCCCAGCTGTCTGCTTCACCAAACCGGTCATCCCAGAGGCGAGGTGCGCTGGCCGATCTTGTCGGTTGTTTCCATGGGCACCCTGGTGCCATTGAGAAACAGACTCAACAGGCTGAACCAAGCAATGGTGGCAATGTATTTGCGTGTCGTTGTCGTCCCAAACGCGTCGAGCAGCGATTGAAGGATGCCGTCCGTGAGCGTGCCGGACGTGAGGAGTTCATCGGTGGCAGCGATCAACCGCTGATAGTCACCGTCGAGGTTGCCCAGGGGGCCGTCGCCGGCGATAGCGTCGATCTCGGACGTCGTGAGGCCCGCGTTGTGGGCCATCCGTTCGTTCGCCTGCCACTCGTAAGGGCAGTTGAGTAGCGACGCCGCACGCAAGATGATGACCTCACGATGCTTGGCGTCGATATCGCGCTCACCGAAGACGGCCTTCACCATGCCGATCAGCGCAGGAAAGAAGTCTCCGGTGCCGCTCATCATCTTCAGCACGTTAAGTGCGGTGTCGGGGTCATACCCTTCGCCGAAGGATCGGGCGATCTCGTCTTCGTCCGGGAGCGGAACGACGACCGACGTGTGATACAAGGTGGGCTTTCCCATGGTTTTGTTCTCCTAAATGTGCGGCGAGGTCGACGTTAGCCCGAAACTTCTGCCCGAGTGGGCGTCATGCTGGCGTCGATTTCGACGCGAAGACCGAGTAGCCGACGGGCGAGTGGTCGGACCGGCAATGGACCCGTGGCTGCTACAACGCCAACCACGGACCGCATGTCTGGACCAAGTACGGCCCCGCCCTCACGGTGCCGATCGGCACGATCCACTGGGCGTCCACCGACACCGCAACGTATTGGAGCGCCTATATGGAGGGTGCCGTCGACGCCGGCGAGCGGGCCGCGCAAGAGGTCATTGCCGAACTGGTCAAGTGATCAGGCGCGGCAGGAGATCTCCATGCTGTCGGAGTCGCGGGCCGGGAATCGCACGCTGACATAGCCGTTCGCGGGGTCACGCACGTAGTCGACGTAGGGCTGCAGGCCCGGCATGCTTGTGTTGTCCGCGACCACCAACGCCCCCGGCGTGAGCCGCGGCTCAAGCAGCTCGAGCACCGGGATGTAGATGTCCTTCCAGCCGTCGAGCAAAACGAACTCGACCGGGCCCTCCACCGCCGCAAGCGTCTGCAGCGCATCGCCCTGCAGCACCGTGATCAGGTCGTCGAGCCCGGCGTCGGCGAAGTTACGCGTGGCCATGGCGACCTTGTTCGCACTGAGCTCCGTCGTCACCACCCGGCCCGCTCCGTTGTCGCGGACCGCCGACGCCAGGTGGATCGCGGAGATGCCCAAGGACATGCCGAACTCCACCACCGTCGTCGGGCGGGATGCCCGCACCAGCGCGTACAGAAGACGGCCCGCGTCGGCGGTGACCGGTAGGTAGAACTCGCTCATCGCGTCGGCACGCTCCTGCGGACTGGACTCAGGGGGCACGGTGTCGTTGCCGAACATTTCGCTTAGCTTGGGCAATTGCGCGTCGGCCTCCGTGAACATCCGCTCGAGGGTGGCCGAGACGCGCGAATCAAGCAGGGTGGAAGTCATACCTCGAACGTAGTCACCGACAGCGTCGACATTCCACGCAGCGTCAGGTTCTGCTTGTACTGCGGCTCGCCGTCCATCCGGGCGTACGGGAAGCGCGCCGTTACCGCGGACAGCGCAACGGATGCCTCGAGCCGCGCCAACGGTGCCCCAAGGCAGAAGTGCGGGCCCTTGCCGAAGCCCAAGTGCCGGATCGACTCTCGATCCGGATCGAAGTCGTCGGGACGGTCGAACGCCGCCGGGTCACGCTGCGCGGCCGCCAGAAGCAGCATCATCACGTCGCCCTTCGCCACCGCGGTATCGCCAATTGTCATGTCGTCGACCGCAATTCGGCCCACCAATTGGACCGGCGGGTCGTAGCGCAGTGTCTCCTCCACGACCGCGGATACCCGCGCGGGATCTTGTCTCATCGCCGCCCACTGCGCCGGTTGGCGCAGCATCGCGAGGATGGCGTTGGCGATCAGGTTGACCGTCGTCTCGTGGCCTGCGACGAGCAGCAGGCTGCACGTTGCGATTATCTCTTCCTCGGTCAGCTGATCGCCGGACTCCTCGACGTGGACCAGACCCGACATCAGGTCATCCGCTGGATCGGAGCGACGCCGGGTGATGAGGTCGCGCAGATACTCGCGCAGCCACAGCCCGGCCTGCAGCCGGCCCTCGAAACCGTCGGCCGCCTGACCTGTGAACGTGATGAACGGGTCCAGTAACTGGGCCATCAGCCCGGAGGCGCGGCTGAACTGCGGCTCGTCCTCCAGTGGCACGCCAAGCAGCCGGCAGATCACCGCGACCGGCAGCGGGTAGGCGAGGTCGGCGATCACGTCGAAATGACCGGTAGAGGCCACCGAGTCAAGGAGTGAGTCGACCAGTGCCGTGATGTCGGGCTCCAATGCCTTGACGACTCTCGGCACGAACGCCTTACTGACGAGCTTGCGCAGCCGCGTGTGGTCCGGCGGATCCAGGAAGAGGAAACCCGGCTCACCCAGCGGCCTGACAACATTGCCGTCTGCGATTTCGCGCTGCGCGGCGCTCGATTTGAGCCGGTCGCTGCCCGACGATGGATGCCGTAACACGTCCTCGCAGTCCTGATATGACGAGAACACCGTGAGGTCGTAGTCCGGCAGTGTGAGCGGACCACGCTCGCGGATCTGCGCGTAGACGGGATATGGGTCGGCCCGGTTAGCCGGGTCGAGAAGCCGCACCAGCAGTTCCTGCGCCTGCGCGGTCGTCGTCATGCTCTTATTGTGCAGGCGTCAAAGAACGCCGCAGGTCATCTCTGGTAATACCGGCCGAGAACATCCGCCTTCAGCTCCTCGAACTCACCGACCCTGATGGCCGCGCGAATCTGGTCGACGAGCCTGATCACGAACCGCTCGTTGTGGATGGTGCACAGGATGGCGGACAGGATCTCCTTGGCCTTGAACAGGTGATGGATGTAGGCGCGGGTGTAATGCGCGCAGGTGTAGCAGTCGCATTCGGGGTCGATCGGGGTGAAGTCGCGGCGGTAACGGGCACCGGTGATGTTGTAGCGACCGGTCGCCGAATACACCGCCGCGTTGCGGGCGACGCGGGACGGCGACACGCAGTCGAACGTGTCGGCACCGGCGGCGATCGCCGTCGAAAAGGTCGTCGGGCTCACTGATTCCCAAGCAGATGCCGCGGTTTGTCGGCGGGCAGCTCGCTGCTGACCCAGCCGACGATCGTGGCCAGATTCTGCTTCTCCAGCGCGCCGCCGATGCCGTAGCCGTCGAAGCCGCGACCGTCGTCGTCGACGATAGAGACCAGGCCGCGCGTCGCCTGCCGCCGCAGGTCCTCGTACTGGGCGCCCTGCACCACACCGAACAGCGCCTGCGGCAGACGCTCCGGGTTGCGCGTCGGTCAACCGCCTGTGTTCGGCCAGACAGCGGGCCGCCCACGGTGAGTGCGCGCCACCGACTCCTCCTGGTAGCCGCGGGTGTTCACCAGGGTGGTCAGTTCATCGAACGCGAAGATGATGTCCGCGCCGAGTCTGGTGCTGGATCCTGATCGACACCTCGGGAGTGAACCGGTGGGTGGAACCGTCCAGATGCGACGTGAACGTCACGCCGTCGTCGTCGACGCGGGCCAGCCGTTGCTTGCCCTCGGCGATGATGTCGTCGGCCTGGACGCGTTCGGTGTCCATTGCCAGCACCTTGCGGAACCCGGCGCCCAGCGACAGCACCTGGAACCCGCCACTGTCGGTGAACGTCGGGCCGGGCCAGTTCATGAATGCGCCCAACCCGCCTGCCTCGTCGACGATGTCGGCGCCGGGCTGTAGGTACAGGTGATAGGCGTTGGCCAAAAGTGCCTGTGCACCAAGGTCTTTCATCGTCTCCGGAATGACCGCCTTGACAGTGGCCTGCGTGCCGACGGCGATGAAAGCCGGAGTATGGATGTCGCCGTGTGGAGTTCGGATCACACCGGCGCGCCCGAACTGTCCCGGAAGCTCCGCTTCGACCCTGAAAGATGGCTGCGCCACGGGTGTATTCAACCAATCACGGGTGTTGCCAGTTATCAGCAGGTGGGGTGCGGGCGAATTTCGGGCAATCTCAAGACCACTGGTGGGCGGCACCCCATACTCGGTTGGACGGTCCGCCGATCTTGACGGTCCGCGACAACAATAAGGAGAACAGTGGTGAAGCGTGGTCTGGTGGTCGCCATAGGCGGCGCGGCGATTGTGATCGCCGGTCTATCCGGCTGTTCGTCAGACAAGAAGTCCTCGACCGGCGGCGAGACGTCCTCGGCTGCCGCGGCAGAGGGCAAGAGCACCGTCACGATCGACGGCAAGGACCAGTCCGTCCAGGGCACGGTTGTCTGCAGCACGATGGGTGAGAACGTCAATATCGCGATCGGCGACGCCACGACCGGCATCGGTGCAGTAGTCGGCACCGGCGACAGCCCGACAGTTCACTCGGTCGGCCTCGGCAACGTCAACGGAGTCACGCTCGGATTCCAGGAGAACGCGGGCCAGGGTGACGCCAAGGCCGAGAAGGATGGCAGCACATACAAGATCTCCGGCAACGCGGTCGGCGTCGACATGGCCAACCCCATGCAGCCGGTGAACAAGCCCTTCGCAATCGAGGTCACCTGCCCGTAGCCAGGTACCCCGTTTCGAGTCGGCGGCAGCGTCCTCAGGGGCGCTGCCGTTGTCGTTGTCGCCTGACTCAGGCAGGCACGGTGTAGCCGGCCGCGGACTGACGCAACTGCCAGATCTGGGCGGGACACAGCTCGTTTACGGCCTGGTTGATCAGGTAGGCACCCTGGTAATAGTCGGCGGTGGCGAAGTCGCGTTGCACCTCGTCTACGAGTTGCGGGTAGCCCATCTTGGCTTCGACCCGGTCGCAGACGCTGTACCCGTATCCGAGCGCGGCGTCGGTGTTCGGGAAGTTGTACCCGGGACGGACGGTGACGTTGACGAGGTAGGCCACCTGGTCGGCATGCGCCGAAGGCGCACCCGTGAGCGCGACGGCCGACAGGGCTGCCACCATTCCCAGAATGATCTTCATACCTCGGGGGAGCCTAGTCGCGCTCCCCGTTGAGGGCTCGCCACGATATGCCAAAGTGGAAAGAGTGAGCGCACGCCGAATAGTCCATCGGCTTGGTGTTGCGGCGGCGACGACCGGAGCGCTGCAGACCACGCTTGGTGCCAGAGGTCAGCAGGTACCAGTACTGGGATGGCGGGAACTGGGTTCCGAATAATCCAGGAGCGGGAGTGCCGGTCGGTGCCAACGACGTCGTGGCACGGACCGCGCCGGCACCGCAAGGGCCTTGGGGCCCAGAGCAATTGCTGGTGTCGTCGAACGACTTCCCGGGCGGCATCTACGCGCCGTATCTCCATCCCTGGTCGACGGGCAAGGAGGTTTACTACAACCTTTCGTTGTGGTCGGCATACAACGTGATGTTGATGAAAACGGTGCTGCCTTAAGTCGATCGAAAATCGAGTAGTCGACTACCCGTGCGCGAGCTGTTGGCCCGCATATGCTGCATCCCATGAGTGCAGTTCAAGCGATCATTCTGATCGGTGGCTCGTTCCTTTTGCTGGCTGTGATGATCGCATTCATGGTCCGCGCCAACGAAAGCGAGCGTCGAATCATGCAGCGCCGCCACCAGGAGTGGATTGCCAACGGCTCCATCCCCGAGGAGAAGCCGAACTTCTACACGGGCCACGGCGGCAGCGGCAACTGATGTCGTTCCCCGCCACCAGTTTCTAAATGCGACAGCCGTTGGCCCACATGGGCTGCATCACATGACTGCAGTTCACGCAATCATTCTGATCGGCGGCTCGCTCGTGTTCCTGACCGTGACGGTCAGATTCATGGTCCGCGCAAACAAGAGCGAACGTCGAATCACGATCCGGATGGGGCCAGCGACGGGGTTCCGACACCGATGGTGATCTGCGGGGACGCGGAAGGGTCGAGCCAGTTCAGCACAGAGCGCATTTCGTCGGGGCCGATGGCCACACATCCCCAGGTGGGTTTGCCGTCGGTCACGTGGAGAAAAATCCCGGCCACCCGTCCCGGGATCCGTTGGGGGTTTACGGCGATGTTGACGGCGTAGTCGTAGACCGGGCCAGAGTCGTAGAGATTTTCCGCAATTGACGAGGGACTGCCCGATCCACGCACGTGGGTGTTGTAGGTGGGTGATCCGGCGTCCTCGTCCCACCAGTCTTGGTCGGTGGCCTGGAAGTAAGGCATTTTGGTGCCGGGATTGGGCTGGCGACCGAAGGCTTGGTCGAACGTGAACGTTCCCACAGGAGTGCGGTGGACACCATCAGCGGGGGCACCGACGCCGAGCTCGCCGACCTTGGCGGGCATCGGTCCCAGGACCACCTTCCATTGCTGACCGACCCGATCGAAGGCTGTGAGGGTTCCTGTTGTCGCGTTTGCGGCGGGCACGCCGACGACGATCCACTGCGCGGGCTGGCCGACCTGGGAAGTCACCGGGTCCGCCGCCACGGGCACGACAAGAAGCAGGCTCAGGAACGCCAACCCAAATTGCCCCACGACGATCGCGAATGTCTTGGGCAGTTTCACAGGCACCCCGGGGTTGGGACTGAGCAATCGCATCTGAAAGTGCGCTCATCGTAACTGGATGCTGTAGCAGAATCGGGGCAGCGAAATGCCGTCGGCACAAAAGGAGTGGAGCGCAGCCAGTCGTCGATCGATCGCAGCCAAGTCTGTCTCAGAACCGCTGCACAAGTGCAGAGCAAGTGCAGCTCACCGTGAGAAAGCTGCGGTATGGACACCGCCACCAGTACGAACTCCAGTTTCTACCACGCGGCGTGCCCACTTATTGCGCACAATTTGCCCACGCTTGCAGACATCTCCGGTGATCTCCAATGATGAACTTCAGCTCTTAGAGCGGCTTTTCGGGCTTCGCTGCCAGCCCGTCAGGACAGCTCAATCCTGCCATGGGGCTCAACGTTTGACGCAGGTGAGAGTGTTAGTTGATCGCCCGAGGCCGCGTCTTAGGCTCATTTTCGGCACACATGTAAAAGGTCGCGGCGGACGCCTTGCCGGATTCTTGTCCGTGTCGGCTTGAACCGATGCCGCCGCGGTATCGTGTCCCTACGGGGACGCCGATTACGAGCAACCGCGTTCGGGTCGGTATCGGGGGACGGGCCTGCCTCGATGCGGTTCAGCAGCCAGCCGTGACATTTTTCAGGTTTCGACACGGACAACCTGTGGAGGACCGCCGTGGTTGATCTACCGCATTCCGCACCGGAACGCACACGAAAGTACGGAGCGCAAGCAATAGCCACTCTCGGGCGCCAGCGTTGGCTGGATCGACCGAGTTACCGCCTCGAGCACGCCCTGACCTTGATCTTCGCGGCGTTTGGTCGCCGTCGAGAGCGCGTTAGCAACGTTCTTCACGGCACCTGGTTGGGTCATCCACTGCATCCGGCGTTGACGGCCTTGCCCACCGGCGCAGTGGCGACGGCGATGACGCTGGACGCCGCCAGCGTGCTACCCGGCCACAACGCCGCCTTGCGCGATGCGTCGCGACTTGCGCTTGGCGTGGGGATCATCGGGAGTCTGGGGGCCGCGGCGACCGGTGCGACAGACTGGCAGCACACCCATGACGAGTCTCGTCGGATTGGGATCGTGCATGGTCTGTTGAACGTCGTGGCTACCGCGCTGTATGCGGTGTCGTGGTGGGACCGTCGGCGTGGCCGCCATCTTCGTGGAATGGCCGGAACTGCACTGGGTTACGGCCTCACGATGGGAAGCGGTTACTTAGGTGGTGCGCTGGTGTATGGGTCTGGTGTTGGTGTCGATCGTTCCGGTCCCCGACTGGAGGTCGAGGACTGGACACCGGTGTTGCCAGTGGCGACGCTGAATAGCCAGCCACAGCGGGTGGAGATCGACGGGGTCGGTGTGGTCTTGCATCGCGACGGCGACAACGTCCTGGCTGTCGGCGAGTACTGTCCTCATTTGGGCGCGCCGATGTCAGACGGTTGGGTCGATCGTGGCCGCGTCGTATGCCCTTGGCACGGTTCACGATTCGAATGTCAATCGGGTGATGTACTGAAGGGGCCGGCCACAGCATCGCTGCCGAGTTACCCGACCCGAATCCGCGACGGAATGGTCGAGGTGCGCGGTTCTCAGGGGGTTGTCGCGCGATGAATGCCTTTGATGTGTTGTTTGACCACCACAACACGCTGCGCGGGCTGTGCAAGAAGATCACGGCGATGCCACCCACTTCGGGCGAGCGTCAGGACTGCCTTGACGAGTTGCTGGTCGAGTTGGACATCCACATGCGGATCGAGGATGAATTGTTCTATCCGGCGGTGCAGGCGGCGAGCAAGCTAGTGGCCATCGCGCATGCCGAGCATCGGCAGGTCTTCGATCAACTGGCCGTTGTCTTGAGGACGCCACCCGAGGAGCCCGGGTATCAAGAGGAATGGGAATCGTTCGTGATGGTTTTGGACGCCCACGCCGACGAAGAGGAGCGTGATCTATGTCCACCGCCAGTAGAGATGAGCGAAGACGAGTTGAACACGTTGGGAGATAAGATGCGTCAGCGGATGGCCGAGCTGCGCGCCTCGACGATCGAGAAGCTGCGCATGAAGGGTCGAACCGCGCTGCTGCGCACGTTTTAGGCGAAACGGTGGTATTGGCCTCCTCCGCTGGCCGGCTGTCGGGACCGGAATGGCTCGGCAGCGTCGACATCGTGACTGTGTCGATGCATCGGCTGGTCATCTGGCGAGTCTGGCTGATGGCGGGCGATCCGGGAACCCAACAGACCGCGCGAGCCTGACATTCCAAGCGACGCGGGAGGCTACGACTTTCCGGCCCGGCTGTGGCGCAGCCTGGATCGCCATGCCCCGCCCGGTGCGAGCCTGCAGCGGCGCTGGCGGAGCCCACTGCGGGGGCCATGGCTCACATCGGTCTTGGGGGGTCGACAACCGTGCCGTGCAAGCTACCGATCGATCGGCCAACACCCACGGCACCGCTGCATGAAGCTGGACCACGAAACTTCAGGGTGAGGGTATGCGGGAGTCCGCGACGGTCGCGAGTGTCTCGGGCAGTTTCACAGGTACCCCGAGTGTGGGACTGAGCAATCGCATCGAAAGTACGCTCATCGTAACTAGATGCTGTAGCAAAATCGGGGCAGCGTAATGCCGTCGGCACAAAAGAAGTGGAGGGGCGTCAAAAACAAGATCACTAGTTGCACGGGGTGGGACACATGCTTTTCCGCACACTATTCATTGCAGCAGCCATCGCGGGAGTTGCCATCGGCGCAGCCCCAGCGGCGACGGCCGCACCGTATGACAACTGGAAGGCCGCTGCCCAAGACAACAGGTACAACATCACATCGGATGACCCGGCGTACGGCGACTGGCTAGACAGTGACCACGACGGCATCGGCTGCGAGAAGAAAAACTGAACCTGACTGGTCGGCCTATCACTGCTGTGGGTACCGTCGCAGCAGCGTTGACCCTACTGTTCATCTCGCCGCCGACGGTCGCGGCTGACCCCATCACCGCTACCGCGACCGTCCTGAGGGTCGTCGACGGCGACACCATTGACATCCGCGACGACGTTCGGGGCCGGCTTCGTGTGCGGCTCTTGGGAATTGACACCCCGGAGACGAAAGAGCCCGGCTATACCGTCGGCTGCTGGGGACCCGAAGCAACGGAGTTCGCAAAGTCGACCATGCTCGGGCAACGAGTCGAGCTCGTGGCCGACCCGACTCAAGACCGCACCGACCGCTACGGCCGCACTCTGGCCTACCTCGTGCGGGCTGACGGTTGGGACTATTCAGTCGAGGCTGCGCGGGCAGGCGCCGCAAAGTCGTACGTCTACAGAGGTGTTCCAGTGAGCCGCTATGACGCGATCGAAGCTGCCGAGACGGAAGCGCGAGATGCCCGTCGCGGGCTGTGGGGTCCACCATGTTTCGGAGATACAGCATCCGTACCGCTTTGAGAACCCACTAAGGGGCAGCCGATTGCGACAACACCCTTAAAAGCGCCATCTGACGTCAGCACCGCCGCGGCCATTGCCAGGTCAAAGGGTCGGGTACCACTGTGCCTATCGGCGCCGCTCGGATCGATGAGTTTCTGGCGCATCCATATTCGGCGTCCCTGGTGCCGATGCTGGCACCAGGCTGGCATCCTCGGAATGCCTCAGGAGCGCCCCGGATCGGGCCTGCGCACGATGAGGGGTGGACGCAGGGCACCCTCCCGGCGGATGGCCGGAAAACCGGGCGGCGCGACCTTGAACGATTGTTGGAACCAGGTCGCGGGGTGCGGCGACACAAGGCTGTAGACGGTGTTAGCCGTCTCGGCGGTGTGTAAGTCAGTCTCGACGCATGGCGGGTGGGAAGCCATGGCCGTCAGTTCGCTTCGGGCCGTGTAGGTGATCGTCCCGGCTCCCGAAATCAACTCGGCGCTCTCGGCATTGCCCGGGCCGACGAAATTCAGTTCGAAGGCGACGATGGGTGCGAGGTCGTGGGCAGGTACGCCGCTATCGGTGAGCGTCATATCCCATTCCGCGACCGTCTCGCCCTGCCCGTCGCGCACGGTGAAGGTGACGCCCGTGACGTTCCCGGGATCGTCGTTACGCAAGGCGATTCGCAGCTTCCAGTGCGCCGGAACCGTGGCTAGCCCCGTCAGGCCTTGGTTCTGATCGACAAGGATGTGGTGCCGATCTTTCCAGTTGTTGACTATCCCAAACAGTTCGCCGTCGACCAATTGGATCGCGTATTGCTGAAAGGCATCGGTCTCGTGGGTGGGCGAGAAGCAGTTGAGCTGCCAACCGTAGCCGGTGACCGCGTCGTTGCCTTGTCTCGGTGGACCGTTGAACAGCAAGCCGACGTGCTGCGTCAGGTCGATCGTCACCGTTACGTCGATCAGAGGCTTGCAGTCGCCGGCGAATATGTAGTTGGAATTGCTGCCGAGTCCCGATTGCGGCACGGGCGCGGACCCGAAGAAGTCGACACCACTGAACAGCGCCGCGCTTATCCCCGAAGCACCGAACGGCCCCCAGCCCCAATCAGAAATCGGCGCCGGATAGCCGTCGTCGATCCGTCCGCGGCCGACGTCGCCCCGACTCACGCGAATATAGTGGTCACCGGCAAAGAAATACGAGAACGCACCGCTGTTGAGCGCCGCGTCAATGCCATGGGCGCCGAATTCGCCCCAGCCCCAGTCGGAGATCGGCGCCGGATAACCGGAGTCGATGTGGCCGGGATCAACATCGCCCCGGCTGACCCGGATGTAGCGCTCGCCGGCAAAGAAGTAGCACTTGGTGTCGCTATAGAGCGCCGCGTCGATGCCATGGGCGCCGAATTCGCCCCAGCCCCAGTCGGAGATCGACGCGGGATAGCCCGAATCGAGGACGCCGGGACCGGTCTCCCCCCGCGTGACGCGGATGAATCGTGAGCCTGAAAAGAAATAATCGACCGGACCGCTCGACATCGCCGCGTCGATGCCATGGGCGCCGAATTCGCTCCAGCCCCAGTCGGAGATGTGGTGTGGATAACCCGGGTCGATGGTGCCCGCGCCGACCTGACCCCTCCAGACCCGGATGAATTTGTCGCCCGAAAAGAAGTAGCACGGCATGGGCAGCCTTCCGATCTTCCGTGCGCCCTTAGTTTCTCAGAGCGCCCGGAATCCGTCGAACGTCTGACACTTGGCGATTCTGTCACACCCCAAGTCGACGAACGCCTCGATGATTGCAGCCTTGTGCGCCGGCTGACAAGGCATCGCTGTGCTCGGAGTACCGCGAGTTTCGCGGAATGCTACGGCACCCGGGGTCGGTTACGCCGGTTGGCTGGCGTTACGGTGTTCTCGCTGAGCGGCGAAAAACTCGGCCCATGATTCCACCTCAGGGTGCTGCTTCAGCAGCGCGCGACGTTGGCGCTCGGTCATACCGCCCCAGACACCGAACTCCATCCGGTTGTCGAGTGCCTCGGCGGCGCACTCGGCCATGACCGGACAGTGCCGGCAAATCATGGCCGCTTTTCTCTGCGCCGCTCCGCTAACGAACAGTTCGTCGGGGTCGGTGGAGCGACACCGCGCGCTCGACACCCACGCGATGCCGGGCGTGGAGGCGACGGCGGCGCCGACGTCCACGACGACCGCCCCGCCGCGCGTGCCGTGCTGCGAACCGCACCGTATAGAGGTGTTTGCAGTAGTAACCATGGCGCCCCTCCGCGTCAACACTGTGTCCCCCAGTAGCCCGCAGCGGTGGCGCAGCGGGATGCCAGCTTCAGCAGAAGTCTAAGACGACTTACGCGATCTGCAAATGGGGCGCGGGCACTTTTTTGGTGATGCTTGCGAAGGCAAGTAGCTGATCTCGGCAACAACTGTCTGAATCGATGAAGCCCCAGTTCAGGTGCGCATATCCCCTTGATTGGATTCACAGGGCAATGCAAAATCTGATGTACTCCGGGGTTGCCTGGGGCCGACGGGTGGGGTCGAGAGTGACGGATAGCTAACACCCAGCGAGATTTCAGAAGCATGGCTAAGCGGTGGACTGTGGCGTCAACGCGCGATAAGTGTTATCTCGCAGCCGCACCGCCGCTGAGGTTGCTGGTGGTGCGACCGAAACAAGTGCTCGTCGGCCACGTGGCCTCCCTGGTCATGGCGTCGACCGCCGATACCGACCTCGATGCCGTCGGTTCGACCATTGATTCGAAGTGTGCCCAAAGTGCGCCGAAACGGGGTTCGACAAAAGTTGGCGGTGGCGGACGGATTTGAACCCTATTTCGATCGCTTGCTCGGGGCACGAAGGCAATACTGAACAGCGGAAACCGATCACAGCGGATCACACGAAATGACCAGTATTCACGCTCAACTGTGGGCAAATTGTGGGCATGAGCGGAGGCGCACCTGCGATGGCCGTTGACACTGTGGGGCAGAGCGGTCGAACATTCGTCCAAACCGATGTGCGACTATTGCACCGTTCGAGGCGGGTACTGGAAGGCGTCGCTACCGAAATCAGCTCGCCGAATCGTTAGCGGCCCTCCCGTGATAGGAGCATCCTGATATGGAACGACCAGCGACTAAAAATTGGAAGTATCTCCTATGAGAAGTAATACCCAGCCAAGTCTTCGCCTCCGCCTCACCGCCTGCGCCGTTTTCGCCGCGGCGCCAGCGGTTATCGCTCTGGGGACCGCCGCCAGCAGCTACGCCGATAGCGGCAACGGTTCCAGCTCGTCGGTGGCCACCCCGACACCCCACGAACCTTTCCCTGGCCAGCACCCGCAGACCGACCGCGTGTGGTATCAGACCCCGAGTCACAACCACACGCCCGATTCGACTAACCCGTTCGATTCGACCAACCCGTTCGATTCGACCAACCCGCTCGAGACGCTCTTCGGCCAATTCCCACTAGGAAACCTAGGGCCCCTAGGAAACCTGGGACTCGGAAACCTCGGACTCGGACACCTCGGATTTGGTTAGAAGGTGATCACCGTACGATCATCACCAATACCAGCAGCAGGATCCCGTAATACAACCACTCCATACTGCTCTGCCCAAACAGATTGACTACGTTGGCCTTTGGCGGAGGGGATTGTCAGAACAACGGTGGATCTGAACCTGGTCTGACACGCCTAGCTGTGCTTGGCGGGAAGCACTGACGATGTCAGAAACACTCGAGCACGTGGCGATTTAACTCGACCAACGGCACTTGGCCGAACAACTGCTCGATCAACTTCGCATTATTTCCCGCGGCGAACGCGGCTGCGGGTCCACCGCACGCAACGACGTGGCCAAGCCATCGGTGTCGGCCACGTCGCCTACTAGCACGTCGCCGTCGTGTTGGGACCGCACTAATGCGTGACGCAATGATCGTTTTAACGGTGTCATTTGGGCACGACGCTGCCGAAGGAGGTGTAAACCGGAGGGGAGTCGGAGTTAGGCTCATCGCATCGCTGCCAGTTCAGGTTGGTGTCGGCGCACCTTCTTCGAAGGGGGGTCAGCATGACGCCAGGAAACTCACCGGCTTCGCCGGAACCTGCGAGGAGGCCCAGCTCCAGGACGCCAGACTCGCGGCCGACAGGACCTTACTTCATGCCCATCGCACGGCGGGACCGTTTCGGTAGCCGTCGGCGGCTGAGCTAACGGCCATGTATCTGATTACGGGCGCGGCTTGGGCTTCGGGCAGGGTCAGCGATTCGGTTGTGGAGGTGTTGCGGGGCAAGGGGGAGCCGGTCCGGGTGCTGGTGCATCACGACGATGGGCGCGCGAATCGGTTCCGCGAACTGGGGGCCCAGGTCGTGGTTGCCGATCTGACCAGTGCCATTGACGTGGTCGAAGCGATGAGCGATGTCACGCGGATGTTCTTCAATACTCACATCTCGTCGGACTATCTCCAGGAGGTCGCGATCGTTTGCGCAGCCGCCCGTGAGCTGGGCGGCCTGGAAATGATCGTCAACTTGTCGCAGATGACGGTCTCTCAGATGACCCTAACCAGCAGTGAGGAGTCCCTCCCGCAGCGGCTTTTCTGGCTCGCCGAGCAGATCATGAACTGGTCGGATGTACCGGTGGTTCACGTGCGTCCCACAGTGCTATTAGATAATCCGCTTTTCACTGTGTTGGCCAGGCGATCGGTGCGCGAGCGCGATGTGCTGGCTTTGCCCTTCGGCACCGGGCGCACCTCACCGATCGCCGCCGAGGACGTGGCACAGGTCGTCGCGACCCTGCTACTCACGCCGCCGAAGGCGGGGCAGGTCTACGGACTGACCGGGCCGCAGGTACTCGACGTCAAGGGTCTGGCCGAGCAGTACTCGCGCGCGCTGGGACGGACGATTCGCGCAGAAGACATCCCCTACGATGACTGGCTGCGCCAGTACTTGCGGAACTCGGGGCAGTCCGACCTCGTTCAGCAGCATCTCGCGACCGTGGTGCGTCTGCATCGCGAGAACCGCTACGACCGTTCCACTCATGACGTCGAACAGGTCACCGGTCACCCCCCGCGGACCGTCGAGCAGTACGTCGCCTCACGTCCGGAAGCGTTTGCCTAAATCCCTCTGCCGCGCGGCACTTCTGCCCCAATGGGTAGGTGTAACTGTCCCCCTTGGTCGGGTGCGGAGTACCCGTCGCTAGTGAGCGCGCGATCCTTCGAATCACCCGGGGCTATCGGACAATAGGGTGCCAGCCAGCGTGCAGAACCCCAGATCGCACTTTAGTCAACGCTCCGAGCGCTTGATGTGGTCAAGCTGCCTATTGAGGTCGGTTAATTCGAATGCCAGACGCCGCAATTGGCGGGCGACGGCTGCGCGCCGCTGCTCAAGCAGCGCGCGGCGCTCTTCTCGGACCATGCTGTGTGCGTCCATTTGCATGATGGTCGCTCCCGCGGGTCATGGGCGGGTGTCGGTTGGGAGTCAGTTGTGCTGTCAATGGCAGCGTTGGGTCAGCTCTGCGCGTCCGGCGCACACTGCCGGAGGTCATACCAAGTCACTGAAACGCGCCACCGACGGCTCCATGCTGGCGACTGCGCCTTCGCCGCTCCGCTATCGAGCCTCTAGGTGTTGCAGGGGTTTTCGTACATCACCTACTCCGGCAGCCGCCTCAGCTTCTCGACGATGCCCTCCAAGTTGCAAGCCTCACCACGCTTGAACGCGGTCGAAGCCGCCGCCGCGCCGACCAGGACCACGCACCCGATGTGACCGGACGGGCCGTACCTAACCGGGCACTAACCAGATTGACGCGCCGTGAACCGCTCCGCTCCCTCTGTCGTGTTGTTAGACAAGAAAGGGGTGCTGAGAGCGAATGCGTAACTCCGACCGAGCCTGGCTGGCGCTCGCCGCTGGCGTGGCGGCCTATGATCTGGTCGCCAAGGATGAGGAGCAACTGACCGTTGCGGCCCGCCGATACTTCAAGTCTCAGCCGGTCGTCACAGCGTCCATGATCCTGGTGACCGGCCTGCATCTCATTGGCGGTATGCCACGGTGGTGCGACCCGTACGCGCTGTCGTTCGCCGCGTATCGGCAGCTAGGACTGCCGCAGCTGCTCTGAACGCCGATTTGGTTACGTCCCTATTTCCCGACGGAGGCTTCACGGTGATGATCGGTCACACCGGCCATGTTCGCGGCATCGACGGATCGGTGATCCGCGTGGACTTCGAGCGTGGTCGCTACGTGGGTAGCCTCTATGCGCCCGATAAGCGAATCAAAGCACAGGTTACGGGCACGCGCGCCGAAGTTCACTCAGCGATCTTGGCCTGGAGATGACCACCGCGCGTGGGGTGATTCTCTCAAGGATTTAGATACAGATACTGCCGCTGACGAATCCCCAGGGACCACCGGCGCTTACGCACGCGCTGACGAATCCCGGGCCGCCGTTCCACCAGGGGCCGCCGCCCCAGTGTCCGTCGCCGCCCCAGTTTCCGTCGCCCCCGCCCCCGTGTCCGTGTCCGTGTCCGTCTTGCTGCAACGGTGTCGCTGGCGCGGCAGGAAACATTGGCCCCGCACTTGCCACACCCGCTGTGCCCAGTCCTAGAGCGCTTAAGACAAAAGCGCCGACGATTGCCGTCGCGGAGATAGTCCTCTTTATATTCACCATGCACCCCCAGTGCCACTAACCACCATCGGGTCAATCTCTAAAACCCTGCCTCTATGGTGCTCCTGTCGGCACACAGACGAAAGGGGGCAGGGGCTGCCAGTAGCAGGGATTTCCCGCGCATCGGGGCGCTGTCAGAGGCGCTATTGGCTCCGGCCCGCTCCGGGGCAGTTGCGGGACCACCCCCGGGCTAGACGGGTCATCGGCCTCCGCAGAGTAGTACTCGCGGGACACTTGGGCCATGGCTGGTTTGGGGTCAATCGCGCTAGGTGCGGCACGAACTCGCGAGGGCTACTGAAAACCCGACGAGCAAGCTTCTCGCCGAAGGGCTCACGGCACTCGCTGAGGCCGTTAGAGAGCGGGACGACAATCTGGCGAAGATAGGACAGCAGGCGCGGTCAAACACCGTCGAGTGAGAACGCCGTCTGCCGAGTAGGACCAATCTGCTCGACGGTCATCGGTTGCTCGGGCCGCTGTCCAACTCTGTCTATGGAGAGGGTTAAGCACCAATTTGTCGCCAGAGATTGCCAGATTGCCAAAACTGGAAAAGCGGGATTCACTTAGCACAATCTGGCGCGGACGGCGGCTTGACCTCTGATAATTGGTTCACCGAATGAAACCGTCAGGGAGGAAAGTTCATGGCTGAAGCTGCGTTGTTTTTGGGTTGGGGCACGCCAGCTCGCGGTCGCGAGGAAGCCGGTATCGACGTATTTAACGAAGCGATGGTGTACTGGGACGGTCTTAAGCAGGAAGGCAAGCTTGAGGCCATCGAAGTGGCGCTTCTTACGCCGCATGGTGGTCTCGGCGGCTTCGCGCTACTGCGAGGCACGGCGCAGCAGATCGACTCAATGCGACGTAGCGAAGAATTTAAGCGCCTCGTTAGCCGGGTGGCATTAAGGGTCGACCAACTCGAAGTGAGTGACGCCTGGGTCGATGAGGGGCTCGCTCAGGTGATGTTCCAATACCAGGCTGAGGCCGCGCAGGTGACGCAGGTGTGAGGGAACCGGCCGAGGTCAATCATCTGGCTGAACCTGGGGCGGCGACTGCAGAATCGGTCCGCCAGCACCAGGAACAAGCCACACCCGCCAGCCACTTGCCGAATCGACGCGAACAACATCGGCGAAGTTGTTAGAGGACCATCCACGCGTACTCATGTTAGGACGATGACCCGCCGCTGCGAATTACCGAGCCGCGGCCGCGCGGGCCGCTCACAGTCCACGCCCCACAGCGCCAGCGAAACCGCCAGCAGCGCAGACAAACCCGGTGCCTTACGATCCCAGCCGAACGCCTGATCGCCCAGCATCGGACGAGCCACGACTCGGTCGACGCCCAAGGCTTGCTGGTCAAGAGTTGCCGAATTTCAGTACGTATCTGCGATGGTGGCGTTGCCGGGAGTGGTGGAGGACTTCACCGCACAGCAGACCACCTGGTAGGACCGTCTGCATGTCTGGCGTGCCCAGGACTTCCCGATCAACGAGGAGACCGGTAAGCACGAGGTGGACTACACCGCCATCGAGCGCGAGATCGACTGTGTCGGAAGGTTGCATCGTGTCGCTAGATGCAATGACTGCCCCTGCAAGGTCCGCAGCCGGATTGCACCCTCCGGGAAAGCGTCAGAAGGCGTCGTCGGCAAGGTCCATCAGGTCGGTGTCGACGTTCTCGACGACGGCGCGGGTCGCCGAGATTGCCGGCAGGATGGTCTTGGCGAAGAACGACGCGGCGGCGAGCTTGCCGCGGTAGAAGGAATCGTCGGCACCGGCATCGAGTGCGGCAGCAGCGATGTCGGCCTGCACGAGCAGTCGCCACCCGATGAGCAGGTCGCCGACGGCGTGTAGAAAAGCCACTGACACCAGCCCGATCTTGTACAGCTCCGTGGGATTATGTTCTGCGGCAAGCAGATATGTCGTAAGCGTGCCCGTCATCGCCTGCACGTCCGACAGGGCGCCCTGCAGGAGTGCACGCTCGGCCTTGAGGCGGCCGTCGGTTATGTTGTCGATGAACGCGGCGATCTCGCCGGCGACGTGTGCGAAGGCGACGCCGCGGTCACGCGCGATCTTGCGGAACACGAAGTCCAGCGACTGGATCGCGGTGGTGCCTTCGTAGAGCGAGTCGATTCTGGTGTCCCGGAGGTATTGCTCGATGGGATAGTCCTTCAAATACCCGGATCCGCCGAGGGTTTGCAGGCTTTCGTTGATCCACTGGTAGGACTTCTCGGATCCGACGCCCTTAACGATCGGCAGCAGCATATCGTGCACACGCGCCGCCAAGTCGGCATCCACGCCGGCCACCAGCGCGACCCCGAACTCGTAGGAGTGTGCGGCGGCGTACATGTACAGTGCGCGCAGCCCTTCGGCATACGCCTTCTGCAACATGAGGCTTCGCCGCACGTCCGGGTGGCGCGTGATCGGCACCCGGGGCGCGTTCTTGTCGGTCATCTGGGTCATGTCGGCGCCCTGCACGCGGTTCTTCGCGTAGTCGAGCGCGTGCAGATACGCGGTCGACAGCGTCCCGATGGACTTGATACCGACCATCATCCGCGCGTACTCGATGGCCTTGAACATCTGGGCGATGCCCTCGTGCGCGTCGCCGACCAGGTACCCGACGGCGGGGATGTCGGTCGCGCCGAACGTCAACTCGCAGGTCGGGGATGCTTTTAGGCCCATCTTTGCTTCCAGCGCCGTCGCGAACACCCCGTTGCGCTGCCGCAGGTCCAGCATGTCCGGGTCGAACAGGTATTTCGGGACGTAGAACAGGCTCAGGCCCTTCGTACCGGGTCCGGCACCCTCCGGACGCGCCAGCACGAGGTGAAACAGGTTCTCCGCGGTGTCACCGACGTCGCCGCCGGAGATGAACCGCTTCACACCCTCGATGTGCCAGGTGCCGTCCGGTTGCGCAATCGCCTTGGTGCGCCCCGCGCCGACGTCAGAACCCGCGTCGGGTTCGGTCAGCGCCATGGTGCCCGTCCAGCCTCGTTCCAAACCGATTCGCGCCCACTGCTTCTGCTGTTCGGTGCCCACGAGCCCGAGTACTTGTGACATGACCGGAGTGCTGTACCACTGAATGGCCGGGTTCGCGCAGACCATCATCTCGTTGACCGCCCAGGTCACCGGGGCCGGGGCGGGCACCCCGCCGATCACCTCGGACATCCCTATCCGCCACCACCCGGCATCCTTGAACGCGGCCACGGCCGGCCGCACCGAATCCGGCACCGTGATCGTGTGCTCGCTTGGGACGAACCGCGGCGGGTTGCGGTCGGCCTCGACGAACGAGTCTGCAATCGGCCCCTCGGACAGCCGCGCCACCTCGCAGAGAATCTCACGCACCGTTGCCGTGTCCAGATCACCGTAGGCGCCCGAATCGAGCACGGCGTCGAGGCCGTGAACCTCGAACAGGTTGAACTCTAGGTCTCGCACGTTCGACCGGTAATGGCCCATCGCTTGTCACCTCCGGGCAGTTTGTCCTCAACATCCTGCCGTACCGTGGATCGGCAAGTCTCGGTTTTGCCACGCCGACGACCACAGCACCAGTCGCGTCCCGTACACATAACCAGGTCGACGGCTTCGGGCTCGCCGCTTGGGTGAGCGGACAACGCAGTCAATGTGCGACGGGAAACGCGAGAGGCAATTTGGCGGTGGCGGAGGGGTTAGTCATCGATTGTGAGGTGGGGGGCGATGACCGCACGCCAAACGCACCGCAGGCACCGATCCTGCCCAGACCGCGCTCCGCTCAACGAAGCTCGCCGCCAGGACCCGGCACGGGACAGGCGATTGCCGAGAAGTTCCCGTTCGGCGACTACGGCAGCGTGATCGACATCGGTTGTGCGGAGGGCGCTGTCCCGTTCGCGACCGCGCGGGCGCACGAACACCTGACGGGCGGTGGCTTCGATCTCCCGCCCATCGAGCCGATCTTCGGCGCCTACGTCGCCCGACACGGGCTAGCAGATCGCCTCAGCTTTTGCGGCGGAACCTTTTTCGCCGACCCGCTGCCGAACGCCGACGTGCTCATCATGGGCCACATCCTTCACGACTGGGACCTCGACCAGAAGCGCATGCTGCTGGCAGAAGGCCTATAACGCGCTACCCGAGGCGGGACGCTGATCGTGTACGAAGCGATCATCGACGACGACCCGACACAACGCATTTGGACTTCTGATGAGTTTGAACATGCTGATCGAAGGCCTCGGCTTCGATTACACCGGTGCGGACTGCCGCGGTTGGATGGCCGATGCGGGCTTCAAGGACAGCTACGTCACGCATCTCGTCGGTCCTGATTCGATGGTGGTCGGAATCAAGTAGGCGTTGGACGGCCGGGCGACCTCGTGTAGGAGGGCCACGATCGCGAGGACACCTCCATACTGACTGGATGATCCGGCTCAGCGAGGACGAGGCCTGGGACGTTTAGACATCCCACACGGGAATTCTCACCACCTCCGGCGAGACGGCACGCCGGTGCCGTTGCCGGTCTGGTACGTCGTCGCACGATCGTCATGAAGACC
Organism: uncultured Actinomycetota bacterium; assembly: GCA_963817825.1. GTDB lineage: Bacteria > Actinomycetota > Actinomycetes > Mycobacteriales > Mycobacteriaceae > Mycobacterium. The sequence goes on along the minus strand of CAWFQG010000018.1, from coordinate 300,190 downwards.
CCGCCGCGGACCAGAAGGTTGCTCGAGTCAAGCGTGCTGCACGGGCATCGTTTCTCGTCGAGTCCGGCGAGCGGTGGATCGATTTGCTCGGGGTGCATCTGAGCGGGACGGTCCGGATCGTCGACACGCTGCCGAGGTGTCACGGCGCAACGATGCTCTGGACGCAAATGAACACCGGCTTCCGTCCGGATTCGGCGGTGCTGCCCGCTACCACGAAGGCGTGATCTGCCACGTCGACGTTCCTCTGCTTCATCCCGGAGGGGCGGATCCTGACGTGGGACAACTCGCGGTTGCTCAACAAGGGTCGCTAGCGACGGGCACCTGGGTGCCACTGCTTTGCAGTCATTCTAGCTAACGCCATTTTGCGCAGATCGGTGGGTTTGCAGGCGACGGCTAAGTTGTTTGCGGACAGGTTTCCTCAACCTCTTGGTCGCTCGGCTGAAGCAGGAACTGCCGAGCGTCATTTCTGCTGTTAGCCGTCAATTTTGCTGTTTTGCTCCCCCCGCGCTCGCCTGCGGGATATTGTTCCGTTACATCGACCCAATCTCGTGAACAGGGAGGCACACGAAATGCTTATGCGCAGGGTTAGCTCAAAGGACAAGATCCCCAACGGCCCACTGCGGACTGCGGTGGCGTCGGGGGCAGCGGTGGCGTTGGCGACGGCGTCACTGGGTGTGGTCGGACCGGCCAGCGCATCGTGCATCAATATCTGGGGCTTCGGAATTGGCGGCGGCCACTGCCAGTTGCCAGTTTTGGCAGCATCGCGATAGTGCTCGGCCCCACCACCGGGGCAAATGCCAGCACGGCGATAGCCGGCAGCAGAACTGGTGCGTTTAGCCCCCTCAACTTCGCCATCGCGGTGGGCTCGGCGAACGACCACGGAACCACTGCCAGCGCGGGCGAGGGTTTGAACGCTCCTGGCCTACCGAGCATAGGTAACGTCGCCTTCGCTACCGCCGGAAGTCACGCGACTTCGGATGGTCTCTTCAACCTCGCAGACAGCGCCGGTGGTACAGACAGCTCCGTCATCGCCTTTGGCGTAGCGAACAGCGCGCTCAATATCGGCAGCGGCAATACGCTCTTTTCAACGGGCGTCGTGAACAACACAACTAACCTCTTTGGCGACGGCAACCTTCTCGGGTCGTCAAACGTTACACCCTCCGGCCACGGGGTTGGCGGCGCTTCTTCCCGGCCTGAACGTGGGGTTTAACATCCTCGGCAACAACAACACCGTGCTTTCAGGCGCTGGTATTCCAGGTCCCTCCTTTCCTCCTACTGGTGGGAACGGCCCCGGGGCGATCGCTGGCGCGATCGGCGTGAATAATCAGAACTTCCTTCCGGCACAGGTGTCCTAAACAATAACTTCGGCATCGAGCTCAGGACCCCGTTTAACGAACAGACCCCCACTACGACCCTCACCAACTCCCAGGTCTCCGGCGGCGGGGGAACCGGCAAGCAGGGAGGTGTGGTCAGCCAGCTCCTCAGCTTCCGGCCCGGCGGCAAGGCGGGCTCCAACGCCACCTCCCTGGGAGGGTCGGGCTCGTCATTCAAGGCGGTCAGCGACCAGATCAACACCTCGGTGAAGAAGTTAAGTGACGCCGTCAACAGTGTCGCCAAAAGTGTCACCGGCGGGCTCACCAAGGGCACCAGCAAGTGACGACATCCGGAGTCGCTTGAGCTAGCGGCCCCAAGTCACCGGCGCAACGAATCGGCCCCCTCCCGACAGGAGGGGGCCGATTCATGTCCGGCTACTGCTGCGTCTTCACCAGCGGCCAGGCTGGACAGGCCCAGACCTGGCTAAGGGCGTGTCTCTTAATTCCGGATCGCGTTGCGGGACCGCACAAACCGAACGACGAACTGCTCAAACAGGCTGGCTGGCAAGTGATCTCGGCTGCCGGGCGGGGACGCCGGTCACGGTGGCCGCCTATGAGACGGTCCTCGGGCCAGCCTGACCGCCCGGCGGCCTGATCGAGGACCTGAAGCTGGGCCTGGGTGCCCTGATCCAACATCATTCGGCGTTCAAGCGCATTGCAGTCGTGTCCGACAAGGACTGGGTCGCCCACGCGCTGCGCGAAGCCAGGCAGCAGCTCGGGGGTAAACGTCTTGGCGTCGTCGCGGATGCTCGGCCACACCTCCGCCAAGGTCACGCTGGACACCTACGCCGATTTGTTCGACACCGACCTCGATGCCGTCGCGGCAGCTCTCGATTTGAAATGTGCCCATTCTGTGCCCAAGCTGGCACCCACAGCCGTTTAGAAAGCCCAAAACAATCACCTGGACTGCGGTGACAGTCCGAAAAACTTGGCGGTGGCGGAGGGATTTGAACCCTCGGACGGGGGTTACCCGTCACACGCTTTCGAGGCGTGCTCCTTAGGCCGCTCGGACACGCCACCGTGTGGCAGCCTACAGAACGCCGAACGGTCTACTCCAATCGCTGCCGGGCGAAGAACGCCTCCAGCGGCGCGGCACACTCATCGGCCAGCACCCCGCCGACCACCTCCGGCCGATGCGTCAGTCTGCGGTCGCGTACCACGTCCCACAGCGATCCCACCGCGCCGGTCTTGGGTTCCCACGCGCCGAACACCAACCTCGCGACCCGCGCCATCACCAGCGCGCCCGCGCACATCGTGCACGGTTCGACCGTCACCGCCAGCGTCGTTCCCTCCAGTCGCCAGCCGTCGTCGAGCATCGAAGCCGCCGCGCGCATAGCCAGTATCTCTGCGTGCGCAGTCGGATCCCCCAGCGCCTCACGTGCGTTTGCCGCCCTCGCCAGCTCGGCCCCATCTGGCCCGACGACCACCGCACCGATCGGCACATCGTTGGGCCCGACGCTGCGTGCGGCCTCCAGTGCGGCGCGGATCAGGTCTTCGTCGGTCACCGATCGAGGCGATCGAGCACCGCGGACAGCTCCTCGGCGAAGCCCATCTCCCTGGCGATGCGGCCCAGCTGCTCGTCGGCGTAGAGGTCCAGCTCGGCGATGATCACGCCCAGCACCGCCTCGGGCAGGCCGATATCCGACAACAACCCCAGGTCGCCCTCTTCGAACGGATCGGCGTCGTCTAGATCCTCAGGACCGATGTCGGCGTCCAGCTTCTCCAGCACCTCGGCGGCGATGTCGTAGTCAAGCGCCGCGGTGGCGTCCGACAACAGCAGCCGCGTTCCCGCGGGAGCGGGCCGCACGATGACGAAGAACTCGTCGTCGACATCCAGCAAACCGAAAACGGCCCCGGCGCTGCGCAGTTCACGCAGTTCGGTTTCGGCCGCCGCCAGGCTGGTCAGTGCGGCGGGACGCATCGGCGAGCAGCGCCATTTGCCGTCTTCCCGGACCACGGCCACCCCGAAGCCGTCGGGCAGGTCGACGGACTGGTCCTGCGCAGGCGCCCGCTGTGGTCCCATGTGCGCATACGCTAGTCCCCGACCAGCACGTTTGACTAGCAATCGGCACCAGCCGGACGTCCGGCGAATAGGTTCGTATGCCACCCTTGAAGCCGTGACGAAAGCGCCCGTCTGCGTGTTGGGTCTTGGTCTGATCGGCGGCTCGGTGATGCGCGCGGCCACCGAGGCTGGGCGCGAGGTCTTCGGCTACAACCGCTCGATCGAGGGTGTGGCGGCCGCGACCGCCGACGGGTTCGACGCCACCGAAGACATCGAGAAGGCGTTGAAGCGCGCCGCCAAGGCCGACGGGTTGATCGTGTTGGCCGTGCCGGTGCCCGCGCTGCCGATCGTGCTCGGGCACGTGCGCGACGTCGCTCCGGAGGCCCCGTTGACCGACGTCACGAGCGTCAAGGCAGCCGTCCTGGACGAAGTGAAGTCCTTCGGGCTGCTGGAGAAGTTCGTCGGCGGGCATCCGATGGCCGGCACCGCGCGCTCCGGCTGGGCGGCGGCCAACGACCGGCTTTTCGTGGGCGCGCCGTGGGTGCTCAGTGTCGACGAGCACGTCGACCCCGATGTGTGGGCGTCGGTGATGGAGCTGGCGTTGGACTGCGGCGCGGTGGTTGTTCCCGCCAAATCCGACGAGCACGACGCCGCCGCGGCAGCCATTTCGCATCTACCGCACCTGCTCGCCGAGGCCCTCGCCGCCACCGCGGGCGGAGTGCCGCTCGCCTTTGCACTCGCCGCCGGATCGTTCCGCGATGGCACACGCGTGGCGGCCACCGCGCCCGATCTGGTGCGCGCGATGTGCGAAGCGAATTCCGACCAGCTACTGCCCGCACTCGACCGCTCCATCGAGATGCTTCAGAACGCGCGCACGTCGCTGGCCACAGACGGATCCGTGGCCGACCTCGTCGAGGAAGGTCACGCCGCGCGCATGCGGTACTCCAACTTCCGGCGCTCTCAGATCGTGACGATCGTCATCGGGCAAGACGGGTGGCGCGACGAGCTGGCCGCCGCCGGGCGCGCCGGCGGGGTGGTCAAATCCGCTCTGCGAGTCCGGGGTAATCCAAAATAAAGCCGTCCGAGTCGACGGTGACGGTGGTGTCTGCCACCGGCGAATGCAGTTTGATGCCGTCGGACGCACTGCTGTAGCTGATCGTGACGGGGTTCACCGTCAGGTCGGGCAGCGACACGTAGACCACGGGCACCGACAGCGAGTTAGTGCCCTGATACAGACCGGTTCGCCGAATCGGCAAGGCATTGAAGAACGGGCTGAAGATCACGTCGACGTCCAACGCGCCGTCGTATGCGGCGCGGTTGGACTGGCCGCCGTGGTCCTGAACCAGCCACATGTTCTCTTCGTCGCGGGCGATGGACAGCTGCCGCTCCCGCTCGGCGAGCGTGACCGTCAGTGAGAGCCGTTTGGTAGCCCCGGCCTCGTCGGTGACGAGATCGTAGGACGCGGAGAACGACGGGTGCGTCTGCGTCGCCGCCGCCACGATCCGTCCGTAAGCCTTGATCCGGTTGTTGGACAACTGCACCCGAACGGATTCCATTCGCGGAACGTCGTGCGCGCGCCATGTCAGGATCGCGGGCCAGGCAGCGGGCTGTTCTGCACTCACCCATCTACCGTAGGCGAAGTACCGCCTGGTTCGTACCCCGCTTTGGAAGTGCTTTTCGTTCGTTCTGTCGAGCCCCCGCGAGACTCCAACGCGACTTCGTCATCCAGCAACGGTTGCGGGAATCTCTTGAGCCGCCCGCTGCCGGGCACCGACGCCCACACCGCGAGCGCCAGCGCGGCGTCGAGAATCAACGCGAGCGCGGTCACCATCAGCGCGCCCACCAGCGCCAGGTAGAACTCCCTGCACCTTGATCCCATCGATGAGATACCGGCCGAGGCCGCCGAGGCTGGCGTATGCGGCGACGGTGGCGGTCGCGACGATCTGCAACGTCGCCGTTCGTAAACCACCGAGGATCAGCGGCATCGCGTTGGGCACCTCGACACGTAGCAACACCCGGCTCTCCGTCATTCCCATCGACCGCGCCGCATCGACCACCGCCCGGTCGACGTTGGCGATCCCCGAATAGGTGCCGGCAAGCAGAGGTGGGATGCCGAGCAGCATCAGCGCGACCGTCGGCGGAACCAGACCAAGACCCCACAGCAGCACGCCGAGCAGCAGCACGCCGAGCGTCGGTAGCGCGCGCAACGCGTTGACTCCGCTGACGACGAGGAACGTGCCCCGCCCCGTGTGGCCGATGATCATTCCGATCGGTATGGCGATCAACGCCGAGAAGAACACGGCGATCACGGTGTACTGCAGATGCTCACCGATGCGGGCGGCCAGCCCTGCCGGGCCGCCCCAGTTCGATGCGGTGAAGATGAAGGACATTGCCTGCTGAAGGAAGTTCATGCCGCCGCCTCCACCGTGGCAGCCACCGTCGGCTTGCTGACCCGGCCGGCTCGCGACGCACGCGTCCACGGCGTGATCAGCCGCCCGATCAGCATGATCAACGTGTCGATGACGAGCGCAAGCACGAAGATCGCGATGATGCCTGCGATGATCTGGTCGCTCTTGTTCGACTGGTACCCCTCGGTGAACCACGTGCCGAGGCCGCCGATGCCGATCACCGAGCCGACCGCCACCATCGAGATGTTGGTGACCGCGACGACGCGCAGGCTGGCGATTAGCACCGGAATCGCCAGCGGCAGTTCAACTTTCAGCATCCGGGTGAGTGGTCGATAGCCGACTGCGGTGGCGGCGTCGAGAACCGGTGCGGGCACCGCATCCAGCGCCTCGGGGACTGCCCGAACCAACAACGCCGTCGTGTAGAGGGTCAGCGCGATGATCACGTTGGCCTCGTCGAGGATTCGGGTCGGAATGATCAGCGGGAGAACCACGAACAACGCCAGCGACGGAATCGTGAAGATGATGCTTGCGGTTATCGTCGTCAGTCGCCGAAGCGCGCTGGTCCGCTGCACCAGTGCACCGAGCGGCACCGCGATAAGCAGGCCGAGGACGATCGGGATCAGTGATAGCCGCAGGTGGATGATCGTCAGCGCCCACGCGTCGTCGAGGTTGTTGAGAAGGTAGCGCACGTTCAGCCCTTCTCAGCCGCGCCGAGCTCCGGTAACGCTTCCCGCCGTTGCGAATTCAGGGCAGCCAGTACGTCGTCGGCGCGCACGCCGCCGATGAGCTGCCCGTCGCCGTCGACCGCCACACCCAACCCCGACGGTGACGACAAGGCGGCGTCCATCGCCTGACGCAAAGAGTGCTCGGGCCGGAACAGCGACCCGCCTCCGTATGTGCTGTCGTACACGGAGTTACCCTTGCGATGCAGCTCCACCCCCTCGGCGTTGATCCACGCGGACGGCGTGCCATCGGCCCTGCTGACCAGTACCCAGTCGTCGGGCCCCAGCGAGAGCCCGTCTATCTCCGACTCCTCGACCGACCGAATCTCGTGCAGCGGAAGGCCGGTCGCATGGCGGAACTGAAGGCCGCGGTAACCGCGGTCCGCCCCGATGAATCCGGAGACGAAGTCGTTGGCCGGGTTGGACAGCAGCCGTGACGGTTCGTCGTACTGCTGCAGCACACCGCCGGTGCCGAACACCGCGACCTTGTCGCCGATCTTGACGGCCTCGTCGATGTCGTGGGTGACGAACACGATCGTCTTGCGCAATTCGCTTTGCAGCCGCAGGATCTCGGCCTGCAGCTCCTCACGGACCACGGGGTCGACGGCACTGAACGGCTCGTCCATCAACAGGATCGGCGGGTCGGCGGCGAGCGCCCTGGCCACCCCGACGCGCTGCTGCTGGCCGCCCGACAGCTGTGCCGGATAGCGATTGGCCAACTTCGGGTCCAACCCGACCCGCTCCAGGACGCCGAGTGCCGCCTTGCGCGCGGCCCGTCGGGATTCGCCCTTCAACACCGGCACGGTCGCCACGTTGTCGACCACCCGCTGGTGGGGCATCAACCCCGCACTCTGAATGACGTATCCGATTCCCAAGCGCAGCTTGACCGGATCCACCTTGGTGACATCGTCTCCGTTGACCGTCAGCGTGCCCGAGGTCGGGTCGATCATCCGGTTGATCATCCGCATGGATGTCGTCTTGCCGCAGCCTGACGGTCCGACGAACACCGTCAGGGTGCCGTCGGGTACGTCAAGTGTCAGGTCGTCGACGGCGACGGTGCCGTCCGGGTACTGCTTGGTGACGCCATCGAATTTAATCACAACTGATTCCGCTCAATTCTTCTTGATCGGCTTGTCGAACCCGTTGGCTTGTACCCATTTCCGCGCGGCCTCATCCGGATCGATGCCGGAATTGCCCTCTGTCGAGGTGTTCAGCTCGATGAGGTCGTCGGTAGTCAGTTTCGCCGAGACGGCGTCGAGCACCGTCTTGAGTTCCGCAGACATCTTCTGGGAGCTGACAAGTGGGACGACGTTGGCGGCAAGGAAGTTGTTCTTCGGGTCCTCGAGCACGACCAGATTGTTCTTCTTGATCGCGGGCGACGTGCTGAAAATATCCGCGGCGGTGACGGTGCCATCCACAAGCGCCTTCACTGTCGCGGGTCCGCCGCCGTCACTGATCGCTACGAAATTGTTCGGGGCAACGTCAAGGCCGTATTTCGCCTTGAGCCCTGGTATGCCCTCGGTGCGGTTCAGGAACTCCGACGGGGCACCGAATTTCACCTCAGGCGAGTGCGCCGCGAGATCGGCGATGGTTTTGAGGTTCCACTTCTTCGCGGTCGGGTCGCTCACTGCCACGGTGTCTTTATCCTCGGCCGGCGACGGGTTCAGGATCGACAGGTCGCCGGGCAGCGCCCGGAACAACGCCAGGAGCACGTCATTCGGCGTCGTCACCTTGGTGTTCTTGTCGAAGTACTGCAGTAGGTTGCCCGTGTATTCGGGGATCAGGTCGATGGAGTGGTCCCTGACGGCGGGAATGTAGGTTTCGCGGCTGCCGATGCCGAACTGGCGGCCGACGGTGAAGCCGTTGGCCTCCAACGACTGTGCATAGATTTCGGCGATGATCTTGGACTCCGGGAAGTCGGCCGAGCCGACCACAAGAGACTTGAGGTCGCCGGAAACCTCGCCGCCGCCCAGCGGATTCGAACTGCCACAGGCCGCCGTGATCAGGGCCAGGACGGCCGCCAGCACCGCAAGGTAGCACCTACATGTTTTCGACATACCGCTTGACATACCCAATGTCCTCTCGGCGCATAGCTTCACCGGACACTATCGAGATGCGGGCCAGCACGCCGCGCTTTGCCTCACCGTGAGACCCAATGTGGTTTCATTCGTGCCCCAAAAGGGCAAGATGGAGCCATGCCCAGCGATCCGTCTGTCTCGCCAGACCGGCCACCAGGCGCGACGTCGCCACTACCCGGTGAGCCGACTCCTCCGCCGCTAGCGAACCTTCCGGAGGAATCGGACGTCACGACGCCTGAGCCCCCGCGGGAGAACGCCGTCAAATTCACGAAGGCGGCAGCACTGTGGTCTGCGCTGATCCCCGGATTCCTGATTCTGATCGTGCTGCTGATCTTCGTCGCACAGAACACCGCGTCGGCCCAGTTCGCGTTCCTCGGCTGGCAGTGGAGCCTGCCGCTCGGTGTGGCGATCCTCGCTGCGGCGGTGTGCGGCGGCCTGTTGACCGTCGCGGCAGGCACGGCTCGGATCGTCCAGCTCCGCCGCGCCGCGAAGAGAAACTTGAAGGCCGGCCCCTAACGGTTGAGCGTCTTGAGTCCCTCGGCCATCAGCGGGCCGACCGCCTTGTCCACCTGGTCCGTGTCGGCCGCGACGCCGCCGCCCATCCGATATCGGAACGCGATACCCGCCGCGATGATCGCCACCTTGAAATACCCCAGCGCCATGTAGAAGTCCCAGTTGTCCAACGGCTGTTCGGCCGCCAGTGAGTAGCGGTGGGCCAGCTCGTCGGCTTCCGGCATGAGCGGTGATGCCCACGCCGAGCTCGCGTGGATCACGTTGAAGAGCGGATGGCGGTACACGCACATCAGGGCGGCGTCGCTGATCGGGTCGCCGAGTGTGGACATCTCCCAGTCCAGAACCGCCAACACCTTCGTGGCGTCGTCTGCGTCCAGCATCGTGTTGTCGATGCGGTAGTCGCCGTGCACGATCGACGTGCGGCTCTGAGCCGGAATCGACTCCGCCAGAGCCGAATGCAGTCGCCGCACGTCGTTGTCGAACGGATCGTTCTCGCGCTTGACCAGCTCCCACTGCGACCCCCACCGACGCACCTGGCGTTCGAGATACCCGGTGGGCTTGCCGAAGTCGCCGAGTCCGACCGCCTGCGGATCGACTGCATGAAGGTCGGCGAGCACCTTGATCAGTGCATCGACGCATGCACTGATCAAGTCCTTGTCACCAAGCGCCTCGAGTTCGTCGTCGTGGCGCACGACGCGGCCGGACACGTACTCCACCATCTGGAAGGGCGCACCACCCACCGAGTCGTCGTTGCGCATCGTGACGGCGCGGGCGACGGGAACGGGTGTGTCGTACAACGCGGCGACCACCCGGTACTCGCGCGCCATGTCGTGCGCCGACGGCGTCAGCCCGTGCAACGGCGGCCGACGCAGCACCCATTTCGACGCGTCGTCTGAGACCAGGAACGTCAGGTTGGACCGGCCGCCGGAGATCAGCTTTCCACGCAATTCGCCGCTGCGCGGAATGCCGACCTCCCGCAGGTGGCGGTCCAGGGCGACGAGGTCGAGCCCCTCGAGAGGAGGCGGAGAGGTGGGCCCACTTGTCATCGGACTTGTCTACCACCGCTGATTTCTCGGGAGCAGATCCCATACATGTTCGGTGCCGTTGACCGACGCCGCGTAGAGGTCGCCGTCGCGGGAGGACAACAGCCTGGTGATGCCCGCGTAGTCGACGTTGACGCACAGGATCTTCTCCGTGCCCAGGATGGTGTGCAGCAGTCCGTTGATCACCCCGCCGTGGCTGAATACCGCGACCGTGTCCTCGTGGTCGCCTGTCTCGACCAGATCGCGAATCCCCGCGTTGATGCGAGCCAGGAATGCCGTCTCGTCGACGCCGCTGGGCAGGTGGCCGCGCGCCAGCCGCGCCAGCTCCTCGGGGAATTCGGCCGCGATCTGCTCGATCGGGATGTAGTGCAACATGTCACGGTCGTACTCGGCGATCCGCTCGTCGATCTCGACGGGCAGCCCGAGCGCATCGGCGACCGGCTGCGCGGTCTGCACCGACCGCCGCTGCGGGCTGCTGACCAGTCGGGTTATCGGGAAGCGCGCCAATGCGTCGGGGAGCCTCTTGGCCTGCTCGACACCCTCTGCGGACAGGTCAGGGTCCGAGCCCTGCCCCGGTTCACTGCGCAGCGGCAACGCGTGCCTGATGAGTAGCAATTGCACCGTGACACCATATGACTCGTGCGCGCATTCGCCTGCCCGGTGTGCAATGACTTCGCCGCGTTCGAGTCGGTGCGGTGCGCAACCTGCTACACCGCGCTCGGCCTGCATCTGCCGACGCGGTCGATGGTGGCGGTCGCCGACGGCGCTGCCGACATCGACGGGCAACGCTGGGTGCGCTGCACACAGAGCGAAACCCTTGGCTGCAACTGGCTGGCGCCGGCGGAACAGACGCCATACGAACGCGGCCGCTGCCTGGCGGACTCTCTGATCCGACGAGAGCCTGCGGGCGACGACACGTTGGCCCGCGAGAAGCTGGTGCCCACATCCGCGGCGCTGCGCCGCCTCGTCTACCAACTCGACGACATCGGGCTGCCCGTCGACCCGTTCTGGCGCCGCGACGGCGGCCTGGCGTTCGATCTGCTGTCCAGCTACAGCACCGGCGAGAAGGTCACCATCGGGCACGCGGACGGCGTCATCACGATCGACCTCGTCGAATCGCTGGACGACTACCGCGAGTCACTGCGCGTACGACTCGGCGAGCCGTACCGCACGATGCTCGGTCACTTCCGCCACGAGGTCGGTCACTACTATCAGAACGTCCTTGTCGAAACCGGCTCTGGCGCAGAGGCTTACCTCGACGACTGTCGCAACCTGTTCGGCGACGAGCGCGCCAGCTACAGCGACGCCATCGCGCGGCACTACAAGTTCGGCGCACCCAGGGACTGGGGCCAGACATTCATCTCGGAGTACGCCACCATGCATCCGTGGGAGGACTTCGCCGAGTGCTTCGCGCACTACCTGCACATCACCGACACCATCGACACCAGCCGCGAAGCGGGCATGGTGTTGATGGCCGACCGCGTCCGGTTCTCTGCGCCGCGGGACATCGCGCCGTTGGAGTCCTACGCCGATGCACCGATCGAACAACTCCTGTTCGACTGGCGATGGATGTCGTTGTTCTTCAACCGGGTCAACACGGCGATGGGCAAGAATCCTCTCTATCCGTTCGAAATTCCTGAACCCGTCGCCACCAAGCTCGGGTTCGTCCATCGGGTGATCCGCGAGACAGCCCGCGACCGGTAAGGAGACCCGAGATGGGCTATGCCGACGAACTGTTCGACCTGACCGACCGGGTCGTGCTGGTCACCGGGGGCAGTCGCGGGCTCGGCCGGGAGATGGCGTTCGCCGCGGCGCAATGCGGCGCCGACGTCGTCGTCGCCAGCCGCAAGCTCGAGGCGTGTGAGGCCACCGCCGACGAGATCGCCGCCGCGACCGGACGCGCCGCCATGCCGTATGCGGTGCACGTGGGGCACTGGGACGAGCTGGACGGCCTCGTCGACGCCGCCTACCAGCGGTTCGGCAAGGTCGATGTCCTGATCAACAACGCGGGCATGTCACCGCTCTACGAGTCGCTGAGCGTGGTCACCGAGAAATTGTTCGATGCGGTCGTCAATCTCAACCTCAAGGGCCCGTTCCGGCTGTCGACCTTGGTGGGCGAGCGCATGGTGGCCGATGGCGGCGGGTCGATCATCAACGTCAGCTCGAGCGGATCACGTCGGCCCCGGCCGGAGCAGCTGCCGTACTCGACGGCCAAGGCTGCCCTCAACGCGCTGACCGAGGGGCTCGCGCTGGCCTACGGGCCGACGGTGCGGGTCAACACGTTGATGCCCGGTCCGTTCCTGACCGACATCAGCAAGGCCTGGGACATACCGGCGACGACGAAGGGGGCGCAGCACTTCGCGCTCAGAGGCTCGGGAATCCAGCCGAAATCATCGGCGCCGCTCTGTATCTGGCGTCCGACGCGTCGAGCTACACCAGCGGATCGATCATCCGGGTGGACGGCGGGATCCCCTAGCCGCTAGGGCTCGACGATGTTGAAGCCGGGGTCCGGCCGGTCCACGACGGCCAGGATCGACGGCAGCGCGTTCGCATCACCGGTGATCTCCATCCCCGGCGAGTCGGTGTCGCCTGCGGCAAACATCAACAGCCGCAGCTTGTTTGCGAGCTTGATGGTGGCCTGAGCGGAGGATTCTTCGGCGGGCACCTTGCGATGGACCAGCACGCCGTTGCGCAGTGTCAGCCGATAGTTTGTCGCCGTGTCGAGGAACGTGATGTCGACGGCGACGTCCAGATCCCAGGCGTGCGGACCGTTGATGTTGATGGCGAACGTGTCGAACATCTGCTCGGGCGTGAGTTGTCCCATGATCGACGGCGACGCGGTTTGTGTGGGCGTGCCGAAATTGCCCTCACGCAACTCCGTCGCACCGGACAGGAAGAAGTTCCGCCACACGGCGTTCTCCGCTCCATACGCGAGCTGCTCGAGCGTGTCGGCGTACAACTCGCGGGCCGCCGCATGGCCCTGATCGGTGAAGATCGCGTGGTCCAGCAGCGTTGCCGCCCAACGGTAGTCGCCCTCGTCGAAGGCTTTTCGCGCGATCTCGACGACACGGTCGATTCCACCCATGGCGTCGACGTAACGCGGCCCAATGGCTTCAGGCGGATGCGCCCACAGCCGGCCGGGATTGCCGTCGAACCATCCCATGTAGCGCTGGTACACCGCCTTGACGTTGTGGCTGACCGAGCCGTAGTAACCGTGTGCGTGCCACGCCTTCTCCAGTGCAGGCGGCATCTGGAAGGTCTCGGCGATCTCGATGCCGGTGAATCCCTGATTCAGCTGGCGCAGCGTCTGGTCGTGGAGGTAGGAGTACAGATCCCGCTGCAGGGAAAGGAATTCCACGATCTGCTCCTTGCCCCAGGTCGGCCAGTGGTGCGATGCGAACACCACGTCGGCGCGGTCGGAGAAGGTGTCGATCGCCTCGGTGAGGTAGCCGGCCCAGCCGTGCGGGTCGCGTACGAGTGCGCCCCGCAGTGTCAGCAGGTTGTGCAGGTTGTGCGTCGCGTTTTCAGCCATGCACAGCGCGCGGAACTTCGGGAAGTAGAAGTGCATCTCCGCTGGGGCCTCGGTGCCCGGCGCCATCTGGAACTCGATCTCGACGCCGTCGAAGGTGTGCTTTTCGCCCGTTTCGCGGATGTCGAGCGTCGGCACAATCAGCGCGACTTCGCCCGACGACCCGACCTGGCCCAGCCCACAGCCGACCTGCCCCTGTGGTCCGCGCGCCAGCACCGCTCCGTACATGTACGCGGCACGACGGGCCATCGCGGTACCGGCATAGACGTTCTCCTGCACCGCATGCTCGGTGAAGTGTTCCGGGGCGATGATCGCAACCTTGCCCGAGTCGACGTCGGCGTGGGTGGTCACACCCAGCACACCGCCGAAGTGGTCGACGTGGCTGTGGGTGTAGATGACGGCGACGACGGGACGGTCGCCGCGGTGCGCCCGGTACAGCGCGAGGGCGGCCGCTGCGGTCTCGGTGGAGACCAGCGGGTCGATGACGATGATCCCGGTGTCGCCCTCGATGAAGCTGATATTGGACAGGTCGAGACCGCGGACCTGATAGATGCCCTCCACCACCTCATAGAGCCCTTGTTTTGCCACCAGCTGGCTCTGCCGCCACAGGCTCGGGTGCACCGACGACGGCGCATCGCCGGCCAGGAACGAATAGACGTCGTTGTCCCACACCACCCGACCGTCGGCAGCCTTGACGACGCAGGGCTCCATGGCTGCGATGAAGCCCTTGTCGGCGTCGGAGAAATCTCTGCTGTCGGAGAACGGCAGGCTGTCTAGGTGATCCCTGTGAGCAGACTCGATGACGGTAGTTGGCGGCTTCTGATCCATGCCACCAACACTGCCACCGTCACTTCCTATGCGGACTCTGTTGGCGCGAAAACCTCGATCACGCCGTTGGTTTCACGCACCTCGAACTTCGGCAGCGGCGGAGGCGCTGCGGGAAGCTGGTGCGTCATCGTCTCGCCCTCCAGCGAGAACGACGTCGAGTGGCACGGGCAACGCAACCGGCTGTCGGGCGCGTCAAGCCACAGCTTGCAGCCTTGGTGCGTGCAGATGCCCGAGACTGCCTCGACCTTGTTGTCGCTGCGATGCACGAACCCGTTCACCGAACCGAGGTCGAATGCCATCGCTCCGCCCTTGGGCAGGTCGGCGCTCGCTCCGACCGCACGCCACGTTCCGGCGTTGGGCGTGAGCACGTCCTCGGCCGACGGTGCCGCCTCGGACGGGGTCCGCGTCGGCGCCAAGAGGTTGCGGCCGACCACGATGCCCGTCGCCGCCGACGCCGCCGCCAGGCCGGTGCCGATGACGACCTGCCTGCGGGTGCTACTTGGCATCCGCAGCACATTCGAATCGGCGTGCGGCTCGTCGTCCATCTGCTCGGCCAGCCGCCGATGCAGGTCGGTGATGAAGTCCTCGCGCGGGGAGTCGCTGCCCGTGCGGGCTGCGCGCAACTCGATGGCCGTCTTCATCTCTTTGGCTTCGAACTCGTCGGGGCTTGCGTGCCCGGTGCGTTGGCCCCCCAGCAGACCGTCGACGAAGCGGCGCACTGTTCGTCCGCTCATGACGACTCCTCCTCACTGATCCGCGAAGCCATCTGAATCGCCCGGTGCTGCAACACCTTGGCGTTCGCGACGCTAACACCCATTTGGCCCGCGGCCTCGCGAACCGAGAAAGCCTGCAGGAAACGAAGTTCCAGGATGCGTCGATAGTTGTCCGGCAGCTTCTCCAGCACCCTGCGCACTCGATCGGGCGCATCCGACTCGAGGAGTACTTGCCCGCTCTCGTCGGGCAGGTCCTCGTCGATCGTCGTGATCTCCCGGCCCATCCGGTCTCGCCAGTACGAGGCGAGCACCGTGCGCGCCGTCATCTTCAAGTACTTTCGCACCTCCGGCACCGTGGCCGACACCCGCAGCGGTTTCAGCGCCGTCATGAACACCTCGGCGGTGAGGTCCTCGGCGTCGGGCTGGTTCCCCACCTTCGAGTACATCAGGCGATACACCCAGGTGACGTTGTCGCGATACACCGCATCCCAGTCCGGATACGCTGCATCCGTCACCGGTCGCAGTCCTCTCTCCGGGCGGGACTCACGCGCCTCGCCGAGTCGAGGACGGCGCGCCTCATTCTGGCTCGCGATCAAGTGTCACCGTCCTCGATTCGACCTTGGAGATTGCTGTGTACGTGGTTAGACCGCGGCACCGGTGACACGTGCTGGTGTCCGTGAGCGGTTGAGCCGGCTGTCGAACGAGTACGGGCCCGCGCCGACGATGAGCAGGAAGATGCTGCCGCACAGCATCGCGATCTCCAGGCGTCCTTCGTGGAAGAAGTCCCAGAAGCCGTGTTCCTTCGGGTACAACGCGGCGCTGCCGAACAGCAGCGGCACCTTGGTGAAGCCGAGCGCACCGATCATGTCGATGATCATCGGTATCGTCGCCAACCTGGTGAGCAGGCCGACCAGGATGAGTAGGCCGCACCCGATTTCGAAAACGCCGTCCAGGTACGCGGTGAAGGTGGAGAACGGAACGTCGACCTTCGCGAAGCGGCCAGGCCCGAGCGCCTCCGGCCGCGTGAACTTCAGGATGCCCTCGACGACGAAGATCAGCCCCACGTAGAGGCGGATCCAGACCACAGCGCCCGACGCGCGGGTTGCGGTCAGTTGAGCGATCGAGATTTCGCGCTGAGACATGGCAGTGCCTTTCTGTTGGAGGGCCCCCTTACAGAGATAGGCAGCGGGGTTACACGTCGCGGTGATTGACTTCCGGCATGGGTGACCGGCCGGTATTGCTCCCCGCCTCGGAGTTCTATCAACTCTGGGGCGGCGATATGACGCCGCAGTTCCCCGACGGCGGGGCGATGCCCGACTGGCATACGTACTTCCCGCCTGTCGGCGGCTTTCGGTTCGGGATGTTGACGATCCCTCCGGAGACCGGCGCCGCCGAACAGGACCTCGCAGGTGTCGAAGACGCCGTCGCAGACCTGGAGGCCAAGCTGCCGGGACTGATCCGCTACATGGATCCGACCGACCCAGGCATGCACGCCACCGACACCATCGACTTCGAGGTGGTTCTGGAGGGCACGGTCGTACTCGAGCTCGACGACGGCGCCGAAGTCACCCTGAATCCCGGAGACACCGTCGTGCAGAACGGGACGCGCCACCGGTGGAAGAACCCTGGAGACAAACCGGCCCGAATGGCGCTGTTCTTCTGCGGCGCCACCCATTCGGCGGTACCTCCGGCGTGACGACCGCCGACAAGGGCTCCATCACCGTCGCGAGTGCGACCGCGATCGGAGTCGGCGGAATGATGGGCGCCATCGCCGGCCTAGCCGCCGTGCTCGGCCAGCCACGCCTGCGCCCGACGATTCGACGCCCGGGACAACCACGCGTCCTGAATGAGCTCGGTCAGCTCCTGCTTGCCGATCTGACCTAATGCGCCGGCGCGCACCAACACCGACGGGTGCCCGTCAAACCGCTCGGTGGTGAAGAACGGCGACCTCGGGTCCTGAACGAGGGCCAGCTTGTCGCTCTCGGACTCCACCCAGATCATGATCACGTCTGGCGTAGCGCTCACCGGTCTCGGGATCCTCGGCGTCGGGCTGCGGCGTCCGAAAGAACACGAACGACTTTCCACCCACCTGATAGACGGAATTGCCCTTCGGGCCTTCGATTCGCTTGACATGCGGCATGGCCGAGGCGATCTCGTGCACATCGGCGACCCGCGCGCGCCGGTCAGGCATTGCGGCGCTCCAAGCGGTGCAGCGTCACGCCGGACAGCTCTCCGTCGTCGACGGATGCGGTCATGTACGTGCAGAACGGTTGTCGCCTGCGGTCGGTCGGTGATCCCGGGTTGAGCAGTCGCAGCCCGGTTGTCGCGGTGCTGTCCCACGGGATGTGGCTGTGCCCGAATACCAGCACGTCGGTGTCGGGGTACTGCGTGGCCATCCGCGCGTCACGGCCCGCGGACGCCCCGGTCTCGTGGACGACGGTGAACCGCACCCCGCCAAGGGTGACGTCGGCCCGTTCGGGCAGCCGCGCGCGTAGGTCGTCGCCGTCGTTGTTACCCCAGCATGCGACGAGCCGGCTCGCCCGCGCCTCAAGCGCGTCGAGGAGCGCGACGTCCACCCAGTCGCCTGCGTGCACCACGACGTCGGCGCGGGCCACCTCGTCCCACACCCGTTGCGGCAGGTCGTGCGCCCGCTTCGGGACGTGGGTATCGGCGATGAGCAGCAGTCGCACGGTCAAGCGAGCTGCAGGAGCTCTGCCATCTTCGGCATGATCGCCTGCAAGCCCTTCAGCGGTCGCATCATCACCTTGAACGAGACAATCTGGTCGTCGTCGTTCCAATGGATCATGTCGATGCCGTTGACGTACTTACCGTCGATGGTGGCGGCGAACTCGAGAATCGCAGAGCGCTCGCCGTACCACTGTTCGACATAGTGAAAGTCGGTGCCGCTGAACATCTTCGCCGCCGCGGTCAGATAAGCGATCGCCTTGTCCCGACCTTCCTGGGGCGTGAACACGGCGGGCGAGTAGAACACGGCGTCCTCGGCCAGCACGTTGGCCAGTTCGGATGTGCGGTCGTTCTCGATGATGTCGATCCAGCGCACGATGACCGGTGGTGTCATGCCGACGACTGTAGTCAACGCCGAAAAAAGATTGTAACCACTCACTATCTTTGATACGGTCGGCTGCATGACTTACGACGTGATCGTTCGCAACGGGCTGTGGTTCGACGGAACGGGTGCCCGCCCACAGCGCCGTACGCTGGGCATTCGCGACGGCATCGTGGCCACGGTATCCACCGAACCCCTCGATGAGACCGGCTGCCCCGAGGTTATCGAGGCCCAGGGCAAGTGGGTCCTCCCCGGCTTCATCGACGTCCACACCCACTACGACGCCGAGGTGCTGCTCGATCCCGGTCTGCGCGAGTCCGTGCGACACGGCGTCACCACCGTGCTGCTCGGCAACTGCTCACTGTCGACCGTCTACGCGAACTCCGAAGACGCCGCCGACCTGTTCAGTCGCGTTGAGGCGGTGCCTCGCAAGTACGTGCTCGGCGCCTTGGAGGCCAAGAAGACCTGGTCGACGCCCGCCGAATACGTCCAGGTACTCGACGACCTGCCGCTCGGACCGAATGTCGGTTCCATGCTTGGCCATTCGGACCTGCGCACCTCTGTGCTCGGACTCGACCGCGCCACCACCGAAGACGTTCGGCCGACCGACGCCGAGCTGGAGCGGATGGCCGACCTGCTCGACCAGGCGCTCGACGCCGGCCTGCTCGGAATGTCCGGGATGGACGCCCCGATCGACAAGCTCGACGGCGAACGCTTCCGATCACGGGCTCTGCCATCGACATTCGCCACCTGGCGCGAGCGCCGCAGGCTGATCAAGGTGCTGCGCAGGCGCGGCCGCATCCTGCAGAGCGCGCCCAACACCAAGAGCCCGGTATCCGCGTTGATGTTCTTCTTGACCAGCAGCCGGATGTTCGGCCGCAGGCCCGGTGTGCGCATGAGCCTGCTGGTATCGGCCGACGCGAAGTCCGCGACCGGTGCGGTGCACGTATTCGGCCCCGGCACAAGGATTCTCAACAGAGTGCTGGATTCGCTTGTGCGATTCCAGCATCTGCCCGTCCCGTTCGAGCTGTACTCCGACGGCATCGACCTGCCCGTCTTCGAGGAGTTCGGCGCCGGTACTGCGGCGCTGCACCTGCGCGACCAGATTGAACGCAACACGCTTCTGGCCGACCCGGAGTACCGCCGTCGGTTCCGCCGCTCGTTCGACCGCAAGAAGCTCGGCCCGACGCTGTGGCATCGCGATCTTCACGACGCCACCATCGTCGAATGCCCCGACGAGACCCTGATCGGCAAGAGCTTCGGGCAGATCGCCGACGAACGCGGTCTGCACCCGCTGGACGCCTTCCTTGATGTGCTCGTCGAGAACGGTGAGCGCAACGTGCGCTGGACGACGATCGTCGCCAACCACCGCCCCAAGCACCTCGACGCACTCGCCAAGGACCCGTCGATTCACATGGGCTTCTCCGATGCCGGTGCACACCTTCGGAACATGGCGTTCTACAACTTCCCGCTGCGACTGCTCAAGCGCGTTCGCGACGCCGAGCTCGCGGGGCGCCCGTTCCTCACCGTGGAGCGCGCCGTGCACCGACTCACCGCCGAGGTCGCCGAGTGGTTCGGCTTGCAGGCGGGCACGCTGCGGGAAGGTGACCGCGCCGACTTCGTCGTCATCGACCCGGCGGGCCTCGACGACTCGGTGGACAGCTATCACGAGGAGAAGGTGCCGTTCTACGGCGACCTGTCCCGCATGGTCAACCGCAACGACGCAGCGGTCGTCGCGACCGCCGTCAACGGCACGGTCGTGTTCGGCGAGGGCGAGTTCCGCGATGGTTACGGCAAGACCGTGAAGGCCGGACGGTTCCTGCGGGCCGGCCAGTCCCAACGGGAACACGTCTCCGCCTGAGATGGCCAGAACACAGCAGCAACGGCGCGAGGAGACGATCGCCAGGCTGCTCACCGCCAGCATCGACACGATCATCGAGAGCGGGTACGCACGGGCCACCGCGAAGGTGATCACCCAACGCGCCCAGGTGTCCGACGGCGCCCTTTTTCGGCACTTCGCCACAATGGGCGACTTCATGGCGGCGACCGCGTATGAGGTGAGCCGTCGTCAACTCGACGAGCTCGCGAAGCGGGTCGCCGAAATCCAGGCGGACAAGCCCGACCTCGAGGCGGCATTGGCCATCATGCGCGACCTCACCGGCAACCCGATGAACACCGTGATGCACGAACTGATGGTCGCCGCACGAACCGACGAAAGGCTGCGGGCCCCGCTGACAGAAGTGTTCACCGTTTACGTCGCGAAGATCTACGACCTCGCGCGGTCGGTGTTCTCCGCAGATGAGTTGAAAGCGTTCGGGGAGGACAACTTCGCCGCCCTGGTGGCGATACTGGTCAACTCTTTTGACGGTGCCGCGATTTCCGGACACGTGTTGAAGCACCCCGATATCGAGGAACGGCGAATCCCGACGCTTGTGTCGCTGTTGGCTGCCGCGCGCCCGTAAACCGTCACGCGGCAGTCGAGTTCGCCATACGCTGATGACGTGTCGGAGCAGCGCGTGGCTAAGCTTGCCAAGCTGCTTCTGTACATCCTGACCGCGGGCCTGCTCGCCGCGGCGTTCGCGTTCCCGTTCGTCGGTGGCGCAGGCGCGTTGGCAAACAGACTCTCCGATGTGACGGCCCAAGATTCGGCTCAGCTGTTGGAGGGCGAAGTCCCCATCGTCTCCACGATGGTCGACGCCGCGGGGAATCCGATCGCGTGGATCTATACGCAGCGCCGCTGGGTGGTACCCGGCAACCGGATCGCCGACACCATGAAGCTGGCCATCGTCTCGATCGAGGACAGGCGTTTCGGTGAGCACAACGGCGTTGACGTGCCGGGGTCGTTGACGGGACTGGTCGGCTACCTGCAGGGCGCTACAGGTACCCGCGGCGGCTCGACGATCGAGCAGCAGTACGTCAAGAACTACAACCTGCTGGTGAACGCCCAAACCGACGCACAGCGGCGGGCGGCGATCGAGACCACGCCCGTGCGTAAGCTGCGCGAGATCCGGATGGCCCTGGAACTGGACAAGGCGCTTTCCAAGCCCGAGATCCTGACGCGGTATCTGGACCTGGTGTCCTTCGGCAACGGCAGCTATGGCGTGCAGGACGCCGCGCGGACCTATTTCGGTGTCGATGCGGTGCAGCTCAGCTGGGAGCAGGCGGCGCTGCTGGCCGGGATGGTGCAATCCACGAGTGCGCTCAACCCCTACACCAATCCCGACGGTGCGCTGGCGCGACGCAATCTTGTCCTCGACACTCTGATCTCAAACCTGCCCGACAGGGCCGACGAGATCCGCGCCGCCAAGGCCAAGCCGCTCGGCGTGCTGCCGAAGCCCTCACCGCTGCCGCAGGGCTGCATCGGTGCAGGCGACCGCGCGTTCTTCTGCGATTACGCGCTGTCATATCTCGCGCGCGCCGGCATCGACAAAGATCAGCTGACGCGCAACGGCTACCTGATCAAGACCACGCTCGACCCCACGGTCCAGGCCTCCGTCAAAAAGGCGGTCGACACCGTAGCGAGCCCCAGTTTGCAGGGCGTCGCCAGCGTGATGAGTGTCATCAAGCCCGGCAAGGACGCGCACCGCGTGATGGCGATGGCCGACAACCGCACCTACGGGCTCGAGCTCGGCGCGGGACAGACCGTGCAGCCGCAGCCCTTCACGCCGGTCGGTGACGGCGCCGGGTCGATCTTCAAGATCTTCACCACTGCGGCGGCACTGGACATGGGGATGGGGATCAACGCTCAACTCGACGTGCCGCAGAAGTTCGAAGGTGCGGGTCTGGGCGCCAGCTTTACCCCCGGCTGTCCTCCTCGCATGTGGTGTGTGAAGAACGCGGGCAGCTACCGCACCCCGATGAACGTCACCGACGCCCTGGCGCAGTCACCAAACACCGCCTTCGCCAAGCTGATTCAGCAGGTCGGGGTGCCACGCGCGGTGGACATGGCGGTCCGGCTGGGGCTGCGATCCTACGGCGAGCCCGGGACCGCCAAGGCTTATGACCAAAACAACAACGGCAGCCTCGCCGACTACGTCAAGCAGCAGAACCTCGGCTCGTTCACCCTCGGTCCGCTCGAACTCAATGCGCTCGAGCTGTCGAACGTCGCTGCCACGCTCGCCTCTGGCGGCATGTGGTGCCCGCCGAACCCGATCGACAAAGTCTTCGACCGCAATGGCCGCGAAGTGGCTCTCCCAGCGGCCGACTGCGAACAGGCGGTTCCCGAGGGCCTGGCCAACACGTTGGCCAATGCACTCAGCAAGGACTCGATCAGTGGAACGGCCGCAGGCTCGGCCGGTTCCGTCGGCTGGAGTCTGCCGATGTCAGGCAAGACGGGCACCACCGAGTCCCATCGGTCGTCGGCGTTCCTCGGTTTCACCAACCAGTACGCCGCCGCAAACTACATCTTCGATGACACCCCCAGCCCGTCCGACCTGTGCTCGTACCCGTTGCGCAGATGCTCGTCCGGCAACCTGTACGGCGGAAACGAGCCTGCCCGCACGTGGTACCTGGCGATGAAGCCGATTGCCACCGACTTCGGCCCGGTTTCGCTGCCCCCCACCGACCGGCGCTACGTCGATGGCGCTCCGACCAAACCATTGCCAAGCATCACCGGGCTGTCGGTGGACTCGGCGCGTAAACGCCTGCAGGACGCGGGTTTCCAGGTCGCCGATCAACCCACACCGGTCAACAGCTACGCGTCAACGGGTTCTGTCGTCGGCACCACGCCGAAGGACAAAGCCGTGCCAGGTTGGCTCGTCACGATCAACACGAGCAACGGGATCGCCCCGGCGCCGATGTACTACCCACCCAGGCCGCCGAGTGACGCGCCGCCACCGCCACCGCCGGATGCCCCGCCCCCCGATCCCAACGTCATCAACATCCCGGGGCTGCCGCCGTTCATGTTGCCTGCGCCGCCGCCTCCGCCGGAGGCGCCACTGCCGCCACCCTAGGCAGTGTTCGAAGGAACGTCCCACTCCCATTGCAGTTCGCCGAACGAAAAGCGAAGCACCGAAGCGGGTTTCGGAGCGCCCACCACGACCGTCGCGCGCGCATGTGCGCCTGGTGCGATGGGCTCACTGATCGGCACTGCGCCATCGCCGCATTCGGCGTAGCGAACGAGGTCGTTGTCCGAGGCGCCGTTCGCGCCCTCCACACTCCAATTATCCAGCCGCAGGGCGTCTTCGGAGTCCTCGGAGTCGAACTTGCCGCTCTCCGAGAATGCGTCCAGATCGAATCGGAGAAACTGCTGATTGGGTCCAGCTGGGGCGGCGGCGCAAGGAACGCCCTGCTTGATCGCGGTCACATTGAAGTTCAGGTCGCACTGCCGGTTCGGGTCGTCTGGACAGTTCAGTCCCGCGGGCTCACCGATTTTCTTCTCGATGACACCCTCGTGCCGAGTCGCCCCATATGCAACGGACGGATTGGCGGGTCTGGCCGGCGCAGGGGTGCTGTGTCCGCAACCGGTGATCGCCAGGCAGGCGATGGCGACCAGCACGCACGGGGCCGTTGTCGATGACATGCCCTCAATAATGAGCGCGTCCGAGGGAATCGAACCTGAAACCCGAAAGCGCGCCTAGGCTCCAACGATGCAGCTTCACGGCAGGCGAGTTCTGATCACCGGAGCATCACGCGGTATCGGAGTAGCTCTCGCGGACAAGTTCGCAGATGCGGGGGCCACCGTCGCGCTCGTGGCGCGGAGCAAGGATTCTCTGGACAGCGTGGCGGCCCGCCTCGGCGGCACCGCGCACCCGGCAGACCTCTCGGACCCAACGCAGGTATCCAGCCTCATCGGTCGCGTCGAAGACGAGGCGGGCCCAGTCGACGTCCTGGTGAACAATGCGGGCAATGGGCTTCCTTGCGGCTTCGCCGACGCACCCGATGATGTGCTGCGCATGACCACTGAAGTCAACTACCTCGCACCAGCCGAACTGTGCCGGCAGGCGATTCCCCGAATGCTAGGGCGCGGCGGCGGCCACATCGTCAACGTATCCTCTCTCGCCGGAATCGGCGTGTACCCCGGCCTGGTCACCTACTCGGCGGCCAAAGCGGCGTTGTCGCATTTCACGGCTGGGCTGCGCGCCGACCTTCGTGGGTTACCCATTGGCACAACGCTCGTCGAGCTGGGACCGGTGCCCACCGACATGCTCGCCCAAGCTCACGACTATGAACCGACGGCCAAGTCGTTTCAGCGGTTCTACCGGATGGGGTTCACCGTCGATGTGCCGCGGGAAAAGGTCGCCGACAACGTCGTCAAAGCAGTTCAGAAGAACAAGCGACATGTACGTCTGCCGAGACGGGGCGCTGGAGGGGCAGCCCTCGTCGAGCTGCCGCGCCGGATGACCGAGTTGGTGCTGACGGGAGTACGTCATCAATAGTGAGCGCGATCAATAATGAGCGCGCCCGAAGATGCATTACATCAGCTCTCCGATGATCTCGGCCGCCGAACCGGCCCTGGCCTTTCGGAAGGCCGTACCGCAGAACTGTCGTCACGTCAGGGTGCGAAACAGCGGCACCCCTGCTTCTTCATACCCGCCGATCCTGCGCTAACGATCGGATGCGTCAACGGAGGCGAAGCCATCCCGTAATGACGTCGAAGACGCCCTTTACGCGGCCGATCGGAAAGTCAGACACTGCGGAATGAGGTGGCGCCTTATCAGGCGGCGGGGCTGCTGGGTTGTGGTGGTCGGCTTTGGTGTGCGCCTGTATGAGCTTGTTGTCGGTGGGTGCCGATGCCCTTGAGGGCCTCGATCAGCCAAACGATGATGTCGGCGACAAGTAGCTTGTCGTATCCCTCCGGCACCCCGTAGCTATGCAATTCCCACCGGTGTCATAGACAGACGGCGGCCTTCACCATTCCAGCCAAGGTGCCCGTGTACTTGGCAAACCATTGGGTCATCGATGTCGGCGGCAGACGCCGGTCAAACAGTCGCAGACTGGGACGATTGGCTGACCGACCATCAGGTGCCCCTGCCAACCTAGGACCTGTCGTTCGGGGATCTGGCCCAACCCCGTTCGTGGCGCAACGGCCTTCTCGGCGGCCAGTTTTCAGTATCGCCGCGCCTGCGCACGTTGGAAAGGTCACGGCAACGCTGCTGCATCTCGGGGACCGAAGCCGCCGGGATCTGGGTGTAGTCGACGCTCCACAGCACGTCGACCCCCGTGCCGGTCGAGCCCGGACAATCCACCCACTCGTTGCTGGCCGGATGCCAGCACTTGGCGTCGGCGTTGATGTCAGTCTGCGGGTCGGTCTCGAGTGAAACGATCCCGAACGCTTCCTTGTAGGACGTGGTCATGGGAACGGTCTCCTCTCGGGCAATCGGCTCAGACGCTCGAATGGGCAGCGTGCCGTCACCTCATCGAGACGGTCTCGGCCTCGGCGTGTAGCCGCTTGTCGATCCGGGCGCGGCCCTTCGTGCCATGAGGTCGCGACAACGCGTCTGCATCTCTTCGACCGCGTCGGCGGGGATGGGGTAGAAATCGACGCTGTAAAGCACGTCGGTCCCGATGCCGGTCGAGCCGGGGCAGTCGACCCACCTCTCGGTGTCAGGGCTCCAGAATTTCGCGTCGGCGTTGATGTCGTGGTGCGGGTCGTTCTCAAACGAGACGACCCCGAAGACACCTTCCGAGTAGTAGGTGGTCATTGGACTCCTCTCGACGAGCAAGCGGCATAGCCTGCCCTGCTTGGTGATCGGAATTTCGAGGATCGCGGCGGGCGTGGTCACCGCTGGCCTGCGCTTTGATCTTAGCAGGTGACCAGGGTCAGACCGGGCCCCAGGGCCTCCTACAGGTTGCGGTAAAGGTCGATCTCTGTCACCGACGCTGACCGGCCATCCGCAGCGGCGGGCGCGGTGTAGCGGATCCGCGCGTCCTGCCTACTCGACCACGTTGTGGCCATTACCTTTTCGCGATGCCGAAGCTTGGTCGCCAGGCCAACCTTCGCGCCGTCGGTGAACGCCGACGCGGCCAATTCAAGCGAGTTGTAAGCAAATTGCCAATCAGACTCGCTCCATAGCCTGCAGTGCGGCATCGACGCCCAGGCCGCCCAGCCCGCATGCCGGCCAGGGCGGTGTCTACCGTGCGTACTGTGCGTCCGGCAAACCACCGCGACGACTGCAGCCGGGAGTAAACGCAGGTTCGTCATTATCTGCTGCCGCACGTCGAGCGGCGTAGGGAGCCTCATACGATCACTCCAACGGCATCCATGATCGACCTCGAACCACACATGCGGATGAGGAGGGAGCTACTCGAATCGTGCTCTCGCCCGGGCAATGCAGTCGACTGGCACGATGTGCCGCCGCCGTGCGCTTGCGCCGATATCCTTGGACCCGGCACGATCCAGTCCGTCACCCAGCCAGGGAGAAGGCCGTGTACCGGATCTTTAACGTCAACCGAATCGGCCAGATCACCGGCGCCACCGGCCCGACCTGGAAACACCTCACCGACCCCGTCGGCAATCCGCTGCTTACCGACACCGGCCGATTCTGGAACGCAATCGGAATCGACTTAGGCGCCAACGCCGAACACTTCGACGGACGCCTCTACTTCTTCACCGGCGACGTCGCCACCGACCGGTCCCGCAACCCCCCCGACAACTCCGACATGGTGGCCTGGACCGCCGAACCCGGGGTCCTGCGCCACGGCGGCCACCTGCTTACCGACAGCTGGGACTTCCAGCTGCCGCGAAGCGCCCCGAACGTGCACGGCCAGCCCGGATGGCAGTTCTGCATGCGCTGTGCCGCCCTGTACTACACGCTCGGCGCACCGGGCGCCTGCTCGCTGGGTGGTAATCACGACACCTACGGCCTGAGCTGGGACCTGTCGGTACCCGTGGAACCGGCCACCGAGGGACAGAACCAGTGGCGGTTTTGCACCAAATGCCTCCAACTGTTCTTCAAAGGCGGCCCGATCAACGGATGCGCGGACGGCGGCGATCATGATGACCAGGGCAGCTGGGCGTTCGTCCTACCCGTGCGGCCGGGATCCCAAGGCGGGCAGTCGGATTGGCGCTACTGCGCCAACTGCCACTGCCTGTTCTTCAATGGATGGCCGACCAAGGGCATCTGCAGCGCCGCCGCAGGAGGCGGAATCCACCTCAACGCGGTGACCGACCAAGACATCCCCAACACAACTTACGACCCGTTCCACGCCGCCCTGCCGACGGGTTACCTCGGCTCCAATGAAACCCCCGGCGCCGCGTTTAGCTTCGATCACCGCATGTACGTCTTCGGCGGTGTTGCCCCGCCCGGGCCGATCACCCCGCCGAGGAAGGGTGATCCGCAGCCGGGCAACTACCTATTCAGCAAGGACGACCCCTCCAAGAGCGGGCAGTGGGACATCGAATTCTTGCTCGCCCCCAAGCTAGGCTGGTGCGTCGACGTCGGCAGGCTGAAACCCCACGCCCCCCTCGGCCTGCACTTCCTCGCGGTACGCAACATCGGCCAACAGCCTCACCGCCGCAACGGATTTCGCATGTGCCGCAACTGCGAGGCCCTGTTCTACGCCGGAAGTCCCGCCAACGGGGTATGCGCCTACAACGGACTGCCCCACCAACCCGATGACGCCCTCGGCGACTTCTCCCTGGAGATCAACCCGGCCGAGGATGCGCACGACCAGACCAACTGGCGGGTGTGCCAGCACTGCGCGGAAGTGTTCTGGTCCGTCGACGCCCAGCAAGGCCGCTGCCCCGTCGGTGGCCAACACGTCACCGACGAGTCCGACGAAGTATTTCGGATGCCGCACGACATCCCGGTCGACGACCACCTCTACGACAGGCTGCGGTTCTGTGTGCGTTGCCACGGCCTGGTGCGCACCGACCAGACCAACTGGATGGTGTTCACCTCGGCGACGGTGGTCGACAACACCACCCACCCGGTGCTGCAGCAGGCCGCCGGTCAGGGCCTGGTCATGATCGCCTACGACTTCGCCAAGTTCAGCCTGGTGTGGATGCCACTGTTCCCCGGCCAACGTCCCCAGTTCGAGACCATCCGCTACTACCACCGAGGGAAAGGGATCTGGACCGACGTCCCCGACCGGAGCCCCGGCTACGAACTGTTCAGCCACCCCTTCGGGACCTACACCCATGTCTCGGCGACCTGGCGACGCGACGCCCAGTGCTGGGTAGTGATGTATGGCACGGCGTCCAGCGACACCAATCAGACCCAACCGATGGTGGCGCGATTCAGCACCGACTTCGTCACGTGGTCGGACCCGCAACCGATCTTCGACCCCCTCCGCGACGGCGCTTACGGCAACGAGCACTGGATGCACGACCCGTCCGGCGGCGATCACATCGCTGACATACCGCCGCCGCAGGCGCCAAGCCAGAAGGGCTGGGCCTACGGAGGATTCATAATCGACCGGTACACCACGTGGTCCCCGCATGACCGCACCTTGCGGCTGGTGTACACGCTGTCGGCGGGCTCGCCCTACCAGATCCAGCTGATGGAGACATCGATCATGCTGGCCGACCCCATCCCCTGACAGCGTGCTCGATGCCACGTTGGGCCGGCAGTGGGGCGGGCAGAGCGCACTGACCAATGCCCTATACCGAAGGACTTCGGCGGCACCCGACGGCGGTGTCAGTGCCAGCATCTAACCTTCAACTGCTCACGGCATCCCACGATGTCGCATAACTTAGTTCTGAGACACCGAGGCGGCCCGAACACGCTTCTCGCAGAGGCGCGATTCGGCGACGGCGTGGATCAGATCGTTTTCGCAGCGCCCGGCCAGCGCGTCCGCGCTCACAGTCGCAGGGCCGCAACGCAAAGCGCCGCGAATTCTGCTGGTGGCTGATAAGACATGAATCTGTAGCCAGCGAAGCGAGGTGTTAGATGGCCGGTCAGCACGCAGCGTCGGATGGGTCTAGAGCCGTAACTCCCGATGCGATCATGCAGTTAGGGACGGCGTACTGGGGATCGAAGACGCTGCTGAGCGCGGTCGAGTTGAAAATGTTTGGGTTGCTCAGCGAGTCCGGCCCGCTGAGCGCCGATGAGCTGCGAGACCGGCTGGGCCTGCATCCGCGCAGCGCGCGAGATTTCTTTGATGCCCTGGTGGCGCTGCGCATGCTCAACCGCGACGATGGCCGGTACAGCAACACTCCTGATACTGATCTGTTTCTCGATCCGGCGAAGCCCACCTACATGGGCGGGATGCTTGAAATGGGAAGCACGCGCCTGTACGGGTTTTGGGGGTCGCTCACCGAAGGTCTACTAACGGGTCGGCCTCAAAGCGAGGTGAAGGCAGGTGGCGACTTCTTCGAGACGGTCTATTCAGATCCTGAAAAGCTCGCTGGCTTCACCGCCGCGATGAGCGGGCTGAGTCGCGCTGCGGGCGAGGCGATTGCGGCGAAGTTCCCGTGGCGCGACTACGGCAGCATGATCGACATTGGATGCGCTCAAGGCGCTGTCCCCGTAGCGATTGCCCAAGCCCACGACCACTTGACGGGCGGCGGATTCGACCTACCGCCAGTCGAACCCATCTTCAACTCCTATGTGGCGAAATGCGGTCTTTCCGAACGTCTTACCTTCACCGCAGGCAACTTCTTCGCCGACCCACTGCCACAGGCCGACGTGCTCATCATGGGTCACATCCTGCACGACTGGGACCTCGATCAAAAACGTCAACTCCTCCAAAAAGCTTTCGACGCCTTGCCCACAGGTGGGGCGCTCATCGTGCATGAGGCCATCATCGACGATGACCGGCGTGAGAACGCATTCGGTCTGCTAATGAGTCTCAACATGCTCATCGAGGGACTTGGGTTCGACTTCACCGGCGCAGACTGCCGGGGTTGGATGGCCGAGGTCGGATTCACTCGAAGCTACGTCGAACCCTTGGCGGGGCCTGACTCCGTAGTGGTCGGCATCAAGTAAATCGGAGACTCGTCTCGGTGGCGACGACGCAGCGCTACACCGCGGTGTCGGGGGCCGCGAAATTCGGGCGGTGTCTGAGGCTGCGGACTGGCGCGCCGAGGCGATCGACCGGCTCGATCCGCTCTAATCGCGGGGTTCCGTCTCGTACGCGACCCGGTACTTCCTCATGCCTGGAGCGTTTTCCACTGCGTGGCCACCCGCCGGATCCCAGTCCACCACGCGCAGGAGCTGCCTATCGGTCGGAAGTTGCCTTCTTACTTCCTCCTCAAGAGCCTCCCGCAGTCGTTCCCGCTCGAATGGCGTGATGTCCTCCGTTACCAACGCCTCCGTAAGCTCCATACAGCGCATTCTGCTCCGCTCTTGACCCTCCGGGGTCACAGCGTGCAGCGCCGCCAGTTGATTGCCACCTGGTCGATGGGCGTACCGGTACTGACTGCGATGTACTCGCGTGCCATTGGCTCGACCTCGCGGGGAAAGCGAGCTTGTGTCAGCCCGCCAAGCTTAGGAATGTGGACCATCCACCAGCCGCCGTCGCGGGTGACGTCGATATCGAAGCTGTACATTGGTCCCTCTCTGACGAGGCGGTCGGGTGGTCTTCACTCACGAGCACGAGATCGGCCACGCGCCGGTTCAAATGGACAGTGCCCGCGCGTCGAGATGTCCAGGCAGCCGACCGCGGCCATCATCACTGCATGGCGATGAGCCATCAAGCAACTACGCAATGCTTCGGACGACGACCTGATCGACGAGCACGACCATGTCGCCCGGTGCGTCAGCCCGGGCGTTAGTTACTACCTCGATGAACTCCGCCGCCGCGACACAGCTCGGGCAATGCGCGCGGCCACGAGCTGACCTGGCGCGATTACTGGCGCGTGGCGGGCGCCGCCGAGGTCACGATGTCGTCCTTCGTGCTCTCGACGATCGCGTCGAGCTCGCCGCGCTCGCGCTCGGGCACGCCGAACTTCGCGAGGGTCTGGTGGAAGTCGTCCATGAACGCATCCCACTCCGCGCCGGAGATAAGGAGCTCGCGGTGCGAGTCGAGCATTGTGCGCCCCGAGTAGGTCTGCGGGCCGCCCGCCGCCCAGCAAACCTGCTCGGTGACGTAGTACTTGAAACCCTGAGCCGAGACGCGGCGGTGCGCCTCGTCGACTCGCGGGTTCGCATTCAGCCGCGGGTCGACCATGATCCGATCGATGAAGTCGTCGACGACGACGGCGATGGCGTAGACGCCTCCCAATTGGCCGCGATCGAGCGGGCCCGTCGTCCCGCCGAGCGCACCTTATTGTCCCGATGACACTTACAGACGGTAGGAAACTCACCCCGGCCCTGGGCATCGGCCGAATGCGTTGGTATCGCACGGAACACAAGACGATAGTTACGGAATAGACGACCTTGCTTGTCCGCGGCAGTCACTCGCAGAGTGACGCAACCCACGCGTCCCCGACCTTGCCCTCGAGTTAGGTTCAGGTTTTACGTTGTTGTAATGAGCGCTACGTCGCCACCCGCGCCTTTACTGCAGTGGCTTCAAATAATCTGTGCAGTAACGCAATTACCGCAATCGAGGTGAGAGAATCAAAAGGACTTCCGACCCTCGATCAAGGGTCATGTTGAGAGAGTGCGATCAGGCGGAACACCAAGGATCAATCCTAGTCGACCTCTACCGTATGCCTGTCACAGCCACAGAAACACAGTTGCCGTCTGCTCCAAGGCCGTTAGGACCCGTGGGCGCCTGCACTCTCACACACCAAATGGCAAGCGCCACCGAGTCTCCAGCACCGTCCTCGACAGCGATGTCACGTAATTAGTTGCAGACCAACGCTTCCCCGATAGAAGCGACCATTACACGAAGAAGGAGAACACGATGAAGAAGTACCTGCTTATGCTGCTCACCACTGGCGCTGTGGCGGTGATCCCGCTCATTTGCATCAGTGAAGCTACAGCGGCTCCGACTGCATCAACCTCGGCCGAAGACACCGTCACGGAGCTCGCGCGCGCCGGATTCCACGTCATTGTCAATCGAACGGGTGCAGCGCCCTTAGCTCAATGCACAGTGACGGCGGTGCGACCAGGCCAGACGTTCAGCACAAAGGATTCGCGTGGCGGAGACCCGATCGTTACGACGGTCACCTCCAAGGTGGTGTACATCGATGCATCTTGCTAGCCCGAGTCTGCAAGCTTCGGTGTGCCACGCTTACGCGGGGACCGTCCTGCAGCTTTTTTCGCCGATAACACCCGACTCTGTCAACCGGCTGCTGCGACGTTCGGCGCGAATCTTGTTGCGCAGTCGGGCAGTACGCCGCCAACCACCTCAGGGTGTGTCAAGACATCGGAATAGGTTGATGAGCGCGACGTTCGGTGGATGTCGAAGGCTCGCCTGGTCATCACCGCTGTTGTCGTCGAGGGCCGCAGCCAATCTGCCGTGGCTCGCGAGTACGGGGTGTCGCAGGGATGGATCAGCCGACTGGTCGCGCGTTATCACCGCGAAGGCGAAGCGGCGTTCGAGCCGCGCTCGCGCCGACCACACACCAGTCCTAGCCGGCTTCCGCAGTCGAGCATCGATCTGATTGTCGAGCTGCGCGAAAAGCTGACCAACAACGGACTCGACAACGGTTCGGAGACTATCGCCTGGCACCTGGACCACCATCACGGCTTAACGGTGTCGACCCCATCGATCATCCGGCACCTGCGCGCGGCCGGTTTGGTCACCCCCGCACCCAAGAAACGGCCCAAAGCTTCCTACATCCGTTTTGCCGCCGATCTGCCCAACGAACGCTGGCAAGCCGACTTCACCCACTGGTGGCTGGCCGACCGAACTCATGTGGAGATCCTGTGCTGGATCGACGACCACTCCCGCTACGCGCTCTCCGTCACCGCACACCGCCGCGTCACCGGCCCCATCGTCCTCGATGCGTTCCGCAAAACCTGTGCTGCTCATGGCGTTCCGGCTTCAACATTGACCGACAACGGCATGGTCTTCACCACCCGACTGTCCGGCGGCAAAGGCGGACGCAACCACCTCGAAGTCGAGCTACACCGTCTCGGGGTGGTCCAAATCAACTCCACACCCAATCATCCGACCACCTGCGGCAAGGTCGAACGCTTCCACCAAACCCTCAAACGCTGGCTGATCCGCCAACCTCGTGACGCCACACTTGCCGACCTGCAAGCCCAGCTCGACACCTTCGTCGAGGAATACAACCATCACCGCCCGCACCGCTCCCTACCGCACAAGGCCACTCCAGCCACCGCCTACGGCGGCCGGCCCAAAGCCCAACCCGGCAAACGCACCGACACCCACGACCGCGTGCGCCGCGACCGCGTCGATGACACCGGCAGCCTCACCCTGCGCCTGGCCGGCCGACTCCACCACATCGGCGTCGGACGAACCCACGCCCGAACCCACGTTCTGATGCTCGTTCAAGACTTCGACGTCCGGATCATCAACGCCGCCACCGGCGAACTGATCCGCGAGCTAACCATCGACCCGACCAGGGACTATCAACCCCGCGGCGCGCCCTGCGGCCGCCCAAAGAAAAAGCCCTGAACCCGAAACGCAGGTTCAGAGCTATTCCTATGTCTTGACACATCACACGGCGCGCCCGAAGGGATTCGAACCCCCAACCTTCTGATCCGTAGTCAGATGCTCTATCCGTTGAGCTACGGGCGCATATCTATGTAGTTTTCCGGCGGAGGCGAGAGGATTTGAACCTCCGGTCGCCTTTAAGGGCGACAACTCATTAGCAGTGAGTCCCATTCGGCCGCTCTGGCACGCCTCCCGACGGTTTACCGCCGATCCGACAGCGTACACATCCGCTACGGCACCAGGCAAAGCGCCTTTCGGCCACCCATAGACTGATCGGGTGCCTGCCCGTCTGCGCCCTGAACTGGCCGATCTGCCGGCATACACGCCGGGCCGGACGGTGCCGGGTGCGATCAAGATCGCAAGCAACGAGACGGTCGACGGGCCCCTTCCGAGCGTGCGCGCGGCGATCGACAAGGCGACCGACAACGTCAACCGGTACCCGGACAACGGCTATGTCGAGTTGAAGGACCGGCTGGCCAAGCACCTGGACAACGGGGCCTTCGCCCCCGAGCAGATCGCGGTCGGCTGCGGTTCGGTGAGCCTCTGCCAGCAGCTCATCCAGATCACCTCGACGGTCGGCGACGAGGTGATCTACGGCTGGCGCAGCTTCGAGATCTACCCGTTGCAGACCCGCACCGCGGGCGCCACCCCGGTCCAGGTGCCGCTGACCGACCACACCTACGACCTCGATGCGATGCTGGCCGCGATCACCGACCGCACGCGGCTGATCTTCGTGTGCAACCCGAACAATCCGACCAGCACCGTCGTCGACCCTGACGCACTGGCCCGCTTCATCGAGTCGGTGCCGTCCGACATCCTGGTCGCACTCGACGAGGCGTATGTCGAATACATCCGCGACGACATGTTGCCCGACAGCTTCGGGCTCGTCCGCGCACACAGCAATGTCGTTGTGCTGCGCACGTTCTCGAAGGCGTACGGCCTGGCAGGCCTGCGGATCGGCTACGCCGTCGGCGATCCCGACATCATCACCGCACTCGGCAAGGTCTACGTGCCGTTCAGCGCGACGAGCATCTCGCAGGCCGCCGCGATCGCATCGTTGGACGCCGCCGACGAACTGCTGGCCCGCACCGACGCCGTCGTCGCCGAGCGGGCCCGGGTGACCACGGCGCTTCGCGAGGCCGGTTACACCGTGCCGCCGTCGCAGGCCAACTTCGTCTGGCTCGCGCTGCCCGGGCGCGCCCAGCAGTTCGCCAACGACTCCGCCAACAGCCGCATCATCGTCCGGCCCTATGGCGACGACGGTGTGCGAGTGACCGTCGCCGCGCCGCATGAGAACGACGCGTTTTTGGAGTTCGCCCGAAACTGGTACGGACAGCGATGACCGACTGCCGTATCTAGCCGGCCGGTTGGCGACCGGTGTAGGCGACCAGCCGATCCAGTGCGCGCGCGTCCGTTGCCACGTCCACCGGGTTGTCGAAGCCGGCGGTGCTGCGGCCCTCGGGCGTGATGACGCGCTGCGCCAGTCCCATCACATAGTCCGACAGTGAGTCGGGAGCATGCACCGTGTTGCCCATGGCCATCGCGTAATCCCAGGCATGGACCAGAAATTCGAGGGACAGGATGCCCGCCATCATCTGAGCGGGCGCTTCGCCCTTGCCGAACGCCACAGTGCCGTCGAGCCCGCGTCGGTGCCAGGCATCCAGCGCGGGTCGGGCGGCCGCGACGACCTGGCGCTCAACCGAGTCGCCTGTGTCACGCTCGGGAAGCTCGGCGCCTCCGGCACCGCCGATGACGGTGATGGAGTTCATCAGGTGGTCGGTCAGTGTGGCGATGTTGAACTCTCGGCACGGGGTCTGCTTCGACCAGTCGTCGTTGGCAATCGGGTGCAACACGTTCTGCAAAACGGCCAGGGCGGCTTCGGCGCATTCGAGTTCGTCGGTCGGCGGTGAATCCGGTCTGGAAGGCAAATCGCTGGGCATGCGCCCACGCTACGTCGCACGGACGCCTATCGTTGCGCAGATGAGAACCCATCTGCGGGTGACGGCCGCGGCGCTCATATTCGTCGGGTTGGCCACCGGGTGCTCACGCACCACAGCTGGCACAGTCGCGATGACAACGCAGCCGGGTCCGCCGATTTCGTCGCCGTCACGGACACCCTCGTCGGCCGAGCCGGGCTTCCCGGGTATCCCTGGCCTACCGAACATTCCGGGTTTTCCCCAGATACCTGGCTTGCCGATGCCGGGTAACACCGATGTGCCAGAGGTGCCCGCGCCCGCCAACGCGCTGACGATGAAGTGCAGCGATTTCACCAAGCTCGACGAGGCGACGCAGCGGGCCGTCATCAAGGCCATCCTGGCTGACGGCGGCAACAACCAGCAGGGTCCCCAGTCCGAGATGGTGGCGGGGCTGATGGCGACCACCATGTGCAGTTTCCTGCCGAGTGCCGTCGTGAAAGAGGTGGTGCTCGGCGGGTCGCCGCCGTGAGTGGCTAGCCTGTCTGGCCATGGGTGACGCATACGAATCCGTGACGGTCGACATCGACGGTCACGTCGCGCAGGTGACGTTGGTCGGTCCCGGCAAGGGCAACGCGATGGGGCCGGCTTTCTGGGCGGAGATGCCCGAGGTTTTTGCCAAGCTCGACGCCGACCGCGACGTCCGCGCGATCGTGCTCACCGGCTCGGGCAAGCACTTCAGCTACGGGCTCGACCTGCCTGCGATGGGCGGCTCGCTGTCCGACGTGATGACCGACG
Organism: uncultured Actinomycetota bacterium; assembly: GCA_963817825.1. Classification (GTDB taxonomy): domain Bacteria; phylum Actinomycetota; class Actinomycetes; order Mycobacteriales; family Mycobacteriaceae; genus Mycobacterium. The sequence continues at coordinate 263,750 of CAWFQG010000018.1, read as the reverse complement.
GCTCATCGGCCCGGCCAAGGGCGGACTTCCACGCGACAATCCTGCGCATGCAGGGAGCGATCAGTGCAGTCGCGGACTGCCGGACACCGACCATCGCCTCTGTGCACGGCTGGTGCATCGGCGGCGGCGTCGACCTGATCTCGGCTGTGGACATCCGCTACGCCAGCGCCGACGCGAAGTTCTCGGTGCGCGAGGTGCGGCTGGCAATGGTCGCCGACGTCGGGAGCCTGGCCCGGCTGCCGCTGATCCTGACCGACGGCCACCTGCGAGAGCTGGCTCTGACGGGTAGGGACATCGACGCGGCCCGCGCGGAGAAGATCGGTCTGGTCAACGACGTCTACGAGGACGCAGAAGCGTCGCTGGCCGCGGCGCATCAGACCGCAGCCGAGATCGCCGCCAACCCACCGTTGACGGTGAACGGCATCAAGGACGTCCTCGATCAACAGCGCATCGCCAGGGTCTCGGAGAGCCTGCGTTATGTGGCGGTGTGGAATTCCGCCATGCTGCCGTCGAAAGACCTCACCGAGGGCATCACGGCGACGTTCGAGAAGCGGCCGCCGAACTTTACCGGGGAATAGTCGGACGACGATCAAGCGGCGACGAACGAGCCGCGTTGTGGGGGTACCTCCCACGCGAAACGTAGGGGGAGAGTCAGACCCGAGGCATAGGCGTCCAGCCGAGCTCGGCCTTGGCCTTGGCGTTGGAGAGCGGCAACCACGTCGTTCCGAACGCCGTCGCCGGATACGACGCCACCATGCCCACCAGCCGATGTGGAATCGGAATCGGCGGTGGCCGGTGCAGTTTGGCGGAGAGCTCCCTGACGTAGCCGGCGAACGACTGCGGACGGTCGTCGACGATGTTGTAGATCTGCCCACCCTTGCCACGCTCGAGCGCGTCGGCGGTCGCCTTCGCGACGTCGTCGATGTGGATCCACGGCACAATCCCGGTGCCGGTCATCGCGGGCAACGCCCACCACTTCGCAAGACGGACGAACAGCTCGTCGTGCGGCACACCCCGACCGTAGAAACAGCCGTAGCGCAACACAATTCCCTCGGTGTCGCTGTGCTCACCAGACGAGAGGACCTTCTGCTCCATGCCGCGCAGCGCCGCGAGCATGTCGTCTCCGCCCTTGGGCGGCGGTCCTGGATATGGATCCGTCTCGTCCATCACCGCGGGCCCACTGGTCGGATAGCCGTACGCGAAAACCACCGATTCCGCGACGATCCGGCGCACACCGGCGCGCTGCGCGGCGGCCACCAGATTCGTCGCACCTCGGCCCCACAACTCCCTCGCCGGCTCGAAGTCCTTGGGCCGCTTGGGTCCCCACTTCGGCAGCGTGGTGAGCAACGAGACCACCACCTCGGGCCCGGCGTCGGCGACGACCTTGTCGATGTCGCCGGCATCGAACACGTCAGCCACCACTGCCTTGGCCCCGGCCGCCGCGATCTGCGGCGCTTTTGCCGACGACCTGGTCACGCCGACCACGTCGTGGCCGCGGGTATTGAGCTCGCGCAGCAGCGGTAGACCGGGCACACTCGTCGCACCTGCAACAAGAACTCGCATCAGCGCTGGCCCACCCTCTCCGCGATAATGCTGGCGCGCAACGCAATAGCCAGAATCACGGTGGTTACCACCAACCCTCCTGCCTCGATCCAGCCGACCACGTCACCCGCGCCGTGATGCGGGTCGACGATGTGGCTGACCGAGTGCAGCGCCCAGTGCGCCGTGGCGAAGGCCAGCGCGGGCACCCGCCACGTCGTCTGCCGAACGGCGGCGAGCAGCAACAGACCCTGCGGTATCTCGAACGTGGCGTTGTCGAAGATGTAGTGGTCGTTGCGGACGCCGAACGTACCGAGGGTGTCGAAGAACGTGCCCGGCGCGAACACCATGAACAGCCCGACGCCAAGGGCGTACAACCCGAACACGATCAGCGTCACCTCGACGAACCCGGCTCTTGTGCGACTGGGTGCCGTTGTCATACGTTCACGCTAGCTTCTTATTGGCCTCAAGATAGGCTCCACTTTCATGACAGTTTCGGGTGCCACTTCTGGTCCAGAGCTCCTCGTCGAGCTTGACCGTGACGCCAAGGAGCCGCTGCACCGTCAGCTCTGCGACGGCCTACGCACCGCGATCCGCACCGGTCGGCTGGCACCGCACACCCGGATGCCGTCGACGCGAGTGCTTGCCGCCGACCTCGGTGTCTCCCGACGGCTCGTCGTCGACGCATACAGCCAGCTGGTGGCGGAAGGCTTCCTGTTGAGCAGGCACGGATCGGGCACCAGGGTCGCCACCGTCGACGCGGCGAGCACACCGCACCACGCAGATCCGGCGCGACGCTTCGCCGTCGACTTTCTGCCCGGCTCACCGGATCTCAGCAGCTTTCCCCGCGCGGCGTGGCTGCGGGCGCTGCGCCAAGGGCTCGCCGAGATCGGCTCGGACTCGTTCGGATACGTCGACCCGCGGGGACTGCCCGCTGCGCGCGCCGCCGTGGCCGATTATCTGCGCCGCACCCGCGGTGTGCAGGCGGACGCCGCACACGTCGTGCTCTGTTCGGGCGCGACGCAGGCGATCTCGCTCCTCGCCCACGCCGTCGGTGACGACGACAAGCCGTTGGCGATGGAAGACCCCGGTTTCTGGCTGCACCGGATGGTGTTGCAGCACAACGGCATCGATCCGCTCGCTGTTCCGGTCGACGACGACGGCCTCGACGTGGCGGCGCTGGCAGACAGTGGCGCGCGAACCGTGCTGACCACGCCCGCGCACCAGTCGCCGACAGGCGTAGTGCTGTCCGCTGCCCGACGCACTGCGCTGCTGGATTGGGCGCGTTCCGGTCACCTGGTGATCGAGGACGACTACGACGCCGAGTATCGATATGACCGTGCGCCGGTCGGCGCCCTACAGGGCATCGCACCCGATCGGGTGCTCTACGTCGGCTCGACGAGCAAGACGCTGGCACCGGGCCTGCGCATCGGGTGGATGGTCCTGCCCGCACAGCTCATCGATGCGGTCAGACTCGGCAAAAGCCTGGCCGACACCGGCAGCTCGGTGATGGACCAGCTCGCGTTCGCGCAACTGCTGGCCTCCGGCGGCTATGACCGCCATCTGCGGCAGATGCGCCGTCGCTACCTGACCCGGCGCAACGCCCTGCTCGACGCCCTCGCCCGCCACCTGCCGCACGCAACGGTGCTGGGTGCCGCCGCAGGTGTCCATCTCACCGTCCGCTTCCCCGACGGCTTCCCGATCTCCGACCTGGTCCGGCGGGCGGCGGCGATGCGGGTCAACGTCGAGCCGCTGGCGCCCTGCTATGCGGACCCGGCGACGGCGCCGCCCGGCCTGCTGCTGGGCTATGCCAACCTGACCGAGACGCAGATCAATGCAGGCGTTCGAGCGCTGGCGCGGGCGGGGAGATAACCATGGCGACGGTAGATGTTGAGGTCCACACGACCATCGGCCGAGCCCGACCGGAGGTCGCGGCGTACTGCTGCGATCCGGACAACGTCACTGCGTGGTACGCGAACATCAAAGCGGTGCAATGGGAAACATCACCGCCGGTGGCAGAGGGCTCTCGGTTTCGGTTCACCAGCGGCTTTCTCGGTCGACGGCTCGAGTACACCTACGAAGTGGTGGAGTTCTTGCCTGCGCAGCGCTTCGTGATGCGATCTGACACCGGCCCGTTTGCCATGGAGACCACCTACGCCTGGGAGGACGCCGCTGACGGTGCCACCTGGATGATGCTGCGCAATCGCGGCGAGCCGACCGCCTTCGCCGGGCTGGCCGCGCCGATCCTGGCCACGGCGGTCAGGCGCGCGACCGGCAAGGATCTCGCGCGGCTGAAGTCGATATTGGAAGCCCGTTGAACAGGCACTTTGTGAATCCGGCGAGGGGTAGTGCGCCGTTTACTTGTCTCTGAACACCGTCTTGTTAGGCTCCGTCGGGGTCCTTGAAAAGAATCTGGGAGCCCACACCCCAAACTTCACGCAGTAGGAGCAGCATTGACCGAGCGCGGGGCGGCCCTTCCGGGCCAGGCGACCCCCGACGCGCTGAAGCAGGCGCTCACCGAGCATGCCGCACCCGAGCGGCTGGTCGTGGCGCGCGGCCTGTTCACCGGCCCGAGTGCGCAGGTGACCGACGACATGTACGCGCGCATCGTCAAGGGTCGGGCGCATCGGGAACGGTATGCGCTGCACCTCGAAAAGGGTGCCACCGTCGACACCAACACCTACTTCGGCCGGCTGCCTGCGAGCTATTTCCAGCGGTGGACCACCGCGGGTGAGGTCCAGCTGAAGCTGGTGGTCGACACATCGACCCGGGCGCGGGTGCTGCTGCGCGGGTCGGACATCCACGGCGGGGCCAGGACCGTCGACAGCACGGAGGTCCACGGCACCGGAACCGCGGTGTTGTCGGCCCGGCTCAACGAGTACGTCGACGGCGGCGCGCTGTGGATGGAGTGCACAGCCGTGGACGGGCCACTGACGATCACCGATCTGGAGTGGAACACAGCCGCGCCTGCAACGATCCGGCCCGCGGCGATCGCCATCTGCACCTTCAACAGGGCCGACGACTGCGCCACCAACGTCGCCGCCGTCGCGGGCGACAAGGGCCTGCTGGCAGGCATCGACGGGATCTACGTCATCGACCAGGGCACCGACGCCGTCGAGACGCGGCCGCTGTTCAACGACGTCGCCGCGCAACTCGGCGACAAGCTGGTTTATCTGCGGCAGCCGAATCTGGGTGGCGCAGGCGGCTTTTCGCGGGGCATGTATGAGGTGTCCGGCGTAGCCGACCATGCGAACGTGATCCTGATGGACGACGACATCCTCTGCGAGCCGGAGACCCTCCTGCGGCTCAACGCCTTTGCGAATCTGACGCCCGCGCCGACCCTCATCGGCGCGCAGATGCTGTCCCTTCAGAACACGCGCGAACTGCACGTCGGTGGCGAGCAGACGCAGATGCCGAGGCTGCGGGCGGGCCGCTGGGCGCCGAGGGCGCTGCACCGGACCGACATCGTCAAGCACCGCCAGCACAAGCGCGTCGACGCCGAATACAACGCGTGGTGGTCGTGTCTGATCCCGTCGGAGGTGATCGCCGCGGTCGGCCTGCCGTTGCCGTTGTTCTTCCAGTGGGACGACATCGAATACGGACAGCGCGCACTGTCTGCGGGCTTCCCGACCGTGACGCTGCCGAACGCGGGTGTCTGGCATGCCGACTTCCACTGGAAGGACCGCGACGAGTTCATGCGGTACTTCAGTGTCCGCAACTCGCTGATCACTCACGCCCTGCACGGCGATATCGACACGAAGACGACCGGCAGATGGCTGGCGCGCGAGATCTCCGAAGCCCTGGTGTCGATGCAATACGGCATGGCGTACACCATGATTCGCGGGCTCGAGGATTTCATGGAAGGCCCGCAGGTTCTGCAGGACGGCGGGGTCGCCGCACTGGCTGCGATCCGCGCGGAGCGGGCCGACTACGGCGAAACGGTCGTACACCCGGCGGTGAACATCCGTGAATTCACCGACGTCGTACCGCGTTTCGTGCCAACCGGCCACAAGCCGCGCAAGGACCGGATCAACCTGGTGCTGGCTAAACGGGCGGTGTTCCAGTGGCTCGGACGCGTCATCCCAGGACCCGTCGCCATCGCCGCCGAGGACAACCAATGGTGGCACGTGTCGCTTTTCGGGCACGCGGTCGTCACCGACTCGTCGCAGTCAGGCGTGCGGGTTCGGCGCCGCGACCGCGAGAAGCTCACCGACCTGACCAAGCGAATGCGCAAGGCGCTGCGACGGTTCGGCCATGAAGCGCCTGCGCTTCAGGCCCGCTACCGGGAGGCGCTGCCCGAGCTGACGGGCCGCGAGAACTGGGCCCGTCTCTACGAGAGCTGATCAGTGCAGGCGGACGACGACCTGTTCGTTGTTGCCCGTATACGCCAGATACTCGAAGGTGCGTCCCGTTCGTGCGATGAATTCGGTCCAGGCCCGGTACTCGTGCTGTTGCCAGCCGGGGTAGTTGAAGAACTCGTCGAACACCAGCACCGCATCGGGCGCGAGCCGGTGCTCGACGAGATCCAGCACCGTCTTCGTCGACGAGTACAGGTCGCAGTCGACGTGCACGAACGCGAGCGGTTCGTCGGTGTCGGCAAGGAATGCGGGCAAGGTGTCGTCGAACAGGCCCGCCACCACCGTGGCACCCGGAATGTCAGGGGGTTCCTGCGCGAACTCCCCAGCCGGGAATCCGGTGCGCCAGGTTTCTGGCAGGCCGGTGAAAACGTCGAATCCGACCACCGTGCGGTCACTGGCCGCGACGTCAGCGATGAGTTTCAGTGTGACGCCGGTTGCGACCCCGAACTCGAGGGCGAGCCCCGGTCCCTTGATCTCACCGAGGGCGAACCGCAGAGTGTCGAGTGTTTCCCAGAACACCCTCGCCTTGGGCATGTGATCGAGGACGAATGCCGCGCTGTCGTTCGCGGCCGCGACGTCCTGCGCATACGAAATGTCGCGCCGGGCACGGTATTCCATGTCGTTGATGCGGGTGAGGACGGCGCCGACGGACTCATTCAACTGGCCGAGGGTGGTAAGCAACTCGGCGTGAAGATCCTGCTGCTGTTGTCTAGTCTGGGCGGCCCCGTCAGCCACAACCTCCGCGAAGGCCCGTTGCAGTTTTTCCCGGGTCGCCACCTTGAACCGGTCAAGCATGCGACAACCGTAGCGCGAGCACCATAAACTCCCCGCCGATGGCCACGACCGAAGAGCTGGGCGCGACTACCCCCCAGCACGACCCACCGGCCGAGCCGGCTCGCAGTCGCGGGGTGGACCTGTGGTGGGCCCTCCCAGGAGCCCTCGTCGGCGTGGTTGTCATGTGGGTCGCACATCGGGGCCTGATCGACGACGCGTACATCACCCTGAGCTATGCCCGCAACGTCGCAGAGCACCTGCATTGGGGAATGATCCCGACGGAGGAGTCCAACAACGCCACGTCGCCGCTGAACGTCCTGCTGTTGGCGCTGGCCACCTGGATCAGCGGCGTGACCGGCCAGCTTCGACCGATCCTCGGCCTTGGAATCCTGACCGTCACCCTGTCTGCGGCCATCGCCGTGTGGGCGGCACAGATCGCCCGGCGGATCAACGTGTCGGGCGCCTGGTGTCTGGCGGTACTGGCGGTGGTCTTCGCGAACCCGTTCGTGAACTCGGCGATCGGACTGGAGGTCGTCCCCACCGCCGCATTCCTCATCGGCCTGACCGCACAGGCCGTGCGGGGTCGCCGGATCGCCTTCGGGATATTCGCAGGCCTGCTCGTCCTGACCAGGCCCGATCTGGGCATCATCGTCGCGGTGGTGTACCTCGCGACGCCCGCGATGCGGCGGCGCTTCTGGGTCGTGCCCGCCACCGCAATCGCCGTGGTGCTGCCGTGGTGGACGTTCAGCTGGTACCACTTCGGCTCCGCGGTACCGACCACGCTGGTGATCAAGACGCTGCAGAAGTCGTTCGGCGACGCGACCTTCGGCAATGGGCTGTGGAAGATGTGGCAGGCGGGCACCACATTGCCGCTGTCGCTCGCCCTCGTCCCAGCTGCCATCGGCGCGCTGACGGTGCTGGGCATCCTGGCGGGAGCGCTCCGTCGTCGACCGCCCGCAGAGCACTGGCCGCTGGTCGGGCTTGGCGTCGGCGGTGCCGCGGACTTCGGCGCGTACTGCCTGCTGGGCGTCCCGCCGTATCACTGGTACTACGTGTCGTCGACGGTTGCGCTCGGCGTGACCGGTGTCTTCGGGCTGGCACTGGTCCTTACTCGGCCCCGGCCCGCGGCGTCGCCGAGCGTGGTGCGGATCGGGGTACCGGTTATCGTCGCCGCGGTGCTGACGGTCTTTGCGGCGGTGTCGGTCCGCGGCCTCGGTATGCCATGGGCGCATCCGGTGATCTTCGGCAACTGGGCGCTGCCCGAGCAGTACATGGCCGTCGGCACCGAGATCGGCGACCTGGTCGGTGACGCCACCGTGAAGTCGCCGCCCGAGATCGGCACGGTGGCCTACGCATGCGACTGCTCGGTCGTCGATGTGTTCTCCGATCCGGGGCGCACGCTGCCGTTGATCGAACAGCGGATCCGCGAGGCCGGGCCGGTGATGCGCTTCCTGCTCGAGCTGAACTTCGCTCGGCTCGACCGGACCCAGCGACCGCGACCGGCTCAGTACCGGTTGGCGTGGACGCGGGAAGGTCCTCCGGCCGGTGTGCCGAGCTGGCACATGGAGTCGCCATGGACCGGTGCCGCGACCATCTACCTCGAGCCGGTCGCCAAACCCAGCGGTGGCGGAGGGATTTGAACCCCCGGACGGTTTTAGCCGTCTCTCGCTTTCAAGGCGAGTGCATTAGGCCGCTCTGCCACGCCACCGCCGATAAGCGTAGCGGGGTCAGACCCGGCCGACCTTCGCCGACGACGAGGTGCCCTTGAGCGCGATGCTGATCCGGCGGCAGTTCTCCCCCGTTGCGGCGATCTGTGAACGCGACAGCTTGCCCAGAAAGTGCTCGCGTACGCCGTCCCCGTAGGTGACCATGGCCTGGCGCACCTGTAGCCGGCCGTCGTCGGTGATGGTGGCCAGCACGCCGCGTCCGTCGTCGGGGCTGGCGCCACGCCGCACCAGGCCCTGGGTCTCCAGCCGGCGGATCTGCCGAGTCACCCGGCTGGGCAGCGACATCAGCCCTTCGGCCAGATCACCCATGCGTGCCGAACCGGTCGGGGCCTTGTCCAGCAAGTCGAGAAGGCGCACGTCGTTCAGCGTCAGACGATGCGTTTCGACCAGCGCCCGGTTCAAGGTCGCGTACAGCCGCAGCGCCGAATCGAGGAAGTTTTGCCACGACCTCTGTTCAGCGATGTCCAAGCCGGGCATATCACCAGCGGTACGCCCGGCAATCATCAACTCCATCCACCGAATGGTAAACGACAAACTCATTGCTGGGGGCTCGATTTCACACCCCGGTAAGGTTTTCTGAATGCACGCGATTGTGGTCGAATCCGCGGAACGGCTGAGCTGGCAAGAAGTCCCCGACGCAACACCCGGACCAGGTGAGGTGCTGGTCAGGGTCAACGCGGCCGGGATCAACCGAGCCGATCTGCTCCAGGCCGCAGGGAAGTATCCGCCCCCTCCTGGAGCAAGCGACATTCTCGGCCTCGAGGTGTCAGGGACCATCGCCCAGGTCGGCGACGGGGTTGATCGCTGGTCAATCGAGCAACCGGTCTGCGCTTTGCTGGCGGGTGGTGGTTACGCGGAGTACGTCGCCGTGCCCGAGGGTCAGGTGTTGCCGGTACCGGACGCGGTCGAGCTTCACCATGCGGCTGCGCTGCCCGAGGTGGCGTGCACGGTGTGGTCCAACTTGGTGATGACCGCGGGGTTGGCGGCCGGCCAGGTGGTGCTGATCCACGGTGGATCCAGCGGGATCGGCACCCATGCCATCCAGGTGGGGCGGGCGCTGGACTGCCGTGTCGCGGTGACCGCCGGTTCGACGCCGAAGCTCGACCTGTGCAGGGAACTCGGCGCCGAGATCCTCATCAATCACCGCGACGAGAACTTCGTCGAGCGGGTGCGCGAGGCAACGGACGGCGCCGGGGCCAACGTGATCCTCGACATCATCGGCGGCCCCTACCTTGACCGAAACATCGACGCGCTCGCCAACGATGGCCGGATCGTCGTCATCGGCATGCAGGGCGGCGCCAAGGCCGAGCTGAACATCGGCAAGCTGGTTGCCAAGCGCGCAGGGGTGATCGGCACGACGCTGCGAACGCGCCCGGTCCAGGGTCCGGGCAGCAAGAGCGCTGTCGTTGCCGAGGTGGTTCGCAATCTGTGGCCCATGATCGGCGACGGTCAGGTCCGCCCGATCGTCGGCGCGGAGTTCCCGATCGAGCAGGCCGCCGCGGCGCACGAGCTGCTGAGCTCCGGCGAAGTGGCAGGCAAAGTCCTTCTGCGAGTGGCGGACTGATCAACCCAGCGAGGCCAGCGCGCGGATCAGCTGGTCGACCTCGGCCGTCGTCGTGTAATGCGCAAGGCCGACGGTGACCGCCCCGCCGATGTCGTTGACGCCGATCACATCGAGGACCCGAGAGTTCGCGTTAGCGATCGCCAGCACGCCGTTGTCGGCCAGCCGCTGCACCACCTTCTCGGCGGGCACGTCCCTGACCACGAAGCTCAGCACGGGAATCGACACCTCGGGCCTGCCGATGACCATGATCAGCGGCAGGGACCGCAGCGACATCAGCAGGTAGTCGTACAGCCTCATCATGTACGAGCCGACCGACTGCATCGAGCTGGCCAGCCTTTCCCGACGCGTGCCCGTCGCCGACTCGTCAAGCGAGGCAAGATACTCGACGCTTGCGACAAGACCGGCGAGCAGTCCGTACTGGTGCACGCCGATCTCCAGCCGCTCTGCGCCGGTGGCGTACGGGTTCAGCGCGATCGACCCGAACGAGTCGATGAGTGTCGGGTCGTGGAAGACGAGAGCACCCACCGGCGGTCCGCCCCAGGCAAGCGCGTTCACCGCGAGCACGTCCGCATCGATCTCGTCGATGTCGATCAGCCGATAGGGTGCCGCCGCCGAGTGATCCACGACCGCCAGCCCACCGACTTCATGCGTCAACTTCGTCGCGGCCCGAAGGTCTGTGACGGTGCCCAAAGTCGCTGAGGCCGAGGCGATCGCGACCAGGCGCGTCGCCTGGGTGATCAGGTTCTCCCACTGCCAGGTCGGTAACTCGCCCGTCTCGATGTCGACCTCGGCCCAACGCACCTTGGCGCCGTATCGGTTCGCCGCGCGCAGCCACGGGGCGATGTTTGCCTCATCGTCGAGCCGCGTGACGACCGTTTCATAGCCCAAACCGACCCGCGACGACGATGCATCGGCCAACGAGTTGAGCAGTATCGCGCGGTCTGCGCCGAGGACCACGCCGCGCGGGTCGCCATTGACCAGGTCTGCAACCGCCTGGCGGGCTTTGTCGAGGACGGCTGCGCTGCGTTGTGCCGAGGGATGCGGGCCGACCGTCGTCCGCATCGAACCGCGGAAGGCGGTCGAGACGGTCGTGGCGACGGAATCGGGCACCAGCATGCCGTTCTGGGCGTCGAAATGCACCCATCCATCGCCCAGGGAAGGGTGCAATCCCCGCACCCGGGCGACGTCGTATGCCATGCCAGCCACCTTAGAGTGTGTGCGAAGTCCACAAACCGACAGCAATTGGTGGGCGCCCGAGCCCACGCGGGCGGTGCCGGACCGGGTCACCTGGGCAGCCATACTAGTGCAGTGAGCCTGGCCCTCGGAGTGCTACTGGCGGTGTTGTTGCTGGTCGTGCCCGGAGCAATGGTGGCGCGGGCGGCCCGGCTGCCCGTACCCGTCGCGGTGGCCGTCGGGCCCGCACTGACCTTCGGGGTCGTCGCGTTGGCCATAGTCCCATTCGGCGCCGTCGGCATCCCCTGGAATCCGTGGACCGCGTTCTTTGCTCTGGCCGTCGTGACCGTCGCCGCGGCCTGTTTGCCGATGTTGATGAACCGCTGTCGCGACCGTGACGCGGAGTCGCTGGCGATTTCCCGCGGCCCCGCTCTGATCGTTGCCGCAGGAGTTTTGTTGGGCGCGGGCCTGATCGGGCTGGCGGCGGTCAAGGGCATGCCTAGTTGGCAGTCGATACCGAGTACGTGGGACGCGGTGTGGCACGCCAACACGGTCCGGTTCATCCTCGACACCGGGCAGGCGTCGCCGACGCACATGGGCGAACTGCGCAACGTCGAAACCCACGACGCGCTGTACTACCCGTCGACCTTTCACGCGCTCGCCGCGCTGTTCAGTGCACTGACCGGGTCGGCACCTACGACGGCCTACACCCTCAGCTCCCTGGCGGCCTCGGTCTGGCTGTTCCCGGCGAGCGCGGCGAGCTTGACGTGGAACCTGATGCGGAACCGGTTCGATGAGTGGCGGACAGCCGGAGCAGCCGCGACCGCCGCCGCGCTGTCGGCATCGTTCACCGCGCTTCCCTATGTCGAGTTCGACACCGCGTCGATGCCCAACCTCGCCGCGTACGGCATGGCCGTACCGACGATGTTGCTGGTGGTGTCGGCACTGCGCCACCGGGACCGCATACCGCTGGCGGTGCTCGCGCTTCTCGGTGTCTTCTCGGTGCACATCACCGGCGGCGTGGTGACGGTGATATTCGTCGCGGCATGGTGGCTGGTGGAGGCGTTGTGGCATCCGGTCCGCGGCAGGGTGGCGGACTTCTTCACGCTGGTGATCATCGCTGCGCCGACGGTCGTCCTGCTTCTGCCACAGTTCGTCGGCGTGCTGCAGGAGGCCGAGATCATCGTCGGGCACGAGTTCGTCACGCACGAGGGCAAGAAGCGCGGGCTGATCGACGCGCTCGTGCAGCACACCCGCCACCTGAACGACTTCCCCATCCAGTGGTGGCTCATCGGTCTCGCCGCGGTCGGCGGGTTGATCCTGTTGGTCAAACGGATCTGGTGGCCGCTGGTGGTGTGGTTCGGACTGGTGTTGTGCATCGTGCAGTCGTCGGCACCGTTCGGCGGCCCGCTCGGCGTCCTCACCGCCAAGATCAGCGACCTGTTCTACAGCGATCCGCGAAGGCTATCGGCAGTCGTGACACTGCTTTTGACGTCCGCGGCCGGTATCGCGCTGTTCACCGTCGTGACCGCGGCGGTGAAGTTCGTTCGCGGCCGGGTCACCGGAACCCGCGCTGCACGCCCTGCGGTCTGGTTCGGTGTGACCGCCGCCGTCCTGGTTGCGGTCAGCATCGTGACGGCCTACGTCTACTTCCCGCGGCACCGCTTCCTGATCGGCCAGAAGTACGACTCGGTGATCATCGATGAGAAGGACCTCGAGGCGTTCGCGTACCTCGCCACGCTGCCCGGCGCCCGCGACACATTGATCGGAAACGCCAACACGGACGGCACCGCGTGGATGTACGCGGTTTCCGGGCTGCACCCGCTGTGGACCCACTACGACTACCCCGTCCAACAGGGCCCCGGCTACCACCGCTTCATCTTCTGGGCCTACGCCGACGACGCCGACCATGACCCGCGCATCGCCGAGGCGGTGAAGGCGCTCAACATCCGGTACGTGGTGACGAGCACACCGGTGGTACTGAAGTTCGCCATGCCCGACGGGCTAGTGTCGCTAGATAAGTCACGTTCGTGGGAGAAGATCTACGACAATGGCGAAACCCGAATCTATGAATGGCGCGGTAATTAGAGGGATGCGGAACGGATGACTACGAACACCGACGACGACAACATCGAAATCATCGGCGGAGACGCGGACATGCCCACCGGGGAGGATGCCGACGGCAAATCGCTGACCGACCTCGTCGAGCAGCCTGCCAAGGTGATGCGCATCGGCACGATGATCAAGCAGTTGCTCGAGGAGGTGCGGGCGGCACCGCTCGACGACGCCAGCCGCAACAAGCTGGCCGAGATCCACAAGACCAGCATCCGCGAGCTGGAGGACGGGCTCGCGCCGGAGCTGCGCGACGAACTCGAGCGGCTGACACTGCCGTTCACCGAGGACACCATTCCGTCCGATGCCGAACTGAGGATCGCGCAGGCGCAGTTGGTCGGCTGGCTCGAGGGCCTGTTCCACGGCATCCAGACCGCGCTGTTCGCCCAACAGATGGCCGCGCGCCAACAGCTGGAGCAGATGCGTCAGGGGGCGCTGCCACCGGGGATGGGCGCGCCCGGACAACGCGGCGGGCCAGGGCCTTCTGGCACCGGGCAGTACCTGTAATTCTGAGGAATTTGGTGACTGGGCCTTCCGTACCCCACATCGAGACGCGCAACGCGTGGGTGGAGTTCCCCATCTTCGACGCCAAGGCGCGTTCGCTGAAGAAGGCCTTCCTCGGCAAGGCCGGCGGCACCATCGGGCGCAATGAGTCCAATGTGGTGGTCATCGAGGCCCTGCGGGACGTCACCATGTCGTTGGAAAACGGTGACCGAGTGGGCCTGGTCGGTCACAACGGCGCAGGCAAGTCGACGCTGCTGCGGCTGTTGTCGGGTATCTACGAGCCGACGCGAGGGGTCGCGACGGTGACCGGCCGGGTGGCACCCGTATTCGACCTGGGCGTCGGCATGGACCCCGAGATATCGGGCTTCGAGAACATCATCATCCGCGGGTTGTTCCTGGGGCAGACCCGTAAGCAGATGATGGCCAAGGTCGACGAGATAGCGGAGTTCACCGAGCTCGGCGACTACCTGTCGATGCCGCTGCGCACCTACTCCACCGGCATGAGGGTGCGTCTCGCGATGGGCGTCGTCACCAGCATCGACCCCGAAATACTGCTGCTCGACGAGGGCATCGGCGCCGTCGACGCCGACTTCCTGAAGAAGGCGCAGGCGCGGCTGCAGGGTCTGGTCGAGCGCTCCGGAATTCTCGTCTTCGCCAGCCACTCCAACGAGTTCCTGGCGCGGCTGTGCAAGACCGCGATGTGGATCGACCACGGCACCATCAAGATGACCGGCGGCATCGAGGAGGTCGTGCGCGCGTATGAGGGCGAGGACGCCGCCCGCCACGTGCGCGAGGTGCTCGAAGAGGATGCCCGTGATCGCACATGACTGAGTCCGTGTGCGCCGTGGTGGTCACCCACCGTCGGCCCGACGAACTGACCAAGTCGCTGGACGCGCTGACCACCCAGAGCCGCGCTCTGGACCACATCGTCGTCGTCGACAACGATCACGACGAGCGGGTGCGCGACCTGGTGGCCGGTCAGCCGGTGCCGACGACCTACCTCGGATCGCGCCGAAACCTCGGCGGCGCAGGCGGTTTCGCGCTTGGGATGCTGCAGGCGCTGGCGCAGGGCGCGGACTGGATCTGGCTCGCCGACGACGACGGCCGGCCCCAGGATCGCAATGTGCTCGCGACTCTGCTGGCGTGCGCCGACAGGCACCGCCTGGCCGAGGTGTCGCCGATGGTGTGCAATCTCGACGACCCGGACCGGCTGGCGTTCCCCTTGCGCCGCGGGCTGGTGTGGCGTCGCCTGGCGAGTGAACTGCGGACCGAGGGAGCGAGAGATCTGCTGCCCGGAATCGCGTCGCTGTTCAACGGTGCGCTGTTCCGTGCCGCCACGGTCGAGGCGGTCGGCGTGCCCGATCTGCGCCTGTTCGTGCGCGGTGACGAAGTGGAGCTGCACCGTCGGCTGGTGCGCTCGGGCCTTCCGTTCGGAACCTGTTTGGACGCAATCTATTTGCATCCCTGCGGCACGGACGAGTTCAAGCCGATCCTCGGCGGCCGCATGCACACCCAATACCCCGACGACACGACCAAGCGGTTCTTCACCTACCGCAACCGCGGATATCTGCTGTCCCAGCCAGGGCTGCGCAATCTGCTGCCCCAGGAGTGGCTGCGGTTCGGCTGGTACTTCCTGGTGTCCCGC
This sequence comes from uncultured Actinomycetota bacterium, assembly GCA_963817825.1. GTDB lineage: Bacteria > Actinomycetota > Actinomycetes > Mycobacteriales > Mycobacteriaceae > Mycobacterium. The sequence goes on along the minus strand of CAWFQG010000018.1, from coordinate 248,354 downwards.
CGCGACCCGGCCGGCTTGTGGGAATGGGTCCGGCTGCGCAGGCAGGGCAGGCGCGAAAGGTTCGACCGCCCATGACATTCACCGACGCCGCGGCTCAGTCCAGGACGATGACGCGCGCCTGGGGCGACCTGGTCGCCGGGTTCTCGCGCCGCGAACTCTGGCTGCACCTTGGCTGGCAGGACATCAAGCAGCGCTATCGCCGGTCGGTGCTGGGGCCGTTCTGGATCACCATCGCGACGGGCGTCACCGCGGTCGCGATGGGCGGGCTGTACTCGAAGCTGTTCCATCTCGAGCTGGCCGAGCATCTGCCCTATGTCACGCTCGGCTTGATCATGTGGAACCTGATCAACGCGTCGATCCTCGAAGGCGCCGAGGTGTTCATCGCGAACGAGGGCCTGATCAAGCAGTTGCCGACCCCGCTGTCGGTGCACGTCTATCGGCTGGTGTGGCGGCAGATGATCCTGTTCGGTCACAACATCGTGATCTTCGTGGTGATCGCGATCATCTATCCCAAGCCATGGTCGTGGGCCGACCTCGCCGTCATTCCGGCGCTGGGCCTGATCGTGCTCAACTGCGTGTGGGTGTCGCTGTGTTTTGGCATCCTGGCCACCCGCTATCGCGACATCAGCCCGCTGTTGTTCAGCCTCGTGCAGCTGCTGTTCTTCATGACGCCCATCATCTGGAACGAATCCACGCTGGAGCATCAGGGCGCTGGGCGGTGGGCCAAGATCGTCGAACTCAACCCGCTGCTGCACTACCTCGACATCGTGCGGGCGCCCCTGCTCGGCGCCGACCAGGAACTGCGGCACTGGGTGGTCGTGCTGGTGCTGACAGTGGTCGGATGGATCCTCGCTGCGATCGCGATGAAGCAATACCGCGCCAGGGTCCCGTACTGGGTGTAGAACGACCCGACTCCGCCGCGATGCGGAGCCGGGCCGACGGGTCCCTCGAAATCAGCGCCGGGGCACGGCTTGACGAACGGTCACGTTGATGCGGTTCCATGCGTTGATGGTGACCGCCATCGCGATGACCTGACCGAGCTCGCGATCGGTGAAGGCCTCGGCGGCGCTGGCGTACACGTCGTCGGGAACGCCGTGCTCGGCGACATGGGTGATCGCCTCGGTCAGGGCAAGTGCCGCGCGCTCCTGGTCGGTGAACAGGTCGCCCGCCTCTTCCCACGCGGCGAGCACGTCGAGCTTCTGCTCACTCACGCCGTGCTTGCGGGCGTCGCGGGTGTGCATGTCCAGGCAGAACGCGCAGTGGTTGATCTGTGAGGCGCGGATCTTGATCAGCTCGGCGAGCTGCGGATCGATGTCCTTGGCCGATGCGCTGCTCAACGCCATCATCGCGTCATACAGCCCGGGTGACGCCTTGTAGATCTTGAGTCGTTCGGTGGTCGGGGTTTCGAGTGTCTGTGTCATGCCAACAACGCTAGTGCGCATAGACCCGTCTACATGGTTCAATCAGACCATGACTTCGTGGGCCAATCCTGGCAGTCGCGATCTCCACCTTGACCTCCGAGAGATCATCACGCCCGGTGCCCGCGGGGCGAGGGAACTGCTGCTCACAGCGCTGCGCGACGCGGTTCGGTCAGGTCGGTTGGCACCCGGATCGATGTTGCCGCCGTCCCGCGGCCTCGCGGCCGACCTCGGATTGGCGCGCAACACGGTGGCCGAGGCGTACGCCGAGCTGGTCGCCGAGGGCTGGCTGGCGTCGCGGCAGGGCGCGGGCACGTGGGTGCTCAACGCGAGCGGTGCCGACGCGGCGCCAAGGCCCCGCGGTGTGCGGACCACCCCCGTCCACGATCTGATGCCCGGCTCACCGGATGTCTCCGAGTTTCCGCGCAACGAATGGGCGGCATCCACCCGCAGGGCGCTGCTGACCGCACCCACCGACGCTTTGCGCATGGGCGATGCCCGCGGCAGGCCAGAACTCTGCAACGCCCTCGCCGAGTACCTGACGAGAGCCCGCGGCGTACGGACATCGGCGGAGTCGGTCGTGGTCTGTGCGGGGGTGCGCCATGGCGTCGAGCTGCTCGCGCGGGTCTTCCGCGGCCGGGGCCCGATCGCCGTGGAGGCGTACGGGTTGTTCATCTTCCGTGACGCGCTGACTGCGCTTGACGTGCCGACGGTGCCGATCGGCATCGACGAACGCGGCGCGATGATCGACGACCTCGAGGGCCTCGAGACGCCCGCGGTGTTGTTGACACCGGCGCACCACAGCCCGTTCGGGATGTCGCTGCACCCGACACGACGCGCCGCGGTGGTCGACTGGGCGCGGCGCACGGGCGGGTACGTCTTCGACGACGACTACGACGGCGAGTTCCGCTACGACCGGCAACCGATCGGCGCGCTGCAGGCGCTGTGCCCGGACCGAGTGGTCTACCTGGGGTCTGCCAGCAAGAGCTTGTCGCAGGCGTTGCGGTTGGGCTGGATGGTCGTGCCCGACAACCTGATTGACGCGGTGACGGACGCGGCGGGCGGCCAGCAGTTCTACGTCGACGCGGTCACGCAGTTGACGATGGCCGACTTCGTCAGCACCGGCAACTACGACAAGCACATCCGGCGCATGCGGATGCGCTACCGGAAGCGCCGCGACGCCCTTGTCGAGGCGCTCTCTGGGTACGACGTCGAAATCAGCGGCCTGTCGGCCGGTGTGAATATGGTGCTCACCCTGCCCGAGGGTGCCGAGCACGAGGTGCTGCGGCGGGCGGGGGAAGCCGGGATCTCGCTGCAGAGTCTGGCGATCATGCGCCATCCGCTCGCCGGGCCCGAAGTCCCCGACCCGGACGGGGTCATCGTCGGCTTCGCCGCGCCCGCCGACCACGCATTCGCCGCAGCCGTTGACGCGCTTTTGGGCGTTCTGGACGCCACCGGGCTGGCAAGGTAGTCCGCTATGAGCCAACAGCGTCGCCACATGGGTTTGTACGAGCGAGGACTGGAGGCCTTCGGGCGATCGGCCGTCGGCGACTGGTACTTGAAGCGGATCGCAACGCGACTCGACCCACCGCTGCTGCGCCTCACCGGCGGACGGGTGAGCACCATATATCCCGTTCCGGTGATGCTGCTGACCACCATCGGCGCCAAGACCGGCCAGCGGCGGACTCTGCCGCTGCTGTATGTCACCGACGGTGACCGGATCCTGCTGATCGCTTCCAACTACGGCAAAACGACCCACCCGGCGTGGTTCCGGAATCTCGTCGCGAATCCGACGGTGGAGGTGCTCGCCGGTAAGCGCAGCGGGACCTACACCGCGGCCGAGATGACGGACCCCGCCGAGCGGGAACGGGCTTGGGACCTCGCCCTCGACCAGTACGCCGGTTACGGCGACTACGAGGGACGGGCGGGTGGCCGCAAGATCCCGTTGGTACGTCTGTCGCGCGCTGCCGGCTGAGTTATCCACAGTCGTCGTTTCATCCACAGGTAGTGGTTGACGTGGTGGTTTGAGTCGGCGGGAGGTACTAGATTCGAATGTATGTTCGATGGATTGCTGCCCGACATCGACGCGTTGGCGGCTGTAGACGACGCCACCTTGGTCGACGCGATCGGCGCCTGGTCGCGCACAGAAAACGCGGCGTGCGCACGCAAGCTGGCTGCCGTCGCCGAGCTCTTCTTCCGGCGCACCAATCTCAACAGTGCCCAAGAACGTCAGGACTGGTGGGTCGACCCCGAGGGCGCGGTGAGTGTCGAAATCGGAGCGGCCATGGGGACCAGCCGGGGGCTGGCCCTGGCCCAGGCGCACCGCGGGGTGGCATTGCGAGACCGGCTGCCGCAGGTGGCCGCGTTGTTCGCCGCCGGCGAGATCACCGATCTGTTGGTGCGCGCCATTGTGTGGCGCACCCACCTCATCGAGGACCCTGAGGCGCTGGCCGCCGTCGACGAGGACCTGGCCGAGCGGGTGCGCCGATGGGGCGCGCTGACGGTGACCAAGACCGAGCAGGCCATCGACGCGATTGTGCTCGACCACGACGCGGGCGCACTGCGGCGCAGCACGGCCGCCGGCCACACGCGCGACGTCCAGTTCGGCTCACCCACCGACGAGGCCGGCTTTACCAGCATGTGGGCCCGGCTGTATGCCCACGACGGCGCAGTCCTTCAGCAGCGGCTCGACGAAATGGCCCACTCGGTGTGTGCCGATGACCCGCGCACGATGGCCGAAAGGCGTAACGATGCGCTGGCAGTTCTGGGCACTGGGAAGAAGCTGGCCTGCGGCTGCGGCGACGCGGCGTGCCCGGCAGGCGAACCGGGCGATGCGACGAGCAACATCGTCGTCAACGTGGTGGTCAACGATTCGACGGTAGCAGCGGCGAGCGCCGCCGAAACCCGGAAATGCACGGCGTCAACGGCTTTCGTGATGGGTGGCGGGATCATGCCCGCTGCGCTGCTGGCCGCGACCCTGGACCGTTCGACGGTCCGCGAAATACGGCATCCGGGCGACACACCGCCCGAACCGCGCTACGTACCCTCCCCAACACTGGCCAACTTCGTCCGGTGCCGAGACCTCACCTGCCGCTTCCCCGGCTGCGACAAGCCCGCCCAGTATTGCGATCTGGACCACACCGTGGCCTACCCGGTCGGACCCACCCACCCGTCAAATCTGAAGTGTTTGTGCCGCTTTCACCATCTCGTGAAAACCTTCTACAACGGCGTGCGCGGGTGGCGGGACCGTCAACTGCCCGACGGCACGATCGTCTGGACCTCACCGACCGGCCACACCTACACCACCCACCCCGGCAGCAAGCAGCTGTTCCCGACACTGTGTGAACCCACCGCCACCCTGTGGACCGGCGAACCACCCACCCCGGACACATCCACTGACCGCGGCGTGATGATGCCCAAACGCCGCCACACCCGCGCCCACAACACCGCCAAAGCAAGAGCCGCCGAACGCCGACTCAACGACCCCCTCGTCGCCGAACGCAACAAACCACCACCGTACTAAGCGGTACCGCAAGCCATTACGAGGCGACCGCGAAGATGCGCCATTCGCCGGGCACGCCTTTGAGCTCGTGCGCGCCGCGGTCGTCGAATTCGAGTCCGGACCCGATCACGAGGTCGCGCAGTGTGCTGGACACGAGCACGTCGTTCGGTCCGGCCAGTGCGCTCACACGCGCACCGATGTGCACGCCGATCCCGCCGATGTCGTCGCCGCGGACCTCGCACTCGCCGGTGTGCAACCCGGCGCGCACCTCGATGCCGAGCGCCTGCACCGCGTCGCGAATTGCCATGGCGCAGCGGATCGCTCGCTGAGGGCCGTCGAACATCGCGAGGAAGCCGTCGCCCGACGTGTTCACCTCACGGCCCCGAAAGCGGGACAACTGCGACCGGACGACGGCGTCGTGCGCATCAAGCAACGCGTGCCAGTCACGGTCGCCCATCTCCGCCGCGCGGCGCGTCGAGTCCACGATGTCGGTGAACAACACAGTGGCGAGCACCCGATCATCGGCCACATCGGGCTGCTCGCCGGTGAGGAACTCGGCGATCTCCCGGAAGGACGAGCGCCACGGTTCCACGAAGTGGAATATGTTGCGTCCCGGCAGCTCAACGTACTTCGCGCCGGATATGTGATCAGCGACGTACTTGCCCATCGCGGGCGAGACCAACGGATCGTCGGCGTGCTGGACGACGAGGGTGGGCACGCGAACTGCCGGAAGCAGCGCCCGCACGTCCATCTCGGACACCAGCGGCATCATGAGAGCAACAGTCGCGGGGCTCGCCGCCAGGCGTTCCATTCGAGCCCACGTCGCCCGGATCTCCTCGTTCCACGGCATGTCCGGATTGAGCACACGTTCGAACTCCCCCGTCCCCCACACGGCGACCATGGCATCGAAGAATTCCTTCGGAGTGAGCCCATCGTGTCTGACCGGATCTGCGTAGACCTCGAGGGCGACCAGTGCGGTTGTGCGGGACGGATGTGTTGCCGCGAACAGCGCGCCAGTCGCGAATGCCCCTGGGTTCGCGAGCAGAACGGCTTCGCGGCTCCCGAGATCGTCGAGCACCGCGGTGATGCTGTCGGCCCATTGCTCCAAGGTCGGCAACGCGCCCCGCGTGACGGGATCGGACGCTCCCGTGCCCGGCTGGTCGAAGAAGATCAGTCGACCGAGGGATGTCATCGCCTCGACCCACCCTTGAATGGACGGTAGTTCCGGCAAGATCTCGCAGCAGGTGAACCAGTGCGGGATGACCACGATGTCGCGCTCACCCTCAGGCGACGCGCGATACGCGACGCGCAAATCGCCATTCATCGCATAGCGCGTCTCCGAGAACACGGCGGAAGTCTAAGCCGAGGAACGGGTCGAGCGGACCACGCACCCCGGCAGCAAGCACCTGTTGCCGACACTGTGTCAACCCACCGCCACGCTGTGGACGGGCGAACCACCCACGCCGGACACATCCACTGACCGCGGCGTGATGATGCCCAAACGCCGCCGCAGCCGCGCCCAAGACAAAGCCCGCCGCATCACCGCAGAACGCCGACTCAACGACGCCCTCGTCGCCGAACGCAATAGGCCAGCGCCGTTCTGAGGAGGCTGCCCGGATGGCCGAGCCCCCGATGCAGCCGAACCTCTCCCTCACGACGAGGAATGGCGGTTCATCGTCACCGGCGGGCCGCTGCCATCATCGACTTCGGGCTCTACGTCCTGCTGTTGTGGGCCAGGCTGCACGTCAACGTCGCCGCGCGCGCCCGCCGTGCCCACCAACGCTCACACAATGGATCAACAGCAGCGACGGTGTGTTCGCCGCTTAGCGGCGATCTCAGCCCGTCCGCGGTGGAGTTTGCCTGTTGCGGGAATAACCCCCCGGCCCCTTGCCTCACTCACCGGGTCGGCGGTGGTCGTTAGCTCTTATCTAGTTGCTTCCGGTGGTCCTTCCGGCTGCGTTGCCAGTCGCTTTGCTTATCGCTTTGCTTATCGCTTTGGTTATCGGTTTGCTGATCTTCTTGTTGCTTCCGGTGGTCGCTCCGGCTGCGTTGACAGTCTTTGCGCGATCGCCCGTCGCGTTTATGCTTTGGCCGCTCGTCGCGGCCGCCCCACCAAAGCCGAAGTTGTTGATATTGATGCCGGGGCCCGGCTGCGTGACGTGTAGACCGTCCCTAAAGATGGATCCGGCAAGCGCGAGCGGACCGGGGCCTGCAGTGACTGTATTGGTATTGCCCAAGAAGGCGAACCCGGCGGTCAAGAGCCCGCCGGCGCTAATAGTGTTGCCGCCTCCGCCGCCGTTGAGGACGGCGTTCAGGTTGCCTGGTCCTGCGGTCAGACCATTATTGTTGCTGAACAGGTTAAGGCCGAAGTTCAGGTTGCTGCTGGGGTCGCCACCGACCAAAAACGTATTGCCGCTGCCGACAATGTTCCGCGCCCCATTGAAATACCCGCCCTGTGTCGTGACGTGGTTGCCGCTGCCTAAGAAATTGGTGGCCAAGTTTGAATTACCGCCGTTTACCGTGACGGTGTTTAGGTCGCCGAACGACAGGTTTCGAGCAAAATTCCCGATGCCGCCATTTATCGTGGCCGTATTCTCGCTGCCGAAGAAGTTTCGGGCCGTGTTTCCGTCGCCGCCTGTTATCGTGACGGTGTTGTGGTCGCCGGCGAAGTTTCGGGCCCAGTTTGCAACGCCGCCCGTTACCTTGATGGTGGTGTTGTCGCCGAGCACGTTTCGAGCCCAGTTTCCAGCGCCGCCCGTTGTCACGATGTTGTTGCCGCTGCCCAGAATATTAGTGGCGGTGTTCACCCTGCTGCCTTGTGCAGTGACGTGGTTGTCGGTGCCGCCGATGTTCGTGGCAAAGTTCGATATGCCGTCTCCTGCCAGGGCGGTGTTGCCGCTGCCGAAGAGGCTGGTGGCCAAGTTGAAGACAGACCCCGCGTTTGTGGTGGCGGTGGAGTCCGTACCGACGACTAGAGCCGCGCCGAGCGACCCGTCGGCGTGGGCCTGCGCTCCGGCGCCGATGGCGAGGGCGCCACTCGTCAACGTGCTGCTGCATTCGGCGCTGTTGCCGATGCCGAAGATTGACGCACAGGTCGCGTTCGCCGTTGGGGCTAACCCTAATCCGGCGCTTGCGAATAATCCGCTTGTCGCGGCGCCAGCGACGAGGGCGCCAGCGATTTTGCGGGGTGAATTCACGATGCTGAGTGCGATCAATTGCTGCTCCAACCATGACAAGAACGCTTCGATACCACTAGTTGCCGCGCCACGTTACACGACACGTTGAGGATCGCTCTGGCAAGCTGCGCTTCGGTGATCGCGGGCGTGATTGAGCTGCTGCAGATAGGTTAGAAACGATGCGAAGATAGCCCCGATGGGCCGTCCCGACGCCAGTCCCGGCGTGATCGTCTGATTCGATCACCACTCCGACGTGTTGAACCCGAACGAGCGCGAGGTCAACGCGGACCTGCGCAGCCGCTGCCCCGTGGCGTGGAACGAGAAGTACGGCGTTTTCTGGTACGTCTCCAGCTACGACGCGGTCGAGCAGGTGCCGCGCGACGGTGACACCTTTGCGCACAAGTACGAACCAAATGCCGCCGACGGCGTGAATTATCAAGGCGAGATGGGTGTTCCACGTCCGGAGGGCCAACCCCACTCGGCATCGGCGAGGTCGACGGCCCCTACCATCTGGCGATGCGGCGGGCGCTTACCCCGTTCTTCTCATCGGGGGCGATCGAGAAGATGCGGCCGTTCATGCGCGTCCATTGTCAGCGCGGGAGTCACTCGCGTTTCACATCGCGGACAGGTGTAAGGTGCGTCCCGCACCTTTGAGAGGCACGTCTATGTCTGAATTGCTTGGGATCGAGCAGCTTGCAGAGTTGCTTGGCACGTCAGCCAATTCCGTTCGAAACTGGCGCACCATTGGCTACCAGCACGAAGTCGGCGCGGATCGGTAGCTGAGTGGTCTACCGGCGCGCTGAGGTGGCCTCTCGTTTCCATCGTGTCCAACATCCTCGGTATCCGTAAACGTCGAGGCGACGTCGTTCGGGACGAAGAGGCACAGCGGACTTGCTCGATGTCATGGCGGTGTCACAAGTCGATGCAATCTCACTGGATACATCCCTGCACGGCTGAGGACGTTCGTGGCCTGTTTGACTGCCAGTTCTTAACGCGCCCAACGCGGTCAACGGCAACAAACTCCCAAGTCGTCTCGTTCGCATCGAGTAGTGACCGGCCCGACAACCGCGATTATCACGAACGGAACGGTCATGGAGACTTGCCCGTGCCTGGCCGCTCGGATCGCCTTCTCGATGGCCTTAACGGACTCGGGCCGGACGGCGGGCTGAATGATGCGAGCTGATCTGTCTACTTGGTGCCGTCGAAATATCGCTTGGTGTTTGCGCCGCCGTGGTCTGGATACCAGCCCGGTGGTGGCAACGGTGCCGTCATGGTGTTCCCCACATGGTCCGTAGCGTCGGACACGAGCGGTGCAGCCCACGTGGACCCCTTTCTTAAAGCGTGCTTCGTGCAGTCGCTTTCATCACATCCTGAAAACCTTCTGGAACGGCGCGAAAGGCTGGCGCGATCGCCAACTCCCCGACGGCACGGGAATTGTTGGAGGATCCCCCCGGCGCATACCGGTGAGGTAGAGCCTTTGGCCTCTTACGCCAGGACGCTCGGCGAAGAAACGATGACGGCACGACAGCGGACCCTATGTCGGTTGAGGAGGAAATCGTGACATGACTACTGATAGCTGGTTCTCCGACATCGGTGTGCCTGGTGGGTTGACCCTCGCGGATGTGTGCGACCAAATCGAGCAGAAAATCCACGCCAACGCAGACAACCAGAGATTGCCGCAGGAGTTCCCGGACTGGCAGTCGTGCGTGGAAGATCGGGACGCCACCATCTACAAGTTGAGCGCGGCCGTTGTCAATCTTTGCCAGATGGTGGAGTACTTGGCATCGGAGCAGCAGCGCGGCGGCGCTAGCCACGCCATTACATAAAGCAAAGGGCATCGGCAAGACGCAGGTGCACCAGCGGGCTCACGGGCCCAGGAATCGGCCATCTGCCCGACGGCACGACCATCTGGACCTTACCTACCGGGTGATGATGCCCAACGCCGGCGCAGCCGCGCCCAAGACCAAGCCCGCCGCATCACTGCAGAACGCCGACTCAACGACGCGCTCGTCGCCGAACGCAATCGGCCACCACCCTTCTGAGTAGGCTGCCCGGGTGGCCGAGCCCCCGATGCAGCCGAACATCTCTCTCACCACGCAGATATGGCGGTTCATTGTTACCGGCGGCCTGGCGGCGATCGTCGACTTCGGGCTCTATGTCCTGCTGCTGGAGCTGATTGAGGCCGCGGGTATGGCCGAAGCACCACGAGTCATAGTCGCCAAGACCCTTAGTTTCATTGCGGGCACCGCGACGGCCTACCTGATAAACCGCCGCTGGACCTTCCAGGCGCCGCCCAGCAGGGCCCGCTTCATCGCGGTGTGCGTGCTCTATGCGACGACATACCTCGTACAGGTCGGCATCAATTACCTCTTCTACATGCAGTTCGAGAACCAGCCGTGGCGGGTGCCCGTCGCGTTCGTCATCGCCCAGGGCACCGCAACGGTCATCAACTTCATCGTTCAGCGTGCGGTGATATTCCGCTTGAGGTGAGCCGCGGGAACCGCACGGTACCCTCGTCACGATGTTTCCGACCACCACACGACGCCTGACCGGCTGGGGCCGCACCGCCCCGTCGGTGGCCCAGGTGCTGTCCACACCCGATCAGGAATTGATCGCCAAGGCCGTCGCGCAGGCAGCCGACGGTGGCACCCGCGGCGTCATCGCCAGGGGGCTGGGCAGGTCCTATGGAGATAACGCGCAGAACGGCGGCGGGCTGGTCGTCGACATGACCGCGCTGAATCGGATCCACTCGATGGACCGCGACAGCCACCTTGTCGACGTCGACGCCGGGGTGAACCTCGACCAGCTGATGCGCGCGGCCCTGCCGCTCGGTATGTGGGTGCCGGTGCTGCCCGGCACCCGCCAGGTCACCGTCGGCGGCGCCATCGCCTGCGACATCCACGGTAAGAACCACCACAGCGCAGGCAGCTTCGGCAACCACGTGCGGTCCATCGACCTGCTGACCGCCGACGGCGATATCCGCACGCTGACACCCGAGGGACCGGACTCCGAATTCTTCTGGGCGACGGTCGGCGGCAACGGGCTCACCGGAATCATCCTGCGCGCCACCATCGCAATGACCCCGACCGAGACCGCCTACTTCATCGCCGACGGCGACGTCACCGCGGGCCTCGACGAGACCATCGCCTTCCACAGCGACGGCAGCGAGTCCAACTACACCTACTCGAGCGCCTGGTTCGACGCCATCAGCGCCCCGCCCAAGCTGGGTCGCGCGGTGATCTCGCGTGGATCGCTGGCCACTGTCGAGCAACTGCCCGCGAAGCTCCGCAAGAAGCCACTGAAATTCGATGCGCCGCAGTACTTCACCATGCCCGACATCTTTCCCAACGGCCTCGGCAACAAGTACACGTTCGGCCCCCTGACCGAGGCGTGGTACCGGCTGGGAAAGACCTACCGCGGCAAGGCCCAGAACCTGACGCAGTTCTACCACCCGCTGGACATGGTCGGCGAGTGGAACCGGGCCTACGGCACAGTGGGTTTCGCTCAGTATCAGTTCGTGGTGCCCGTCGAGGCGGTCGAAGAGTTCAAGGGCATCATGTACGACATCCAGCGCTCGGGTCACTATTCCTGGCTGAACGTGTTCAAGCTCTTCGGCCAGGGCAACCAGGCGCCGCTGAGCTTCCCGATCCCCGGCTGGAATGTCTGCGTGGACTTTCAGATAAAGCCGGGCGTCAACGAGTTCCTCAACGGACTCGACCGCCGCGTGCTCGAGTTCGGCGGCCGTCTGTACACCGCCAAGGACTCGCGGACCACCGCCGAGATGTTCCACGCCATGTACCCCCGAGTCGACGAATGGATCGCGGTGCGCCGCAAGGTCGATCCCGACGGTGTGTTCGCCTCGGACATGGCCCGACGTTTGGAGCTCCTGTAAATGGTGTTCGACGCCACCGGTAATCCCCAGACCATCCTGCTGCTGGGCGGAACCTCTGAGATCGGGCTGGCGATCTGCGAGCGCTACCTACGCAACGCGGCCGCCCGGGTGGTGCTGGCGTGTCTGCCCGACGACCCCGGCCGTGAAGACGCCGTCGCCCAGATGAAGGAGGCAGGCGCCAAATCCGTGGAGCTCATCGACTTCGACGGTGTCGACACCGCGAGTCATCCCCAGGTGATCGACAAGGCGTTCGCCGGCGGTGATGTCGATGTGGCGATCGTGGCCTTCGGCCTGCTCGGCGACGCGGAGGAGCTGTGGCAGAACCAGCGCAAGGCGGTGCTGATAGCCGAAATCAACTACACCGCAGCGGTTTCGGTCGGCGTGCTGCTTGGAGAGAAGATGCGAGCACAGGGCTTCGGGCAGATCATCGCGATGAGCTCCGCCGCCGGTGAGCGGGTGCGGCGGTCCAACTTCGTCTACGGCTCCACCAAAGCCGGGCTCGACGGGTTCTATCTCGGCCTCGGGGAAGCATTGCGCGAGTACGGCGTTCGCGTCCTGGTTATCCGTCCGGGCCAGGTTCGCACCCGGATGAGCGCACACATCAAGGAAGCACCACTTACGGTGGACAAGGAGTACGTCGCCGAGCTGGCGGTCACGGCATCGGCGAAAGGCAAGGAACTGGTATGGGCGCCGGGAGCGTTCAGATACGTGATGATGGTGTTGCGGCACATCCCGCGGCCCATCTTCCGCAAGCTCCCCATCTGAGATCGCCCGGATCGATGATGCGTGGCGCGCTGGCCGTTCTCGGCCAGATGGCGATTGCGATCGTTGTAGCGGTGATCGTCGCCGCCGTCTCACTCGTCGCGATCTCCCGGGTGGAATGGCCCGCCTACAACTCGTCCAACCAACTGCACGCGCTCACCACCGTCGGCCAGTTTGTTTGTCTTGCAGGGCTGCTCGCGTCGGGCTGGCTGTGGCGGCGCGGACGCCGGTTGGCCTCACGCGCAGGGGCACTACTCTTCCTGTCCGCGTTCTCGGTCGTGACCCTCGCCATGCCACTGGGCGCCACCAAGCTCTACCTGTTCGGCATCTCGGTCGACCAACAGTTCCGCACCGAGTACCTGACCCGGCTCACCGACACCGACGCGCTGCGCGACATGACGTACTTCGGGCTGCCACCCTTCTACCCCGCCGGCTGGTTCTGGATCGGCGGCCGGATGGCCGCGCTGACCGGCACGCCGGCCTGGGAGATGTTCAAGCCGTGGGCGATCACCTCCATCACCATCGCGATCGCACTCGCCTTCGTGTTGTGGGCGAACATGATTCGCTTCGAGTACGCGCTGATCGTGTCGACGGCGACGGCGGCCGCGACGCTGGCCTACGCACCCTCCGAGCCGTACGCCGCCGTCATCACCGTTCTCCTGCCGCCGGTGCTGGTGCTCGCGTGGTCGGGGCTTCGCGGCCGAACTCGCGCAGGCGGTTGGGCTGCGGTGGTCGGCGTCGGCCTCTTCCTCGGCCTCGCGGCGCTCTTCTACTCGCTGTTGTTGGGCTACGCCGCGTTCACGCTCACCGTGATGGCGGCGGCACTCGCAATCGCCCGCCGCAGTGCCGAGCCGCTGCTGCGGCTCGCTGTGATCGCGGCGATCGCGGCGGCCATCATGTTGGTCGGCTGGCTGCCCTATCTCCTGGCTGCGATCGGTGGATCCCCCGCCGATTCGGGCACGGCGACGCACTACCTGCCGCCCGACGGGGCGCAGCTGTCCTTCCCGATGCTCGAGTTCACCCTGCTGGGTGCGCTGTGCATGCTCGGCACGCTGTGGCTGGTGGTACGTGCCCGCAGTTCGACGCGCGCGGCCGGGCTGGCGTTCGGCGTGGCGGCGGTTTACGCGTGGTCGCTGTTGTCGATGCTGACCACACTGGCAGGCACCACGCTGCTGTCCTTCCGGCTGCAGCCCGCGCTGACGGTCCTGCTCACCGCGGCAGGCGTGTTCGGGTTCATCGAAGTCGCCATGACGGTCGCGCGCAGGTACAGCCCCGACACGGGACGCAGGCTCGTGGTGACGGCAGGCGCGGTCGGGGCGATCGGTGCCATGACGTTCGCCCAGGACATCCCCGACGTGCTGCGCTCCGACATCGTCGTCGCCTACACCGACACCGATGGGTACGGCCAGCGCGCGGATCGCCGTCCACCCGGCGCCGAGAAGTACTACCGCGAGATCGACGCCAAGATCCAGGAGGTGACCGGCAGACCACGCGATGAAACGGTGGTGCTGACCGCGGACTACAGCTTCCTGTCGTACTACCCCTATTACGGGTTCCAGGGCCTGACGTCGCACTACGCCAACCCACTCGCCCAGTTCGACGAACGCGCGGCCGCGATCGAGCGCTGGGCGACGATGGAGACCGCCGACCAGTTCATCGCCGACCTCGACAAGCTGCCGTGGAAACCCCCGACGGTGTTCCTCATGCGTCGAGGCGGCGCAGGCGATTCCTCTCACGCCTACACGCTGCGGCTGGCGGCCGACGTCTACCCGAACCAGCCCAACGTCCGGCGCTACCTCGTGCCGCTCGACGCGGCGCTGTTCGACGACCCCCGCTTCACCGTCTCCGAAATCGGGCCGTTCGTTCTGGCAATCCGGAAGTCCGAGGGCGGCTGATGGCCATCGAGACGCCGCCCCAACCGGGCCAATTACCATCAAGCCCCGTGGTCCAAGACGGGGCGAGGGGCCCCAATCACCGCACTGCGCGGCTCATCGCCATCATCGCCGGGCTGTTGGGCGCCGCGCTGGCGCTGGCCACCCCGTTCCTACCTGTCAACCAAACCACCGCCCAGCTCAACTGGCCGCAGAACGGCGTGATGCAAAGCGTCGACGCGCCACTCATCGGATATGTGGCCACCGACCTGACGATCAGCATCCCGTGCAGTGCGGCGGCGGGACTGGCGGGCCCGGAGAACGCAGGCAAGACCGTCCTGCTGTCGACGGTGCCGAAACAGGCGCCCAAGGCCGTCGACCGCGGCCTGCTGATCGAGCGGGTCAACAACGACCTGCTGATGATCGTCCGCAATACCCCCGTGGTCACTGCGCCGCTGAGCCAGGTGCTCAGCCCGGCCTGCCAGAAGCTGACATTCACCGCGCACGCCGACAAGGTCACGGGCGAGTTCGTCGGGCTCGTCACGGGTCCCGACTCCGACGATCCCGGCCGGCCGCTGCGCGGTGAGCGCAGCGGCTACGACTTCCGGCCCCAGATCGTCGGCGTCTTCACCGATTTGGCCGGGCCCGCCCCGCCCGGGCTGCAGCTCTCGGCCACCGTGGACTCGCGCTACAGCACCTCGCCAACGCTGCTGAAGCTCGTCGTGATCATCGTCGGGCTGGCGATGACGGCGCTTGCACTCGGCGCTCTGCACGTGCTGGACTCCGCCGACGGCATGCGGCACCGGCGGTTCCTGCCGCCGCGATGGTGGACCATCCGCCCGCTGGACGTTCTTGTCATCGCGGTGCTGGTGTGGTGGCACTTCGTCGGCGCCAACACCTCCGACGACGGCTACATCCTGACCATGGCCAGGGTGTCCGAACACGCCGGCTATATGGCCAACTACTACCGGTGGTTCGGCACCCCGGAAGCACCGTTCGGCTGGTACTACGACCTGCTGGCGTTGTGGGCGCACGTCAGCACCAACAGCGTCTGGGTTCGGCTTCCGACCCTGCTGATGGCGCTGACCTGCTGGTGGGTGATCAGCCGCGAGGTGATCCCGCGGCTCGGGCATGCCGTCAAGACGAACCCCGCCGCCAAGTGGACGGCGGCGGGAATGTTCCTGGCGTTCTGGCTGCCGCTGAACAACGGCCTGCGTCCCGAACCGATTATCGCACTGGGCATCCTGCTGACCTGGTGTTCGGTCGAGCGCGGTGTCGCCACCAGTCGCGTGCTGCCGGTGGCGATCGCAGTCATCATCGGCGCGCTCACCCTGTTCTCCGGGCCTACCGGAATCGCGGCGGTCGGTGCGCTGCTGGTGGCCGTCGGACCACTGAAAACCATTGTGGCAAGCCATACCTCGCGGTTCGGCTACCTTGCGCTGCTGGCGCCCGTGCTCGCCGCGTGCACCGTAACGATCTTCCTGATCTTCCGCGACCAGACCTTCGCCGCCGAAATCCAGGCCAGCACGTTCAAGTCGGCGGTGGGACCGAGCCTGAGCTGGTTCGACGAGCACATCCGCTACGAGCGGCTGTTCATGGCGACCCCCGACGGGTCCGTCGCGCGCCGGTTCGGAGTGCTGACGCTGTTACTCGCTCTGGCGGTGTCGGCGGCAATGACGTTGCGCAAGGGCAGGATTCCCGGCACCGCCGCGGGCCCGAGCCGGCGCATCATCGGCATCACCATCATCTCGTTCCTGGCGATGATGTTCACCCCGACCAAGTGGACACACCACTTCGGTGTGTTCGCCGGGCTCGCGGGGTCGCTGGGAGCACTTGCCGCGGTAGCGGTCACGGCCGCCGCCATGAAGTCGCGGCGCAACAGGGCGATGTTCGCTGCCGCGGTGCTGTTCGTCATGGCGTTGTCGTTCGCAAGTGTCAACGGCTGGTGGTATGTCTCCAACTTCGGTGTGCCATGGTCAAACCAGTTCCCGGAGTGGCATTTCGGGTTCACCACCATGCTGCTCGGGCTCGCTATGGTCGCACTACTGGTGGCGGCGTGGTTCCACTTCTACGGCCACGATGTTTCGCCACCCGGCGGGGACAGTGGACGCTTGGCCCGAATCATCCAGTCGCCGTTGGCTATTGCCGCATGGCTGCTCGTCTTCTTCGAAGTGCTGTCGCTGACGCTGGGCATGATCGACCTGTACCCGGCGTGGTCGGTTGGGCGCTCCAACCTCGGCGCGCTGGCCGGTAAGAGATGCGGCCTCGCCGACTACGTGATGGTCGAGCAGAATCCCAACGCGGGCATGTTGACGCCCGCAACCGGGACGGCCGCCGACGCGCTTGGTGGGCCGACGACGGAAGGCTTCGGTCCCAACGCCATCCCCACCAACCTCACCGCCGACGAAGTACTTGGCGGCCCCGGAACCTCCAGCAATTTCGCCGACTCCCCACAGAGCGACCAGGACGCGACCAGCGGCCAGGCAGGCACCGAAGGCGGCACCACAGCCCGCACTGGAATCAACGGATCCCGTGCGCGACTGCCCTTCAACCTCGATCCGGCACGCACACCGGTGATGGGCAGCTGGCGCACCGGCACCCAACAGCCGTCGGTGCTGCGCTCGGCCTGGTACCGGCTACCGGCGGACTGGAGCGAGCGCGATCGCTCGTCGTCCATCCTCGTTGTGTCGGCCGCAGGTCGCTTCGACTCCGGCGACATGGTCCTGCAGTGGGCGGGAGACAACGGCGAGCCGAAGGGGTCGCTCGGATTCGCCGACGTCGGAGCGCCGCCTGCGTGGCGGAACCTGCGGGCGCCGCTCGGCGCGATCCCGGCCGACGCGACGCAGGTGCGGCTGGTCGCCACCGACGACGACCTTGCGCCTCAACACTGGATCGCGCTGACCCCGCCGCGGATACCGGAGCTGCGCACGCTGCAGGATGTCGTCGGCTCGCAGGACCCGGTGCTGCTTGACTGGCTGGTCGGGCTGGCCTTCCCCTGTCAACGGCCGTACGACCACCAGAACGGTGTCATCGAGGTGCCGAAGTGGCGCATCCTGCCGGACCGGTTCGGCGCCGAGGCCAACTCGCCGGTGATGGACAACGTCGGCGGCGGCCCGCTCGGCATCAGCGAGCTGCTGCTGCGCGCGACCGTCGTGCCCTCCTATCTGAAGGACGACTGGTTCCGAGACTGGGGCGAACTGCAACAGTTCACGCCGTATTACCGCGACGCCCAACCTGCACGACTTGATCTCGGTTCGGCCACACGCAGTGGACTGTGGAGCCCGGCGCAGCTGCGTCATTAGGTGGGTCGCCTAACATCGACCCTCGTGCCACCCGACGAATCCGACCGGCTTTCCGCCATCGCCAGGCTCGTCGCCGTCATCGCTGGCATCGCCGGGGTGCTGCTGTGCGCCGTCGTTCCTCTTCTCCCGGTCAAGCAGACCACCGCCACCATCGCCTGGCCCCAGGGGGCGGGCCCGGACGGCATGGTCACCGACGTCACCGCCCCGCTGGTGTCGGGTGCTCCGCTGACCCTTGACGTCTCGATCCCCTGCCGGGCCATCACCACGCTGCCCCCTGAGGGCGGGCTCGTGCTGTCCACCGTGCCGAAGCAAGCCAGCGACGCCACCAGGGGCGGGCTGTTCGTGCGCGCGACCGCCGACGTGGTGTTCGTCGCGTTCCGCGACACGGTGGCCGCGGCCGCCCCACGCCCCGCGGTCGCCGCAGGCGGCTGCAGTGTGCTGCACATCTGGGCCAACGTCGGACAGGTGGGCGCGGACTTCGTCGGAATCCCCGGTGCGTCCGGCACCCTCGCACCGGAGAAAAGGCCTCAAGTCGCCGGTGTGTTCACCGACCTGAAGGTGGCCGCCCAGCCGGGGCTGTCAGCGCGCATCGACATCGACACGCGGTTCATCACCGCGCCGACAGCCCTGAAGCTCGCGGTGATGGTGCTCGGTGTGCTCTCGGTGCTGGCGTCGATCGCGGCCCTCGCCGTGCTGGACAGGACATCTGGACGACGAGTGCCGCGCGCGTGGCGTGGCTTCCTTCGGGTTCCCGTCGTCACCTGGATCACCGACGTCGGCGTGATCGGCACCTTGCTGCTGTGGCACGTCATCGGAGCGATCTCGTCCGACGACGGCTACAACCTGGCGATCGCGCGGGTGGCAGGCGACGCCGGATACGCGGCCAACTACTACCGGTTCTTCGGCGCCACCGAGGCGCCGTTCGACTGGTACCAAAGCCTCCTCGCGCAGATGGCGTCGATCAGCACGGCCGGGGTGTGGATGCGGCTGCCCGCCACCGCGGCGGCGATCGCGACCTGGCTGATCATCAGCCGCTGCGTGCTGCCGCGGCTCGGTCGGCGGATGGCCACCAACAGGGTGGCTGTACTGACCGCAGGCGCGGTGTTCCTGGCCGCATGGCTGCCGTTCAACAACGGCCTTCGTCCGGAGCCGCTCATTGCGTTCGGCACCATCACCGCCTGGGTGCTGGTGGAGAACGCCATCGGAACCCGAAGGCTGTGGCCCGCGGCCGCCGCGATCGTGGTGGCAATGTTCAGCGTCACCACCGCGCCGCAGGGCCTCATCGCGCTGGCGCCCCTTCTGGTCGGCGCACGGGCCATCGCCAGGAACGTCCGGCAGCGAAGGCCCGTCGACGGCGTGCTGGCACAGATCGCGCCTCTGGCGGCGTCGCTGTCGCTGATCTTCGTGATCGTCTTCCGGGATCAGACGCTGGCTACCGTCGCCGAGTCCGCGCGCATCAAGTACGTCGTCGGCCCGACCATCGCCTGGTATCAGGAGTTCCTGCGCTACTACTTCCTCACCGTCGAGGACAGCGCCGACTCGTCAGTGACCCGCCGGTTCGCCGTGCTGGTGATGTTGCTCTGCCTGTTCGGGATGATCACGGTGCTGCTGCGCCGCGGCAGCCTGCCGGGTATCGCGTCGGGCCCGGTGTGGCGACTGATCGGCACCACCGCCATCGGGCTGCTCCTGTTGACCTTCACGCCGACGAAGTGGGCCGTGCAGTTCGGCGCGTTCGCCGGGCTGGCGGGCGCACTCGGTGCGGTGACCGCATTCGTCGTCGCACGTGTCGGTCTACACACCCGCCGCAACCTCGCGATCTACGTCACCGCGTTGCTGTTCATATTGGCCTGGGCGACATCGGGTATCAATGCCTGGTTCTACGTCGGCAACTACGGCGTGCCGTGGTTCGACAAACAGCCGGTGATCGCGAGCATTCCCGTCACCTTCATCTTCCTGGTCCTCGCGATGGCGACGGGTCTGCTGGCCGGCTGGCTGCACTTCCGGATGGACTACGCCGGACACACCGAGGTCGCCAACACCGGCCGCAATCGCGCGCTGGCCTCGACACCGCTGTTGGTGGTGGCGGTGATCATGGTGGTGCTCGAGGTGGGCTCGATGGCCAAGGGCGCCGCGCAGCGCTACCCGGTCTACACCACCGCCAAAGCAAACGTCCAGGCGTTGGCCTCCGGGCTGAGTAACAACAGCTGCGCCATGGCCGACGATGTTCTGGTCGAGGCCGACACCAATGCCGGTATGCTGCAACCGGTCCCAGGCCAGCGGTTCGGCCAGTACGGCCCACTGGGCGGGGAGAACCCGGTCGGATTCAACCCGAACGGCGTCAGCGACACCCTGGAGCCCGCCGAGCCCGTGACGGCCAATCCCGGCACGGTGAACTCCGATGGATCCCCGAACAAACCCAACGTCGGGGTGGGCTACGCCGCGGGCACCAGCGGCGGGCACGGACCCGAGGGCGTCAACGGCTCCAAGGTCTTCCTGCCGTTCGGCCTCGACCCGAAACGCACACCCGTGATGGGCAGTTACGACGAGAACACCGTCGCCGCCAAGGCCACGTCGTCCTGGTACCAGTTGCCGCCCCGCGCGCCGGACCGTCCGCTGGTGACCGTTGCCGCCGCGGGAGCGATCTGGTACTACTCCGAAGACGGCTCGTTCAACTACGGGCAATCGTTGAAGCTGCAGTGGGGTGTGCACAGGCCAGACGGGTCGTATCAAGCACTCGGCCAGGTGCAGCCGATCGACATCTTCCCGCAAAAGGCTTGGCGCAACCTGCGTTTCCCGCTGGCGTTGGCGCCGCCGGAGGCCAACGTCGCGCGCATCGTGGCCGACGATCCGAACCTGTCCGACGACCAGTGGTTCGCCTTCACGCCGCCGCGGGTGCCGGTGCTGGAGACGGCGCAGCAGATGATGGGCTCGGACACGCCGGTGCTGACGGACATCGCGACCGCCGCGAACTTCCCGTGCCAGCGTCCGTTCTCCGAACATCTTGGCGTGGCACAACTTCCGGAGTACCGCATCCTGCCGAACCTGAAGCAGACCATCGTGTCGTCGAACCAGTGGGAGTCCTCCGAGGACGGCGGACCGCTGTTGATCACCCGCGCGCTGTTGCGGTCCGACAGCGTGCCGTCGTATCTCCGAAACGACTGGTACCGCGACTGGGGCGCTATCGAGCGCTACTACCGACTGGTGCCCGAGAGCCAGGCGCCCGATGCCGTCGTCAACCAGGGTGTGGTGACGGTGCACGGCTGGACGCGTAACGGACCGATCAGGGCGCTGCCGTGAGCGACAACATTCGGGTGACCCGCTGGGTCGCGATGATCGCGGGCCTGATCGGCTTCGTGCTCTCCGTCGCCACACCGTTACTCCCGGTCGTGCAGACCACCGCGACGCTCAACTGGCCACAGGGCGGTCAGCTCAATGACGTTACGGCGCCGCTGATCTCTCAGGTGCCGGTGTCGATGACGGTGATGGTGCCGTGCGACGTGATCCGGTCGATGCCTCCCGACGGCGGCGTGGTGCTCGGCACGGCGCCGAAGGGTGGCAAGCAGGCGACGCTCAACGGTTTGTTCGTCAACGTGAACAGGCAGCGGGTCGACATCACCGACCGCAACGTCGTCGTGGCGAGCGTGCCGCGGGCCCGCGTGGTGGCCGCCCCTGGCTGTTCTCGCATCGAGATCACGTCGTCGGACGCGGGCACGTTCGCCACCTTCGTCGGGCTCACCGATCCCACCACCGGCAAGGAACTGCACACCGGATTCGCCGACCCGAATCTGCGCCCGCAGATCCTCGGCGTGTTCACCGATCTGGTCGGGCCCGCGCCGCCGGGTCTTTCGCTGTCGGCAACCATCGACACCCGGTTCTCCACCAAGCCAACGTCGTTGAAGCTGGCCGCGATGATCGGCGGAATCGTCGCGACTATCGTGGCCCTGTTCGCACTGTGGCGGCTGGACCGCCTCGACGGCCGGCGGATGCGCAGCGTCATCCCCGCACGCTGGCGCACCTTCACCGTGGCCGACGTCGTCGTGGTCGGCACCTTCGTGCTGTGGCATGTGATGGGAGCCAACTCATCCGACGACGGCTACATCCTCGGTATGGCCCGCGTCGCTGATCACGCGGGCTACATGTCGAACTACTTCAGATGGTTCGGCAGCCCTGAGGACCCGTTCGGCTGGTACTACAACCTGCTGGCGCTGATGACCCACGTCAGCGATGCGAGCATCTGGATGCGGTTGCCGGATCTCATTGCTGCGCTGGTGTGTTGGCTGCTGCTGTCCCGGGAGGTGCTGCCCCGGCTCGGGCCTGCGGTGGAGTCGTCGAAGGGAGCCGTCTGGGCGGCCGGTCTGGTGTTGCTCGCGGCATGGATGCCGTTCAACAACGGTCTGCGGCCGGAGGGCCAGATCGCGGTCGGCGCGCTCATCACCTACGTGCTGATCGAACGGGCGATCATCTCGGGCCGCATGACGCCCGCCGCACTGGCCGTCGTGGCGGCGGCCTTCACGCTCGGCATTCAGCCGACCGGGTTGATCGCCGTGGCGGCGCTGATGGCAGGCGGCCGACCACTGCTGCGAATCCTGGTGCGCAGGCACCGGCTTGTCGGCACGTGGCCGCTGGTGTTGCCGCTGCTGGCCGCGGGCACGGTGGTACTGACGGTGGTATTCGCCGACCAGACGCTGGCAACGGTGTTGGAGGCCACCAGGATTCGCACCGCGATCGGTCCCAGTCAAGCGTGGTACACCGAGAACCTGCGCTACTACTACCTGATGCTGCCGACCGTGGACGGATCGCTGTCGCGCCGCTTCGGCTTCCTGATCACGGCGCTGAGCCTGTTCATCTCGATGTTCGTCATGTTGCGGCGCAAGCGGGTGCCAGGAGTGGCTCGCGGCCCGGTGTGGCGGCTGATGGGCATCATCTTCGGCACCATGTTCTTCCTGATGTTCACCCCGACCAAATGGGTGCATCACTTCGGTCTGTTCGCCGCCGTCGGTGCGGCCATGGCCGCCGTGGCGACGGTCCTGGTGGCACCGAAGGTGCTGCGGTGGTCGCGCAACCGCATGACTGTTGTGACGGCCGTGATCTTCCTGCTTGCGCTGTGCTTCGCCACCACCAACGGCTGGTGGTATGTGTCGAGCTTCGGAGTCCCGTTCAACAATGCGATGCCGAAGATCGGCGGAATCACCGTCAGCACAATATTCTTCGCGATGTTCGCGATCTCGGCGATCTACACGGTCTGGCTGCACTTCGCCACGCGCGACCATGGTGAGGGCCGGTTCGCACGGGCGCTGACCGCCGCGCCCATTCCCGTCGCCGCCGGCTTCATGGTGGTGGTCTTCGTCGCCTCGATGGCCGCAGGCGTGGCGCGGCAGTACCCGACCTATTCGAACGGCTGGGCCAATCTACGGTCGTTCGCCGGCGGCTGCGGGCTCGCCGACGACGTGCTCGTCGAACCCGACACGAACGCCGGGTTCATGGCGCCGATGCCAGGCAACTACGGTCCACTCGGCCCGCTGGGTGGCGACAGGCCCATCGGGTTCTCGCCCAATGGCGTGCCCGATCACATTGTCGCCGAAGCGATCCGGAACACCCTGCCGCAGCCGGGCACCGACTACGACTGGGACGCGCCGACGAAGCTGACGACCGCGGGCGTCAATGGCTCGACGGTGCCGCTGCCCTACGGCCTCGACCCGGCGCGGGTCCCCGTCGCGGGCACCTATGTCGATGGTCCGCAGCAGCAGAGCACGCTCACCTCGGCCTGGTACGAACTGCCGAAACCGGATGATGCCCATCCGCTCGTGGTGATCACTGCGGCGGGCACCATCGCGGGCAACAGCGTGCTTGACGGCCACACCGACGGCCAGACGGTCGAGTTGGAGTACGCGCGGCCTGGACCTGACGGCGCGCCCGCACCCGCGGGCCGGCTGGTGGCCGACGACATCGCGATAGCGCCGTCCTGGCGCAATCTGCGGTATGCCCGATCCAAGATTCCCGCGGATGCCACCGCGGTTCGCGTTGTGGCCGAAGATCGTTCGCTGACACCGGGAGACTGGATCGCCGTCACTCCGCCACGCGTGCCCGAGCTGCGGTCGCTGCAGGAGTATGTCGGTTCGCAGCAGCCGGTGCTGATGGACTGGGCGGTGGGAATGGCTTTCCCGTGCCAGCAGCCGATGCTGCACGCCAACGGGGTGACCGAGGTACCCAAGTTCCGAATAACGCCTGACCGTGAGGCCAAGATCCACGACACGGACACCTGGGAGGACCCCCGCAATGGCGGATTGCTCGCAATATCCGACCCGCTGTTGCGGCAGCACGTGATGGCGACGTACCTGTCCCGCGACTGGGGACGCGACTGGGGCTCGCTGCGAAAGTTCGACACCGTTGTCGACGCGCAGCCCGCCGAGATCGAACTGGGCACCGCCACCCGCAGCGGGCTGTGGAAGCCCAACAAGATCCGGATCGGCGCCTAACCGTAGGGTTCGGTTTGTGATCGATCGAGTGCAGTTGGGCTCCGCGACGGCCACTCGTGTCGTCGAACTGCAGGTCGATATGCCCTTGAGTGTCTTCCCAGAGACACCGCCCTCGGCATGGGATCAGCTCGCTCCCGACTTCGCGCCGGCGTTCTGGTCCGGCGATCGCTGGCGTGCAGCGATGCAGAGCTGGGTGGTGGAGGTCGACGGCCTGATTGTGGTGGTGGACACCGGCGTCGGCAATGGCCGTGACCGGCCTGCGATGCCGCCGTTGGACCACCTAGACACCGACTTCCTCGGCGTGCTCGAGCGCGCCGGTGTGACACCGGAGTCTGTCGACATCGTCGTCAACACACATATGCACACCGACCATGTCGGCTGGAACACCAAGCGCGAGGGCGACTCCTGGGTGCCCACGTTCCCGAACGCTCGCTACGTGATACCCGAGGCCGACTACCGGTACTTCCACCCCGACAACGCGGACGCGCGCCCGCCAGCCCGCACCGAGAACGAGCAAGCCCGCCAGGACGGCAGCCGAATCGTGTTCGCGGACAGCATTCTTCCCGTCGACGAAGCCGGTCAGGTCGAGTTGTGGTCGGACGACCACCGAATCAGCGACTCGCTTCGGCTGCGGCCCGCGCCGGGTCACACGCCCGGCTCGTCGGTGCTGTGGCTGGACGCGGGCAGGTGCGCCGTCTTCGTCGGTGACCTCACGCACACTCCACTGCAGTTACACCGGCCGTCGGATCCCTGCGCCTTCGACGAGGACTTCGAGGCCGCCGCGGTGACACGCAAACGGATTCTCACCGAGGCGTCGCGGCGACGGGCAGCGGTCATACCCGCGCACTATCCGGGCCACGGCGGCGCCACGGTGGTGGCCCGTGGCGACGCGTTCATGGTCGACGTCTGGCTCGAAATAAGCGCCTGTAGATTTCTTGACTTATTCCAGAAAAGGGATAAGACTTCGGGGCGTGCCCACGGCGTCGGAGTTCCAGGAGATGCTGCGCGGGGCGGCACTTCGAGTGACTCGACCCCGAGTCGCCGTGCTGACCGCGGTGCGTGCTCATCCACATGCCGACACGGATTCGATCCTCCGGGCGGTACGCGGAAGCCTTCCTGATGTGTCCCACCAGGCCGTCTACGACTCGTTGAGCACGCTCACGACGGCCGGTCTGGTCCGGCGGATCCAACCGTCCGGGTCGGTGGCCCGCTACGAATCGCGCGTCGACGACAACCACCACCACGTGGTCTGCCGGTCGTGCGGAGTCATCGCAGACGTCGACTGCGCCGTCGGTGATGCGCCCTGCCTGACCGCTTCCGATGACAATGGTTTCTCGATCGACGAGGCTGAGGTCATCTATTGGGGCCTGTGCCCCGATTGCGCTACAGCACAACAAGTTTCGCGATCACAGCCGTGATCACAGCCCGAATCACCCACTCCCGGAAGGAATGTTGTGTCCGATAGCGAAAATCCGGCAATCGATTCTCCGACCCCCAAGGCGCATGCCCCGCGCACCAACCAGGATTGGTGGCCCAACCAGGTCGACGTGTCGAAGCTGCATTCGCACTCGTCACGGTCCAACCCGTACAGCGAGGACTTCAGTTACGCCAACGAGTTCAACAAGATCGACCCCGACGCCCTGAAGGCAGACGTGCTGTCGGTGATCACCACCTCGCAGGACTGGTGGCCCGCCGACTACGGCAGCTACGCCGGCTTGTTCATCCGGATGAGTTGGCACGCCGCAGGTACATACCGCATCTTCGACGGCCGCGGTGGCGGCGGTCAGGGCATGCAGCGCTTTGCGCCCATCAACAGCTGGCCGGACAATGCCAACCTGGACAAGGCGCGTCGTCTGTTGTGGCCGGTCAAGCAGAAGTACGGCAACAAGATCTCATGGGCCGACCTGCTGGTGTTCGCGGGCAACGTGTCACTGGAGTCCGCGGGCTTCGAGACATTCGGATTCGGCTTCGGTAGGCCGGACGTGTGGGAGCCCGAGGAGATCCTCTTCGGCGAAGAGGACGAGTGGTTGGGCACCGACAAGCGCTACTCCGGCGAACGCGATCTCGCCGAGCCATACGGCGCCACCACAATGGGCCTGATCTACGTCAATCCCGAGGGGCCCGAGGGCAAGCCGGACCCACTGGCCGCCGCGATCGACATCCAGGAGACGTTCCGCCGGATGGCGATGAACGACGAGGAGACCGCCGCGCTGATCGTCGGCGGCCACACGCTCGGCAAGACCCACGGCGCAGGCGACGGAGACCTGGTCGGTCCCGAACCCGAGGGTGCCCCGATCGAGCAACAGGGCCTCGGCTGGAAGTGCGCGTTCGCATCCGGCAAGGGCAATGACTCGATCACCAGCGGTCTCGAGGTCGTCTGGACGCCAACGCCGACACAGTGGAGCAACGCCTATCTGGAGATCCTCTACGGCAACGAGTGGGAGCTCACCAAGAGCCCCGGCGGCGCATGGCAGTTCGAGGCCAAGGATGCCGAAGCGACCATTCCCGATCCCTTCGGTGGGTCGCCTCGCAAGCCCACGATGCTGGTCACCGACATCTCGATGCGGGTCTCTCCGATCTACGCCGACATCACCCGTCGCTGGCTTGACCATCCCGAGGAGCTCAACGAGGCGTTCGCGAAGGCCTGGTACAAGCTGCTGCACCGCGACATGGGTCCGATCAGCCGCTACCTCGGGCCGTGGATCGCAGAGCCGCAGCTGTGGCAGGACCCGGTTCCCGCCGTCGAGGGTGAGCTGATCGACGAGGCCGACATCAAGACGCTGAAAGCCAAGGTGCTCGACGCCGGGCTGTCGGTGCCCCAGTTGGTCAAGACCGCTTGGTCGTCGGCTGGCAGCTTCCGCAGCACCGACAAGCGCGGCGGCGCAAACGGTGCGCGGATTCGCCTTGAGCCGCAGAAGAACTGGGAGGCCAGCGAGCCTTCGGAGCTGGCCAAGGTACTTCCTGCACTCGAGAAGATCCAGCAGGACTTCAACGCTTCCGGCGGCAAGAAGGTCTCTCTGGCCGACCTGATCGTGCTTGCCGGGTCGGCGGCGGTGGAGAAGGCGGCCAAGGACGCCGGCTTCGATATCGACGTGCACTTCGCGCCGGGACGCACCGATGCCTCGCAGGAGAGCACCGACGTGGAGGCCTTCGCGGTGCTCGAGCCGCGGGCAGACGGCTTCCGCAACTACGTGCGCCCGGGCGAGAAGGCTCCGCTTGAGCAGCTGCTGGTCGAGAAGGCCTACCTGCTGGACGTGACCGCTCCGGAGCTGACCGCTCTCGTCGGCGGGCTGCGGGTGCTCGGCGCCAACCACGGCGGCAGCAAGCACGGCGTGTTCACCGACAAGCCGGGCGTGCTGAGCAACGACTTCTTCGTGAACCTGCTCGACATGGGCACGGAGTGGAAGTCGGGGGCTTCGGAGAATGTCTACGAGGGTGTGGACCGCGCGTCGGGCCAGGCCAAGTGGACGGCAACCGCCAATGACCTTGTGTTCGGCTCGAACTCGCAGCTGCGGGCACTGGCCGAGCACTACGCTCAGGACGACAACAAGCAGAAGTTCGTCGAGGACTTCGTCGCCGCCTGGGACAAGGTCATGAACAACGACCGGTTCGACCTGGAACGCTAGCCGTACCCATACGGCGCCCCGCGAGTTCGAAAGGCTCGCGGGGTGTCGTGCATTCAGGGCCGCACGTATACGACGCGAGTGCCAAGAAGGAAGTCCTGCACGGAGCGTCTACGGCTGTCGACCGCGACCGTCAAAAGTCCGATCGGGAACAGCACGCATGCGATGGCGCGGATCACCGCCACCACGGGAGTGACACGCTCGGATCGGCGACCGACGACGCGCAACCCCATCGTGACGGCACCGACCGTGCAGCCCGAAACCGACCATGCGCCAGCGAGATACAGTGCCGATACGAAGAGCACCGCCGCGGTCGAGAACATGATGTCCAAGGCAGGCAGCTGAAATGCCGTCGGGTTGAAGATGAGCCGGCCCAGCAGCAGACCCAGATAAAGCACACCGATGATCACGCCGACGACCACCAGATCGATGACCGCCGCGACGCCTCTGCTCACGATGCCTGCGGCGCGCGGCGGTTCGGTGTCGGTCATCTGGGGTCCGGCTGGCGACCCAGCAGCCGGTCGACGAATCCGGACACCATGTCGTCGGCGCGCTCACCCTGAGTACGCACGTCCGACATGACGTCGGCCGTCACCGTCGCCGTCGATTGCCGGATGATCGCCTGCAGATCAACGCCGTCGATCACCTCGTCGGCCAGGCCGATCAGGTCGATGCGCTCGCGAACCAGGACGTTCAGGTCGATCTCATCGAGCACCAGTTCCACCACCTGTGCGGCGACCGTGGCTACGAACGCTCTCACGGGTTCGATGCTCTGGTCGACCAACACCTCGCCACGACGGGCCAGGTCGGCTCGACCGCGGCGGAGCGCACCTCCCAGGATGGGGAGCCGCTCACACGCGAGGTAGACCTGACCGACACCGGTTGCCGCGGTCGCCGCCGCACCGACCGCAACGGTTACGACCGGGTGCTTCAGCATCGCAGCGGCGTCGGCCACACCGGCATCGTAGTGGCTCAGATCGGCAGCAGGCCGTGCTTGCGCTGAACGCGGTTGTGATTCTGCTTGTCGCGCAAGATGTGCATCGACTTGCGGAGCAGCAGCCGGGTCTCGTGCGGCTGAATAACCGCGTCGATGAATCCACGCTCGGCGGCGATCCACGGCGTGGCCATGTTGAGGTTGTAGCCCTCGATGAAGTCGGCGCGGATCTTCTGCACTTCCGGCGCCGTCGGGTCGGGGAACCGCTTCACAAGCAACTGCGCCGCGCCCTCCGCACCGATCACCGCGATGCGGGCCGTCGGCCAGGCGAAGTTCAGGTCGGCGGAGAGCTGCTTGGACCCCATCACCGCGTAGGCGCCGCCATACGACTTGCGGATCGTGATGGTGACCTTCGGAATGTCAGCCTCCACGACCGCGTTCAGGAAGCGGCCGCCGCGTTTGATGATCCCACCCTTCTCCTGCTCGACACCCGGCAGGAAGCCGGGGGTGTCGACGACGAAAACCAGTGGGAGGTTGTAGGAGTCGCAGAACCTGACGAACCGCGCCGCCTTGTCGGAGGCCTCGTTGTCGATCGCGCCCGACATGTGCATGGGCTGATTGGCGATCACTCCAACGGGTCTGCCGTCGACCCTGGCGAACGCGGTGATCATGGCCTGCCCCTGCTGCTGGGCCACATCGAAGACATCACCGTCGTCGAAGATCCGCAGCAGGATCTCGTGCATGTCGTAGGCGGTGTTGTCGCTGTCCGGAACGATCGAGTCGAGTTCCAGGTCGTGCGGCGTGATCTGGGGCTCCAGGCCAGGATTGACGATCGGTGTGTCGTCGAAGGTGTTGGCAGGCAGGAAGCTCAGGTAGTCGCGGGCGTACTGGAATGCCGCCTGCTCGTCCTCGACGACCTGATGGATGTTGCCGTAGCGGGCCTGTGCGTCCGCGCCGCCGAGCTCCTCGAGCGAGACGTCCTCGCCGGTGACGTCCTTGATGACGTCGGGCCCGGTGACGAACATGTAGCCCTGATCGCGGACCGCAATGACGAGATCGGTCTGGATCGGCGAATACACCGCTCCGCCAGCACATTTGCCAAGGATGATGGAGATCTCCGGCACCATGCCGCGCAGCAGCTCATGGCGGCGGCCGAGCTCGGCGTACCAGGCCAGCGACGTGACCGCGTCCTGGATGCGGGCGCCGCCTGAGTCGTTGATGCCGATGATCGGGCAGCCCACCATCGCCACCCACTCCATGAGCCGGGCAACCTTGCGCCCGAACATCTCGCCGACCGTGCCCTGGAACACCGTCTGGTCGTGGCTGAAGACGCCGACCGGGCGGCCGTTGATGGTGCCGTGGCCGGTGACCACACCGTCGCCGAACATTGCGTTGGGATCGCCGGGCGTCTTACACAGCGCGCCGATCTCCAGGAAGGTGCCAGGGTCGAGTAGCGCATGGATTCGCGAGCGGGCGCTCGGAATGCCCTTCTTGTCTCGCTTGGCGACGGCCTTCTCACCACCGGGTTCCTTTGCCAGCTCCAGCTTTTCGCGGAGTTCGGACAGCAGTGCCGCAGTGGTCTTGTTGGTCACTTCGCCTGCTTCTCCTGATCCTTTTGACTGGCATCGATGCCGTTGATCGCCTCGCTCATATGCGCGCCGACCTTCGCAATGTACGGTTCGTCGATCGCCTGGATGTGCTCGCCCCCGATCGGCACGACCTCCAGCTCGGACACGAACTCACCCCAGCCGCCGTCCGGCTTGCGGGTCGCGTAGCGCGGCTCGAAGAAGATCGCGTCGTCGTGGTACCGGTCGGCCATGTACAGCGTCACGTGCCCGTCGAAGGGCTCGATCTTGGCGGTGTCGATCACGCGATTGTCCAGATAGGACGTGCGTTGGTGCTCGATGACGCCGCCGGGGATCTGCACGCCGCTCGCCTTCACGGCGTCAAGGACGAACTGAACCTGCCCCTCGTCGTCGAGCTCCTCGAGCTGCTCGTAGGGAATAGCAGGAACTTGCACATTGAACGTGCGCTCGGCGAAGCGGGCGTAACGCTCCCAGCGGGCCCTTGTCTCAGCTTTGGTCTGCGGGACCTCTTCCCCTGCCCGCACCGCGTCGATCAGCCCGACGAATCGCACGTCGGCGCCGGCGCGCTTGAGGCCGATGGCGCAGGCATAGGCCAGCACCCCGCCCAGCGACCAGCCCGCCAGGATGAACGGCCGCTCGCCATTCATCTCGAGCAGTTTCGGCACGTACTCGGCGGCGCGCTCCTCGACCGAACCCTCGACCCGTTCGATGCCGTACATCGGGGTGTCCGCGGGCAGGCGCTTCAGCAGCGGCTCGTAGACCACCGTCGAACCACCGGCCGGGTGGAACACGAACACGGGAGTGCTGTCGGATCCCTCTTTCGGGGCCCGCAGAGTACGCACGAACCCGTCGATCTCACCGGACTCGAGGTGCTCACGCACGATGCTCGCCAGCGCCTCGATCGTCGGCGAGTTCTTCACGTCCTCGGCGGTTATCGTGCCTTCGGCGCGTTCCGTCAGCCGTTGCGCCATCTTCTCGGCGGTCTCGTCGTCCAGTGCAGGCAGCGCGTTGAAGATGCCGCCCGGCGACTTACCGGTGACGATGGCCCACGTCGCGAACGTGACGCGTTCGGCGGCTTCACGCGGCGGCACGTCGGCACCCAGCGCCTCGGTGACCGCCTCCTGCGTCAGCACCTGGGCGGCGAGGGCAGCCGCACTCGGCTGCTGGGGACCCTCCGGGTTCGTCGGCGGCGGCGGGATGCTCGGGCCTGTGGGGTCCGTCGGCGGCGGGGGGATCGGTGCGTCGGAAACCGCTGTGGGCGCCGGCTCGGCGGCGGCCGGTGCGGGCGTTTCCGGCTCGGCGGCCGGTGCTGCGCCTGCCATCACCGCGGCCTGCTCCGCCGCGATCTCCTCGGGCGTCAGCGTCTTCTGGTGCTCGTGCAGCTCCTCGACCTCGTCGCGGTGCTCGATCGCGTACTCGATGAGCTTCTCGACGGCGTACAGGTTCGCGTCTCGCACCGCCGTCAACTGGATCGGCGGCAGGTCGAAGTCGTATTCGACCCGGTTCTTGATCCGCACGGCCATCAATGAGTCAAGCCCCAGCTCGATAAGCGGCACCTCCCACGGGAGATCCTCCGGCTCGTAGCCCATCGCACCACCGACGATCGCGGCCAGCCGGTCATGCACGGCCTCACCCGTGTCCGGCGACCACTTCGCAAAGCCCGCACCGAGATTGGCGCCCTGGGTGAGGTAGTCGGACAGGATCTCGGCATCGTCGCCTTCTACGGGAGGCGGCACCTCGGCTATCGCCTCGGTGACCGCGACGCCGGTCGCTATGGCTGCGGGTAGTGCGGCGGTGGTGCCGTCGCGGCTGACGACGGCGTCGTAGACCAGCGTGAAGGACTCGTCGATTCGGGCGTGCACCTGCACACTCGCACCGCCCGGATGACGAGTCAGCGTCGTCACGAAGCGGGAACCGTCGCCGGGCACCGCGCGCTGCTCGGACGCCGTCAGCTTGGCGTCGGGAAGCACCTGGGCCGCAGCGGCTTTCACGAGCGCGCCGAGGTCTGTCAAGCCCTTCGGCGAGTACTCCCAGACGTGGCGGCCGTCGGGCATCGCGACATGGTTACCCGGCATCATCAACGAGCTGTCTGCCCCGAACCTGGCGTCCAGCCAGTGCGGCTTGCGGCGGAATCGGGTCAGCGGGATGTTGGCGTACTCGCCACGAGAGAACAGCGTGCGGAAGTCGAGGTCATGGCCGTACACAAACAGCTGAGCCATCGCCGCGGTCATCGCGTCGACCTCGTCCTGCTTGCGAGCGAGCGTCGCAATCAACTGCCCGTCGTGCAGTCCGGCGGAAGCGGTGGTGAGGCCAACCTGCATGAGTGCAACGGGATTCGGCGCGAGCTCGAGGAACGTGGTGTGACCATTGTCGACGGCGTTGCGGATGCCGTGCGTGAAATACACGCTGTGCCGCAGGCCTTTCTTCCAGTAGTCCACGTCGTGAATCGGCTCGCCGCCCGGCCGGATGTAGCCGCCTTCGTGCACGGTCGAGAAGTAGCCGATGGTGAGCGGACGCGGTTCGATGCCCTGCAACTCGGCAGCGAGCTCACCGAGCAGCGGGTCCATCTGCTGGGTGTGGCTGGCGCCCTTGGTCTGGAACTTGCGTGCGAACTTGCCCTCTTTCTCGGCCCGCTCGATGATCGCGTCGACCTGCTC
The DNA here is from genome assembly GCA_963817825.1 of uncultured Actinomycetota bacterium. Lineage (GTDB taxonomy): Bacteria > Actinomycetota > Actinomycetes > Mycobacteriales > Mycobacteriaceae > Mycobacterium. The sequence goes on along the minus strand of CAWFQG010000018.1, from coordinate 215,155 downwards.
CGGCGGTCCGCCGATCACCGTCTGTGTCGGTGCGGCATAGACGCACACCTCGAGATCGGGATAGTCGGAGAACACCGTCTTGATCTCTTCCGCGGAGTACTCGACGAGCGCCATCAACCGGATGTACTCGCCGAACAGCATCGCCTCACCCTCACCCATCAGGTGTGAACGCGAGCAGATCGTGCGGGTGGCGTCGGCAAGCGACAGTCCGCCGGCGAAGTAGGCGGCCGCGGCCTCGCCGAGTGACTGGCCAACCACCGCACCGGGTTTCGCGCCGTGGTGCTTGAGCAGCTCACCGAGCGCGACCTGAATCGCGAAGATGGTGACCTGGGTCGTCTCGATGCCGTAGTCCTGCGAATCGTCGAGGATCAGCTCGACGATCGAGTACCCCAGCTCGTCCTGGACCAACGTGTCGACTCTGTCGATCCACTCCGCGAAAACCTCGTCGCGCAGATACAGGCTCTTGGCCATCTTGCGGTGCTGCGCACCGAACCCGGCCAGCACCCACACCGGTCCGTTGGTGACGGGCCCGTCAGCGCTGTAGACGTTCGGGCTCTGCTTGCCGTCGGCCAGCGCGCGCAGCGCCTTGATCGCCTCGTCGTGGTCGTGCGCCATGACCACGGCTCGCGACCGGCCGTGGTTGCGCCGCGACAGTGACCGGCCGATCGACTCCAGCGAGGAGGCGCGGCCCTCTGGGCTGTCCATCCAGTCGGCGAGCTCGGTGGCCGCGGCCTTCTTGCGGGACGTCAGGAACGCCGAAACAGCCAGCGGCACAACAGGTATGTGCGGCTCGTCGGCCTCCATCTCCTGCAGTGCCACTTCCTTGAGCCGCTTGGCCTCATCGGTCAGGCCGGGCAGTTCAGGCTCGCGCTCGTCGGTGTCGTAGGCATGCTGGCCGAAGAAGTCCCCGGCATCGTCCTCGTGGATGAACTCGCCGTACTCGTCCATCCGGACGCCGCCGACATACACGGCGTCGGCATCGGAGGCCACCGGCTTCTCCGTGACGGTCTCCGGTTCGGGTTCCGGCTCGACCAGATCCGACGGCAGCACCTCACGCAGCACCAGGTGCGCGTTGGCCCCACCGAAGCCGAAGCCCGAGACGCCGGTGATGGCGTGACCGCTGTAGCGCGGCCAGTCGGTGACGGTGTCGTTGACCTTCAAATGCACCGCGTCGAAGTCGATGTACGGGTTGGGACCCGTGTAGTTGATCGACGGCGGCAGCTTGTCGTTGCGCAGCGCCAGCGTCATCTTGGCCAGGCTGGCGGCGCCCGCGGCCGACTCCAGGTGGCCCACATTGGATTTCACCGCGCCGAGCAGCGCGGGCTTGTCCGCTGCGCGCCCCTTACCGACGACCCGGCCGAGCGCATCGGCCTCGATCGGGTCACCGAGGATGGTGCCGGTGCCGTGCGCCTCGATGTAGTCGACGTCGCGCGGGTTGATGCCTGCGTCCTTGTACGCCTTGCGCAGCACTTCGGCCTGCGCGTCGGGGTTGGGCGCCAGCATGCCGTTGGAGCGGCCGTCATGGTTGATCGCGCTGCCCGCGATGACCGCAAGGATGTCGTCGCCGTCGCGCCGGGCGTCGGCGACGCGCTTGAGCACCAGCATGCCGCCACCCTCGGAGCGCGCATAGCCGTCGGCGTCCTGCGAGAACGACTTGATCCGGCCGTCGGGCGCCAGCACGCCGCCGACCTCGTCGAACCCGATCGTGACGAGCGGGGTGACCAGCGCGTTGACGCCACCGGCCAGCACCACGTCCGCCTCGCCGCTACGCAGCGCCTGCACACCCTGGTGCACGGCCACCAGCGAGCTCGAGCACGCGGTGTCGACCGCGATCGACGGGCCGCGGAAGTCGTAGAAGTACGACACCCGGTTGGCGATGATCGAACTCGCCGTCCCGGTGATGGCGTACGGGTGGGCCGTCGACGGGTCGGCCATCGCCAGGAAGCTGTAGTCGTTGGTGGAGCTGCCGATGTAGACGCCGACGCTCGCGCCGCGCAGCGCCGAGGCCGGGATGCGGGCGTACTCCAAGGCTTCCCACGTAAGCTCCAGCGCCATCCGCTGCTGCGGGTCGATGTTGTCGGCCTCCATCTTCGCCAGTGCGAAGAACTCGGCGTCGAAACCCTTGATGTCGGAGAGGTATCCGCCACGGGTGCGCGCCTTGGCGACCCGCGCCGCGAGAGTCGGCTCCCCGAGGAACTCAACCCAGCGCCCCTCGGGCAGGTCGGTGATCCCGTCGCGGCCCTCGAGCAGCGCCTGCCACATCTCCTGGGGGGTGTTCATCTCGCCCGGGAAGCGGGTGGCCAGGCCGACGATGGCGATGTCGTCCTTGTCTGCGTCGCGCGACCAGTCGTAATCATCGGCGGTGTCATCGACCTCGGGCTCACCCTCGACGATGACGGTGGCCAGGGACTCGATGGTGGGGTGGCGGAACGCGACGGTGGCCGTCAGCGTCACGCCGGTGAGGTCCTCGATGTCGCTGGCCATGGCCACCGCGTCGCGCGAGGACAGCCCGAGTTCGACCATCGCGGCGGACTCGTCGATCCCGTCGGCGGACTGCCCGGTGGCGTTGGCGATCCAGTTGCGCAGCCACTCGCGCATCTCGGCGACGGTCATGTCGGTGCGTGCGGGCGTAGCGGGCCGCTCGGAGGCCAGCGTGAAGCCTTCGTCGTTCGCCTCGGCTCCGGGGTCTGATGTCGCCGCCGTTGCGGCTCCGGGGTCTGATGTCGCCGCCGTTGCGGCTCCGGGGTCTGATGTCGCCGCCGTTGCGGCTCCGGGGTTTGTCTGCGAATCCGGTTCTATTTCAGTCATTTTCTACTTCAGTCGGTTTCGTCGGGGAAGGCGTTGGCCACCTTCCCGCTGCGCAGGCTGCCGTCCAGATATGCGGCGCGGCAGGCGCGGCGGCCGATCTTGCCGCTGGAGGTGCGCGGAATCGCACCAGCGGGGGTCAACAACACATCGCGGACGGTCACGCCGTGGCGGACCGCGATCGCCGCACGGATGCCATCGATGATCGGTTCCAGGTCCAGCTTGTGCGCGCCGGGCGCCCGTTCACCGACGATGACCAATTGCTCGGAGGTGTCGTCGGCATCGCGCTTGAGACCCGCGTGCGCGTTCTCGAAGACCTCGTCGGGCAGCTGGTTGGCGGGCACCGAGAACGCCGCGACGAATCCGGTGCGCAATGCCTTCGTCGACTCCTGCGCCGAGTACTCGAGGTCCTGCGGGTAGTGGTTGCGGCCGTCGATGATGACCAGATCCTTGACGCGGCCGGTGATGTAGAGCTCGCCGTTGTGGTAGGCGCCGTAGTCGCCCGTGCGCACCCACAGCGCATCGTCTGTCGCGCCTTCGGCGTGCGACGGATTGGTCCGCGACTTCAGGATGTTTTGAAAAGTCTTGGCGGTCTCGTCCTTCTTGCCCCAGTAGCCGGTGCCCATGTTCTGGCCGCTGATCCAGATCTCGCCGATCTGGCCGTCGGGCAGTTCGGAGGCGGTTTCCGCGTCGACGATGGCCGCCCATTCGGAGATGCCGACTTTGCCCGCACCGGCCTGCGCCACAGCGGTCGGTGAATCCGCGGGCACTTCGACGAACATGCCTGTGTTCAACGCCTCCCGATCGACGTGAATGATGCTCGGGTGATCGCCCATCGGGGTGGTGGAGACGAACAGCGTGGCCTCGGCCAGGCCGTAGGACGGCTTGATCGCCTGCGGCTTGAAGCCGTACGGGCTGAAGGCTTCGTTGAACCGACGCACGGTGGCGGCGGAGATGGGCTCGCTGCCGTTGAGGATGCACTTCACCACGCTGAGGTCCAGCGGCGGTTCGTCGTCCTTGGGAAGTCCTCGGGCCGCGGCGTGGTCGAACGCGAAGTTCGGTGCCACGGAGATGACGCCACCGACGTCGTCGGGCTTGCGCGCCATCGCGCGGATCCAGCGGCCTGGTCGACGGACGAACGCGGCCGGTGTCATGAACGTGACGTAGTGGCCGATCATCGGCGAGATCATGCAGGTGATCAGGCCCATGTCGTGGAAGAAGGGCAGCCAGGACACACCCCGGTCGCCCTCCTCACCGTCGAGTGCCTCGATCACCTGCACCACGTTGGTGGCCAGGTTCAGATGGGTGATCTGGACGCCGGTCGGGATACGCGTCGAGCCGGACGTGTACTGCAGATAGGCGATGGTGTCGTGTTTCACCTCGACGGGTTCCCAGGTGGCGCCGACCTCGTCGGGCACCGCGTCCACCGCGATCACGCGGGGGCGTTCCTTGGCCGGCCTGCTGCGGAAGAACTTGCGGACGCCCTCGGCCGCCTCGGTGGTGGTGAGGATGGCCGACGGGTGGCAGTCGTCGATGACGGCGTGCAGCCTGCCAACGTGGCCGGGCTCGCTCGGATCGAACAGCGGGACCGCGATGCGGCCGGAGTACAGGGTGCCGAAGAAGGCGATGAGGTACTCGAGGTTCTGCGGGCACAGGATCGCGACCCGATCGCCGGGCTCGGTCACCTGCTGGAGGCGGGCGCCCACCGCGCGGTTCCGCACCCCGAAGTCGGCCCAGTTCAAATCCCTCTCGACGCCGTCGCGCTCGGCGGAGAAGTCCAGGAATCGGTAGGCGACCTTGTCTCCACGCACCTTGGTCCATCGTTCGACGTGAAGAACCAGGCTGCCGTTGTCGGGAAACCTGATCTGTCCGTCCTTGACGAACGGGTTATGGAACCCCATCGCACTCTCCTGTCAAAACCACACTCGTCGCGACACTCATGCTCGCGTGGACCGTGGGGCCACAGCGGCGCATCGTGAGCGACTTCGTCGTCCGCGCGGACCCCGAACCTCGCAAGATGTTACCGAGGAGTCGTTGTTCGCTGTCCGACCACAAGTCTGGGGCGCGTTCGCGCGGCCCGCAATGCCTTGTGACCAGCACTTTCCGCCCAGCTATCCATCATCAGTCTTAGTTATTTCTTAATGTTAGGCGACCGCTAGGCGGAGGCCAAATCTGCCGCGGTCACATGTCAGCCATGTTTTGGATGCGGCGCGTTATCAATGATGTTCTTCGTCCAATCCAGCGTCCATTTCGTGGCGGGCTGACCGTCCAGATTCCAGAACTGCGTCGTGGCGTACATGGCGTGCACGGGCTGACCCGCACCGCCCCCGAGGATTTCCATTGTCCTCGGCAGGTTGGCGATCGAGAACGCCTCTTCGGGCGCCGAGCAGATCAAGTCGCCCGTCGCACAGATCTCGTTGGTGCGGTCGTTGAGGACCCCGAAGCCACCCGGGCGCGGCCCGGTCATCGTCAGTCCCATCGCCTCGAGCATCGGCACCTCTTGCAGCGTGATCTCGGCGCCCTGGCCGGCGGGGTTCGGTCCGATGTCCATCCCGACGCCCGTTTGCCTGCGGCCGTCCGCGATCGCCGTCACGCCGAGCATGAGATCGGCGTCGACCGGGCCGCGGCCGTTCCCGACGTCGCTGGCGATGTCACCCGCGATCACCGCGCCCTGGGAGAAGCCGACGAGCACGTAGCTGGTCAACGGGCAGCGGTTGTTGATGTCCTTCATCGCCTGCACCGCGCCGCGGGTGCCCTCGGCGCGGCTGTCGTTGTACGACATCTGACCATCGGCCGACAGCGGATTGTGGAACTGCGCGGTGTAGGGAACGGTGTAGATCGCGAGCCGGTCAGTGCCGAACTGCTCACGGATCGGGTTCGTGACGTTGAGCAGCAACGCGAGTGGGAACTGCGTCGGGTTGAGCGGGTCGAGTTGCGGTGAGGACTCCCACGTGCCCGGGATCGAGATCAGCTGCACGTCGGGGCAGCTGGCGTCCTGGAACTCCGGTCGGGGCTTCGTGCCAGGGGTGGTCTGCACCGCCGACGGCGGCATCGCACTGGGCGGGACGGCGGTGTCCGTCTTCTCGGGCTGACGAATCACGATCCACACCACCGCGACGACGAGCGCAACGACGGCCGCCATCGCCCCCGCGGCGATGAGCGCGAGGATCCGGTGGCGCTTGCGCCGACTGTTGGTGGCCATTGTCTCCTCAGCAGAGTCGTTCGGTAGCGATCCGAATGTAGTCGGCGGTGGCGGCGTCGACCTCAGACGCAGGCGGCACCACGGCGTTCATTTCCGTGTTGCGCACATCGCTGCGGACCAACGGCATCACATAGTCCCGCACGGCTTGGTCGGATTGCTTTGCGGCCTGCGCCTGGCAGACGTACGACCCGATGCTCAGTGCGAGCAGATCGCTCGACGGGCGCAGCCCGGTCGCCTTCAACGCGTCGAGGTAGGACCGCTGCCGGACGGTAACGGTCAAGGTGCTCGGCCCGTCGCCGCCTGCGGGCGGCGCGCCCTTCGCTTCGGCGCGGGTCTGCATCGTGGAGGGGGGCGGCACCGACATCGTCGGCAACATGCCGTCACCGGAGGTGCAGCCGGCCACCAGAGCGGCGACGGGTGCCACGAGCGACGACGCTACGGCGACGCTGGTGGACCACCTCGGCCACCGCCGAACCGTGTGCTGCACTCCTCCAACGTACCGGCGCTATTGACCTACTTGATGGTGGTGACGAGCTCACTGGACATGGCCGCCAACTGCGGGCCCCATGTCGACCAGTCGTGCTGGCCGCCCGGCGGGAAGTCGAAGTGCCCGTTGTGCCCGCCCACTTGCCGGTAGTGCTGATAGAACGCCCGGTTGGTGCCTTGTGCCTGGTCGCAGTAGCCGATCATCGCTGCGGGGTCGCTGCATCCGAGGGTTTGCGGGCTGAACACCCACAGCCGGGTGTTGTTGTCGGCGAGCAACTGAATATGGACGTCGGGGTCATGCCATTTCCACCGGCCCAACTGTGGCAATCCCCACATATTGCGGATGTCGACGCCGCCGAATTCGGCAAGGCCGGCCGTAATCGCGCCGTTGACCGTCGTGTTCGACGGCGTCAGGAAGCCCGACAGCGAGCCGGCATAGCGATACCGGTCGGGGTGGAAGGCTGCCATCGCCATCGCGCCGTAGCCGCCCTGGGCGGCGCCGACAATGCCGTGCCCGTTGGGCGCGAGACCCTTATTGGCGGCCAGCCAGGTGGGCAGCTCGTCGGCCAGGAAGGTCTCCCACTGCTTGCTGCCGTCCTGCTCCCAGTCGGTGTACATGCTCCACGCGCCGCCTGCCGGCGCGGCAACCGAGATGCCCTTGCCCGCGAGGGTGTTCATCGCGTTGCCCGCCGTCACCCAGTTGCTCACATCCGGTCCGGCGTTGAACGCGTCGAGCAGGACAACGGCGTGCGGGCCGCCGCCCTGGAAGGCGACGGGGATATCGCGACCCATGGCCGCCGACGGCACCATCAGCATCTCGACGCCATCGGCCCTGGCGATCGGCGACACCGCCGACAGCAGGCCTGCGGCAAGCACCACGGACAAAAACGCTCGAATCATCGCACGCATCTACCCACCCTCACGTTTGGCTGTCCCCGCCGCAAGGTAGTGAACCACATCACTGCCGACAGGATCCCGAAATGGCTGGCGGCGGCGACCCCGAAGGATCACCGCCGCCGACCGTGTCATGGCTACGAACAGCTCTGGTTAGCCGCCCTGGGCAGCAGGTGCCGACCCCGACGCCGCACTGACCGGCGCCGTGGTCGCCACCGGGGTGGACGGTTGCGGAGTCGCACCGAGCACCCGCTGGATGTCGGGCTTCATCTGCTGCAGCTGCGCACCCCAGTACTCCCAGCTGTGAGTACCGGCGGACGGGAAGTTGAACACACCGTTCTTGCCGCCCGCGGCGATGTACTGCTCCTGGAACGTCTTGTTCGTCCGCAGCGTGAACCCTTCGAGGAACTTCGCGTTGAAGTTGTCGCCGGCGATCTCACCGTTGACGTCGCCGGGCTTGCCGTTACCGCAGTACACCCAGATGCGGGTGCCGTTGGCGACCAGCGTGCCGATGTTGACCATCGGGTCGTTGCGCTTCCACGCCGGGTCGCTCGAGTCGCCCCACATGTCCTTGGACTTGTAGCCGCCCGCGTCACCCATCGACGTGTTGACCAGCATCGGCCACCAGCCCTCGGAGAGGTTCAGGAAGCCGGACAGCGACCCCGCGTACTGGAACTGGTTCGGGTGGTAGATCGCCATCGTCAGCGCTGCCGAACCGGCCATCGAGAGACCCACCGCAGCGGTGCGGCTGGAGTCGACGCCTTTGTTGGCCGCGAGGTACGCGGGGAGTTCACTGGTGATGAACGTCTCCCACTTGTAGGTGGAGCAACCAGCCTTGCCGCACGCCGGTGAGTACCAGTCGCTGTAGAAGCTGGACTGGCCGCCGACGGGCATGACCGTCGCGAGACCGGAGTCGACGTACCACTCGAACGCCGGGGTGTTGATGTCCCAGCCATTGAAGTCGTCCTGCGCGCGAAGGCCGTCGAGCAGGTATACCGCAGGCGCGTTGGGCCCACCGTTCTGGAACTGGACCTTGATGTCATGGCCCATCCCCGCTGACGGAACCATCAGATACTCGACCGGAAGTCCCGGCTTTGAGAAAGCCCCCGCAGTCGCCGAACCTCCGACGGCGCTGACCAGGCCGGGCAGCACGGCGGCTGCGAAAAGCGCAACCGTGAGCCGGCGTGGCATGGCTTTCGCCGCGCCACGAATCTTGTCAACGAACTTCATGCTTCATCTATCCCATCTGTCGTATGCCGCACCCAAGATCCAAGCCCCACTCGGCCTGGGTGCCCGTGTAGTCAACCACACCTTCGTGTGATATCTCTTGTCAGCTTCTGTCCTTCCTGGTCGCCGCTCAGCCGTTGAGTGTTGCGATCAGGTCTGGTTTGAGCGCCCCCAACTGGGCGCCCCAGTAGGGCCACGCATGGTTGCCAGCGGCCGGGAACTGGAAGGTCGCGTTGCCTCCCCCGGCCTTCTGATAGGCCGCCTGGAAGTCCTTATTACTCTTGTAAGCCAGTCCCTCCAGGCTGCTCGCGTTGAACGCCTGGTTGGGGTCGGCACCCTCGTCAAGAGGGGTGGCACCGCCAGGCGCGCAGTAGATCCACAGCCGGGTGCCGTTGGCGACGATCCTGGAGACCTGCTGCAACGGGTCGTTGCGCTTCCATGCGCCGTCCCACGGAGGGCCCCACATGTTGTCGACGTTGTAGCCACCGGAATCCAGCATCGCGACGCGGATCGCCTGCTGCATGACGACGGCCGAAGGGTTGAGGAAGCCCGACAGGGAGGCCGCGTAGCTGAACTGGGCGGGGTGGTATGCCGACAGGACCAGCGCAGAGCCGCCCGACATCGACAGCCCGACCACTCCGTTGCCCGTCGCGGAGACCTGCTTGTTGGCGGCCAGCCACGCGGGCAGCTCCTGGGTCAGGAACGTCTCCCACTTATATGTGTAGGCCTGGTTGTTGAAGCTCGACGGTGAGTACCAGTCGGTGTAAAAGCTGGACTGACCGCCGACGGGCATCACGACCGCGATGCCGGAGCCGTTAAACCAGTCGAACGCCGGGGTGTTGATGTCCCACCCGCTGTAGTCGTCCTGGGCGCGCAGGCCGTCAAGCAGGTACACCGCCTTGGTTGATGTCGCCGCCGGTGCGGCTTCGGCAACGCCGCCCGCTTCGAACTGCACATGGACACTGCGCCCCATCGCCGCCGAGTAGACGTCGAGGTACTCCACCGGCAGGCCCTCACGGGAGAACGCCTGCGCCGTCGGTAGGGTGGTCAGGGCGGGCAGCGTCAGCAGCGCCGCCAGGGCCACGAGTAAGCGACTCAGCATCTGCTGCGTTTACCGTCCGTTCAGGGTTCAGCGCCGTACAAACGGCATGCGTTGATTGGTTATCGCCCAGACCGGGCGTCCGTGTTACCAAAGCAGAAGCTTCGGCCGCCCGCCAAATCGCTGAGGTCAGGGTCCCGTGGCAGGCATGCCGTTGTAAGCGGGGGCCGTCGGCGGCGGCACTTCCAGCCCGCAGCGGATGAGGTCGTACTCCGGTACCCGGTCGATTCGGTACTTGGTGATTTCGTAGGCGTCCACCACATTCGACAGGAACCGACGCGCGCCCATCGGGCTGCGGATCGAATTGAACATGGCGTCGGTGGCCGGACATTTCAGTGCCGCCCGCGCTTGCGCGATCCAGTCCTGGTCGAGATAGGGCGGGATGTACGGCGGCTTATTCAAGAAGGGTCCCTCGGCGACGGCCCAGTCGGGGAACAGGTTCTTGTCGTGGCCGATGCGTCCGTCTTCCAACCGTGCGGTGTGGGCCGCCAACGGGTTGGCGAGGCCGATCTGGTCGATGACCCGGACGTCGAGGCCGACGTTCATGCCCAGCATGCCGAGGTTGGTGAAAAACACTGTGTGAGGGCCGATGTAGGCCTTCCTCACCTCTGGCGGCATATCGGGCGGCGGGGGTTCGGCGGGCACCACGTCCCACACGTCGTAGTTTCCCGAAGGAAGCAGAAGGGCGCCGTCGGGAGTGTTGTTGAGCGCGACCAGCACCGCGCGCATCCGCGGGTAGTCCAGATAGTCGGCGGCGGTCAGAGGATGCGCGTGGCCGGTCGCCTGGGAGTAGAACCGCCGTTCGTCGACGATCCCCGTGTAGGTCACCCGGGTGGCGTCCTCGCCCATGCCCCGCGCGTTCGCGGCCCACAACGACCAGCCGACGACTGCCAGCCACAGCACCGCGGTCACGGCGGCGAACTGATTACCGGCTCCGCGGCTGTACCTGGCGCCGTCCGGCACGAGCACCGGGATCACCGCCACGGGTGCGACCAGGCAGAACACCGGCGTGAGCAGGACCCTGCCGTGCATGAAATCGCCGCCTTGACGAATCCAGTACAGGGCCTGGAGCAGCCCGCTGGCGACGATGAAGATCACCACCGCGGGCGGGCTCTGCACGATGCGCGCCAGTCGGCTGTAGCCGTACGGTGCCGCGCGCCGGATCCACCATGGACGCCCACGGTTGGCGAGCAGCACCAGAGCGAGCACCGCCAGCAGCAGCGCGGGTAGCCACAACAGATAGGGCTCGTTGAAGTTCGTCAGGTAGACCCAGCCCTGCGACCATTTGTTCCCTGAGGCGTCTTTCGCCAAAGCCGTTCCGGGAACAAGCAATCCGTAGTAGCCCATCCGGAAGATCTGGTAGGCGACCGGAACCAGTCCGCCCGCGACCAATATCAGGATCCGGCGCCGCCAACCCCGCGCCGCGATCAGCATCATGACCAGCGCCAGGCCGCCGGTCAGTGCCAGTTCCGGCCGGACCAGTACCGAAAGGCCCGCGATGAAGGCCAGTGCCGAGTCGAACGGCCAGCCGACCACGTTGGTTGAATCTGCCCTCGCATCCGGATAGGCCCGCAACGCCTGCGACCAGCAGACCAGCATCCACCACAGCAGGCCGAGATACGCCAGCACCAAACCGTTTTCGAGTCCTGAGGTGGCGAAGTCGCGGGCGGGCGGAACCGCGATGTAGACCAGCACGCCTGCGGGTAGTAGCACTGCGCGGCGGCCCTGCAGGCTCGGCGCGTACAGCCGACCGGCGCCGAACATCAGGAAGACGACGCCCGCGACACTCAACACCAGAGCCAGCACCAGGGCCACGTACTCGAGTCGGACCGGCCCGCCGATCACACCCCCGAGATAGTTCAGGTATGTCCACAGCGTCGACGTGTTCGCCTCGACCCGCTCGCCTTCATTGAAGACGGGGCCGTTGCCCGCCAACAGGTTTCGCACGGTGCGCAGGACGATGAGCCCGTCGTCGGCGATCCAGCGGCGCTGCCATGCTCCCCAACCGAACAGTGCGGCGACGACGAGCACGCTCAGCCACAGGCTGACCCGGGCGGAGATGTCATAGGGAAAGGCGGGCCAGTGCGCTATTCGATCGGGGGCCGTGCCGGCGCGCCGGTCAGCCGAAGAAGACTGCGGCACCGATGGTTCCGATCCACGCGACGGCCAGAAGCTGCAGCACCCGGTCCTTCAACGCGATCTCCTCCGGTTCGCCCGCCAGCCCGCCGTCGACGTCGACGGCGTAGCGCAGGATCGCGATGGTGAACGGAATCATCGTGACCGAATACCACGACGCGTTGGCGCCGTCACGCTCGAAGGCCCACAGCCCGTAGAAGACCACCATCGCGGTGGCCGACAGCGTCCAGACGAAGCGCAGATACGTCGACGTGTAACTCTCGAGGGACTTTCTGATCTTGGCTCCGGTCCGCTCGGCGAGCTGCAGTTCGGCGTAGCGCTTGCCCGCCACCATGAACAGTGAGCCGAAGGTCATCACCAGCAGGAACCATTGCGACAGTGGGATGTTCGCCGCCACACCACCGGCGATCGCTCTGATCAAGTAGGCCGACGACACGATGCAGATATCCAGCACCGCTTGGTGTTTGAGGCCGAAACAGTACGCCAGCTGCATGGCGATGTAGACCCCGATCACCCCGGCCAGGTTCGGGCTGGCCAAAAAGGACACCGCCAGTGCTGCGGTCGCGAGCACCGCCGCGGTGCAGTAGGCCAGCCACGCAGGGACCACGCCTGCCGCGATGGGCCGGAACCGCTTGGTCGGATGTGCGCGATCCGCCTCGACGTCGCGTGCGTCGTTGACCAGGTACACCGATGACGCGGCGAGCGAGAACGCCACGAACGCGATCGAGACCTTGACCGCGACCTCGCGGAAGTCGTAGTGCACGCCGCTGCCGAAGGCCGCGACCGGCGCGATGAGCACGAGCAGGTTCTTCACCCACTGGCGCGGCCTTGCCGTCTTGATCAAGCCGGTGACGACGTTGCGGGGTGGGCCTTTGACGGGTTCCGGTTCTTCGGTCATCTCCGCCGCGTTCTCTGCACTGCTTTCACTTGAGATGCTCATGAGTCTCCTTCGACCCGGTCCGCGATCAAGCCCACCACCTTCGCGACGGCCACGCCGACCGCCACGCCGGTGATCACATCAGTCGGGTAATGAACGCCGAGAACCAACCGGGACAACGCCATCGGCGGCACGAGCAGGGCAGGCAGTGGCAACCCCGTCGGCCGCGCCATCAGTATCGCAGCCGCGGTGGTCGAGGTGGCGTGCGCGGAGGGGAAGCTGAGCCGGCTCGGTGTTCCGACGTTGACGACGATGCTGGGGTGGTGTGGGCGTTCCCGCCGCACCACGCGCTTGATCACGACCGCCGCGGCGTGGGCGACGAATGCGCCGATCCCGGCGGCCAGCCAGGCCCGCCGCCGCCGGGGCGCCAGCAGCGCACCGAGTCCAGCCACGGCAAGCCAGCCGATGCTGTGCTCGCCGAAGTGGGAAAGGGCACGCGCGCCCGCGAGCACACCGGGCCGGTCGGCGAGCACCGACTGCACCGCTACCAACGCGGCTTCCTCGCCGCGCTGGGCCCACGCGCGAAGCGCAGGGGAGGTCTCATCCATGCGAGCCCGGCTCCAGCAGGACGGTTTCCCACTTCTCCTTGCTGGAGAGGACCGGCAGCGCCTCGCGGTAGGCCTTGCGCATCGCGTCGAAGCGTTTGAGCAACTTGCGCTGGCGACGCAGCGACTCACGCAGAAGCACGAGCATCTTCGCCCGGTCGCGCTGGCGGTACACCACGCCGCGGCTGTCGGCGGTGGTGATGGTCACACCGTCCACGGTGCACAGCAGGAACCACCGGGAGTCCTGGGTCGGTACGTTCATCTGCGGCCGTTCGTGATGCGCGGGGTCCGCCTTGGTGAAGTTGTGCAGCACGCCGCGAATGAGCCGAATCGCCTTGCCGGGCGGCGTTTTCGGCTCTCCGACTCGACCCACGATCCCCGAGGGCGGCGGCAGTTCGGTCGCCGACGGCAATATCACCGCGTCGGGGTAGCCCCGGCGAAGTCGGTGCACCTCCGGCAGGGCGGACTCCAGGATGGAGAAGATGTGCTCGGGGCCAGCGAGAAAGTCGTCCATCGCCTTGTTCTGAATGGCGACGGTCGAATACTCAAGACACAGAAGATGTTTCAGTGTGGCCTTCAAATGACTGCGGACCAGGCCACGCACGTCGCCGTCCCAGTGCAACGCCGCCACCACCAACCGGTTGCGTAGATGGAAGTACGCCTGCCAGTCGATGGCGTCGTCCTTGTCACTCCACGCCATGTGCCAGATCGCGGTGCCCGGCATGGTGACCGTTGGATACCCGTGCTCGGCGGCGCGCAACCCGTAGTCGGCATCGTCCCACTTGATGAACAGCGGCAGCGGCTGGCCCAGTTCGTCGGCGACCGCGCGCGGGATCATGCACATCCACCAGCCGTTGTAGTCGACGTCGATGCGACGATGCAGCAGCTTGCTGTCGGAATACCGGTCGTTCAACGGCTTTCGGGCGAAGTCGTGGTCGTACTTGGTGTGTGGTGCGTTGGTCCACATGAAGTCGTGCCGACCGACGACCTCCCCCATCACGTGCAGGTGCGCCGGGTCCTGCAGATTCAGCATCTGACCACCGACCAGCGTCGGCGTCTTGGCGAACCGATTCATGGCCAATGCCCGCAGAATAGAGTCGGGCTCGATGCGGATGTCGTCGTCCATGAACAGGATCTGCTGACAGTCGGTGTTCTTCAGGGCTTCATACATCACCCGGCTGTACCCGCCGGAGCCGCCGAGATTGGGTTGGTCGTGAATCGACAGGCGGTTGCCCAGGGGCGCGGAGGCCTCGGCGAAGTCCGGATGATCGCGGACCTTCGCGGTGCCCTGGTCGGGCACGATAACTGCGCTGATCACGTTGTCGACCAGCGGGTCTGACGTCAGGGCGCGCATCGCGTTGACGCAGTCGCCCGGCCGGTTGAACGTCGGGATGCCCACCGCGACGTTCGCGGTGCCCGGGGCGGGCACCGGTGCGTACCAGCCGGCGTTCTGCAGGGTGACAGGGGTGTCGCTGGTGATGTCGAACCAGATCCAGCCGCCGTCCTCGAAAGGCTCGAGGCCGATCTCGAACTCGACCGCCCCCGGCTCGTCGGCGTCATGGTGAAACGGCCTGCCCTCGATGAAGATTCTGGCACCGGTGGCCTTGCTCCGGTACACGTCGACCCGGCCAGTGCCGGTCAGCTCCGCGCGCAGCACCACCGACGTGAGCGTCGACCAGCGCCGCCAGTAGCTCGCCGGAAACGCGTTGAAGTACGTCGAGAACGACACTTCCGATTCGGCGCCGATCTGCAATGTTGTCCGCGTCGCGGAATGGGCGCGGCGGGCGTTGGTGTTCGACTCTTCGATGTAGAGCTTGCGGACATCGAGCGGCTCGCCGGGACGCGGCAGGATGATGCGGGCAAGCAGGCTGACCGCCGTGCCGCTCATTCCGCGTCGCTCTCGTCGAGCGGTGCACCGTCACGCAGGTGCGGGGCGAGGACGTTGTCGTACATGCTCAGCGCGCTGGCGATGGCCATGTGCATGTCGAGGTATTGGTAGGTGCCCAGTCGGCCGCCGAAAAGCACTTTGGCTTCGGCGGTTTCGGCCTTGGCCCTGGCCCGGTAGGCGGCGAGCAAACCACGATCGGCCTCGGTGTTGATCGGGTAATACGGCTCGTCCTCGTCATCGGCGAACCGTGAGTACTCCCGCATGATCACGGTCTTGTCGGTGGGGTATTCGCGCTCGGGGTGGAAGTGCCGGAACTCGTGGATGCGCGTGTACGACACGTCGAGGTCGTTGTAGTTCATCACCGGCGTGCCCTGGAAGTCGCCGGTCGGCAACACCTCGAGCTCGAAATCCAGTGTGCGCCAGCCCAGTCTGCCCTCGGCGTAGTCGAAGTAGCGATCGAGCGGGCCGGTGTAGACCACCGGCGCGTCCGGGTTGGCGGCCCGCAGCTCGTCGCGCACATCGAACCAGTCGGTGTCCAGCCGCACCTCGATGCGGTCGTCGGCGGCCATGTTCTTCAGCCACGCGGTGTAGCCGTCGACCGGAAGGCCTTCGTAGGTGTCGTTGAAGTAGCGGTTGTTGAAGGTGTAGCGGACCGGCAGCCGGGTGATGTTGGCCGCGGGCAGTTCTGTCGGGTCGGTCTGCCACTGCTTGGCCGTGTAGCCCTTGACGAACGCCTCGTAGAGCGGGCGGCCGATCAAGGAGATGGCCTTCTCCTCGAGGTTCTGGGCGTCTGCAGTGTCGATCTCGGCGGCCTGCTCCTTGATGAGCTGGCGCGCCTGGTCGGGAGTGAAGTACTTGCCGAAGAACTGCGACACCAGGCCCAGCCCCATCGGGAACTGGTAAGCCTGCCCGTTGTGCATGGCGAACACGCGGTGCTGGTAGCCGTTGAAATCGGTGAACTGCCGCACGTAGTCCCACACCTTCTTATTGGAGGTGTGGAACAGATGCGCACCGTACTTGTGCACCTCGATGCCGGTCTGCGGCTCCGCTTCGGAGTACGCGTTGCCGCCGATGTGCGGGCGGCGATCGACGACGAGGACCCGCTTGCCGAGCTGCGTTGCCGCGCGTTCGGCAATGGTCAGGCCGAAAAAGCCGGAGCCGACGACGAAGAGGTCAAATCGAGCGGTCATCGGCAGCCAGGGTATCCGACCAGGAAGCACCACCCCGAATCCGATAGCGGGCCGCCAAGGTCGCGATTCGCTCACGATTCCATATCGTCACTCTAGACCCATTAGTCACACCAGTACCATCGTTCACGTATCTCCAGCACAACACGTAGTCCACAGATTGAGGAGACTTCCGTGCCTAACCGACGTCGACGCAAGCTCTCGACAGCCATGAGCGCAGTCGCCGCCCTGGCCGTCGTGAGTCCATTTGCCGTAACCGCCATCACCGATCTCACCAAGCCCGCGCCACAACCGCGCGAGTTCCGCTCGGCCGCCATGATCACCGACCTGCCCAACGAGCTGATGTCTGCGCTGTCGCAGGGGCTGTCGCAGTTCGGCATCAACCTGCCGTCGACCAGCATGCTGGGCGGCGGCTCGTCGATGCCGTCGGCGCTGACCGCACCGGGCGGCCTGACATCGCCCGGCCTTACGGCCCCCGCGCTCACGCCTGGCCTGACCAGCCCGGCTGCCGCGCCTGGTCTCGCCAGTCCACTTGGCACCCCCGGCCTGGCGACGCCGCCCGCCGCGACAGGCTTGCCGGGTACCGCGCCGCCGCTGACTGACCCGGCGCTCTCCAGCACCGCACTACTCGACCCGACAGCGGCGGCGACCGGTGTCGGTACTCCGAACCCGGCGCTCACCAGCCCGCTCGGAGCGACTCCCGGCGGCCTGACCACGCCCCCGGTAGCGGGTGCCAACCCGGCACTGGCCACGGCGCCGATCTCCAACGCCGTGGGCCTGCCTGCACCAGGCGAGGTGCCGATCTCGGCGCCGATCGGGCTCGACCAGTCCGCGCAGACCTTCCCGCTCCTGGGCGGTGGCGACACCCTGGGCTCGGCGGTGCCTGCGAGCACCGGAAGTCCCGGCCTGCTCGGCGATCTCAGCAGCGCCGCGCAGCAGTTGGGTGCAGGTCAGGCGATCGATCTGCTCAAGGGTGTGGTGATGCCGATGATCACGTCGGCGATGAAGCCGGCCGTCCCGGCGGCACCGTTACCTGTCCCAGAGCCACCGGTTCCCGCCCCGGCCGGATAAGTCCTGCCCCCCAAACGGCGCCGCAGAAGCCAGTGGCGGGCTCTGCGGCGCCGTTGCAGGACATTTGATGCCAGTTCGACCGTGTCGAATCACTGGTAACACCTGACCCATACGTAACATCAGTCCGTGCCGTCCCGTCGACACCCGATGCTTTTCACCGCGATAGCGGGCACCGTGGCGATACTGCCGTTCGCGGTTCAGGGCACGCACTTCGGCGACGACCGTCGCCCACTCGCCGAGCAGACCCAGCTCACTGCGCAGCCGTTGACCGGGATCGGCGGCGGGGAAACGGTCCGCGAGATCCACCAGGACACCCCGTTCTCCCTCGTCGCACTGACCGCGGCAGACCTCAATGGCACATCTGCCAAGGTGCGGGCCAAGAAGTCCGACGGGTCGTGGGGACCGTGGTACGAGGCCGAGACCCTCGACGGCGTCGGCGACGGATCGTCACGGGGCACAGAACCGGTCTTCGTCGGACTCACCACCACCGTGCAGATCGAGGTGACCCGCCCGGGCGGCGCCACGGCGTCGGCCCCGCCGCCGTCGCAGGCGGAAACCAAGCCGTCGGACTTGGGCTACGTGCCGGCCAACACCTCGACGCCGTTCGGGCAGAACATCAACGCGGTGCTGATCAGCCCGCCGACCGCTCCGCTCGGCGACCTGCCGCTGCCGAGTGCGGCAGCCGCCCCCGGCCAGCCGCCCAACATCATCACCCGCGCACAGTGGGGCGCCGACGAATCGATGAAGTGCCCGCGGGGGACGGTGTACGACGACGGGGTTCGGGCCGGCATCGTGCACCACACCGCGGGCAGTAACGACTACTCACCAGAGGACTCGGCGGCAATCGTCAGATCCATCTACGCGTACCACACCCGCACATTGGGCTGGTGCGACATCGCCTACAACGCGCTGGTCGACAAGTACGGGCAGGTATTCGAGGGCCGGGCAGGCGGCATCACGCAACCTGTCGAGGGCGCACACACGGGTGGCTTCAACAAGAACACCTGGGGTGTGGCGATGCTCGGTAACTTCGTGGACGTGCCGCCGACGCCCATCCTGATCCGCACGGTCGGCCGGCTGCTGGGTTGGCGACTGAGCCTGGACCACGTCGACCCAAGGGGCACAGTGGTTTTGACGTCGGACGGCGGATCGTTCACTCACTTCCCACGCGGTGCCACTCCCACCCTGCCGACAATCTTCACCCACCGCGACGTCGGCATCACCGAATGCCCGGGCAACGCCGCGTACGCGGTGATGGACCAGATCCGCGACATCGCCGCCCGCTTCAACGAACCGCTCCCTCCGCCGAGCCTGACCGACCAGCTTCGCGGCGGTGCGATCCTCGCCAAGTGGGAGAAGATGGGCGGCGAGAACAGCCCGCTGGGCGCACCGAGATCGCTGGAAGCCACCGGCGAAGGAAGAACCCGCTACGCCACCTTCGACAAGGGCGCGGTCTACTGGTCGCCGGAAAGCGGTGCCGAACCGGTCACCGGCGCGATCTACAACGCGTGGGCGTCGCTCGGCTACGAGCGCGGTGCGCTCGGCCTGCCGACCAGCGGCGAAATCCAGGAACCACTGTGGATCGTGCAGAATTTCCAGCACGGCACGCTGAACTTCGACCGCGAAAACAGCGCGGTGACAAGGGTTATCGACGGTGTCCCCGAGGAACTGCCGCCACTGTCGGATGACGGGCCGCCCGTGCAACTCGAGCGCATCAAGCCCATCAGCCCCGCCTGACTACAGCCAGACCGACTAAAGCCAGACCTGTCGGGCTCCTCAACGCGGCTCGTGCCTCGCCGCTTGATCGTCGCCCGACTAAAGCCAGACCTGTCGGGCTCCTCAACGCGGCTCGTGCCTCGCCGCTTGATCGTCGCCCGACTAAAGCCACCAACGTTCCAGCACGCGAGCCACACCGTCGTCGGTGTTGGTCGCGGTGACCTCGTCGGCGGCCTCGATCGCCTCGGGATGGGCATTGCCCATCGCCACGCCGAGACCGGCCCATCGCAACAGCGGGATGTCGTTCGGCATGTCCCCGAACGCCACCACGTCCTCTCCGGTGATCTCATACGGGCGCGCGACCTCCTCGACACCGGTGGCCTTGCTGATGCCCAGCGGCACCACCTCAATCAGGCCGTTATTGGTGGAGTAGGTGATATCACCTTGCAGCCCAACATGTTTAGCGAGCGTGGCCGCCATGTCTGAGCTACGGGCACCCGCCTTGCGGATCAGCAGCTTGACCGCGGGCGCGCTGAGCAGATCCTCGACCGACACCTCGGTGTTGTCCGGGTTGAGCCACGCATGCTCGTAGCCCGGTGAGCTGATGAACTGCGGGGTTGCCGCATCGTGCGCGCTGCGGCCCACCCGTTCCACCGCCAGCCCCGCGCCGGGAATGACCCGCGTGGCAATCTCGGCGAGCTCACCGAGCTCATCCGCCGACAGCGTCCTTGCCGAGACGATGCGGTCGGTTGCCGGGTCGTAGATCACCGCGCCGTTCGCGCACACCGCCATCGGCGCGAAGCCCAGCGCGTCGACGACGGGGTGCACCCACCGCGGCGGGCGGCCGGTAGCGAGGACGAACCGAGTGCCCGCGTCCACAGCGGCGCGTACGGCGTTGCGGGTGCGGGCGGTGATCTTTTCGTCGGCGTCGAGCAGGGTGCCGTCCACATCGGTAGCGATCAGCGAAGGCAGTGTCATCGCGGCGATCCGGCTGCCCTACGCGCCTTGGTCACTTAGCCTGCCGATCGGACTGATTGCGGGCCCGCTCTGCCAACTCGGCCTCGTCGAGCGCCTTCGCCTCCTCCAAGGTGGGTGCGGAGCCGCCCATCCGCCGCGGCACCCAGTACGCGCCCTCGGGATGGTCGTAGGACAACTGAACGTCGTGCAGCAGTCCCGTCATCGCTTGTCTCATCGCGGCGTCGGTCTGCTCGGCGGTGTCGGCAGGGCGGATGGGGGCACCGACGACAACGGTCATCGGAATCTTCACGCGGCCGAGCTTGCGGGGCTGGCCCTTGGTCCACCGCCGGTGCGCGCCCCAGACGATCAGCGGGATGATCGGAACCTGGGCTTCGATCGCCATGCGCGCCGCCCCGGTCTTGAACTCCTTGAGCTCGAAGCTGCGGCTGATGGTCGCTTCCGGATACACCGCGACGAGTTCGCCCGCCCGCAGCCGCTCCACCGCCACCGCATAAGCGCCCGCGCCCGCCCGCCGGTCGACCGGGATCGTTCCAGTGTGCTTGATCAGGAAGCTGACGATCTTCACCTCGGTCATCTCCGCCTTGATCATGAACCTCAGCCGTCGATGCCGCTTGTATGCGGCCAGCGCGGCAGGCATCCAGTCGAGGTAGCTGGTGTGGTTGATCGCCACCACCGCGCCACCACGATCCGGAATGTTCTCCAGACCCTGGTAGGTGATACGTGACCCCGATGCGGCAACGCCCGTCGTGCAGGCGATCTCGAGCGTCCGGAAAACCGGTTCCATGTGCCCTACCCCGACGCTTCAGCCGGGCCCCCCTGCTCACGGCGGGCGGCCTTCTCCGCGGCCTCCTCGGCATCCATCAGATTCGCGTCGGCCAGCGACGGCGCTCCGCCTCCAAGCCGGTGGGGGACCCAGAACTCGCCGGCTGGATGAGGCCCGTAGTCGTCCTGCACCTGCTCCAGCAGATGCTGCATGCGTGAATGCAACAACGCGGTCAGCTCGGACGCGGGCAGGGTGGGCATGATCGGTTCGCCGACCGCCACCGTGATCGGCACCTTTGGCCGCCACATCTTCTTCGGATAGCCCTTCGTCCAGATGCGCTGTGCGCCCCACACGATGTGCGGGACGATCGGCACGTCGGCGGCGATGGCCATCCGGGCCGCGCCCGACTTGAACTCTTTGATCTCGAAGCTGCGGCTGATGGTGGCCTCGGGATAGACGCCGACCAGCTCGCCTTCCTTGAGCTTCAGGCAGGCCTGCTCGTAGGACGCCGAGCCGCTGTGGCGGTCCACCTCGATGTGGCGGAGGCTGCGCATGATCGGTCCGGTGATCTTGTTGTCGAAGACTTCCTTCTTGGCCATGAACCGCACCTTGCGGCCCCGCTTCTGCTTGTACGCAGGCAGTCCCGCGAACGTGAAGTCGAAGTAGCTGGTGTGGTTGATCGCGACGACGGCGCCTCCGGTGACCGGTAGGTTCTCGACACCGGTGACCGTGAACTTCAACCCCTGCGCCCGCCAGACCATCCGCGCGAGTTGGATGACAGTCCCGTATACCGGTTCCACAGCCGCAAGCGTAGTGCTCCGGGCAGAGAGGGCGACAGGTGAGCATCCCTTCCGAGCCGGTGCCGGTACCCGGCATCGTCGCCGGGATCGCTGCCGGCAGGACCGTGGCCGCGGTCTGGGTCAACGAGCTGGGTGGGGTCACGTTCCGGATCGACCGCGGGCTGGAGTACGTCAAGGTGTCGCCGCCGCAATCGGCACACCATCTCGTCGCCGAGGTCGACCGGCTGCGGTGGGCTGCCGATTTCACCGTCGTGCCGGATGTGCTCGACGCGGGTGCCGGGTGGCTGCACACCGCGGGACTGCCCGGCTCCTCGGCGGTCGATCCGCGCTGGGTGGCCGAGCCGCGGACAGCGGTGCGAGCCATCGGCGCCGGCCTGCGCCTGTTGCACGACCGCCTTCCGGTCGCCGGCTGCCCGTTCGGTCCACCGCCCTGGGTGACCGATTCGCTGCCCGCCGACCGGATGGTCGTGTGCCACGGCGACGCGTGCGCGCCGAACACGCTCGTCGGCGACGACGGATCCTGCTGCGGCCACGTCGATCTCGGCGACCTCGGAGTCGCGGACAGGTGGGCCGACCTGGCCGTCGCCACGCTGTCGCTCTCGTGGAACTACGCCGGGGATTGGGGGGACGAGCTCTTCGACGCGTACGGTGTCGACCCGGATCCCGAACGGGTCGACTTCTACCGACGGCTGTGGAACGCCGGCGACGTCTCGTCCCACTAGAATCGGCCGGACGGGCAATTCGCAGGGAAAGGGCATTGGTGCAGGTCACGAGCATCGGGCACGCCGGCTTCCGGATCGACACGCAGGCCGGGAGCATTCTGTGCGACCCCTGGTTGAACCCGGCGTACTTCGCGTCATGGTTCCCATTCCCCGACAACAGCCGGCTGGACTGGGACGCCCTCGGCGACTGTGACTACCTCTATGTCTCACACCTTCACAAGGACCATTTCGACCCGAAGAACCTGCGCGACCACGTCAACAAGGACGCGGTGGTGCTGCTGCCCGACTTCCCGGTGCCCGATCTGCAGCGCGAGCTGGAAAAGCTCGGCTTCCACCGGTTCTTCGAGACCACCGATTCTATGAAGCACACCGTCAGCGGCCCGAAGGGCGACCTCGACGTGATGATCATCGCGTTGCGCGCCCCGGCCGACGGCCCGATCGGCGACTCGGGCCTGGTCGTCGACGACGGGGAAACGGTGGCGTTCAACATGAACGACGCCCGTCCCGTCGACCTCGACGTGGTGCACGCCGACTTCGGTCAGGTGGACGTGCACATGCTGCAGTACTCCGGTGCGATCTGGTATCCGATGGTCTACGACATGCCTGCGCGGGCCAAGGAGGCGTTCGGCACCCAGAAACGGCAGCGCCAGATGGACCGCTGCCGCCAGTACATCGCTCAGGTCGCCGCCACCTGGGTGGTGCCGTCGGCCGGCCCGCCGTGCTTTCTGGATCCGGAGCTGCGCGATCTCAACGACGACCACGGCGACCCCGCCAACATCTTCCCGGACCAGATGGTCTTCCTCGACCAGATGCGCACCCACGGCCATGAGGGCGGTCTGCTCCTGATCCCGGGCTCGACGGCCGATTTCACTGGCTCGCAGTTGAATTCGCTGAGTCACCCCATGCCCGAGGACGAAGTGCGTGCGATCTTCACCACCGCCAAGGCGGACTACATCGCCGTCTACGCGAGCCGGATGGCGCCGGTGCTGGCGGCCGAGAAGTCCCGCTGGGCACCCGCCGTGGGCGAGCCGCTGCTGGAGCCGCTGCGTGCAAGGTTCGAACCGATCATGAGCCAGAGCGACCAGATCTGCGACGGCATCGGCTATCCGGTCGAATTGCGCATAGGGGCCGAGACGGTGGTGCTGGACTTCCCGAAACGGGCTGTGCGAGAACCGATTCCAGACGAGAAGTTTCGCTACGGGTTTGCCATCGCGCCTGAGCTCGTCCGCACGGTGCTGCGCGATGACGAGCCGGACTGGGTGAACACCATCTTCCTGTCCACCCGCTTCACGGCATGGCGGGTAGGCGGATACAACGAGTATCTGTACACGTTCTTCAAATGCCTGACCGACGAACGCATCGCCTATGCCGACGGCTGGTTCGCCGAGGCCCACGACGACACCGCGTCGATCGAGCTGGACGGCTTCCGGATGCAGCGCCGGTGCCCACACCTCAAGGCCGACCTGTCGAAGTTCGGCGTGGTTGAGGGGTCGACCCTGACGTGCAACCTGCACGGCTGGCAGTGGAATCTGGACAACGGCCGGTGCCTGACGTCCAGGGGCCACGAATTGCGGAGCGAGCGGATATGAGCGCCGCACCTCGCCAGTACTACGACGACGGGCTGGTACAGCTCGACCGCGAAGCGATCACGTTGCGCCGCTACCACTTTCCGTCGGGCACATCGAAGATCATTCCGCTGCGGGCGATCCGTGGCTACAAGGCCGAACCCCTCGGGATGTTGACCCAGCGGTTCCGCATCTGGGGCAGCTCGGATCTACGCCGCTGGCTGCCGCTGGACGTGTGGCGGCCGATCAAGTCCACGCTGGTGACGCTCGACGTGGCCGGTGCGCGGCCCAAGCCGGCGTTCACCCCGCAGCGACCCAAGGAGTTTCTCGCCAAGCTCGACGAGCTTCTTGACGCGCGTTAACGGGGCTCCAGCACTTCGGTACCGACGTAGGGCACCAGCGCCTCGGGCACCCGCACACTGCCGTCGGGCTGCTGGTGGTTCTCCAGGATCGCCACCAGCCAGCGGGTGGTGGCCAGCGTCCCGTTCAGCGTTGCGGCCGTCTGCGGCTTGCCGTTCTCGTCGCGGTAGCGAATCGCGAGCCTGCGGGCCTGAAACGTCGTGCAGTTTGACGTGGAGGTCAGCTCCCGGTAGGTGTGCTGGGTCGGTACCCAGGCTTCGCAGTCGTACTTGCGCGCCGCCGAGGAGCCCAAATCGCCTGCGGCGATGTCGATTACGCGGTACGGCACCTGGATGTTCGCCAGCATCTGGCGCTCCAAGCCGAGCAGTCTGTCATGTTCGGCCTCGGCCTCTTCCGGCCTGCAGTAGACGAAGCCCTCCACCTTGTCGAACTGGTGCACGCGGATGATCCCGCGGGTGTCCTTGCCATGGCTGCCCGCCTCACGCCGGAAGCAAGACGACCAACCGGCGTAGCGCAGCGGGCCCGAGGAGAGATCGAGGATCTCGTTGGAGTGATATCCGGCGAGCGGTACCTCCGAGGTGCCGACAAGGTACATGTCGTCCGCCTCCAGCCGGTACACCTCCTCGCTGTGCGCGCCGAGAAAGCCGGTGCCCTCCATCACCTCTGGGCGCACCAAGACCGGCGGGATGACGAGCGTGAAGCCGTTTTCGGTCGCGAGCCGCACCGCCAGTTGCATGAGACCGAGCTGCAGCAGCGCGCCATATCCGGTGAGGAAGTAGAACCGCGCACCAGAGACCTTGGCGCCCCGCTCGAGATCGAATAGACCGAGCGACTCACCCAGAGCCACATGGTCTTTCGGGTCAGCGATGGCAGACGGCTCTCCAACGATGTCGCGCACCACGAAGTCGTCCTCGCCGCCAGCAGGGACCCCGTCGATGATGACGTTGGAGATCGCCATTTGCGCTGCGGTGAAAGCCTTTTCGGTATCAGCCTGCTCTGCCTCGGCGGCCTTGACCGTTTCCGCGAGCTCCTTGGCTCGCTCGAGCAGCGCGGGCCGCTCGTCCGGCGACGCGGCACCCACCTTCTTGCTGGCGGCCTTCTGCTCGGCGCGCAGGTTGTCGGCGGAAGAGACGGCGGCCCGACGGGCCACATCCGCCTTCAACAGCGCGTCGACGAGGCCGGGATCCTCACCCCTGGCGCGCTGTGACGCCCGCACCGAATCCGGGTTTTCGCGCAGCAGTTTAAGGTCGATCACGGCGCAAACCCTACCGCCGGGGGCACAACCCCATAACATTACATCCGCCTCACTTGTCACAGCGCCTGCCACGCCTGTCACAATGGAGCGGATGTTGGATGCACCCGAGCGGGCCGAAAAGGTCGCCGAAGAGGCAGGAAACCGCACGCACAAGGTGACGTGGTGGCGGAGTCTGCACGCCACATCCACCCGTCGCGCACTGTTGTTGACCGCCCTCGGCGGGCTGCTCATCGCCGGGGTACTGACCGCCCTGCCCGGCAGCGAGGGCGACGACGGTATGCCGACCAACGCGATCCAACTCGGTATGCGCGGTGCCGAGACATTCGGCAAGGCGAAGGGCGGAGACTGCCTGAACTGGCCGGAAAGCACCCCGGACGCCGCCGAGGTCGTCGACTGCAAGGGCGAGCACCGCTTCGAGGTCGCGGAGGCGGTCGACATGCGGACCTTCCCGGGCAGTGAGTACGGCCCCGACGCCGCACCGCCGTCACCGGCGCGCATCCAGCAGATCAGCCAGGAGCAGTGCCAGGTCGCGGTGCGCCGCTACCTAGGCGAGCGGTTCGACCCCAACAGCCGCTTCACCGTCAGCATGATGTGGTCTGGCGACAAGGCGTGGCGGCAGTCGGGCGAACGCCGCATGCTCTGCGGCCTCCAACTGCCCGGCCCCAGCAATTCGCAGCTTCCATTCCAGGGCAAGGTCGCCGACATCGACCAGTCCAAAGTGTGGCCCGCCGGAACGTGTTTGGGCATCGACCCGTCGACCAACCAACCGACCGACATCCCGGTCGACTGCGCAGGCCCGCATGCGATGGAGGTGACCGGCGCGGTCAACGTCGCCGAGAAGTTCCCCAACGGGCTGCCGCCCGAGCCTGATCAGGACGCCTTCATCAAAGACGCCTGCACCCGCATGACCGACGCCTACATGGCGCCGATCCAGCTGCGCAGCACCACGCTGACGCTCATCTACAGCACGATCGCACTGCCGAGTTGGACAGCCGGCAGCCACCAGGTGTCCTGCAGCATCGGGGCCACGCTCGGCAACGGCGGCTGGTCGACGCTGCTCAACAGCGCGAAGGGCCCGCTGCAGATCAACGGCCAACCACCGATTCCGCCACCGGACATCCCAGAGGAACGGCTGAACTTCCCGCCGATCCCGATGCCCAACGTCCCTGCGCAGACCGGCGGGAGCAGCCAGTACGACCAGGGCGACTCGTCGTCCCAGCCGACACAACAGACCCAGCACCTCCCGCAGTCGACAGGAACGACGGCAACCCACGGTCCGTCGTCGGCACCATCGGCCGCGCCCGCACCACCCGACCAGGACGGCAACACGTTCCTCAACGGTCCGCCTCCGCCGGCGGGTGCTCCGCCAGGACCGCCCGCCGAGGGTGCCGCACCGCCGCTTCCCGGTGCGCCTGCCCCGCCAGTGGATCAGGCACCGGCGGCGGCGCCTGCACAAGGCCCTGGCCCTGCGCCTGGGCCTGCGCCTGGCCCTGCGCCTGGGCCTGCGCCCGGCCCGCCGCCCGCCGAGCCCATCCTCCCGCTGCCTGGGGCGTAGCCCGGTGGCCGTGCGGATGAGCCCGCAACGGTTTGACGAGCTGGTGGCCGACGCACTCGACCTGATCCCCGGCGAGCTGGCTGCCGCGTTCGACAACGTCGTGATCCTGGTCGAGGACCGTAACCCTGAGGAGCCCGACCTGCTGGGCCTGTATCACGGGATCGCGCTGACCGAACGTGACTCCAGCTACGCTGGTTCGCTGCCCGACACGATCACGATCTACCGCGACGCGCTGCTGGACATCTGCGAGACCGAGAACGAGGTGGTCGACGAGGTGGCGGTCACCGTCATTCACGAGATCGGCCACCACTTCGGCATCGACGACGAGCGGCTGCACGAACTCGGCTGGGCGTAAGCACCGAGGGCGCGTGCGAGTGAGGATCGCAGCGAAGCGAGGACCGGAGCGAGCATGAAGCCGAGCAATAACACCGAAGGCGCGTGCGAGTGAGGATCGCAGCGAAGCGAGGACCGGAGCGAGCATGAAGCCGAGCAATCAGCGCGGCAACCACAGATCGTCGGTCGATGGTGCTATGAACGGGGCCATGACGAGCGGCTGCCGGGAGTGTCGAGCGGGCCTCGACCACTGTCACGGCACCGTCATCGTGCACACCCTTCGGTGGTCGGAGTGCACCGAACAAGACTGCGTGACGCCCGAAGTGGTGCACGCGTTCACCATCGACTGCGAGGCGGTCGGCTGTAGCTGCGCTCAGCCCATCGGGTCGGCCGACTGCAAGGCGTCCTCGACCGGCTGAACATCCGGCTCCGGGTAGAACGGCGGCGTCTTCTCTCCCCAGTGTAGGCAACTCCATCGGCCATCCGTGATCGGCGCCAGCACAACGGATTCGGCGTTGGCGAGATGGTGGTCGAGGGCGAAGCTACCGTCCACGCCGGCCAGCGTCGCCGCGGTCAGCCGGATCGCCGCGCCGTGGCTGACCACGATGATGTCCCCGTGCCACGCGTCGTCGTCGAGATAGCGCATCCGCAGCTGCGTGATCACCGGAACGTAGCGGTCGAGCACTTCTTGCCCGCTTTCGCCCGCGGGCATCCGGGCGTCCAGATCGCCGTCCTGCCAACGCTGGTACACGGCGTTGAACTCTTCGACGGCCGCGTCGTCGTTGCGGTCCTCCAGCTCGCCTACCTGAACCTCGTGGATGCCTCGCAGCTCATGCGGCGCCAGACCGAGTTCGGCACCGATCTCGGCGGCCGTCTGCGCGGCGCGCGTCGCGACCGAGTGCGCGACCATCGCTGTCTCGTGCGGCCAGTCGCGGGCGAAGGTGCGCGCCTGCTCACGGCCAAGGTCGGTGAGATCCGCGCCCGGCGGACGGGTGTCGAGCCGCCGTTCGACGTTGCCGTGAGACTGACCGTGGCGGATCAGTACCAGCCGCCCGCTCATCGCTTTCCTTCTCGCAACCGAGCCAACCACCGCGACGCCTCGTCCAGTTGCGGCGGCACCGCGCCCGCCGCCGATCCCGTCGGCCATGAACCCAGATATCGCACATCTGCGCAACGACGATGAAGCGCCGTGAGTGCCTCGGCGACGGCGGCGTCTTCGATATGCCCGACGCAATCGAGGAAGAAGATGTAGGTGCCCAACTCCCTTCGGGTGGGCCGGGATTCGATGCGGGTCAGATCGATGTCGCGGACCGCGAACTCGGTCAGCGCCGATACCAGCGCGCCGGGGACGTTGTCGAGCCTCAACACCACTGACGTCCGGTCCGCGCCGGTGTTCGGCGGCGGTGGGCCCGGCGGGCCGACCAACACGAAACGGGTCCTGGCGTTGGGCTCGTCGACGACATCGGAAGCCAGCGCGGCCAGGCCGTACCGCTCGGCGGCCAGCGCGGTGCTCACGCCTGCGTCGGCGCGGTTGTCGGCGACGTCGCCGGCGGCCGCCGCATTCGAGTTGGCCGGTACCACCTGTGCCTTCGGCAGGTTCGCGGCGAGCCAGTTGCGGACCTGCGCGCCAGCGACGGGGAACGCGGCCACCGTCTGCACGTCGGCGGCAGAGGTTCCGGGGCGCACCACGATCGAGAACGCCACCTCGAGGGTGAGCTCGGCGAAGATCTGGAGCTCCGGCCCGGTCGCCAGGCTGTCCAGCGTCGGCAGCACCGAGCCCTCGATCGAGTTCTCGATCGGCACGCACGCGTAGTCGGCGTCGTCGGACCGGATGGCCGCCAGCGCGGCGGTGGTGCTGTCCGTCGGTAGGGGTGTGACCCTTTGTAATGGGCCGTTACCAGGCACCATGCCGCTGTTCGCCATCCGGATCAACGCCGCTTGGGTGAAGGTCCCTTCGGGTCCGAGGTAGGCGATGCGGGGCACGTTTCAACCCTATCGGGTCGGGCGGACGGTCCCGTCCGACGCCGACGGGGTGCGTCTTGCGGCGCTGGTTAGGTTTGGCTAAGTTAGGTTAACCTCACTCACGGAAGGCGCGCAATGGCAGCTCCGGCAGCACCGGCACCGACGACGGCCGAGCGGATCCGCAGCACCTGTGTGCGGGCCGGCGGGGCGATGCTCGCGATCGAAGGTGTCGAGCCGACGGCCACCGCCGTGCACCACCTGCTCGACGACGGCTCGTTCGCGATCACCGTGCCTGCCGACGGCGTGGTGGCGGGCATGGTCGTCGCCGCGGGAACCGCGGGCGTGCAGGCCGTGCTGGAGATGACCGACTACGCGCCGCTTCCGTTGCGGGAGCCGGTGCGGTCGCTGGTGTGGATCCGGGGCGGTGTGCAAGCCATCCCCGACAACGACACCGCAGGACTGCTCGATCTGATCGCCGCCCAGGACCCGAATCCAGCACTGCTGCAAGTGCACACCGCCGACCGCGCCGACGGCGACACTCCCCTCACCCTGGTGCGGCTCGAGGTGGAGTCAGTCGTCGTCGCGGACTCGACGGGCGCGGAGGCCGTCGGGGTCAGCGCGCTACTGCAGGCATCACCCGACCCGTTCTGCGTGATGGAGTCGTGCTGGCTTCAGCATCTCGAGGTCGCCCATCGCGAGGTGATCGATCGGCTGGCGGACCGGCTGCCGACGACGCTGCGGCGCGGCAGGGTCCGTCCACTCGGACTCGACCGGTACGGCGTGCGGCTGCGGGTGGAGAACGAAGAGGGCGATCACGACGTGCGGTTGGCATTCACCAAGCCCGTCGACGACGTCACCGGTCTGAGCCAGGCGATCCGGATATTGATGGGCTGTCCGTTCCTCAACGGGCTGCGCGCGCGAGGCCCGCTACCGTAGCTTCGGTGACCGCGCCCGACGAGCTGACAGAAGCCGACCGGCGGGCGCTGCGCATCGAGATCGCCGTCGTGCTGGCGGTGACGTTCGGGCTCAGTGCATACACCGCGATCCTCGAGCTCGTCGAGGCGATATTGCTCAATCTCTCCAAACAGGTCGTCGCGCTCAACCCACGCCTGTCCCCGTTCGACCTGATCAACCTCGGGCTGAACCTGGCCCGGGTCGCGCAGCTGGTCGCGTGGGGCGCGCTTGGCCTGTATCTGTTGTGGCGCAGCGGTTTTGGCCCGGCCAAGGTCGGGTTGGGTCGTATTCGCTGGCGTTCCGACGTGCTCGGTGGCATCGGTCTCGCGGCACTGATCGGGCTACCCGGCCTCGGTTTGTACGTCGCCGCCCGCGCGTTGGGAATGAGCGTGTCGGTAGTGCCGGCGCCGCACGACTACTCCTGGTGGCGCATACCGGTCCTGATCGCGATGGCGTTCGCCAACGGCTGGGCCGAGGAGGTCATCGTCGTCGCGTTCCTGCTCACCCGATTGCGACAGCTGCGGATGAATCCGGTCGCGGCCCTCGTGGTGACCAGCCTGCTGCGCGGGACGTATCACCTCTACCAGGGGTGGGGCGCCGGCCTTGGGAATATGGCGATGGGCCTGGTGTTCGGCTACGTGTGGCAGCGCACCGGGCGACTGTGGCCGCTCGTCATCGCGCACGGAGTGATCGACACGGCGGCGTTCGTCGGCTACACCCTGCTGGCAAGCCATCTCGGCTGGCTGAAGTAAGCGCACGCCGGCCAACACCGGGCCACGTACATTCACTGCTGTGAACGGCAATCGGCCTCCCGATCCCAGGCGGCGACGGCCGATGCCTCCACCGGAGCCGTCGCAGGTTATCCGGCGGGACCCGAACTATCGGCCGCCGCCGTCCTGGCCGCCGAATCCTGCCAACCCGCCGCGGCGAACACAGCCACCTCCACCGCCCCCGCCGCAACTGTCGCGACCGCCACCCCCTTCGCACCGGCAGCCGAATCCGGCTGCACGCCAACAACTACCACCGCCATCCCCGCCGCGGCGGCCACCGCGACGCAAGCGCCGATGGCGTCGCGTCGTCCTCGCGCTGTTCCTGGTGTTGGTGCTCGCCGTCGTCGGTGCAGTCGGCACCGCATTCTGGATCGACACAAAGCTGCACCGAATCGATGCGCTGCCCGACTACGCGGACCGGCCCGTGGAGGGCAAGGGCACCACCTGGCTGCTGGTCGGCTCCGACAGCAGGCAGGGACTGACGCCGGAACAACAGAACGACCTGGCCACCGGCGGCGACATCGGCAACGGCCGCACGGACACGATCATGCTGGTGCACGTCCCCGCGTTCGGGTCGAGCACGCCGACGACGATGGTGTCGATACCGCGTGACTCGTACGTGGAGATCCCCGACTACGGCTCCGACAAGATCAATTCCGCGTTCGTGTACGGCGGCGCACCGCTGTTGGCCCATACCGTCGAACAGGCGACGGGTATCCGGCTCGACCACTATGCCGAGATCGGTTTCGACGGGTTCGCGGTGCTCGTCGACGCGATCGGCGGGGTGACGGTGTGCCCGGCCGAACCCATCTCCGACCCACTCGCTGGCATCGACCTTCCGGCGGGCTGCCAGAAGCTCGACGGCCGCAACGCGCTCGGCTATGTGCGCACCCGCGCCACACCGCGGGCCGATCTCGACCGGATGGTCCACCAGCGTCAGTTCATGTCGGCCCTTCTGCACCGCGCCGCCAGCCCGTCGGTCGCTCTCAACCCGCTGCGCTGGTACCCGATGGCCCACGCGGTCGCTGACTCGCTCACGGTCGACTCCGGCGCCCACGTCACCGACCTCGCGCGGCTCGCGTGGGCGCTGCACGGCGACATCACCACCACGACGGTGCCCATCGGCGAATTCACCGGCGGCGACTCGGGTTCGGTCGTGGTGTGGGACAAGGACGTCGCAGACCAGCTGTTCGCGGCGCTGAAGTCGGACGCAGCCGTGCCACAGGACGTGCTCGACGCCGGTGCCCCTGGCTAGTCGCGCCCGGCTCCGGTCAGCCCGTTCTGCAGCCAATCCTTGGTGCGGCCGGGGTGGTTGGTCGCCATCCACGCAACCCCGAGTTCGCGGCAGTACCGGACGTCTTCGTAGTGGTCGACGGTCCAGCAGTACAGCGCGCGGCCCTGCGCGGCCGCCCGGTCGACCAGTTCCGGGTGCTCGCGCAGCGTCGCGATCGACGGACCGACCGCGGTGGCGCCGACGGTGGTGGCCGCGCTTCCGCCGAGGTAGCGGGAGGTGTCGCCGAGCAGAACGGTTGGCAGCATCGGCGCCGCCCTTCGGATCCGCCACACCGCGGCCGCCGAGAACGACATCACCACCGCACGCGACAGGTCCGCCGACGCAGGGGAGGCGATGCCGTACCGGTGCAGCAGCGCCAGCACCTTGCTCTCCACCAGCGCGCCGTAGCGCACCGGATGCTTGGTTTCGATGAAGAGCTTCACCGGCCGGTGCCAGTCCAGCACCATCGACACCAGATCGTCCAGGGTCAGCAGTCCGGTGTCGCCCTGTGACCCGTCGGCCCGCCAACTGGCGTGCCAGGAGCCGTAATCCAGGTCCTTCAGCTGAGCCAAGGCCATCTCGCTGACCAGCCCGGTGCCGTTGGACGTCCGGTCCACCCTACGGTCGTGCACACACACCAGGTGCCCGTCTCGGGTCAGCCGGACATCGCACTCCACGCCGTCGGCGCCCTCCTGCAGTGCGAGCTCATAGGCAGCGCGGGTGTGTTCGGGACGCTCCGCCGACGCGCCACGGTGTGCCACCACGAACGGGTGACCGCCGAGCGTCGCGTCGCCCGAGTCCATACGGCTATGCTGCCGGGTTTTCGCCTTCGGTCTCAACTGCAACGCCGGATTCAGTCTCAGATTCGGCGTCGGCGTCGGGGTGCGAGGCCTCGCCGTTCGGCGTTTGGTCGGCGACGATCACCCAGCGCGTGGCCGGCTGCTCGACCGGTCTGCTCTCGAAGCCGATGAGCACCTTGGCGACCAGGATCAGCGTCGCCATCGCCAGGAGGTAGGCGACGATCGTGGTGACAGTGTTGTCGGCGATGCCCTGGGCGTCGCTGGTGAAGCTGGTGGCGATCGAGAACACCGACACCGCGGTGCTGAGCACCCACGCGGCCCACCACATCGCGACGGGCCGACGGACGCGCGCGAGACAGTCTTCGACGCTCGCCAATTCGAGGACGAAGACCGGCGCCCATGCCAGGTTCACGAAGGGCACAAGGCAGCCGGCACGGAGCGCCCATAGCGGTCGATGTTCTTGTCGCCCAACATGTTTGA
Source organism: uncultured Actinomycetota bacterium (assembly GCA_963817825.1). GTDB lineage: Bacteria > Actinomycetota > Actinomycetes > Mycobacteriales > Mycobacteriaceae > Mycobacterium. The sequence goes on along the minus strand of CAWFQG010000018.1, from coordinate 181,392 downwards.
AGGCTACCGACCTGCGGGCGATGAGCCAGTTCGTCAGCAGCACCGCAGTGGCGAACAAAAGAAACAGGGCCGCGACGCTGACCACGACACCGAGCCAGGTGGCCGCCCACGCCACCACCGGGTTCAACAGCACGCTGCGGTTGACGATCAGCAACACGTACCGAACGATGTGCATCAGAGCAGCGAGGCCGAACACCGCAATCGTCACGACCAGCGTGGCGCGCAGCGTCGCAGGCGACGGCCCGCGTCTGGGCTCGGCCTGCTGCTCCATGGCGGCGGTGTCCAATTGGTCCACCAGGCCCCAGCGGGGGATTGACCCATAACGCGGCGTCGGGCCGAGGTTGCGCTTGCGTCGTCGGGCCGGCGGGGCGGCACCCGGCCGAACCGCGATCCACCGGTATCCCTGCGGCAGTCGAGGCGGACCGTTATGGCCGCTCTTACCGCTTGGACTCACCGGCGGTGCGGTGGGACGTGCGCTCCACTCCGAAGGCGGTGGGGTGGTCGACGGCGCCAGCAGGGTGCCGTTACACCGTGGGCACCAGACGCGCTGCCGGTCCCGCACGTTCCACCGCGTCCCGCACCGGGAACACACCTGGATCATCGGACCAGCCTAGCGACGGTTGCTCAGTTGGTGCCGACGCCACCGGCCGGCAACTGCTCCTGCTGATCGTTGTCGACACACGTCAAGCAGCAATGTAGGGCTATCCACAGTTTCCACAGGTTCATCCACAGACCCTCATCGGCGGAAATACCGTCTGAGCTTCTCAATCTGTGTACTTGCTTGGCCTCGCTGTGGATAACCTGGCGCCGTTACCAAACAGTGATCAACAGCCTGGAGGGCTGCGAGCGAAATCGCTTGCCTCTCTAACCTTTGCTGCGGGCCGCCCGATTTTTCCATCGCCGACCAACGGGCTATGATCGGCGTCACAACAGCAGTTGTGACAGATCTCACCGGGGTGGGTAGTTGAACGTGCAGGTCAGGAGCTTTTGATGACGTCGCATCCGTTAGGACCCGGATCGCCGGCGTCGTCGGAGTGGCAATCGTCGGCCCACGTCTACGCGCGGGGCCAACTCATGGCCTGTGTACGGGCCGGCCTGATCGCGCTCGTGCTCTTGGGCGTCCTTGCCCTCATCGTCCTGTACTGAAAAGAAAACGACCCTGGCCCCTCACGGCTGAGGGCCAGGGCCGTTGTGTCTGATTCTCAGGCAGGCGGGTAGACGCCCATGCCCTTGGCCTTCTCGGTCTTCCAGAAGATGTCGGCGATCTCGTCGATCGTCTTGAGCAGTTTCTCGGCTACGGCGACATCGAGCGACTTCTTGACGTCGCCCGCACCGTGCACGCCGTCCCAGAACAGCTGGTGCAGGTTGGGGAACTGCTCGAAATGCTCCTTGGTGAAGAAGTCGGCCCACAGCACCATCAGGTGATGCTTGACCTCGTCGGCGCGCTGCTCCTTGATGATGATCGCGCGCGTCTTGAAATGGTCGTCGTCGGAGTCGTGGTACTTCTGCAGCGTTTTGAGGCACGAGAGAGCCTCGATCTTGGCCTGGGCGGGGTCGTAGACGCCGCAGTACAGGTCGCAGTGAGCGTGGGCAGGAGTGGCGTTGGCGAAAAGTCGATGCAGCATGGCCTTAACTTACCCTTCGGTGGTGGGCCGAAACCATCCGCTGCGGGGCTCGCCACTGCGCCGGTTCGCGGTCGTCGACGACTCGATGTGCCCCGCCCTGCGCCAGGGCGACGGGCTTCTGGCACTTCGCGGCGGGACGCCCCGGCGCGGCCAGTTGCGGTTGTTCCGCGACCCGCGACTATCGACGCGTTGGCTCGTCAAGCGGGTGGCAGACGTGTACGGCACGGGTCGCAGTGCGATATTCGAAGCCCGGTCGGACAACCCCGCCGCGATCGGCGCTGTGGACTCGCATGAGTTCGGCTGGGTGTCGGCCGCCGGGTCCTATCGCGTGGTGTGGACGGTGCGAACCAAAGTCGCCCGTTAGCACCCGTGTCGTCTTGCGTGCCAGGCGTTGCTACCTCATGCTGATCGGATCGACCCAGTGGAGTGTCAGACATTGTCCGAACACTGGAGTCGCGGAGGCGAGATGGAGCCAGGGTCTGGTCGGGCGATCGAAATCGCCCCCTTCCACTCGCACGGATCATTGAAGGGTTTCGTGGTCTCAGGTCGCTGGCCCGATTCCACCAAAGAGTGGGCGCAGCTACTGCGGGTGGCCGTCAGAGTCGCCTCGTTTCCCGGATTGCTGGCCACCACAACGATTTTCGGCGCCCGCGAGGAGCTTCCCGACTCTCCTGAGCCCGGCACCGTCGGACTGGTTCTCGCCGAGGGCACCGTCGTTGGTGAAAGCGCCGTTCCGCCAGGGTATTTCGCCGACCACCAACCGCCTGCCCTCTTGATGCTGCACCCACCGTCGGAGACCACTCCCTCACTGCCGGAGTGCTCGGGTGCCGCCTCGGGTTGTGTTCTGCTGCCCGGCCTTCCGCATCTGGGCCTGGAACACCGCGCCGCTTGGGTGGAGGCCGAGTCCGATGGCACGGTCACTTCGATGGTCAGTCGCGTCGGCATCGACCCGATCAGCCATCCAGACACCGCGATACTGGCGATGCTCCTTGCTGCATAGGACTCCAGAGGCTCGGCTGCAGCGGTCGCAGTCGGGGTTTTCGGCTTCCTGCGGCGACATAAGGCGGCAGTCGTGCGACCGCTGGAACCGTCGCCGGAGCGAACCCGATCGCCCACTGGCAATTCCAAGGCTGGGCACAAACCCGGACTCGTTGGGACGGCCTCCGTGAACCCGTAAATTCAGCAAACGCAAGGATCCGCCACCGGGTCGGTGTTACCCGTTGCCCGCTGGCGTCCTGGCGAGCGAAAAGGCGATGGTGACGGGCCCCGGAGCTAAGGGATTGCTTCGTATCCGTCAAAATTTGCTTGACCACATCATGAGACATCTATGAGATATGGTCTAAACGCGCTGCTTATCGCGGTATCAAGACCCTTGAACAAAAGCCGGCTTAACTTTTCCGCGGTTTGCACTTGGTTGTTGGCACAAGTCTCGCTACGATGGTCAGCAAATACGCCGCCTAGTTGTCCGCTCTTGCCAGCATGTGGAGGTCAAATCGATGAGCAAGACGTTCTCCGCCCGCCTGAACCGGCTGTTCGACACGGTCTACCCGCCCGGGCGTGGTCCGCATACGTCCGCCGAGGTGATCGCCGCCCTCAAGGCAGAAGGCATCACAATGTCGGCTCCGTATCTATCTCAGCTTCGTTCAGGCAACCGAACGAATCCCTCTGCCGCAACCATGGCGGCCCTTGCCAACTTCTTCCGTATCAAGCCGGCGTACTTCACCGACGACGAGTACTACGAGAAGCTGGACAAGGAACTGACGTGGCTCGCCAACATGCGTGACGAGGGTGTCCGCCGTATTGCGGCGCGCACGGTTGGCCTGTCCGTTGAGGCACAACGGGACATCGTTGACAAAGTCGACGAGCTGCGCCGCAGGGAGCACCTCGACGATTAGCCCCGGGAAGCCCGCTTGCGGCGCCCGGCGAATTAATCACTGACTGTCCGTCAGGAGATGGCTGCGATCCCCGCCCGGTCCAGCTCTCTGTACAGCTTCGCGATGGCCAGGATCCACTCCCGGTCTGAATAGGTGGTCGGCTGACGCAGCCAGCTCAGGCCGGGGAACAATGCGCGCTTCTGTGCGGCATCCGTTTCGCCGCGACCTGCGTAGATCCACTCCGCGACCGCGTGGGCCTGTTCCTCCGGTGTGACGGGGGGCGACTCGAGGTCGGATATCTGGATGAAGTCGTGATCCGAGTCGCGATCCGCCGAAGAGCCGGAGGCGTCGACCGGATGACGCAGGGCGGCGTCGGCCGCCGTCGCCTCGAGGAATAGGGCATCGGATATCAGCGACATCCTCTCGGCCACCCGGAACACCAGCGGCCCACGCGGCCGCACCCCGATTCCCACGTCGGGATGTCGGTGGCCGAGCTCGTCGAGCAGCGGCTGAATCGTTCGCAACTCGCGACGCGCGCCGAACCAGTCCTCGACGCTCGGAAGCAGCGACCCCGCGGCCACCACCAACATCGCGCAGCCGAGCAGCGTGGCGGCCGCGCCGACGCCGACGAACTGCGTGGTGCCCACCGCCCGCAGGAAAAAGAAGGCGCTGGCCAGCACGATCAGCACGATGCCGACGGTGAAGACAAACAACGCACGGCCCCGTCGAGTGCGGTTGGAGTGGCGCATCCCGGCCCACGACACCAGCGTCAGCGCCAGCAGCACGTACAGCAGCGGCAGCAGCCACGGCAACGCCGTGGCGTTCGAGCCGAGATTGCGTCGCAGATACTCCCCCGGCGACATCTCGGGCTGCTGGCCCGCGGCGAAGAACGCCACCATGGTCCCGACCGCGATGACCACGGCGACCGCGTACTGCCACATGGCGACGTGGCGAAGGGTGGCGGGTTTACGCGGCGAGGAGACGGTCGTGATCATCACGCAGCTCCCCGCCGCGCATCCGACCAGCGCCACCTGGGAAAGACCCATCGAGATGTTGGGCCAGTGCAGGAGAGTGTCCAGCAGCAGCGTCAGAGGCTGCCAGTTGAGCGCCGCTACCAGCCCGAGGCTGCCGAGAGCCAGGATCATGGCGGTGCTCACCAGGGATTGCTTGTTGACGAGCGCCCATCCGATGCGAAGGCCGGTAGCAAGACCGAGCAGACCGGCGATGACCCAGATGATCAACCAAACGCCTCTCCGAGCCGAACCTGCACGATGGAGGAGCGGTCGGAGGGCAGCCTGCCCAGGCGGTAGATGAGCAGTGCGGCAAAATCCTCCGCCTCCTGCTCGGCGTCTTCCCCGCTCGGCCCCATGCAGCCGGTGCGCTGGTTGAGCATGTACCCAATCAGCTCGGAACTGGCGAATTCCGTTTCCTCGCGGGCCGCCTGAACGACCGGGATGCCATCGTGACCGAGGACCAGGTGGCCGAGCTCATGGGCAAGCGTGCGGTCCCATGCGGGCAGACCCTCCTGAATGAGAAAGACGTCCCGGTCGGCATATTGACGCCACTGCCCGCACACGCCGGGCGGTAGATCCGACATCTTCAGCTCGATCGGCCGGTTACGGTCCTCGCTGACGGCGTCGACAAGGCGGGGCAACGAGATTTCACCGTGCCGCGGGGCAAGATCCAACACCGCACTGACAGCACGGGTTACACGACGACTGGCCGGCATACAGACCCCCTCTCGACGATTCCACTATGCGCTCCCCACCCCCTCGATGGGGCAGATCGTGCTACCTCATAAACCGTGCCGCACCGCCTCGCACGGTGTGGCCCATTTTCGCTTGCCGGTACCCTACTAATCCCCCGGCACCCGTGAGAACAAAAATGCCCGCGAGTCCCGGCACCGCCAACGCCGCGACCTGCGGCAGCCCGGCGGTCCGCAGATACTCGGTGTATCCGATCCGGTAGGACGGCGCCGGCACCGCGGCGTTTCTGCCCGCGTTGGCGGGCGGCGGGACACGGCCCGCCGGCGACTCTGCGGTGACGCCGCGAGGTGTGCCCGCGGGGGGTTCGGCCAGTGCCCCCGGCGATGCGATGCCCCCGGGCGCGCCGAGAGGGCCGAGCGGGGCCAGCGGTGGCACGACGATCATCGGCAACACGATCGGTGCCGCAGCGCCGACTGGCGTCGTGGCACCCGCGCCTGCGTCGAGCACCCCTGGCCCACCGGGCACCCCCGGCTCGGTCGGCTTCAGCTCGTCGGGCAGCTGCATATCCGGCACCGACGGTTGCGTGAAACGTGGAAGCTGCTCGATGCCGCCGCCACCTCCACCGCCGCCGCTGCTTTGAGCGGGTGTGGGAGGCGGTTGACCCGGCGGCTCGCTGGGCTTGGTCGAGGTCGTTGGCTTCGTCGAGGTCGTTGGCTTCGTCGAGGTCGTTGGCTTCGTCGAGGTCGTCGGCTTCGTGGACGTTACCGTTTTTGGCGGTGTCGTATCACCGGTCCTGCCGTTCCCCCGCTGCGTGCGCGGCGCCGTGCCGGGCTCAGACGCCTTCGGGTCGTTGCCGCCGTCAAGGCCAAGGGCGTGACGAATGACGTCGCCGATCGAGTCGCCACCCTTACCGTCGTCCGAGCTCCCGTAGTCGTGTCCGGGTTCGGCAAGCGCAATCGCGCCACCGGCACCACTCATCAACAGGCCGGACGCGACGAGGCATGCCGACGCGGTGAAACGCATACGCGAAGCCACTCGGTCACCACCTCTCAACACGCCGTCCGACAGTGATTGACGAGTGTGACAATTGTCGCACAGTCCGTCGTGCGCGGTTTGCTAGTGAGTGAAACCCTACCCCGCATCGGGGTAGGCCAACGGCGATCGGTGTTCCGGGCGATAGTGTTGGTCAGTGTTGGGATAAGCCATCGCAGACACGATTGGCCGGAATCCGACGAGATGACGGGAAGGCGGCCGGGATGGGCCTGTTCACGCGACGGAAAAGCCGCGCTACTCGGCGAGCTGAGGCCCGTGCCATCAAGGCCCGCGCCAAGTTGGAGGCCAAGCTCGCGGCGAAGAACGAGCGCCGTCGCGACAAGGCCGCACACAGGGCCGAAACCAGGGCGCTGAAGGCGCAACTACGGGCGCAACGGGACAGCGACAAGGCCGCGCTCAAAGTTGCTGAAACGGAGCTCAAAGCGGCCCGCGAGGGCAAGCTGCTGTCTCCGACGCGGATTCGCCGAGCGCTCACGGTGTCCCGGCTGCTTGCCCCGGTCGTCGTGCCGCTGGCCTACCGCGGCGCGATGGCGGCGCGCGGATTCCTCGACGAGCGGCGGGCGGACAAGCTCGGTGTTCCGCTCAGCCAGCTCGGCCAGTTCTCCGGACACGGCGCACAGCTGTCAGCCCGGATTGCGGGCGCCGAGCAGTCCTTGCGAGTGGTGGCCGAGAAGAAACCGAAGGACGCCGAGACCAAGCAGTTCGTCACCGCGATGACCGAACGGTTGACCGATCTATCGGCGGCCGTTACCGCGGCCGAGAACATGCCGTTGGCCCAGCGTCGCGCCGCTCACAGCGCGATTTCACAGCAGCTCGACGGCATCGACGCCGACCTGATGGCCCGGCTCGGCGTGGTCTGACACGTGGCACAGGAGCCAGCGAGCGCCGCAGACCGTCTGCGGGGGATCGCCGCTGGACTCCTCACCGCCGCGTTGGCGGTGGCCGCGCACGGTGTGGCCGGCGGCGCGCCGACCGGAAGCGCGGTGGTACTGCTCGCCGTCCTCGCGGCGACGGTCGGCGGCCTGTCAGCCGCCATCGCGCGCACCGCCGACGTGCGTGTGCTCCTCGGGCTGCTCGCGGCCGGCCAACTCGTCGGCCACCTCATGCTGAGCGCAGCCGGGCACAGGCATCACGTGCCGACGTCGTCCGCCCCGGCGATGCTGTTGGCACACGCGCTGGCGGTGGCGGCCGGGGCGATCCTCATCGCCGCGGGCGACCGACTCTGCCACGCGGTGTCGCGAGCCGTCGAGGTCACCGCGCGTGCCATCACACCGCCGGTGGCATGCGCACCGGTCGTCGTCACCACGGGCGCCGACCAGCCGCTGCGTTCGGCCCTCCTACTTGCCGCATCGGTGTCGCACCGAGGTCCGCCGGTCAGTCACGCCCGCTGACCAGCCGATCCTCCGACACAAGAAAGCGACAATCGAATGCGTTTCCTCTCCAGGGCGCCCAAGCGCGCCCTCGTCACCGCTGCCGGCACGGCAGTGGCATTGTCCATCGGCCTTGCGTCCGGTGCCGGGTCCGCGTGGGCCCACGTCCACGTCGACGCCGACGACCCTGTGCCTGGCAGCACCTCGCTGGTCACCTTCCAGGTGCCCGACGAATCTGACAACGGCTCTGTCACAACGAAATTGAGCATCGCACTGCCCAACGTGGCGTCCGCGCGAACAGAAGTGATGCCGGGCTGGACGGCAAGCCTGGTGCGGGACAAGGCGGCAGGCACCGTGAGTTCGGTGACGTGGACGGCGAATCCGCAGGTCGGTATTTCGTCCGACGAGTTCGCGCTGTTCCGGCTGTCGGTCAAGCTGCCCGAGGGTGACAGCGTCACCTTTCCCGCCACCCAGACCTACTCCGACGGCACCGTGGTGCGCTGGGATCAACCACCGTTGCCCGACGGCGGTGAACCCGAACACCCGGCACCTGTGCTGAGCTTGACCGGTGCCGCACCGACCGCGAACCACGACCACGACATGACGGCGCAGGCAGCTCCGGCAGCCTCGTCGGCCCCTGCTCCGCCGGCCGACAACGTCGCACGCTGGCTCGCCGGCGGCGCCCTCATCCTGGCCGCACTCGGCGTGGCCACGGCGTTTGTCACCCGGCGACGGACATGATCCGCGCCTGCCTGACCGCGCTCGTGGCTGCCCTTGTGGCCGCGGCGGCGTTGGCGGGCGCGGGGGTCGCTTCCGCGCATGCCGTCCGCATCGCGACCGACCCCGCCGACAAGGCCGCGCTGGCTCAAGGCCCCCAGCGGGTCAGCGCGACGTTCAACGAGGAGTTGCAGCCCCAGTTCGCGGCGATGACCGTGGTGGGCCCCGACGGAAATCTATGGTCCACCGGGGATCCGGACGTACAAGGCCCGGTGGTCAGCATCGGCGTCCGCCCGCTGGGCCCCACCGGTACCTACACGGTGAACTACCGGGTGACCTCGGCCGACGGCCATCCCGTCTCCGGATCATGGTCGTTCCAGCTCACGATCGCAGCAACCGGAACCCCTGGCCCATCGGCCGCCAATGCGGCCGATGCCGCAGGAGGGGGGATTCCGGTGTGGCCATTCCTGGCGGTGGGCGCTCTGATCATCGGCGGCGGAATCTGGTGGGCGTCGCGGCACAAGGCGTGAACCGGCGAAAAGCGGCGGCAGGCGGTGTCGCCGTCGTGCTCGCCGCCTCGGTGGCCGCGTGGGCGGTGGCGTATCCGCAGGGTGCGCCTGCCGCCACCGTGGTGCGCGCACTGGCCGACTGCGCGGCCGCCGCCACGCTCGGCCTTGCAGCAGTTCCGATGCTCGACACCGGTCGCCACCGAGACGAACTGACGCGGCGGGCCGGCGCTCCCCTTGTGGTGGCGGCGGGTTTCTGGCTGTTCGCCGAGGTGTGCCGGCTGGCGGTGGGTGCCGCGGGAGCGACTGCGGTTCCAGTGACCCGCATCGGACTGGCCACAACGGTGCAGTTCACGTTCGCGATGTCCGCCGGGCGATCCGGTCTGTTCAGCGTCGTGGCCGCGGGTCTGGTGTTGGTGTTAGCGGCTCTCGCGCCGAGGACGCCGCCGACGGCGATTGCATCGGCCGGGATCGCCGCGGTCGGACTCGTCGCGCGCACGATCGGCGGCCACATGTCGGCGAGCTCGCTCGGCGCTATCGCGATCGCGATTCACGCGCTCGCCGCCGCACTGTGGTGCGGGTCGCTGGCGGCGCTGGTGCTCACCGTCGACCACCGCGGCCGGTGGGCGCGGGTGCTGCCGCGGTTCTCCCAGCTGGCCCTCTGGTGCGTGGTCGCATTGCTTGCGGGTGGCGTGACGGGTGCACTCGTCGCCGTGGACTCCGCATCGCAGTTGTTCGCCACCGGATACGGCCGCGTGTTGCTCATCAAGATCGTTCTCACCGTTGTATTGACGGCGCTCGCGTGGCGCAACCGCGCCCGCTGGTTGCCCGCGGCAAAGTCGCACCGCGTCACCGCGTATGTTTCGCGATCGCGGTCGCTCACCGAGCTGGCAATCATGGCAGTGGCCCTGACCATGGCGGCCGCGCTGTCGGTTACCGGTTAGGGTTGAATGATTGAGGACGAGACACTGCAAAGGAGCAGCCAAATGGCCGACCAGCAGGATCGACCCGACGAAAAGCCTGACGCCCCACCGCCTGCGGTGCCTGCACCGGAATCGTCAGACTCCACGCCGTCGGCCACACCCCCTGCCGCGCCGCCGCCCGCTGAGCCGCCACCCCCTCCGGTGAAGAAGAAGCCGGCCAAGGCCGCGAAGAAGGCCGCGAAGAAGACACCTGCGAAAGCCGCCAAGAAAGCAGCGCCGGCCAAGAAGGAGCCCGCAAAGAAGGCGCCGAAGCCCGTACAGAAAGTCGCGCCGAAGCTGGCGGACACCAACGGCGACCGCAACATAGCGGATGCGGCCAAACAAACAGCGGCGCAAGCTAAATCGACCGTTGCGGCTGCGGGAAACCCCGCGACAGGACCGAGTACCGTGCCGCTGGTCGGGCCCGACCCGTCGCGGTTACCGATCGCCGCGGCGATCGCGGCCGGTGTGCTGGCCATCCTGCTGGTGCTCGTCGCCCGTCGGCACGGCGACGACTGACACGTTATGGCATGTCGGATCAGTGAGCTCGTGCTCGGTTGCCGCGACCCTGAAGTGCTGGCGCGGTTCTGGTGCGAGGTCCTGGACTTCGTTGTGCTCGATCGCGAGGACGACGGTTCGGTGGAGATTGGGCCGCGCGAGGGGTTCGGTGGTCCGCAGCCGACGATCATCCTCAGTAGCCGTGATGAGCCGGAGAAGGGGAAATCCCGCCTGCACATCGACGTCAACGCCACCGACCGCGATCAGGACGCCGAGCTTGAACGCCTTCTGAAGCTTGGTGCGCGCCCGGCCGACATCGGCCAGACAGGGGATGAGCAGTGGCATGTGTTGACCGATCCCGAAGGCAACGAGTTCTGTCTGCTCAAGGCTCGCCTCGACCCACTCTGAAGCTCGTTGTCCAAAGCCTCAGTACCTGACGGAGATCGACGTTAGTTTGAGGCCCATGGCCGGGAATCCACCATCGGGCACGGTGACCTTCCTGCTCACCGATCTCGAGGGCTCGACCCGCATGTGGGAGCAGGACCCGGGCGCGATGAAGGCCGCGATGGTTCGCCACGACGAGCTGCTCGAGAAAACGATTGCCGCCCACCGAGGTTTCGTGTTCGCGCGGATGGGCGACGGTATGGCCGCGTCGTTCGCGACCGCCCGGGACGCCGTCGCAGCGGCTGCGGCATTCCAACACGCGCTCGTGGCAGAGCCATGGGGTACCGCGAACTCATTGCGCGCAAGGATTGGGCTGCATACCGATGAGGCGGTGATCGTCGACGACACCGGTTACGCCAGCCTGCCGATCAACCGGTGCTCGCGGTTGATGACCGCTGCCCACGGCGGGCAGGTGGTGGTGTCCGGCGCCACCGAGATTCTTCTGCGTGACCAGCTGACTGAAGGATGCGAACTCGTCGATCTCGGTGAACACCGACTGCGTGACCTTGGTCGCCCGATCCGAATCTTCCAGCTGACCCGCGTCGGGGATCGCGAGGAATTCCCACCGCTGCGGACCTTGGACTCGTTCCCGGGAAACCTGCCGGCACAGGTCAGTTCATTCATCGGTCGCGCCGAGGAGGCCGCGAAGGTTGCAGCAGCACTCGACAATTCACGGGTAGTGACGGTCACCGGTGTTGGCGGAGTGGGCAAGACCCGGCTTGCAATGCAGGTCGCGGCTGACACGGTGCCGCGGTTTCGGGACGGGGCATGGCTCGCGGAGCTGGCGCCGGTGCGCGATCCCGACGGTGTCGTGGAGGCAGTGGCGTCGGCGTTCCGCCTGGCCACCCGGAGCGGGCATTCCCTCGAGGATTCGCTCGTGGAAATGCTTGCAAACAAACAACTCTTGCTGCTACTCGACAACTGCGAGCACCTGGTTTCGGCGGTAGCTCGGCTTGTGACACGGATAGAGCGGCAGTGCGCGGGTGTCGTCGTGCTGGCAACGAGTCGTGAGGGCCTGGCCGTCGACGGCGAGCAACTGATTGCCCTGCCCCCCTTGAATGTCGGCGGCCGTAGACGACGATTTGGCAGTGCTGCTCACGACCGATGCCGTCAGTCTGTTCGTCGAGCGCGCGAGTCACATCAAGGCCGACTTCGCGCTGAATGACAATAATGCCCACGCCGTGGTGGAAGATCTGTCAACGGCTCGACGGTGTGCCGCTGGCCATCGAATTGGCTGCGGCGCGCGTGATCGCGTTGAATCCCACCGAACTCGCGCGGCGCCTCGACCGCCGATTTCAGGTGCTGGCCGGTGGGCGCCGAGGTGCCGTTGAGCGGCACGCAACACTTCGCGCGGCCATCGACTGGTCCTTTGAACTACTCAGCCCAGCCGAACAGCGGGTGCTCGGCCGCATCTCGGTCTTCTCGGGGGGCTGCACACTCGACGCTATCGAAGAGGTCTGCAGCGGCGACCCCGTCGAGCGCGAAGACGTCATTGACTTGGTGACCGGATTGGTGGCCCGGTCGCTCGTGATAGCCGAAGACAACGCGTTCGGCTCCCGCTTCCGTCTGTTGGAGACCATCCGCCAGTACGGCGAGGAGAAGCTCGCCGAATGGACCGAAACCGAGACTCTGTTGATGCGGCACGCCGGCTTCTATGCGGACTTGTATGGCACATGCGGCTGAGCATCTCTACGGAGCCGAGCAGCTTGGTCGGGCCAGACATATCAACCTCGAGCGCGACAATATCCGCGCTGCCCTGGCGACAGCGATCGACACCGACGACGCCTCGCTCGCTATACAGCTGGTGGCCGATCACCCGCATCACCACGGCTACGGCGGGATGGGAGAGGTCTTCGAGATCCCGGCCTCTGTCGTCATCGACCTTCATGACGCTGCCGCGGAGCCCGGGTACCCCCGCGTCCTGATGGCGGCGGCATGGCATGCGTACCTGCGCGGCGACTACGCCCGCTCCGATGAACTCCGCCGGCAAGCGCTCGAGGCCGGCCGCCCGTTCCGAACACAGAGCGCCGTCCCCGGATCGAGCTGGATGCGTGCAACTTGACGGCGATGGCTTCGCTCGCCACAGGCGACTACGCCGGCGCGCTCTCGGCATACCGTCGAGGCGCCGAATTAGCGACCGCCGACGGTTATCCGGGCTGGCCGCGATCAACCTCGCGGTCGGCGTGAACACGGCGTTGCTCGGCGGCGGGGATACCAAGGAAGCCACTGCCATAGCCGAAGAAGCGCTCGAGCGCGCCCGACAGTCTGGAATGCATGCCGCGATTGTCATCAGTCTCAATTCGCTCGCGCTAACGATCGCAGACGTCGACCCACGACGCGCCAGAACACTCCTTGAGGAAAGCATCGACCGCAGCGAATCCCCATGGGAGGCGAGCCCTTCCGGAATCCTCACCGCGTGTTTGGTGGCCGGCCGACTCGAGGATTGGGACCTCACTCTCGCACTGGCTGCCCGGTCGATGCACCTGGAGCGCTGGATAATGGCCCCGCTCCAGGTGGCACCCTGCCTCAGCATGTGTGCGCGTGCCCTCGCCGAGAGTCGTCCCGAAATCGCCGGTGTCCTCTGCGGTGCCGGGTACGCCACCTTCAGGCGCGGCGCGGCGGAGGCCGGAATCACCGAGCGGCAAAATGCGGCACCGGTAGGTCCAAACGCAAACTTCGTTCTGAAGGCGCTACACGACGCAGGCGATATCGTCACATCGGCGCTCGGCGACGAACGAGCGCGTGAACTTCGCCATGCAGGAACGTCGATGACCATGGACGAAGCGATCACCTACGCGCTGGCCAACATCGGTTCGAAGGTCCCCAGCGGACCGATCGCTAGCATCGGGCCGTGACCATCGAGCCTCGCCCCACCGCCGATCTGGTCGACGACATCGGCCCCGAAGCGCGTAGCTGCGATCTGCAGTTGCGACAGTTCGGCGGCCGGTCGCAGTTCGCCGGTCCGATCACCACCGTGAAGTGCTTCGAGGACAACGCGTTGCTGAAATCGGTTCTGTCCGAACCGGGTAACGGCGGAGTGCTGGTGATCGACGGCGACGGCTCGCTGCACTCGGCCCTCGTCGGCGACCTCATCGCCGGCCTCGGCGTCGAGAACGGCTGGCTCGGCCTGATCATCAACGGCGCGGTGCGTGACGCGGCGACCCTGCGCACGCTCGACATCGGCATCAAGGCGCTCGGCACCAATCCTCGCAAGAGCACCAAGTCCGGCGACGGCCAGCGCGATGTGGCGGTCGAATTCGGTGGCGTGGTGTTCGTGCCGGGCGAGATCGTCCACAGTGACGACGACGGAATCGTCGTCGTCCCCGCAGACTGAGTCCGACCAGCTCTAGGCCGAGGCCCCCACCGGCGCGTGATGTTTGGTGAAGTGCAGCGCCTCGTCGTCGACCTTGCCGCGCCGGATCATCTGTAGGTCGAGCAGGTAGTTCTGCTTGAGCCGCCACGGCGTCACCGAACCGCCCTTCGGCAGCTGGTCAAGGGCGCGCAGCACATAGCCCGGGGTGAAATCCATGATCGGCCGCTCTTCGACTGTGTCGCCGGGGTGTTGCGGCTCCACCCGCTGGAAGCCGTTGGCATCCATGTAATTGATGACGCGGCAGACGAACTCGGACACCAGATCAGCCTTCAGGGTCCACGACGCATTGGTGTAGCCGACGGTGAAGGCCATGTTCGGCAGGCCGGTGAGCATCATGCCCTTGAAGGCCATCATCTCGGTCAGCGGCATTGTCTCGCCGTTGCGCTGGATATCGGCACCGCCGAACAGTTGCATATTCAAACCCGTTGCGGTGACGATGATGTCGGCCTCGAGCTCCTCACCAGACGCGAGCTTGATCCCGGTCTCGGTGAACCGCTCGATTTTGTCGGTGACGACGTCTGCCGTGCCCTTGCGGATGGCCTTGAACAGGTCTCCCCTCGGCGCCACACACAGCCGCTGGTCCCACGGTTTGTAGGACGGGCTGAAATGCTTGTCGAAGTCATAGCCCTCCGGCAGCAGGCGCTCGGCCATTGTTCGCAACGCGTTGGCGAAGAAATTCGGGAACTTCCTGGCGAGCTGGTAATGGAAGGTGCTGCGGGCGATGGCCTTCCACCGAGTAGCGGCGTAGGCGGCATCGGTCGGAAGCATCCTGTTCATCCGCTCGGCGAACCGGTCCTTGTCTGGCTGCGGTGCTATGTAGGTGGGCGAGCGTTGCAACATCGTGACGTGGCCCGCGCCCGAATCGATCAGCGCGGGGATCAGCGTGACCGCCGTGGCACCACTGCCGATGACGACGACCTTCTTGCCTTGGTAATCGAGATCCTCCGGCCAGTGCTGCGGGTGGACGATGGTGCCACCGAAGGCGTCGCGGCCGCCGAACTCAGGGCTGTAGCCCTCGTCGTAGTTGTAGTAGCCGCTGCAGGCGAGCAGAAAGCCGCAGTTGATCTGCGTCGGCTCACCTCCGCGGTCGACCGTCAGCTCCCACCAGTTGTCGGCGTCCGACCAGTTGGCCGCCAGTACCTTGTGGCCGAAACGCATGTGCTTGTCGATGCCGTTCTCGGTGGCCGCTTCCTTGAGGTAGTTCAGGATCGACGGGCCATCGACGATCGCCTGGTCTGACGCCCACGGCTTGAACCGGAAGCCGAGCGTGTACATGTCGGAGTCAGATCGCAGGCCTGGATATTTGAACAGGTCCCAGGTGCCGCCGAGGTTATCGCGGCGCTCCAGGATCATGTAGCTCTTGTCGGGGCAGCGGTCCTGCAGGTGCCAGGCGGCGCTGATGCCGGAGATGCCGGCTCCCACGATGACGACGTCGACAAATTCAGTCATGCTGTAAAGCTATCAACGCTGTGTCGAATACGTCAACAGTGTGTTGAAAGATTCGACACCGTGTAAAGTCAGGGCCGTGACAATCGCCAGCCAGCCCCGCGTAGCCCGTGGCCGCCGCGCTGTCCGGCCGTCGGGTGACGAGCGGGAACAGGCGATTCTCGACACGGCACGGCGTTTACTCGAGGAGCGCCCGATCGCCGAGATCTCAGTGGATGACCTCGCCAAGGGTGCCGGCTTGTCACGACCGACCTTCTACTTCTACTTCGCATCGAAGGATGCGGTGCTGTTTGCCCTCTTCGAAAGGGTGATCAGCGAGGCCGACGCCGCGTTCGAACGACACGACGCGGCCTTACCCGAGGCGGCGGACCGATATAAGATGTGCCGCTCTGGCATCAATGTCTTCTTCGACACGTTCGTTCGCCATCGGACGGTGACCCGTGCCGCGCAGGAAGTGCGGGCATCCCACCCCGAAGTGCGCGACCTGCTGTCGAGGTTCATGAAGAAGTGGATCGACAAGACCGCAGCCACGATCGAGATGGCACGCGCCGCAGGCATGGCGCCGACGACACTGCCGGCCCACGACCTCGCCACGGCCTTGAACCTGATGAACGAGCGCGCGTTGTTCGCATCGTTCACCGACGAAGAGCCGGCAATACCCAGGGAACGGCTCCTCGACACACTCGTGCACATCTGGGTCACCAGCATCTACGGCGAAGCCCGCTAGCTGTCGGTCCCTGGTGCGAACATATGTTCCCCTGAGTCACCCTCGTCCGTATCAGTCATGAGCTGGGGGCTTGTGTCATAGACGGTGTCTTTGACGCGGTGATCTGTTCGGCTCGGCGTTGACCGTGTGCGATGGCGAGTTGGTCTCGCAGGTGCCGGTTCTCTTCGGATAGTCGCTTGATCCGTTGGTGGGCCAGCTCGATGCGTGGGGGGACAGGGCGCGCCGTGCCACGACACAATGGCGAGATGAACGTCGTGAGTTTCGTTCTTGCTCGAATAGCAGAAGACGAGCGGGTGGCGCTGAGCTCAATGCACCGGAGCGCAGGGTCGACGCGTGGTCTGTCGACGCGTGGTCTGCGTGAGACGGCGTTCAAGCGCCGGCTCGTCGATGATGCGCTACGGGGCGTCAATTGGAACTTCGCACAAGGTGAAGATGGCGACGTCCACGCGAAGCAGCCCGTTCTCGGGCGGCTGGCCATGGTCTACGCCGATCATCCCGATTTCGATGCTCGCTGGGCGAGTTGACGTCCGCAGAGCCACCCGGCACCGTCTTGCCTGGCGAACGCGTGAGCGCGTGATGGCTTCGTCACGGTGGTGGCGGTGTCGGGCGTGGCCGGAGTCTGGTGCGTTGTCGTGGCCACCGAGGTGATCGACGGGACGACCGCAATCAGTCCGGGCTCATGGATCGGCGCGCCGCTTAGCTGGCACGCACGGCGAAAAAGCTCGGAAAATACTCGCCCATCTGGTCACGTGCGTCGAACTCTTCGAGGTAGCCGTTGATACAGAGGCCCTCGGCTGACAGGCCACCGATGATCTCTTCAAGGCTATGCCCGAACTCCAATGGAGCGTCTCGCCCGAACAGAGTGAGCCGTTCTGCCTCCGGCAGGGATGTCAGATCGGAGTAAGGCACCTTGTGCCGGACCTCGAGCTTGTTGTCTGCGTGAGCCTTCCAGTCGAATACGTAGCAGACCGGGTTGACGAATCCGCCGATGAAGAAGCCATCGGCGGTGAGGATGCGACGTATGTGCGTGAACACAGGTCGAAGATCGGCCACGAACTGGGCTCCCATGCCTAGCACCACAATGTCAAACGTCGACGCTGACAACGAGTGCATGTCGTCCATCGAACCTTCGACGGCGCTCAGCTCGAGACCGAATTTCGCGCAGGTGTCGATGTCGCGTTGAAGCTGCTGCGCGGAATTGTCGAATGAGGTGACGGTGGCGCCGTGCCCGGCGAGCAGCACGGTCTGTTGTCCACCACCGCAGGCGATGCAGAGCACCCGCTGGCCCGCGAGGTCGCCGAGCCAACTGGCGGGGACGGGCCGAGATCCTGTCACCGACACTGGAAAACCATCCCGCGCAGCGTCGCGGAATTCGTCGTCGGTGAGGGGCACGGTCGCCCAGTGACCTTTGGCAACCTCTGCATCCCAGGCCCGCGCGTTGGCCCTGGCAATGCCGCTCGAGTCGTACTCGTCAGAGTGCGGCAACTCGCAACTCCTTCCATTCCGGTATTAGCGGTGCCTTGGGTTCGGTCTGGGTCTAAAAGTGAGGTGGTGCTCGCTGTCGGCTCTGACCGATCATCGATTCTGACCGATCATCGATGAGGTACCTAAATCCTCGGTAGGCCATCAATGATGCGATCACACAATTGGTCATCGCGAGCGACGAAACGACCGGCGGCGCCGATCGATCCCGTGTGTTTGCGTACTGCTCCTTGTCCGCGTCGCTGACGAGCAACGCAGATACGTTCCCGTCGGCTAGCCCAACGCCGGCGCTCACCAGCGGAAGTGGGCTGGCGATGGAAGCCCTTCACGAAACGCGTGGCGACTCCTGGGGTTCGTCGATACAGACGAAAGCCAGCGCCGCGGACCAATCGATCAATTCGTCGACATCGCATCGGTCTCCGCAGACCGTGGTGTGGTGCGCCGATATCCGAGCCCGTGGGTCGCCAGCCTGTCTCGTTTCTAGACAAACGAGACACCATCTCGTGCGCCACCACCTCTTTCGATCGGCCAGGTCGCGGTGTCTCATTTCTCGTCTCACCCCGCGCGTGTGCCTGAAATGCGCGTTGTCGGTCGGCAATGAGACAGTTCCTTGGAGGGATTACAGCTGCGACTCAAGGCCGCGGCTGCTCGGTCCCAAAACCAAAGCTCCTACGTCGAAGACACCCAAGGTAAGGCCGTGGTGCAGTCACAGATCCCAGCGGACGACGCTCGTCCGCTACATCGCGGACAGGATCAGATCGACCCTAGGAAACATATGTTCGTGTCGGGCGCCACTCGGTGGGATTCGGCGGCTCAGCAGCCGGCTATCCTGCACGCCGATCTCGACTCGTTCTACGCATCGGTCGAGCAGCGCGACGACCCCGCGCTGCGCGGCAGGCCGGTCATCGTCGGCGGCGGCGTGGTCCTCGCGGCGAGTTACGAGGCGAAGGCGTACGGCGTGCGCACCGCGATGGGCGGGCGCCAGGCCCGTCAGCTGTGCCCCCACGCGCTCATCGTCTCGCCACGCATGTCGGCGTACTCCGAGGCCAGCGACGCCGTGTTCGAGGTGTTCCACGACACCACACCGCTCGTTGAGCCGCTGTCGGTCGACGAGGCCTTCCTCGACGTCTCCGGGCTGCGCCGGGTGTCGGGCACCCCGGTCGAAATCGCAGCGCAGCTGCGGGCTCAGGTCCGCGACCGCGTGGGTCTACCCATCACCGTCGGCATCGCCCGCACCAAGTTCCTCGCGAAAGTGGCCAGCCAGGAAGCCAAGCCGGACGGTCTGCTGCTGGTTCCACCGGACCGCGAGCTGGCGTTCCTGCATCCGCTTCCGGTGCGCCGGTTGTGGGGTGTCGGCGTCAAGACCGCCGAGAAGCTGCACGTGCACGGCATCGAGACGGTCGCCGATGTTGCCGAACTGACCGAGACCACGCTCGCTGCCATGGTCGGCGGCGCGATGGGCCGTCAACTGTTCGCGCTGTCCCGCAACATCGATCGGCGCCGGGTGGTGACCGGCGTGCGCCGGCGCTCCGTCGGCGCGCAGCGGGCCCTCGGGCGACGGGGCAACACGATGTCCGCGGAGGAAATCGACGCCGTGGTGCTCAACCTCATCGATCGCATCACCCGGCGGATGCGCAAAGCGGGACGCACCGGCCGCACGGTGGTGCTGCGGTTGCGTTTCGACGACTTCACCCGTGCCACCCGCTCGCACACGATGGCGCGCGCGACCGCGTCGACCGACGTGATCCTAGACGCCGCACGGGAACTCGTTACGGCGGCCGCACCGCTGACCGCCGAGAAGGGGCTGACGCTCGTAGGGTTCTCGGTATCGAACATCGATCGCCAAGGTGCCCAACAGTTGGAATTGCCCTTCGAGGAACACGCCGACACCGTGGCGCTGGACGACGCCGTCGACCAGGTCCGCAAGCGCTACGGCAACTCGTCGGTCACCCGTGGGGTGTTGGTCGGCCGCGATCCCGGTCTGGAGATGCCGCACCTGCCCGACTAAACGAGTTGTCCTGCAACGAATCCGGCGAGGAGGACGGCGAATCCGCCGATCTCGCCCACGATGAGCGCCACCATGCCCGCGTGCAGTCCGGCGGTCGGACGCTCGAACTGGTTGGTGATGTCGCGCTTCATGCCATGCCCGATATACGTCACGATCGCGATGACGAAGAACAGCACAACCACCATCGCCGCGGTCAGGTTCACCCACGCCGGCCATGCGCTCAGCTCGACGAAAGCCGCGATCAGCAGGGTCGCAAACGAATAGAGCAGTGCAGCGCGATGCGCGATGTCCACATACGGGTGCGCCAGATGGTTCTCCGAGGTAGCCATCTCGCGGTACTTCCAGACGCCGAGGCCGAGCGCCAACAGGAAGATCAGTCCGGCCGCCAGCAGGGTCAGCCTGGTGTCGAGGCCGAGATCCACTACGACGCCGTCCAGTCCAGCAGCGTGTCGGCGGCCCAGGTGTTGACGATCCGATCCACCGGCACCTTCGCATCCAGCGCTCGTTGCGCACCGTAGCCGAGGAACTCCAACTGGCCGGGCGCGTGCGAATCGGTGTCGATCGAGAACAGGCAGCCGATCTCCAGTGCTAAGTTCAGCAGCCGCGTCGGCGGGTCGCGGCGCTCGGGCCGCGAATTGATCTCCACCGCGGTGCCGTTGTCCCGGCATGCGGTGAACACCTTCTCGGCGTCGAACTTCGACTCCGGCCGGATGCCACGGCCACCGGTGACCAGTCGGCCGGTGCAGTGACCGAGCACATCCGCGTGAGGGTTCTCCACCGCCTTGATCATCCGTCGCGTCATCGCCGTCGCATCCATGGCCAGCTTGGAATGCACGCTTGCCACCACGACGTCGAGCCGGTCGAGTAGCTCGGGCTGCTGGTCGAGGGAGCCGTCCTCGAGTATGTCGACTTCGATGCCGGTGAGAATCCGCATCGGTGCGACCGTTTCCCGCAGCTCGTCGATCACATCCAGTTGTTTACGCAGCCGCTCGGGTGACAGGCCGTTGGCGACCCTCAGCCGCGGGGAATGATCGGTCAGTGCGCAGTACTCGTGGCCCAAATCCTTTGCCGCCAGCATCATCTCCTCGATGGGCGCCGAGCCGTCCGACCAATTGGAGTGCACGTGCAGGTCTCCCCGCAGCGCGGCCCTCACCTCGCCACCGCCGAGATCCTTTGCGGCCGAGCGCAGTTCGACGAGTGCATCGGGCTCTCTGCCGGCCCATGCCTGGGCTATGACCTTCGCCGTCTTCGGCCCGACACCGGGCAACGACTGCCAGCTGTTCGCGGCGCCGTGGCGTTCGCGCTCGGCCTCGCTGAGCGCTTCGACGACGTCGGCCGCGTTGCGGTAGGCCATCACCCGCCGCGAATCCTCCCGCGCCCGATCCTTGAAGTACGCGATCTGACGCAGCGCGACGACCGGATCCATGCCTCCAGTGTGCCCGCTCAGGGCGCGCGCCAGGCGGGATCCCGGCCGCTCAGCGCGACGACCCGGTCCAGGCCGGGCGCGTCGTCGGCGATCGGCACCGCGGGCCCGAACATGCCGTCGGTGCCGGACACATCGAACTGCGCGAGGTGCGCGAGGCAGGCCTGCGTGGTGGCCGGATCGCAGTCGTATGACTGGCCGGTCGCACGGGCGACGTCCCAGCCGTGGATGACGACCTCGGCCAGCGCGACAGGGCCGGCGACCTCCCCGGGCAGGTCGATCCCCCCGGCTCGTGTCATGCCCTGCCATGCATCGGCGTCCTGCCACGCCGCGGCCAGCTCGGCGAGTCGCTGCGGGTAGAGGGTTCGCCAGTCCGCGTCCAGCTGCGCATCGTCGGTCGGTGGGGTGTCGGTCAGAGTTCCGAGGTCCTTACGCGCGGCGGCGGAGAACGCCATTGCCAGCCCGCCGACGTGCGCCACCAGCGCTTCGATCGGCAGCTTTTCACATGGGGTGGGCAGGGTGAGCTGTTCGTCGGTGACGCCCGCGAGGACGTCGGCGGTGTGCTGGCAGGCTGAGGTCAAATCGATCATGTCCGTACTGACCGCCGCGGCGGCGCAAACTCATCGATCGCGAAGCGGCTTCGTTGCTTGGTCGACAATGGCCCGAACCTGGTCCTCGATCGCATGGCCCGCCAAGAACAAGATTTCGTCGCCCGCCTCGAGCACGTCGTCCGGCCGCGGCAGGACGATTCCGCTGTCGCGAATCACGACGGCCAGTGCGCTGTTCTCGGACAGGGCGAGATCGCGCACACGCTGACCGACCAGTGGATCGTCGGCCCCCAGCGTCAGCTTCGCCAGGCTCACCTGGCCCTGACGCAGTTCCATCAGCCGCACGAAGTGGCCGATGTCGATGGCACCCTCGATCGCGGCCACCAGGGAACGCGGCGCGGAGACCGCGATGTCGACGCCCCAGGCCTCGTTGAACAGCCACTCGTTGCGGGCGTCGTTGACGCGGGCCACCACCCTGGACACCCCGAACTCGGTCTTGGCCAACAGTGCCGCCGTGAGATTCGCCTTGTCGTCGCCGGTCGCAGCGATCACCACATCGCACATCTGAAGTCCGGACGCCTCGAGTGAGGCGAGCTCGCACGCGTCGGCCAGCAGCCAGTCGGCACCGGGGACCGTCTGCGGCTCGTAATGATCAACGTTTTGTTCGATCAGCAAGACCTTGTGACCGTAGGCCAGGAGTTCCAGGGCGACGGATCGGCCGACCGCTCCGGCACCCGCGATCCCGACGCGCATGCCGGGGCGCTCGTCAGTGCGGTTCGACGCCTCAGCGGCCCGCCTTCTGACTCTCAACACGACATCATCCTGACCCATCCGGCGTGGTCCTGGTTAACTGCGGGGTGAAATGACTTTGCAGCAGCTGTATCTGGTGCTGCTGGCCGGTGGGCTCGTGCTTCTGGCCAGCATCGTCGCCACGCGGGCGGCCAGCCGCGTCGGCCTTCCGAGCCTGCTGCTGTTCCTCGGCGTCGGTGTCGTCCTCGGAGAGGACGGCCTCGGGCTTCACTTCGACAACTATCTGCTCGCCGAGCATCTCGGCACAGTGGCGTTGGCGATCATTCTCGTCGAAGGCGGTTTGACGACGCGGTTCTCCGACGTGAGGCGGGTGTTGGCGCCCGCAGGGGTGTTGGCCACGGTCGGCATCGTGGTCAGCATGGTGATCACGGCCGCGGCGGCCCACCTGCTGCTGGGCATGGACTGGCAGCTCGCGCTGCTGCTGGGCGCCATCGTCTCCTCCACCGACGCCGCCGCCGTGTTCTCCGTGCTGCGCATCGTGCCCTTGCCGCGGCGGGTCGCAGGCTTGCTTGAGGCCGAGTCCGGATTCAACGACGCGCCTGCCGTCATCCTCGTCCTGATCTTCAGCACGACGCCGCTTGACGTGTCACCGGCGCATGCGATCGGTGTGTTGTTCTATGAACTCGCCGTTGGCGCTGCGATCGGTCTGGGTTGTGGGCTGCTCGGCGCAATCGCGTTGCGCCGCATCGCCCTTCCGGCATCCGGCCTGTACCCCCTGGCCAATTTCGGCCTTGGCATGGTTGCGTTCGCAGCGGCTGGCGTGGCACATGCCAGCGGCTTCCTTGCCGCATACCTGGCCGCAGTCGTGCTAGCCAATTCGGGGCTACCGCACCGGTCGGCCACGCGGTCGTTCGCCGAGGGACTCGGGTGGCTCGCCCAGATCGGTTTGTTCGTGCTGCTCGGCCTGCTGGTCGACCCCAGCGACCTCGGCGGTGAGTTGGTGCCCGCCATCGTCATCGGTCTGGTGCTGCTGTTGGTTGCCCGGCCCGTCTCGGTCCTGGTGTCCCTCGCCGGTTTCCGGATCCTTTGGCGCGAGCAGGTTTTCCTGTCGTGGGCCGGGCTGCGAGGCGCCGTGCCGATCGTGCTGGCGACGTTCCCGATCGTCGCGGGCGTACCCGACGCCATCCGGCTGCTGAATATTGTGTTCATCCTGGTGGTGGTGTTCACCCTGGTGCAGGGCCCCAGCCTGAGCGCTCTCGCCCGCCGGTTGGGACTGATTTCCGGGGAGGCGACCCGCGAAATTCAGGTGGAGGCGGCGCCGCTGGACGTCCTCGAGGCGGAGCTGCTGACGATGACGGTGCAGCCGCCGTCGCGCCTGCACAACGTCATGGTTCTCGAGCTGCGGCTACCCGATCCGACCGTCATCACCTTGATCATTCGCGGCGGTCATACCTTCGTCCCACAGCCGGATACGCGTCTCGCGGTCGGCGACGAGCTGCTCATCGTCACCACCCCGAAGACCCGCAACGAGGCCGAGCGCAGGCTGCGTGCCGTGAGCCGGCGCGGCAAGCTCGCGTACTGGTTCGACGAATACGGCGAGCCGGACTGACAACGCGCGACCAGCGATCGAGGACTAGGGTCGATTTAGTGCGATTCGCCTTCAAGACATCCCCGCAGAACACCAATTGGAACGACATGCTTGCCGTCTGGCAGGCCGCCGACGACATTGACATTTACGAGTCCGGCTGGACCTTTGACCACTTCTATCCGATCTTCTCCGACTCGACTGGCCCGTGCCTTGAGGGTTGGACCACGCTGACCGCGCTGGCGCAGGGCACCAAACGCCTGCGGATCGGCACGCTGGTCACCGGGATCCACTACCGCCATCCCGCGGTGCTGGCCAATATGGCCGCTGCGTTGGACATCATTTCCAACGGCCGGCTCGAGCTCGGCATCGGCGCGGGCTGGAACGAAGAGGAGTCCGGCGCCTACGGAATCGAACTCGGCTCCATCAAGGAACGCTTCGATCGCTTCGAGGAGGCGTGCGAGGTGCTCACCAGCCTATTGAGCAACGAGACAACGACTTTCGACGGTAAGTACTACCAACTCAAGGACGCGCGCAACGAGCCGAAGGGCCCGCAGAATCCGCACCCGCCGATCTGCATCGGTGGCAGCGGCGAGAAGCGCACGCTGCCGATCACCGCGCGCTACGCCGACCACTGGAACTTCGTCGGCGGACCACCGGAGGAGTTCGCCCGCAAGCGCGACGTCCTGGCCGCCCGCTGCGCCGACATCGGGCGCGACCCCAAGGAGATCACCCTGTCCGCGCACGTCCGGTTGGAGCCCGACCTCGACTACGCCAAGGCCGTCGACGAGGCGGCGGCGCTCGGCAAGGAAGGACTCGACTTGGCGATCATCTACCTGCCGCCGCCGCATGACCCCGCCGTGCTCGAGCCGCTGGCCGAGAAGATCAGGGATTCGGGGCTTCTCTGACAGCTGAGCCCCGCAGCTAATAGCAAATTCGAGTGACGATAACGAAAATATAACGGTCAGGCAAAGAAACGGTCACGAGATGACGTAGCGTCGTAACCAGCGTCGTCAGAAGTGGCTAGTACCCGTAGCGGAGTAGCTCATCGCGGGTAACGAGACGCTCCGCCTTGGCCGGGAATTCACGGCACTTCACCGGGTGGCGGAACCATGACCAGGCGATTCGACTCATCCGCGAACGCGACAGTGGGTTCATGTACATGTCGTTCACTCCTGCGGTATAGCAATTGCTGAACCAGGGCAATACGTTACCGCAGCGCCCTCATGAAGTCATTAGATACCACAGAACTGGCAAACAGAATTAGGCACGCCGATTAATCATCAGATGATTTTATTGAGACGGATGTGACTGATGTGGCGTCGTAAAGGGGTCAGCGCTGCGGGACGGCGGTGGGCTTGATCGGCGCAGGCAGCGCAGTTCGGCCCATCAGATAACGGTCGACGCCTGCGGCGGCGGCGCGCCCCTCGGCGATCGCCCAGACGATCAACGACTGGCCACGCCCCATATCGCCGGCGACGAAAACGCCGGGCACCGACGTTGCGAAGTCACCGTTGCGGGCCACATTGCCCCGATCCGTGATCTCGACGCTGAGGTCGCTGAGCAGCCCGTCGCGCTCAGGCCCGACGAAGCCCATCGCGAGCAGCACGAGATCGGCTTCTATTTCGAACTCGGTGCCCTCGAGCTTCTCGAACTTGCCGCCGGCCATCTTGACCTCGTGTCCGCGCAGCCCGGTGACCCGTCCATCCCGGCCGGTGAACTCCTCTGTGTTCACGGAGTACACCCGGTCACCGCCCTCCTCGTGGGCGGACGATACCCGGAACATCAGCGGGTAGACCGGCCACGGGGTGGAGTCGGCGCGCGTTTCCGGCGGGCGCGGCATGATCTCGAACTGGTGCACGGCCTCCGCGCCCTGACGGTGCACGGTGCCAAGGCAGTCGGCGCCAGTGTCGCCGCCGCCGATGATGATGACCTTCTTGTCCTTCGCGTGAAGCGGCGGCAGGCCCTCATCGTCGGTCACCGCATCGCCCTGCTGCACGCGGTTCGCCCAGGGCAGGAACTCCATCGCCTGATAGATGCCGTCCAGTTCGCGGCCCGGGACGGGCAGATCCCGCCAGGCCGTCGCCCCGCCTGCGAGCACGATCGCATCGAACTCGGCACGCAGCGCTTCCGCAGTGATGTCGACGCCGACGTTCACGCCGGCGCGGAACTGGGTGCCCTCGGCCTCCATCTGCGCCAGCCGCCGGTCGATGTGCCGCTTCTCCATCTTGAATTCGGGAATGCCGTAGCGCAGCAGCCCGCCGATGCGGTCGTCCCGCTCGAACACCGTCACCGAATGACCTGCGCGGGTGAGCTGTTGCGCGGCGGCCAGGCCCGCCGGCCCGGAGCCCACGACTGCGACCTTCTTGCCGGTCAACTTGTCCGGTGGCAGCGGAACGACCCAGCCCTCGTCGAAGGCGTTGTCGATGATCTCGACCTCGACCTGCTTGATGGTCACCGGGTCCTGGTTGATGCCGAGCACGCACGATCCCTCACACGGCGCGGGGCACAGCCGTCCGGTGAACTCCGGGAAGTTGTTGGTGGCGTGCAGCCGCTCGATCGCGTCGCGCCAGCGGTCGTCGCGCACCAGGTCGTTCCACTCCGGAATCAGGTTGCCCAGCGGGCACCCGTTGTGGCAGAACGGAATCCCGCAGTCCATGCATCGGGTCGCCTGCTCGCGCAGCACATCGTGGGAGAAGTCCTCGTAGACCTCTTTCCAGTCGAGCAGCCGGAGCTGGACCGGCCGCCGTTGCGGGGTCTCGCGCTTTGTGAACTTCAGAAAGCCCTTGGGATCAGGCATTCGCGGCCGCCATGATCGCGGTGTCGACGTCCTCGCCGGTCTTCTCGGCCTCGGCGATCGCCTTCAGCACGCGTTTGAAATCGCGCGGCATCACCTTGATGAACTTCTTCGACTCGTTGTCCCAGTCGGCCAGAATACGCTGCCCGACAGGGGAGTCCGTGGCATCGACGTGTGCGGTGATCATGTCACGCAGGAAGGTGATGTCCTCGTCGTCCATCGCGTCGAGGTCCACCATCTCGTCGTTGAGGTTCTCCTCGAACGTGCCGTCGATGTTGTAGACGTAGGCGACGCCGCCGGACATGCCCGCCGCGAAATTGCGGCCGGTGGATCCGAGGATGACGACCTTGCCCCCGGTCATGTACTCACAACCGTGGTCGCCAACGCCTTCGACCACCGCGTGCGCGCCGGAGTTGCGCACCGCGAACCGTTCGCCGACGACGCCGCGGAGGAAAGCCTGCCCGCTGGTCGCGCCGAACAGGATCACATTGCCCGCAATGATGTTGTCCTCTGCGACGTAGTCCTCGGGCGCATCGTCCGAAGGGCGCACCACCAGACGGCCGCCGGACAGACCCTTGCCGACGTAGTCGTTGGCGTCACCGTACACCCGCAGGGTGATGCCCTTTGGCACGAACGCCCCGAAGCTGTTGCCCGCCGACCCGTCGAACGTGATGTCGATGGTGCCGTCGGGAAGGCCTTGGCCGCCATACGCTTTGGTGAGCTCGTGGCCCAGCATCGTGCCGACCGTGCGGTTGGTGTTTGCGATGGTCGTGGAGAACCTAACCGGTGTGCCCGAGTCGAGCGCCTCCCGGCTCATCACGATCAGCTGCTGGTCGAGCGCCTTGTCCAGGCCGTGGTCCTGACGCGAGCTGCAGTACAGGTCCTGGTTCATGAACGCCGACTCGGGCTCGTGCAGCACCGGCGACAGGTCAAGCTTGTATGCCTTCCAGTGCTCCGCAGCCTGGGTGGTGTCCAGCGAGCCGACCTGGCCGACCATCTCGTTGACGGTGCGGAAGCCCAACTGCGCCATCATCTCGCGCACCTCTTCGGCGATGAACAAGAAGAAGTTCTCCACGAACTCCGGCTTACCGGTGAATCGCTTGCGTAGATCGGGGTTCTGCGTGGCCACACCGACCGGGCAGGTGTCGAGGTGACACACCCGCATCATGATGCAGCCCGACACCACAAGCGGTGCGGTGGCGAAGCCGAACTCCTCGGCGCCCAGCAGCGCGGCGATCACGACGTCGCGGCCGGTCTTCAACTGCCCGTCGACCTGGACCACAATGCGGTCGCGTAAACCGTTGAGCAGCAACGTCTGCTGCGTCTCCGCCAGGCCGAGTTCCCACGGCGCGCCCGCATGCTTTTGGGACGTCAGCGGGGTGGCGCCGGTGCCACCGTCGTGGCCGGAGATGAGCACGACGTCGGCGTGCGCCTTTGACACCCCCGCGGCAACGGTGCCGACACCGTTCTCACTGACCAGCTTCACGTGCACTCGGGCCTGCGGGTTGGCGTTCTTGAGGTCGTGGATCAGCTGCGCGAGGTCCTCGATCGAGTAGATGTCGTGGTGCGGCGGCGGGGAGATCAGACCGACACCGGGTGTCGAGTGCCGCACCTCGGCCACCCACGGGTAGACCTTGTTGCCCGGAAGCTGGCCGCCCTCACCGGGTTTCGCGCCCTGGGCCATCTTGATCTGGATGTCGGTGCAGTTGGTCAGGTAGTGGCTGGTGACGCCGAACCGCGCCGATGCCACCTGCTTGATGGCACTGCGACGCCAGTCGCCGTTCTCGTCATGGTCGAACCGCTTGACGTCCTCGCCGCCCTCGCCGCAATTTGACCGCCCGCCGAGCCGGTTCATCGCGATCGCCAGCGTCTCGTGCGCTTCGGCGGAGATCGAGCCGTAGCTCATCGCGCCCGTGGAGAACCGCTTGACGATCTCAGTTGCCGGCTCGACCTCGTCGAGCGGAACCGGCTCGCGAACACCGTCTTTGAACTTCAACAGGCCGCGCAGCGACGCCATCTTCTCGCTCTGGTCATCGACCAGCTGGGTGTACTCCTTGAAGACCGAGTACTGCCCGGTGCGGGTGGAGTGCTGCAGTTTGAAGACCGTGTCCGGGTTGAACAGGTGGTACTCGCCTTCGCGGCGCCACTGATATTCGCCACCGACCTCGAGTTCGCGGTGGGCCCACTCGTCGGGCCTGTCCAGGTAGGCCAGCGCATGCCGGGTGGCGACATCGTTGGCGATGTCGTCCAGGTCGATACCGCCGGTCGGGCAGGTCAGACCCGAGAAGTACTCATCGAGCACCTGCTGCGAAATTCCGATGGCCTGGAACAGTTGGGCACCGGTGTAGGAGGCCAGCGTCGAGATGCCCATCTTGGACATCACCTTCAGCACGCCCTTGCCTGCCGCCTTCACGTAGTTGGCCTTCGCCGTGTCACTGCTGATGCCGGTGATCGCGCCGCGGTCGACCATGTCCTCGATGGATTCGAAAGCCATATAGGGGTTGATCGCGGCGGCACCAAAACCGACCAGTGCGGCCATGTGGTGTACCTCGCGGGCGTCACCCGCCTCAACGACGAGCCCGACCTTGGTACGGGTGCGGTCGCGAACGAGGTGGTGGTGTACAGCAGCGACGCTCAGCAGCGACGGGATCGGCGCCATCGACTCGTCGGACTCGCGGTCGGACAACACGATGATGCGCGCGCCGTCACGGATGGCGGCAGACACCTTGGCCCGGACGTTGTCCAGAGCCTCCCGCAGTCCCTGGCCGCCGCGGTTCACCGGATACAGACAACGAATCACTGCGGCGCGCATGCCGTGCTTATGGCCGCGGATCTCGTGGTCGGGATCGACGCAGATCAGCTTCGACAGCTCGGCGTTGCGCAGGATCGGCTGCGGCAACATGATCTGGCGGCAGGACTCGGCGTCCGGGTTGAGCAGATCACCCTCGGGACCGACGGTGCCCCCCAGGCTCGTCACCAGCTCTTCGCGAATGGCGTCGAGCGGTGGGTTGGTCACCTGTGCGAAAAGCTGCTGGAAATAGTCGTAGAGCATCCGCGGCCGCTGTGAGAGCACTGCGACCGGGGTGTCAGTGCCCATCGAACCGAGCGGCTCGGCGCCCTTGACAGCCATCGGTGCAACCAACAGGTTCAGTTCCTCGTAGGTGTAACCGAAGATCTGCTGCCGCAATACAACCCGGTGATGCGGCATGCGGACATAGTCGCCGGCGGGCAGCTCGTCAAGATGGAACAGCCCGGCTTCCAGCCACTCCTGGTACGGGTATTCGGCGGCCAGCTCGGCCTTGATCTCCTCGTCCGACACGATGCGGCCCTGCGCGGTGTCGACGAGGAACATCCGGCCGGGCTGCAGCCGCATCTTCTTCACCACGGTGGACGGATCCAGATCGAGCACACCTGCCTCGGATGCCATCACCACAAGACCGTCGCTGGTCACCCAGATGCGGGAGGGGCGAAGGCCGTTGCGGTCCAGGACCGCGCCGATCACCGTGCCGTCGGTGAAGGACACCGACGCCGGCCCGTCCCACGGCTCCATCAGCGAGGCGTGGTATTGGTAAAACGCCCGCCGCGCCGGGTCCATCGATTCGTACCGCTCCCAGGCCTCCGGGATCATCATCAGCACGGCGTGCGGCAGGCTGCGCCCGCCGAGGTGAAGCAGCTCGAGCACTTCGTCGAACCGCGCAGTGTCAGAAGCTCCAGGGGTGCAGATCGGCACGATCTTGTCGACACCCTCGGAACCAAAGGCATCGGTATCGATGAGCGCCTCTCGCGCGCGCATCCAGTTCTCGTTGCCGGTGACGGTGTTGATCTCGCCGTTGTGGGCGATCCGCCGGAACGGGTGCGCCAGCGGCCATGACGGGAACGTGTTCGTCGAGAACCGTGAGTGGACGATGCCCAGCGCGCTGGTCAGCCGGTCGTCCTGCAGGTCAAGGTAGAACGCCTTCAGCTGCGGAGTGGTCAGCATTCCCTTGTAGACGAAGGTCTGGCCGGAAAGGCTTGGGAAGTAGACGGTTTCGCGGCCGGGGCCGTCCTGACCCGGGCCCTTGGTTCCGAGCTCGTGCTCGGCACGCTTGCGCACCACGTACGCGCGTCGCTCCAGATCCATGCCGGATGCGCCTGAGATGAACACCTGCCGGAAGGTGGGCATCGCATCGCGCGCCAGTGCACCGAGCGACGAGTCGTCGGTGGGCACCTCACGCCAACCGAGCACCTGAAGACCCTCTGCCTCGGCGATCTTCTCGACGGCTTCGCACGCCGTGGCGGCGTCCTTGGAGGACTGCGGCAGGAATGCGATGCCGGTGGCGTAGCTCCCTGGTTCGGGCAGGTCGATGTCGACGACGGCGCGCAGGAACTCGTCGGGAACCTGCAGCAGAATGCCTGCGCCGTCTCCGCTGTGCGGTTCGGCGCCCTGGGCACCGCGGTGCTCCAGGTTCAACAGGGCGGTGATCGCCTTGTCGACGATGTCGCGGCTGCGGCGACCGTGCATGTCCGCGACCATGGCAACGCCACACGCGTCATGCTCGAACGCGGGGTTGTACAGCCCTTGACTACGGGGCGCCATTCCCACCTTGCCCTTTCGCGGCCCTACGCCACTTCACGAAGCTTCAGTCCCGGCAACCGTCGACGACGGCGTCAGCCGGTATCGGCGGTGGTGCCTTCGTGCAGCACTGAACGACGACCCCTACCCCACTCGCCACAAGTGGAGAAAACGATATGACAAACCCCGGCTGACATGCCAACTTA
This sequence comes from uncultured Actinomycetota bacterium, assembly GCA_963817825.1. Classification (GTDB taxonomy): domain Bacteria; phylum Actinomycetota; class Actinomycetes; order Mycobacteriales; family Mycobacteriaceae; genus Mycobacterium. The sequence goes on along the minus strand of CAWFQG010000018.1, from coordinate 149,740 downwards.
GTCAAACCTAACTAGATTGATCGGCGCCCGACGGCCACGCTGCCGGTTTGTCGCCCATGATACGGGCGATGTCCTTGGGCGCCTTAGGTTTTCGCGCCCTTGCGGGGAGGTCCGAGCGGCCACTCACCGATATGTGATGTTGTCCACATCACGAAAATAGATTGCTGTGAGCGAGCAACGTGGCCTTGTCCAGGGTTGATCGGCCTCTGAATATTTGCTGCAAAGCCTAGTCAGATTCTTAGAGATGGCCCCGCGGCCCGCCCGCCCCACCCCTCGTCGAGCGGGCAGGCTGCGGGCCGGTCAGCGCTGGACCGGGTAGCCGCCCCGTTCGGCGAGCGACCTGAGTTGCTTCAGGGCGAACGTGCGGCCCCGTCCGCCCTCGGGAATGTGGATGCCGGCCCACAGGCCCTGGGCGCCGGGCATCTCGCACGCTTCTTTTGCGCACAGCCATCGGCGCGGGCATGCCCGGCACACCGCCTTCGTGTTGGCATCGGTTGCGGTCATCCACCGGTCGGGGTCCCTGGTGCAGGCGCCGATCTGGCTGTCGGTGAATACGGGCATCTCGATCATGACGGTCATGACAACTTCCTCTCGCTCGTCGGCGGTGATAAAACCGTAGCGTTGTTTCCGTAGCAGTGCAACACTTGTTACGGTTTTCCTGCTATGGCGCGGTTGGCCTTCTGCTGTCGACGGTGCTGGCTACACTGGGCGCGTGGAAGAGGACGCCAGCGATCCGGGCATTGCCCGCGCCGGCGCCGCAGTTGCCGCCCGGCGCCGCGAATTGGACATCAAGCAGCGGAATCTCGCTAAATACAAGATCATCAACGCCGGCGCACTCATCGCGTTCGAGAAGGGCAGAAGCTGGCCGAGGGAGCGGACGAGGGCCAGGCTCGAAGAGGTCCTGCAGTGGCCCGCTGGAACCATAGCGACGATACGGTATGGCGGCCAGGTACCCGGTACCACGCCCGAGGCGCAGGCGGACGACGGTTCCGCACCGCTCATCATCGGTGCGGTCGAGGTGGCGATGAAGACGTTCGCGGCCGCGATCGAGTCTCTGCCTCCCGACGACGAAGCAGAATTCCCCGCCCGTGCCACGGTCATCCTGGCCGATCTGCGCAAGCTCGAAACGGTGGTGGCCCGCGCCGCCCAGCGCAGCCGCGGCACACCGGACGTCGTGCTGGCCCTTCGCACGGTCCGCGGCTGTTACGACGACCTGATGTTTCGCGCCGCTGCGGCACCAGGGGCGACGCTGGGCCAGCGGCTCTACGCCGCGCGCCGACGCGCCAATCTTTCCGCCTCCGAGACCGCCAACGCGGCGGGCCTGCCCACCGAGCTGGTCGACGCGGTCGAGGCCGGTGAGCCGGCCGCCGACGCGGACACGACCAGGCTGAACGACCTCATCGCATCCCTCGATGGCTGATACTGAACCGGTGCCGCTGCCCGATCTGCTCCGCAACGTCGGCGACGTGCTGTCGCGGGCCGACACACTCTTCGGCACCGCGCATCCCAACGCAGCCGCAACGGCCGCCGACCAGTTGACCGACGCCACCGACATCATCCGGTCCGGACAGGAACACGCCGCGACGATGACCGGCGCGACACTCGCCAATTACGCCGACTTCGCGCAGGGCAGCCGCGATGCGCTCGATCACCTGTCGGGCGTCGAGTCCGACCTCGGCCATCGCCTGCAGGAGGCTGCCGACGCGGTCACCGCGGCGAAGACGGCCTCGCGGTCGGCGCTCGATGTCGTGTCGTCGGCATCCGACTCAATGCAGCACCTCACCGAAACACCTGCAGCTGAACTGGCGGTCATCACGGCCCTGCGGGCACAGGTCGGCCACGAGCTCGAGCTGATCCGCACTCACCAGGCAATCGCCGCCCAGCTGGGCGAGCACCTGCGCGGCCTCGACTACTGAGCGCTGACCTCGGGCCGTAGATCGAGCCGCCGCAGCAGCTGCGCGTTGAGCGCGACCACCACCGTCGACGCCGACATCAGCAGCGCCCCGACCGACATCGGCATGACGAAGCCGATCGGCGCCAGCACGCCTGCCGCCAGCGGCACCGCGATCAGGTTGTAACCCGCTGCCCACCAAAGGTTTTGCTGCATCTTCCGGTACGCCGCCTTGGACAACGTGATCACCGACAACACCGACCGCGGGTCGGAGCTTGCAAGGATGACGCCCGCCGACGCGATCGCCACATCGGTGCCCGCTCCGATGGCGATGCCGACGTCGGCCTGGGCCAGCGCCGGGGCGTCGTTGACGCCGTCGCCGACCATTGCGACTCTCTGCCTCCCACCCAGCCTCCCGCCGAGCCTCCCGCCCTGCAGCTCGGCGACCTTCGCCGATTTGTCCTCTGGCCGCACGCCAGCGAATACCCGATCGATGTCGAGCTCGGCGGCGACCGCCCGCGCCACCGGTTCGGCGTCGCCGGTGATCATCACGACCTCGATGCCGAGCTTGTGCAGGGCGTCGACGGCCTCACGCGACTCCGGTCGCACCTCGTCGGCCAGCTTCAGCGCGCCTGCCACGGACCCGTCGACGAGCACATGCAGCACGATCGCGCCCTCCTCGTGCCAGCGCGCCGCGTCGGGCAGCTCGGACTGGCCGCCTTCCTCCAGCAGCCGCGGTCCTCCCACGCGCACCCGGTGGCCGTCGACCGTCGCGGTCACCCCCACCGAAGGCGATGACGAGAAGTCCGACGACGCTGCCACGGTCAGGTTGCGGCCTCGTGCGGCGTCGACGATTGCGCGGGCCAGCGGGTGTTCGGAGTCCGACTCGGCGGCGGCCGCCAGAGCAAGCACGTCCTCCTCGGTGCGTCCGGTCGTCGTCGCGACCGCCGTCACCGTGGGCTCACCCTTCGTCAAAGTGCCGGTCTTGTCGAACAGCACGGCGCCGACCGTCCGCATGCTCTCCAGGGCGAGTCTGTCCTTGACCAGCACCCCGCCGCGTGCGGCGCGTTCGGTGGCGATGGACACCACGAGCGGTATCGCCAGACCCAGCGCGTGCGGGCACGCGATCACCAACACGGTGATGGTCCGGATGACGGCCTCTTCCGGCCTGCCGAGGACGCCCCAGACCACCGCGGTGATGACGGCCGCGCCCAACGCGAACCAGAACAGCCAGCCGGCCGCGGTGTCGGCGATCCGCTGGGCACGCGACGAGGAGTTCTGCGCCTCGGTCACCAGCCGCTGGATCCCCGCCAACGCGGTGTCGTCGCCGACGGCGGTCACCTTGACGCGCAAGCCCGAATCGGTCGCGACGGTGCCCGCGACCACACGGTCGCCCACGCCGCGGCGCACCGGGACGGACTCTCCGGTGACCATCGACTCGTTCATATCGGCTGCGCCGTCGACGATCTCGCCATCGGCGGGCACGCTGCCGCCCGGGCGGACGATCACGACATCGCCCACGCGTAAATCCGCAGGCGCGACCGTGACGACTCGTTCACTCTCGCCGCCCCGCCCGGCATCCCCCTCGAGCCGTTCGGCTTCGTCGGGCAGCAGCGCCGCGAGTGAGTCGAGTGCCGAACTGGTCTGGGCCAGCGACCGCATCTCGATCCAGTGGCCGAGCAGCATGATGACGATCAGCAACGCCAGCTCCCACCAGAAATCGAGCTGGTGGTCGATCAGCCCGAGGCTGGCACCCCACGACGAGACGAACGCCACCGTGATGGCCAGACCGATCAACAGCATCATTCCCGGTCTGCGGGAACGGATCTCGCTGATCGCGCCGGTCAAGAACGGCTGGCCGCCCCAGAAGTACATCACCGTCCCGAGCACGGGTGAGACCCATCGAGCGCCGGGGAAGTCCGGCACGGTGTAGCCGAGGATCATCGCGAACATCCCCGACAGCGCAACGGTCGGGACGGCGAGCACGAGCATCACCCAGAACAACCTGCGGAACTGCGCGACGTGGTCGTGATGCCCGCCGTGTCCCGCGTGGCCCGCGTGATCGTGTTGCACGTGGTCGGCGACGAGCGTCTGGTGTTGTGCGTGCTCGACCTCGGCCATGCGGCTGACTATACCCCATGGGGGTATATCGGGTATTGAGGCGTAGTGCTCCCGGTAACTCGGACGAGGATCTGCGAAACTGAGACCCCAGTATCTGGCGGTGAGGGAGAACGGTTGATGACGGCACCGACAGCTGGTACCGATCAGCCCTCCGATTCCATGCGGGGTTCCGTACACATCTGCGTTACGGCGATCGTCGCGGGCGTGCTCATCGGCTTCGTCGGCGCCGCGTTTCGCTGGTGTCTACAAGAGGCCGATGAGCTGCGGATCGACCTTGTCGACTGGGCGCACAAGCTACCGGGACCAGGTTGGCTGGTCCCCATGGCCGCGGCCGCGGCCGGCGCAACCCTGGCCGCCCTGATCGTGCGGTGGGAGCCGCTCGCCGCCGGAAGCGGCATCCAGCATGTCGAGGCGGTTTTTCGGGGCGATGCCCGACTGCCGCTTCTCCGCTTGGTTCCGGCGAAGTTCGTCGGTGGTGTGTTGAGCATGGGATCTGGGCTTGTTTTGGGCCGCGAAGGACCGACGGTGCACATGGGCGCGGCGATCGGAGCCGAAGCGGCGCGGCGCGCTCGGCTGCCCGATTCCGAGATCAGGATGATGCAGACGGCTTTGGGCGGTGCCGGCCTGGCCGTCGCGTTCAACGCACCGATCGGAGGGGCCCTTTTCACACTCGAAGAGGTTACCAAGTCGTTCCGGGTAAAAACCGTGCTGGCAACGCTTTTCGCGGGTGTCGCAGCGGTGAGCTGCTCTCGACTGGTGCTGGGAAACCACGCCGACTTCGACGTCGAGCCCATCGGCGCTCCGGCTCTGGCGTGGTTGCCCCTTTTCGTCGTCTTCGGACTGCTGACCGGATGCCTTGGTGCTGTCTACAACGCGTTGGTGTTGTGGTTCCTTGACCACGTCGCTGCGATTCGCCGAATCCCCACCCTCACGAAGGCAGCCGTCATCGGCGCAATCATCGGGCTCGCAATGTTCGTATACCCACTCGCCGTGGGCGGCGGCGAGGACCTGACACAGCGAATCCTCGGCGGCCAACACATCGTTGCACCCGTCGTCATCGGAATCCTTGCGGTGCGGTTCGTCGCAGGACCCCTGTCGTACTCAGCTGCGGTGCCGGGCGGACTGTTCGCGCCGCTGCTGGCCGTGGGTGCGCTGTGGGGACTCCTGTTCGTCGGAGGCTTCAACGCGGTGTGGCCCGGAAACGTAACGCAATTGGCGATACCCATGGCGCTCGTCGGAATGGCGGCATTCTTCGGGGCTACTGTGCGCGCGCCGGTGACCGGGATGGTCGTAGTCACAGAGATGACGGCCACTACCGAGGTGCTCGTGCCGATGATGGCCGCGACCGTCGCGGCGGTGCTCGCCGCGTATCTCGTGGGCTCGTCGCCGATCTATGACAGTCTTCGAGAACGGATGCCCGATGAGCCGTCCATCGAGCGACGCGGTGACCCATCACGATAATTTCCGTATAGGAACGATTCGGCAACGATCGACATCGGGCTCGATTCGCGTGCGATTCTCGTTCACATGACTCCACCCACCATGCTGCATCGTCTGACCGCAGAGTTCATCGGAACATTTTGGTTGGTCCTCGGTGGGTGCGGCAGCGCCGTTTTCGCCGCCAAGTTCGCATCAACGGACGGGGTGTCCCTCGGCATCGGGTTCCTCGGTGTGGCGCTGGCATTCGGCCTGACGGTGCTCACCGGCGTCTACGCGTTCGGCACCATTTCCGGCGGCCACTTCAACCCGGCTGTGACGCTGGGCGCCGCTTTGGCGCGACGCGTGGAGTGGAAAGCGCTGCCCGGCTACTGGATCGTCCAGGTACTCGGAGGGTTGGTCGCCGGCTTGGTCATCCTGGTGGTGGCCAAGGGTAAAGAGGGCTTCGACCCGACGGGCAACATGGCCGCCAACGGTTTTGGCGAGCACTCGCCAGGTGGCTACTCGTTGGTTGCCGTGGTCATCACCGAGATCGTGTTGACCGCGGTGTTCCTGCTCGTCATCCTCGGCTCCACCGATGACCGCTGGAAGGCGTCAAAGGGCTTCGCGGGCCTGTCAATTGGCTTGACTTTGACGCTGATTCACCTGATCTCGATTCCGATCTCGAACACGTCGGTCAACCCGGCGCGCTCGACCGGCGTCGCGTTCTTCAACGGCAACGGCGCGCCCGTCCAGCTTTGGGTGTTCTGGCTCGCACCACTGATCGGCGCGGCGATCGCCGGCCTCGCCTACCCCTACCTGTTCGGCGGCGACGAGGAACTCGCCGATCAGCCGGTGCGCGACGACGCCCTGGACGACACCGAAACCAGTTGAGCTACTTGACCGGTGCCTTCTTCTTCGCGCTGCGGGCGGCGCCCTTCTCGGTCGTCGCGCCCTTGTTCGCCAGCTGCCCGCCGGAGTTCTCCAGGTGCGCGCGTACGAACCACTGGAACTTCTCCAGCTCGCCGACCTGACCGATGACCAGGTCCTGTGAGACCAGGTCGAGGTCGTCGAGAGTGTGGATGGCTTTACGCGCGTCCTCGACCACGCCGGTGTAGACGAGGTCGAGAGCTGCGAGGTGCGCCTGCACCGTGTCCCGCTCCACCGAGTAGTCGTCCCAAGTGCGGTCCTTCATGATCGCGCCAGGAGTGCCCTTCGGCGACAGCCCGAGAGCTGCGATCCGCTCGGCCACGTCGTCGGCGTACCCGCGCACCAGATCGACCTGCGGATCGATCATCTCGTGGACGCCGATGAAGTTCGGACCCACCACGTTCCAGTGCACGTGCTTGAGGGTCAGGTGAAGATCGTTGTAGGTGCTGAGTAGCTTCTGCAGCAGCTCTGCAATCTCGCGGCCTTGCTTGTCGGTTAGCCCGGGAAGGGTGAATTCAGTCACGGTTGGCTCCTTCGATTTCGTGTCGTTAGGAGGCCTACCCGAGACCGGCAGTGGCTAATCCCCGACGGCTCGTTAAATTGCCCGCAGATTCGGGATGGCCTGACGAGCCCCGAACCGAGGATTTTGGGTCATACCGCTCACCTCGAGAAGCCGCACCGCCCGGTGCCGGTGCGGGCGTAAAGGCTCGAGCAACGCGACCATCGCGTCGTCATCGATGGGATGGCCGAGCAGGCTCCAGCCGACCACCTTGGCCAGGTGGTAATCGCCGACCGACAGCGCATCGGGGTCGCCGAACGCGCGCTGTGCGGTCTCTGCGGCCGTCCACACCCCGACGCCGGGCAGCGAGGTCAGCGCGTTGCGGGCCCGTTCGCGCGGAAAGCTGACAAGCCGCTCCAGCGACTCGGCCCGCTGCGCGCAGCCGACGACCGTACGCGCCCGGCCGGGGTCCACGTTGGCGCGGTGGAACTCCCAGGACGGGATGCGGCGCCAGACATCGCCGGAAGGAGTGACACGCATACCCGCAGGCGCCGGGCCAGGGGCGGCCGACCCGAACTTGGTGACAAGCAGCCGCCAGGCCCGGAACGCGTCCTTGCCCGCCACCCGCTGTTCGATCACCGCCGGAATCAGCGCTTCCAGCACCCGGCCCGTGCGGCCCAGCCGCAGGTGCGGCACCCGGCGGTGGGCCGCAGCGATCGTCGGCTCTTGCGGGGCGAACCCCGTCGCGTCGTCGTCGGCGCCCAGCAGTGCGGGCAGGCGATCGGCGAATTCCGTTGCGCCGCTTCCCCAAGCCTCGCAGCCGACGGTGTCGGGGGCCGACCTGCTGATCCTCGCGGTCACCGGACCGCTGGCCATCAGGGTGGTGCGCCAGATCGCGCCGTCGGCGGCGACGCGGTAGCACGGATCGCCCCCGCCGCGACGCAGCGGCGACAGCGTGTGACCGGGGCTCGCAGGCCCCTGAAACACGACGCTGCACTCGACCGCTGTCATTCGCCGACCTCTCCGACCCAGGTTTGGAACAGTGATGACGTAATCGTGACATTGATTCCGGTTCGGTTTCCTCGAGTGGGGGTGACGACAGAACGCAAATAGGCTCGGGGCACGGCCGGTGGACTTGGGGAAAGGGGTGAAAGTTGCGCGTCGACGGTCGGCTCTTTGCGCCTGATTCTCCTCCCGCATCTACGATGACCTGCCGTTCACCGCTGCGCCGGGGCCGGCCGGCGGCCCATGTGCAGTTCGCCGGCTGGCTGCACCGGGCACCTGAACGGATCGACGCGGGCGGGCTGGACGGTGCGGTGCGCTCGGCCCTGCTCAACATGGCCTCGGTGGGCACCCAGCGGGCGGCATGATGCGGGTCGTCGGCGGTTCTTCGGACCACGTGGTCGTGGTCGGCGCGGGTCTGGCAGGTCTGGCGGCCGCGCTGCACCTGGCCGGACGCGGGCGCGCCGTGACCGTCGTCGAACGCGGTGGCGTCCCAGGCGGCCGCGTCGGCAGGCTGGACATCGACGGCTATCGGCTCGACACCGGGCCGACGGTTCTGACAATGCCGGATGTGATCGACGAAACGTTCGCGGCGGTCGGCGAATCCACCGCCGATCGGCTGGCGCTCGAGCGCGTCGAACCCGCCTATCGGGCGCTCTTTGCCGACGGCAGCGCGCTCGATGTGCACAGCGACCGCGACGCGATGGCCGCCGAGATCGAGCGGCTCGCGGGACCGCACCAGGCCCAGGGTTATCTACGGCTGCGCGACTGGCTGGCCCGGTTGTACGAGGTCGAGTTCGACGGCTTCATCGCATCGAACTTCGACTCCCCGCTGTCGTTGTTGACGCCGCAGTTGGCCCGGCTGACCGCGCTCGGCGGCTTCCGCCGCTGGGACCGCGTGGTGAAACGGTTCATCACCGACGAGCGGCTGCACCGAATCTTCACCTTCCAGGCACTCTATGCTGGGGTTCCACCCCAGCGGGCACTCGCGGTATATGCAGTCATCGCCTACATGGACACCATCGCGGGCGTGTACTTCCCGCGTGGAGGAATGCGGGCACTGCCCGACGCGCTGGCCGCCGCGGCTTCGGACGCCGGCGTCGAATTCCGCTACGGTGCAACCGTATCGGGACTGGTTCGTCGGGGCGACCGCGTCACGGCCGTGGACACCGACCAAGGCGAGCGCATCCACGCCGACGCAGTGATCCTCACCACGGAGCTGCCCGACACCTACCGACTGCTGGGCCGCACCCCGCGTCGGCTGCTGCCGCTGCGGCCCTCCCCGTCGGCGGTCGTCGCCCACGTCGGCTGCAAAGCTGTCGATCCTGAATTGCCGCACCACCACATCCTTTTCGGTGATGCATGGGAACAGACGTTCCGCGATATCATCGACGACGGCGTGGTGATGCGCGATCCGTCACTGCTGGTGACAAGACCTACGGCCGGCGAGCCCGCCCTTGCACCTGCAGGCCGTGATCTTCTATACGTCCTCGCGCCCGCACCGAATCTGTTGCGAGGCAGCGTCGACTGGGACAGCGTCGGCGCCGCTTACGCGGACAACATGATCACCGCGCTGTCCGATCGGCTCCCGCAACTCGGCACCGATGCCAAGCTGCTGCACGTCGTCAACCCCGCGGACTGGGCGCGGCAGGGAATGGCGGCGGGCACGCCGTTCGCGCTCGCCCACACCTTCTCCCAGACGGGACCGTTCCGCCCTGCCAACACCATTCGCGGCATCGACAACGTGGTGCTGGCCGGATCCTCGACCGTGCCGGGTGTCGGCGTGCCGACAGCGCTGTTGTCGGGACGACTGGCCGTCGACCGGATCACCGGGACGGTGACCGGCCGCGTCGCGACGCACATCGGAAGTGGGCGATCATGATGCGCTCCGAACTCGACGCCGCCGGGGTGCACGATCCGGAACTGCGCGACGCCTACCAACAATGCCGTGACCTCAACGCCGAACACGGCCGGACGTTCTTCTTGGCCACCCGGCTGCTGGCCCCCGAGCAGCGGCCCGCGGTCCACGCGCTGTACGGGTTCGCCCGCCGCGCCGACGACATCCTCGATGACTTGGACACCACGCTCAGCGCGGGCGAGCGGGCGGACCGGCTGGAGCGGCTGGCCACGCAGCTGTTCAATCAGCTTGTCCAGCACCAGGACTGCGGCGACGATCCCACATTGCGGGCGGTCGTACACACCGCCCGCAGATACGGCATCCCCTGGGAGATGTTCGACGACTTCCTGACGTCGATGCGCATGGACCTGACCATCACCGACTACCCGAACCGCACAGCGCTCGAGCGCTATATGCACGGCTCGGCCGAGGTGATCGGCCTGCAGATGCTGCCTGTGCTCGGCACCGTCGGTCCTCGCGAGGAAGCCGCCCCGTATGCGGCCTCACTCGGAAAAGCATTCCAGCTCACCAACTTTCTCCGGGACGTCGACGAGGACCTGCAGCGCGGCCGGGTGTATCTGCCCGCCGACGAGCTGGCCGCCTTTCGCGTCGACCGGGACATGCTGACGTGGTGTCACACCAACAAACGCACCGACGCCCGTGTTCGCCGCGCGCTGACCGAACAGCACGCCGCCACCCGGCGGGTATACGAAGTCGCGCGCAAGGGCATCGAACTGCTCGACCCGCGGTCGCGGCCGTGCGTCGCCGCGGCCTACACGCTGTACTCGGAGATCCTCGACCGAATCGAGAACATCGACTTCGCGATCTTCAACCAGCGCGCGACCGTCGGCACCGGCAGGCGCCTGCAGGTCGCAGGAGTCGGCCTCGCGCGGGCCTGGCGCGCACGCCTGACGCACGGTACGAAGACCTGAAATGGATCACTGGCAGTATCTGATCGTGCTGGCCGCCTGCCTGCTCATCACCGCGCCGCTGGAAATGTTCGGTTCGGGTGTCTACCGGCGCCCCTGGCGCACCGCGGCCGCCGTGCTACCGATTGCGGCGGTGTTCGTGTTGTGGGATGCGGTGGCGATCGCCGCACACGTGTGGACCTACAACCCGAAGCTCCTCACTGGCGTCTCGCTGCCCGCCCGCATCCCGATCGAAGAGGTGCTGTTCTTCATCGTGATCCCGGTGTGCGGGCTGCTGACTTACAACGCGGTCGACACCATCCTGACGTACGTGCGCAAGCGCCGCGCCGCCCGATCGGAGCAGTCGTCATGACGGGACTCGGTTACACGCTGCCTGCCGTGCTGGCGGTGATCGCGGTGTGCGCGTTGGAATTCGGCGTGCTGCGCACCGGCCTGTTCCGCAGGCTCGCCTACTGGATCTCGATGGTGATCGTGTTCGCCTTCCAGATCCCCGTCGACGGCTGGCTGACGAAGCTCAGCTCGCCGATCGTCATCTACGACGAGAGCCACACCAGCGGCATCAGGTTCCCGTTCGACATCCCAGTCGAGGATTTCCTGTTCGGCTTCGCCCTGGTGACCGCCGTCCTGCTGCTGTGGGAGCGTCAGCGGCTTCGCGACAAGAAGACCGGGGACACGCAATGACCGGCCGAAAACTGCCACGCACCGCGGTACCCGCCGCGTTCGATGCTGGCGCGGCCGCCTACGACGGCCTGGTGGGCGCAAACCCTGGATACCACCGCCACTTACAGATGTCGGCACAGCGCATGGGACTGCCGGGTCTCGGACGTGGACTGCGCCTGCTCGACGCGGGCTGCGGCACCGGCGCATCCACCGCGGCGCTGCTATCCATCGCCCCGCACGCCGAGATCGTCGCCGTCGACGCGTCGTCGGGAATGCTGGCCGAGGCCGCCGCCAAGCCCTGGCCCGAGACGGTCAGCTTTGTGCACAGCCGCATCGAGGACATCGCCGAAGCCGGTGTGGTCGGACCGTTCGACGGCATCTTCGCCGCATACCTGCTGCGCAACCTCGACGACCCCGACGCCCAATTGCATACGTTCCGAACGCTTTTACGACCTGGGGCCACGCTGGCCGTGCACGAGTACTCAGTCCGCGACTCCCGGCTGGCTTCCGCGATGTGGAACGCGGTATGCGCGGCGATCATCATCCCGATGGGCAAGATTCGCAGCGGTGATGCCGGCCTATACCGCTACCTGAGGCGCAGCGTCAACGAGTTCGACGGTGCATATGCCTTCCGAAACCGGTTGCGGGACAACGGCTTCATCGCTGTTCGTAGCGAGTCGGTGCCCGGCTGGCAACGCAACATCGTGCACACGTTCCTTGCCGAGGCTCCACGGTGACCGACTCCCGGCGGGCGAGCCACCCCGCGCCACGCGGCCTGGCGGATGCAGGCGAGCTGGCAACGACGCCGCATGTCGTCGTAGTGGGTGCGGGCATCGCCGGCCTGGCTGCGGCGACCGGGCTGGCGGAACGGGGCGTGCCCGTCGAGGTCGTCGAGCGTGAGCCCTACCTCGGCGGGCGTGTCGGCGGCTGGACCGAGAAGTCAGACGGCGGTACCGGCCTCCCGATGAACCGCGGGTTCCACGCATTCTTTCGGCAGTACTACAACCTGCGGGACCTGTTGCGGCGCATCGACTCCGGGCTGAGCATGCTCACTGCCGTCGAGGACTATCCGCTGGTCGACGGGCAGGGCAGGCGTGACACGTTCCGCGGCCTGCCCAAGACGCCGCCGCTCAACGCGCTCGCCTTCGCCCTGCGCAGCCCGACGTTCCGGCTGCGCGACCTGGCCCGTCTCAACGCACGCGCCGCCGCCCCGCTGGCTGCTGTTTCGGTCCCCGGCATCTACGAGCGGCTCGACCACGTCGACGCCGACAGCTTCCTGCGTGACATCAACTTTCCCGAGGCCGCACGGCATCTGGCGTTCGAGGTGTTCTCCCGCAGCTTCTTCGCCGAACCTGCCCAGCTGTCGGCCGCCGAGCTGGCCACCATGTTCCATATCTACTTCCTCGGCTCCAGTGAGGGTCTGACCTTCGATGTGGCCAACGCCAATTTCGAGGTGGCCCTGTGGAATCCCCTGCGCGAGTATCTGGAGTCGCGCGGCGCAAAGTTCAGGACCGGCGAGTCGGTCAACTCCATCCGGACCGGTCCACGCTTTCACGTGCACTGCGACTCCGGTGCCGACATCGAATGCGACGGGGTGGTGCTGGCCACCGACGTGACGGGCCTGCAGCGCATCGTCTACGCCTCACCCGACCTCGGAGACAACGCTTGGCGCGCGCGGGTCGCCGCACTCGGCACCGCACCTCCGTTCGTGGTGCAGCGGCTGTGGCTGGACCGGCCGGTACGGGCGGACCGATCGGCGTTCCTCGGGACAGGCGGACGCCCGCCGCTGGACAATGTCAGCGTGCTCGAACGATACGAACGAGAGGCGGCGGCATGGACCAGCCGCACCGGAGGTGCCGTCGTCGAGTTGCACTCCTATGCGGTGACCGGGCCGCAGGAGGGCCTCCGGGACCGCATGCTGGCCAGGTTGTATGAGCTCTACCCGGAGACCGAAGGCGCGCGGGTCGTCGACGAAAAGGTGCTGTGCCGCAACGACTGCCCGCGATTCGCACCAGGCGACCACGCCGCACGACCGACCGTCGCAACGCCGCATCCAGCCGTCGCACTCGCCGGTGACGGCATCCGCATCGACCTGCCCGTGGCGCTGATGGAGCGTGCGGCGACGACGGGCTGGTCGGCGGCGAACCACCTTCTCGGCCACTACGGGCTGGCCGGCCACGCCCTGCACACCGTGCCGGTCCAGGGCCGGTCGCCGACCCTGCGGCGGCTCGCACAGCGGGAAAGGCGGTTGGCGCGATGAGCATGCTGGCGGGCCTCAAGTCGCGATGGTCGAAAACCTCACCGTTCAAAGTGCTTCCACGCGAACAGTGGGCTGGTCAGCGGCCGACGTACCAGGACGCCAAGCCCGGCATCATCGACGCCGCGCTGGAGCGGTCTCAGCGCAGGCCGAGCGGCAACTGGTACGCGTTCGCCGCCAGCGACGAGATCCGCAGGCACCCATTCGGCACATCGGTCGGTGGCCTGGAGATTGTGGCGTGGCGCGGGGCCGGCGGCGCACTGCACGTGGGTCCTGGCACCTGCCCGCACCTCGGCGCCGACCTGTCGACCGGCACGATCGACTGCGGTGCGCTGATCTGTCCGTGGCACGGATTGCGATTGACGGGCGGTCGCGAGCTCGGCTGGAAGCCCTACCCGGCCCACGACGACGGCGTGCTTGCCTGGGTTCGGCTCGACGACGTCGGCGGTGAGGAACCGACCGACGAGCCGATTCTGCCCGCCCGGCCCCAGAGTCCCGAACTGCACGCGGTGACGAGGTTGGTCGGCACCTGCGAGCCGAGCGACATCATCGCCAACCGGCTCGACCCGTGGCACGGCGGCTGGTATCACCCGTATTCGTTCGCGCAGCTCGACGTGCTGTCGACACCGCAGACCGACGCCGACCTACCCGAGGAGCAGGATCGCTTCCTGGTGCCGGTGACGTTCCATATCGGTCGGCTCGGCGTTCCCGTCGTCGCGGAGTTCACCAGCCCGGAGCCGCGCACGATCGTGATGCGCATCGTCGACGGCGAAGGAGCGGGCAGCGTGGTCGAAACCCACGCCACCCCTGTTGGCCCAGGGCCCGACGGGCTGCCGCGTTCTGCGGTGATCGAGGCCGTCGTCGCCCATTCGGACCGACCCGGCTTCGTGCACGCTCTGCGCGGCAAGCCGTTCATCGCGCCGTTGATGCGGCATGCCGCCACCAGGCTGTGGCGCGACGATCTGGCCTACGCCGAACGGCGTTACCTGGTGCGCACCCGCGGCTAGGAGGCGACGACGACGTCCGCCTTGTCCGGGTAGAACGCCACGTGACCGGCGATGTCGCCGACCGCGGGGTACGGCTGCTCGTAGGTCCAGATGACGTCCTCGACGGTGTCGCCTGACGCGGTCGTCGTCACGTGGAAATAGCTGGCGTCGCCCTTGTATGGGCAGTACGTGGTGGTGTCGCTGGGCTTCAGCACATTCTGCGCGACGTCGCCCATCGGGACGTACTGGACGGCGGGGTACGTGGACTCCTGAAGCGTCAGCGCATTGTCGGTGTCGGCGACCACCACACCGTTCACCAGCACGGTCACGTGCTTGCCGGTGGGTGCGACGGTGATCGGGTGGTCGGCGGTGGGTTGGCGAACGGGACGATCGGTCATGGCAGGGGCAACGCCGCGAAAGCCATACCTGTTCCTCCACCGTCGTTACGATCACGCCATGACTGATCGCGGACCGGCCACCGTCCAGGCAGACGTCACCATCGGCGCCGACCCCGCCAAGGTGTACGAACTCATCACCGATCTGCCCACACTGGCGTCGCTGGCCGCCGAGACCACGGCGATGAGCTGGCGCAAGGGCGACGCCGTACGTCCAGGTGCGGTATTCAAGGGCACGAACCGCAACGGCTTGCGGCGCTGGACCACCACGTGCACCGTCACCGATGCGCAGCCCGGCCGCGTTTTCGCATTCGACGTGAAGTACCTCGGGGCGCCGGTCGCGCACTGGCGCTACGACATCGTCGCCGAAACAGGCGGCTGCCGCGTCACCGAGAAAACCTGGGATCGCCGCAAGCCCTGGATGGCCAAGGCGGGCGGCCTGGCGACCGGGGTGACCGACCGCGACACCGCCAACGACGACCACATCCGGGCGACGCTGCAGCGGCTCAAGAAGAAAGCCGAAACCGACTAGGGCCTGCCTGCGATCTTGTCGGCGACGACGGCGATGGGCGAGGTCGCCGATGCCCCGCTGCGCCCCTCATGCCAGTCGGCCATCTTGTAGGCCAGATACATTCCCCGCACACCCAGCCAGCGCAGCGGCTCGGGCTCCCAGTTCGGCGAGTGGTGGTTCACCCATGGCAGCTCGGTCATCGGGCTCTTTTGGCCGACGACCAGATCGGCGAGGGTACGACCCGCGAGATTCGTCGCTGTGACACCGTGGCCGACATATCCACCGGCCCAACCCAATCCGGTGGTCCTGTCCAGGGCGATGCCGGCCGACCAATCGCGCGGCACGGCCAACACACCGCACCAGCCGTGCGCGATCGGCACGTCGCGGATCTGTGGCAGCACCGCGCGCAGCGTCTCGGTCAGGTGGGTGATGGTGCGCTCGGGAACCCGCCCGTCGTTATCGATGCGCGACGCATAGCGGTACGGCACACTGCGTCCGCCGATCGCGACACGGTTGTCGACGGTGCGTTGTGCGTAGAAAAATCCGTGGGCGGTGTCGCCGACGGTCTCGCACCCACGCCATCCGATGCTCTCCCATAGCTCGTCGCCGATCGGTTCTGTGGCAATCATCGAGCTGTTCATCGGCAGCCACCGGCGCCGCAGGCCCGGCAGCTTGGCGGTGAAGCCCTCGGTCGCCCGCAGCACGATCGGCGCCGTGACGGTGCCGTGCGGCGTGGTCGCCTTACCCTGGCTGATCGCGGTGACCGGCGACTGTTCGTAGATGTCGACGCCTAGCCCTGCCACGGTGTCGGCCAGGCCTCGCGCGAGCTGGGCGGGTTGAATGCGGGCACAGTGCGGGTTGTGGTAGGCGGCCGTCACCCCGTCGAACCGGATCCGTTCGGCCGCTTCGGCTTTCGTCAGCACGGCGATGCCGTCGACCTTCCAGCTGAGCTCCTCTTCTGCCTCAGCGGCCAACCGCGACGCCTGTGCGGCGTTGCGGGCGATCTGCAGCGTGCCGCCCTTGACGATGCCGGCGTCGATGCCTTCGCGCGCCGCAACGTCGATGACTTCGTCGATGGACTCGTTCAGCGCCCGTTGCCACGCCACCACGCCGTCGCGGCCATGCTCCTCGGCCATCTTGTGGCGGTCGCCGGGAACCAGGCCCGACAGCCAGCCACCGTTACGGCCGGACGCGCCGAACCCGGCGAACCGGGCCTCCAGCACGGCGATGCGCAGCGACGGGTCGGCCCGCTTGAGGTAGTAGGCCGTCCACAGGCCGGTGTAGCCGGCACCCACGATGCACACGTCGGCGTCGCGGTCACCCGGCAGCGAAGGCCGGTAGGCGGGCAGCTCGTCGTACCAGTTGGATACCTGACCGTTGATCGTGGGCACCGAGCGATTGTGCCACCCGTCGACGGGTGTCAGACCCCAGGCGCATGGTGGGCGACAACGACGGAGAAAGGACCCGACATGTGCTGGATATGCGATCACCCCAACGCGACCGCCGACCAGTATCTCGAAGAGTTGCGCAAGACCATGGTGGAGCACGGATGGGCGGTGCAGTACGTCGAAAGCGACCGAACCCCACTCGCGTACACCGTTGGGCTGCACGATTGCGGACTACCTGAGCTGCTGATGACCGGCGTCTCGGCGCAGCGGGCGATGCGTCTGCTCAACACCGTGGCCAAGGACATGATGGGCGGCAAAGGCCTGACACCGGGTCAGAAGATCGCGGTTCGCTCGGGTCCGCTGGTGGAGATCGTCGAGGTGGCCAACCCCGATGCGCACATGGAATGGGCGGTGGCGTTCGGCGGACCCGAGGTAAAGGCGCTGCAGTTGGTGTGGGCCGACGGCCGCGGCCGCTGGCCGTGGGCGGCCGCGTTCAGCGACGGCAGGGGCAGGCAGCCGGTGCTCGGCGTGCGTTCTCAGAAGGCGTAGCGGTGGTACTGCGCCATATAGCGCAGCGTCGACGACAGCGACATCACCGTGGCCATCACCCGGAAGGGCCAAGACACGTCGGAGAAGGTGGGTGAGTCGAATGGCGACACCCAAGCGAGCAGCCGCAGGCCGGGCACCGCATCGAGGATGTCGTCTGGACCGTTGATGCCCCAGTGCAGCGTGGCCCCCGACCGCTTCACCACGGCGTTGGACCATTGCGTCCTGATCCCGAACCGGCTGAACGCGTCGAACTGCAACTCACCTGACGGGGCGTGGGTGACGATGCGGCGCAGCAGCGCGACCCCGTCCGCCTCGGTCAGGTACATGGTCAGCCCCTCGCCGATCATCAGAGTCGGCCGGTCGGCTGGCACGTCGGCGAGCCAGGCCGTATCGGTCACGGATGCCGCGACGATGTGGCAGTGCTCGCGCTCCGGGAACAGTTGCCTGCGCAGTTCGGCGACGTCGGGATAGTCGACGTCGTACCACTCGACACCCGGACCGGGGTCGAGCCGGTAGTACCGGCTGTCCAGGCCGCAGCCGAGGTGCAGCACCGTCGCCTGCGGATGGACGGCGAGGAACTGGCTCGCCCAATTGTCGAAGTGGGCCGACCGGGTGGTGACCGCGGGCGAGTTGCGTGCCGTGATCGTCGTCTTCGACCAGTCGTAGTCGATGCGGTCGACGATGTCCTTGGCCCACCGATCGCCGAGGATCGGCTTGTCCAGGTCGGCGTCCAGCGACTTGGCGTAAAACGTCGCCAACATCGTCTGCGGAGCGCCGGACAGATCCACCTGGATTTTCTCGGTCACGTCACCCGACGCTAGTCCTGCCTCAGCCTGCCTGCTTACTCCTGCGCTTGGCGTCGCGCAGGCCCACCCAGAACCGGGCGGCCTCACGAATCGACTCCTCGACGGGCCTTGGCTGCCAACCCAATTCGCGCCGGGCCTTTGCGCAGTCGACCGGCGCCTCGGCGCGCATCAGCCGCAACGACGCCAGCGAGAGCTGCTCGTCGGTGCCCCGCAACCGCGCCTTCAGCGTCCCCATCGTGGCTAGCGCATACGACACTGCCAGCGGAATCGACTTGCCCGGCGGCGGCACCCCCGCCGCCTCCGCAGCGATGCCTGCCACGTCGGTGTTGGTGATCATCTTCTCCGAGATGAGGTATCGCTCACCGACGCGGCCTTTTTCGGCGGCCAGGATGAGCGCACGGGCAGCGTCGTCCACACCGACGGCCTCCAACTCGATGCCCTTCATAACGAACGGCAGCTTGCCGAACGCCGCGCCTGCGATGATCGCGCCGTGCGGGGTCCGGCCCCAGTCGCGGCCGCCGTAGGTGGTGGACACGCACATCGCGATCGCGGGCAGATCGTGTTCGCGCGCGTACCGCAGCACGAGCTCCTCGGCCTGCACCCGGGACCGCACGTACGGCGTCAGGCCGCGGAGCCGTTTGGTCGGCGACGTTTCGCCTCCGTCAACGATCGTGTCGTCCTCGGTGGCGGTGCGGCCGCGCCTGCGGCCGACGGTCACATAGCTGCTGGTGAAGATGAAGCGCCGGAGGCCGGCATCCTTGGCGACCTCCAGCACGTTTCGGGTGCCCTCGACGTTGGTGTGAAACAGCGGCGCCGGCTCCTTGAGCCAGCCTCGGGTGTCGACGACGCAGTAGTAGACGACGTCACAGCCAGTCATCGCCTCGCGAAGCACGTCGTCGTTCCAGATGTCGCCGACGAACCGCGTCACCTTGAGGTCGTCGATGCCGATCGTGTTTGCGCCGTCGCGGACCATCACGCGCACGTCCTGCCCGCCGCCGACGAGTTGGCGCGTGACGTGGCTGCCGAGGTAGCCGTTCGCGCCGATGACGAGAACGGTCATCGGGCACCTCCGAACTTCTTCATCCATGCGGCTGCCTCATCGGGCAGTGTGCCGAGCTCTTCGGCCTTGCGGCACCACTTCACCGTCGCTGAAACGAACCGCAGCGGGTTGTAGACGTCCTCCTGGCGGCACCACTGCCCATCGCCCGCGTAGGTGATGATCGAGATGTTGGTCGCGCTGATGATGGTGCCGTCGCCGGGGTCGCGCATCGGGTTGTCCAGCTCGCAGATGATCCTGCCGGTCGGCTCGTCGATCACCGACCAGAGCGACGGAAACGACGTCATGTAGCTGCCGGGGAAGGTCTCCATCGTCTTCCAGATCCAGTCCCGCACCTCGTCGCGTCCCCGCATGGTGCCCGCCGCGTGCTCGACGTAGAGAATGTCGGGTGCGTACTGCTCAACCCAGGGATCCCAGTCCCGAGTCTGCGCGGCCCGCTCAACGGTCTCCTCGAACTTCGCGAACGCCTCTGCCAGCTCGTCGCGGGTGAACACCTTGCTGGTCACATGTGGAACTAGAACACGTTCTACCTGTATTTGTCGAGCGGGTTCAGTAGGTGGCCAGCACCTTGCGATCACCGAGGGGTGCCTTCAGTGGCACGTCGACGGTCGCCTCGACAACGAACATGGGACAGACCCTGCCGACCGCGGCAGGCGGCGGCCCGCTGTCCACGTTCACCGTGACGGTCTGGCCGGTCTCCTTCGCGGTGGCATGTACTCCGCGACACTCGGGTGCGCCGGACATGAATTGCACCGCCACCGCCTTGGGATTCGGGCTACGACTCCACGATGTGACATGGACCGGAACCGCCTTCACGATCGTGGGATCGTCGGTGAGCACCAGGCCGGCGCTACCGGGCGCCACCTCGGGGGGCGCAGTCGTCATCGGCTCCGCCGCCGCCGCAGGGAGACCGGTGGCCGTCGCCGAAATGCCGATCGCGGCCAGCATGAGTAGTGCGCGCATGCGTCCACAGTAGCGGCGCTGACCTGGATTAATCGGCCGCCCTATACCGTTGTACGAACGCCATGAAAAGCACATATCACAAAAATCCCGAAGCGGTCGGCGCGCTGTCGCCGGAGCAGTATCACGTGACGCAGAAGAACGGCACCGAGCGGCCGTTCACAGGCGAGTATTGGGACAACCACGAGCCGGGGATCTACGTCGACGTCGTCTCTGGCGAACCGCTGTTCGCATCTGTCGACAAGTTCGAAAGCGGCAGCGGCTGGCCGAGCTTCACGAGGCCTATTCGAGAGCCGAACGGAACCGAGTACGTAGTGGAGAAGCGCGACTTCTCCCATCTGATGATCCGTACCGAGGTTCGCTCCTCGCACGGCGACAGCCATCTGGGCCACGTCTTCACCGACGGCCCAAGGGCCGACGGCGGGCTGAGGTACTGCATCAACTCCGCTGCCCTGCGGTTCATCCACCTCGACGACCTCGAGGCGGAAGGATATGGGCAGTACCGCCAATTGTTCGAAGGGCCGAAGTCGGCCCGAAAGGAGCAAGTGTGACCAACCAGCAGAAGGCAATCCTGGCAGGCGGCTGCTTCTGGGGCATGCAGGACCTGATCCGCAAGCAGCCCGGCGTCATCTCCACCCGGGTGGGCTACACGGGTGGCGAGAACGCGAACGCGACGTACCGCAACCATCCAGGGCACGCCGAGGCGATCGAGATCACCTATGACCCCGCGCAGACGGACTATCGGGCGCTGCTCGAGTTCTTCTTCCAGATCCACGATCCGACGACGAAGAACCGGCAGGGCAACGACGTCGGCACCAGCTATCGGTCGGCGATCTTCTACACCGACGATGATCAGAAGCGCATCGCGCTGGACACCATCGCCGACGTCGAGGCGTCGGGTCTGTGGCCGGGCAAGGTCGTCACCGAGGTGACGCCGGCAAGCGATTTCTGGGAGGCCGAACCCGAGCACCAGGACTATCTCGAGCGGATGCCGTGGGGCTATACCTGCCATTTCCCGCGTCCGGACTGGAAGCTGCCGAAGCGGGCGACGCAGCAAGCCTGACTAAACCCCGTGGGCTCGTAGCTGATAGAGCCCGCGGGTGACCGAAACGGTTTGGCCGGCTTCGTCTTTGACCACAGCGTCGAGGGTGAAATCGGCCTTTCCCTTTTCTGTGGCCTCGGCCTCGACGCGTCCGATCTCGTCCTCGTCCAGGCTGGTCTCGGCGCGCAGATCGGTACGTGCCATCCCGGTGAACTTGATGTCGACGTTCTTCACCAGGGGGTAGTACTTGGCGCTGTCGAAGGTGGCGAGCGCGATGACCCCACCGAGCATTTCGGCGACGGTGAACTGCACGCCGGCGTAGACGACACCGAAGTGGTTGCCGTTGCCCTCCAGCGGAACCGAGGCGGCGGCGTAGCCGCGGCGCGCTTCGAGCACCCTGACGCCCATCTTGTGAACGGGCGGGATGGTCGCCTCCATGGCGCCGTTCATCATGTCGACGAGGTTGGTCACAACCGCAGAGACTACTTGCGCCGATGCACTACGACGCGGCCGCCGTCCTTGGGGGTGTAAGCGACTCCGCGATGGTGCACCTTCTCGTCGGGCGCGTCGTCGGTGTCGATACGGAAGTGCTGCAAGACGGTTCGCAACACCACATCCATCTCGGTGTTGGCGAAAGCGGCTCCGATGCAGCGCCTGGTGCCGCCGCCGAACGGGAGCCACGCGAACGTCGGGGGCTTGGAGTCGACGAAGCGGTAAGGGTCGAACCGCTCCGGGTTCGGGAAGAACTCTTCGTTCTCGTGCATGTTGGCGATGCTCACCAGGATCGTGTAGCCGTGCGGAATTCGCCAGTCACCAACGTCGAACTTCGGCGCCCTGACGTGGCGACCGGCGAAGTCGATGATTGTCCGCGCCCGCTGCAGCTCCAGAATCGTCGCCTGGCGGAACTTGGTGCCGCCCTCGTCGACCTCCTTGACGAGCTCGGCCAGGATGTCGGGGTGCCGACGCAACCGCTCGAACGCCCAACCCAGCGACGACGCTGTCGTTTCATGCCCCGCCCCGAGCAGGGTCAGCAGCTCGTCGGAGACGTCCTGCCGCGACATCGAGGTTCCGTCGTCGTATCGGCTGCGCAGTAGAAGCGCCAGGATGTCATCGCGCTCGTCGAGACGGGGATCCGCCTCGGCCTTGTCGATGAGCGTGAACACGACGCGGTCGAACGTGCGGCGGAATTCGTCGAGCCGGCCCCACGGGCTGTAGCGCCCCGTCTTGAACGGCGGCTCCGGCAGCGTGGCCATTCGCGATCCCAGCTTCACCCACGGCGGGATGAGCTCCCGAAGCTCGTCGAGCTCGAGCCCGTCGGCGCCGAAGACGGTCCGCAGGATCACGTTCAACGTGATCCGGTTCATCGGTTCGAGCGTCTGAAACTCTTTGCCCTCAGGCCAATTGGCGCTTTCGCGCAGCGTCTCCTCCTCGATGACCTTCTCGTAGTTCTTGATGCTCTGGCCATGGAACGGCGGGGCAAGCAGCTTGCGCCGGTTGCGGTGCTCCGCACCGTCGAGCGCGAATACCGAACCGGGGCCGAAGATCCTGGACAGGTTCGGTTGCACGTTGATCAGCTCGTCGGTACTCGCCGTGAACACCGACCGGACGAGTGTCGGGTCGGAGATGATCACGGTCCGGCCGAAGAACGGGATGTTGATGGCGAACACCTGTCCGAAACGCGTGGCCCCGGCGCGCATCATCTTGCGGCGGAATGCGGCGAAGGCGACGCCCTGGATCACCTTCGGCAGCCGCAACACGGGTGGTCGTTTCGCCGGATGGGTCGTCGAGGGGTGCGCGTTGACGGTGGCGGCGTCGGTCATGCCGGTTCACTCCCGATCGATCAGGCGGTACTGCGGTGTACCACGGGGTCTGTGATGTACGGTACCGTGGAGTACCAGGGCTTTGCAAGGGTCAGGCGGACAACGGAGGTGATCGGTGGCGACAGTCGTCGACGACGCTGCCCACGTCTCGGACCGGGCTGCACCTGACACGTTCCGGCGCCGGTTGCTTGACGGCCTGGACGCCTCCATCGGCGAGCGGGGCTACCGCGACACCACGGTGGCCGACATCGTCCGGCACGCACGCACCTCCAAGCGCACCTTCTATGGCCAGTTCTCGAGCAAGGAGGACTGCTTCATCGAACTGCTGCACACCAACAACGAAGAGATGATCAGCCGGATCCGCGCCTCGGTGGATCCAGAAGCCGATTGGCAGCACCAGATCCGCCAGGCCGTAGGCGCATACGTCGACCACATCGGTTCGCAGCAGGCCATCACGTTGAGTTGGATTCGCGAAGCGCCCGCGCTCGGCGCGGTAGCGCAGCCGTTGCACCGAATTGCGATGAGCCACTTCACGGATATGCTGGTCGATCTCAGCGACAGCCCCGGCTTCCGGCGCGCGAGTCTTCCGCCCATCACCCGGCCGTTGGCATTGATCATCGTGGGTGGATTGCGGGAGCTGACAGCGCTTTACGTCGAGGATGGCCGCGACGTGCACGGCATCACCGAGGCGGCGGTGACGGCTTCGACCGCGATCCTTGGTCCGCGGGTCATCAGCTGAGCATCAGCCGGGCAGACTTTTCCAACCGGTCGGCGATCTCGGCGTAGGACCCATACCCCATCCCGGCCCGCACCAGTGCGCCGGCGTACAACAGCTCGAGCGACTCGATGACATCCCCGTCGCGGTCTGATCCCAACGCGGCCACCAACCGGTCGTGAATGTCGCGACCGATCCGCAGCCGCAACACCTCCACATCCGGATCCTTGCCAAGGAGTGCCGTGGTGACAGCTCCCGCGAACTCGGGTTCGTCGGCGACAAGCAATGCGATGTGCCGCAGCACGTCGATAACACGGTTGGCCGCATCGTCGGATTCGTCGACCGCCGGTGGCGCGGCCGCGAGCTTGCGCCAGAACACCTCGGCGACCAGATGTTCCTTCGATGAGAAGTAGGTGTACGCGGTCGCCGCGCCGACGCCGGCTTCAGCGGCTACCCGGCGCACGGTCAGACCGGCGAACCCGTCACGGGAAAGGAGTTCGACCGCGGCCCGACCCAGTCGATCGACGGTGTCGGCCTGCTTGGCGGTCAGACGGCGCCTGGTCGACTCCAGGACCGGATCGGACACGTGTCCGGACGCTACTACAACCGCCCCCTACCAGCAACGGTAAGTTGGACCGCGATGAGCAACACAGACACCGCACTCCCCCCATCGGCCGCCAGGCTCTTCGCGCTGGCCGATCAGGTCACCGGATTCATGCCGCCCGACGAGGGCAGGGCGCTGTACGACGCGGCCGTGGCCTATCTCGGCGACGGCGTGGGAGTTGAGATCGGCACGTACTGCGGCAAGTCGACGGTCATGCTGGGCGCGGCGGCGCAGCAGACCGGCGGCGTGGTGTACACGATCGATCACCACCACGGTTCCGAGGAGCACCAACCTGGCTGGGAGTACCACGACACGTCGATGGTCGACGCGGTTACGGGTCTGTTCGACACGCTGCCGACGCTGCGGCACACCCTCGATGCCGCCGGGCTGGACGAGAACGTCGTCGCCGTTGTCGGCAAGTCGCCGTTGGTGGCTCGAGGCTGGGGAATGCCGTTGCGGCTGTTGTTCATTGACGGCGGCCACACTGAGGAAGCCGCGCAACGGGACTTCGACGGGTGGGCCAAGTGGGTCGACGTCGGCGGCGCCTTGGTGATTCACGACGTGTTCCCGAACCCCGACGAGGGCGGCCAGGCGCCGTTCCACATCTACCGCCGCGCGCTCGACATCGGCGACTTCCGTGAAGTTTCAGCCATCGGCTCCATGCGGGTACTGGAGCGCGTATCCGGCACGCCGGGCGAAGATTTCGGCGTCAGCGACCGCTCGTAGCGCACTCGCAGTCGAACTCGCCCTCGAGGCCGCGCGGTAGGTGTACGCCACGGAAGATGCCGCTGCCCGCCGTGGTCGAGGACAACGCGTCGGCGGCCAGGATCATCGCGCCGCCCGTCCAGGTCGTGCGCTCCTCAGGCCAGCGCTTGCCGTCGGCGAAAACCAGACCGGTCCAGTAGGAGCCGTCCTCCTCGCGGAGATGGTGCATGGCCGCGAACTGCTCGTGCGCACGTGCCGTCTGGCCGATGGCATCCAAAGCCAGGACCAGTTCGCATGTTTCGGCCCCGGTCACCCATGGCCGGTCGTCCACGCACCGGATGCCGAGGCCCGCAACCACGAAGTCGGCCCACCGCTCGTCGATGCGGGACCGAGCCGCCGCGCCGCGCAGAGCGCCGCCGAGCACCGGGTAGTACCACTCCATCGACCATCGATCCTTGGAGATGAACAGGTCGGGGTGGTGGGCGATCGCGTGGCCGAGCTGGCCGACGGCGACCTCCCATTCTGGTTGTGGGTCGTCGAAGTAGTCCGCCAAGGCGAGCCCGCAGCGCAGGCTGTGGTAGATACTTGCGCACCCGGTCAGCAGCGCGTCGGGCTCAGGTCCGGAGTCGCTTCGGGCCCAAGCGATTTCGCCGCTCGGCTGCTGTAGGTCGAGCACGAAGTCGACGGCCTTGCTGACGACCGGCCACATGTCCTCGGCGAACCGCCGATCGTCGGTGATCAGCACGTGATGCCAGACCCCGGTGGCTATGTAGGCGCAGAAGTTGCTGTCGCTGTTGTTGTCTTCGATGACGCCGTTGCGCAGCTGAATCGGCCACGAACCATCGGCCCGTTGATTTGTCGTGCACCAGTCGAAGGCGGCGCGTGCAGGTTCAAGCAGACCGGCGGCCGTCAGCGCCATGGCATTTTCGACGTGATCCCACGGGTCGGTGTGTCCACCCTCGGACCATGGGATGGCGCCCGACGGCTCCTGCGTCGCCGCGATCGACTGCGCCGTCTGGCGACATTGCGCGGGCGTCAGTACGCCCGGCACTCCGGGGACGTCAGGTCGCAGCACCTGGCACCCCCGGCTTCTCGAAGTACAACGCCACGCTCTTGCCGATGAACGGGTTCAACAGCGACTCGGTAGCCCTGGTCAGCCACGGTCTGCTCATCATGTCCCACACCAGTAGCTTGTGGTAGGCCTTCACCGCGGAATGATCCGAGTTCGACGTCCCGACAAGGCATTTCAGCCACCAGTACGGCGAGTGCAGGGCATGCGCATGGTGCGTGTGGGTGAGACGCAGCCCGTGAGCGGAGACCTTGCCGCGCAGTGCGTCGGCTCGGTAGATCCTGATGTGACCACCCTCGTTGGCGTGGTATTCGTCCGACAGTGCCCAGCACACCCGCTCGGGGAGCCACCGCGGCACCGTGATGGCAAGCGTGCCACCCGGTTTCAGCACCCGGACGAGTTCGGCGATGGCCCGGTCATCCTCCGGCACGTGCTCGAGGATCTCAGAGGCGATGACACAGTCGAATGCGCCGTCGGCGAAGGGCAGGTCAAGCGCGTCACCCTTGACTGCCTCGGCCCTCGCCGTCGCGGGCACCTCGCCCTCGTCCTTCATCGCCTGCAGTATCTCGTCGACGTCGTTCAGGTCGCTCGCGTTCTGGTCGAAGGCGATCACGTCGGCCCCGCGCCGGTACGCCTCGAACGAGTGACGCCCCGCCCCGCAGCCGACATCGATGACCTTCGTGCCGGCGCGCACTTGCAACCGGTCGTAGTCGACGGTCAGCATTGGCCAACCCGGGCGCGGGCCAGCTCGTAGACCGCGACAGTCTGCGCCGCAACGGATTCCCAGCTGAACACGTCCACCGCGCGGCGGCGGCCATTAGCCCCGAGACGACGGAGTTCCAGTGGCGAGTCGAGCAGCTCGCCGAGCACCCTGGTCAGCTCGTCGACGTCGGCAGGCGTAACCAGTCGCGCGCAGTCTCCGTCGGCTCCGACCACCTCCGGCAGCGCACCGGCCCGGCTCGCGACGATCGGCGTGCCGCTCGCCATCGCCTCCACCGCGGGGAGCGAAAAGCCTTCGTAGAGCGAGGGAATGCACGCCACCTCGGCGGACGCGAGCAGGTCGGCCAGCTCCGTGTCGGCCAAACCGCTGGAACTGTGCACGATGTCGGAGATGCCCAGCTCGGCGATCAGCTTCTCCGTCGGCCCGTTCGGCTCGAGCTTGGCGACCAGCTGCAGTTCGAGATCCCGCTCGACGCGCAGCCGAGCCACCGCGTGCAGGAGATGGCTCACGCCCTTGAGCGGTACGTCCGCGCTCGCGATCGCGATGATTCGGTTGCGCACCCGACGCTCAGCGGGCTTGAACAGCGCGGTGTCCACACCGAGCGGAACGACGTGCAGCTGGTCGGCCGAGACGGCGAAGTCCTCGGCGATGTCGGCGGCCGAGGTCGACGAGACGGTCAGCAGCTCTGGGATCTGGCGCGCGACTTCCTTCTGCATTTCGGCGAACCCGTACCACCGGCGCACCAACGGCTTGCGCCACCACCGCGCGGCGGCCACGTCGAGCACGCGGTCCCTGGTGATCGGATGGTGCACCGTCGCCACCACCGGCAGACCCAGCTCGGCGATCTTGAGCAGGCCGGTGCCGAGGCACTGGTTGTCGTGCACCACATCGAAATCATCGCGACGCTCTGCCATGACTCGGGCGACGCGCTGGCTGAACGTCCTCGGCTCGGGAAAGCCCGCCGTCCATGTCGTCAGCAGCTCGCGCAGATCGATGGTGGTCTTGATCTCGTTCGGCCAAGGGATGCGGAACGGGTCCGGCTCGCGGTACAAATCGAGGCTGGGCACCTTCGTCAGCCGCACCCGCGGGTCGAGCACCTCGGGGTAGGGCTGGCCGGAGAGCACCTCGACGTCGTGGCCGAGCTCGACCAGCCCGCGGCTCAGATGACGAACGTAGACGCCTTGCCCACCGCAGTGCGTCTTGCTGCGGTAGGACAGCAGGGCGACGCGCATACTCAGTTCACTCCGGGTTTCCGGGCCACGACGGGCCGCTGGACATGTGTCCAGACTATAGTTTGACGGTCTATCTGATGCAACGCGGCCACCCTGCCTGACTACCACAGTCACATCTACACGTCGCGCCCAGCCGTCGATTCGGGATGGCCGTCACCGGGTACCCAGAGCGGCATCTGAGCATGAATCGAGGCAGGAATGACCGCGCATATCGAGGCCCGCTTTGAGATCGCAAAGTGGGACGAGACCCCGTTCGACGACGGTGTCGGCGTGTCGAAACTGACCGAGGCGCTCGTCGGCAAGAAGTACTCGGGCGACATCGAGGGCACGTCGACGACCAAATGGCTGATGGCCTACGCCCCGGACAAGACCGCGACGTACGTCGGCATCGAGCGCATAAAGGGCACCGTCGGCGGCAAGCACGGCAGCCTGGTGCTGCTGCACGACGGCACCTTCGAGGGAGGGGCCGCGACGGCCACCCTGCGGATCGTGTCCGGCACCGACGAGCTGTCGGGCGCAACTGGCAGCGGGAAGTTCCTCGCGGACCCGGCAGGCTCCGTCACGCTGGATCTCGACGGCGTCTGATCCGCTAAGGCGGCGGGAAACCCCCCGTGGCCACCGGCCCCCAGCGCCGGGGAGTGACCCGGATCAGGCACTTACCTTGATCGACCATCGCCTGCCGGTACTCGGCCCAGTCGGAATGCTCACCGGATATCGAGCGGAAGTAGTCCACCAACGGCTCGACGGCATCGGGCAGGTCGATCACCTCGGCATCCCCGTCGACCTGGACATACGGCCCGTTGAAGTCGTCGGAGATCACCGTCACGCTCGCGGTGGGTCTGCGTCGGATGTTGGCCGACTTCGCTCGCTGCGGGTAACTGGCGATGACGATGCGGCCGTCGTCGTCGACGCCACCTGTCACCGGCGAGCTCTGCAGCGACCCGTCGGCTCGAAACGTAGTGAGCACCATGCGATGCCGCGGGCGGATGAACTCGAGCAGTTCGGGTAAGCCAACGCCATCGGCGGTGGCATATTTCCTGGCCACCCAGTCAGCCTAGCGATCGACTAAGGACACCTCATGGATGGCCGACAGGCATTCGACAGACTGGTCTCGCTGCTCGACTATCCGATGTTCGTGGTCACCACCCGCGCCGAGGACACGCGCGCCGGTTGCCTCGTTGGCTTCTCGACCCAGGTCAGCATCAACCCGCCGCGCATGCTCGTCGGGCTGTCCAAACGCAACCACACCTATCGGATCGCTCGCCGGGCAGACCACCTCGCCGTCCACCTGTTGCCGCGCTCGCACGCCGAACTTGTCCGGCTCTTCGGCAGCGAGACGGGCGATCGGATCGACAAGTTCGACCGCTGCGCGTGGCACACCGGCCCGGAAGGGATGCCGATCCTCGACGATGCGGAGGGCTGGTTCGTCGGTGCCGTGTCGGACCGATACGACGTCGGCGACCACGTGGGACACCTGCTCGAGCCGGTCGCCGGAGACGCGCCAGAGCGTTTCGCACAGCTCGTCACCTTCGCCGACGTCCGCGATCTGGAGCCCGGCCACGAGGCGTGAGAAATCGGCGGAGGGACGAAGTGCAAATCCGGCGTTCGCGATGTATTTGCTCGGTACCTTAGGAACGAACCATCTTGCATTTGACCGAAGGACGGCTGGCGATATGTCGGGCGGGATAGCTTCTGAGTTGGCGGCCGCGGGGTTCGCGGACGCCGTCGAGGTCGGCCGCGGCGGCGGGGGAGTTGTGTATCGCTGCTACCAACAGTCCCTCGGGCGAAGCGTCGCGATCAAGGTGCTTGCGTCCGATCTCGACGAAGACGACCGCGAACGATTTCTGCGTGAGGGCTACGCGATGGGTGGTCTTTCCGGCCACCCGAACATCGGGAACATTTTGCAGGTCGGCCTGACCGACAACAACCGCCCGTTCATCGTGATGCCATACCACGCAAGGGGTTCCCTCGCCCAGCGAGTACGGCACGAGGGCCGGATCGCATGGCCCGAGGCGCTGCGCATCGCCGTGAAGTTGTGCGCGGCGCTGGAAACCGCGCATCGGACAGGCACCCTGCACCGCGATATCAAGCCCGCGAATGTGCTCGTCAACGATTACGGCGAACCGCAACTGAGCGACTTCGGGACGGCGCGCATCGCCGGTGGATACAAAACCGTCACCGGGTTCTTTACCGGCACCCTCTCCTACACGTCGCCCGAGGTGCTCAGCGGGAATCCGCCGACCGTCGCGGCGGACGTGTACTCCCTTGGTGCCACGATCTACGCCCTGATCGCCGGTAGTCCTCCGCATGAGCGCAATAACGACGAGGACCTGATCGCGCACTATCTCCGCATCACCTCGACGCCTGTCCCGGACCTGCGTCCCCAGGGAATCCCGGCCGATGTTTGCGCTGCGATTGAGAAGGCGATGTCGCAGGACCCGGCCGAACGGCATACGTCGGCGGAGGAATTCGGCCACGAATTGCAGATGGCGCAGCGGCACAACGGGCTGCCAGCGGATCCGATGGCGCTCAGCGAGCCCATCGTTGCGGCGGAGCCGGCAGGAGGCACGTCGGCGCCACCGCCCCCGGGGTCTGTCGGTCAGACGGATCCGGTTGAAGCGGACTCGATTTCAGCCGGCGGCGCAACAGGGTCGATTCCGCCGCCGACCCCGGACATGTTCGCGCACACCGGGTCGGTTAGTGCGTCAAGCCTGGCGTGGCAAGTGCCGCCGGTGCAGGCCCCTGCGCCCGATCCCACGACGGCGGTCATGCCGAAAAAGCCGGGTCGCAAAAGGATCTTGATCGCTTCCGTAGCCGCTGCGGCAGTACTGCTGTTGGTGATCGGCGGCGTGTACATGGTCATATCGTCGCGTGACAACCGAGGTGGTCAAGCCGCCCCGAGTCGACCGACAACCGAAGCGCCGCAGCCTGTCTGGGAGCCGATCGCCGACGCGCGTGTTGCCCGAGACGCGGTGGCGTCCACACAGGCCGACGGCACCATCTGGGTTTTCGGCGGCATGGGAGCGGATAACCGTGTCAGCGGCCAGCATGAGGGCTACGACCCGGCCATTGACAGCTGGAAGAGCGGCGACGACCTCCCCGTTCCGGTGCAGCACGCGATGTCGGTGACGTGGCAGGACACCCCGACCGTGCTCGGCGGCTGGCGCACCGAAGGCACGAATCCCAAGGTTGCGACGGACCGGGTGTGGCGGGTCGTCAACAGCCGCTGGACCGAGCTGCCGCCTCTGTTGCAGCCACGGGCGGCTGCGGCGGCCGCCGTGGTGGATAACCGCATCATCGTCGCCGGCGGCGTCGACTCGGAAGGCAGGCTGCTGAACACCACCGAGATCTTCGACGGCAACTCCTGGCAGTTGGGGGCCCCCATCCCGACTCCACGACAGATGCTGGGTGCGGCCTCGGACGGCAAGCTGGTCTACGCACTTGGCGGCACGGACGGGACCTCCGATCTGGCGACAGTCGAGACGTACGACCCGGCAGCGGACACGTGGACGAGCCTGGCCGAACTTCCTGGCCGACGTAGCGACTTCGGTGTGGCAAGCGCAGACGGACGGCTGGTGGTGGTGGGCGGCATGTCACAGGGCCAAGTCCTAAGGAGCGTGGTCGCACTCGATCTCGCCACGCGATCGTGGAATGGTCTGCCGGACTTGGCAACTGCACGCCATGGCATGGCGTTGGCGGGTGTCGGGAAAACCATCTATGCGATCGGCGGGGCGAACGGTGGCGGTGACGCACAGATAACGTCGTCGGCCGAATCGCTGAAGCTGGCACCGCGCAAGCCGCAGCCGGCACCCGAATGGCGAGTGTTACCGGATGCGCCGACCGACCGGTTGATGATGGCGTGGGCGGTGCTCGGCGACGAGATCTGGGTCG
This sequence comes from uncultured Actinomycetota bacterium, assembly GCA_963817825.1. GTDB lineage: Bacteria > Actinomycetota > Actinomycetes > Mycobacteriales > Mycobacteriaceae > Mycobacterium. Next base: position 117,687 of record CAWFQG010000018.1, on the reverse strand, counting down.
CGGGCGGTATGCGCCACGGCGACACGCTGCAAACGGTCGAGAGCTACAACACCAAAACGGGAGCGTGGCAAACGCAGCCCCCACTGCCGATTCCCCTGCATCACGCGACAGGGGCCAACTATCGCGGTGAAATGGTGGTCATCGGAGGTGCCAGCGACAACCTCGCGGACGCGTCGAACAAGGTTTTCGCATTTCGCGGCGGTAAGTGGGAAGAGCTTCCGCCACTTCTGCATGCCCGCGCCGCAGCAGCGGCTGCGGTCGTCGGCGACAGGCTTGTCGTCGTCGGCGGGCAGGACGAAAAGAAGCTCGTCGCAGAGACCGAGGTATTCGACGGACAGTCCTGGACGCAGGCTGCCGACCTGCCGAGCCCGCGGGAACACCTCGCCGCCACGTCGGACGGCGTCTACGTCTACACGTTGGGCGGACGGAATCTGAGCGCCGACGAGAACTCGGCGGCGTTTGAAAGGTTCGACCCGGAATCCGGAAATTGGGACACGTTGGCGAACATGCCGACTCCGCGCGGGAGTTATGGCGCCGCGTTCATCGACGGCCGGATCGTCGCCGTCGGTGGTGAGGAGCCGACGCGCGTGTTGTCGACGGTCGAGATGTACGACATCGCCAACAAGAAGTGGTCAACCTTGGCGCCGATCAAGACTCCGGTTCACGGCGAGGTGGTCGCTGCGGTCGGCTCCACTGTGTATTGCATCGGCGGCGCGGACCGGCCCACACATGAAAGTCCGATCGCGACCGTCGAGGCCCTCGACTTCACTTAGCACCGTCGCTGTCACGCAGCTGGGCGATCGTGACGGCCCCGCGGCGGAGTGCCTCGTTGGCCAGACGCACCCGGCGGTCTCCCTCGGTGGGAATCGTGAATTTGTCGTACAGGTTCTGGAGATGTTGTTTGACGGCCGCCTCGGTCACGAACAGCTCGCCGGCCATGCGACGTACCGATGCGGGCTCCGGAAAAGGGTCGTCGGAGACCAGAGGTCGGCATAACACCAAGAGGACATCGACTTCGCGCCGTGTCAGACGCGGCGGAAGTTGGACGGTGTCGGGAACCATTGTCGCTTCGTCAACCGGCTCGTCAGCTTGCCTTGCCTCCAAGTAGACCAACCGCGACTTACCGATTCGCAGCTCGTCTCCAGAACGCAGAACCCGTTCCGCATCGATCTTTTCCCCGTTGATGTAGGTGCCGTTGCGACTACCCACATCGCGTATCGACCAGGCAGACCCATGATTCTCCAAGATGGCGTGCAAGCGGGAGACGGTTGGGTCGTGCTCGAGCGACACCGCATTCGTCGAGGCTTTACCGAGGGTCACTCGTTGGCCGATCAGTGGGATCAACTCCCGTCCTGACGGCTTCGAGACTTCCAGGTGGGAAGACATGTAGACCTCCTGTCTGGGCAATTTTGACCCAGACAGCACGTCCTTGGTTGTGAACCCGCGCGCTACTTGCCCCCCAGACAGGAAAGTCTTACCGTCGCGGGCCGAAAATCTGGCTTACCAGCGATTCCCCAAGTCCGACGCGATCGCGACCATAAATGTCGTCCCTCCTGGAAACCGACGACTCTGGCTTCAGATACCACCCCTCGAAAACGAAGTAGTTCGCCGCTCCGGGATGGCGTGAAAGTTCGCGGCGCACCCGGCGTCACGAATCCAAATATCAGCACCCACGAAAGGATCGACCATGTCCACAAAGATCACGCGCACCAGAAAGCCCGTCGATGTGACGGAGTTTGCCCCGAGTCGGATCGTCCGGCTGCAGGGCGGCGGCCTGCGCTTCCTCGACGCCCACGAGATCCCGCAAAAGGACTTCCAGGTCGTCACCCGCCCGTTCCAGGGCTTCGACACCACCCAGCACTGGCGGATCACCGACTGGGGCAACGGCAGCACCATTCAACAGGTCAGCAGTGGCCGTTTCCTCGACGCGCATGAGATCCCTGAACTGGATTTCCGTGTCGTCACTCGTCCGCAGCAGGACAACGACACACAGCTCTGGCGTATCCAGGACTTCGGCGGCGGGTTCGTCACGATCCAGCAGGTGAGCAGCGGCCGGTTCCTCGAGGCCACTCTGGACGGTGATTTCAACGTCGTGACTCGCCCGCTGGGCAGTGACCAACAGACCTGGCGAGTAGGCGACGCGTAAACGTCCACGCGCCAGTTTTGTCGGAGGGCGTCGATACCATTCGAACATGAGTTCGAGAAACGATATCATCGCCAAGATCGACGCCCTCAAACTGGCGCAGAACGAGCTGCTGGAGATGCCGCTGCACACGTTGACGCTGTCAGAACGGGTGTCGCTGCTCCAGCAGATCGACGAGCTGGGAAGGAAGGCTGCGGCCTTCGACCGTCGCTTGATCGGACGCCTCATCACGGAAGCACCGCCGGCCCAGTTCGGCGGTGCCTCGTGGCCGGAGGTGTTGTCGCGACGGCTTCGGATCTCGCGGGCCGAAGCGGAGCGACGGGTTGCCGCGGCGATCTACACACCCGATGCGGACCGGCCATCGGCGTAGTGCCATGAACGCCGTGTCGAAACGGATCAGCGTGATCAACGCAGAGTTTGACGCGTTGGTGGGCGAACCGCTGGAGCTGCTGACCACCGCTGAGCGAACGGCGGCAACGCATGAGTGGGAGGCATTGATGCGTCGGCTACCGGTGATGACGCATCGGCTGGTGGCGGCGTTGGCGCAGCTGCCCACCGAAGAGTTGGGTGAGCCGACGCTGGCTGCTGCGTTGTCGACGTTGTTGCGGATCTCGAAGGCCGAGGCGTCTCGGCGTATCCACGAGGCCGGGGATCTGGGGCCGCGTGCGGCGATGAGAGGTGAGCGGTTGGACCCGCTGCTCCCGAAGACCGCGGTTGCGCAGCGCCGCGGGGAGATCGGTGCCGAGCACGTGAAGATCATCCGGCGGTTCTTCGACCGGCTGCCAGGATTCGTCGATTTCGAGACTCAGGAAGCCGCTGAGGCTCAGCTGGCCGAGTTGGCTTGTGTACTCAAGCCCGAGGAGTTGCGCCAGGCCGCCGACCGGTTGGCGATCCTGCTTGATCAGGACGGCGAATTGTCGGACGGTGATCGGGCGCGGCGACGCTACCTGGTCATCGATCGTCAACAGTCCGATGGGATGAGCGATATCCGTGGCCGGGTGGATCCGGAGACGCGGGCCGCGCTGGATGCGGTGTTGGCTAAATGGGCTGCGCCCGGAATGTGTAACCCCGACGACGAAAGCCCCTGTGTCGACGGCGATCCGGCGCTTGAATCGGTCGCGGGCGATTGCCGTTCGACGGGGCAGCGCAATCACGATGCGTTGAAAGCGATGTGTCGGGCGATGCTGGCGTCGGGCCAGTTGGGCAGTCACAGAGGGTTGCCGGTGACGATCGTGATCTCCACGACGCTGGCCGAGTTGGAGTCCGGGCGCGGGCATGCGGTCACCGGTGGGGGCAGTCTGCTGCCGATGTCGCAGGTGATCCGCCAGGCGTCGGCGGCACACCACTATCTGGCGGTGTTCGACGATCACACCGAGTGCCCGCTGTATCTCGGGCGCAGCCGCCGGTTGGCCTCGACGGCGCAGCGAATTGTGTTGTACGCCAAGGACCGTGGGTGCACGTTCCCTGGGTGTACCGCACCGGCGTATCACAGCGAGGTCCACCATTCGATGGCCGACTGGGCCGACGGGGGGCTGACTGACATCACCGATGAGACCCTGGCCTGCGGCCGGGACAACCGCCGCGTCAAACCTGGTGGTTGGCGGACCCGAAAACGAAACGACGGCCGGACCGAATGGATACCACCGCCCCACCTCGACACCGGCCAAGCGCGGGTGAACGACTATCACCATCCCGAGAGATACCTGCTGCGCGACGAGTACGACGGGGACGACGGGGACGGCGGCTAACCCATCAGGCCGAGCTGTTGCATCATCGCGATGTTGTCGGACATGCCCCATCGTTCGACCGCCTGACCGTCGGCGAATCGAAGGATGCCGAACGTCGGTACGTCAAACGACTGGTGGGTAGGGCTATCCCCATGAACTCGCCGCGATGAGTTCCTGTCGAGCGCCCATAAGAAACAGCGAACGCACCGTCGGCCAGGACGAAATCGAGCGGGTTGCGGTAATCCGGGAACGCTGCCCGGGTCATCTCGATGCTTGCTCTGTACCGCGCCCGGCCGGTCCCCGCCAGGCCCGGTAGTTCGACGTGATCGACGAGATTCTCGGCGATGAGCTCGTCGATGAGCTCCAGGCGACCTTCGTTCCAGATCTCGTCAGTGATGCGCCACATCAACGCCTTTGAGTCTTCGGTCGCGCCCATGGCGGCATCCTTTCGCCGAGAAGGCCGCCCCTACCTAGCTACCGCGGTTCGGGTTTCCGTTTCAACATCCAGCCGGGGATCCAGTGCGTCACCGACCGGCGTCGTGGTCCATAGGCGACGGGATAGGTGACCAGACCCCACCAGTGGCCCTGCTCGCAGATGCCCCAACAGGTGAGTCTGCCTTCGACGACCGAATGCATCTGCAGACCGGCCGGGTTGTAGCCGCCGCGGGTGTGCGGCTCTCGCGGGAACAACGCAGCCAGGTCGACGAGGACCGTGATCGGCGGCTCGACGGGCCGAAAGGCTTGCTGCACGGGTTGCCCGTTGTAACCGATGGACTGCAGCTCGCCCATCGTTCGATCATACTTTCGAAAGCGTTACGCTGAACCTTGATGTACATCCAGCCAAAATTTGCGCTGACCGACGAGCAGACCGCAGCGGCGCTCGCCCTGGCGGACTTCGCGTACCTGGTCACTAATGGCCCGGCCGGTCTGCTCGTGACTCCGCTACCGCTGATCTATGACAAGGCCCAGCACTCGCTCGTCGGCCACGTCTCCCGCGCCAACCCTCACTGGCATGCCGGCGGCGCCGAGTCGGTCGCGATCTTCACCGGACCGCACACCTATATCTCGCCCAGTTTCTACGCGACGAAGGCGGAGACCGGCAAGGTCGTGCCTACCTGGAACTACGAAGTGCTCAACGTTCACGGCCGCCTCGTCATCCACGACGACGCCGAGTGGGTGCTGAACCTGGTCACCTTGCTCACCGATCGCCACGAGGCGCACCGATCCGAGCCCTGGCACGTGACCGACGCCCCGGAAAGCTACACCCAATCGCAGCTGCGCGGGATCGTCGGCCTCGAGCTCGTCATCGACAAGGTCGAAGGCAAGGCCAAGATGTCGCAGAACCAACCCGAGAGAAACAGGGACGGCGTCGTCGCTGGACTCAGGGAATCCGACTCGCCTCAGGATCGGCTCGTCGCCGACCGGGTGGCCGCCTACCGCGACGGCAGCACGAACGCGAACGGCCGCGGATAGCCCAAACCGACCAGCCGCGAATGCCGCACGGCGTCAACGTCGGTCGGCTGCACCTCGCCGGAGGACGGCTCGTAGCACTGCAGCTTTTCGCCTGCGACCCCGACGATCAGCACCCAGTGCCTTGGGATGAAGCGCCCGACCAGCATTGCGACTGGCCAGCCGGCCTTGACCTCGCGGATCACATCGGTCAGCCGGTCGCGTCGACCGCGAAACAGCCGCCAGCGGTACCGGATGCCGCGCACCGTGCTGCGCGTCGTGAGCGCGCGGGCGATGCCCATCGGAGTGGTGCCGAGCATCCGCGGCCAGACGCGGTTCACCTCGGCGTGTACACGCAGTTGCTCGTTGTCGAACCACGTCCGCGGGGACTCGGTCAGCGTCGCCTCGTAGGAGGGGTCGACGAGCGCACCGGCCACCACCGCGACGCTGGGACCGCAAGTGGTGGAGTCGCGCTGCTGCAGTCGTAGATCCGAGAACTTCATGTCCACCACCAGGCTAGGGTGCGGTATGCGCTTATCCACGCGAAATCAGCTGAGCGGCACCATCACCGAGGTCGACCTGGGCGCCGTGATGGCGACCGTGAAGGTGCGCCTCGACGGCGGCGACCAGATCGTCACGGCGTCGATCACCAAGGACGCCGCGGAGGAGCTCGGCCTGGCCGCAGGCAAGCCCGCAACCGTCCTCGTCAAGTCCACCGAGGTCATGATCGGGGTCGACTAACCCTCCAGCAGTGCCTCGCCGCGCTCCCGTAGGTCGACCTTCCTGATCTTTCCGGTCACGGTCATCGGGAACTCGTCGATGACCTGGACGTAACGCGGAATCTTGTTGTGCGCGATGCGGCCCGAACAGAACGCTCGCAGACTTTCCGGCGTGGGCGGTTCGGCGCCTTCCCTGACCCGCACCCACACCATCAGCTCCTCGCCGTACTTCTCGTCGGACACCCCGACTACCTGGGCGTCGACAATGTCGGGGTGCGAGTACAGGAACTCCTCGATCTCTCGCGGATAGATGTTCTCCCCGCCGCGGATCACCAGGTCCTTGATGCGGCCGGTGATCGCGAGATAGCCGTCGTCGTCCATCACGCCGATATCGCCGGTGTGCATCCAGCCGTCGGCGTCGATAGCCTCGGCCGTCTTCTCCGGGTCGTTCCAGTAGCCGACCATCACGCTGTAGCCACGGGTGCACAGCTCACCTGGCGTCCCTCGCTCGACCTGCGCTCCCGTCTCGTCGACGATCTGCACCTCCAAATGCGGTCCGACGCGGCCGACGGTGGTCACCCGCCGGGTCAGGCTGTCGCTCGGCAGTGTCTGTGTCGATACCGGCGACGTCTCGGTCATGCCGTAGCAGATCGCCACGCCGCGCATGTGCATGCGGTCGATGACGTTGCGCATCACCTGCTCCGGACACGTCGACCCGGCCATGATCCCGGTCCGCAGTGTGCTCAGGTCGAAGCTGTCGAAGTTGGGCTGCTCGAGCTCTGCAATGAACATCGTCGGGACGCCGTACAACGACGTACAACCTTCTGCCACAACGGCTTTCAGTGTCGCCTCGGGGTCGAATCCCGGTGCCGGGATGACGATCGTCGCGCCGTGCGAGGTGCAGGACAGGTTGCCCATCACCATGCCGAAGCAGTGATAGAACGGCACCGGAATGCAGACACGGTCTTGCTCGGTGTACTCAACGCCCTCGCCGACGAGGTGGCCGTTGTTGAGGATGTTGTGATGGGTCAGTGTGGCGCCCTTAGGAAATCCGGTTGTGCCCGACGTGTATTGGATGTTGATCGGATCGCTCGGCTTGAGCCCGGACTGGACCCGCGACAGCGCGTCGGTGTCGGCCGGGGTGTCGGCGATCTGCTGCCACGGCTCCCACCCGATGATGATCACGTCGCTGAGGGCCGGACACCGGCCCCGCACGTTGTCGAGCATCGAGGCGTAGTCCGAGCTCTTGAACTCCGGCGCCGCGAAGACTGTGCACATCGCCGACTGGTTCAGCACGTACTCCAACTCGTGGGCACGGTATGCCGGGTTGATGTTCACCAGGATCGCGCCGACCTGCGCCGTGGCGTACTGGATCATCGCCCACTCGGCGGAGTTCGGCGACCAGATCCCGATCCGGTCGCCGGGCTTGGTGCCGCGTTCGAGTAAAGCGGTGGCGATGCGTCGGGTCGCCTCGTGGAACTCGGCGTAGGTCCAGCGGCGACCGGTCGCGCATTCCACCAGAGCTTCCCGATCCGGGAACGCCGCGGCCGTCGCCGCCAGGTTTTCGCCGATCGTCTGGTCGATGAGCGGGGGGCTGGTGGCTCCGGAGTCATAGGACAACATGCGACCGCTCCCTCCACCGTGGTTTTTTCGCGATCGGCGGGTACACCGTCACCGTAATTCGGACGAGGAAGGCGGTGGGGGAAATGTCAATCACGGTGGAGGTGCCGATATGACCTTCGACATCACGCCTACCGGGGCACAGCATGACCTGGCCCGGCGCGCCCATCAGTTCGCCGAATCCGTCGTCCGTCCGGTGGCCGCCGACTATGACGCCCGCCAGGAGTTTCCCTGGCCTGTACTCGAGGAAGCCGCCGAGCGTGGCTTCTACAGCCCGCTGTTCTACCGCGACCTGATCGGCGACCCGACCGGGCTGTCGCTGCCGATGTTCATGGAGGAGCTGTTCTGGGGTTGCGCCGGAATCGGGTTGGCGATCGTGATGCCGGCGCTGGCCCTCTCGGCGATCGGCCAGGCCGCGTCGCCCGAACAGATGCTGCAATGGGCCCCGGAATGCTTCGGTTCCCCCGGCGACCTCAAGCTGGCGGCACTCGCGATCTCAGAACCGGAGGGCGGCAGCGACGTGCGCAACCTGCGCACCCGCGCACACCGTGACGGCGACGACTGGATCATCGACGGCCACAAGATGTGGATCGGCAACGGCGGCATCGCCAACGTGCACGTCGTCAACGCCGTCGTCGATGAGGAGCTCGGGCACCGCGGCCAGGCCCTGTTCATCGTGCCGGGAGGCACGCCCGGTCTGGAGATGGTGCGCAAGCTGGACAAGCTCGGCTGCCGCGCGTCACACACCGCGGAGCTGAAACTCAACGGCGTGCGCGTGCCCGGCGATCATCTGCTCGGCGGCGAGGAGAAACTCGAACACAAACTGGCAAAGGCTCGCGAGGCCATCGAGGGCGGTCGGCATTCCGGCTCGGCGACGATGGGCACCTTCGAACAAACACGGCCCATGGTGGCCGCCCAGGCGCTCGGCATCGCCAGGGCCGCAATGGAATACGCCACCGAATACGCCAACCGTCGCGAGGCGTTCGGCGCGCCGATCATCGACAACCAGGGCATCGCGTTCCCGCTCGCCGACCTGGCCACCGCGATCGACGCCGCACGGCTGCTGACCTGGCGCGCGTCCTGGATGGCCGCCACCGGTGTGCCGTTCGAGCGAGGCGAGGGGTCGATGTCGAAGCTGGCCGCCAGTGAGGTCGCCGTCCGGACCACCGAACGCGCGATCCAGACGATGGGCGGCTGGGGCTACATCAAGGACCATCCGGTGGAGAAGTGGTACCGGGATGCCAAGCTGTACACCATCTTTGAGGGCACCAGCGAGATCCAGCGGATCGTGATCTCCAATGCGCTGGGCGCGGCCGACGGCAAGCCGCCGCTGCACGTCGACCTCGAACCGACCGGCGGACCGCTGAACCGGATGTTCGGTCGCGGCACTCCGGCGCGCACTCGGGTGGCGAACTCCGCCCTGGGGATGCGCGATCGCATTCCGCAGCCGGTGATGCAGCTCGCAATGAAGGTGCTGAAGCCGCCCAAGAGGTAGCGCGGCAGGCGGCGTGTGCAACCGGTCACTCGGTGGACCGACTGATCTGATGTTTGGCTTCCCCCGCTAAACGGCAACCCTTGATAGGGCTCTGGTACACGGGTGTGGACGTCTCCCGTGGTGAGCCACCGAATCCACGACTGAAAAGGAGTAGATACATGAGGAAGTGGACAAAGATCACAACAACCTCGGCAAGCGCGTTCGCCGTGGCGGCCGCCGGTATCGGTGCCGCTGCGTCTGCATCGGCGAGTGCGACACCCGCACCGTTCGGTACGTCGCAGAAGCTCATGGACGGCATATCCGTCAGCCAGTACACGGTGGAGAATTTGCAGCCGAGTAACGACATGGTGAATGTGCCGATCAACGGCCAGCTCTACGAGGCGACCGTGAAGGTCGATGCCGAGCAGGGCACCGTTACACCTGCGATCCCGTTCTTCAATGCGCGGGCTGACAACGGCCAGAACTACCGCGTCCTCTTCCAGGCGCCCGCGCCTGAGGGCATCAGCGGTATGACACTCACGCAGGGCAAGGAGTCGAACGGCAAGATCTACTTCGACGTCACCGGCTCGAAGCCGACCAGCGTCGCGTACAACGATGCGGTTTCCGACCGGCTTGTCTGGACCGCATAACCGCTTAGATAGACGTCGCGTCAGGAGGTCAGCGGGTAACCCCCGCTGACCTCCTCTTCGTCTTGGCCCGCCAGCGCGGTGGAAAGTTGCCGATACCTCTGGTTTCGGTTACCTGAAATCTGGCAACATTACCGACGGGTAAGAAGTTTCCTCCGATACGCACCAGGGTGGCCAGATGACGGGTTCGACGGAGATTTCCTTCATTGCCGCGGGAACCGAGGGCGGCGGCGCCGCGATCGGGCAGGTCATCGGCATGACGGTGGTGGCAGTGATCATCGGGGCGCTGCTGTGCTGGCTCGGTTACCTGCACCGCACCCGCAAGATCACCTGGGTCAACAGCGTCGCCGAATTTGCGGGCCGCAAGTTCAAGCGGCCGCCGTGGGTGGCGGTGCCGATCGCGCTGTTCATCGCGACGCTCATCTGCGCGCTGTTCGGCTTCATCTGGGACGTCAGCCTGCACATCGGCAAGGGTCGCGACCCGGGGCCGCTGGCCAACCCGGCGCACTACTTCATCCTGGTCGGCCTGTTCCTTCTGTTCGTCGCCGGCTGCGCGGCGATAGTGCTGCCCTACGACAAGCCCGGCCCGTTCGCCATTCGGATCACCAAAGATTGGTACGCGCCCGTCGGCGGCGTGCTGATGGCCGGCTGCGGCCTGTACGCGCTGACTGGTTTCCCGCTCGACGACATCTGGCACCGCATCTTCGGCCAGGACGTCACGCTGTGGGGGCCGACCCACCTGATGATGATCGGCGGCGCTGGCTTCTCGACGATCTCTGCACTGCTGCTCGAATACGAGGGTCAGCGAGCGATGGGCGACGACGCACCCAAGGAAGGCGTCTGGCTCAAGTCGGTCATCAAATACCTCGGCTTCGGCGGCATCATCATCGGCCTCTCCGTATTCCAGATCGAGTTCGACTTCGGCGTGCCCCAATTCCGGCAGGTGTTCGACCCGATGCTGATCGCGGCGGCGGGGGCGTTCGGTCTCGTCGCCGCCAGGATGATGCTCGGCCGCTTCGCCGCCATCCTGGCCGCCCTTTTCGCGATTGCCCTGCGCGGCCTGGTCGCACTCGATGGTCGGGCCCGATGCTCGGTGCACCGATCAACTGGTTCGCGTTGTATCTCGGTGCGGCCGTCGTGATCGAACTCGTCGCGCTCACCCCGCTCTTCAAACGCCCGATCGTCTTCGGAATGGTCAGCGGCCTTCGTAGTCGGCACCGTCGGACTGTGGCTGGAGTCTTTCTGGATCGACGCCGTCTACCACTACCCGTGGCCGTCGAGCATCTGGCCGGAGGCCCTGATGATGGCCGTGCCCGTCGCGGTTCTGACCGGCGCGTGTGGAGCGATGCTCGGCATGGTGCTCACCGACCAACGGCTGCCTGGCCGCGCCATCGGCATCGGGCTGGTGGCGCTGACCGTCCTCGTCATCGGGGGCGCGACCGCCAACGGACTGCGCTACGAGGTGCCGAAGAACGCCACCGCCGCCATCACCTTGACCGAGGTGCCCGGCTCCGGAGACAAGCGGATGGTGACCGCCGACGTGCGGATCAACCCGCCCGATCTGATCAGCGAGGATCCGAACTGGGTGTCGGTACTCGGCTGGCAGGGTGGTCTGGCCAACGATCGTGGCATCTTCATCGACCATCTGGAGAAGCTCGGGCCCGGCCATTACCGCTCGACGCAACCGATGCCCGTGTACGGCAAGTGGAAGACGCTGCTGCGCGTGCACGACGGCCGGATCCTGACCGCGGTGCCGATCTTCCTGGCCGGTGACCCGGGTATCGGTGCGCCCGAGGTGCCCGCGCAGGCGACGATGACGCGTCCGTTCGTCGCCGAGATCACCATCCTGCAGCGCGAGCGCAACCCGGATACTCCGATGGCGTTGTGGACCGTCGCCTGCCTGGTCGTGCTGGCCTGCACGCTGATCATGATCGGCGGCCTCGCCTGGGGTGCCGGCCGCATCAACAGGAGCGAACCCACCAGCAGCAAGCCGGAGCTGCAGCCATCAGCACAGGCATGACAGCGCACCCGGACGTCGTGATCGTCGCCCACCACGGGCTGCTGCTTGCGATTCCAGCCTTTCTTCCGGCGTTCATGGTGGCCGGCGTGGTGATCTACGTGGCAATGAAGGATCGCCGGAAAAGAGACGAGCCCCACAGTGAGCAGACAGGTTCGAACAACCAAGATGGGTCACCGTGACAACTAACATCCGCGACAAGCGACTTCTCGGATTGTTGGCTGCTGCGGCGCTGCTGGCCGCCGGCTGTGGCGGTGGAGGCGGCTCCGAGAACGCCAAGAACTCGTCCACTTCCCCGTCCGCGACGACGATCAACCCGTCGGACATGCCGAACGTCCAGGCACCGCCCGACCGTCTGCTCATCGACGTCACCATCAAGGGCGGCGAAGTGAACCCGACGAACGCCCAGCTCCAGGCGAAGGTGAACGAACCGATCGTCGTGAAGGTCGACAGCGACGTTGCCGACGAGCTTCACGTGCACTCCACGCCCGACCACACCTTCAAGGTCGAGGCGAAGCCGGTGCAACGGTTCCAATTCACGGTCAACGTGCCGGGCAACGTGGACATCGAGCTGCATCAACTGAACAAGACGATCGCGACCGTCCAAGTCCAGCCGTGAGCGACCGACCCGTCGCCGTGCTTGCGCACGGCCTCGGCGGGTCAACGGATCTGCCCATCCCGTACAGCTACGCCCTGATCGGGGCCGCGTGGGCGTTGACGTTCACGTTCGCCGTGGTGGCGCTCGCGTGGCGGCGGCCGCGGTTCGACCCCGACAAACCGGGGCGGCCTTTGCCGCAGTGGGTGCAGAGCGCGGTTGATGCGCCCCTCACCCGGTGGGCACTGGCCGCAGCGGGTCTGCTGTTCGCGGTCTGGGTGGCCATCGCCGGGTTGTTCGGACCGCGTGAGCACAACGCGTTGCCCGGCGTGTTCTACGTGCTGCTGTGGGTCGGGCTGGTAGCGGTGTCACTGGCGTTCGGGCCCGTATGGCGGGCGATCTCGCCGCTTCGCACGGTGTACCGGCTGCTGCGGGCGGTGCGCCTGCCGTCCGGTCGCGGCTATCCCCACGCCCTCGGGTACTGGCCCGCGGTACTCGGTCTGTTCGCATTCGTCTGGCTCGAACTGGCCAGCCCGGATCCGGGCTCCCTCGACGCGATCAAGCTCTGGCTGTGGGTCTACGTCGTCGTCACACTGACCGGCGCGATCGTCTGCGGTGAGCGCTGGTTCGGCCGCGCCGACCCGTTCGAGGTGTACAGCGTCATTGCTTCGCGCTTCTCGCCGTTTCGTCGCAACCCGCAAAGCGGCCGCCTCGAGATCGGCAATCCCTTCGATCACCTGCCCTCGCTGCCGATCCGGCCCGGAACCGTCACCGTGCTCGGGGTGCTACTCGGGTCAACTGCCTTCGACAGCTTCTCGGCGACGCCCGAATTTCGTAATTTCGTCGACCGCCACGCGCACTCCGTCGTTGCTGCGAGCATGTTGCGCACGGCCGGGCTGCTGGTCTTCGTAACGGTTGTGGTGGTGACGTTCTCACTCGCGGCCCGCACCACCGGCGGCGTCGATCGGGCCACCCGGCGAAAGCTGCCCGGGCTGATGGCACATTCGCTGATTCCGATCGTGCTCGGTTATGTGTTCGCCCACTACCTCTCTTATCTGGTGGAGAAGGGGCAACAGGCCGTCATCGACCTGGCGGATCCGCTCGGCCACGGCTGGAATTTGCTCGGGCTCGGCGACGCGGACGTGAACTATGTTCTCTCGCTTCACCCTTCGGTGTTGGCCACCATCAAGGTCTGCTGCGTTGTGAGTGGTCATGTTGCCGGTGTGATCGCCGCACACGACCGCGCGCTGCGACTGTTGCCCACCGGATACCAGTTGACGGGTCAGCTGGCGATGATGCTGGTGATGGTCGGATACACCTTCACCGGTCTTTATCTGCTGTTCGGTGGATGACGAAATTCTTATTCGACACATCACTTCTCGCAGCGTCCCTTACATTGACGTGGTGCCGGGCGACGACACCATTGAACTAGCTTTGGCCGGGGGTTCGCCGCAACGGGTCGGGTGGTTCCGCTTCTACTTCACCGACGAACGGTGGGAGTGGTCCGAACAGGTGCAGCGGCTGCACGGGTACGAGCCGGGAACGGTCGTGCCGACGACCGATTTGGTGCTGTCACACAAACATCCAGACGACTACGTTCAGGTCGCCGCTACGGTGGACGAAATCCGGCGCACGCACCGGACATTCAGTACCCGCCATCGCATCATCGACACCAGGCAGGCCGTGCACGACGTCATCGTGATCGGCGACCAGCTCTACGGCGACGACGGCGAAGTGATCGGCACGCACGGCTTCTACGTCGACGTGACACCCACGGGCCGGGCACGCGAGGAGCTGGTCAGCGCGGCGGTCGCCGAGATCGCTGAAAGCCGCGCGACGATCGAACAGGCCAAGGGCATGCTGATGCTGGTCTATCGGATCACCGACGAGTCGGCCTTCGAGCTGCTCAAGTGGCGGTCACAGGAGACCAACGTCAAGCTGCGAGTGCTGGCCGAACAGGTGCTGGCCGACTTCGCTGAGCTGGTCTACGAGGAGGTCCTGCCGCCGCGCGCCACGTTCGACCACGTGCTGTTGACCGCGCATCTGCGGGTAGGTACGACGGAGCCGACGGCCAAAACCGCGTCGTAGGGTGGGCGCAAGCGGGCGCGGAGTTTCACCCCGCATTCGATCCCGCCGAGGTCGAGGCTGTCTTCATGAAGGGCAACTACACCGCGGCGTACAGCGGCTTCGAGGGCGCCGACGGGGACGGCACGACGCTCACGGACTGGCTGTGCCGGCGCGGCGTCGCGGTGGCCGCCTAGTCCCGCCTGCCCGTCCAGTTCGCGGCACGGCCCTCTTGAAACGCGCGCACTCCCTCCTTGGCGTCGTCGAGCCGCATCAGGTCGAGGTGGATTTGGGTCTCGCGGCGCCCGACGGCGTCGCGGTCGAGGTCGAACGAATCCCACAGCAGCCGCTTGCTGGCCGCCACCGATGCAGGCGCGGCGTTCTCGGCGATGTCGTGTGCCAGTTCCAGCGCGGCGGCCAGCACGTCACCGGCATCGAGGACGCGGCTGCCCAGCCCGAGTGCCACTGCGCGGTGCCCGTCGAATGTGGCTCCGCTCAACAGGATTTCGGCCGCATTGGACAGGCCGACCAGGCGCGGGAGAACCCAGTGCGAATACGCGTCCCCGACCATGCCGCGCCGGACCTGCACCACGCCGTACTTCGCGTCGGCGGCGAACAACCGGATATCGCACTGCAGCGCGAGTGTCAGGCCCAGCCCGATCGCGTGCCCGTTCACCGCGGCGATCACCGGCTTGGAGAGCGTCCACGCGGGCACGTCGATGCCCGCCGCGCTGAACCCAGGCCCAGGCTCGGTGAAGGTGCGGTCGCCCGCGCCGAGATCGGCACCGGCGCAGAACGCTGGCGGTGCGCCGGTCAGCACCACAACCCGGATCGCGTCGTCGCGGTCGCACCGGCGGTAGGCGTCGGCCAGCTCCTCGCGCATGCCGTCCCCGACGGCGTTGCGCTGCTGTGGCCGGTTCAGCGTGATGGTTGCCACACCGCGGTCGGCGGTAACCAGCAGCGTTCGGTAAGTGGGCAGGTCGGAACTGCTGGCCACGCGGACCACCTCCGGTCGGTGCGGGTCGGACGGTTTGGTTGTGATGCTCCCCCATCGGGCATCCCCGTATCGTCTCGTTCGTCCCGTTATTTGTTCTCGCCGCGTCTGGAGCGTGCCCGTTGACCCAAGCTGCCACCCCGCCTGCCAATTCGTTGGAGATCTGGCGCGGCAAGGCCTACCCGCTGGGAGCGACCTACGACGGGTCTGGGACCAACTTCGCGGTCTTCAGCGAGGCCGCTGAGCGGGTCGAGCTGTGCCTGTTCGACCCCGACGGCAACGAGACCCGGCTGACGCTGCCCGAGGTCGACGGATTCGTCTGGCACGGGTTCGTCCCCACTGTCGAGCCGGGCCAGCTCTATGGTTACCGCGTACACGGGCCGTACGACCCGAGTGCCGGGCAGCGGTGCAATCCGAACAAGCTGTTGCTGGATCCCTACGCCAAGGCCATCGACGGCACGATCAAGTGGGACCAGTCGGTGTTCGGCTACAACTTCGGCGATCCCGACAGCCGCAACGACGACGACTCCGCGGCGAGCATGCCCAAGTCGGTGGTGATCAACCCGTATTTCGACTGGGGCGTCGACCGCCCGCCCGGACACGAGTACGCCGACTCGGTCATCTACGAGGCGCACGTGAAGGGCCTCACCAAGACGCATCCCGACATTCCGGAGAACGTTCGCGGCACCTATGCGGCGGTCGCGCACCCCGCGATGATCGAGCACCTCACGTCACTCGGCGTGACCGCGATCGAATTGATGCCCGTGCACCATTTCGCGAACGACTCCACGCTGATCGACAAGGGGCTGTCCAACTACTGGGGCTACAACACCATCGGCTTTTTGGCACCCGACCCCAAGTACCGCAGCAGCTCGACCCCTGGCGGACAGGTGCAGGAGTTCAAGGCCATGGTCCGCGCGCTGCACGAGGCGAACATCGAGGTGATCCTCGACGTGGTCTACAACCACACCGCCGAGGGCAACCACCTCGGGCCGACGTTATCCATGCGCGGCATCGACAACGCGGCGTACTACCGACTGGTCGACGACGACAAGCGCTACTACATGGATTACACCGGCACCGGCAACAGCCTCAACGTCGGCCACCCGCACTCTCTGCAGCTGATCATGGACTCGCTGAGGTACTGGGTCACCGAGATGCACGTCGACGGTTTCCGTTTCGATCTGGCATCCACACTCGCCCGGGAGTTCTACGACGTGGACAAGCTGTCGACGTTTTTCGAACTGGTGCAACAGGATCCGACGGTCAGCCAGGTGAAGCTGATCGCCGAGCCGTGGGACGTCGGTCCTGGCGGATACCAGGTAGGCAACTTTCCTCCGCAGTGGACCGAGTGGAACGGCAAGTACCGCGACACGGTCCGCGACTTCTGGCGCGGCGAGGACGCTACCCTCGACGAGTTCGCCTACCGGCTCACCGGTTCGGCCGACCTCTACGAGCGCACCGCACGCCGCCCGGTGGCATCTATCAACTTCGTCACCGCACACGACGGCTTCACGCTGCGAGACCTGGTGTCCTACAACGAGAAACACAACGAGGCCAACGGGGAAGACAACAACGACGGCGAGAGTCACAACAGATCCTGGAACTGCGGCGCCGAGGGGCCGACAGACGACGCCGCCATCAATGCGTTGCGCGCTCGGCAGCAACGCAACTTCCTCACCACCCTGCTGCTCTCGCAGGGGGTTCCGATGATCTCGCACGGCGACGAACTCGGCCGCACGCAAAGCGGCAACAACAATGTGTACTGCCAGGACGACGCGCTCGCCTGGATCGACTGGGCGAGCGCCGACACCGCGCTGATCGAGTTCACCCGGGAGGTGTCCGGACTACGCGCCAAGCACCCGGTGTTTCGCCGGCGGCGGTTCTTCAGCGGACGGCCGGTGCGTCGACGCGGAACTCCGGGACTGCCCGATATCGCGTGGTTGTTACCCGACGGCGCAGAGATGACCGACGAAGACTGGGAGTCCGGATTCGCCAAATCGGTCGCGGTCTACCTGAACGGCCACGGGATCCCCGACCTCGACGTGCGCGGCCAGCGGGTCACCGACGACTCTTTCGTGCTCTACTTCAACGCCCACTACGAGCCGATCGACTTCGCGCTTCCGCCAGACGAATTCGGCACCAGCTGGGTTCCGGTGATCTACACGGCCGCCGACGGTGACGAGGCCGCCGAATCCCATGACGCGGGTGCGAAGGTGACCGTCGACGCGCGCTCGGTCATGGTGCTTCGGTCGGCGTCGGAGTAGGGCTCACTCCACGACGTCGAAGAACGAGTCGCCGTCCTCGGGCGTGCCGTCGATCTGGCCGCGCTCCCGCCCGTGCTGCTCCGGATCGAGCCGATCGAGTTGGTCATCGGGCATCGACTCGATGTCCGAAGACGTCTCGTTGGCGTCGCGCAGGTCGTCCCCCGCAAGCGGGAGGTGCCCCCAGTCGTCGGGGTTGACATCGGGTTCCTCTTCCGCGAGCCGTTCGTCGAGCGTTTCGTTCTCCTCGGCATCGATCCACTCCTCCGGCGGATCGACCACCTCGTCCCCGTCGTCGTTGCGGACCTCGTCGGAGTCGAGCTCCTCGGAGGGTTCCAGCGGGTTATCGTCGAACTCGTCACCGGCCATGCCGCCCATGTTCCCCGACGCCCTCCTCTTGTAAACGACCCGGTCTACATTGACCGCAATGAAATGGGCGCACGCGCTGTACGCGTTTCACCGGAACCCGGCCGACGGGTGATCGGGCGCTGGGACCCGGACGACGTCGGCACAGGCGCCTGTTCGGCCGGGGCGATCAGCGGCTGTGAACCGATGGCCGAGTTAGCCGAAATCATTGCCCATACCAGGCAGTATGGTACCGTTTAGCCGCTGAAGCAGCCGTGGTCGCGTATCGGCACCGAGGGGTGCCGCCGGCCGGGCGGGCTGGAAGTAGAAGCCGAAGAGCGGCGGTGACTACCGGCGGCCACGGTTGCAACAGCACCCATCTGAGCGCGGCCACTCATTACCGCAGTTAATTTTCACACCCGTCAATCAGCTGGTAGAAGTATGCTGCCGTCCATGAGCCCGCGGCGCGGTGCCGGCCACCGGCTGTCGGTCGAAGACTGGATCCAGGCGGGATACGCGATCCTCGCCGAGGGCGGCCCGAACGCGCTTCGGGTCGACGCGCTGTGCGACCGCCTCGGTGTCACCAAGGGCAGCTTCTATTGGCACTTCGCTGATTTGCCCGCCTACCGGAAGGCTCTCGTCGACGCCTGGGGCAGCCTGCAGGATCAGGACCGCCAGCGCTTCGAGAACCCAGAGGACTTCGAGCCCCGCGAACGGCTGCGCTTCATGATGCAGGCAGTGGTGAGGCCCCAGCAGTGGGCGCTCGAACGGGCAATGCGCGTCTGGGCGCTGTCCGATGAAGCCGTCGCGGCGAACGTCCGCAAGAGCGACGGCCGGGTGCTGCGAGCGGTTTACCGGGCGTTCATCGATGCCGGATTCGACTCCGACGACGCCGCGGTTCGATCGGCCGCCTTCTTCGGGGCGGGGATGGGCGTGCTGCACGGTTCGGATCCCAACGTTGCGCCCGCCGAGGTGCGGGAGCGCTTCCTCGATTTCATACTCCGGCCCTAGCCCGACGGTTTCAGACCGGTCTTCGCATCGAGGTATTGGAGCAGGTCGTGGGCGGCCACTTCGATGTCCTTGTGCCGCCATTCCGATGCCCGGTAGACGCAGGCGATCAGGCCAGTGCGGTGGATCCGGCGCAGGTCGCCGTAGACGAACGCATAGCGCGCCTTCGTCTCGTCCGCCACTCCCTCCGTCAGCCCGAGATGCCACTGCGCGTACTCGTCCCACGTGTGGTTCTCCAGGAACGCATTCTGCGCGTCGGCGCGCGGCTGCACGTCTCCCCAGTCGCTGTCGAGGACGTACTGCCGCGCATCGATCAAGCTGCGCGCTTTCGTCACCGCTGCCGTGTTGAGCGAGTACTTGGCCATGCCATCGAGTACCCGCTGCGCCGCGCGCGCAACGCGTCGGCCAGCGTCCACACCGACCGTTACGCCGACGAGTTGAGGCTGTCGACCCGCTCGCTCTGCATGACTTCGGTTGCCGCCCGTTCTCCCGAGCGGACGGCCCCGTCCACCCAGCCACACATCACGGCCGAGCTTTCCGTCCCTGCCCAGTGGATACGGCCGCACGGCTCGCGCAGGGCAGGCCCGAACTCCGTCAGCACACCCGGCGGTGCGTGGCTGAGCATTCCGCCGCCCGAATAGCGTTCGATGGTCCAGTTCTGTTCGATGAAGTCGACCGGCGAATGCGCCTTGGCCCCAAAGCGTTTCGCGAGTTCATCCAGGATGAGCGCGTGGCGGTCCGCCGCGGCCATGCCACACAGCTCCCGCGCAGTGGGTCCTTCGATGATTACGCAGAGCACCCCGGGCGTGCCGGTGTCTGTGCACGCGTCGATGGTCACCTGGGCCGGTGTCCCAGGCGCGGCAGACTGCCCGGAGAGGCCGTCCGCGCGCCAGAAGGGCTCGTCGTAGACGACGTTGATCTTGTAGATGGCCCCGCTGGGCATGCGTTGGTGAAGGAACGACCTGTCGACGGGAAGCATTGGCTCATAGAGGATTTGGCTTGCGATGGCGATCGGCACCGCGACGATGGCCCGGCGCGCCCTCACCGTCATGCCCTCGGAGCGAATCGTCACACCCTCGCCGTCTTGCTCGATGCTTCGAACCGGCTGCCCCAGGTGCAGCGAATCACCGATCTCGGCGGCCATCGGCCCGTACACCGCGCCCATTCCCCCGATGATGCGGGAGTCCTGGGATCCGCCCTCGATGCCGAACACGAAATCCGGGCCGCCGCCCGACGCCATCTGGTGAAGCGCGAACAGCAGCGATACCTCCGATGTGTCGCTGGTGTATGCGCCGCCGATGGCCGTTTCAAGAAGGTCACGGGCGGCAAGCGACCGCACATGGTGGTCCAGCCACAGGGCGACCGTGATGCTGTCCCACTTGGCCGCTTTCTTGGCCTCCCACGGCGCCTCGAGCGGAATCGCCTTGCACATCTTGCCGAGCTCGAGCATCGCGGTGCCGAGATTCACGGTCGCGAACGGGTTCAGCGTCAGCGGCACCAGGCCCTTGTAGCGGGCCTTCTTGCCATCAACGATCATCATCGCCTCGCCGCTGGTGTACTGCTTGTAGCTTCGCACTCCGAACTCGTTCATCAGTGCATAGATGCGGTCCTGACCCGGCCCGATCCATGCGCCACCACGGTCGATCCAACTACCGTCGGCGCGCACCTCGGTGAAGGTCCGACCCCCGACCCGATCACGGGCCTCGAGGAGCGCCACGGTGTGCCCCGCCTGCTTCAGCCGCAACGCGGCCGTCAGGCCTGCGAAACCTGCCCCCACAACACAAACGTCCACGTCAACCATGTCAAAATGGTCCACCTCGTGCAGTGACTGCGAGGCCTTTTGGCAAATTTTTACGGGCTCGTCAAGAAATTAGCCGACGATGCGCGCAATGGACCGCATTGGGATCGGCAGCCAGGTCGGCCGATGCCGGGCTTCGTAGGCGGCCTCGTACACCGCCTTGTCGAGTTCGTAGGCCGCCAACAATGCGCCGGAGTCGCGTGGATCGGCGCCGGACACCGTCGCGTACCCCTCGCAGAACGAGGCGCTGTTGCGGTCCACCCACTCGCGGGCGCGCGCGGCCAGCTGCCGGTAGCGGTCGTCGGCTGCGGTCTGCTCCATCAAACGTTGATACGCGGCGTACTCGAATGAGCGGAGCACCCCCGCCACGTCTCGCGCCGGTGAGTCCGGCCGCCTTCGCTCATCGAGCGGCTGGCCGGGTTCACCCTCGAAGTCGATCAGCAGCCATCGCTCGGGTACGCGCAGCACCTGCCCGAGGTGCAGGTCGCCGTGCACTCGCTGAACGGTGATCGTCTCCTCGGCCAGCTTGCGATAGCGCTCCTCGATCAGCGAAATGTACTGCTGCAGTTCGGGAACCGACGCGGCGGCGGACGCAAGTCGCTCCAGCATGGCGTCGGTTGGGAACAACGTGGTCGACGTGCCCAGCTCCGCTGCGAGGGTGGCGTGAACCGAGGCGACGGCTTCGCCGAGCCGGTACGACTCGCCCGCGAAGTCCCCGCCCACCTCGTCGGCGTACAGGTCCCCCTCGGCGAACAAGTCACGGGTGCTCGCGGTCGCCATGTTCCAGCCCTCGGCGGAGTTCGACGCGAACGCCGTCACCATGCCGAGCGCGGACGGCTCGCCGCCCCCAGATGTCTCGTAGGAGCCGAGCAGCCGCGCCACGTGCGGGTTACCCGCGCGCGCCAGCACCCGGTTCAGCTCGATGTCCGGGTTGGTACCCGGGGTGATGCGCCGGAAGACCTTGAAGACGGCCGATTCCTCGAACACCACACTCGTGTTGCTCTGCTCGGCGCCCAATACCCGCGGCGCCGAGTCCAACGGCAACGTGACGTCGGGCTCCTTACTGAAGCGCAGATCACCGATCGTCGCCGACGAGTCGACCAGTGACAGCAGGTATTTGGCTGCGGCGGGGTCGTAGAGCGCGTCGTAGGCGGTGCGGTCACCCTCCGCCCCGATCGTCGCGATGTCGGCGTATTCCTCGATAGGCCCGGAATCCCACTTCACGATCACCTGATAGCGCTCCGACGAGCCATTCGCGTAGGAGACGTCGAGCAGCACGAGGTCGAGGTCGTCACCGATGGCCACCACGCGCCCGGGTTCGGCCGCCGAAAGTTCGCGGGCGCGGCCGGCGTACCAGCGCTGCCCCTGCAGCCAGTCCGACCAGACCAGGTTCGCGGGCCGGCTCATGACTTCTCCTCGGGGCCCCGCAGCTCGAACCAGTAGAACCCGTGACCCGGCAGGGTCAGCAGGTATGGCAACTGTCCGATCGGCGGAAACTCAACGTACCCGGTCATCTCGACGAGCGTGTAGGCGCTCCAGTGCTGCAGGTTCAGCTCGATCGGCTGCGGGAACCGCGACAGGTTGTTCACGCACAGCACGATGTCCTTCTGGCCGTCTTGGTCCAGTTCCCGTATGTAGGTCAACACCGACGGATTGGACCCACCGAGCTCACGGAACGTCCCCGTGGCGAACGCCTCGTGGCGGCGTCGCACCGCCAGCATGGTGCGGGTCCAATTCAGCAGCGAGGAGTAGCTGTCGCGCTGCGCCTCGACGTTCACCGACTGGTAGCCGTAGATGGGGTCCTGGTTGGGCGGCAGGTACAGCTGGCCGGGGTTGGCCTTCGAGAAGCCGGCATTGCGGTCGGGTGTCCACTGCATCGGGGTGCGGACGCCGTCGCGGTCGCCGAGCCAGATGATGTCGCCCATCCCGATCTCGTCGCCGTAGTACAGCACCGGCGAGCCGGGCAGCGACAGCAGCATCGCGGTGAACAATTCGATCTGGTTGCGGTCGTTCTCCAGCAGCGGCGCGAGCCTGCGGCGGATGCCGACGTTCGCCTTCATCCGCGGGTCCTTGGCGTACTCGGCATACATGTAGTCGCGCTCTTCGTCGGTGACCATCTCCAGCGTCAACTCGTCGTGGTTGCGCAAAAAGATGCCCCAATGTGCCATTTCCGGGATCGGCGGCGTTTGCGCCAGGATCTCCGAAATTGGAAAACGCGATTCCCGCCGGACCGCCATGAAAATTCGCGGCATCAGCGGGAAGTGGAACGCCATATGGCACTCGTCACCGCCGGTATCGGGATCGCCGAAATATTCGACCACATCGGCGGGCCACTGGTTGGCCTCTGCCAACAACACCCGGCCGGGGAACTCGTCGTCGATCACCTTGCGGCAGTGTTTGAGGAACGAGTGCGTTTCCGGCAAATTTTCGCAATTGGTGCCCTCGCGCTCGAACAAATACGGCACCGCGTCCAGGCGGAAGCCGTCGATGCCGAGGTCGAGCCAGAATCGCAGCACGTCGAGCATCGCGTTTTGCACGACGGGGTTGTCATAGTTCAGGTCGGGCTGGTGGGAGAAGAACCGGTGCCAGTAGAACTGCCTCCGCACCGGGTCGTACGTCCAGTTCGACTCCTCGGTGTCGACGAAGATGATCCGTGCGTCCTCGTACTTCTGGCTGGTGTCGCTCCACACGTAGAAGTCGCCATACGGCCCGTCCGGGTCGCGCCGCGACTCCTGAAACCATGGGTGGGAGTCGGAGGTGTGGTTCATGACCAGGTCGGTGATGACACGGATGCCCCGACGGTGGGCGGCGTCGATCAGCGCGACGAAGTCCTCGACGGTGCCGAACTCCGGTAGCACCTTGTAGAAGTCGCGGATGTCGTAGCCGCCGTCGCGCAGCGGTGAATCGTAGAACGGCGGCAGCCACAAGCAGTCGACGCCAAGCCATTTCAGGTAGTCGAGCTTCTCGATCAGCCCCCGCAGGTCGCCGGCTCCGTCGGCGCTGCCGTCGTAGAACGCCCGCACCAGCACCTCGTAGAACACCGCGCGCTTGAACCACGTGCGGTCCTGCGGGATGACGGTCGCCTGGGCGAAGTCGTCCGCGCTCGGGTGTTCGACCACGCCGTGCTCGACGTGGCTGCCCTCTGTGGGATCGTGTTCGACGTTGTCGTCGCCGGCGGTCGTGTTGGCCATCGAACTTCAAACCTACCCACCCGCGACGTAATTGAATCTGGTCGGCGTGTCGCGATGGCATTGAGCAAAGAAGTTGGCGGCCATCCCGATCCGAGCGATCCACAGTTTCCGGACCGCGCCGGCGTGATCTTGTCCTGCTTGCGCAAATTGCAGGACTCGCTGGCGGACGCCGCCAGCCGCAGCCGGGTGACCCCGTCGGTCATCGTCGCGCTGAGCGGTGTCCGCGGCCGCTACGACGACCTGATGGCGACCTCGGCCAACGGTCCCGGCGCCACATTGGGCCAGCGCCTCTACATCGCTCGCGGCCACGCGAAGCTCTCCACCAAGGAGGCGGCCAACGGCGTGGGCCTGCGCAAGGATCTCATCGAAGCCGTCGAGGCTGAAGAGCCGGTGCTCGAGGACGAGGCGTCGAGGATCAAGGATCTCATCGCCGCTCTCGGCGGCTGACGCAACGATGCGTGGGTGCGGCTGCTACGGCAGGTAGCGCGCCGCTCCGCTCATCCGCACCATCCGACCCGCACTGGCCTGTCGGTATCCGATGACGCCGCCGCCCAAGGTCATCAGCAGGATTCCCGCGACGCCTGGCAGCGCGGCACCGGCCAGCTCGGGGAGCCCCGGGTTGCGCAGATATTCGGTGTATCCCTGACGTGGCGCCTGCCCGGACATCGAATTGATCGTGCTCGTAGGCGTCTGTTCCTGCGTACTCCCTGACCGGATTCCCGTTGTCGTCGCACCGGATTCGGTGCCGACGACGCGCGGTGCGGGCGCCAGTCCGGTGCCGGCTCCGGGCACTGCGACCTGAGCAGCCGCCGGGAAGACGGCCGAGGCTGCAGGCGGAATCGGCATCGCGATGATCGGCACCTGGAGCACCGCTGCACCGCCGAAGTCGGTTGGCGCATAGTCGCCGCCGCCCCCGGCTCCACCCAACGCATCGATGACGGGTTCGGGCTCGGGTGCGGGCGCCTCGGGTGCCGGACCGCGGAACGCAGGCATCGGCGCGGTCGCGATCGCGGGCGTGGGCTCGGGTGCGGGCGTTGGAGCCATCAAAGCGTTGCCGATGACGTCCGTATACCGCGCGATGATCTGGTTCGCATTCCACCACGTGCCACCGTCCCGGCGGATCTCCAAGAGGTAGAACGGATACGGATACTCGACGACGCTGATCGGCGTCTTCTGGGCGACGACCTGGTCGCTCACGACGGTGTTGTCGACGTTGTCGACATTGTCGACAACTGTGTCGCTGTAGTCGGTTCCGCCGCCGGTGTCCAGGGGGGCCACGGGTGCCGCATCGACAACGGGGTCGCCGCCAATATCCATGCCGCCCGGGTCGGTGCCGTCAGTACCTGCGTCGCCTCCGCCGTCGCTCCCGTCGGGGCTCAGCTCGCCGTCAGGGTCCGGTGCGGGTTCGCCCTCTTCGCTGAACGTCGACATGGTCGATTCGGTTGCCATGTCGGCTTGGGGAGTGGATTCGGTTGCGGCGTAAGCGCTCACTTGTTCGGAGCTCTCTTTCGCCGATGGCGGGTCGGCAGCTTCGCCGCCACGGGCCTGCTTCCGGTGTTCGCCCGGGTGGTGGCGATGCGCGTGGGCCAGGCCGTCCTTGAGGTTGTTGACGGCTTTGCTGAGCTGGTCATGGAGGCTGCTGTACTCGTGGCTGCCTGTGTCTGCCAAGGCGGGGCCAGTAGCACTATCGCCGAGGATGAGGCCGCCGACGAGCACGCCGGCATACGCCGTAACGCGCAGCGCCGACACCCCCATGTAACCCTCATTCCGCCGAAATGGTTGCTGACTCGGCGTTTACCGCCAGGGGATTGTCGCACATTTCTCGCCATTCGTCAGTGGAATCTTTTATTGCTGGCAATCGGCTGCCTGTGCCGACCTGCATCGTTGGGTATTGTGCCGACGTGGCAACCCGCGACCATGGTGACCCTGGCGATGCCCCATCCGCCCCACCGCCGTTGTCCGCTGTCGCGGACGCCCTCCGCCCGTCAGCCGCGGAAGAAGCGCGCACGATCGCCGCGTCCACCAACACCGGCACCTTGGCGACGCTCACCGCGGCCGGCGATCCTTGGGCTTCGATGGTCACGTACGGTCTGTTCGACGGCGCCCCGGTGCTGTGTGTCACGAATATGGCCGAGCACGGCCGCAACCTTCTCGGTGATCAGCGAGCCAGCATCGTTATCGTGGCGCCCGCCACCGACCCGGACCCGCTGGCGAGCGGCCGAGTGACGCTGGCCGGCGTTGTCGAACGACCATCCGAAGACGAACTCACCGCCGCCAGGGACGCCTATCTGGCAGCGGTGCCCGCGGCGAAGTATTACGTCGACTACACCGACTTCACGCTGTGGGTGCTGCGGGTCCAGCGGGTGCGCTGGGTCGGCGGCTACGGCCGGATGGATTCGGCGACCGGCGAGGCATACGCGGCGGCGGAACCCGATCCGGTCCTGCCCTGGTCCGCGGGGGCGATCACCCACCTCAACGCCGACCACGCCGAGGCGCTGTGCGCGATGGCCAGATCGCTTGGCGGCTACCCGGACACCACCGCGGCGACGTGCACGGGAGCGGACCGCTATGGGCTGGACCTCAAGGTCATCACCCCACGCGGGGTGGCCTACACCCGGGTCGGCTATGCGGCACCGGTTGACTCCTTAGACGATTTACGCTCGGCAACAGTCGAATTGGCGCGGCGGGCTACCATCAGCCTGTGACCGAGCGCTCCGAAGTTTGGCAGGCGGCATTCGATCTGATTCGCACCCGCGGCCACGAACGCCGCGACGAGCCGTTCAAGCTGGCCAGCGGCCAGCTCAGCCACGACTACATCGACGGCAAGTTCGCGGTCGATACCGGCGAGCGGCTCGAGATCGTCAGCCGCGCGGTCGCCGAGATCGCGGCCGACAACGGCATCGAGTTCGACGCCGTGGGCGGACTGACCATGGGTGCCGACCCGCTTTCGCACGGCGTCGCGATGGTCACCGGCAAGGCCTGGTTCTCCGTGCGCAAGGAGCAGAAGCAACGCGGCCGCGAGCAATGGGTCGAGGGCACCCGGCTGGAACCGGGCACCCGCGTGCTGCTGGTCGACGATGTCATCAGCACCGGCGGGTCGACGGCGCTCGCATTCGACCGGATCGCCCCCCTCGGCGTGGTCGTGACCGGCGTGATCCCGATGGTCGACCGCGGGGACGTCGCCGCCAAGCTTTTCGCACAGCGCAACGTGCCGTTCGTCGCGCTCGTCACCTATGAGGACCTGGGGATCGAGCCGATCAAGCCGGTGTGAGCGTCAACTCGTAAGTATTCGCTCGCGCAGCGTCAAGACGTCGTCAAGACGATCGTCATGCGCCTGAACTGGGCGCACCGTGGCGCTATGACACTGCTCGACCACATACCGTCCCTGCGACGAGCCGCCACGTCCCGAATCGATGCCCGCGTCTGGCCGCTGACTGCCGCCGTCGACGACCTGGGACGGCTCTGCGTGGGCGACGTGCCGCTCTCCGAGATCGCCGACGAGTTCCGCACGCCGACTTACGTTCTCGACGAGACGGATTTCCGCGATCGGCTGCAGCGCTACCGCTCGGCCCTGGCAGGCGTCGAGGTCGTATACGCCGCGAAGTCGCTCCTGTGCACGGGCGTCGCTCGCTGGGTGAGCGAAGCGGGCGCCGGTCTGGACGTCAGCTCCTCCGGCGAGCTGGCGACCGCGCTGTCGGCCGGGGTCGACCCGGCCCGCATCGTCATGCACGGCAATGCGAAGTCGGTCGACGAACTGCGGGACGCGGCCGAGCTGGGAGTGGGTCGGATCGTCGTTGACTCGCTCATGGACGTCGCCTACCTGAGCTGTCAGGTACGCAAGCCGCAGCGGGTGCTGGTTCGGCTCACTCCTGACATCGACATCCACAGCCACGGGACGGTGGTGAAAGCTGTTCTGGAGCAACGGCTTTTGACGCTGGCCGGGCTGCACTGCCGCATTGGATCGCAGATCACCGACCCGACGCTCTTCGGGGAGGCCATCGGAAGGATGATCGCCATGATGGCCGACATCAGGGCCTGCCACGGCGTCATCGTCCCCGAACTCAATGTCGGCGGCGGTCAGGGCGTCCCCTATGTCAGCGGCGACCCCGAACTCGACCTCGCAGAACTGTCGGAGGTCATCGACGATGCATTGGACCGGGCATGCGCAGCAGAGCGGTTCCCGCGGCCACGCATCGTCGTCGAGCCGGGCCGTGCGATCAGTGCACGCGCCGGAGTCACGCTTTATCGAGTGATCGCCGTCAAGTCGCTGGCCAATGGGCGGATATTCGTCGCGGTGGACGGCGGTATGTCCGACAATCCGCGCGTCGGCCTCTACGGCGCGAAATACACTGTGGCACTGGCCAATCGGCACTCATTGGGACCGACCCGTATAGCCACTGTGGCAGGCAGGCACTGCGAAGCAGGTGAGGAGATCGCCCGCGACGTCGAATTACCCGCCGACATTCACGCGGGGGATCTGTTGGCGGTGGCGTGCACGGGCGCCTACCACCACAGCATGGCGTCGAACTACAACATGGTGGGCCGGCCGCCGCTCGTCGCCGTGCGCGGCGGCCGGACCCGCGAGTTGGTGCGCCGGGAGACGCTGGCCGACCTGCTCGGCCGCGACCGCGGATGGGTCGCCTAACCGGCGGCCTCGACCACCAGCACTCCCGTCGGTTCGACACCGACGGTGACCCGGTCGCCGGGTGCGAACACGCGCGCCGCCGAGCTGGACATCTGAGCACCGACGACCGTTCCGTCCTGCAGAGTGCAGCTCACCCGCGAGATCGGCCCGAGGAAGGCCACCGACGTCACCGAGGCGGTACCGGCCGGATCGGCGGTGACGGTAACGGATTCGGGCCGCACCATGGCCTGCCCTTGGCCAGAGCCGATCGAGCCGGCCAAGGCGGGCACAGACGTGCCGAGCAGCCGGGTCTGTCCGTCGGACACCTCCGCGGGCACCTTGTTGTTGAGCCCGACGAAATCCGCGACGAACGGGGTCGCCGGGTTGGCATAGAGCTCGGCGGGAGCCGCGAGCTGCTCCAGCCTGCCCTGACTCATCACCCCGACTCGGTCCGCGACGGCGAGCGCCTCTTCCTGGTCGTGTGTGACGAACAGGGTCGTCGTGCCGACCTCGAGCTGAACGCGTCGAATCTCATCGCGCAGCTGCACGCGCACCTTGGCGTCCAGTGCCGACAGCGGCTCGTCGAGCAGAAGCACCCGGGGCTGGATCGCCAGCGCCCGCGCCAGCGCGACCCGCTGCTGCTGGCCACCGGACAACTCGCTGGCGTACTTGTTCCTGTGCGCGGACAGGCCGACGAGCTCGATCATCTCATCGGCGCGAGAAAGGCGGTCCCCCTTGCCTTTTCCGCGCATCTTGAGGCCAAAGGCGATGTTGTCGAGCACGGTCAGATGCGGGAACAGGCTGTAGGCCTGAAAGACCATGCCCATGTCGCGTTTGTTCGCAGGTACCTTCGTCAGGTCCTTGCCGCCCACCGAGACGGTGCCCGACGTGGCCTCGTCGAGACCGGCCAGTATTCGCAGCGCTGTGGTCTTGCCGCAGCCGGACGGGCCGAGCAGCGCGACGAGCTCTCCGGGCTCGATGTGCAGGGTCAACCCGTCGAGTGCCTTGACCGTGCCGTACACCCGGGTCAGGTCGTTGAGTTCGACCGAAACTCCATTTGTCATGTCGGAACTCCAGTTTGGGATGCAGACGTCGGGGCGAGAACGGCCGGGTCGGCCACGGTGCTGCGCCTGCGGCCGCGAGTGACCAACGCGAGCGCGAGCAGCAAAACGAAGCCGAACACCAGCGTGGCCAGCGAGGCGGCCACCGACGTCGGGCCGTCGCTCTTGCCGATCAGGACGATCTGAACCTGCAGCGTCTGATAGCCGGACAACGACGCGATCGTGTACTCGCCCAGGACCACCGCGATCGAGATGAACGCCGCAGACAGGATGCCGGACCAGATGTTCGGCACCACCACACGGCCGATCGTGGTCAGCCAGCCGGCGCCGAGTGAGCGGGCCGCCTCCGACAGCGTCTTCAGGTCGATCGCCGACAGAGCGGCGTCCAACGCGCGGTACGCGAACGGCAGCACCAGCACCACGTACACGAACGTCAGCGTCAGCGCCGACTCGCCGAGTAGGTACGTGACCCACAGGTAGACGTTGCGCAACCCGACCACGATCACCAGCGCGGGGATCGTCAGCGGAAGCAGGCAAAGGAATTCGACGATGCCCTTGGCCCACGGCACCCGAAGCCTGACCCAGATCATGGTGGGAACGAGGATCACCAGCATCAGCACCACGGTGAAAACGGCGAGCAGCAGCGAGATGGTGATGGCCTGATACAGCGCATCATCGGCCACCAGGTTCTTCCAGGCCTGCAACGTGCGGCCGCCGGCGAAGAGATTGCGGGTGGAGAAGTCCGCCATCGCGTACAGCGGAAATAGGAAGAACAAGCCGAAGGCGAACAGCAACACGACACGGAAGACTCTGCCACCCAATGTGTTTCTCTTCATTGCAGCCACCTGGCAGTGCGGCGCACCAGTGCGTTGTAGGCGATCATCACCACTGCGACGACGAGAATCATCTCCAGCGCCAACGCGTAGGCGAACCCAGACTGGCCCAGCACCACCTCGCTGGTCAGCGCCGCCCGGATCAGCAGCGGCACGATCGGGCTGCCCTGGCTCACCAGCGCGGCGGCGGTGGCGTACGCCGCAAAAGCGTTGGCGAACAACAGAAGAACGGATCCGAGGAACGCAGGCGTCAACAGCGGAACGGCCACCTGGCGCCAGTACTGGAACGTCGACGCACCAAGGCTGACCGCCGCCTCGCGCCACTGGTCACGCAGGCCCTCCAGCGCGGGCACGAACACGATAACCATCAACGGGATCTGGAAGTACGTGTAGACGAGGACCAGTCCGGTCAGGCTGTACAGCCAGCCCGATCCCGCCAGGTTCCAGCCGAAGTGCTGCTGCACCCACAGGGTCAGCACCCCGTTCAGCCCGACAGTCGCAAGAAACGCGAAAGCCAGCGCGACCCCGCCGAACTGGGCCAGCACACTGCACAGCGAGATCACCGCCCTTCGCACCACCGACGTCGGCGGACTGCTGACGATCAGCCAGGCCAGCACGGCACCGAGCACCGCGCCGATAATCGCCGTGCTGCCGGACAGCAGCACGCTCTTCCACAGCGCGGACAGCGCCGTGTCGGAGAACAGCGCCGCGATCCGGTCCAGCGAGAAGACTCCGTCGACGAAAAACGCGCTGACGATGACGGTCAGGGTCGGGATGATCAGGAAGATCGTGACCAGCGCGAGGAACGGCAGCAGCGGCAGAGTGTCGCGAACTCGTCGACCGACGCTCGACATGTCAGCCGACGGCCTTCGCCCAGTTGTCCGTCAGGTACTTAGTGGCCTTCTCGGTCTGGTCGGGCGATGGCACGGTGACGGGGCCGTCGATCACCGGGATCTTTTCGACCACGGTCTTGTCGATCGTGCCTGCCTGCATCATCTGGTCGGCGCGTATCGGCCGTACCCCGCCCGCGGCGTAGAGGTTCTGGCCCTCGTCGCTGTAGAGGAACTCCTGCCACAGTCGTGCCGCCGCGGGATGTGGGGCGTCCTTGTTGATCGCCTGGTAGTAGTAACCGGCGACGACGGCATTCTGCGGGACGAGGATCTGCCAGCTCGGCAGCTTCTCGGTTACTTTGCCGTTGAGGTAGTTCCAGTCGATGACGACGGGTGTCTGGCCGGACTCGATAGTGGCAGGCGTCGGGTCGACGGGCACGAAGTTGCCCGACTGTTTGAGCTTGCCGAAGAAATCGACGCCCGGTGCGATGTCGTCGGCCGAACCTCCTTGCGACAGCGCCACCATCAGCACGCCGGAGAACGCCGCGCCTGCCTGGGTCGGGTCGCCGTTGAGCGCCACCTTGCCGCTGTATTCGGGCTTGAGCAAGTCGTTGACATCGGTCACCGGCGGTACCTTCGCGGAGTCGAACCCGATCGACATGTAGCCGCCGTAGTCGTTGACCCAGGTGCCGGTTGCGTCCTTATAGGCCTGCGGGATGGCGTCCCAGTTCGCGACCTGATACGGCGCGAACATCGCCCTGTTGGCCAGGGCGACCGACTGGCCGAGGTCGAAGACGTCGGGCGCAGTGCTCTTGCCCTTCTGTTGGTTCGCGGCGTTGATCTCGTCCTGGCTCGCGGCGTCGGGCTGGGCGGAGTTCACCGTGATGCCGTACTTGTCAGTGAACGCCTTGATCAGCGCGCCATAGTTGGCCCAGTCCGGGGGCAGCGCGATGACGTTCAGCTGGCCCTCTTTCTTGGCCGCGTCGACAAGGGCGTCCATGCCGCCGAAGTCCTCGGCGGATTTCGCCTCGCTTGCCTTCACGCCCGACTGGGTTTCGGCACCTGAGTTTTTCTTCTCCGGGGGGGCGCACGACGCGAGGCCGGCGACGAGGAGAAGAGAGGCGGCGGCCGCGGCGACGTTGACGAGGCGTGACTTTTTCATGGGCGAACCTTCCGATGGGCAGGCAGACCAATGGTGGCGTGGTGGTGTCGGCGGCGAGTAGCCGCGGTGAACGGACACCGCTGCGTTGGACCCTATCGTGGTGGGGCATCCGCGTCAGGGGCTTCCTGCGAGTCCAGTTTTATCGTCCGTGAACGCGCATTTGCCCAGGTCGTACCGTTAACATCAGATAGTGGCCGAGAAGGGGACATCGGGAGACCTGGGCTACCGGGGAGACGAACCCGACGGGAGCGACGGGGTCGACGTCTATGACCAGGAAGACGGCGACGCGTCGGAGTCCGAGCTTGACTACGTGCCGGCCGACGCCAAACCCCGGGAGCACGACGGGTTTGACGCTTTCGACGAAAAGAATTGGGTCGAGGTCCTCGACCCGGTGCGGACCCCGTGGTATGGGTCGCGGCTGGCTCTCACCCTTCTGATCGTCAGTGGGACCGCGCTGGCCGCGATCGTGGTCTCCGCCGTGCTGCTGGTGGTCCGAGGTGCCCCGGCCGAAGACAATCCCGCGCCGGGAACGTCCGCGACGCCGGTGACCACACCGATGGCGACCGCGCCGAGCCCGATGCCACCAGCACCGTCTCCGCCACCACCGTCTCCGCCACCACCGCCTCCGCCACCACCGCCGGAGCCGTCGACGATGAACGAGGCGCCAGCAGTCGTGCGGCCGACGGTGCAGCCCAGGCCGCCGAAGGCGCCCGAAATCAACGTGACCCGCACACCTCAGACAAGGGAACCGATCAGCGTGGCCCCCCAGCCACGCCGAACCCGGTGATCGACCCTGCGGCTAGCGGTGGTTCCCGCCGTGGTGGAACAGCAGCGCGTTGCCCCAGAACGGGTACGGGTTCGGATACGTCACCTGGTGCGAGCTGTTGATCTGCACGTTTCCAGGTGACTGGCACAGGGTGGTTTCCGCGCCGGTGTAGGTGCAGGTCTGCCCGTTGGTCCAGCGGCAGCCGTAGGAGCTGCCACGATGGCAACCGCCGCGGCGGCCGCTGTGACGAATGCAGGAATATAGCGATGTCTCATGTCACGCCCTTCTAGGTACTCCCATATCGAAACTGAACGTTCAGTTTCAATATCAGTGTAATACGCACGTAACACGCGCGCCGGTGATGTCAGTCACTGGGAGCAAGACCGCGGATGGCCACGTCCAAGATCGTTTCCGCGGCCGCTTCGGTCAGCGGCGCGTGCCCGATCATCAGGCGGTACAACGCCGGGCCGATGATCAGATCGATCGCCGCGTCCGGGTCGACGTCATCGCGGAACTCGCCGCGGGCGACGCCGCGATCCCAGATGGTCCGGAACAGTTCGCGTCGCGACCCCACCAGATGGGTGCGGAGTTCCTTCTGGATAACCGAATCCGACTGCGCCTCACCGACGAGCTGTGCGAAGACCCGCCCGCTGGGCCCGGTGTAGAAGTGCAAAAGACCGCGCAGCACAGAGGCCAGGTCATCGCGGGCCGAGCCGGTGTCGGGATCCGGCGAGTCGGCCATCAACTCGGACAGGAACGCGTCGATGGCCACCGCGTATTTGTTGGGCCACCACTTGTAGATCGTCGCCTTGCTGGCGCCGCTGCGGGTGGCGATCTCCTCGGTGGTCATCGCCCGCAGGCCGACCTCGTGCAGCAGTTCCGAGGTGGCCCGCAAGACCGCGGTACGGGACTCCTCGCTGCGGGGCCGGCCGGGCCTGGTACGCGGCCCAACCTCGGCCGCGCGGCTACCGGCCATGCGTCACCTCGCAGCGGATAATGAACGTCGCGTTCATAATCTTTACTATTAACCAATCCGGCCGTATCGCAACCGGAGAAGGGAGTCATGGCCGAATTCGACGCGCGGGAAAGGTTCGCCTCTTCGCCGGTTGCGCAGCTTGCGACGGCGGGCGGTGACGGCGTCCCACACCTTGTCCCCGTCGTCTTCGCGGTCAGCCATGACGTCATTTACACCGCCGTCGATGCCAAACGTAAGTCGACTCAGCGGCTGCGCAGAATGGCCAACATCGAGGTCAACCCGTCGGTCAGCCTGATCGTCGACCACTACGACGACGACTGGTCGCAACTGTGGTGGGTGCGGGCCGACGGCACGGCTGAGATCCACTACAGCGGCGAGGAGATGGCCACCGGCTACTTCGAGCTGCGCAGGAAATACGTTCAGTACCAACGTATTGCGTTGGACGGCCCCGTCATCGCCGTGACCGTACGACGGTGGTCCGGGTGGCAGGCCTGAAACCGCAGCCCTCTTCTTGACCGGCGGCGTCCCTCGGTAGTAATGCGTGGGCGTCCCGCGGCGATAAACGTCGTGATGACACAGGGTGTAGGGCTGTCGGTTGGAGCGACCAACGTCGCCGCCGTGGTAGTGGGCGGCGCGGCCGTGACGCGGCGGTCCGTCCTCACCCTGTTCCGCCACCGGCCGCCTGAGGTCGGCCTGCCGTCGGAGAATCCCCGTCTGCATGAGCGCGGCCTCGTCGTCACCGGGTTCGTGGACCGGACGGGCGACCCGATCGGCCTCATCGCCGCCGACAGTTCCTTCCATCGCGGCGAGGCCCTGACCGCCGACGCGTTGCGCTCGCTGACCTACGCCGCGACCGCCGGCCGGGCTCCGGCGTCGCCGCCCGGTGTCACGTTCCCGACACACTGGCGCACGTCGGCGGTCGATGCGTTGCGCCGCGAGTTGGCTGCGATGCCGGAGTGGTCGGGCGAGCCCGCACGGCTGACGTTGATATCAGACGCCGCGGCGGCCCTCACCGCGTTGCAGGCCGAGCCGGGCCTACCCGCCAGGGGCGTGGTCGCGCTCTGCGACTTCGGCGGCACCGGAACCAGCATCACCCTCGCCGACGCCGCCGACGGCTACCGGCCGATCGGCGCGACCGTGCGCCATGCCGACTTCTCCGGCGAGCTCGTCGACCGCGCGCTGCTGGCGCACGTGATCGCCGATGTGTCCATCGCGGGCACCGCCGATGTGGCGGGGACGGCGGCGATCGGATCTCTGCACCGGCTCCGTGCTGACTGTCGCGGCGCCAAGGAACGCCTCTCGCGAAGCGCCGTCACCACCCTGTGCGCCGACGTTCCCGGGTATCGCGGAGAAGTCCGGCTGACCCGCGCAGAGCTCGACGACGAGATCCGCCAGCCCTTGACGGCGTTCATCGAGGTGCTGCGGGAACACCTGTTCCGCAACCGAATCCACCCTGCCGACCTGACGGCGATCGCCACCGTTGGTGGGGGCGCCGGCATTCCCGCTGTGACGACGGCACTGTCCGAGCTTCGGGTGCCCGTCATCACCACGCCGCACCCGGAGTTGACGGCGGCCCGCGGCGCCGCGATCCTGGCGGGGCGCCGACCGGAGGACGACAGTCTGACGGCCGTCGCGTCCGCCGCGCAGTCCGGCACGCTGCGCGCGTTGGCGTGGTCGGAGGTCGACGATGTCCCCGACATCATCGCGATCGCACCGTATTCCGACGTCTCGCCCGGGTTGAGCGCGGCGCGCCCCAGTGTTGGCTTCGTACCCGAGGCACCGGCTCGCGCCGTATCGACGGGCCAGCCGTGGTACCGCCCGGTGCTCGTCAGCGCGGGGATCTTCGCCGCCATGCTGTTCGTCGGCACAGGGGCGGTCATGGCGCTGCGCAATGACGCCTCCGCCATGACCGGAACCACCACGGCGACAACGACCGTCCGACCCGACCCGACCACTCCGGCCGCGGCACCGCCTGCCGAGCTTCCCGCAACACCGGAACAGTCGCCCGCGGGCCCGTCATTCATCCAGGCACCTGCTCCGGTGACCCGGATCGTCACCGCGCCGCCTGCGGTCCCGATGGTGGCGCCAGCCGCACCACCTGCGGCGGCTCCATTACCGGCCGCTCCAGCGCCGGCCGACAACCCACCGCCGCCGAGTCCCCAGCCGCCGCCAAGCGCGACAACGCCACCTAACGCGACGCCACCGTCGCCTCCTCCGAGCAGCCCACCGAGCAGCCCGGCGCCGCCCTCGTCCGAGCCGCCCAACTCCTCGTCGTCGGCGCCGACGTCCCCGCCGAAGACGCCACCCTCGCATGAGGAACCGCCGCCGTCACACGAGACTCCTCCGGAGGCGGGCGACACCTCCGCGCCGGAGCCGCCGCCAAGCCAGAAGGCCGATCAGCCAAAATAGTCCTCGGGAATAAATCTTTGCTATTCGTTGTTCGCCTCGATGGCGGTGGTAGTACGTATCGCCCGTTTGGGCGTGCGCGCTCAGCGCGCCGAACGATCGCATCCTGCCAATCGCCGATCATTTACTGCCATCGGAATTAAACCCCTGACCTCTCGGTTTATCTGTTCAGACCGGATACCGAAGAGGCGCAGTCCGGCAACAGCCGCAGCTGGGACCCGATAGTTCGAGCTGCACAATTCAATAGAAGAAGGCACCGAAGATGAAGAAGATCGGATTAGCCACCGCCATCGCAGGCGGACTCACCGCAGCGATCCTCGGACTGGCCGCGCCGGCCACCGCCGCACCAAGCGGGCCCGGCAACGCCCAAGACACCATCAAAGAGCTACAAGCCGATGGCTACAACGTCATCGTGAACCGGGTCGGCGCCACCCCGCTTGATCAGGCCACTGTCGTGGCCGTCCGGCAGGGCCAGACCTTCTCGCGGACCGATAGCGGTAACCCCGGCGACAGTCTCGCCACCACGATCACCAGCAAGACGGTCTACGTGGACGTGAAGTAGCACCTCCCAACGATGCAAGGGGCACCCGAATCGGGTGCCCCTTCTTCGTTTGCGCTCATGGGAGATCATGTAGCCCGTGACCGAGTACTCGCTGCCGATCGTGCCCCGATACGCGGAGGTCGACCAGCAGGCCGTGGTGTTCAACGGCCACTACCTCACCTGGTTCGACGAGGCGGTGACCGGTTTCTTCGACCACCTCGGCACGACCTACCCGGATCTGATGGACTCCGGTCTCGACATGCAGTTGGTGCACACCGAGATCGACTACACGGCACCGGTTCGATGGCGAGACACTGTGCGCGTTGCGGTTTCATGCGAGAGGGTCGGGTCGACGAGTTTCACGATCATCTTCACGGTTCTGCGGCGGCGTGAGGACTCGGACGAAGTGGTCGCAGTGCGCGCCCGCAGTGTCTATGTCGTCGTCACCACCACCGATTGGACCAAGAGGCCGGTACCCGACGCGCTCCGCCAGGCGCTGTCGTGACCGGCGCACGACATGAACACGGCGGTGCGCTGCTGCGCCAGTGGCGGCAACGGCGCCGGCGCAGCCAGCTCGACCTGGCGCTGGACACCGGCATCTCCGCCCGACATCTCAGCTTCGTCGAAACCGGCCGTTCCCGTCCGAGCCGCGGCCTGTTGCTCGCGCTGGCCGAACAGCTCGATGTGCCACTGCGGGAACGCAATGCGCTGATGCTGGCCGCCGGCTACGCGCCCACGTACGCCGAATCCGATCTCGACAGTGCGCAGACCCAACAAGCCAGGGAGGCGCTCGAGCGGCTGCTCGCAGGGCACGAGCCCTACCCCGCGGTGGTGCTGGACCGCTGGGGTGATGTCGTACTCACCAACCGGGCCGTCGGCCCGCTGCTCGAGGGTGTCGACGCTGCACTGTTGCAACCGCCGATCAACGTGTACCGGCTCAGTCTGCATCCCGATGGAATGGTGTCGCGGATCGGAAACCGCGACGAGTGGACGGCGCACCTGGGACACCGGCTGGCACGGCTGGCCCGGCTCACCGGAGACTCCCGATTAGAGGAGTTGCTAAGCGAAATCCGCACCTATCCCGGCGTCGCCGAGGCGCTGGACGACTACCACGAGCCTGCGGCCGCCGAGCTGCTGCTGACGCTGCGGCTGGCACACCCCAGGGGCGATCTACGTCTGCACAGCACCGTCACCAGCTTCGGCAGCGCGCACGACGTGACGCTCTCCGAGCTGACGGTGGAGTCGTTCTTTCCCGCCGACGACGCCACCCGTCAACGGCTGCAACAGCTTTCTACGCCTGAACGATGATCGGGTCGCCGAGCCGGACGGTGTCGTAGTACCAGGCGGCGTTGTCGGGGCTGAGGTTGATACACCCGTGGCTGACGTTGGAGTTGCCCTGCGAACCCACCGACCACGGCGCGCTGTGGACGTAGACACCGCCCCACGTCACGCGAACGGCATCGGCGACGGTCAGCCGGTAGCCCTCAGGATCGTTCAGCGGGATGCCGATCGTACGCGAGTCCATTACCACGCTCGCCTGCTTCTCGAGAGCGGTGAACGATCCAGTTGGCGTGGGATGCTTGGGCTTTCCCATCGACGCGGGCATCTGCCGCGCCACCACGTCGTCGATGCTGACGGTGAACGTGTGCGCGGTGATATCGGCGACACCGACTATCTTTGACCCGGTTTCGAAGTCCGTCGCGAAACCGCCGCCGGTCACCGAGATCGGCGAGTGGGCGGCCCAGTAGGTGTCCGGCTTCCACTCCAAGACCTGATTACTCAGCCAGGTGAACTTTCCCGTCGGCGTTTTGTTCGACGATATGGTGATCGACTTTTCCGCCGCTGCGCGGTCAGTGACCGGCTCGGCGAATGTCACGTCGATCGGTGCGGCCACGCCCACCACCTCTCCGGTGGCCGGCGAAATGCTCGAGACCGAAAGGTTCGCGTTCGGACCGGGGACGGCCGCCATTCCGGCGGCGGCCGAACTCACCATGGCAGCCGTGACCCCCATCACGACGAGTACGTATCGAACCGCTTTGCGCAACGCTTCCATCCCTTCGGCGTGTCAATCAGCAAAGTTCATTCTAGAGATGACGGCTGTGAGCGCCTCGCGACAAGCCGTTACTTCAACGTCGCAGCAGGTCTTGTGCTCGGTGATGAATGGGGGAATTGTTGATTAACTGCGTCCTCGGGCTCGACGAAGTGACCCGGGCGGGAAGGGAACGTCATGGCAGACAAGGCGAACAATTCCCAGGGCGCCGGAGCCGCCCCCACCGCGGAAAGTCCGGCCGCCATCCGAAACGTGGTGCTCATCGGCCCATCGGGTGGCGGCAAGACCACCCTCGTCGAAGCCCTGCTGACCGCTACCGGCGTCCTCTCCCGACCCGGGTCCGTCGTGGACGGGACGACGGTCTGCGACTCCGACGACGCCGAGATCTCCCAGCAGCGGTCCGTCGGGCTCGCGCTGGCGCCGCTGTCTCACAACGGCGTCAAGGTGAACCTGATCGACACCCCGGGATACGCCGACTTCGTCGGTGAGCTCAGGGCCGGGCTGCGGGCGGCGGACTGCGCGTTGTTCGTGATCCCGGCCAACGAAGGCGTCGACGAACTCACCAAGTCGCTGTGGCTGGAGTGCCAGCAGGTCGGCATGCCCCGCGCGGTGGTGATCACCAAACTCGACCACGCCAGGGCGAATTACGACACCGCGCTGGTGTCTGCGCAGGACGCTTTCGGCGACAAGGTGCTCCCGGTGTACCTGCCCGCGAACTCTCCGTGCTCAGGTCTGATCGGGTTGCTGACGCAGACGCATTACGAGTACTCGGACGGCAAGCGGAGCACGCGGAAGGCGGACGAATCCGACGGCGACCGCATCGAGGAGCCGCGCGGCACCCTGATCGAGGGAATCATCGAGGAGTCCGAAGACGAGACGCTGATGGAGCGCTACCTCGGCGGCGAGGAGATCGACGAGAAGGTGCTGATCGAGGATCTCGAGAAGGCGGTTGCGCGCGGCTCGTTCTTTCCGGTGATTCCCGCGTGCGCCAGCACGGGCGTCGGAACCCTCGAACTGCTGGAGGTCGCGACGAGCGGGTTCCCGTCTCCGCTAGAGCATCCGCTGCCCGACGTGTTCACCCCCCAGGGCAAGGACCGCGGCCCTTTGAGCTGCGACCCGAAGGGACCGCTGCTGGCCGAGGTGGTGAAGACGACGTCGGACCCGTACGTCGGCAGGGTCAGCCTGGTCCGGGTGTTCTCCGGGACCATAAGGCCCGATGCGACGGTTCACGTGTCGGGCCATTTTTCATCCTTCTTCGGGTCGAGCAACGGATCGACGGGCAGTCACGAGGATCACGACGAAGACGAGCGGATCGGCACGCTGTCTTTCCCGCTCGGTAAGCAGCAACGACCGGCGGGCACCGTGGTGGCCGGTGACATCTGCGCGATCGGTCGGCTGTCCCGGGCCGAGACCGGAGACACGTTGTCGGACAAGGCCGATCCGCTTGTGCTCAAACCGTGGACGATGCCAGAGCCGCTGCTGCCGATCGCCGTGCAGCCGAGGGCCAAGACCGACGACGACAAACTGTCGGTGGGGCTGCAGCGCCTTTCCGCCGAGGATCCGACGCTGCGGATCGAGCAGAACCCCGAGACCCACCAGATCGTGCTGTGGTGCATGGGCGAAGCGCACGCGGGCGTC
The DNA here is from genome assembly GCA_963817825.1 of uncultured Actinomycetota bacterium. Classification (GTDB taxonomy): domain Bacteria; phylum Actinomycetota; class Actinomycetes; order Mycobacteriales; family Mycobacteriaceae; genus Mycobacterium. The sequence goes on along the minus strand of CAWFQG010000018.1, from coordinate 76,745 downwards.
GTGCTGGACGGGTTGTCGAGCCGGTTCGGCGTTAGCGTGGACAAGATCGACCTGCGTGTGCCGCTGCGGGAGACCTTCGGTGGTTCCGCCAAGGGTCACGGCAGGCACGTCAAACAGTCGGGAGGGCACGGACAGTTCGCCGTATGCGACATCGATGTCGAGCCGCTGCCGGAGGGCGCGGGTTTCGAGTTCGTCGACAAGGTGGTCGGCGGCTCGGTGCCGCGGCAGTTCATCCCGAGCGTGGAGAAAGGCGTGCGGGCGCAGATGGAGAAGGGCGTCGGTGCCGGCTACCCGGTGGTCGACATCCGGGTGACCCTCTACGACGGCAAGGCCCACAGCGTCGACTCGTCCGACTTCGCGTTCCAGATGGCCGGTGGGCTTGCGCTGCGCGAGGCGGCGAACGCGACGAAGGTGTCCCTGCTGGAGCCGGTCGACGAGGTGTCGGTGCTGGTGCCCGACGACCTTGTCGGCTCGGTGATGGGCGACCTGTCGAGTCGGCGCGCGCGGGTGCTCGGCACCGACAAGGTCGGCGAGGACCGCACCCAGGTGAAAGCCGAAGTGCCGCAAGTGGAGTTGACCCGGTACGCCATCGACCTGCGGTCGCTTTCGCACGGCGCGGGATCGTTCACCCGCACCTTCGCCCGCTACGAACCGATGCCGGAGTCCGCCGCCGCGCGCGTCAAGTCCGACGCCTGACGGCTAACCGACGGCGGTCAGCGCGGCCACGGCGGGCGCGAACATCGTGTTCTTGATCGCGCCGAGCGTGCCGGGGTCCTTCGCACCGAGCGGCGCAAGCATGTTGATCGCCGTGCCGACCACCGCATCCTCTTCTGCACTCGCATCCACGATGCCGACAGCGGCGGCCTCGGCCCCGCCGAACCGACTACCGGTCGTCATGGCGGCCACCGCGGTCTGCGGAGTCAGCTTGGCCTGGATCAGTGCCGCCATTCCAGGCGAGAACGGGATGCGGATGTCTACCTCGGGGAAGCAGAAGTAGCCGCGGTCGGCCCGCATCACCCGAAAGTCGTGCGCCAGCGCGAGCATTGCGGCCGCGCCGAAGCAGTGGCCGCCGATCGCCGCCGCCGTGGGCATCGGCAGCGTCAGTACCCGAGCCAGCAGCGCCTGGACTCGACCGATGTACGACTGGGTCTGGTCGCCGTGGGCCGAGAGCCAGTCGAGGTCGAGCCCGTTGGAGTAGAACTTGCCGGTCGCCGTGGTGATCAAACCGTGCGCACCCTGCGCTACCGCCTCGTCAAGATGCGAATTGAACTGCTCGAGAAACTCAGGGGAGAAACGGTTTTCGTTGTCACCGAGGTCGAGCAGTGCGATGGTCTCGTGAAAGTGCAGACTGATGGGCATTCGGCGACTCATTCCGGGAGTGCGAGCAGGCGACGGGTCAGGTGCAGAAGCTGCGTTCGCAGCGATTCGTCGTCGACGTCGGCGACGAGCGGGTGCACGACAGCGGTACCGATGGCACCCGCCAGCATCGCCGCCGGAACCCGTGCCTCGTCGTCGGCATCGCCGAGCAGCACCCCGTACAGGCGGGTGAGGAACTTCTGGAACGGCTCGTGGTCGGCGAGCAGCCGGACGATCACGGGGTCGAATTGCAGGGTGGCGGCGGCCCGGCGCCGCTCCACCGCCATGTCGATGACGCGACTGAGCAGCATTTCGCGCGCCCGCAGAGGGGACTCTTCGGCCTCCGCGGCCTCCAGCGCGTCGTCCAGCCTGCCGAGTTCGCGCTCGGTCAGCGCGATGACGATCTCTTCCTTGGTCTTGAACTGGTGGTAGACGGCGGCTTTGGTGACGCCGACCGAGTCGGCGATCATCTGCAGCGATGTGCCGCCGACGCCGTGCTCGGCGATCAGGGTGAGCGCGGCGTCCAGAACGCGGTGCTGTGCCGCGCTGCGATGCACGGCGGAGAATCGGCCCGCCACGGCGCGCCCTGCAGAGACCACATCACGAGGGTAGACGGTGGGCTATTCGTTCCCATGGCCATGTCATCAGTGCCCACACGATCAGCACGAGCAGTGTCGCCGTCAGCACGTAGACGGGCCACGGCCCGAACAGATCGAGCAGCGACGGGGTTTCGGGCTTCCGGTTCAGGAAGCCGTAGTTGGTCCCGGCAATGCTGTTGAACGCGATCGTGATCGCCGCCCATGCCGCGGTGACGGCGACGACCAGCCAGTAGCTGCGCCACGTCGGTCGGAAGCCCCTTCCCCAGGTGAGGTAGATAGCTGCCCAGACGACAAGCAGGTGGATCGCCCAGAAGGCGAGGAACCGGTAGTCGGGAAAGTCTGGACTCTTCAGCACCGGGGAGATCAACGCCTGCACGCTGAGCACCAAACCCCAGTAGTAGGTCAGCGCGCATGCCCAATGTCGTTGCGACCAGAGCGCATACGCCCCCGCGGTGGTTGCGAGATCGGTCAGCTGCAGCGGCAAAGACCATCGCGATGGCGGGATGAGCGAGTAGATCAGCACTGCCGCATAGATTGTGGCGGTCAGCGCGCCGAGCACCCGGCCGAACACGCGCGCCTGTGCCTCGGTCTGCCGCCGGCCGACCCAGATCACCAGCACCGCGCCGATCACGAACACTGCGAGGACGGCCCAGTGCGACGGGCCGTATGCCGTGAACTCTCGTCCGCTCAGCGCGCCGCGACCTCGGTCGTGGCGAGTGCAGGCAGCGGTCGGGCCGCGGTCTCGCGCAGCGTCAAGACGGCCACCAGCGAAACCACCGCCGCAGCGGTGACGTAGAACGCCGGTGCCAGGTGGTTGCCGGTGCTGCCGGTGAGCCACGCGACCATGTACGGCGTCGTACCGCCGAACGCCGCGACGCACACGTTGTAGCCGATGGAGAACCCGCTGTAGCGCACGCGTGTGGCGAACAGCTCGACGCTCGCGGACACCGCCACGGAGATGTACACCGACTCGATGGCCGCCAGCGCGGCGTGCCCGGCGATCGCGGCGCCGACGGATCCCGAGTTCATCAGCAGGAAAAGCGGATACGCAAATACCGCGAAGGCCAGTGTGCCCGCGAGGAGTAACGGCCTGCGGCCGATCCGATCGGAGAGCGCCGCGAGCGGAAGAATCAGGACGATCGCCACCAGGCACGCCACCGTGATCGAAACGAACGCAGTCGTCTTCGAGAATTTCAGGGTCGTGCTGAAGTAGGTCGGCAGGTAGGTGAACACCACGTAGTAGCCGACGTTGAAGATGATCATCACGCCGATCACCTGCAGGATCGGCCGCCACGCCGTCTGCACCGCCTCGCGCAGCGGCGACCGGGCGATCTCGTCGGTTTCGGCGAGCGCCTCGAACGCCGGGGTGTCGGCCAATCGCAGCCGGATGTACAGCCCGACCAGCCCGAGCGGCCCGGCGATGAGGAACGGGATGCGCCACCCCCACGACTGCATGGCGGCATCGCCGAGCGCGGTCTGCAGCAGCGTCACAGTCACCGACCCCAGCAGGAATCCGACCACACCTGACCATGCGATGAAGGTGACGATCAGACCGCGCCGCGAATCAGACGCGTACTCGGCCAGATAGCTTGCACCGCCGCCGTATTCGCCGCCGGCCGAAAAGCCCTGCAGGCAGCGGAGAAACAGCAGCAGGGTCGGGGCGAGCACGCCGATCGCCTGGTAGGTCGGCAGCAGACCCATCGCCAATGTCGAGCCCGACATCAACAGGATGACGACGGCGAGCACCCGCTGCCGCCCGACCCGGTCGCCGAGCGGACCGAAGACCAGACCGCCGAGCGGGCGCATCACGAACGCGGCGGCGAAGATCGCGAACGTCTTCAGCAGCGCCGCGGTGTCGTTTCCGGACGGGAAGAAGTTGGCCGCGATCGAAGTGGCCAGGAACCCATAGATCGCGAAGTCGTACCACTCGACGGCGTTGCCGATCGATGCGCCGCTGATGACCCTTCGCAGGGTGGATGCGCCGCTCACCCGGACCACGTTAAATCAACTGACTGACTCAATGAAGGGTCTGGATGAACGCGGCGATGCGGTCACGGGTCTCGTCTGACATCCAGCTGGCGCGCACTAGTGCATCGGTGTCCGCGCCGGCTTCGATCGCGGCGCGGGCGGGCCGGTGCAATTGTTGCTTCGTCATCGCATACGCGGCCGGGGACCGCTGACCGAGCTCACGGGCGACCGCGACGGCCCGCGGCACGAGATCGTCGGGTCCCACCACGACATCGACCCAGCCCAGCGCCGCGGCGGCGGCCGCGTCGATGGTCTCGGCCTGCAGGGTCGCAGGAGTCACCGATGCCCCCATCGCATGTCTGCAGATTTCCAAAGCGGACACCGGGAACGGCACACCGACGGCGAGCTCGGTCAGCCCGATCGTCCCGCCGGACATCAGCCGGATGTCCGCGGCCATCGCGAACACGCAGCCGCCCGCGATCGCATGCCCGTTGATCGCGGCGACCACCGGCGCGGGGTGATCGAAGACGGCGAGGAAGGCCGCCGAGAGTGCCGTCAGGAAGCGGTCGGTGTACTCGGCGCCGCCGTTGACGATCGCCGGGAGATCGACACCCGCCGAGAAACACCGCCCTTCGCCGGTGAGGACGACCGGACCATTGACGCCCCGCATGGTGGCCACCACGTCGTCGAGCAGGTCGAGATCGATCGCGTTCACCGGCGGGTGGTCAAACCGGACCGTCGACACACCGTCGACCACTTCGACAACCATTATTGGCTCACGTCCTCCGCTGACTTCTTGTCCACGACGCGGGTCTTGTACAGGCTGGCGACGGTGGTGATGATCAACGTCACGATGATCACCCCGAGGCTCAGTAGCGTCGGAATCTCCGGCACCGGAACGTGTTTGCCACCGTTGATGAACGGCAGTTCGTTCTCGTGCAGCGCGTGCAGGACCAGCTTCACGCCGATGAAGAAGAGGATGCACGCCAGCCCCTGAGACAGATACACCAGCCTCTTCAGCAGGTCGCCGAGCAGGAAGTAGAGCTGTCGCAGACCCATCAGCGCGAACACGTTGGCGGTGAACACCAGGTACGGCTCCTGGGTGAGCCCGTAGATCGCCGGGATGGAGTCGAGCGCGAAGATCAGGTCGGTGGTGCCCAGTGCCACGATGACAAGGAACATCGGCGTCATCAGGCGCTTGCCGTTCTCCTTGACGTAGAGCTTGAGGCCGTCCCACTTGTCGGTCAGCTTCATGTGGCTGCGGGCGAACCGCACCACGAAGTTGTCCGCGTCGTCGTCGTGGTCGGTGTTGCGGACCAGTCCGACGGCGGTGTAAAGCAGGAATGCGCCGAAAATGTAAAACACCCAAGAGAATTCGGTGATCGCCACCGCGCCCACCGCGATGAAGATGCCGCGGAAGATCAGGGCCAGAATGATGCCTATAAGAAGTGCCTGCTGCTGATACTTCTTGGGCACGTTGAAGCTGGCCATGATGATCAGGAAGATGAACAGGTTGTCTACCGACAGGCTGTACTCGGTGAGCCAGCCGGCGAAGAACTCGACTCCGTATTGGCTGCCGTGGAAGAGCCAGACCCACACGCCGAACGCCACCGCGAGTCCGATGTAGATGGTCAGCGCGGTGACGAGTTCCCGCTTGGAGGGCTCATGTGGCTGTCGGCCGATGACCACGACATCGAACAGCAGGACGGCGATCGTCACGCCCAGCGTGATGATCCATTCGAGTTGAGAAACTTGCATCTAAGGAGCCTCCGGTCGTCAAAAAACGCCCGAGGTCTCTTCCACCGTCACGACGGCCCGCGGGCCGGTCGTCTGATGACAGCCGACGTGGTGACGACACCGCGGCGAAGGAATACTCCCCTCTTGCCTATAGTCTCGCAGACACCTGCGCTCGACGTCCTCTCGGGTTCGCGGGACTATCTGCCTCGACTCTCACTCGCTCCGGTCCTGGCTCATGGTCGTCTTCGGGACTGCTGTGCGACGATGCCCCGATGACCGTGCGTCCAGCACATTTCACGCAGTCCGGCGAGGATTGCTACCTGCCCACAAAGGTTGCGCAGAGCCATTGGGGAGCCGACCACCTCAACGGTCCGGCGCTGGTGGGTCTTGCCGCGCGGTCATTGGAGACCGAGTTCGGACTGCCCGATTTCATGCCTGCCAGGCTGACTGTGGACCTGTTCAAGGCCGCCAGGGGAGTCCCGACGACCACGAAGGTCACCTTGATCCGCGATGGGCGCCGGGTCCGCAATTCGGAGTGCGAGATCGTGCAGGACGGTGTCACGGTGGTGCGGGCCACGATGGTGCAGTACCGCCTGGCGGAGGCGCCACGGGGCGAGGAGTGGGCCTCGGCGACCGACTTCGCATGGCCGGCGGAATTGGGTGGGGTCGGAATGTCGTACATGGGCAGCGACGGCGTGGGCTGGACGAAGGGGATCGGCGAGCATCAGAACGCCGCCCGTAAGCGGTTCATCAACCGCATGGTCGACGTCGTCGAAGGTCACCCCAACACGCCGTTCGTCCGCGGTGCCATGGTCGCCGAGGGCGCCAGCCTCGTCACCAACCTCGGCTCGGCCGGGGTGGGCTACATCAACGGCGATCTCACGGTGGCGCTGGCGCGGCTACCGGTCGACGAATGGATGGGTGTTCAGGCCGACTCGCACTGGGCGACCGACGGCATCTCGGTCGGCACCGCAACACTGTTCGACCGTGCGGGCGCATTCGGCTCCGGGTTGGTGACCGCCATCGCTAACCCGGCGGTGCAAATCGACTTCGCCAACGATCCGTTCCCGTCGCGCATCCGCTGAGGGGACGCTCGGCGAAGAACGCCTTAGTGCTTGCCCTTCGCCGTGTCAGCCGCCGCCTGGGCCTGCTCCTGCTGCGCTGCTTGCTGCGCCGCGGCGATGGCCGCCCTGCCTTCGGGACTGCCCGCCGAATTGCCCGCCTGCGTCGCCGACGCCACGCCTGCATAGCAGTTCAGATTCAGCAGCACGGTATCGGTGACCGGCGCGAAGTCATCCCCTTTGATCCAGGGCGCCTTCTCCGAGCTCGTGACGATGCAGTCGTCGTCGTTCGTTATGTCGCCAACGCGCGTCGCGATCACGCCGGTCAGGCTTGCGTCGGCAAGCTTGGAGGTGACATCGGAATACTTCTGGCCCGCATAGTCGTCGGCGGCCGCGATACCCGGTGTGAGCATCATCGTCGAAACCGCCGTCACGGCGAGAACACCTGCGCGGACGGCACTGATCTTTTTCACGTCCACCTCCTGTGAAGCTGTGAAGATGGACAAACCGTAGAACCGCGATCTGGTAGGAGACTGGGCACAACCATGGCGGATGCTGGCAGTTCGATTACCACGTCGTGAATGGGCGATCAGCGCCGGAAGACCACCCAGTGCATCGCGCTGTACATGTACACCGCTTCACAGCAACCTGCCAGGATTCTTGCCAGGCGGAAGTCGACGCCAAGGGCGGTCAGCGCACTGGACACCCCGAGAATAGACGCCAGATAGTTCAGCACGACGACGACGAGGTAGACCCCGAACTGCGGTCCGACCGGTGCATGTGACTGAAAGTTCATCGTGCGGTTGAGGTAGTAACTCAGTGTGAACGCGCACGCGTAGGCCAGAGTGACCGCGATTGGAACAGGTATACGCAGTCCGCCATGCAAGGCCGTGAGCAGCATCAGGTCGACACCGAACGTGAAGCCGTTGATCAAGGCGAAACCCAGAAACGTCGGAGCGACCACAGAATTGAGCCCGAACGGCAAGCGCGCGACCACCGCTACGCAGAACCGATGGAAACGGTCGGCCGGGCCCGTCCGGCTGGTCTGCGATTCGGCCCGCACAGTGGCCACGGTGGCATGGACAGGTATCCGGGATGTGAGCAGCTGGCCAACTCCGGGAGGCGCAGACCGGCAGGCGGGGTGGAACTCGCTGCTCGGCAACATCGCTCGTCCAGCTTCTTTCGCGGATACCAGAGGCGAATATGCCGATCCAACGCCCATCCAGCAAATATCTTGCGATACTAAGTACGTGCCGAGCCGCGTCGTCACCCGACCCGACGAGAGTAGGGCGGTCGACGCCTTTCTGGGGGCTGCGGCCGCGGAGCCGTGCGGCTTGGTCGCCGGCGGTGAGCCGGGCATCGGCAAGACGACGCTTTGCCTATCCACCATCGAACTCGCCGAACAGCGCGGATTTCGGGTGTTGTCGGCACGTCCTGCGGAGGCTGAATCGGTTCTCGCGTATGCGTCGCTGGCGGACCTGCTTTCGAGCGTGGAGTCGTCGGTGTGGACCGATCTGCCCAACCCGCAGCGGCGCGCGATCGATCGCGTTCTGTTGCAGGCAGAGGCCGATGACCTCACCACCGACCAGCGTGCGGTCGGAGCGGGATTCCTCTCGGTGGTCGAGCTTCTCGCCGAGAAGGCTCCCGTGCTGGTCGCGATCGACGACCTGCAGTGGCTCGATCCTTCGAGCCGAAATGTTGTCGCGTTCGCCGCACGACGGCTCTCGGCCAGGGTCGGGGTGTTCGGCACCGTCCGGACCGACCCGGACGATGGAGGCGATGCGGCGTCATGGCTGCAGTTGCCTCAGCCCGACGGCGTGCAGCGGGTGCAGATCCACCCGCTGAGCCTTGGCGGTTTGAACGCGGTGATAACCCAACGGCTGGGACGGTCGTTGTCGAGGCCGGCAATCGTTCGGATACAAGAGGTTTCAGGCGGCAACCCGTTCTATGCCCTCGAGCTGGCACGGGCGATGGACGGCGACGTGAGAAGCGCCGAGATGCCGATGCCGATGACGCTGACCGAGCTCGTCCGGGCCAGGATCGGCAGCCTCGACGAGTCGGCACGCGACGTGCTCTTGGCGATGGCCTGTCACGCCGCGCCGACCGTCGAGTTGGTGTCGAGGGCCACCGGGATGGCCGTCCATGATGTCGTCGAAAGGCTCGAGGAGGTCGAGGGCAAGGGCATCTTAGGGATCGACGGCCACCGGCTCCGATTCGCACACCCGCTGTTGGCCAGGGGTTTCTACACCGACGCGACACCTGCCCGGCGCAGGTCGATGCATCGTCGGCTGGCCGAGATCGTCCACGAGCCGGAACTCAAGGCCAGACACCTCGCCATGGCCGCCACGCACGGCGACGAGCTGACGCTTCTGTCCCTCGACGAGGCCGCCGACATCGCGCGCAGTCGTGGGGCGCCGGCCGCCGCCGCCGAACTGCTCGACCTGGCGATTGCACTCGGTGGCGGCACGGCGGAACGCCGAATTCTTTCGGCGGCACACCATTTCGACGCCGGCGAGCCCGGCCGGGCCAGGGCACTGTTGCAGGATACGATCGACCGCCTCGAGCCAGGCCCCAGGCGGGCGGAGGCGTTCAGCCTTCTCGCGCTCGTCTGCTCTCTGAACGACAGTTTCGATGAAGCAGCCCACCTGCTGGAGCGTGGTCTCGCCGATACTCACCGGGACCTTGCTCTGCGGGTTCAGATCCTGGTTTCGCTGTCATTCGCTCTGGTCAACGCCGGCCGGGCCGACGCGGCGGTGCGGCGTGTCGAGGAGGCCGTCGAGAGCGCCACTGAGCTGGGCGCTGCACATCCACTGAGTCAGGCGCTGGGCATGCGGGTCGTGCTCCACTTCATGCTCGGAGAAGGCCTCGATGCGCACAGCCTGCAGCGCGCGCTCGAGTTGGAGGATCCACAAGTCGATATCTCGTCGGCATTCAGTGCCAGCGTTCAAAACGCCCTGCTGCTGGCCTGGACCGGCCAACTCGACGAGGCGCGGGCGGAAATGCTCTCGATTCGGCGGCGCTGCATCGACCGGGGCGAAGAGGGCGAGCTTTCGTTCATCGATTTCCACTCCGTGCTGATTCACATCTGGCGAGGCTCGATGGCCGAAGCCACCCTCATCGCCGAGGATGCGGTCGAACGGGCGCACCAGCTCAACGGCGACTTGCCACTCTCGGTCGCCCTGACGGTGCGGGCCGCCGTCGCCGCATATGCGGGCGACGAGTCGACCGTGCGCCGCGACGTGGCCGAGGCGCTCGCGGCAAGCCGGCGATGTGGCTCGCGCAGGCTCGGAGAGTGGCCGGTTTCGATCCTGGGCTTCCTCGACGTCTCATTGGGCAACTACGAGGCGGCCCTCACCACGCTCACCCCCCTGATTGGAATGCTTGAGGCATTTCCGAATTCGACGGAAGTGATCAGCGCGTCCTACGTGCCGGACGCCGCCGAGGCGCTCATTCATCTGGGTCGGCTGGCCGAGGCGGAGCCGATGGTCGACGCGCTGGAGCGGAATGGCCAGAGGCTCAACAGGCCATGGATGAAGGCCGTCGGCGCCCGATGCCGGGGCATGCTGTTGGCGGCGGAGGGCGATGTCCACGCCGCGAGCCGTGCGGTGGAGCTGGCGATGACCGAGCATGACCGGGTGCCCATGCCGTTCGAACGCGCACGCACCCAGCTGCTGGCAGGCCAGCTTCAGCGCAGGCAGCGGCAGAAGGACCAGGCCGCGACCACACTGCGAGAGGCGTTGAAGACGTTCGAGGACTTGAACACCCCGCTGTGGGCCGACCGGGCCCGCGCCGAGCTCGCACGCGCCGACGTGGGCACCCGTCGGCTGTCCAGCCTCAGCCCGTCCGAGCAGCGGGTCGCAGAACTCGCAGCGTCCGGTATGACCAATCGCGACGTCGCGACCGCCCTGTTCATCAGCCCGAAAACCGTGGAATCGAACCTGGCCAGGATCTACCGCAAGCTCGGCATCCACTCACGGGCCGAACTCGGGCGGCACATGGGCCACCCCGACATCTAGGGTCCCGTCAGGGGTTTCGCGCGCACTCGTAGGTGAGCGGGATTTCGGGGCCCAGTTCGACGACCTCGAATTGGTCGACGGGGATGCCGTTGAACGACTGCGCGTCGAGTCCGAGGTCTGCCCACTTTGCGGTGCTGGTTCGGTCGTCGGCGAAGGTGAGCGCGATCTCCCCGCCATCCGACAGCAGCATGCCGTGCTTCTGGAGCGCCTTGACGATCACCTTCTGCGATTCGTTGTAGCCCGAGTCGTCGAAGTCGGGCTTCAGGCGGAGCCGGACGCCGTATGGCGGGGCGTCCGCTTCGCTGCTCTCCGGGCCGCCCGCGTGTGTCGCGGGGTGCACGTAGACGTCGGCCTTCATCCGATCGTTCGGGAGGATGAACCGCAACGCGTGATTCACTGTGCCGGAAGCCACTTCGTCAGCGGTGGGGGTCAGTGCCGTGATCGGGAACCCGGCGGCGTCCGCGCTGGTGCACTGCTCGCCGCGCAGATTGTCCGGGTAGTCCTTGTTCAGATCCCATACGAAGAACCCGTTGGCGGCGATGCTGTCGCCGGTTTTGTTTCCCTGGTAGACCTCGTACAGCTTCTGTTCGTCGCGCTCGGCGACCAGCAGGTGGCAGTCGCCCTGTCCGTCGGTGTTGCCGGACGGATCACAGGTGAGATCGGATGACCCTTCGATGTTGGCGTCTTCGGGTACTGGCATCTGCGCAGGCACGCTGTCGCAATCGGGGCCGCCGTAGCAGTAGTCCTCGGTCCCAACGACATTCATTCGGGGCGTGCTGCCGTCGGCGTAGAAGATCGGGATCGAGAAATCGGTCTGCAGGACGTTCTCATGCCCCCAGCCGCCCAAGCCGCTGAGCGTCTGGATGATCGCTTCGCTACGGTCCGACGGCGCGGCGCCCGACACATCCGCGGTCCACGGTTCAGCGGCGCTGAACAATCCGTTCGTGGGCGCCGGCTGGCCACCGGCGCTCGACGACTTCTCGCCGGAGGTGGACGCTTTCGTGGCGGCGGTGTCTCCGGAGCCGCCCGCGCACCCGATACATGTTGCGGCTATCAGGCACGACACGGCGAGCGTCGACTTCATCGGCGGTCAACACCTTTCCTGGCAGTTGGCTGTTGGCCGACGCTATCGCGGTCCGGTTTGCCGGGATATGGGGTGTTTCCCTACCGTTGCGGGCCCGTCAGGGCAGCACGACGCGCAGCCGCTCCCATCCGCGGACGGTGGATGTCGGCGCGGGCACGGCGGTGTCATAGTCGATGTCCCACTCGGGCCACCTGTTGAGCATTTCGTCGAGCGCGACCGTGCCCTCCAACCGGGCAAGGTTGGCACCAAGGCAGTAGTGCACACCCTTGCCGAACGTGAGATGGCTGATGTTGTCGCGGTGGATGTTGAAGGTGTCCGGGTCGGTGTAGCGGCGCGGGTCACGATTCGCCGCCCCGAAGAGCAACAGCATCGCGTTGCCCGCGGGCACAGTGGTGCCGTAGATCTCGACGTCCTTGGTCATGTAGCGGGCGACGTGCGGCCCGGTCGGCTCGAATCGCAGTGTCTCGTCGACGGCGCGGGTGAGCAGCGATCGGTCTTCGTAGACCTGCCGTCGTTGGTCCGGGTGCTCGGCGAGCACCTTGGCCAGCCAGCCGATCAGCCTGCCGGTGGTCTCATTGCCCGCGCCCGCGACGACCTGCGTGTAGTGCAGGATCTCCTTGCGGTGCAGCTTGCGCGTCACACCGTTCTCGTCCTCGAACTCCATGTTCAGCAGCGCGGTCATCAGATCGTCCGACGGGTTCTTCGAACGCCACTCCACGTAGTCGGCGTAGATCCTGCCGTCGGCGATCTTGTCGGCCTTGGCCACCTTCATCGGGGCGCCGGGCTTGGTGCGCAGGTTGGCGTCGTTGGCGTCGCGCACCATGATCTGCTCGGACTCCGGGATTCCGAGCAACATGCCGATCACCCGCATCGGCATCATCGCAGCCAGCTCGGCGACGATATCGAAGCCGTCCGAACCGACATGTGGGTCAAGGCAATTGACGCAGAACTGCCGGATCTGATCTTCGATTTCGGCCATCCGTCGCGGCGTGAAGACCCGGCTCATCAACCCGCGCAACATGGTGTGCACCGGCGGGTCCTCGAACATCATCACGCCCTTGGGCATGTCGAACTCGGAGTTGACGAGCTCGAGGATGTCGCTGCGGGAGTTGGAGAACGCCTCCCAGTTCGCCAGCGCGTGCTCGACGTCGCTGTGCCGCGAGATCGCCCAGAAGCGGTAGCGCTCGTTGTGGTAGATCGGCGCTTCCTCGCGCAGCCGCGCATACGTCGGCCATGGGTTGGCCGCGATCCCGACGTCGTAGGGGTCGTAGTACACGGTGCTGGTGGTCATCTTTTCTCTATTTCAGGAGGCTGCCGGCGTCCACCGGCAGCGTGACGCCGGTGATGTAGCGGGCTTCATCCGAGGCCAGGAACAGCACCGCGTTGCTGATGTCGATCGGCTCGACCCACGGGATCGGAAGGAAGTGGAACGACTGGCAGATCGGCGCGAGGTCGTCGGGCCCGGGGTTGTCCAGGTCGGGGCGGAACAGCCGGTAGGTCGGCTCGTTCATCAGCAGCGGAGTGCAGACGTGCGTGGGATGGACGGTGTTGACGCGGATCGAGTGGTGACCCAGCTCGACGGCGAAGGTGCGCATCAGCCCGACGACACCGTGCTTGGCCGCGATGTAGTGACCGACCTGCGGATACGCCTTGGTACCGCCGACCGAGCTGGTGATGATGATCGACCCACCGCGGCCGCCCGCCAGCAGGTGCGGCACCCCGGCCTTCACCGTCTTCCACACGCCACCCAGGTTGACGTCGATGGTCTCGTTGAAGATGTCCTCGCGCATTTTGTGCAGCTTCACGCCGGTCGTGCCGATACCCGCGTTGGCGACGACGATGTCCAGCCGCCCGAGCTGCTCGACGCCGTTGTCGACCGCCGACTTGAGCGCCTCGAAGTCGCGGACGTCGACGATCTCGGTGACGACGCGGCGGTCGAGGTTCTTGACCATGTCGGCGGTCTCGGCGAGGTCCTCCGGGGTGGCCGCAGGCGCGGTCGAGTCCTCGAAGCCCCGGCAGATGTCCACCGCGATGATGTCGGCGCCCTCCTGCGCCAGCCGTACCGCGTGACTGCGTCCCTGGCCGCGCGCGGCACCGGTGATGAATGCGACCTTGCCGTCTACCCGTCCGCCCATTGCACCTCGAGTCCCCTGGAAGCTTGTTGGGCGACTGCCCAACATTTATGCTGACGCCATGTCTAGCAGTCGGTGCATTGCCTGGTCAAGGCCCAGATGACGGCACCGAAATCATCGGGCCGCGAGTCGGCGACCCGACGAGCGTTGATCCAAGCGACTGCCCAAGTCATGCTCGAGGAGGGCTATGCCGCCGCGACATCGAGGCGCGTGGCGGCGAAGGCGGGCGTCAAGCCCGCACTCGTGCACTACTACTTCCCGAGCATGGACGACCTGTTTCTGGCCGTCTTGCGGGCCGGCGCCGAAGCGAACCTGATGCAGCAGCGCGAGGCACTGGCCGATGACCAACCGCTGCATGCGCTGTGGAATCTCAACAATGCGCACGGCGCCCGGCTGCTGATGGAGTTCATGGCGCTGGCCAATCACCGCAAGGCGATCCGGAGCGAGATCGCAGGCTATGCGGCGCGCTTCGGTGACCTCGAGGAAAGCGCGGTGACCCTGGCGCTGCGGGCACACGGCGTCGACGTCACCGAGTTTCCGCCTGTGGTGATGTCGATGATCGTGACCAGCCTCGCGCGGATCCTCGTCCTCGAACGAAGCCTCGGCATTACCCGCGGCCACGCCGAAGCAGGAGAGTTCATCGAGCGGGTGCTCAACCGCTATGAAACGCCCGGCTCCGAGGCGGGCCGTGAATAACGTTTTGGTCACTATCTTTCATCACGATCAATTAAGGCTTGCCGCCGAATTCTGAGAATTCTCAAAACCGCCGTCGGATATTGGTCGGCGACTTATCGGATTCGGCGAAATTGAGGCGCACATCACCGCCATCAGCTGTAACGCTTCCGCACGAAGTCAGACCTGTCAGTCGATGCGAGTTTGATCGGCTTCGACTTCGGCTACCTTGGTATTCGGGGTCGGGGGACCAAGAACGATTCACAAATTTGAAGGAACAATTGATCATGAATTTCACTGGTATCACTGCGCGCCGGAAAATGGCCGGCGCCGTCGTCGGCACGCTTCTGGGCGGGGTCGCCGCGGCGACCATCGTTGCGCCGTCCGCCGCTGCCGCACCCCAGGGGTGCAGCGCGGGGGAGGTGGCCGACACCGTCAGCAACACCTGGAACTCGGCGCGCGCCTACCTGAACAGCCACCCGTCCGCCAACCAGGTGGTGATGGGCGCGTTCAACGGAGACCAGCCGCGGACGCAGGCGGAGTCCAACGTGCGTGGGTACTTCACCGCCAATCCGGGTGAGTACTACGACCTGAAGGGGATCCTGGCGCCCATCGGTGACAAGCAGCGCCAGTGCAACGTGACGGTGCTGCCGCCGCAGCTGGCGTCGGCCTACGACCTGTTCATGGCCGGCTAGTTCGCACTACCGGGCCGCCGAGCGGTGGACCGGTTCGCGACCGCGCGGCTGCGGCGGCGGAGGCAGCAGCGCGGTACGGCGCGTGACTGGCACCGTGGAGGGCGACTCCGCGGTCAGACGCAGAGCATCGCCGGCATGGACGATGGTCAGCTCGCCGTCCGGCCCGTCCCGGAGCGCATACGTGACCTCGTCACGGCCGGCATCGACGGTGACGCGAAAATCTCTCCACCGGAGCCGGAAGCGGAGCCGGTTGATGCCATCGGGCAGCTGCGGATCCAGTGCGAGGACTCCCGCGTCGTCGCGCAGCCCCCCGAAGCCGGCGACCAGTGCGGTCCACGCGCCCGCCAGCGACGCGAGGTGCAGGCCGTCCTCGGTGTTGTGATGCAGGTCGCGCAGATCGATCATCGCGGCCTCGTAGGCGTAGTCGTGGGCCAGCTCGAGATGCCCCACCGCCGCGCACATCACGGCCTGAGTGCAGGCGGACAACGAGGAGTCCCGTGCGGTGCGGCGCTCGTAATAGTCCAGGTTTCGCGCCATCTGCTCCGGGGTGAACGCGTGGCTCTGCCAGTGCATCGCCAGCACCAGGTCGGCCTGCTTCACGACCTGCGACGGGTACAGCCGCACGTATGGCTCGTGCAGCAGCAGTGGATACGTCGCGTTCTCGGTGAAGTTCCATTCCCGCAACGTGGTGAAGCCGACGCACTGCTCGTGGACGCCGAGGTCCTCGTCGTAGGGAATGTTGGCGGCGTCGGCCGCGTCCCGCCAGGCGGCGGCGTCCTCGGTGGTGACACCCATCGCGCTGGCCAACTCGGGATGGCGTTCGCACGCGTCGGCGGCGGTCCGCAGATTGTGCACGGCCATCAGGTTGGTGAAGACGTTGTCCCGCACGAGGGCGGTGTACTCGTCGGGACCGGTGACGCCGTCGAGATGCCAAACACCGTGTCGGTCATGATGTCCCAGCGAAAGCCACAGCCGGGCAGTTTCGACAAGCACGACGAGACCGCACTCCGTTTCCAGCGAATCATCGCCGGTGACAACGCGGTAGCGTTCGAACGCCATGGCGATGGCGGCGTTGACATGCCACGCCGCGGTACCGGCAGGCCAGTAGGCCGAGCACTCTTCACCGTGGATGGTCCGCCACGGGAAGCTGGCGCCCGCGAGATCGAGCTCCTTTGCCCGTTCGCGGGCAAGGCCGAGCGTCGAGGCCCGCCATCGCAGGGCGTCGGCGGCCGCACCGGGTGCGGTGTAGGTGAGGACCGGCAGCACGAAACCCTCGGTGTCCCAGAAGGCATGGCCGTCGTAGCCGGTGCCTGTCAGGCCCTTCCCCGGGATGGCCCGGCGTTCGGCGCGCGCGCTGGCCTGCAGCACATGAAAGAGCCCGAACCGCGCCGCCTGCTGGCAGGCCGGATCGCCGTCGACCTCGACATCTGCGGAGTCCCAGAACTCGTCGAGATATTCGCGTTGGGCGTCGGCCAGGCCCTGCCAGCCGGTATAGCGGGCGCCGGCGAGCGCGCCGGCGACCTGGTCGCGCAACGCGGGACGGGATCGCAGGCTCGACCAGCCGTAGCCCAGATACTTGACGACGCGCAGCTGCTGACCGGGCCGCAGGCCACAGATGATCGTGGTGCGGGCCAGATCCTCGCTGGCCTCGGAACTGTCTTCTACACGTCCGGGTACGTCGATTTCGTGGTCCATCGCCGCGGCCATCATCAAGCCGCTCGACCGCGTGATGTGCACCAGAACCGCTCCGCGCTCAGTGCTTTCGTGATGCACCGCCTTCAGCGCGTTGCACAGCAGTGCGGCCGCCCGCGGATCGTTGGAGCGGTCCGGTTGGTCTTCGTTCGCGACGAGTTCCGACTGCACGGTGACACGCGCGAAGTCGTCGATCGCCTCGACGATGTACTCGATGGCGGCCACACTGCGATGCGCCAGGGAGACCAGCCGAGTCGATCGCACGGCCACCTGCTTGCCCGCAGGCGACGTCCACCGCGCGACACGGGCAAGCGTGCCCGCCCGCATGTCAAGAACTCGTTCGTGCTCATGCAGTTGGCCGTAGCGAACGTCGAAAGGCTCGTCGTCGACCAGCAGGCGGAGGATCTTGCCGTTGGTGACGTCGACGACCGACTGCCCATCCTCCGGATACGAGAAGCCCGCTTCGGCGTAGGGAAGGGGGCGCGTCTCGTAAAACCCGTTCAGGTACGTGCCCGGCAGTCCGTGGGGCTCCCCCTCCTCGAGGTTTCCCCGCAATCCGATGTGGCCGTTCGACAGTGCGAACAGTGATTCGGTCTGGGCGATCCTGTCCATGTTGAACGCTGTCTCGCGGACGCACCAAGGTTCGACAGGGAAAGCCTCGTCGTCGATCATCGGCTGTCCATCAGCTGCGCCAGATCGTCGACAACGACGTCGGCACCGTTGCGCCGCAACTCTTCTGCGTGGTTCACCCGGTCGACTCCGATCACCACTCCGAAATGCCCTGCGTGCCCCGCCGCGACCCCCGCGGTGGCGTCCTCGAACACCGCGGCATGATCCGGCGCAACATCGAGCAGTTGTGCCGCGCGCAGGAATGAGTCCGGGGCCGGCTTACCTGCGATGCCTTCCTCTCGCATCGTCACTCCGTCGACGCGCACCTCGACGAGGTCAGCGAGACCGGTGACCTTGAGCACCTCGCGCGTGTTGGCGCTGGAGGAGACGACGGCCACCCGCAGTCCGGCGGCAGAGACGGCCTCGAGGTAGCGGCGCGATCCGTCGAAGACCTTCACACCGTCGGATTGAATCGCTTGCTGGAACAATTCGTTCTTCCGGTTGCCCAGACCCTGCACTGTCTCGGCTGATACGTCGTCGCCGGGATCGCCCTCGGGCACCGCGATGTCGCGACTGGAAAGAAACGACCGCACACCGTCTTCTCGGGTCTTGCCGTCCACATACGTCTGATAGTCCGCCGTGCTGTCGAACGGGACGAACCCCTCTCCAGTGCGCTCGGCCCTCGCACGCAGGTACGCGTCGAACATCGCTTTCCAGGCCTTGCGGTGCACGCTCGCCGTGTCAGTGAGAACTCCGTCGAGATCGAACAGACACGCCTCGATGTGTTCGGGCAAACCGTGCTCTCGATCCGCTGCCACCGGTAACTAGTACCCGCGATGGCCCCACCGCGAACCCGTATGGTGTCGGGCGTGGCCGATCTTCATCCCGGCATCGCAATTCTTGCGCCCCTGCTCGGCTCCTGGGCAGGTCAGGGCGCAGGCGAATACCCGACGATCGAGCCGTTCGGCTACTTCGAGGAAATCGTGTTCGAGCACGTGGGTAAACCGTTCCTCAGCTACGCACAACGGACGAAGGCCGCCGAGGACGGCCGTCCGATGCACGCTGAGACCGGGTTCATCCGCGTGCCGTCGGCCGGCCGGGTCGAACTGGTGCTGGCGCACCCGACCGGCATCACCGAAATCGATGAGGGGACGCTGGCGGTGCAGGGAACGACACTCGAGATGGAACTGGTCTCGACGACGATCGGCCGCACCGCCTCGGCCAAAGAGGTGACGGCGCTCGGGCGTTCCATCCGGGTCGACGGCGACGACATGACCTACACGCTGCACATGGGCGCGGTGGGTCAGCCGCTGCAACACCATCTGACCGCGACGTTGCACAGGAAGCAGGCATGACGACCACCACAGACGGCAGAGTCCGCGTTCCGGCCGACCTCGACTCCGTCACGGCCGTCGGCGCGGAAGACCATTCCGAAATCGACCCGGCTTCCGTCGAGCGGATCTGGCAGGCGGCACGGCACTGGTACGCGGCCGGGATGCATCCGGCGATTCAGTTATGTCTACGCCACAACGGCAGGGTGGTCTTGAACCGCGCGATCGGGCACGGCTGGGGCAACGGCCCCGAAGACCCGCCGGACGCCGAAAAGGTGCCCGTCACGACGGAAACCCCGTTCTGCGCGTGGTCGGCCGCGAAGGCGGTAGCGACGACAGTGGTGCACATGCTGGTCGAGCGCGGCGCGTTTTCACTGGACGACCGAGTCTGCGAGTACCTGCCCACGTACACCAGCCACGGCAAGGACCGCACCACGATCCGGCACGTCATCACCCACAGCGCAGGCGTGCCCTTTGCCACCGGGCCGAGGCCCGACCTCAACAGGATGGACGACACCGAGTACGCGCGGAGAAAGCTCGGCGAGCTGAAACCGCTCCACCGGCCCGGCTTGGTGCACATCTACCACGGCGTGACGTGGGGTCCGCTGGTTCGTGAGATCGTCTCGGCCGCCACCGGAAGGAACATCCGCGAGATCCTTGCCACCGAAATCCTCGATCCCCTCGGGTTCCGGTGGACGAACTTCGGTGTCGCCGAGCAGGACGTGCCGCTGGTGGCACCGAGTCACACCACCGGAAAGCCACTGCCCGCGCCGATCGCCAAAGCCTTCAAGATCGCGGTCGGCGGCACCATGCGCGAGATCATCCCGTTCGGGAACACACCGCTGTTCCTGACCGGCGTGGTGCCATCGTCGAACCTCGTCTCGACGGCCGACGAAATGTCGCGGTTCGCCGAGATCCTGGTGCGCGGTGGTGAGCTCGACGGGGTTCGGGTGATGCGGCCGGACACCCTGCGGGCCGCGACGAAGGAGTGCCGTCGGCTGCGCCCCGACATCGCCGACGGATTCGCGCCCCGGCGTTGGGGCACCGGCTACATGCTCGGGAACAAGCGGTTCGGGCCGTTCGGCCGCAATGCGCCCGCGGCGTTCGGCAATACCGGTCTGACCAACATCGCGGTGTGGGCCGACCCGGAGCGCGGCCTGGCCGCCGGGCTGATCAGTAGCGGCAAACCGGGCAATCATCGCGAAGCCAACCGCTATCCGGCGCTGCTGGACCGCATCACCGCCGAGATCCCGCGGGTCAGCGAGTCTCAGCGGATCTTTTCGCCGTAGACGCGCTCGACGGTCATCGCCATCAGCACCCTACGATCGGACACCATCACCGACCGGTACTCGTCCCAGTCCGGATGCTCCCCGGCGGCGCTGCGGTAGTAATCCACCAGCGCGTCCACCTCGGGCCCGTGCGGGTCGGTGCCCGGCCCGGTCAGCGTCACCGCGCCCTCGGCGGTGGCCCACGCCCAACCGTCAGAGCTGGTGACCTCGAGCGCGGCTCGGGGGTCTCGACGCAGGTTGGCGGTCTTGGCTCGCCCCTCGGTCATCGACACATAGATGACGTCGGCGCGCCCGGTCGTAGAAGGGGGTGATGGGCGACAGTTGCGGCAGCCCGTTCGACTTGATCGTCGCGAGCACACCGAGTCGGCTCTCGGCGAGCAGCGTACGCGGGTCGAATCCAGTGGCAGTCATGCTGTGGGCAACCCGCTACCGTCTGCCCGCTATTCCGGGGCTGCCGGTAAACTCGCGGTGCTGTCGCCGATGGGGCGGACGGAGTTGTTGGAGGTGAGCATGGATAGCGGGCCTGATTCTGTCCGTAGTGTCGACACCGGCGCGGCAGGTAGCAACTGCACGCTCGAAGAACGTCGCGTCGACAACATCAGCGTCGTGGGAGTAGCCGGCGTGGTGGACATGCTCACCGCTCCCGAACTCGAGAAGGCGATCGCCGAAGCGGCCAAGAGTTCCCCGACCGCCGTGGTCGTCGATATGAGTTCCGTGGAGTTCCTCGCTTCCGCTGGCATGGGCGTGCTGATCGCCGCCCAGGACGAGCTCGCCCCGGCCATCCGGTTCGCCGTCGTCGCCGACGGCCCGGCCACCAGCCGGCCGCTGAAACTCGTCGGCGTCACCGACGTGATCGACCTCTACGCCACCCTCGATGAAGCACTCTCCGCGCTGACGAGTTAAAAGCGACACGAGCGGGTAGCCAGCAGGCTGTGATGTCAACCTCCGGGCAGCGCGGCTCTGGCACGCAGTTCGAGCACACGGATGTGTTTGCCGATGCCGCATGCGCCGCGCAAATGCGCCAGGAGTTCGCCCTCTGGTTGCGGCGTTACTTCGCACTCGACGCGACGAAAGCGAACGACGTTGTGCTGGCCGTCAACGAAGCGCTCGCCAACGCCGCGGAGTTCGCCTACGCGGCGTCCGCACATCCAGGCGCGATGCATCTGCGGGCCGACTACGACTGCGGCGCGGCGGTCCTGACGGTCACCGTCGCCGACGACGGTGCCTGGCGTAGTTCCGACCTCGAGACCAAGCGCATGTCCCGCGGCAGGGGAATTCCGTTGATGCGCGCGCTGGCGGACCGGGCCACCATCGACTCGTCGTCGACAGGCACCAGAGTGTCCCTCGAATGGAACGACGTCACCGCAGCTCAGGGCGCCGTGCCCTGACGCCCCGCGTCAGGGCTTCGGAAGCTTCACCACCTGGACGAAGAACTCGTCGATCTGTCGGACCGCGCTCATGAACTGGTCCAGATCGACCGGCTTGGTGACATACGCGTTGGCGTGCAGTTTGTAGCTCTTGAGGATGTCCTCTTCGGCCGACGAAGTGGAGAGCACGACCACCGGGATGTGGCACAGATCCTTGTCGGACTTGATCTGCTCGAGTAGCTGCCTGCCATCGTACTTCGGAAGGTTGAGGTCGAGCAGGATCAGGTCGGGCCGCGGAGCTTCCTCGTGGGCACCGCGCCGGTAGAGGAAATCCAGTCCTTCCTCACCATCGTGTGCGACATGAAGAATGTTGCTGATCTTGTTGTGCTCGAATGCTTCCCGGGTGATGAGCTCGTCGCCGGGATCGTCCTCGATCAGCAGGACCGCGATGACTCGGGCGGCTGATGTCACTCGTGTGTTCCTTCCAAAAGGGCTACTGGGATCGCGTTGGGCTCGGTCGTCGGGGTAGCGGGCAACGTGAAGAGGATCCGGGTGCCCTGAGTGTAGGTCGTGTCGACCCTGATGGAGCCGCCGTGGTGTTCGACGATCTTCTTGCATAACGCTAGACCGATTCCCGTCCCGCTGTACGCCTCACGGACATGCAGGCGCTGGAAGATGACGAATACCTTGTCGACGAACTCCTCGGCGATACCGATGCCGTTGTCGGAGACGCCGAAGAGCCATTCGCGGTCGTCAGAGCCGCTTGTCTGTTCACACTCGATGACGACCCGCGGCACGGTTCCATCTCGCTGGAACTTCACCGCATTGCCGATGAGGTTCTGCCACACCATCGTCAGCAGCGTGGGATCGCCGTCAACGGTGGGAAGGGGCTGTTCGGGACGCACGATCTCGGCGGCCGATTCCTCGATGGCGGCGGAGAGGTTGTCCAGCGCTGTGTCCAGCGCCGCGTTGAGGTCGACCTCCGTGAGCGTGGCGTTGAGCCGCCCGACTCGGGAGAAGGTGAGCAGGTCGTTGATCAGCGCCTGCATGCGCTTGGCGCCGTCAACCGCGAACCCGATGTATTCGGCACCGCGTTCATCGAGCTGGTCGCCGTACCGCTTTTCGAGCAGCTGACAGAACGACGCGACCTTTCGCAGTGGTTCCTGTAGATCGTGCGAGGCGACATAGGCGAACTGCTCGAGTTCGGCGTTGGACCGGCGTAGTTCCTCGGCCTGCTCGTCGAGCGCTTCACGTGCGCTGCGCGACGCGTCGAGTTCGTCCACGATGCGTTGCCGCATGTCCTCGACGTCGGCCGCAATGGAACGAATGTCTCTCGGCCCACGCGGGATGATCCGCTCGCCGAAGTTGCCCTCGGTGATGCGCCGGCAAGCCGCCGCGAGCGCGGCCAGTGGTCGTGTGACCGCGGCCCGCACCAGCAGCGCCAGCACGGTTGCCATGCCGATGAACGCCACCACCATTGCGACGGCCAAACCGTCACGCCAGTGCCGCATCCGGTCGAGCTCGCGAATTCCGTCTGTACGCGCGGTGCCCAGATTGTCGTTCTGACGATCGAAAAGTCCGCGCAGGCGGTCGAATTCGGTCTTACCGAGCTCGGTCCGGTCACGACCGGCTGTCGCCGGGACTCCACCAGAAATGTCCGCGATCAAGGGTTCCGCATAGGTTGCCCGCCAGCTGACTGCGCCCTGCTCGATCGCATCCAGGTCGGTCATGCGATCCGGACGTGTGCCCACCAGTCGCCGGATATCATCGGCGGCTTGTTTCTCGGCCAGTTGCCCCGAGTAGTACGGGTCGAGAAACTGCTTGTCGGTGGCTATCACGTAGCCACGTACCGCGGTCTCCTGGTCACGAAGGGCCGCCTGCAGCTGGTAGGCCGCCACCCGCGCCGGCTGAATGTCGTCGATCAATTCACGCGCCATGCGGTCGGTGCGATTCATCAGCAGCCCGCCGGCTACCAAACCGGCAAGCACCACCAGACCCATCGCGGACAGCACCAGGTTCTGCCAGCCCTGCACGGTGAGCCGCCGACGACGCCCGCTCATCCTTTCGAGCGCTCCACGCGGACCACCGCGATGTCGTCGGTCAGTCCGCCGTACGCCTGCGCGCGTTTCGCGGCTTCGCCGATCAGCGCATCGACGAACTCCGGACCCGGCAGAGTCGCCAGCGACCTCGCCAACTCCAGTAACCCGTCTTCTCCGAGGCGCTCGTTGCCCCGACCCGAATGTCCCTCGAACAGCCCGTCGGTGAGCAAGACCAGCCCGGTGCCCTCGGGCCATTCCACCTGGTGATAGTCCCATTTGCCGGAAGCCAGCCCCAGCGCCGGGCCACCGGGCGGCTCGAGCCATTCCACCGTGCGCGCGCCGTGCAGCAGCATTCCGGGGTGTCCTGCGCGAACTGCGTGGATCCGGGTTCCCTCCGGTGGAATGGCCAGGCTCAACACCGTCGCGAATATGCCCTTGCCTGCGCGTTCGGTCTTCAGGATCCGCTCGAGCTCCCGCATCCGGTCCGGGCCACGCAGACCGGCGAACGTGAGCGCGCGCCAGGCGATGCGCAGCCCCACGCCGAGCGCGGCCTCGTCGGGGCCGTGGCCGGCGACATCGCCGATCATCACGTGCACCGTCCGGTCCGGCGTCTGCACGAAGTCGTAGAAGTCCCCGCCGAGCAGCGAGTTTTCCCGGCTGGGCACGTACCTTGCGATGATTTCGACGCCGGGGTTGTCAAGCAACAGCGGGGACGGCGACAGGCCGCGCTCGAGGCGGGCGTTCTCCATGGCCCGAAGTTGACTGGCGTGCAGTTCCACCGCGGTCTGCTCGGCGCGCTTCCGCTCGATCGCGTAGAGCACCGCGCGCCTCAGCATTTCGGGTTCCACGCGACCCTTGACCAAGTAGTCCTGTGCTCCGGAGGCCACCGCCGACATTCCGAAGTGCTCGTCGTTCAATCCCGTGAGCACCACGATCGGGATGCTGGGGACCCGCTCCCTGATGCGCTGCAGTGCGTTGATCCCGCTGGCGTCGGGAAGATTGAGGTCCAGCAGCACACAGTCCGGGTGGGTCAGCATCAACTCACGCTCGGCGTCCGCCATCGACTGCGCCCACACACAGCCGATGTCGGCGGCAGCGTCGGCAATGAGCTCCTCGACCAAAATCGCATCAGCCCGGTCGTCCTCGACGAGCAGCACCGACAGTCGTTGTCCGCCCGCAGTGCGGACCGCTCCGGGGTGCGGTGCGGGCATCGTTCCAGCCTCAAGTGGCGCGCGCATGGGTAATCACGTCCTCTGCATAACGTCACCCGGTCGCGCTGACCTTCTTCTTTAGTGAACGCCTAGACAATACCCAGCGGCCCCACGGTCCGCCGCACTCTGGTCACCTCCTATCGTGGCTGCATGAGCGAAGCTTGCGAGCGAATATCGCGCACAGCATGCGGCGGCCGAGCCTGCGAGGTCGGCGCATGAGCACCGATGCTGACTCGGACCGCGTCGCCGATCTCGCGCGGCAGGTCGTGGCCGACCACGACCCGAAGTCCGTCCCGATCCCCGAATTCCTCGGCGCCTGCTACGACGCCGGGCTGTCGTGGGTGCACTTCCCGGAAGGCCTCGGCGGCCTCGGGGTTTCGCGCGGCATGCAGTTCGTCGCCGACGGAATCCTGCAGGGCGCAGGCGGGCCGGTGCCACTCTCACTGAACCCGATGGGATACGGGATGGCTGCGCCGACCGTGCGCGAGCACGCCCAGACCGATGAGGTGAAGCGCCAGCTGCTGCGCCCGCTGGCCACCACCGAGGACATCTGGTGCCAGTTGTTCTCGGAGCCGGGCGCAGGATCCGACCTCGCCGGGTTGGCGACCTCGGCGGTGCCCGACGGGGCCGACTGGGTGATCAACGGGCAGAAGGTCTGGACCAGCCTGGCACACCGTGCACGCTGGGGTCTGCTGCTCGCGCGCACCAACCCGGACCTGCCAAAGCACAAGGGGCTGACCTACTTCGTCATCGACATGCACGGACCGGGCGTGGAGACCCGGCCGCTGCGCCAGATGACCGGCCACGCGGAGTTCAACGAGGTCTACATGACCGACGCCCGCATCCCCGACACGCACCGGCTCGGCGCGGTCGGCGACGGCTGGCGGGTCGCGATGACCACGCTGATGAACGAGCGCAGCGCGCTGGGCGCCAGCGGCAGCAGGCGAGGTGCGGGCACGATCGCCGACGCGGTCTCGCTATGGGCGTCGCGTCCGGATCTGCAGACCCCCGTGCTGCGCGACCGACTCACGCAGCTGTGGCTGCGCGCCGAGGCCCAGCGCCTCACCTCGGAGCGATCACGCGCAACGGCCACCGTCGGCGGCCCCGGCCCCGAGGGGTCGATCGGCAAGCTGGTCGGCGCCGAGCTGAACCAACACATCTACCAGTGGTGCATGGAACTGCTTGGGCCGGAAGGGATTCTGTACGACGGCTACGGGATGCAGGACAGAGCCGGAGATGGCGCGGACTGGCGCGGACCGGTGCAGCAGCGGTTCCTGCGCAGCCGTGCCAACACCATCGAGGGCGGCACGTCGGAGGTCATGCGAAACATTCTCGGAGAGCGGGTGCTCGGTTTGCCCGGTGATCTGCGTGCCGATGCGGGCATGCCGTGGAAGGAGATTCCCCGTGGCTGAGTTCACCTTCGCCGACGAGCAGAACCAGCTGCGCGCCGCCGTGCGCAAGTTCTGCGCGGAGAACTTCGACGAGCAGGCGGTGCGCGGACTGATGGAATCCGATCCGCCGTTCGACGCCAAGGTGTGGGCGCGGCTCGGATCCGAGCTCGGTGTGCTCGGCCTGTCGGTGCCCGAATCCGACGGCGGCGTCGGCGGCACACTGGTCGACCAGGCTGTCGCGGTCGAGGAGCTGGGCGCATCGCTGGCGTGTGGACCGGTGTTCGGCACGGTGTTCCTCGCCATTCCCGCGCTGGTGGCGGCGCCGTCGGGTCCGGTACGTGACGGAGTGCTCGCCGAGCTGGTGGAGGGCCGCCGGACCGCGGCATTCGTCGTCGCCGACCGGGCAGGAGCGCCGGGCACGGTCTCGGTCACCGCGGACGGCGATTCGCTAACCGGCACGGTCGAGCGCGTCGTCGACGCGGGCGCGGCCGACGACCTGTTGGTCGCCGCACGGGTTGCCGACGGGGTGGCGTTGTACGCCGTCGACGCCTCCGCGCAAGCAGTGCGGCGCACCCCGCTGGGCACGCTCGACCTGACCCGGCCGCAGGCCACCGTCGAGTTGTCCGGTGCGCAGGGCCGGCTGGTGGCCGGTCCTGGTGACGCGGAGCGGGTCATCGAGCACGCGCTGCAGGTGGGGTCGGCGCTGCTGGCCGTCGAGCAGGTCGGCGCGGGTCAGCACCTGCTCGACCTGTCGGTCGACTATGCGAAATCCCGGCTGCAGTTCGGCAGGCCGATCGGGTCGTTCCAGGCGGTCAAGCACCGGCTGGCGGACCTGCTCGTCGACCTCGAGCACGCTCGCTCCACCGCCTATCACGCGGTGTGGGCACTGGCCGACGGATCCGACGACCCGGCGCTGGCCGTGAGCATCGCACAGGCGACATGCTCTGCGGCGCTCAGCCGGATCGCGGCCGACACCATCCAGGTGCATGGCGGCATCGGATTCACGTGGGAACACCAGGCGCACTTGTACTTCAAGCGGGCCAACACCGACGCCGCGCTCTTGGGCACGGCCGAGCAGCACCGGTCGCGGGTGGCGGAACTGGTCCTCGATAACTTGGACAGCTCGGCGGGGCGGCCGCCGCGAGTGGCCGACGGCGTGGCCGGCTAGACGGGAAGTGTTGTGCCGGTTTCTTTTTCGGCGAAGTCGACCAACCTGCCTGCGACCTCGTAGTCGCCGGCGAGGGCGGTCCGGCCGAGCATCACCAGGGAACCCTTGAATCCGAAGGCTCCGTCGTAGCCGATGTAGCTGCCCGGCGGCACCGGCTCGCTGATGCAGTAGAGCGTCGCGGCGGCGCCTGCGTCGATGTCGTTACCGAACACGTTCGCCACCCTCTTGACCACCCCATCGACGGCGTCCATGAACCGCCGGTCGGAGACGTTGGAGATGTTGGAGGCCACCCAACCGGGATGCGTGAGCTGGCTGACGACGGGCGAATTCGCCGCCCGCAGCCTGCGATCCAACTCAAGACCCCACAACATCACCGCGAGCTTCGACCGCGCGTAGGCGCCCATCACAGTCCACTTATTGGTGCGGAGGTGCATATCGTCAAGCCGAAGCGTGGCGCTTCGATGGGCGTGCGATCCGACGTTGATGATCTGACTGCGCACTCTCGGGAAGATGAGATTCGTCAGCGCGAAGGGGCCGAGCAGGTTCGTGCCAAGAGTCTTCTCGAACCCATCCACGGTTTCTTCCCGAGTCTGAGTCAGCATGCCCGCGTTGTTGATCAGGATGTCGACGTCGTCGTCGAGCGCGTCGGCGAATGCCCGAACCGACGCCAGGTCGGCGAGGTCGATCTCCCCGATCGAGGTCGAGCCGCCGATCTCCTTGGCGCGCTGCGCACCGAGCTCGGTGTTGCGCACGGCCATGATGACGTGCGCGCCCGCACGGGTCAGCGCACGCGCGGTGCCGAGACCCACGCCGTTCGTCGCACCCGTCACGATGATGCGTTTACCCGTCAGGTCGCCCAGCCGGGCGGCTGTCCACTTCACGGTCACGGTGCCAGGCTAATGGGTTGGTTTTCGCGGACCCCGCGGTAGATCCCCCACCTAACGATCACCGGCATCAGCACTCGGTCGAATGACCATGCCGGGAAGCGGAACACCTGCCCCTTGGGGGTGAACACCTCCAGCCCGTTCGGCTGCACGCCCAGCACGGAACCCCAGCGGCGCTTCGGCGCCCGGAAGGAACGCAGTGGCCGGTCTGAGAACTCCGCGCGAATGTTGTGGGCGGCAATGCCGTCCCCGCGATTGCGCGCCGAGCTTCGGAGCGGGTCGCTCGCCGCCACGTCACCCAGCGCGAACACGTTCCGGTGGCCGGGCACCTGAAGATGCTCAGTCACCCGGACGAAGCCCTGCTCGTCGAGCAACTCCCGTGGTAACCAGTCGGTGTTCGGCCGCACCCGCCCGATCGCCCACAACACCGCATCCGCGGACGCGGCCGGTTGTCCGGTGCTCCACTGGACCGGGTCGCTGGTGAGCTCGTCGCACATGAAGCCGTCGGGAATCACGGCGCGGTGCCCGGCGTGCAGCTCCACCCCTGCTTCGGCGAGCCGACGCTCGACCTTCGACCAGATCCGCGGGTGGTGCGACGGCAGCGCGCGCTCGCCGGGGAAGTAAAGGTCGACCCGCTTGTCTGGCCAAGTGGTGGCGACCTGTGCGGCGCTGCTGACGGCCGCGGCGCCGCCGCCGACGACGATCACCGACCTCGCGTCGGTCAGGCGCGTGTGAGCGTTGCGTAGGTCGTCGCCGATGTCGTTGTGCGACTGCAGTGTTGGGGTGCGCCAGAATCCGTTCGTGACGCCGGTGGAGATGAGCAGCGCGTCGTACTGCTCTTGCGACGACGACCCGTCGTCACCGCGGACGGAGACGGTGCGGGCGTCGAGGTCCGCCCCGATCAATGTGCCGTGCACGGTGCGCACCCGATCCAGCGCCCGGAACCGGTCGAAAGGAATCCAGTTGGCGCGGGCCCACTCCTCGGGCCGCGACAGCCGCCAGCCCAGTTCCTGGCCACTCACCAACGCGGGCTTGGCCGAGATCCCGACGACGTCGTAGTGCTTGGCCAGCCGGATGGCCGTGAGGACTCCGCTGTCGCCGAGGCCGGCGATCACGATGCGTTTGCGGCTGTTCACACCGTTGAGGCTGCCATATCCCGGCGTTACCCTGAGAGCCACCATGACGCGTTCATTGCGACGGCTTGCGGGCGCGGCCTTGTCCGCGGCGGCGCTGGCCACCGTGCCGATGGCCGGGGTCATCGTCTTCACGCCCGCCGTCAGCTCCGCGTGCCTGCCCGGCGAGACCGGCGTGACCAACGGCTGCGCACCGTTCTGTCTGCCCGGCAAGGCGCTCGACGTCCAGACCGGGCTTTGTGTGCCCGTACCGGACCCGGCACCGAACGGCGTCAACGCGCCGATCGGCTACTAGGCGCCGAGCCGCTCGGCGGCTCGAATGCCGCTGGCGTATGCGCCGTCCGCGTAACCCGTGCGCGCACTGTGCGTGTGTTCGCCGGCGAACAGCAGCCGACCGTGCACGGCCTCGCTGAGCAGATCGATCATCGAGGGGTCGGTGCCCGGCGGACAGTGCGTGTAGGCGCCGCCGGTGAACGGGTCATCGGCCCATGACGTCACCACGGTTGCGACGGGTTCGGGCACCAGGTGGCCGAAAACGCTGGCGAGAGAATCCTTTAACCAGTCGACGGCCTGCGCTGGCGCGTCGTCGAGCGCGTACGGCGTCAACGTGTGGAACAGGTGCGCGCACAGCGCCGGGCCCGCCCCGAACGCGTCGAGATCGAACACCCACATCGCCGGCTCGTCGGCGTCGCAGGGGAAGACGATCAGGTGCGAGATTGCGTCCTCGCGCCAGAACGCCGACTCGAACCGCAGCACGATCTTCTCGTAGCGGCCGAACCCGAGTGAGTCGACCGCCAACTGCGTCGGCGCGGGCAGCGGCGGGACGAATCGCGGGCTGCCTCGCTTGAGCACACCGAGCGGCACGGTGACGATGACGTGCGACCCGACTTCGACCGAGCCGTCCGCGCACGTCGCGCGGACCCCGTCGGACTCGACCGTTACGTCGACGACTTCGGCGTTCAACCGGACGTCGAGTCCGGCGGCGAGCTCGTGGACCACCGATCGGTATCCGTCGCGGGGCAGGTCGCCGAACAGGTCTCCCTCGAATACGTCGTCGAGTGCGATCCAGCGCAGTGACTGGTTGTCGGCGCGGTCGGCGGCGTCGGCCTCGACCTCAGCCAGCAGCTCCTGGCGAACCCGTCGCGCGTCGTCGCCGCTCAGACCCCGATCGGCGATATGTGTCTCTATCGCGTCGTATGCGCTCGCTTGGGGGCCCAGCCGTTGGCTGAGTGCCTGGGCGGCATCCCAGAAGGCCTCGGACTCCGCCACGGCGTACTTCTGCACCTCGGCGCGATCGAGGCGTCGGCCCTCGGCGTGGTCGTACGCGGACAGCGCCGGGATCGGGTCGCCTGCGTCGCGCGCGATGCCGTGCTCGTCGCAGAACGCCGACAACGGATTGCCGATGGGGTGGTGGATCCACGAGCCGCCCAGATCAACCGGTGTGCCCGCGAGATCAATGGTGTGCAGCCGCCCGCCGATGCGGTCGCGCGCCTCGAGCACGACACAACCGATGCCCACGCGACGCAGCTTTGACGCCGCGGCCAGTCCCGCGATGCCGGCGCCGACGACGACCACCCGGTCGACGGGGTAAACGATTTCGCTCACCGCGTCATGATGCGCTAAGCCACAGGCGTCGCGACCCCGAACATCGCGGTGATGTCGAGTTACTCGGTTTCGGCTGCGCTCTCGTCGAGCCCGGTTCTGAGCAGGTCCCACGCGAGACGACGCGCGTCTGCAGCCCTTTCGTGCATGAGGCGCTGTACCGGCGGGATCGGATTCGAGGGGCCATGGGACAAGCTGCGCCACAGGATGATTCGTCAATCATCGTCAGTCTCTCCGAGGCGGCGATGCATATGTACAGCGCTGCCATCGACTCGTTGCCGTTCGCCGAGGACAAGAGGTTCCACAAGCGTGCGGACGTCGTGCTGGAGGGCATGCGCAAGATGCGCACCGCGCTGACGGACGCAGCAGGCAGCAATAGACCGTCACCTGCGGTGATCGTCGAGCTGAGCAATGTTCGCCGGCGTTACGACAGCCTGATGGAGCACGCCGCCGCCGCACCAGGGTCGAGCCTGGGCCAGCAGTTGTATGTCACGCGTGTGCACGCCAAGTTGTCTGCCGAGGAAGTAGCCAATGGCGACGGCTTGCCCACCCATCTCCCCGTTGAACTCGAGGCGGGTGGAGAACCCAACGACGAAGAACCGGCAAAGATCAAGGGCACGATCGACGCCCTTGGCGGTGTGCCCGGCACGGAACATCTGAACTACCCCGAGCCCGAGTCGCAGCACGAGCACGAGCACCACGACCACGCCGGCTCACGCGAACGCCGCCGTGCCGCCGCGCTGACACGATCGCGTGCGGGCATGCTCAAGAGATGGACAGCATCGCGATCATCGACACCGAATCGTCTCGATTCGCCGAGGTGCTGTCCGCCGCCGATCCGGAGGCCCGATGCCCCACGTGTCCGGACTGGACCGCGGCCGACCTCCTATGGCACCTGACCAATGTTCACGTCTTCTGGGCCGAGATCCTTTCGCGTCGAGTCCTCAGCGAGGCTGACCTGCCCGCGGTCGAACAGGCCAAACCGGATCGCCCCGACACCGTGGAAGAGATGCTTGCACTGCGTGAGCAGGCGACGGCCGCGCTGCTGCGCCAGCTCGTCGACCGCGACGACGCCGAGCCTTGCTGGTCCTGGTGGCCACCCGACCAGACCGTCGGGTTCACCAGGCGCATGCAGACCTATGAGGCGACGATGCACCGGGTGGACGCCGAACTCGCGGCGGGGCTGCCAGTCGGTCCCATCGCCTGTGACGTCGCCTCGGGGTCGGTCGACCACGCCGTCGACGTTATGTGGGGGTGGATGCCGGACGGGGCGGAATATCTTCCCCGCAGCGTGGTGGAATTCGTCGCGACCGACACCGACGCCAAGTGGTTGGTCGAACTCGGCTGCTGGGTAATGCAGGAATCCGGCCAGTCAGTCGAAGCCCCACGCGCCGTGCGGGCGAGCGCCGGTGAACCGACCGCGGTCGTCAGCGCACCGGTAGAGGACCTCGCACTGTGGACATGGACCCGCGGCGGCACCGTGGCGATCTCCGGACAGCCCGGATCGATCGCCGCCATGGACGCGGTTCTGACTCAGGGCATGCCGTAGCCGCTGCGGCTAGCTGCCGAGCTCACCCGCGATGCCGCGCTCGATCGCGGCGCGGGTGCGCTCGGGCAGCACGATCAGACCGTCGAGTTCCCGCCCGGCGACGTCGAACGCGCGGCCACGCTCCTGCGGCGTCGCCGCGGTGTCTGACGCGATCCTCAGCGCGCTGTGGGCGCGGGAAAGGCGCTGCTGCTCCTCCCGTGAGAAGTCTCTTCTTCGCCTGCGGATCGCTTCGGTCTCGGCAACATCGAACGCCGTGACGTACTCCTCCACGGCGTCGCGGTATTCACGTGCCGCGTCAGCGTCGTCGAGTAGGTCACCGGCGTCGGCGGGACGGAGCAGATCCGCCCGCAGCTTCGCGCGGTGGAACCGTTGCGTGTGTGGATCTCGCATATCGGTCATCAGCGGGTAGTCGAGCAATTTCGTGACGTCGAGCTCATAGTCCAGCCACCGGGTATCGGTCCGGTCGTGTTCCCTCGTAGTCCGCACTATCGCCTGGCGCTGAGCCGATTTGTTGCTCTTCCCGCCCTCCAGCGAGCCGACGGGCGGCGTCTCGTCCAGGCGTTCGCGGACCTTGGAGACCGCCTTGACGCCCGCGAAGATCACACCGATCAACGGCACGATGACGATCAGCAACTCCACCAGCCGCACGATAAGCAAGCCCACTCAGCCAGGATGCCATCGCTGTGTCTCTGACCCCGACGCATCTCGTGCGCTGATTAGCAGCGCGACGATGACCAGCGCGATACCGGTGATTTCTAGAGGCGTCGGTATCTGGCGCAACACCACGACACCGATCAACGTTGCGGTCGCGGGCAGCAGCGCCAGAAGTAGTGCGAACCTCGCACTACCGATCTGGACGAGCACGACCTGATCCAACGCATACGGGATCGCGGTCGACAGCAGACCGATACACAGGCCGAGCAGCCATGTCCGCGAATCGGAGAACACCGAGGCATTGATGTGGGTCTGCGGAACAAGGATGACGGGCGCGAGAACGACTGCGGCCAACGACATACCGACCGCCAAGGAGTCGAGACCGTCGCCGGTGTCGGCCACCCGCTTGCCGACCAGGATGTAGCCGGCCCACATCGCAGCCGACACCAACGCAAACAGCACCCCGAGCAGATTCGCGTCGAACTCGACTCCGGCGAGCAGCAACACCCCGAGAGAGGCGAGCCCGACGGAGGCGAGATCGCGCCGCCGGCGTGAGCCCAGCGCCGCCACCGCCGTCGGTCCGAGGAACTCGATCGCGACCGCGGTCCCGAGCGGGATCCGGGCGATGGCCTCGTAGATCGCGATGTTCATCCCGATTGTCACCAGGCCGAAGCTCAGCGCGACCACCGATTGACGCCGGCTCCATGCGCGACGCCACGGCCGTCGCCACGCCAGCAGCGCCACCGCAGCACCGGCCGCCCGCAGCCATGCGACCGTCGCCGGTTCGGTGGTCTCGAACAGGAAGACGGCCACGGCGGCCCCGACATACTGCGAGATCGCGCCGACCACGAACACTGCCGGGATTGACCACCCCGGCAGCCGCAATTGAGAAGCGATGGGTCGGACCCTACTCGGAACGAAATCGTCCGATCGACCAGTGGCTGCTTGCTCGCGCCATTTGCGGGTACTCCCTTGCTTCACCCGATTTCCACGCGAAAGGCCTTCTTGCTGTGAGCCAGACGACCAAGCGCGACCTCGGGGATACCGACAGCCCTCTCGAAGATCAGCTCGAGCATGCGTTCAACCGAATGATCGAGGAAGGGACGCAGCGTTTACACCGCACCTGGCGCGAGGTGTTGGTGACTGGGTTCTTCGGGGGCACCGAGGTGGCGATGGGAGTGCTC
Organism: uncultured Actinomycetota bacterium; assembly: GCA_963817825.1. Taxonomy (GTDB): domain Bacteria; phylum Actinomycetota; class Actinomycetes; order Mycobacteriales; family Mycobacteriaceae; genus Mycobacterium. The sequence continues at coordinate 42,322 of CAWFQG010000018.1, read as the reverse complement.
GCCTATCTCTCGGTGTTGAATGCGACCCACAACCCTTTACTCGCAGGTTTGGCTTTCTCGATCGGCTTCCTCGCACTATTGCTGGGGCGAAGCGAGCTATTCACCGAGGGCTTTCTGGTGCCCGTGACAACGGTCGCCGCCAAACGTGCAGACATCGGCCAACTGCTCAAGCTGTGGAGCGGCACGTTGGTCGCGAATCTCATTGGCGGTTGGGCCATCATGTGGCTGATCATGACGGCATTCCCGAAACTGCATCACGAGGCCGTCGAGGCGGCCACGCACTACGTGAACGCCCCGCTGTCGACGGAATCGGTCGCGCTCGCGTTGCTCGGCGGCATGGTCATCACCCTGATGACCCGCATGCAGCATGGGACCGATTCGGCCTTTGGGAAGATCGCAGCCGCGGTCGCCGGGGCATTCCTGCTTGCCGGCCTTCAGATGTTCCACTCGATCCTGGACTCGCTGTTGATCTTCGGCGCCATATTCACCGGCGATGCGCCGTTCGGATACCTCGACTGGCTCAGCTGGTTCGGCTACACGGTCGTGGCCAATATCGTCGGAGGCCTGGTGCTGGTCACCCTGCTGCGGCTGTTACGAAGCAAGGACCGACTACAGCAAGAACGCAGCAAGGCCGAAGGCAACGAGACGTAGGGTAGTGCTCCGCGGCCAGGCATCGTTCATGGTTTTCAGGTCAGAATGGGCCGCTTCCGTGCGGCGGTGCCCGCGGTCTGCGCTTCACAGGCCAGGGCGGCCGCGACATCGCGTGGATAGCTGCGGCGCGCCACGCACAGGATGAGCGCGGCGGCGGCGACCAGCGCTACCAACATGATGAGGAAGGTCCGGTCCAAACCGTATGCAGTGGACATGACGCCGAACACGACCGGCGCCAGACCGGTGGATATCGACCCGAGCGTGGTCCGCACCGCCTCTGCGGTCCCCCACAGCCGGGAATGCACGATGTCGAGTCTGGCCGCGTTCAGTGGCGGGTTGACACCGCCCAAACCGATCGCGGCCACGAACGCGAACGTGATCGCCAGGGATAGGTTGGCGGTGAGCAGCGTCGGCAGGGTGAAGAGCGCCACCGCCAGAAACGCCGCACCGGCCACCCACATACGGGCACCGATGTGGCCCCGGGTCATCAGCCAATCGGCGGCACGCCCCGTGCTGAGCACTCCGATCAGCGCACCAATGCCGAGCACGACGATGAGCAACGTGGTCAGGGACTGGCCGATCTGGAACTGGCTGCGCAACAGCGCCACCCCGAAGGTGCTCAATCCGGCCATGAAGAAGTAGCCGAACGAACACCCCAGCACCAGAACGAGATTGGTGCGGATGGAGAGCACGTAGCGTACGTCACGCAACACGGAGCGGCGCAGCGCGATGTCCGGACCCCCCGCAGTCGCGGTGCCGCAGGCCTCGACTGCACTGCAGGTACGGCCTCCGCGGAGCGGTTCGCGAAGCATCGACGCCACGGCGATCGCGAGGGTGAGCCCGGCTAGGGCCAGCCACCAGAACCCCAGCCGCCAGCTCACCGCGGCGAGCTGCCCCGAGACCAGTAGCCCGAGTCCCGTACACGCACCCTCACCGGCGAGCACCAGGCCATAGACCCGTCCCCGCTCGCCGGGTGCGAAGTAGTCGCCCATCAGGGACGCCACCACGGGCCCCGACACCGCGACTCCGGCGCCGAGGACAACCCGGCACGCCAGCAGCCAGCCGTAGTTCGGGCTCATGGCGCTCAAAGTCATTGCCGCCGAACACAACAGCAGTGTGATCCAGAGCAGTCGGACCCGGTTGGTGCGGTCGGCGAGAGGTCCGGCCAGCAGGGTGGCGAGTGCGCCGACACCGGTGGATACCGTCACCAACAGTCCGACTTGGAGATTGTTGATCTGAAGGTCGCGCGTGAGCGGCACAACGAGCGCTCCCACGGTGCCGATATCGGCCGCCTGCAGGCCCACCACCGAAGCCAGCAACGCGATCGGCTTCCGCCGTCCCGATCCCGTGCGGACGAGTATGGCTGCGGCAGAGAGCGTTTCGCGCTTCAGGGCTCGTCCCCCATTCCGGCGTCGGCACCGTGGTCTACTCCACCATTGGCCGACCCGAGCTCAAGATACCGTCGCGGATCGAGTTCGCAGCGCCACGTCAGCGCGAGTCACAGCGCGCACCCTGAACTTTAAGATCCAGTTTGTCTCCGAGACATAGGCTGGTCGAATGACCGCCGACGAGCAGCGCGCCGGGGTGAAGCTGACCAACCTGGATCAACCGCTGAGCCCGGATGCCGGCGCCACCAAGCGCGACCTGGTGGACTATCTGGACGCGGTGGCCGACCGGATGCTGCCCGGTCTGGTCGACCGGCCGCTGACCGTACTGCGGGTGCTCCGCGGGCAGGCACCGTTCATGCAGAAGAACGTTCCGAAGTACACCCCCGACTGGGTCAAGACGGTTGCGATATGGGCGGAGGCGTCGAAGCGGGAGGTGCACTACGCGCTCTGCGACGATCGACGAACTCTGCTGTGGCTGGCCAACCAACGCGCCGTCGAGTACCACCCGACGCTGGGCCTGGCGGACAACATCTACCGACCCACGCATATGGTGCTCGATCTTGACCCGCCCACCGACGACGACTTCGCCGCCGTGGTCGCCGTCGCGCATATGGTGCGCCGCGCGCTGGCGGACAGCGGGTTGGTGGGCGCGGTGAAGACGAGTGGCGCGAAGGGAATTCACGTGTTCGTGCCCATCGACGACTCGGCGCCTGTCGACGATGTGGCCGCGGCGACGCGCGCGCTCGCCGCTCGGGCTGAGGCGCTCGATCCCGACCTGGCGACCACTGCCTTCATCGTCGAGGACCGCGGCGGCAAGGTGTTCGTCGACTCCACCCGTGCCGGTGGCGCCACCGTCGCCGCCGCATACAGCCCCCGCCTACGGCCGGGCACACCGGTGTCGTTTCCGCTGGACTGGTCGGATCTGGACCGGGTCAGTCCCGCCGATTTCACCGTGCACACGGCGATCGACGCACTCTCCGGTCGCGATCCGTGGGCCGAGTCGATGCCCGAACCTCAGCGTCTGCCAACCGATTTGATCGAGCACGGCCGCAGCATCCCCGTCGCGCGGGTGGCCGCGATGCACGAGGGGAAACGTCGCGCCCGAGCCCGTCGCATTCAAGACCCGTCTGCCAACTAACCTTCCGCCTCGAGCGACAGCACGGTGATGTCCGGCGGCGCGCCGACCCGCACCGGCGGACCCCAGAAACCCGCACCGCGCGTGACGTACAGCTGAGTGTTGTCCACCGTCGACAACCCGGCCAGGGACGGCTGCACGAGCCGGACGATGTAGTGGAATGGCCACATCTGGCCGCCGTGGGTGTGCCCGGACAGCTGCAGATCCACCCCACGCGTGGCGGCCTTCTCCACCTGAACCGGTTGGTGGGCAAGCAGAATCGTCGGCCGGGATGGATCCGTCCCGGCAAGGGCGCGGTCGAAATCCGGTGGGTCCGACTTCTGCGCACCGGTGACATCGTTGACGCCCGCCAAGTCGAACGCCGCCGACGCGCGCCGAATCAATGTGTTCTCGTTGTGCAAAGGGTGCACACCGAGCCGATCCAGCTCGTGCAGCCACGCCGTCGTATCGTCGACGAAGTATTCGTGGTTGCCGGTGACGAAGAACGATCCTTCACGGGACACCAAGTCCCGCAACGGTTCCGCCGCTGACCCGAGCTCCTCCACCGTCCCGTCCACCAGGTCGCCGACGATGGCGACGAGATCCGGCTCGGCCTCGTTGATCATCGCGACGATCCGTTCGGTGTGTGAACGCCCCGCGAGCGGGCCGAGATGAATGTCTGACACCACGACGATCCGGAACCCGTTGAATGCCGGGTCGAGCCGGCGTAGCCGTACCGGTAGCCGGAGCAGGTCGGGCGGCCCGAGCGCGTTGGCAACGCCGACCCCGACCAGGCTCACCGACGCGGCGCCCGCCGCCACGGCACCGGTCCGGGCGAGGAACATCCGCCGGTTCACGGCCTGCGACTCGGGCGCGGACTCCACCTGCTTCCGCTTGACCCAGCCCCGCAGTGCGAGCCGAACGGGCTCAAGCACGAGCAGCGTCAGGAACAGGTAGACGACGAGGCCGAACCACAGGTAACCGGGCCACGCGAACCACGCGGACTCCTTGAGCCTGAAGAGCCTCGGCAGCAGCAGCGCCGCGAACAGCAGCGTCATGAGCGCGACCAGGACGACGGTGACGGCCCACCGAACGCCGCCTCGAGTCGTGTCCCTGACCAGCCGTTTCCACACGTAGGCGTGCACGAGCACCAGGACCGTGCCGAGAACAAGGATGAACATGCGTCAGCAGGACAGCGGCGGGAGGGCGTCGACGCGGACGACCCCGACGTTCGTGGGGAGCTTCTTGAGGGTTCCCCCGTACCCCACCCCGACGGTCCCGCCGTTGGCGCCTCCGACCGATTGGCGCAAGTAGGTAAGCGCACCCGATCGCGTGTCGACGACAGTCGCGAACGTGTCGTATCTATCGTCTTGGCGCCCTCTGTCGATCACGACGTAGGGCCCGACGACATACAGCGGCGCCGGCTGATACTTCCCCCCGCCCGCGAATTTGCCGGTAATCCGAACGAGACCGGAGTTCGGTGACCAATATGCGATGCCGGCTTCGCGCTGTTCGACACCGGTCGCCCATGCGTAGGCGGTGCCGTCGGTGGCGAGGGTCATCTGGTCTCTGCCCGCGCCGAGCGCGCCTGCGACCGGGGGCGGCAGCGCGTCGGGGATCTTCAGCTCAGTTCGGGTGCCGTCGTTCTGGTCCCACGCGACTTCCCAGGCCAAACCTGCCGCTGTGGTCCGCACGTTGCGCATGGCGCCTGATGCGACATCTTCCACCGCACCGGTGTTCAGGTCGTAGGACTTGATGGTGCCGGTATCACCGGCATAAGTGTCGCGGGTGATCCAGTACACCTTCCCGCCGAACAGGGCGAACGAGTCGATCGTCTCGCCTCCGGATCCATAGTCCTCTTCGCGCCCTTCCACGACGTTCCGGATCGGTCCGCCATGGCGGTCGATCACGTCGATCCTGACCAGCGTGGGGATTACCCCGTTGGCGCCACGCGGGGCGCGCTCCACGCCGACGACGACCCAGCGTTCGTCCAACGCCACGGATCCGACCCAGTTCCGATTGGGCTCCGGCACCGGGTAGATCTCGGAGACCTTCTTGTCGGCGCCGATCAGCAGGACGTCGCGGCTCACGCCGTTGTCACGAGCGACGGCGACCTCGCCGTGCCGACCAACGGTCATCGGCACGTTCGAGACGCCGCCGGTGTTGACGCTGCCGTCGTCGATCGCCTTTTGCCACGCTGCCGGCATCGCAGTCTCGCAGGACGGCCGGATGGCCGGCCCTGTCGTGGCGGTGGCCTGCGGCGTCGCAGGCGCAGACTCCTCTGTCTTCGCGCACGCCGTCGCGGCGATCGTCAGAGCCGCACACGCTACGGCGACAACCCGAACGCGAACCCCCAACGACGACAAGCCAACCTCCACAGCTGAGTGTCTTCACACTTCCATAAGGAAGCAAGGGCGTCAGGTGTGCAGGCAATCACAAGCTATGCGCCGGCTGTGAGCAGGACCCCCGGCGTGTGCACGCGCTGTGCCAGCCATGGCAGCGCGTTCGTGAACGCCCGGGCCGCGAACTGCCAGGTGTGGTAGCCGGGGTACACCCGCAGCGAGCATCCGATGTTCACCGCTACCGCCGCGGCGCACAGATCGGGGAGTGCACCCTTCTCGCGGAACTCGTCGGCGTCGTCGTGTCCGCCGAATCCGACCGGCGCTTTGTGTTGGTCGGGACGGTCCGGCAGGTTCTTCGTCTTGTCATCCGCCGGTTCCTGGGAGTCGTCGAAGTATCCGGCCACACCGACATACGGCCCGTGCCGGGCCATTACCGTGCGCGGGTCGAATGCCGCCCACGCGGTGGAGTCGCCGCCGTACAGACGGTTGATCGTCTGCTCTTTGGTGCCGGAGTTCGGGCCGCGATCACCCCCGATGTCGTCGAACGTCGAAAACATGTCGGGGTGCATGACGGCGAGGTCGATGGCGCATGTGCCACCCATGGACCAGCCGACGACGGCCCAGTTCACCGGATCGGTTGAGGTGCCGAACTGTGAGATGACATACGGGCGAACATCTTTCGTCAGGTGGTCGGCCGCGTTTCCCCGCGGCCCGTTGACGCATTCCGTGTCGTTGTTGAAGCTGCCGCTGGAGTCGACGAAGACGAGCACCGGCGCCGCTCCTCCGTGCGTGTTCGCGTAGTCGTCGACAACGCGTATCGCATTGCCTGTGCGTATCCAGTTCGTCGGGTTGCTGAACTCGCCGGCGATCATCATCACGACGGGCAGTCGAGGGGGAGCGGCGCCCGCGAACCAGACCGGCGGAAGGTAGACGTATTCGCGACGATGCCTGAAGCCGCTCGCGTCGCTCGGTGTGTCGACCGGAACCAGCTTGCCGGTATCGGGTCGCGAGTTCCGTAGTGCCACAAGGTCGGCCATCGTCGTCTGGTCCGGCAATGGGCCCGACGTGACGTCGCCCCAGGCTCTCTGCACGGTCGGGTAGTACCCGACCCACTCGTTGAGAACCAGGAGCGCGCATACCAGGGACAGTGGGATCGCCACCAGCGACAGGGCGCGCCGCCACCAGCGTGCTCCACGAAAACCCAACACGGCCAGAGCAACCGAAGCCCCCAGGACCGCGGTCCATACCCATAGCTTCAACGGAGCTGGATCCGACGCCAGCCCCTCCGAGTTCATGTACGCGCGTGCCGCGAGCGCGGCGACGACGCCGACGGCCCCGGCTATCGGTACCGATACAAGTCGCCAGCGGCGGGTCCGCCAGCCGATCGCCACCACCATCACAACTGCGGTCAGGATCTCGACGGTCAGTGGGAGCCAACCGCCGAGCAACGAGATGCCGTGTCCAAACCTGCTGAAGTCGGGATCCGGCAACGGCGGCATCGGGATGGGAGCCGGGGGCGCAGGCGTTGAACCGTTCGGCGGCACATCCGTCAGTGTGGAAGCCGTTGCTGAAAGAACGCTGGCGCTTAGGCTGAGGTACAGGCGGCCCAAAGAAAAATGGAAGGGGTCGATTCCCCTTCCACTATCAATCTATAGCGCACTGGGGGGCTTGCGGCAAGACCCCGGTCGTGCCGCAGAATCACTGGCCTAAGCCAGAAGTCACGGCAGATGGGGGCACGTGTCAACTCGAGAATACGAAGACGAACTGCGGTCGGAGCGCGGCTACGTGGCCGAGCTCTACGTCCGACTCGACGCCGAGCGCGCGAGGGTGAAGGGTCGCTACCGCGCGGCACTGCGGGGTCCCGTCGACGTCGCGAACGGCGGGACGCTCGTGCAGAGGGACGCCGAGGTCCGTGCGCTGGCCAAAGAGGTGCGGCGGCTCGATGTGGCCGACAACGGGCTGTGTTTCGGCCGGTTGGACACGCTGTCGGGGGAGCACTCCTACGTCGGCCGCATCGGCATTTTCGACAAGGAGAACGAGTACGAACCGTTGTTGGTCGACTGGCGGGCACCGGCGGCGCGCGCCTTCTACGTCGCCACCGCCGCGACGCCGGAAAACATGCGCCGGCGCCGCCAGTTCCAGACGCGCGGGCGTCACGTCATCGATTTCACCGACGAGGTCCTCGGCAGGCCCAGTGATTCAGAACGGGGAGGCCGAAGCGACGCGGCCCTGCTTGCGGCGGTCAACGCACCCCGCGGTGACGGGATGCGCGACATCGTCGCGACGATTCAGACCGAGCAGGACGAGATCATCCGGCTCGATCACCCGGGGGTGTTGGTGATCGAAGGTGGTCCGGGCACCGGAAAGACCGTGGTGGCGCTGCACCGCGTCGCATACCTGCTCTACACCCAGCGCAAGCGGATCGAGAACCACGGTGTGCTGGTGGTCGGGCCCAACCCGGCATTCCTGAACCACATCAGCCGAGTGCTGCCGTCGCTTGGCGAGACCGATGTGGTGTTCCTGACTACCGGCGACCTGGTGCCGGGTGTGCGCGTCACCGCCGAGGACGGCCCCGAGGCCGCACGGCTCAAGGGCTCGCTGAAGATGCTGGAAGTACTTGCGGCGGCGATCGCCGACCGCCAGCGCCTCCCAGAACAGCCGATACCGATCGACCTGGCCGACGCCACGGTCCGGATCGACGCCGACACCGCGCAGTGGGCCAGAGAGGAAGCGCGCGGAAGCGGGCGCCCGCACAACGAGGCGCGCGCGGTGTTCACCGAGATCGTCACGTATGTGCTCACCGAACGGGCGATCGCCAGGATCGGCAAGGGGTGGCTGACCCGCGAGGACCGCCAGGCGTGGGAGAAGTTGCGGGCGATCCTGCTTGAGGAGCTGGCGGACAACGCCGCGTTCACCGCCGCGATCGACGACCTCTGGCCGGTGCTGACGCCGGAATCGCTGCTGGCGTCGCTGTACTCCTCGTCCGAGCGATTGGGGGCGGCGGGTGCCGACCCGGTGTTGTTGCGCGCCGACGGGGCCGCCTGGACGGTGTCGGACGTGCCGTTGCTCGACGAACTCGTCGACCTTCTCGGGCCCGACAAGCCGGTCGACGATACCGCCGAACGGGAACGGCAGGCCGAAGCGGAGTACGCCGGACGCGTGCTGGACCTCATGGTCAGCCGCGAGGACCTGATGGACGATGAGGACCAGCTGCTGGCCACGGACATGCTCTCCGCCGAGGATCTGGCAGATCGCTTCGTCGTACGCGACACCCGAGAGCTCGCCGAACGCGCTGCCGCGGACCGGGACTGGACCTACCGGCACGTCGTCGTCGACGAGGCGCAGGAGCTGTCCGCGATGGACTGGCGGGTGCTGATGCGGCGCTGCCCGAGCCGATCCTTCACTGTCGTAGGCGATCTCGCCCAGCGTCGGTCAGCGGCCGGAGCGACATCGTGGGACGCGATGCTGGAGCCGTACGTTCCCGACCGCTGGATATACCGGTCGCTGTCGGTGAACTACCGCACCCCGGCCGAGATCATGACGATCGCCGCCGCGCTGCTCGCCGAGTTCGCACCGGGGGTCCAGGCGCCGGAGTCGGTCCGCTCGACGGGCGTACAGCCGTGGTCCCGGCGGGTCACCGAGGACGAACTTCCCTCTGCGATAGCCGAATTCGCTCGGGACGAATCGGCTTACGAAGGGACAAGCGTCGTGATCGGACCGTCGGGTGTGCCGGGGACGGTGCCTGCGTCGGAGACCAAGGGTCTGGAATTCGACGCCGTGCTGGTGGTGGACCCGGCGCGGATCCTCGCCGAAGGGCCACGTGGCGCCGCCGACCTGTACGTCGCCCTCACTCGAGCCACTCAGCGACTCGGCGTGCTGCATCGAGATCCGTTGCCGCAGTCATTGAGTGGACTCGTCGAAATCGAGCCGGCCGCTTAACGACGGGCCCATTCGTCGGCGAGCAGCTGGTAGGACCGCACCCGATCGCGGTGGTCGTGGGTGATGGTGGTGATGATCAGTTCATCGGCCGCGGTGGCGTCACGCAAGCGTTCGAGCTGGTCAGCGACCTGGACCGGAGACCCCAGAAATTGGGTCTCGATCCGGTCGGCGACGAGTTCGCGGTCGGCGTCGCACCAGGTGTGCCTGCGCGCCTCTGCCGGGGTTGGGAACGGGATCGCGCCCTCGGCGGTACGGATGCTTCGGACCCATAGGCCGTAACCCGTAGCCAAGGTCACGAGCGGTGGCCTCGTCCTCGGCGACGACGACGTCGGCGGACACGCTCACATACGGCCGACCCAGGTCGGCTGAGGGTGCGAAACGCCGCCCGGTACCCGTCGACCGCCTCGAGGACGCCTGCCGGGGCGACGTGGTAGTTGGCCGCGAACCGTAACCCGTTCTTGCCCGCCACCATTGCGCTCTCGCCGCCACTGCTGCCGAGAATCCAGATCTGAAGGTCTGCTCCCGCACCCGGCATGACATGGGCCCGCTCACCGTCGGCCGACCGATAGGTGTCCGCGATCAATGCGAGAACGTCGCCGACTTGTTCGGTGTAGTCCTGCGGCTGGGCCTCCGGCAGCTGCAGCAGCGCCTTCTGTAATGCGAAGCGCGGCGATTTCACCAGTTCCGCCGTATTGAATCTGCCGGGATCCGTAGTCCGTTGGGGGCGTGCCCATCGACCACTGCCTGCGGTCCGGGACCAGTCGGTGTGGGTGGAGTCGGGGCGATCGGCTTGCCGCCGGAGCGGCCAAGGCCGAGGTCGAATCGTCCAGGGATGCAATGCGTCGAGTAGATCGAACTCTTCGACCGAGGACAACGCCGTTCGGTGTCCCATCTGCAGTGCACCCGAACCGAGCCGGATCGTCGAGGTCTGCCCCGCAGTCAGGGCCAGAAGCACGGCGGGCGAGGTGCCGGCAACTCCTGGATTGAGGTGATGCTCGGCGAACCAGTAACGCGTGTACCCGATGCTCTCGGCCTGCTGCGCGAGATCGATGCTGTTGCGCAGCGCCTGGGTCGCGGTCGAGCCGGACGAGATCGGCACCAGGTCGAGCACCGTCAACGGCGTGGTCACGAGCTCGACGGTAGTGACACCGCTCAGGCCATCCCGACGTTCGCTGCCTTGGGTTCGAGGCACGGTTGTCCGTTATCGGGCAATTCAACAGAGCCGTAGTTCGAATCTGCGTGAGTGAAATGCGCCCACCCGCTCGGCCGTGCGCAGGTGGGGTGCAGCGGGAATCAAATGGCCGGCGACCGGGTTCGTTTACGACAACAACAGAGACAGGTGCTCCCGCCAGGATTGTTGGAGGATGCCAGGCGTGACCGCGACAACCAACACGCGTGTCGATGGAGTGCAGTTCGTCGCGGTCCACCAGAATGACCCGCTCGCGACGCCGCTGCTCGACGAGCTCACGGTCGAGTACGGCACCAGGTACGGCGGCAGCGCAGGACAGGAATACGTCGACCTGCGTGCCTATCCCGCCGAGGAGTTCGAGCCGCCCGGCGGCGTGCTCATCGTCGCGGTCTCGAACGGCGTGCCTGTTGCGGGGGGTGCGTTCCGTGGCTACGACTCGACGACCGCCGAGCTCAAGCGCATCTGGACGGCGGCGACGCACCGCAAGCGGGGTTTCGGCAAGCTCGTCGTAGCCGAACTGGAGCGAATTGCGCTGCAGCGCGGGTACACCCGCGTCTACCTGACCACCGGATGGCGGCAGCCGGAGGCTGTGGCCCTCTATCTCGCGATGGGATACACGCCGCTCTACGATCCGGCCCTGCCCGCCGAGGACATCGGGCCGCATCCTTTCGAGAAGCAGCTGACCGGTTCGGATGCATCGTGAAGTTCCTCCTGCTGACGCTGATAACACATCACCCTGATCCCGTCACGGGCGAGAAGAAGAGTCCCGCCGATCGGCTGCGCGAGGTCGTCGACGCTGCGGTGCTCGCTGAAGAACTGGGCTTCGACGGTTTCGCGGTAGGCGAGCGACACGAGGATCCGTTCATCTCGTCCTCCCCGCCGGTGATTCTGAGCAACATCGCAGCGCGGACGTCGACGATCGCGTTGTTCACCGGGGTCACCACGTTGAGCCTGCTCGATCCCGTCCGCGCATTCGAGGACTATTCGACGCTCGACAGCCTGTCCGGTGGGCGGCTCGAACTCATCATCGGCAAGGGCAACGGTGCGGCGCAGGCCGAGCTGTTCCACGTCACCACCGCCGACCAGTGGGACCGCAATCGTGAAGGCTACGAACTGTTTCGCATGCTGTGGGACAGCGACGAGGTGACATGGTCTGGCCAGTTCCGCCCGCCACTCGTCAACGCCAAGGCGCTACCCCGACCGCTGCAGAAGCGGATTCGGATTTGGCACGGGAGCGCGACAAGCCAGGACTCGGTCGACCTCGCCGCACGTCACGGCGACCCGATCTTCTCCGCCAACGTGACCTATCCGATCGAGCCCTACGCGGAGCTGGTGCGTCACTACCGGCAGCGGTGGGAGTTCTACGGCCACCGCCCCGAGGATGCGTTGGTCGGCGCAGGCACTGCCGGCTTCCACGTCGCCCCGACATCACAGCAGGCGATCGCCGACTACCGGCTCGCATTCGAGACGCGCCTGGTGTTCCAGCGGCGCGCCGGGCTTCCTGTGGTGTTTGAAACCGTCGAGGACTTCGTCGACCGGAGCTCGGCGCTGATCGGCAGCCCTGCGCAAGTGGTCGACAAGGTGGGCCGCTACCACGACCAGCTTGGCCACGAGGCGATCCATCTCAGCGCCGAGGCCGACGGCGTGACCGTCGACCAGAAGCGCCGCAGCCTCGAACTGTTCCAGTCCGACGTCGCTCCTGTCCTTCGTGAGCGGATTCCGAGCAGGCCGCTTGCCGCTGAGTTGAGCCGGAAAGAGGTTGTGCTGTGAGCGTTTTCGCGCTGGGCATCGAATTGGACGGCGAAGGAAGCCATCCCGCGGCATGGCGTCGCGCCAACCATCCGCCGAGCAAGTCGTTGAGCGGACCCACGCTGACCCAGAAGGTGCGCGCGGCAGAGAACGCCGGCTTCACGTTCGCGACGTTCGACGATTCAATTCTGCCGCCTCGCGGTGGCATCAGCGCACGAGTCGACGCGGTCAACCGGGCGTCGTTCGTCGCCGCGACCACGTCGACGATCGGCCTTGTGCCAGTCGTCGAGACGACGTATGCCGAGCCATTCCACACGTCGTCGCAGCTGGCCACGCTCGACTACTCCTCACGTGGTCGCGGTGGCTGGATCGCTGCTCGCGCCGCCGATCCTGCGGCTGCGCGGGCGTGGGGTAGGCCGGCTCTCACCGCGCAGCCCGATCTGGATCGCGAGCAACAGGATTCCATCACCGTGGTGCGTGGCCTGTGGGATTCGTGGGAGGACGATGCCGTCGTCCGCGACTACGCGAGCGGGCGGTTCCTGGATCGGGACAAGCTGCACTACGTCGACTTCGAAGGCGAGTCATTCACCGTGAAGGGGCCGGCCATCGTTCCCAGACCGCCGCAGGGCCAACTGGTGGTATTCGGCACCGAGGCCGATCGCGAACAGGTCGACGTCGTCCTGGTCACCGAGACCGATCGCGTCGCGGCGATCGATGCGGCAAGCCGCAGCGATGGACTCGCGTTTGTCGAGATCGACGTCACCCTCGATACACCGCAGGCATCCGCCGCGGACCGCCTCGCCGCGTTGAACCGGGACGAGCCGGCCGGCCACGGCCCACGGCTCGAGTACGTCGGCACGACAACGGGATTCGTGAACCTGCTCACTGAGCTTGCCGGCCACGCCGACGGCGTGCGGCTGATTCCCACGGTGATCGACGAGGATCTGCCTGCGCTGCCCGTTACGTCCTGCCCGCGTTGTTCAAGTCGGGTGTGGCGCATCGCCCAGTGCCTGGGTCATCGTTGCGAGCCAACCTCGGTCTGGCTCGGGCCGCCAACCGCTATGCGGAGGTCTGAATCACCAATGAGCTCTTCTGAAGTACTCCGGCCCGATGCACACGTGCACTTCGGCGTCTTCTTCCAAGGGGTGAACCACACGACGATCTGGTCGGATCCGGCGAGCGGTTCCCAGATCGACTTCGAGACCTTCCGTCGCGTCGTCACGACTGCCGAGCGCGGACTGTTCGACGCCTTCTTCCTCGGTGAGGGGCTGCGACTCCGGGAGCAGGACGGCAAGATCCTGGATCTCGACATCGCAGGCCGGCCCGATGCCATCGCGCAACTGTCCGCGCTGGCAGGCATCACCGAGCACATCGGTCTCGTCGCCACACAGAACACCACCTACAACGAACCGGGCGACCTGGCCCGGCGGCTGGCCGGACTGGACATCCTCTCCGGAGGCCGGGCGGGATGGAACGCTGTCACGACCGACAACGCGTGGACGGGCGAGAACTTCCGGCGCGGCGGATTCCTCGATCACGCACTGAGGTACGAGCGTGCGGGGCAGTTCATCCGAACGGCCCGCGCGATCTGGGATTCGTGGTCCGAAGATACCAATGCTCTCACGGCACCTTGATATTTCGACGTCGCAGTTCGACATCTCGCTCGACCCGACATTGCCCCGCAGTTCGCAGGGGCATCCGGTCATCTTCCAGGCCGGCGATTCGCCGACGGGTCGTGACTTCGCGGCGGCGAATGCCGACGTCATCTTCTCGCGCCACGGCACACACTTCGACGACGCACTCGCGTTCGCCAATGACATCCGGACGCGGCTGCTGGCCGCGGGCAGGCCGGCGGACGACATCAAGATCCTGCCGGGGACCCAGATCGTGCTGGCGGAGAAGGCGTCGGAGGTCGAGGAGAAGAGACGATGGGTACTCGAGGGCCAGTTCACCGGGCAGACCGCGTTGTCGCTCGTGGGTCTGGTCTGGGGACGCGACCTTTCCGACCGCGACCCCGACGGTCCACTCCCCGAAGACGATCCGGTGCCCGCACCGATCTCGGCGACCCGCGGCGCGGCCAGGGACGGCAAGGACCCGGTCGCCATCGCGAAGCAATGGCGCGCGATCGCCGAGGCCAAGAACCTGTCGCTCCGCCAGGTCGCCATCGAGACGTCGGAGCGTTCGGGATTCGTGGGCACGCCGGGCCAGGTCGCCGACGAGCTAGCCCGCTGGGTACGCGCAGGCGCGACCGACGGCTTCAACATCTCGCCGTACATCGTGCCCGGCGGGCTCGACGAGATCGTCGACTGGCTCGTGCCCGAACTCCAGGAACGCGGCGTATACCGGACTGAGTACACGTCGACGACGCTGCGGGGTCATCTCGGGCTTCGTGAACCGCTGACGCGGAGACAGGCTGCTGAGACTGACAGCAGCGCCACGGGTTAGAAAGGAACGCGAGAATCATGACCACACTCGGAGACACCGCAGAAGCGACGTTCGAGGCGGACTGGAACGAGTGGCACACCGGCCGTGAGCGCTACTTCGGCGACCCGCTCGGCTGGGTGAGCCTCACCGGCTTGTACTGGCTCACTGACGAATTCGACTCTGTGGCCGACCTTCCCGGACGGTGGCGAGCAGACGCCGAGGCAGCGTACGTCGAGGGGTTCGACGGAACCGAGCGGCTGGAACCGGTCGAGGGTGCACCAGGGCTACTGGTGCAGGACGGGGATCGCCGTATCGAGGTGATTCGCCGAACCGGCTCGGTAGCTTTGCGGGTGCACGATCCGAAGTCTCCGCACCTGCAGGCGTACAAAGGTATCCCGGTCTACCCGCCGAGTGAAAAGTGGCGTGTCGCAGGCACGTTCACGCCGTACGAGCAGCCGACGACCGTCACGACAGGTGCGGTCGTCGAGGGACTGGAGCATCACCACAACGCCGTCGGCGTCATCGATTTCGAGTTGGGGGTTATTCCTCTTCAGTTGGTTGCCTTTGGCCGCCCGTCAGGCGAGTTGTATGTGCTGTTCACCGACGCCACCAGCGGCGTGACGACATATCCCGCCTGTCGGTCACTTGGCGTCGATGCCCCGGACGCCGACGGCCGTGTGACGCTCGATTTCAACAGGGCGTCGAACCTGCCGTGCTCGTTCACCGACTATGCGACGTGCCCGGTGGCCCCCACCGAGAACCGGCTGCCCGTCGCCGTCGAGGCCGGCGAGAAGAATCCGCGATAAGCGGGTTCTTACACGCCGGGGAGGGCTTCAAAGGACGCGCAGGCCGCGCCCGCGCCATCCTCGGAGTGCCGGCCGACCACATCGTGTCGTACCTGCTCGGAATCGGATATCCCGCGGATCGTCCGCTCAAGCCGATCGTCAAGCCCGACCGCCGCCCCTTTCCGGAGGTCGTCCGCCGCGGGCGCTGGTAAGCCGCCGCGTCACGAGACGTCGCGGATGTCCGGCTTGAGCTGATGCGGCTCGGTCTCGGTGTCGTCGATGCCGAAGCTGATGATGCGCGTCGGCTTGATGCGGATGATGGCGGTGTCGAGCGCGTCACCGGCCGCGCCCGTCGCCCTCGGCACTGTCGCGTGCTCGGCGGTGCCGCGAATCTCCAGGCACCGTACCCGCCACGGATTCCTCGAGGCGATGTCGTCGACGACGAACGCGACCCTGGGGTTGACGGCGATGTTCCGGTACTTCTGGCTCTTGGCCATGTTGTAGCCGGCGATGTCGATGGTGCCGAGTTCGGCGTTGTAAGTGAAGCCGACGGGGCTGGCCTGAGGTGTGCCGTCTCGTTGCACGGTGGCCAGCCTGCCGAGGTCGGCGGCCTTCATGTACTCGATTTCATGCGGTTTGAACGTCACAACCCCAACGTAGGACCTCAACTCCCGTTGAGGTCAAGGCTGCGTGATGCGCTTCAGCGTCCGACCAGTCTGAGCACTACGGCGTTCTGACGGTCATCCTCGGACGCGGCCAGCGCGCCCTGGTAGGACGGGTGCCTACGCATCGCGGCCATGAGTTCTTCTGACCGGCGTTGGGCTGAGCGCCAAGCGGGATGCGTTTCAAGGCGTACGACGTTCGCGCCTGCGGCCTTCGTGGACCTCATCACTAACACCTCGCTGAATAACACGATGTTTCTCAGCTATCGCTTCGGATCGTGCCCGGCGAAACTGAGCCCTACCGTCAGCACAACCCACGAACTCGATAAGAAATGCCCCGGCCCGCGAATTCGTAAACCTCAGCGGGTGCGTTCCACCCATTGAGCACGCGAGGGCCCCGGCTCGAAGGCTTCGCAGAAGTACTGCGTCTCTCTGACCACCTCGCCGTTCTCGAACTCCATGATGCTCACGACGTAATACGGTTCCCCGTCGTAGCTGAGAACGAGTTCGCTGATCCAGAGGCTTCCGCCACCGATAATGCGATTCACACTGAAGCGCTTTGTGTTCGGCTGCGCCGCGCGCGACGCCTGAATGTTGTGCCGACCGCGGATGAGCTCCCCTGACTGCGGATACTCGAGGACCGCGTCAACACGATAGATCTGGTGCTCGGCGTCGAAGTCGTTGGCGTCGGACGCCGCCCAATGGTCTTCGATGGCGACTCGCACGTCGTCGTCTTGCGTCACGCTGGTCCCTTCTGGCTCGAACTCATTTCCAGGCGAACACCGGTTGCTCGAGCTCGTCCACGGGATCGTTGCGGCCCTCGAGGCACAGCCACCGCAATTGCAGCAGCACAGCACCCGTCGGCGCGTGGATGAGGTCATTTCCCAATGGAATCTGTACGACCGGACGGGGGCTCTCCGGGATGCTGATGAAGCGCGGGGAGTCGTCGCGTTGCAATTGATGGAGCCCGACCCGGTAGACCGCCACCACCTCGTCGGGCGCGGGACGAGGATCGAGCCTTCCGCCGCCCCAGATCACCACCGGGGTGATCACGTATCCCGACCGCGTCGGGTAGTCGTCGAGCAACCCCAGCACGTCTGCATCAGACAGCTCGACACCGACCTCCTCGTGCAACTCGCGCAGCGCCGCGTCGACCACGGTTTCGCCCGGGTCAAGGCGGCCGCCGGGCAGCGCCCACTGCGCAGCATGCGACGAGAGGCGAGATGCCCTGCGGCACAAGAAGAAAGCCGCGCCGCCGGAAACGTCTACCATGCGCCCGTCCAGGCCGGCCAGCGCCAAATCCCTGCCGTCGTTCCAGTCGTCCACCGACGCTGGATCGACCCTGTCCTCACCGACCTCCGAATCGACGAGCACCACCGCGACGGCCGCGTGTCGCTTCGTGTCGTCGGTGACGGCGCGGCGGTCGTGACCCGCAAGATGTGCCTGGATCCGCTCACGCAGCGCGTCGTCGTAGGTGACCGTCACCGCTCGACCATATGTTGCCCGGCGGCCTCAAGCCGCCGCGACGTCAGCGGTTGAGCCACCTCTTGACGGTGTCCAGTTCCCTGGTCACCGACATCAGGATGCCGTCTTTGTACAGCGCACCTCCACTGATGGCTTCGTTTCCCTGCCAGATGACACGAACGCGGTCCGCCTGCCGCGTGTAGTAATCGTCGCGGTCGGCGTCCCTGCGATGCCAGCCAGCTTGCACCGCGAGTTCGGACAGTCCCTCGCGCTCGGCGATTGCCGTCATGGGATGCACCTCCTCGGTCACACGGTAGCGAATGCGTGTTTCATACGTCGGAGAGGCGGTGCCGGAGGGTGGCCGCTTTCAGCGTGAGGTGGTTGCGCTCGCCGAGATTGTGCGCCTGCGCGGCGGCCTTCACGTAGAGCTCTGCCGCAGTGGTGAAATCACCGGCCCGCTCGTGCAGGTGGGCGGCCGACGCGGTGTACCGCGGAAGGGTCGGGTCGAGTTCGCCGAGCGCGGCGAGCCCAGCCTGCGGTCCGTCCGCCTCGCCGACGGCGACGGCGCGGTTGAGCCGCACCACCGGGCTGTCGGTGAGCGCGACGAGCTCGTCGTACCACTCGACGATCTGCACCCAGTCCGTCTCGTCGGCGCTCTGCGCGTCGGCGTGCAGCGCCGCGATCGCGGCCTGCGCCTGGTATTCCCCGAGCCGGTCGCGGGCCAGCGCGGTCTGCAGCACGCCAACCCCTTCGGCGATGAGGTCGCGCCGCCACAGGCCGCGGTCTTGATCGGCCAGCGGCACGAGGCTGCCGTCGGCGCGGGTTCGGGCCGGGCGTCTCGCGTGGTGGAGCAGGAAGAGGGCGAGCAGTCCCGCCACCTCCTCGTCATCGGTGGTTGCGGCCAGCTGCCGGGCCAGCCGGATGGCCTCCGCGGCGAGGTCGACGTCGCCGCTGTAGCCCTCGTTGAACACCAGGTACAGCACCCGCAGCACGGTGCGCAGGTCTCCGGCACGATCCAGCCGGACATCGCCCACGGTGCGTTTGGCCCGGCTGATCCGCTGGGCCATCGTCGCTTCGGGCACGAGGTACGCCTGCGCGATCTGACGGGTGGTGAGGCCACCGACGGCCCGCAGCGTCAGGGCGACGGCCGACGACGGGGTGAGCCTCGGGTGGGCGCACAGGAAGTACAGCTTTAGCGTGTCATCCGCGGCCTCGGTCGGGCCCGGCGCCGGCTCGTCGCTGACCCGTTGCTCGCGACCGTGTCGCGCGACGTCGGATCGGGTGAGGTCGACGAAGCGGCGCCACGCCGTGGTGATCAGCCAGCCCTTGGGGTCGTCTGGGCGCCGGTTCGGCCAGGTCTCGACGGCGCGGACCAATGCTTCCTGGACGGCGTCCTCGGCGGTCGCGAAGTCCGCCCCGCGGTGGACGAGAGCCGCCAGCACACCGGGGATCAGGTCCCGCAGTTGGGCGTCGTCCACCGCGTCGGCGGGCATTACTCGGTGACGGTCGTGGTCGCGGACATGAACGGCCGCACCTCGAGCCACTCGTGGATCGGCGTGCCGCCCGCGCCGGGCGCCGAGGACAACTCGCCTGCCAGCTCGACGGCGCGCTCGTAGGAGTCGACGTCGATGATCATGAAGCCCGCGATCAGGTCCTTGGTCTCCGCGAACGGTCCGTCGGTCACCGGAGGCTTTCCCTCGCCGTCCGAGCGGACCCAGGCGCCCTCCGAGGAAAGGGCGTGGCTGTCGACGAACTCGCCGCTGGCCCTCAGGCGATCCGCGAAGTCCTCCATGTACTGGATGTGCGCCTCGATCTCGGCGGGCGTCCACTGAGCCATCGGCACGTCGTTGACGGCCGCAGGCGCGCCTCGGTAATGCTTGAGGAACAGGTACTTCGCCATGAAATTCTCCTTTCAGGTTCGCGACCCTAGTTGGTCGCATACCCCTGGGACGGAGCCGTCGCGGCGTTCTCGACATCCGCCGTCGAACTTTTCTCGCCCGGGACTGGCGGAATACTCTGCCGTTACCTTGGGTTGACGCGACCGGGTCGACCGCTAGGAGTGGCGTATGAAAATCGGAATCTCCACCTTTGTCACCGACGACGGTATCGACCCGGTGTCGCTGGCCCGTGCGATCGAGGAGCGGGGATTCGACTCGCTGGTGATCGCCGAGCACACGCACATTCCGGCAAGTCGCGAGTCGGCGTACCCGATGGGTGGCGAGTTGCCCTCGATCTACTACCGCACGCTAGACCCGTTCGTCACGCTCGCAGCCGCAGCTGCCGTGACATCCAGGATCGAGCTGTTCACCGGGATCGCATTGCTCATTCAGCGTGATCCGATCATCACCGCGAAAGAGGCAGCGAGCATCGATCTGATCTCCGGCGGCCGGTTCGTATTCGGCGTGGGCGCGGGGTGGAACCTCGAGGAGCTGCGCAACCACGGCACGGACCCGAAGAAGCGTGGCGCGGTGCTCGACGAGCGCATCGAGGCCATCAAGGCGCTGTGGACGAGCGAACCCGCCGAGTACCACGGCCGCTACGTCGACTTCGATCCGTCCTACATCCGCCCCAAGCCGGTCCAGAAACCGCATCCGCCCATCTACATCGGCGGCGACTCCGATGCCACCGTCAAGCGGGTGATCCGACACGAGGCGGGCTGGATCTCCAATCCACTCCCCGTCGAGCATCTGAGCGCTCGCATCGGTCAGATCCGCGCGGGCGCAGGCCATGACGTACCCCTGGCGCAGTTCGGTACTCCCGCGGATCCCGAGTATTGGCGCGCCGTCGATGACCTGGGGTTCGGGCAAGTGGCGATCCTGCTGCCGACCAAGCCACTCGACGAGTCGCTCCGGCTGCTCGACGAATACGCCGCACTGGTGACGAAGTACCGCGGCTAGCGACGTAGTGGTGCGGCGTCAGCCGCCATTGCTTACGGGGTTTGACGACAGCGTGATGAATTGGCCGTTGAGCCACACGCCCCAGCGGCCGCCCCAGCCGGTGGTCCACACGATGGGCTGCCCTTCCCAGAACTCGGCGGGCTTCGGTGGCGCCCAGGCCGGCACCGGGTCGCTTTGAACGGGCGCCGGTGGCGGCGGAGGTGGATCGGCGCTCGCCACCGAACCGCCAAGGCCCAACGTCGCTGCGGTGAGCGCGCCTGCCACTGCGGCGGCAGACAGGGTGGTCTTGATCAAGGTCATCAGCATGACTCCAGCGTTGACACCAAATCCGGATACTTAGTAGAGGTAACCACCTTACGCGATGGCCAAACCCCGCAGCTATGAGGAGCGCATATGGCTGCTGGTCGGTACGGCGGGCGTCGCGTTGCGGCGATAGGCTGCGACGGAATTGAGACGGAAGGGCTGGTGGTTCGATGACCGACGCGCCGAACCATCATCCCTTCCTCGACCCGTCGGCCTACGAGCTTGAGCTGGCCGATCCGGTCGCGCTGCGCGCACACCGTAGGCGTCGACTTGCCCTGGCGTACCGGGTTTTCGGTGCGATGGGCTGGGGCTCGCTGGGCGATGGTCACATTTCGGCGCGCGACCCGGAACGAACGGACTGCTTCTGGCTCGGGCGATACGGCGTGCCGTTCAAGTACATGACCCCCGACGACCTCGTGCTGGTCCGTCCCGACGGCACCGTGGAGGGTGGCGGCCACATCAACATGGCGGCGTACTACATCCACGCCCCCGTGCACGAGGCCCGACCCGACATCGTTTCAGCGGCGCACTGCCACACACCCTATGGAACGCCGTTCTCGGCGACCGTCGCCATGCTCGAGCCGATCTCGCAGGAGTCCTGCGCGTTCTTCGAGGACCACGAGATCTTCGATGACGAGGAGGTCAGCATCGGATCGACCGACGGCGGTAAGCGCATCGCGGCGGCAATGGGCGACGCCCGCGCAGTGATCCTGCGCAACCACGGGTTGCTGACTGTCGGCGCCACCGTCGATGCCGCAGTGGGTTATTTCCTCCTGATGGAGCGCTGCGCCGAGGTTCAGGTGAAAGCCTCTGCCGCACAACCGATCGGGGCGGACTCGGCGCGGCGCGTCCACGACGAGTTCGACGAAGTGGCGGCCTGGCAGGTCTTTCAATGGGCGCAGCGGACCTATGTACCCGACGTCGGGGCCGTAGAAAACTAGATTCCGGTTATCGTGCAGCCGAAGGAGCAGGCACAGCCCAGGCGCTTCCCTGCTCGCGGTCGAGCACCGTGGCGCCCTTGTTCTTCAGCCCGAAGATGTAGACCAACAAGCTCACGCCGATGACCACCGTGACATACACGATGAACAACACGACGTGATCGGGCTTGGACGCTTGGTACAGCATCGGCGCCGTCCCCCCGAACACGGAGTTCGCAAGCGCGTAGCCCAATCCCACGCCCAGAGCCCGGATTTCGGCGGGGAACAGCTCCGCCTTCACAATGGCGTTGACCGACGTATAGCCGGTGATGATGATGTAGCCGACGGCCAGTATGACGAACGCCGTGATCGCCGACGTTGTCTTAGGGAGGAACGTCAGGAGGAAATAGGTGTAGATAACGCCACCGACACCGAAGAAGATCAGGAGTGGCTTGCGTCCGACCCGGTCGCTGATGATGCCGCCAACAGGCTGCAGCAGCATCAGGAAAATCAGTCCAAGCAGGTTGACCCATGTTGCCGTCAACGCCCGGTCAGACCCGAAGGTGGACTTGACAATTGCCGGCGCGTTGACGCTATAGGTGTAGAACGCAATCGTGCCACCCGCCGTGATGAGGAAAACGAGCAGCAACGGGCGCCAGTGCGTGGTGAACAAGGTCTTCAGTGATCCCGCGTCCCGGTCCTCGCCCTCGCGGATGGCCTCCAAGTGCGACTCGCTGAGCGACTCGTCCATGGAACGGCGAATCCAGAGCACCACAAGGGCGGCAATGCCACCGATGAAGAAGCCGATCCGCCATCCCCAGGCCTTGAGTTCGTCGGTGTCCAGGAAGTGCAGCGCGATGAGGAGCGTGAACTGCGCGAGCACGTGACCGCCGATGAGCGTGACGTACTGGAACGACGACAAGAACCCACGCCGGTTCGCGGTCGCGGCTTCCGACATGTACGTCGCCGACGTGCCGTACTCGCCACCAGTGGCGAATCCCTGGACGAGCCGGGCGAGCAACAAGATCACCGCCGCCCACCACCCGATGATCTCGCGGGTGGGCATGACGGCTACGACGAAAGAGCACGTAGACATGATCGCGATGCTGAGCACCAGGGAGGCCTTGCGGCCGCGACGGTCGGCATAGCGGCCGAAGAACCAGGATCCCACTGGTCGCATGACGAAGGTGACCGCGAAGATCGCGTAGATGTAGAGCGTTGAGTTGGTGTCGTTCTTGTCGAAGAACTGCGCCTCGAAGTAGGAGGCGAAGACCGTATAGACGTAGACGTCGTACCACTCGACCAGGTTTCCCGCGGAGCCCCTGATGGTGTTGAGCACCGCCCGGCGGGTGCTCGTCGGTGCGCGCGTCGGACCGGTCAGGGTGGACGGCGTCGTCCCATCGCTCATTCGGGGACGATAACGGCTGCACGTTCTTGGCGCTGTGAAATCGTTGAGAGCGCCAAATCGAAAAGGCGCGTAGGGGTTTCGACTCATCACCAGCGATGATTAGCCCACGTAATCCGGGCGTAAGGTCGCCCCTATGGAGTACCGCAGCCTAGGACGAACCGGAATCCAAGTCAGCCCGCTGTGTCTCGGCGCGATGATGTTCGGCGGCTGGGGTGAGCCCGACCACGAGACGTCGATCGCGACGATTCACGCCGCCCTGGATGCAGGCATCAACTTCATCGACACCGCCGACGCCTACACACAGGGCGAATCGGAGATCATCGTCGGCAAGGCCCTCGCAGGCGGAAAGCGCGACGACGTGGTACTCGCCACGAAGGTCAACATCCAGATGGGCATTCCTGCCGAGGCGCCGGTGGGCACCAAAGGCGATCCGAACATGCGCGGAAACTCCCGGCGTTGGATCGTGCGTGAAGTCGAGAACAGCCTGCGCCGGCTGAACACCGACTGGATCGACCTCTACCAGATTCACCGCCCCGACCCGCACACCGACATCGAAGAGACCCTGGGGGCACTCACCGATCTGCAGCGGCAGGGCAAGATCCGGGCTTTCGGTTCGTCGACGTTTCCCGCCTACCAGATGGTCCAGGCGCAGTGGGTCAGCGAGCGACGCGGCCTCGGCCGGTTCGTCACCGAGCAGCCGCCTTATTCGCTGCTCGTCCGCGGGATCGAGGCCGACGTCCTGCCGGTTGCGCAGGAATACGGGATGGGCGTGCTGCCGTGGAGCCCGCTGGCCGGTGGCTGGCTCAGCGGGGGTTACCGCAAGGACAAGGAGCTCCCGGGATCCAGTCGGCGCTCCCGCCTGCCTGCCCGTTACGACATGTCCAATCCGGACAACCAGCGCAAGCTCGACGCCGCCGACGCGCTCGGGCAGCTGGCCGACGACGCCGGGCTGTCGCTGATCCACCTGGCGATCGCCTTCGTGATGCAGCATCCGGCTGTCACCGCGCCGATCATCGGGCCGCGCACCCTCGACCATCTGCAATCCCAACTGGGCGCAGCCGAGGTCACGCTGGCCGTGGACATCCTGGACAAGATCGATGAGATCGTGCCGCCTGGCTCGACGGTCTCTCGAGTCGATCAGGGCTATCAGCCGCCATCGTTGACTGACCCGTTCCTGAGGCGCCGCCGCACCGTGTAGCGCCATGCCCCGATCTGGACTTGACGGCCTTTGCTGGACCGGGCCGGCCGCTCGGTACTGGGCACGCATTGTCGTAATTGCGGGCTCCGGAACGTGGTTTGCCGCGTGACCGGCCACCCGCCGATCGCGTCGTCACTGTCGTCGAGAATTGGCGCTTATTGCGTTGTGACATTATGTTTTCGGCGTGATGTCCTCAGCTGCTGGTGCAGCCGCGCGGTGGATCTCCCCCTTCCTGGCGGTGGCGGCCGTCGCCGGCGTGGGTTGTTCCGTCGTCCCGATGAACTCCGAACCCATGCCGGCGGTGCGCCTGGCCGACGAGGCAAACCCGTTGGCCGGACAGCCCCTCTACGTCAATCCCCAGTCGGCGGCGATGCGCGCCGCGCAGAGCGCCGATCCCCCGAGTCCCGAATTGACCGCCATCGCCAACACGCCGCAGGCGTACTGGATGGACCAGGCATCTACTCCCGCTGTGGACGCGAAGTACATCGCCGACGCGCAGGCTGCCGGCACCATGCCGGTGCTGGCACTTTATGGAATCCCGCATCGCGACTGCGGGAGCTTCGCCGCGGGCGGGTTCTCGTCGGCCGCGGCCTACCGAGGGTGGATCGACGGTGTCGCGGCCGCCGTGGGCTCCGGGCCGGCGGCAATTATCCTCGAACCTGACGCGCTCGCCATGGCCGACTGTCTGTCGGCAGACCAGCGCCAAGAACGTTTCGACTTGATGCGCTACGCCGTCGACACACTGACGCGCGATCCGGCCGCAGCCGTGTACGTCGACGCTGGTCACTCACGCTGGGTGAGTGCCGAAGACATGGCGGGCAGGCTCAACGAGGTCGGTGTGAACAAAGCGCGGGGTTTCAGCCTCAACACCGCGAACTTCTTCAGCACCGATGAGGAAATCGGCTACGGCGACGCGATTTCGGGGCTCACGAACGGTGCGCATTACGTGATCGACACCTCGCGCAACGGTGCCGGACCAGCCGACGGCGAGATGTACTGGTGCAACCCCAGCGGCCGAGCATTAGGCACCCCGCCCACCACGGCGACGGCGAGCGGAAACGCCGACGCCTACCTGTGGGTCAAACGTCCCGGTGAATCCGACGGGTCATGCGGCCGCGGGGACCCCGGAGTCGGGCGCTTCATGAACCAGAACGCCATCACCCTGGCCCGCAACGCCGGCCAGTAGGTCGGTCAGACCGGACTGAACGCAATCTTCCAGGGTGCGCCCGACTTGGACCTAGAACTCGTCGAGCACCGGACGCTGGGCGGTCACATCCAAGAGCTCATCTACCAACCCAGGCTCCATTGACCCGTCGGAAGGCGGGGGCCGACTCACACGTCGCGCAGCGTCCGGACTGCGTTGGGACGGACGGCCCCGTTCTCCGATTGCCCGGCATTGACGCATAACCCTGCATAACGGGTATGCCCAGGACATGTCGGTTATCGAATTCGATAGTTCGCTCGAGCAGACTCCTCACGCGGTGAACGCATGAGGCGCGCGGACACGGGTGACCTGTGGTGGAAGAACGCGGTGTTCTACTGCGCCGACATCGAGACCTTCTACGATTCGGACGGCGACGGCACCGGCGACATCCGCGGCATGACCGACCGCCTCGAGTACCTGACCGACCTCGGCGTGACGTGCTTGTGGCTCATGCCCTTCTACCCCACCGCCCGCAAGGACGACGGCTACGACATCACCGACTTCTACGGCGTCGATCCCCGCCTCGGGACGCTCGGTGATTTCGTCGAGCTCGTCCGCACCGCCCGCTCGAACGGCATCCGGATCATCATCGACTTCGTCATGAACCACACCTCCGACGCGCACCCATGGTTCAAGTCCGCCCGCCGCAGCACCGACGACCCGTATCGCGACTACTACGTGTGGAGCGCGACGGAGCCCAAGTCGAGCCCCAAGGACGTCGTCTTCCCCGATCAAGAAGACAGCATCTGGGAACTCGACCCCAAGACCAACCAGTGGTACCTGCACCACTTCTACAAGCACCAGCCGGACCTCAACATCGAGAATCCGCAAGTGCAGGAGGAGATTTCACGAACGCTCGGTTTCTGGCTCGAGCTCGGCGTCTCCGGCTTCCGGGTCGACGCCGTACCCTTCATGTTCGCCAAGGACGACGTGCCAGGAAAGCCCGACGCGTTCGATCCCATCCAATTCCTCGGCGACGTACGGAATTTCGTCAATCGCCGTGTCGGTGACGCCGTCCTGCTCGGTGAGGTCAACGTTGCGTATAAGGACCAGAAGGCGTTCTTCGGCGGGTCCGACGGCGACGGGCTCAACATGCAGTTCGACTTCATCGGGATGCAGAACATCTACCTCGCCATGGCCCGCGGGGATGCCCGACCGATCGCCAAGGTGCTGCGGCAGCGCCCAAAGCTCGACATCACGAACCAATGGGCCAACTTCCTACGCAACCACGACGAGCTCACCCTCGACAAGCTGAGCGACAGCGAGCGTCAGGAGGTCTTCGACGCCTTCGGGCCCGACCCCGACATGCAACTGTATGGCCGCGGGCTGCGACGTCGGCTCCCGTCGATGCTCGGTGGCGACGAGCGGCGGATGAAGATGGCCTACTCGCTGGCCTTCTCGCTACCGGGCACTCCGGTCCTGTTCTACGGCGAGGAGATCGGGATGGGCGAGAACCTCGACATACCTGGGCGACTCGCCGTGCGTTCGCCGATGCAGTGGACGGGTGGCGACAACGGGGGCTTCTCCAGAGCGTCGAGGCGGCGGCTCACTCGCCCGCTTCCTGAGGGCTTGTTCGGACCGGAACGTGTCAACGCGGCCGATCAACGCCGCGATCACGGTTCCTTCTGGTGGTTCATGCGCAACCTCATCTACACCTACCGCGAACAGCCGGAGACCGGTTGGTCGAACGTCGAAATCCTCAAACAGCCCAACCGGGCGGTGCTGGCCCACGTGTGTCGGGAGGAATCCGGGTGGGCGATGGTTGCGCTGCACAACTTCGCGTCTGACAGTTGCCTCGTCGCGATCGAGGTCGACGATTTGCCATCGGGGTCCATCCTCGTCGACCTACTCAATGACCTCACGGAGATCCCACTCGACGGGCACGGTCGGGTCGAGATTGATCTTGAGCCCTACGGCTACCGGTGGCTGCGCGTCAAGCGACCGGAGGACGAGCCGATCGTGTGACGCCCCTAATCGCATCGCGATGGCTTCGAAGGCAGTCAGCCCGCGATCGGCTGACGCGTACTGCCCCTATGTCCGCACGTTAGGGTGCTTTGGTCGGCCTCAGTGAACAGGCCGACAGAAAAGTTGAGCACATTCATGACGGCAGCAGCAGAAGCGTCGGCGCTCGAAGCGCGGGTTGGCCACTACTACCAGATGGACGGCACCTACCTGGTCGGCCGCGAGAAGGTACGCGAGTACGCCCGCGCAGTGCAGGACTACCACCCCGCGCACTGGGATGTCACCGCCGCCGCTGAGCTGGGATATTCAGACCTGGTGGCGCCGCCGACGTTCACGTCGACTCCGGGTATGACCTGCAATCGCCGCATGTTCGAACAGGTAGTCGTCGGTTACGACACCTACATGCAGACCGAAGAAGTCTTCGAGCAACACCGCC
This sequence comes from uncultured Actinomycetota bacterium, assembly GCA_963817825.1. Lineage (GTDB taxonomy): Bacteria > Actinomycetota > Actinomycetes > Mycobacteriales > Mycobacteriaceae > Mycobacterium. The sequence continues at coordinate 14,290 of CAWFQG010000018.1, read as the reverse complement.
CGATCGTGGCCGGCGACGAACTGCAGGTCGACGTCGAACTGTCGTCAGTGCGCAGGATCGCCGGCAGGGACATGATCACGGTGACCAACACCTTCACCGACACGGCTGGCGAGCGGGTGCACACCCTGCACACCACCGTCGTCGGCCTCACCGCCGAGGACCTCGATCCGGCGATCAAGACGGCCGTGCAGAAGACGATGATGCACGACGTGGACATCTTCGGAGTGGGCGAAGAGGAGTACCACAAGACGGTGCGTCCCGAGGCCGAGGTTCGAATCAGCGACGGAGGCGTCACCCGAACGCCGGGGACGCCATCCTTCGATGACGTGAAGGTCGGCGACGAGCTACCGGCGCGCCACACCCGACTGTCCCGCGGCGACCTTGTGAACTACGCCGGCGTGGCCGGTGACGCCAACCCCATTCATTGGGACGAGGACATCGCCAAGCTGGCCGGACTACCCGATGTGATCGCCCACGGAATGCTCACCATGGGGTTGGGTGCCGGATTCGCCTCCGCATGGTTGGGCGACCCCGGTGCGGTGACCCGCTATGCGGTGCGGCTGTCTGCGCCCGCGATCGTGTCGGCCACCCAGGGCGCAGACATCGAGTTCAGCGGCCGGATCAAGTCATTGGATCCGGCGACTCGCACTGGTGTCGTCATCGTCGGCGCGAAGTCCGATAGCCGGAAGATCTTCGGTCTGGCGACGTTGAATGTCCGCTTCCGCTGAGGGGTCGTAACTTCGGGTTCGTTACTCATGAATGCCTACCTGCACCGGCACGGCCAGCTCGGCGACGACGAGGACACCGAGCTACGTCAGGGACGGTTCATGAACCGGCCCTCCAGGATCGGCATCTCGGCGCGAAGCGCCGACGGCGGGATTCAGGTCAAAGTGGGTGGCGAGGTAGTGCTGGTGGGATTCGGTCGGCTCGGCGTACTTCCCGCACGATGACCGCCACTGCTCCTGCCCTGCTCGACGGCCCGAGCGACCTGTCCGCCCTGCGCGCGAAGGGCGCCGACCCAGACGAGCTGTTCGCCTCCTTCGCCGCATGGGCCGAGAGATGCGGCACCGTGCTGTACCCGGCGCAGGAGGAAGCGCTGATCGAGGTGGTCAGCGGCGCGAACGTGGTCCTGGCGACGCCGACCGGCTCCGGCAAGTCGCTGGTGGCCACCGGCGCGCTTTACGCAGCGCTGGCAGCGGGACGACGCAGCTATTACACCGCGCCGATCAAGGCACTCGTCAGCGAGAAGTTCTTCGCCCTCTGTGCGGTGTTCGGCGCAGCCAACGTCGGCATGCTCACCGGTGATGCCTCGGTCAACGCGGGCGCACCGATCATCACCTGCACCGCGGAGGTGCTGGCCAACATCGCGCTGCGCGAGGGTGCAGAAGCCGACATCGGACTCGTGGTCATGGACGAATTCCACTTCTACGGCGACCCCGACCGCGGCTGGGCCTGGCAGGTACCGCTGCTGGAGCTGCCGCGCGCCCAGTTCCTGTTGATGTCGGCCACGCTCGGCGACGTCACGTTTCTCCGCGAGGACCTGACCCGACGCACCGGCCGGCTGACGGCGCTGGTCGCCAACGCCGAGCGCCCGGTTCCGCTGCACCACTACTACGCGACCACACCCATGCACGAGACGATTCAGGACCTGCTCGACACGAGGCAGGCGCCGATCTACGTCGTGCACTTCACCCAGGCATCGGCCCTGGAGCGCGCTCAGGCGCTCATGAGCGTCAACGTGTGCACCAAGGAGGAGAAGAGAGCGATCGCCGACCTGATCGGCGGGTTCCGCTTCGCGTCGGCCTTCGGGACGACGCTGTCGCGACTGGTTCGGCACGGCATCGGCGTTCACCACGCCGGGATGCTGCCCAAGTACCGCCGGCTGGTGGAACAACTGGCCCAGGCCGGCCTGCTCAAGGTCATCTGCGGCACCGACACCCTCGGGGTCGGGATCAATGTCCCGATCCGGACCGTCGTGTTCTCGGCTTTGTCGAAGTACGACGGCACTCGCACCCGGCTGCTCAACGCCCGCGAGTTCCACCAGATCGCCGGGCGGGCCGGGCGGGCCGGCTACGACACCGCGGGCACCGTCGTCGTCCAGGCGCCCGATCACGAAGTGGAGAACCTCAAACAGTTCGCCAAGGTCGCCGACGACCCGAAGAAGCGTCGAAAGTTGGTGCGCCGCAAGGTGCCCGAGGGGATGGTGCCGTGGGGCGAGTCGACCATGACCCGGCTGGTCGAGGCCGCCCCTGAACCGTTGAGCAGCAACATGCGGGTGTCGACGGCGATGATTCTCGATGTCGTCGACCGTCCCGGTGATCCGTTCGTCGCGATGCGCAGGCTGCTCACCGAGAACCACGAGCCTCGCAAGCGGCAGCTGCAACACATCCGTGAGGCGGTCGGCGTCGCCCGCTCACTGCTGCAGGCCGGCGTGCTGGAGCGGCTCGACGAACCCGACGCCGACGGGCGTCGGTACCGACTGACCGTCGACCTGCCACCAGACTTCGCGCTCAACCAGCCGCTGTCGACGTTCGCGCTCGCCGCGGTCGAGGTGCTCGACCCGGTGTCGGAAACCTATGCGCTGGACGTCGTTTCGGTCATCGAGGCGACCCTCGAGGACCCTCGCCAGATCTTGGCCGCGCAGCTGAAGAAGGCGAGGGGCGAGGCCATCGCCCAGATGAAGGCCGACGGCATCGAGTACGACGAGCGGATGGAGTTGCTGGACGACGTCACCTATCCGAAGCCGCTCGACGAGCTGCTCGGCCACATCTACGAGGTGTACCGGCAGAGCAACCCGTGGGCCGCGGACGGGCGGCTGGCGCCGAAGTCCGTCGTGCGCGAGATGTGGGAACGGGCGTTCACGTTCCGGGAGTTCGTCAGCGTCTACGGGCTGACCCGCTCCGAGGGAGCGGTGCTGCGCTACCTCTCCGACGCCTTCAAGGCGCTGCGATCCGGAGTGCCCGCCGCCGCACGGACCGAGGCGGTCACCGACATCGTCGAGTGGCTCGGCGAGCTTGTCCGCCAAGTGGATTCGAGCCTGCTCGACGAGTGGGAGCAGCTCACCAACCCCGACCAGCCGTCGGACGTGCCGGTGGCGGTACCGGCACGCCCCCGCCCGCTGACCGGAAACGAGCGGGCGTTTACCGCGATGGTCCGCAATGCGCTGTTCCGACGGGTGGAGCTGTTCGCACGGCGCCGCCGGTACGACCTCGGTGAGCTGGACGCCGACTCCGGGTGGACGTCCGAACGTTGGGAGGACGTCATCCACGCGTACTTCGCCGAGCACGACGACGTGGGCATCGGCGCTGACGCGCGCGGTCCGGCACTGCTGATCGTCGATCGGCAGCCCGACGTGTGGCGGATACGGCAGATCCTGGACGACCCAGCCGGCGACCACGATTGGGGCTTCGACGTCGAGGTGGACCTGGAGGCCTCGGACGAGGAAGGTGTCGCAGTGCTCCGCGTGGTCGACGCTGGACGCTTGGACTAGCCGCCGCTCCTATAAGTGTTCTCGAGAAGTGGCTGCGGCTTGCCGGCACTCAGGGTAGGTGTCGACATGCAGCGAAAATTCACGGTGCTCCCGCCAGGCTACTTTGACGAAACCAGCCGTCTTGTAGGTTCTCCAACCCGGTGTCCACTGGCGGGTCTCCGACCTGTGCATAGTCGATCTGTCTCACGCAGTGTCCACCCGACTTTGTCTCACGACCGTGTCCATTTTCTGGGTGCGTTCGCTCGGCCGCATTGAAGGGACCCGTTTGGTGGTCCAGTAGCTACGCGGCTTGGGGTTGGTGGATCGTGGTCCACTGTAGGACGAATTCGGTTGGGGTGAGTTCGCCGTGGGCGGAGTGGGGTCTGTTGGCGTTGTAGTCGCAGCGCCAGTCTTCGATGATCACGCGGGCTCGAGCAGCGAGTCGAACTGCCACGAGTTGAGCAGTTCGTCGCGTACCCGGCCGTTGAACGACTCGATCCAGGCGTTTTGCCACGGCGAGCCGGGATCGATGAATAGCGAACCGGCGCCGTTGAACCGGCACCAGTCGTTGACGGCCTGCGCCACGAACTCGGGACCGTTGTCGAAGCGCAGGTAGGCCGGCGCGCCTCGCTGCAGGGCGAGGCGGTCCAAGACGCCGACGACGCCGTCGGCGTCGATGGAACGATCAACGTTGATCGCGAGGGCTTCGCGGGTGAACTCGTCGATCACGTTCAACATCTTCAAGGTGCGGCCATCGGCGGTCGTGTCGAACTGGAAGTCCATCGCCCAGATCACGTTCGGACGAATTGGTGACATCGCGCCAACGGCGACACCGATGCCGGTCAAACGCTTCTTCTTTGCGGTGCTGCGGCACTTGCAGGCCCTGGTTACGCCACAGACGGCGGATGCGCTGGACTCACTGCGCATGCTCCGGTTGTCCAAGTTCCGGTCATCCCATGGCTTCCGTATTACGTCACAGTGACAGCGACCACTAGACCGCGCGAACTGGTCACCGTGCGTGTTGACGAGGTGCGAGTTGCCGTGGGGAGCTGTCACGGTCGAGAACGCCGGCGATTCGGCGTCTCTTGCAGATTCTGAACCGGCGGCCGGTTGCGTCTAACCACGCACAACCCGATAAGTGGGAGGGCGTCAGGCCGCCCTGAGACGATGGTGGCGAGAGGTGGTTCAAGGCGCCCGAGAACGCGATCAGTGGCAAGCCATCCGTTCCCGGTTACGTCGATGGGTACGTCGACGGGTTCGTGCCGGTGGAACGACATCGTGAAAGTGAAGGGTTCACGCCAAGGTCCGCATCCAGTCGGCGATGGCCTTCCCGATTTCGTCCGGCGAATCTTCCTGAACGAAGTGAACACCCGCCACCGTCTTCTCGGTCAATGCCGGCCACCCGCGGACAAGGCTGAGCAGCCGATCGTTGTTAAGGATCGCACCTGGCTCAGCCTTGAAGAAAAGCTTGGGGACATTGCTCGTCCCTAGCCAGTTCGCATAGTCAGGTACACGCGGCCACTCACTGAGAGTGGGTACTAGCGGCGGCGCCCCCACCGAATCACAGGCTGGTTCGCGGGTGCCGCCACTGTCCCGGGGCGAGCCTTGATCGACACGCTGCCGTTGGTTTGGCATGTGGACGTGGTGCCCGAGTCCTGGCAGCTCGGTAGAGCATCGGCGGCAGGCGCGGAAACGCCCGCCACTACCGCCAAACTCACCATCAACAGTGCTGACTTGCGTCGATTTGTCATATGTCTTTCACCTTTTTGGGCTACTAGGCCGGTACCACAATGGTCATTCGCTGCACGCCCTGACATCCGCTCACCCATCAGTGACAATCCGATATGACAATGGCGGCGGTCGGACCGAGGGGCGTACCGTTGGCCGCCGCCCGCTGGAACGCATCGTCACGGGCCGCTTCCACAGTCACCCCGGCACCGCCGGCCACGATCTCGTTGCTGTCGTCACCAACGGACACGATGCAGAGATAATCGTTGGTCACCTCATCGCTGGTGCAGTCTTGACCACCCGCGCTCTGGCACTGCGCGATCACCTGCGCCGAGGCTTCTTCATTGGTGGCGCCGCTCGCTTTGAAACCCACCAGGCCATCAACGAACACACCGGTACCGACCGCAACGGAGATGTCATTTGAGTCCTCGATAGCGCCACCCGGCCCGCCCGCCCAGGCGGTGCTTGTCGAGATCCCTACAGCGATAACGCCCGCAGCCACGAGCGGCGCAACCAAACGGGTACTACGCATACCGCCCCTCCTCGATGAGGTTTCTGAAAATTGTTATACCAGAGCGCATGTCCAATGGGATCAGAGTCGCCGTTCTGGCTTGGTGTAAATCATGAAATCGCATGGCCGCCGATGTAATTAGTCAACGGGCGCCGCGCTTCATGTGGTGGCAGATCGACTCACCGCGTTCAAAACGCGTTACAAACACCGCCGCCCGACCGTTCGAAGTGCTTCAGCCGCAACGACATCAACCGACTCCTCGCCGGATCGCCGCGTGAACCCGACGAACTAACGGCGTGACCGCTAATGTTCCCGAGCTGCGATATCGGTGGCCGATCGGGGCGTCGGGCCTGCATTCAATTGTGCGGCAGATGGTTTCGCTCGCTCCTGTTTGCGGTTGTCGAGGAGCGCTCCTTCCGCTTGGTCGAATCCTGCCGACCGTTCCGGGCCGCTAGTACTGCAGCCGTAGATCGTGGCTTGCGGGATTGGGCGTGTCTGTGCTGTTCAGAGCGGTGACCGCGGCATTGTTCGGAGTTTGTGAACACATCTGAATATGCCGCGGTCGCCGCGGCTCACAGCGTAGACCCTGACCGGTGGTGGACGGAGTTCTCGGCGGTACTGGATCGCATCGCGCCGCGTTTTCGTCGTTACGAGCCGCTGCGCCGTGCCGGCGAACTCATGGCTGGCATGGTCTCTGGTTTGGACCGCAAGAATTGCTGGACCATCGCCGAGCACCGCGGCGCGGTCAGTCCGGACGGGTTGCAGCACCTGCTGGCACGGGCCAGTTGGGACGCCGACGCCGTGCGGGATGATCTGCGCGATTACGTCATCGACGCGTTTGGCGATCCGGGTGCGATCTTGGTGGTCGACGAGACCGGCGACGTCAAGAAGGGCGTGCACAGCGTCGGGGTGCAGCGCCAGTACAGCGGCACCGCGGGCCGCGTCGAGAACTCCCAAGTCGCGGTGTTTTTGACCTACGCCGCACCACGCGGACACGCTCTCATTGACCGTGCCCTCTACCTGCCCAAGTCGTGGGCGGAGGACTCCGACCGCTGCCGAAACGCTGGAATCCCCTCCGAAAAAAGAGATTTCGCCACCAAACCCACACTGGCCACGATGCTGATCGACCGCGCAGTGCATGCCCAGGTTCCCGCTGCGTGGGTGGCCGGCGACGAAGTCTATGGCGCCGACCCGCGCCTGCGCGCGGCCGTCCGCGCTCACGGCCTGGGTTATGTGATGGCGATCGCGGCCAACCGGCGCGTGCCCACCCACGCCGGCCCGCTCCGCGTGGATGCGCTGCCCGCCCTGATCCCGGCACGCGCCTGGCAGAAACACTCCGCTGGCGCCGGTGCCCACGGCCCACGTCTGTACTCCTGGGCCTGGTTTCGGCTGCTGACCGAAGACGACACCGACACCGGTATCCATCATTTGCTGATCCGCCGCAACGGCACCACCGGCGAGCACGCTTACCTACGCTGCTACAGCCCACGCCCGGTGCCGCTGCGCACCCTGGTGGCCGTGGCTGGCCAGCGCTGGCGCATCGAGGAATCCTTCCAAGCCGCCAAAGGCCTGGTCGGGCTCGATCAACACCAGGTCCGCCGCTGGACGTCCTGGCACCGCTGGACCACCCTGGCCATGCTCGCTCACGCCTTCCTGGCTGTGGCCACCGCCATCGAACGTGACTCCGTACCCACCCCAACCGGCCTGATCACGTTGACCGTCAACGAGTTCCGCCGACTCTTCGACGCGCTACTCCTGACCACCGGCCACACCGTGGCCAACCTCCTGGCCTGGTCACGCTGGCGCCGACGACACCAATACCGAGCCCGCCAATCCCACTACAAACCTGAGCGATTTGGCCTTCAGCGATTCGAACTCGGCCTGGGTGATTGTCCCGGCTTCCAAAAGCGCCTTGGCGTCGGCGATTTCCTGCGCCGACGAACGGCCCGCGGCTTGCCGGATGTAGTCGTCGGCCTCCTTCTTTGCACCGGCGGCCGCCTCCTGCGCGCGTTCTGCCATGCCTTTGCCACGCGCAATCAAGTAGATCAGCGCCGTGATCCAGGGGAACAGAATCAAAAAGGCCACCCAGATCGCCTTGACCCAGCCCGACGTTTTGTGGTCACGCCGAAATAGGTCCCCGAGGATCTGGAACAAGACCAACAGATACGCGATCCAGGCGAAGATAATCAAGAAGTACCAGAGGAAATCCCAAGTCGAACCCCAGCGTCGGCAACCTCGGAGTGCACCGACACCCCGCCCGCTGGGCGTTGGCCTTGGCCGCTCGATCGCCGCCGGCGAGCTGTCGGTTCCGGTGGTGGCGGCCGTCTGCGGGCTGCCGGAAGTAATCGTCAACGCCTCTGTAACAAGGCGGTCCGGTAGGTAGCGGGAGTGCGCCGGGACGCTGCGCACTTGGGTCGTTCACACCAGCTTCTTGGCGGTCTGCCGTTCGTTGTCTCCCCGCCAAGCGCGCTCGGCATGACCCGCCAACATTGTGATCTACCCTTTCACCGACGCGGTCGATCGGCACGATCCTGAGCGCGCGATCCTGGATAATCAGTCTCTGCACGATCGCGGTGGGATCCTCAGCGTATGTGGGCGACAGTCGTGTTGATGGCTCTCGTGGCCGGTCGTGGCCCGGCGCGCATCGCCGCGGTCATCGTGATTTCGTCCAAGTCGCGACCGGTCCGCCTGTTGGCTGCCTATTTGGCTGGCGGCTTCGGCGTGAGCTTGATCGTCGGCGCGATGGTTCTCTTCGTGTTGGAAGGAATGGGCGTTGGCCTTCGCCGCGGTTTACCCCCCTACATCGAAATTGGGGTGGGCGTATTCGCTTTGGTGGTCGCGGTTGTGGTGGGCGGCGGTGTTGTGGGGCGGGTGCGCAGCAGGATACGGCGGCGCGCCGCCGCGCGGGGCGCCGCCGCCGAGACCGGCGCCGAGGAGGCGTCGCGAGGTATCGAACGGCTTCCCGCATTCCAGAAGTTGCCGCAGCCTGTTCAGAACGCGGTGCTGGGCGAGTCCTTGTGGGTGGCCTGCATTGCTGGTGTCGCGGTCGGCATACCGAGCGTGTACTACCTGGCGGCGATAGCCGCCATACTTAGCGCAGATGCCCGGCTGGGTTCCTCGATTGCAGCGCTTGTTGTCTTCAACGTCATTGCGTTCATACTGACTGAGATTTCTATAGTGAGCTTCGTGCGGGCGCCGGTCGCGACGCGCAAATGGGTCGATCGGTTGTATACATGGGCGACCAACCGCCAGCGTTTGGTAATGGGGTTGTTGCCTGGGATGGTGGGCATCTATCTGCTCGTTACGGGAATCAGCAAACTCTGACACTCGACTGCGCAGGGGGCGTCGATGACGCAGCCGCACGGGCCCCAGCGATCGCCGGACCCACTACCCCATGCCGGTATTGATGGCACTGCCGGAAGTGCCGGCCGCAACTGCCGAAGATGCCCTGACCGGCTGATGCCACCGCTTGACAGCCAGCCGGGAATCGTCTCGAAAGCTCGCCCGACGCCCGAACGGCCGGCTCTGGCCAAATTCACCCGCCCGTCGGGGCAGCAGGGGAAGGCCCGGCCGGGGCCGGGCTGTTTAGCGGCTGCTGCGCAGGATGCGAGGTTTCTTGACCGGCTCTACGTAGATCTTCTTGAGACCTTCTACGCTGTCGGCCGACTCCCCAACACTATTAGGTAACTGCCGACGAAATCCGCGTCGTAGCCAGCTGCCATCAGCGTAGCGTCGACGTGGTTCCTTCCTGGGTGTAGCCATTTCCCGGCATTCCAGCCCCGGGAGTCGAGAGAGGTTAACCAGTGAAACGACGCGCATTCCTTGCAGGCGGTGCCACGGCAGTGGCCTCAGCGTCGGCTCTCACTGGATGTGCGCACGCATCGTCTCCGAATTCGCCATCGAACTCGCCTCCGAGTGATCAGCCGCTGCCCCCTGGGGATCTGGACGGTGCGGTGGCCAAACTGCGTGCCCAGTACGTCGCCCAGTTCGATGCCGACTACGTCGACAATGTCGTCCTGCCGAGTTTCCTGAACAGCATCTTCGACGGCCAGCGTCCGGTGTTGCCGATGATCGACGTGGCGCTGAGTAAGGAGAACGCGCTGCCCTTCGACATGTGGGGCCTGCTGAGTTTGAGTTGGAAACCCGCTCCCCAAGACGGTGTCACGGTCTTTCTTCAGGGGCTGGAGAAACGCGGACCCGATAATCGGCGTAAGCGGATCTACATGTCGGCGGTGACACCCGATCTTTACCAAGGCAAGTACCAGACCAAGATCGTTGGGTTCTTCGACCAACTATTCAGTGCCCAGAACGCCAATAAACCGTTGATGCGGATCTACCTGGACACGTTCTGGGATCTCTACTGGGACCTGCATCTGGGCGTCAAAGGCCAAGACATTCCCCAGCAAGTCCGGCAGATCGGCGAAAACTTCAACACCGTCCTGGCCTACCGCGACCCCACCCAGAAGATCGTCTACGACAATTACATGGCCGTCCGGAAGAATCTGGACTTCCTGAAGTCCTGGATCGACGACCGCCTAAAAGACATCCAATCCGGCAAAACCCCCGAACCCGAGAAGACCTTCGCCTGGTACTGGCTCAAGAACGGCGAGGAAAGCGAATACTTCAACCACAAGGACGTCGTCTTCGAGTGCTTCCACAACTTCGTGGCCTTCAGCCAATGGGGTAACACCCTGTACAACATCATGGCCAAACTGGGCCGAGACACCGGAGACGCCCAGGCCAAGGACTGGTTCACCAAGACCATGGCCACTGACTACGACAACCCCAACGGCTCAGCTTTCCCCCCGCTGGAACGCTTCGTCATGGAACTGTTCCGCACCATCTCGCCCAACGCCGGAAGCATCTCGGCGATCACCGAAACCCGGCCGCCGGCCTTCGAGCGACACGGCTTCATCGTCAGCCCCCACACCTCCACCAGCCACGACCCCGTGCAATGGCCAAACCCCGATGACTTCGACCCCTCACGGTACGAACATGCACCCACCAGCCAAGACATCGACGAAGCACGTATTCAGCAGATGGGCCTGGCCAAACGCCCGTTCGACCAAACGTCATTCGACGTCAAGGACGGACGCAAGACTGCGCTGCGCAACAGCGGTTTCGGCACCGTGTTCGCCGTCGCCGACGATCGTCCGCTGCCCGTGTGCGACTACGCCGGGTTCGCGCCCTTCGGGTTCGGCTACCGGCGCTGCCCCGGTGAACAGCTCACCATCATGGCCTTCGAAGATCTAATTCGGAAGGTTTCCAACGAGCGACTTCAGTTCGTCAAGGTCGCCGGAGCCAACCCAGAAAAGGTGCCGCTCGGCCCCAGCACCCCGGAGATGGTGCCGATCGGTCCCACCACCGTCATCAACGACGACATCGGATTCATCCGTCCGTCCTAGACACCGCCTCGACTACTCCCCGTCGACGGGCGCGGCTCGAGTAGCAGCCAACCTGAGTTGACGAGCCCAGAGCCAACCGGCGCAGGCATGTCACCGTGACGGGGCCAACGCTGCATGAGTGCGAAGGTCGCGCAGCAGATCAGCATCGCAGCGCAAGAGCGAATTCGACTCGCGTGCGTCGCCTACCCTTATGGGCATTTTTCACACTGGCAGTCCAGCGAGAGACGAGTGGGGAAGCGCTTTCGCTGCGGGTGGCCTACGAACGCGAAGAGACACTCGGGATTCGATGCGGCCCCTACCGGCGGAGGGCACACGATTCGCGCGGTGGTCGGAAATTTGCATTTGCCGGCGGTCGCGTAATTCCCCAGGGGTAGCCGTCACGTAATTCCCCAGGTTTGGGCGCTGCTGTGGTGAGAGTAGCGAAGCGTCAGAAGGGTGTCAGGTGGCCTTGGTGCCGGGTCGTTTCCGGGGCCGGTAGGACGGGCCGTCCATGAGGACTTGGTGGCTGGTGTTGATGAGGCGGTCGAGCAGCGATTCGGCGACGACGGGATTCGGGAACAGCGGATACCAGTCCTTGGGTGCGCGGTTGCTGGTCAAGATCAATGGTTTGGCGGCGATGGCGCGGTCGGAGACCAGGTCATAGAGGTCGTCGCTTTGGGTCGGGGTGTGCTCACGCATCGCGAAGTCGTCGACGATGAGGACCAGGGGGCGGGTGTATTCGCGCATGCGTTGACCGATGGTGCGATCAGCGTGTCCGCCGGCGAGGTCGGCGAGCATTCGGGAGCATTTGACGAACCGGATGTCGCCGCCGCGGCGGGCGACTTGATGGCCAAGTGCTTGTGCCACATGGGTTTTCCCGACTCCGACGGGTCCGTAGAGGATGACCGATTCGCCGGCTTCGAGCCAGCGCAGTGCGGCCAGGTCGCGCAGCATCGCGGCGGGCAGTTTGGGGCTGACGGTGAAGTCGAAGTCCTCGAAGGTGCTGGGTTGCTCGAAGCGGGCGCGGCGTACTCGCCGGGCCAGCGCCGCGGTCTCGCGGCGGCCGATCTCGTCTTCGCAGAGCACTTGGAGGAACTCCAGATGGCCGAGTTTCCCGTCGCGGGTCTGGGCCAGGCGGGCATCGAGGGTGTCGAGCATGCCGGTGAGTTTGAGTGTCTTCAGTGCCGCCCGCAGGCTGGGATCGTGAATGGTCATGACAAAGTCCTTTAGTCGAAGTGGTTGCAGTAGAGATGGATTGGAATTGGTCAGGCGGTGAGGTCGGTGCCGAACGCATCGGGGCCGCGCAGCATCGCCGGCGGTGTCGGGACGTGCTGTGGTGGATCGTCGCCGTGTTCGGTGCCGGCGACGAGGATGCCCTTGACGGTGCGGTAGTTCGGATCGCCCACGGCCAGTGCTCTGGCGCAGGCCGCATCGAGGCGGGCATCGCCGTAGGTATCGCGCAGCCGGATGATCCCCTGGATGGCGCGTAGCCGGTGAATGGCATTTACCTCTGAGAGCTCGGCGACGATCGCGACCGCACCAGGTCCGATCTGTTCGGCCTGGGTGCGGCACCACGTCACGCTGCGCAGCGTATGGGCGACCTTGTGCGGCGGGTAATGCTCGAAGTTCGTCGAGCGACCCGACAGATGCAACACATGGGTCGCCACGACGGAGTCGTCGTGAAAGATCTGCACGACGTCACCGGCGGTGCGGACGATGAGCTGCTGGCCGATGAGGCGCCACGGCACCGAGTACAACGCCTTCCCCGACTTGACGTGACAGTCCGGGGCGACCCGCCCGACCGAGTAGACCACGGACTCGAAGGGTCTGGGCGGCAACGGCGTCAGGGCAGATCGTTCGACCGCGGCGAACACCGATGCCGGGGTATGGCCATCCAGACCACGGTGCTTGTGGACTCCGTAGACCTCGGTGGCCCAGCGCAGTGCCTCGGCCTGCATCCGGGTCAGGGAGGCGAAGTCCCGGCCGGCGAAGAACGAGTCCCGAATGTAGGGCATCGGGCGTTCGATGCGCGGTTTGTCCTTCGGTTTGCGGGCCCGCGCCGGGTCGATCAGAGTCCCGAAGAACGTGGCCAGCTCGCCGTAGGCGCGGTTGATCTGCGGGTCATACAGATCCGGTCGTACCACCCCGGTCTTGAGGTTGTCGCACACCAACCGCGCCGGAACGCCGCCGAAGAACTCGAATGCCGCCACATGCGAAGCGTTCCAGGATGTTTGGTCCATTCGCAGTACCGGCTGGACGAACAAGGCCCGTGAACACGACAGGATCATCGCGAACACCCACACCGCGACGCGGCGCCCCGAGTCGGGATCGCACCACATGCCGAGGCGCCCGTAGTCGATCTGCGCTTCGCTACCGGGCTCGACGGCGCCACGCGGCACAGTGACCTTGCCGTCGAGACGTTGCTCGGTGAAAGTTGTTGCGATGTAACGCCGTACCGTCGACTCCGACACCTCGACGCCGTGATCGTCACGCAGCCGCTGGGCGATGGTCGCCACCGTCACCGGCACCTTCAGCTGATCGTCGATCCACTGGTGATGGGTCGCGATCAGCGACCAGGTCAGCGCCCGCGCCGCCGGATCGACCAACTCGGGAAACCATCGGCCGATCCGCGCCCGCCATAGTTCCTCGTTGAAGGACTCAGGAACCGGTTCAAGCCCTTCGGCCAGCGCCGGGGCCAGATACTTACGGATCGTCTTGCGGTCGATGTTCAGTGCCTCATTGATCTGCACCTGCGATCGGCCGGCGTTCCAATGCCGAAACATCTCCACGAAGTCAGTCACGTTCCACGATCTCCTCGCCACTCAAGGCCCCTTCCAAGGCCCCTGGCGGGGCGCCTGAACGGAGCGAACCTGAGCAGCACCCCAACCCCTGCCGGACACGCCCCAGGGTGGGGAATTACGTGACGGAGGGTGGGGAATTACGTGACGGACAACCCCTCAGACCTGGGGAATTACGTGACCGCTGACACATTCGACTGGCGTCAAGGCAGCCGCGGATCTGGACACACTGGCTTGTAGTTAACTTGAGGTCCCCAGAGATTTCCACGACTCGTCAACACCGCGCAGTCGACCTCCGTGGCGGCACAATTCTTGACTATTCAAGCTGTCTCACGGAAATGTCCAATTGGACATGCGTTGGACATTCCATTTGAGAATTGGACATCGAGTTTGAGAAACT
>CAWFQG010000017.1:0-594300 GCA_963817825.1 uncultured Actinomycetota bacterium | reverse complement strand
GTCTCGTACAGTGCCTCGCCCAGGAGGGCGCCTGCCAGCCGTGCGGCGTGCGAGTGCGGTCCCATTCGTGCACCCTGTTGGTGCGCCTCACGAAAGTTCGCGAGCGCAACCGGGAAATCGAGCTGCTGCCTGGCCGCGATGCCGTCGTAGCAGCGGGCGTAGATGCTGGCGAACGGTCCCATCATCTCCTGGTAGGGCGCGGCCCACGCAAGCAGCCGATGCGCGGTGTCGAATTCGAACCGGCAGATCGCAGCGAACGCGGCGACGTTTCCGGCCACCCCGGCGACTCTGGGATGGAGCGTGTCGGGTCGCGACATTGCCTCGGCAACGAGACTGTCCAGGCCGTCGGCATGATCGGCGAACATCTGGGCGACGCCGCGCAGGACATCGGCCTCCGCCCGCAGATCCGCGCGGGCCGTTTCCGCGCAGTCTTCGCGGTCGACAGCTGCATCGAACCGATTCAGCAGCGGCGTGGGCTGGCGCGGAATGTTGAAGCAGGATGTGCGCCCAGGCCAGGTTCAATTGCAGGCGTGGTCGCGATGCCACCAGGTGGGGTGGCAGTTTGTCGATGATCCCGAGCAGGGTGGTCATCTTGGATTGTTCGAGCAGCTTGGTCTCGTCCCGCTCCACCAACTGAACTGCTCGCTCGGGATTCCCCGAGGCCAGCGCATGGTCGACGGCCTCGTTGAGTTGGTCATGTTCGGCGAACCACGTCGATGCGCATCCGTGGAGTTGTCGGATCCGATCGGGCTTGTCACGTTGAAGCCGACGACGGAGGAACTCCGCGAACATGTGGTGGTACCGAAACCAATCAGGGTCGCCGTCGACCCGTTCGAGGAACAGCCCGCGCCGCTCGACTTCGTCGAGCATCGCTTGCCCGCGCGCGGTTTCGGCCATCACCGATGCCAGCTCCCCGCAGGTTCGGTCGGTAACCGACGTCGCCAGCAGGAATTCCGCCATCTCCGGCTCCAGCACCGCCAGAACGTTCTCGGCGAGAAATTCGCCGATCACGTCGTTCGCCCCGGACAGGCCGCTCATCAGACGGTCCACGTCGGCCCCCGAACGCAGGGACAGCGTCGCAAGCTGCAGGGCCGCCGGCCAGCCGTCGGTCGATGCCGTCAGCGCGTTCACATCGCCACCCGACAGCTGCAATCCGCCAATGTCGTTCAAGAACGAGCGTGCTTCGGTCTCGTCGAAACGCAATGAACCGCAATCGATCTCGACTAGTTCGTCGTGCACCCGCAATTTGCTCACCGGAAGCCCGGCACGTGACCAGCTCGTCACGATGATCTGCAGGTGATGGCATCCATGCTCCAGCAGAAAGCCGAGGGCGGCCGTCGTCCCTGGGTCGGCAACGCGGTGCCAGTCGTCGATCACCAGCGCCATTCGATCGTCCCTCTCGTGCATCTCGTCGATCAGCGATGTCAGGACGTAGCGGCCCGCATCGTCGCCGTGCTCCTCGAGCACCTGCCCCAACGACGAGGCGAGTTCGGGACGCACCCGCCGGATCGACTCCAGCAGGTGGGTGAGAAACCACGACGCGTTGTTGTCGTCGTCGTCGATCGTCAGCCAGCCCACCGCGACGCCGTCGCGCACGAGTTCCTCGCGCCACTGAGCCGCGAGCGTGCTCTTGCCAAAACCGGACGGCGCGTGGATCAGGACCAGGCGTCGACGGCCGCCTGCGCGTAAGGCGGCGATCAACTGGTCGCGGGCGAGCATCGATCTGGTGGCAATCGGCGGCCGGTATTTCGTCGCGGGTGTCGGTGGCGTTGGGGTGAGATGACGCCGCATCGGCACCGGCTGTGGCTCTCGGCGTTCCACTCCCAGCTCGACGGGCAGTGCCATCGGGTCGACCGCCGTTCCTGCACTGCGTTGCACCTCGCGCAGCCGTTCGCCGAACTCCGCCACGGTCGCAGGGCGATCCGATGGATCGCGCGCCATCGCCAGTTCGATCGCCGCGGCCAGCTCGTCCGGCAGTCCACGCGTCCGCAGATCTGGGACCGGCTCCGACGTGATCCGAAGGAACTGGGCGACCACCTGCTCGCCGCTGCGGCGCGCATAGGCGGCGTGGCCGGTTAGGGCGCAAAACATCGTCGCGCCAAGGGAATAGATGTCGGAAGCGACAGTCGGGGTGGCACCCTCGAGTACCTCGGGTGCGGTGAATGCCGGCGAACCCGTGATCACCCCCGTCGCGGTCTCGAAGCCCCCGGCGATCCTGGCGATGCCGAAGTCGGTCAACTGTGGTTCGCCGTAATCGGTGAGCAGGATGTTGGCGGGCTTGACGTCGCGATGCAATGTGCCGACCCGGTGGGCTGCGTCGAGTGCGCCCGCCAGTTTCACGCCGATGCTCAGTGTCTCGCGCCAATCCAGCGGTCCGTGCCCGCGGATCAATGCCTCCAGCGAATCCTTGGCGTGGTAATTCATCACGATGAACGGCAGGCCGCTCGCGGTCGCACCGATCTCGAGGATCTGCACGATGTGCGGGTGACCGGACAGCCGACCCATCGCCCGTTGCTCACGCATGAAGCGGTCGAGATTGTCCGGATCGAGGCCGGACGACTTCAGGACCTTGACGGCGACCGTTCGGTCCAGCATCGGCTGAACGCATCGAAAGACGATACCGAAGCCTCCGTGGCCGATCTCGGCGACATCGTCGAATCCAGCGTCGCGTAGTTCCGCGGGGATGTCACGAGGCAGACCCCGCTGTGTCGCATGCGAATCGACGTCGGCCATCGACGGTCACCATCCTCGATCGTCACGATAACGCCGCAGGCGCGGGCCGAGGACACGAATGCTTTTCACATGTCCATGCCGCCGTTGACACTCCAGACCTGCCCGGTGATGTAGGAGGATGCGTCCGCGGCAAGGAAGTGCACGACACGGGCGACTTCCTCCGGCCTGCCCGCCCGACCCACAGGGATCTGGCTGGTCAGCTTGGCCAGCACTTTCTCCGGGATGTCCGCGGTCATTTCGGTGGTGATCAGCCCGGGCGTCACGGTATTGACGGTGATTCCGATCCCGTCGTCGGTGCGCTTGCCCGACTTCGCCAGCTGGTGAGCGGCTTCTTTGGCAAGCGTCTTTGTCAGCCCGAACAGCCCGGACTTCGACGCTGCATAGTTCGCCTGACCGATGTTGCCGGTTTCCCCGACGACGGACGACACATTGACGATGCGCCCGCTGCCTCGCTCGACCATGTGGGCCAGCGCGGCCTGGCACAGGAAGAACGCGCCCGACAGGTTCACCGAAAGCACGTTGTGCCAGTCGTCGTCCGTCATCGCGGCAACGGTCTTGTCGATGGTGATGCCCGCATTGTTGATCAAGATGTCGAGGCGTCCGTGTTCGTCGATCACCTCTGCGATGGTGCGGCGGCAGTCGCCGGATGAGCCGACGTTGCCGCGGTGCGCCGACGCCGATGCGCCGATGCCACGGGTGCCGCCGGTGACGAAGGCCACTCGTCCGGCCAGTTTGTCCGTGGTCGGCGGGTTCGACGGGCGCGGTTCGGATTCCAATACGCTTGTCATGATCAATGCTCCGCTCTGGCTGGGTGACCGGCGGCCACGGCGTGGCTTCAAGCTGTCAACAGTGCGCGGGACATCACTATGTGCTGAATTTGATTGGTGCCCTCGTATATTTGGGTAATCTTTGCGTCGCGCATCATTCGCTCGACGGGGAAGTCGCGGGTGTATCCCGCACCTCCGAGCAGCTGCACGGCGGATTCGGTGACGTCCATGGCAACGTCTGAGGCGAAGCATTTTGCGGCCGCTGAGATGAAGCTGAGGTTTGTCTCGCCGCGATGGGCGCGTGCCGCCGCGGTGTAGACCATAAGCCTTGCCGCCTCCAATTTCATTGCCATCTCCGCGAGTTCGAATTGGATGGCCTGGAAGCTTGATATCGGCTTGCCGAACTGTTTGCGGTCCTTTGTGTACGCGATCGCGGTGTCCAGGGCGCCTTGGGCGAGACCTACGGCTTGTGCGCCGACCGTCGGCCTGGTGTGGTCGAGCGTCCTCAGTGCGGTCTTCAAGCCGGTACCGGGTTCACCGATGATCCGGTCGCCGGGAATTTGGCAGTTCTCGAAATACAGCTCTGCCGTGGGCGAGCCTTTGATGCCCATCTTCCGCTCTTTTGTGCCGACGGTGAATCCCTCGTCGTCTTTGTGCACCACGAACGCCGACACACCGTTGGCGCCTTTGTCCGGGTCGGTCACCGCCATCACGGTGTACCAGGTGGATTTGCCGCCGTTGGTGATCCAGCACTTGGTGCCGTTCAGGATCCAGCTGTCACCGTCGGCGCGGGCGCGGGTTCGCATGCTGGCCGGGTCCGATCCGGCCTCCCGTTCGGACAGCGCATACGAAGCCATTGCGCCATTGGCAATCTCCGGCAGCACCTGGCGCTTGAGATCCTCGCAACCGGCAAGAATGAGCCCCATGGTGCCGAGCTTGTTCACCGCCGGAATCAATGACGAGGAGCAGCAACCGCGCGCAACCTCCTCGACCACGATGCAGGTGGCCACGCCGTCGGCGCCCTGGCCCCCGTAGGCCTCGGGGATGTGGACGGCATTGAAGCCGGACTGGTTGAGAGCATCGAGAGCTTCCTGGGGGAATCGCTCCCGTTCGTCGCAGTCAGCCGCATATGGGACGATGTCGCGTTCGGTCAGAGCGCGAATCGCGGCGCGCAGTTCGTGGTGTTCGTCGGTAAGGCTGAACAGGTCGAACGAGGGGTCGATGGCGGTAGTCATTGGATCTCCTAACGGGCCGAATATTTGAACTTCAGTGGTTTAGTCGTGCAAGTGCGGACTGGGCGGCGTTGTATCCACACATGCCGTGAGCGCCCGGCCCCGGGGGTGTGGCCGCCGAGCAGATGTACATGCCCGGAATGCCGATCTTGTAGGGCGACAACGTGATCCGCGGCCCGAAGGTCAACTGGAGGATGTCCTTGGAGCCGGTCATGATGTCTCCGCCGACGAAGTTCGGGTTGTAGGCGGCCATCTGGGTGGTCGTGCGGACGGTCATTGCCGACGATCCGGTCGCGGAAGCCTGGGGCGAACCGCTCGATCTGGGCGATGATCGCCTCCGTGGCGTCGCCCGAGAATCCGTTCGGTACATGCGCGTACGTCCATACAGCGGGTGGATATCCCCGACGGACCGTTGCGGGATCGGCGAGGTACTGCTGGCCGACCAGCACGAACGGGCGCTCGGGCATGCGTCCGGCGTGGATGTCCCTCTCGGTGGCGGCGATCTCGGCGTAGCTGCCCACGACGTGAACCGTGCCCGCCCGTCGCGCTGCCGGGTTGGTCCACGGGACGCCGTCCTCCACAGCGAAGTCGACCTTGAATGCGCCGGGCCCCTGGCGAAACCGCCGGTAGGCGCGGGCAACCCGGCGATGGCAGGCGGTCTCCGAGAATGCCTGCGACGGCTTCGGGTGCGAGATCGAACATCGTCACGTCGGCGGGCGGCAGCTGCGATGCCGTCTCGATCCGGGTGCCGGTCTCGATCTTGCCGCCGAGGTCCGTCAAGCAGCGCCGCCAGCGCGTTGGTGATCGACTGCGACCCGCCGGTCGCCACGGGCCATCCGTGCCGATGTCCTGCGGTGAGAATGCCCAAGCCGATAGCCGACGTCATCGGGTAGTGCAGCGGTCGAAAGGCGTGCGCCGCAACACCTCCGAACAAGGCTCGAGCCTCCGGGCTGCGAAACCACCGGGCAAGGGTGGACGCAGGCAGCACGGTGGGCGCACCGAACCGGGCCAGCGTCAACGGATGATGCGGCACCCGCAGCAGCGGGCCCATGATGTCCTCGGCCAGCGCATCGAAATTGGCCGACGTCTTGCCGAACAGCGTCCGCCACCGGGCGCCGTCGGCGCCCATCCCGTCGGCCGTGGCGTCGACCGAGCGGTACAACACGCCCGCGCCGCCGCCGTCGAGCGGGTGAACGCAGTCGATCTCGGGCAGGCACCAGGACAGCCCGTAACGATCGAGGCCCAGCCCGGCCAGGAACGGTGAACCGACGGCCATCGGGTGGATCGCCGAACAGTGGTCGTGGAGCAGGCCGGGGATGATCGCCTCGCCGGTGCGGGTGCCGCCGCCGATCTCGTCGGCGGCTTCAAGGACGGTGACCTGAAGGCCGGCCTTGGCGAGGGCGACCGCGGCGGCCAGGCCGTTCGGTCCGGCCCCCACGACGATGGCGGTGTGTCATGCCAGCGCCCCGTGATCGTGATCTGCCGGCTTCTTGCCGGACAGCGACCAGGTGACCTCGGTCGGGATCGGGCCGTTGGGCAGCCAGGGCTGCTCGGCGACGGCGTCGGTCACCTTCCACGTGCCGCGCTCGACCACGCCGAGCGCCGCGTCGATCACCTTGTAGTGCTGGACGTGGCTGCCCCAGGCCTGCGATTCGACCCAGACGATCACGAGCTCACCCGGCTCGAACGCCGCCTCGCGCTGCACAGCCGCGATCATGTCCTCGTCGTGCAGGTGGCCGTCACCGAAGTTGAACCCGATCAAGGAGTTGCAGACGAACTCGCCCTCACGAACGGAGCGGCGTGTCGATGTCCGGCAGGTTCTTCAGCAGCACCGAGAACAGGCCCGCGGCCCTGGCTGTGCATGGTCCGCCAGGAGATGACCCGCTGCATCGTGACATCGGCCCAATTCGGCTCGTAGCCGAAATCGACGAACTGGTCGACCTGGTTCTTGGCGGTGCGGGTCACCTTGTTGAGCTTGGCCTCGGCGCCGGGCGCGAACGCCCACACCGCGGATGCCCAGTTGCCTGCGTACTGCCGCATCGACGGCAGGAACGACACCTTGTCCGGCCGGAAGTTGCCCAGGATCGGATAGAACAGCAGGGCGGCGGCGACGATCAGCGCCAACCAGGCCGGGGTCATGTCGAGCACGGAGTAGCCATTCCACGAGGGGAAGCCCCAGAACAGGAAGATGGTCGCGTAGGCGAACAGCACGTTCCATTCCAGCGGGACCGCGAGCGGGAATGTCGAGATGATGAACAGGTGGAAGCACACCATGATCACCACAGCCCCTAGCGTCACCCACTTGTTCGTCGAGAACAGCAGCACCAGCGGCGCCAGGATTTCCACCACGCTGCCCGGCACGTGTGCCATGAACGACGCAAGATGTGACGGCCGCAGATCGTTGGGGTAGTCGCGGTAGTGCGCCCGCTTGATCCACTTGAACGGAATGAATGGGCTGTTGCTGACCATCGGCGGGATGACGTTGGTGAAGTGCAGGCCTAACTTTGACACCCCGGCGCCGACCCAGACCACCACGATCAACAGCTTCAGCGCGATGATCATGTTGACGAACGGGAACACGGCAAACATGACCAGCGCGGGGAGGTACTGCTCACCGCGGCCGGCGAGGAAGACGATCTTGTCCCGCAGCCCCATGATCACCAGCAGTGCGATCGGCGCGATCAGCAGCGCCGGATTGACCAGTCCCGACGTATTGGCGGGCATCACCGAGGACAGTGAATCGCTATGCACCCCAGGCGATAACAACGGGACAGCGACGCTGATCATCAGCACGATGTACAGGCCGACGTCAAACCCGCTGCGTCGATCGCCGGCGGTGAACGGCACCCATTTCCACGGCCGGAGCCGGATGGTGCCCGGCCGGGCCCAGAACAGGATGCCACCTGTCATCGGTTTTATCTTGCCTGCCAGCGGGCCCCACGATCCGGCAACGCCGATGAGCTCCAGCAGCACGGTCCACAGAACCGCCTTTTGATAGACGATCGGCTGGTTCCACCACTGCGAAACATGAAGGAACGGAAGGCCGGACGTCAACGTCGCCACCAGGACGCCGCCGAGGGCGTAAAAGAACACGAGCTTTGCGATGTAGATCGTGTGCACCATTTTTGGTGACCCGAATCCATGGTCCACCCAGTCGGTGGCGAGGATCCGCATCCGCTCCATCAGCGGTTTCTGCATGAAGGTGTCGGGGTCGACGTCGGGGAAGTCCGGCTTGGTGAATCCCATGATCAGCTCTCCTTGTGATGTGACGGGTCAGGGCTTGGATGTCGGCGCGAGCGGCGAGACGAGCAGTTGGCGCAATGCGGGCTTGGCGATCTTGCCGACTGCATTCTTGGGGAGGTCAGCCATGATCGTGATCTCCACCGGCAGTTTGTATTTCGACAGGAATTGGCCGAGATGATCGCGAATCTGGTCCACACTGATCGATTTGTCCGGATGCATCGAAACGAACAGCACGGGCTCTTCGCCGTATACCGGATGTGCGCGTCCCACGACGGCGGCCTCGGCGATCTGCGGCAGCCCGTGGACCACGGCCTCGATCTCACGCGGGTAGATGTTCTCGCCACCCCGAATGATCATGTCCTTAGCCCGGTCCACCAGGACGAGATAGCCGTCCTCGTCGAACCGCCCGACATCACCGGTGTGCAGCCACCCATCGACGATCGTTTTCGCGGTTTCCTCGGGGCGGTTCAGGTAGCCGCGCATGACATTCGGGCCCTTGATGACGACCTCGCCGGCCTCCCCTTCGGGCACCGGTTTGCCCGCCGCGTCGACAAGACGGATCGTCTGACCCGACACCGGCAGGCCCACCGTGCCGGGCTTGCGCTCGCCGTCCAACGGGTTGACCGTGCTGGCGCAGGATCCCTCCGACAACCCGTACCCCTCGATAATCGGGATGTTGTAACGGGATTCGAACGCCTCCAGTAGTTCGACGCTGGCCGGCGCCGCGCCGCAGATGGCGAAGCGCACGGACGACGTGTCCGGTTTCACGCTTGCGGGCAGACCGCATAGCATCGTGTAGATCGTCGGCACGGCGGAGAAGTACGTGGGGCGACTCTGCTCGATTCGCTCGAAGAACGACTCCGGCCTGAATCGGCCGGCCACCGTCGCCCGGCCCCCGGCCAGCAGCGGTGACAGCGTCCCCACAACGATTCCGTTGACGTGGAACAGCGGCAGTATCAGCAGGCTGTGATCGGCACCGGTCAGCTTGAAGGCGTCAATCACCCCGTTGCACATGGCATACAGGTTGGCGTGATCGAGCATCACGCCCTTTGGCCGACCGGTGGTTCCGCTGGTATAGATCAGCAGCGCCAGCGCGTCGTCGCCTTCGTAGGGCGCATCGGCACCAGGTGTGACTTCGGCCTTGTCGAGCTCGTCTGTGACGACCGCGGCCACCCCGGCGTCGAACTCGGGTGTCCGGGCGACGATCAGAACCTTGGCGCCCGCGTCGGAGACCTGGTAGGTGACCTCCGCGGGCCGCAGCGAGGGGTTGATCGGTGTGACCGTCGCGCCCACTCGCCACGCCGCGAACAGCGACACGATGAAGCCGACGGTATTGGGCAGCATGATCGCGACGACGTCGCCCGGCGATACCCCGCGGCCGCGCAGGGAGGCCGCTGCGTGCTGCACGGCGGCGAGGAACTGGGCGTTGTCCAGATCGGTCTGGTCATCGGCTACTGCGGCTCCAAAGGGGTTCTCCGCGGCGCGTTGATCTGGAAGTGCGGATAGATTCATGTGCGCTTGTCCTCTGCGGTTGATGGGCGATAACGGTAGGAAGCGGGCGATCCGCGGCACAGTGACGAGCCGATAAGAATCGACGAGCGATTTGTCGCCAAGGAACAAGCTGTGAGCCCGGCCAATCGCCCGTTATCGGCTGCGCGACGATCTACTGTCATGAGGTGACCGCCCGGCGGCTCGATGGTGACGTCGACGTGAGCCGCTACGTCGCCGAGACTGCCGACCGCCTCCATGACCGGCTGGCGGTGGTTTCGTCTGGCATTCAGGGTTCGTTGGAGGATCACATCCCTGAACTGCGGGGTGATGCCCGGGTCATGGAGCTGCTCGGCGCCAGCGTCGAGGGAAACGTCGAGCTCGTCCTGCATGCCCTGCGCTACGACATCCCCGTGGAGCGGGTGGAGCCGCCAACGGCGGCACTGGAGTATGCGCGCAGGCTTGCCCAGCACGGCGTCCCGGTGAACGCGCTGGTCCGCGCCTATCGCCTGGGCCAACGCCAGATGAACGAGATCATTTTCGCCGAGGTGCGCGCGATCGACATCCCCGAATCGGTCAGGTTCACCGTCATCGAGACGATCACCCGCACCCTGTACGAATACATCGACTGGATCTCGCAGCAGGTCGTCGCGGTATATGAAGACGAGCGGGAACGCTGGCTGGAGAACCAGAACAGTCTTCGGGCGGTGCGGATTCGCGAAGTACTGGGCGCGAACAAGGCCGTCGACGCGGATGCGTTGAGCACGTCGTTCCGTTACCCGCTGCGATGGCACCACGTGGCGGTGATCGCGTGGTGCCCGGACGACGGCTCCGAGGGCGACGCACTCGCATCGCTGCAGAAGTGTGTCCGGGAGCTCGGGCAGGCCGCGGGCGTCGATGCGAACCCGATGTTCGTCGCCGCCGACCGGCTGTGCGGATACGGGTGGCTGCCGTTCCGTGCAGAACCGACGGACGCAGTCGCCGCAGTGCGCGCCCAAGCCCAGAAGCAGGGGGGCGGCCCGAGCCTGGCGATCGGGCCGACGGCGCAAGGCGTCGACGGCTTCCGCCGCTCGCACCGCGAAGCCCTTGGGGCGCGCGCCGTCGCAATGGCGGGCGACCGCCACGAACGCATCGTGATTTCCGCCGGCGATCCCGGACTGTCCATCGCGGCGCTCCTCGGCGGCGACGTCGGCTACGCCCGCGAATGGGTCAACGAGGTATTGGGAGAGCTGGCGGCCGATACCGACAACGACGAGCGGCTGCGTGAGACCCTGCGGATATTTCTTGGCTGCGGCAGCAGTTACAAGGCTGCGGCCGAAGAACTCGCCATGCACTTCAACACGGTGAAATACCGGGTGGGCCGTGCCGAAGCCCGGCGCGGTCGGCCGATTGCAGAGGATCGACTCGCGGTCGAACTCGCGCTGCTGGTGTGCCATTGGTACGGCGCCACGGTTCTCCGGCCGGACTCCGCCTAGCGCGATCGTCGAAGACAACGTCGATGGCGAACTTCGTCCTCTCAGCACAATCCCCAGGCGGCGGTTGTGCTTAGCCTTCCGGGAATGCATGGCGATGTAGTGCAGAAGCAGGTCGCGGAGATCGCAGAAGCGCTCTACCGGCGAACCGATGAACTTGCGCCGGTGCTTGCCCGTGCGATCACCCGCGAGGTGCGGCTGTACCAGACCACAAGGCCGGTGCCCTTCGAGGTCATCGTCAGCGGGTGCGCCGGGAACATGCGGCCGATATTCAACGCGATTGCCGACGATTCGGCATTCGACCCAACCGCCGCGGCGGAGCTGGGAATTCAGCGCGCCGGCGATGGCGTGCCATTGACGTCGTTGATGGAGGCGTACCGCGTCGGATTCCGTTACGTCTGGGACGCGGTGATGACGGAATCCGCGGCGCACAACCATGTCAATGGGGACACAATTCGCATACTGACCGCGAAAGTGTCTGCTGCCCAGGACGTCTACACGGACGCAATGGCCATCGCATATCGGGCGGAGAAGGCTCGCCGGGTGCTCGGCGATGAGTCTGAGCGCGCGGTTCTCATTGACTCGGTCCTGCGCGGACGACTGTTCGAACAGTGGAGTGTCTGGGAGGCGGCCGACTACCTCCGACTGCCCACCGAGGGACCCTACGTCGTCATCGCTGCCGATATCACCGTGGCAGGCTCGGAAGCGTTGCCGGAAGTCGAATCGAAGCTGCGGAGCCTTGATGTGTTCTCCGCATGGCGGATGCTTCCCGATCTGCAGGTCGGAATCGTACATGTCAAGACGGACGAACATCTCGCGAGTGTGTTGGCGCTCGTATCTCGCATTGCGGTGACGAAGGTCGGTGTGAGCGCCCGTTACGACGACCTGCGCGAGACAGCACAAGCGCTTCGGTACGCGAGGATCACCATGCGCGGCAGGCCCGTTGAGGGTACGAGGGTGACGCAGTTCGACGACTCGATACTCGCCACGGCCGCGGTCAGCGCGCCGGAGGTGATGGTAAAGCTCGTCAGCCCGACGATCGAGTGCTTCGCTGAACTCAGTCATGCCGAGCGTGAGATTCTGTTCGACACGTTCAGGGTCTGGCTCGAGAACGACGGATCACTGCGCGTGGCAGGCGAGTTGCTGTTCTGTCATCCCAACACGGTGCGGTACCGACTGCACCGGATCGAGCAGCGGACGGGTCGTTCTCTTTCGCGGCCGCGGGATGTCGCGGAACTCTGCTTGGCATTTGAAGTTCACCGCCGTCTCATGTGGTAGACGCAGGACCTCGATCAGAAGACGCCGGACCCATGAGACGCCTGTGTAGTTCGGCTGTGAGCCTGTGGATTTCCCGAGTCAGCTCGGTGTTGGTCTTGAGCTCCAATTCCTGTGACTGGAAGTCGTGATCGGCCTTCGCCTGCTGGAACGCCGCCTGTCGATTCTGGCCGATCATCACGAAGGTCGACAGAAAAATCGCTTCGAGCGACACCACCAGGGTCAACGTCGGCCACGGACTGCTCTCGAAGAACAACATCCAGACCGCGAACAACACTGCATGCAAGAAGACAAAGCTCATCGATCCGGCGAATGCCGTGATCCTGTCGGCGATTCGCAGCTGAAGACTCGCGTTGCGCTTGATCGCCTCGTCGACCACCGCCGGATGGTGAGCCTGGCCACCCTTGAGCAGCCGATGAGGAATCAGCCGGCCAAGTTCTGCCTGCCACGCGGTCTTGGGCGAATCAGTCACGTCAAGCGCGCCCGTGCTGACCGTCGACTGCCGCGACGCCATGCCCGACCTTGCGCACGGCGAAGGCGGCCGCGATCTGGCCGACGCCGTGGATCAGCGCCCCGGCTGCTACCCATGACACCAGCACGGTGACGGACACCTGCCACGAACCGGCGGCCCAGAACCCGATCGCCAACTCCGCGAGGCCGACAAGCAACAGCACCCACCATCCGGGTGCCCTGCTCGCCGCGAATGCCATTGTGATGTCGAACGATCCGCGGAAGATGAAATAGAAGCTCATGACGGCGGCCAAGCCGACAAACGTGTTGTCGGGCCGGATGAACGCGACGACGCCCACGACAACGAACAGTGCCGCCAACACCCAGTGCAGAATGCGCCAGCCCGTCGTCGAGACGGCGCCGACCATAACCTCATTCGCTGCCGCGACGAAACAAAAGAATCCGAAAAGCGTGGCGATTGTGGCCACGGTTGCGTAATCGAACCGCAGGATTACTACCGCGATGACGATCCACGCGACGCCGGCGACCAGCAGCAACCACCAGTTCTTCGTCGTGGAGACGACGTCGTCGACGAAGGGCTGAAATATGCCCGACGGTGTCATCGGGGGCTGACGAGTTTCGGTCATTTCCACTCCAATTGATTCCGGTGCAACGCTCGCGAAACGCGCGGCGTCGGCGGATTTCATTGTTGCGCCGGCCTGAAACGATGCGATTGTTTGTGGATACAACATCGCCAGGCTTGCGGTGTTCTGCGTAACAACGACAGGCCGGCCCGCAGTCGACACGATTGAACCAACACCGAAGCGGGACAGATGGAGCCGCAATGTCGAATCTCGCGCTCAATCTTGTTGCCAGCGCGTTGCGTATCCCTGATCGGGCCGCTGCCATCACTGACGAACAGACGATGACATACGCGGAATTGGATGCCGCGTCGGCCCGGCTGGCCACACTCCTCGAGCGAGAGGGCATCGGGGCGGGGGATCGGGTCGGCTTGATGTTGCCCAACATCGCCGCGGCACCGATCGCCTACTACGGCATCTGGCGACTCGGCGCCGTCGTGGTGCCGATGAACCCGTTGATGCAGGGTCGTGAGGTGCAGTTCTATCTGTCGAACACGGACTCCAAGGCGCTGATCGGGAGCCCGGGGTTCGCCGGCGCTGCCACCGACGGCGCCAAGAGCTCTGGGGCGAAGCTGTGGCTCGTCGACGACGCCGAATTGGCACGGTTGACCGGTGATCTGCCGGAGTATGGCGGGCCGGTGGCCCGTGACGCCTCCGACACCGCCGTCGTGCTACACACCTCGGGAACCACCGGTACGCCGAAGGGTGCAGAGCTGACCCACGGAAGCCTTGGCTCGAACCAGGAAGTCATCCTCCGACGCCTGGTGAAGCTGACCGATGAGGACGTCGTGCTGGCCTGCTTGCCGCTGTTCCATGTGTTCGGGATGACCTGCGCGATGAACGTCGCGATCACCGCCGGCGCCGGACTTTCGCTGTTGGCGCGTTTCGACCCGGCCAAGGCGATCGAGCGGATCCGGCGCGATCGCGTCACAGTGCTGGAGGCCGTGCCCACCATGTACAGCGCGCTGGTGTCGGTTGCCGATCAGTTCCCGCCGGAGGCGACGGCGACACTGCGCACGTGTGTCTCCGGCGGCGCGGCCCTTCCCCTCGCGGTGCTCAACGATTTCGAGAAGGCCTTCGACGCGATGATCCTGGAGGGGTACGGCCTCTCCGAAACGTCGCCCGCGGTGACGTTCAATCACCCTGACGCGGAACGCCGCCCGGGCTCGATCGGCACGCCGATCGAGGGCGTCCAGGTCCGCCTCGTCGATGAGGACGGGAACCAGGTGCCGACGGGAACGCCGGGGGAGATTCAGGTCAAGGGCCCGAACGTCATGAAGGGCTACTGGAACCTGCCCGACGCGACCAGCGAGTCAATCAGGGACGGCTGGTTCTCCACAGGCGATATCGCCGTCGTCGACGCCGACGGTTACTACTACGTCGTCGACCGCAAGAAAGACCTGATCATTCGTGGCGGATACAACGTCTACCCGCGAGAGGTCGAAGAGGCGTTGTACGAGCATCCCGCCGTCGCCGCGGTTGCGGTCATCGGCATTCCCCACGAGTCACTGGGCGAGGAAGTCGGCGCAGCGGTGGTTCTGAAGGCGGGCGCGTCTGCCACGCTTGAAGAACTTCGACAGTTCGTCAAGGGGCGAGTCGCCGCGTACAAGTATCCACGCCGCATCTGGTTCGTGGACAGTCTGCCCACCGGTCCGACCGGGAAGCTGCTGCGTCGTGAAGTGAAACCACCACCATCCGAGGAGGCGTGACACCGTGGTAGCGACCAACAGCCGGAGTGCGGACGAGCTAGCGGCACCACTGGATCTGCTGTTGACGAGCTCGGCGATCGGCATGGCCGACCGGTTGATGCCCAATGTGGCGTGGAGCAGGTTCGCGCTCAATCTCGCCAAGCAACCCCGCATCGTGGCTTCACGGGCAGCATCGCTCGGTCGGGAATTGTTGTCGATCGCCGAGGGTCGTTCTGAGGTGGCACCGGCGAAGGGCGACAAGAGGTTCGCCGATCCGGCGTGGCGGGGCAATCCGTTGCTGCACCGCACGATGCAGGCTTACCTTACGACCAACAGCACGGTGGATCAACTGTTTTCGGATGCCGACCTCGACTGGCGGGATGCCGAGCGAATCCGGTTTGTGTTGGATTTCCTCTCCGAAGGGCTTTCGCCGAGCAACAATCCTGTGCTGAACCCGCTGGGCTGGAAGGCGCTCATCGACACCGGCGGGCGGAGCGCGGTGCGTGGGCTGCGCCACTTCGTCGGTGACATGGCATCGGCGCCCCGGGTGCCGTCGATGGTGGAGCCCGACGCGTTCACGCTGGGCAAGACCATCGCGGTCACCCCGGGATCGGTGGTTTTTCGCTGTGAGGAATTCGAGCTGATCCAGTACGCCCCGCAAACCGAGAAGGTCTTCTCGGCCCCGCTGCTCATGGTGCCACCGGTGATCAACAAGTTCTACATCATGGACATCTCACCTGGCCGCAGCATGATCGAGTACTTTCTGCGACAAGGCATCCAGGTCTTCGCGATATCGTGGCGCAATCCCACTGCGGAACAAAGGAATTGGGGTTTCGACACTTACGGCCAGGCCATCCTGAACGCGCTCGACGCAGTCGAGAAGATCACCCAATCCGATCGCACGCATCTGCAGGCGTCCTGCTCCGGAGGGATTCTCGCCGCAATGACCGCCGCGCATCTCAACGCGACGGGGGAGGGCCAGCGGCTCGCCGGGCTTACGTTGATGGTGACGGTTCTCGACCAGACGAAGGCCGGTTTCGCCGCCGCAGCCATCGACGAGGAAGCCGCGAACATCGCCATCGCATTGTCGGAGCGTAAGGGTTATTTGGACGGCCGATCACTGGCGGAGGTGTTCGCCTGGTTGCGGCCGACGGACCTCGTGTGGCGTTACTGGGTGAACAACTACGTGGAGGGCAAATCACCCGCGGCGTTCGACGTCCTGTATTGGAACGCCGACACCACAAGGATGGCCGCGGCGTTACACCGCGACATGGTGACGATGGGTCTGCACAATTCGCTGGCCACGCCCGGTGCCGTCAGCATGCTGGGCACCCCGGTGGATCTCAACCAGTTGACCACCGATGCCTATGTGGTGGCGGGGATCGCCGACCACATATCGCCGTGGCAGGCCTGCTATCGCAGCGCCCGGCTGCTCGGTATCAAGAATCTGCGCTTTGTGCTCTCGTCCAGCGGACACATCGCGTCGCTGGTCAACCCGCCGGGCAACCCCAGGGCGAATTTCCGCGCCGCAGGCGTGGACGAGCCCGATCCGAACTTCTGGCTGGAGTCGGCCGAGCAGCACACGGACTCCTGGTGGCCAGACTTCGTCTCCTGGTTCGGCGACCGCAGCGGCGAGAAGAAGGACGCACCACAATCGCTCGGCGGCGCCGGTATGGCGCCACTGGAGCCGGCTCCCGGTTCCTATGTGCTCGAACACTGAACATCGAGAGGGGTTGTATGACAACCGTTTTAGAAGAGCCGGCCGACCTGCTCAAGCTGGTCGGCCAGCGGCTCGGTACCACGGACTGGATACAGATAACCCAGGACCAGGTCGACCGCTTTGCCGACGCTACCGGGGACAAGCAGTGGATTCACACCGATCCGCAGCGGGCGGCGAAGGGCCCCTACAAGGGAACGATCGCGCATGGGTATCTCACGCTGTCACTTGCGCCGGTGGTGATTTCGCAGGTGCTGCAGATCCGGGAGCTGACTTCCGCATTGAACTATGGGCTGAACAAAGTGCGCTTCCCGACGCCGCTACCGGTCGGCTCACAGGTACGCGCCGCTGTCACGGTGATGAGCGCACAGCAGAAGACATCGGGCGTCGAGTCGGTGTTCACGCTGACGTATGAGATCGACGGTCAAGACCGGCCCGCGTGTGTCGCCGATGTCATCGTTTTGTACCCATGACCGCGGCGGCCACAAGTAAGTTGAGCATGGAACGACTGGTTCCTGTTCTTGGCCAGCAGATCCGGGTGAACGTACGGATGGGGTCAGGTGTGCCGCTGGTGCTGTGTAATGGCATCGGGGCCAGTCTCGAAGTGCTCGATCCACTTGTTGAGTGTCTGCATCCCGATACCACCGTGGTGCGCTTCGACGTGCCTGGCTCTGGTGGCTCACCGAACTCGCCACTGCCGTACGGGTTTCCGTATCTGGCCGCCGTGCTCGGCCAACTCCTCAAGAAGGTTGGGCTCACCGGCGAGCTGGACGTACTCGGTTTGTCGTGGGGCGGCGCGCTGGCTCAGCAGTTCGCGTTTCAGAACCCGCGTCGCTGCAGGCGGTTGATTCTGGTGTCCACCGGTACCGGTGCAGTCATGGTGCCCGGAAATCCACTCGTGCTGGCGAAGATGCTGACGCCGCGCCGGTTCTTGGACCATGACTACGCCGCCTCCATCGCGGGCGACATGTATGGCGGAACCGTGCGCAGCGATGCGTCGGTCGTCAAGGGATTGTTCGACCGCCAGCTGATGGCAGGCTCGCGCGTGGGCTATCTGCATCAGCTCCTTGCCGGTGCGGTGTGGACAAGTCTGTTCGCCTTGCCGTTGATCCGTCAGCGGACGTTGATCATCGCGGGGCGCGACGACCCGATCGTGCCGATGGCCAACGCGAGGATCATGGCCCGGTTACTGCCGCATGCGACGGTGCACGTGCATGCCGGTGGCCATGTCGACCTGATCGCCAACGCCGCCGAATTGGCGCCGGTGATCGAGAGTTTCAGAGATGAACCGGACTGAGGGAGCGCCCATGAGCACCGCGACCACCACCGATAGCGCCGATTTCTACGCACTGGAGTCGCTGCTCGACGACGACGAGCAAGAATATTTGCACCGCGTACGGGACTTCATGAAATCCGAGGTGGAGCCGAGCGTCAACCAGCATTGGCAGCGGGGCAGCTTTCCGTTCGAGATCGTGCCGGGCTTTCGGCAACTCGGGTTGGCGGGGCTGCCGTATCAGGGATTCGGTTGTCCGGCAAGATCGTTTCTTCTCGACGGGATGGTGGCGATGGAACTCGCCCGCACCGATCCGTCGATCGCCACGTTCGCAGGGGTGCATGGCGGCTTGTCGATGGGCTCGATCTATCTGTGCGGCAGCGAGGAGCAGAAGCAACGCTATCTGCCGGACATGGCTCGCTTCGACACGATCGGGGCGTTCGGTCTGACGGAGCCCGACGTCGGTTCGGGTGCCTCGGGCGGTTTGACGACGACGGCTCGCCGCGAAGGCGATACGTGGATCCTCAACGGGCAGAAGAAGTGGATCGGCAACGCCACCTTCGGCGACCTGACGGTGATCTGGGCAAAAGATGTCGCCGACAACCAGGTCAAGGGCTTCATCGTAGCCAACGACACCGCGGGCTTTTCCACCACGAAACTGGAAGACAAGATTGCGCTGCGCATCGTGCAGAACGCCGTCATCACCCTCGACGATGTCAGGGTTTCCGAGGACGACCGGCTGCAGAACGCGAATACGTTCCGTGACACCGCCGAGGTGCTGCGGATGACCAGAGCCGGGGTGGCGTGGATGGCGGTGGGATGCGCTCGCGGTGCCTACGAGAACGCGTTGGCTTATGCAACATCCCGCGAGCAGTTCGGCAGGC
This sequence comes from uncultured Actinomycetota bacterium, assembly GCA_963817825.1. GTDB lineage: Bacteria > Actinomycetota > Actinomycetes > Mycobacteriales > Mycobacteriaceae > Mycobacterium. The sequence continues at coordinate 575,437 of CAWFQG010000017.1, read as the reverse complement.
CCATCGCGGGTTTCCAACTGGTGCAGGACCTATTGGTGCGGATGTTGGGGAACATCACGTCGTCGTGGGCGCTGTGCGCGCGACTTTCCCAGCTGCAGGACGAGGGATGCGCCGAGGATCGGCACTCGTCTCTTGCGAAGGCATGGTGCACGGTCAGGATGCGCGAAACCGTCGGCTATGCACGGGAACTGCTGGGCGGCAACGGGATCCTTCTGGAGCACAACGTCGGGCGGTTCGTTGCCGACGCCGAAGCCATTTACTCCTATGAGGGCACTCGGGAGATGAACACGCTCATAGTAGGGCGTGCCATCACCGGTTTCAGCGCGTTCGTGTAGGTCGTGGAGGAATGCCAGAATGACCGACCCGGTCGAACGGATCCGACAGATCCTCGAACGCCATCGCCCATACGGGGAGTCCGGCCATGCCCGTCATGTTGCCGAGGACATCGTCGCGCGGTTGGAACTTCGTCGGGAGAACGTCGACGACAAGATGCGTTATGTCAGTGCCTGGTTCGACGACGAGCTGACACATCTCGAAGGCGCCGAATAACCGTCCGGCTCAGAGATCGCGCTCGGCGGTGACGCGGCCGCCGGCGACCGCCTCACGAAGGCTCGCGTAGTCGCGCTCGTTCTGTCGGGCGTAGGCCTCGGCGAACCGGGTGAATGCGATGTCGGCGACGTCACGGCTGCCGAGGTACCCTGCGATGGCGACCCGGTCGCCAGTGCGGGCGTGCGCACGGGCGAGGACGTGGGCGCATGACTGCCCATAGTTGGCGAGCAGCTGCGGAGTCATCGACTCCGGGCTGACCGACCCCTTCCAATCGCGAAGTTGGCGTATGTAGTAGTCCCCCTCGTGGTTGTCGGGCCCGACGCAGTGCAGCCAACCGAGCAAGATGTCGCTGCTGGATTGCATCAGCCGTTGACCCTCCACCACCCTCTCCGCTGCGTTGGTGTGTTCGCTTGGACCCAGGCACGACTCCAGGACCGAAGGTTGGGCCTCCTTGACTTGCATCAGCAGGGAATCGCTGTCATCGCGCCCCAACAGCAGTATCACCCACGCTCGGGTGCCGACGCTGCCCACGCCGACCACCTTCCGGGCACCTCCGACGTAGCGGAATCGGCCCATAAGGCCGCGACGGCTGGGATACAGGCTCTGCCGGTACTCGTCGATGAGGACACTCATCTGTTGTTCGTACCGTCGCGCCTGCGCCTCGCCGACAAGCTCATCGATCGGAATGAGCAGCGGCGGATCGCTGGCCAGCTGGCGCTGCCCATCGATAACCCGGGTCAGCTTCGACAGCGCCTCGAGATTATCGCGCGAGCGCGCCTTGACAGCCGTGCGCCGGATCGCTTGTGCGTACGTCCGGTTGACGCTGGCCTCGAGTTCCTGGTCGATCACGGTGTGGGCGTACCAGACGTCGAGTTCACGCATGGTCGCAAGCGTGCGCATCCGATCTCGATATGCGTGTGCGCAGGTGCGCACGACGCGTTCACGCTCATCACGACCAAAGCCGCTCTCCTGAGCCACGATTGCGATACTCGCCACCAGCCGCTTGACGTCCCACTCCCACGGGCCGGGCAGCGTCTCATCGAAGTCGTTGATGTCGAAAACAAGGCTGCGCTCGGGAGAGGCGAACAGGCCGAAGTTGTCCACGTGCGCGTCGCCGCAAAGCTGCACAGTGATTCCAGTGTGCGCGCTCGCGGCCAGGTCCAACGCCATGATCAGCGCAGCGCCGCGAAAGAACGCGAAGGGTGATGCGAGCATCCGGCCGTAACGAACCGGGACCAGCTCGGCTATCCGGGAGTCGGCCTGTGATTCCAGCAGCGCCACCGGGTCCGGGCGGTCCCGTGCTGCAACGAAATCTGCGAGCGCCGACCTGGGCAGCACCGATCGCCGGCCTCTGCCCAGGTCGTGTCGCTCTTGTACGGATGCGGTCAATCAGACTTCCACTGCCGCCGCCGCTGATCGTGCGTACAAGGCATCGAGCACAGCGTACTCGGCTTCATCGATCGCACCGAGGGCGAAATCGATCGCATCGTAGGCATACGCCTCCGCCAGGTCGGCATCCATCGCCGCCCCCTTGGCGTCAATCTTGTCCATGTGCTTGTTGACCCGCGAATGCACCTCATCGACGTGTGCCTGCCACTTGTTGCGGAGCTCCTGCCAGTGCGAGGACGTGGCATCGCGGGCGGCGTCTGCTTTGTCTTTCACGTGATCGGCTGCTGCCGCGGCTCTGTCACGCGCGTTGTCGACATCGATTGCGAGCTGTTCCCGCGTCCGCTCATTGGCCGCCTTCAGGGTGTCGCCCGCGGCTTTTGCCTTGTCGGAGATCCTGTCGAACTGTGCGCTCAGTTTGGAGTCTGCCATCAAATGCTCCTTGCAGTTTGGGGCGGGCTCTCCGCCCATAGGTAAATCGTCGGCGCCACCGAACGGCCCGTCATTGTTCGTTGGGACACGCTGGGCGGCCGAAGATTAGCCGCGGCGATAATGGCCATGCCGATGTGCGCAGGAGCACCGTGGTGTCGTCCACCCCGATCTACGCTGAATAACCATGGCCGCCCTGGATATCGACGCGCAGGTGACGGAAATCGGCACGGTCATCGGCCGTCGTCTCGACGAGATGACCGAACAGGTTGCATCCTCGGTCCGATCCAACGTCGCGTTCTACAAGGACACCAGTGTCGTGAGTGCTGACGAGCTGTTGTCCAGCTGTACGGAGAACATCCGGTTTCTGTTCAACGGACTTCGTGACGGGGCCGCGTTTGACACGTCACCCGCCGTCGCCACCGGGACCAGTCGGGCTGCCGCGGGGGTGCCTCTTCCCGTCGTCATGGACGCATTCCGCGTCGCCTTGCATCACCTATGGGATGCCATGATCGAGGTGGCGGGCGCGGAACCAAACATCGGCCGCGACGCCCTGTTGCGCGCGACCGCCCTGCTTTGGCAGGCACAGGACGTCTACACCGACGCGATGACGGCGGCGTACCGCCACCAGGCAATGAATCAGGCTCTTGACGACGAAGCCGAACGCTCCGCGCTGACCGAGGCGTTGCTCCAGGCCCGGATTGCCGACGACCGGAGTTTGTGGGAAGTCGCACAGCTCTTGCGGTTACCACAAAAGGGTCCATATGTGGTGATCGCGGCCAAGTGCCCGGCGGTCGGCAAGCAGGCGCTCCCGGGGATCCAGAACATGTTGCGAAGCGTCGACGTCTTCTCCGCCTGGCGGTTGCTGCCCGATCTGCAAACCGGCATCGCGCATATACCTGGCGATACCGAACGCGGCGCACTGCTGGAACTACTCGGCCGAGTAGCGACGACTGCCGTCGGGGTCAGCCCGGAGTTCGACAATCTAGCCGACACGGCGCAGGCCCTGAGGTACGCGCGCGTGGCGGCAAATGCCCGAGGCAGGGGCCCCGGTGCGGTGACGGTTTTCGACGACTCGGTCATTGCAGTCGCCGCGGTCAGCGCTCCGGAGGTGGCGACGAAGGTGGCCGACCTCGTTCTCGGCGCCTTCAACGACATGACAAGTGAGGAAAAGACGGTTCTGATCGACACGTTCCGGACGTGGGTGGACAACGACGGGTCGATCCCGAACGCGGCTGCGCAACTTTACTGTCATCCCAACACGGTGCGTTACCGGCTGCACCGCATCGAGGAGCGCACCGGGCGGTCCCTCTCTGCGCCTCGTGAACTCGCCGAGCTCTGCCTGGCGTTCGAGATCTACCAAGACGGCTGGTAGCGCTCAACCCTGATCCAAGTGCCCGCCGCTCGACCCCGATGTCCATCGGGACATCGGGAGCCCGGCCGGGTTGTCAGCAGGCACATCGACATTGGCCACACCTCGTCAAAGGATTACCTGGTGGGCAGAAAGCCCACGCTCACAACGGTATCCGTCCAGGTCGGACGATAAGGAGTGGTTGAGGTGGCGAACGCAAACATAGATGAGGCAAAGGGACTGATAAAACCCATTCTCGGGCAACAACTGTGGAAATGGGCTCTTGCCGGCGGCGTGCTGGCGATCGTCTTGGGCGGCATCGTGCTTGCCTGGCCCGGCCCGACGATCCTCGTCGCCTCGACGCTGTTCGGTGTGTACCTACTGTTGACCGGGTTCATCGGCCTGTTCATGGCTTTCACGCTGCCTCGGTCGATTGCCATGCGCATTCTGCTGTTCATCTGCGGGGCGCTGACGGTAGTGCTGGCGATCCTGTCCTTCCGTCACTTCGGCGATGGGTATGCGATTCTTCTGCTGTCGCTGTGGATCGGAATTGGATTTATTTTCCAAGGTATTTCGGCCATCGCAGCAGCGATCGGGGAGTCAAATCTGCCCGGACGCGGCTGGCACGTCGTCCTTGGCATCATCGCCCTCATCGCCGGCCTCATCGTCATTGTTTGGCCCTTCGATTCCATCCTCGTGCTCGTCTTCGTCACCGGCGTGTGGCTCGTCGTGCTCGGCGTGGTACAGATCATCCAGTCGTTCCAGATCCACAAGGACGCCAGGACAGTCCGGGAAGCCATTGACTCCATTTCTGACCGGTTCACTGCCAGGTGATGATGATGGATTCCGAATTGAGTGCACATTTCGAACGTGAGGTCGGTCCGCTGCACGCCTCTCTGTATCGCCAGGCGCTTCGGATGAGCCGGAACCATGCGGACGCGGAAGACCTGTTGCAGGACACCATGATGAAGGCGTACGCCGGATTCGAGTCGTTCCGGCCCGGAAGCAACCTGAAGGCATGGCTGTCCCGGATTCTCACGAACACCTACATCAACAGCTACCGCAAGCAACGACGCGAACCCGTGCAGTACTCCACCGAGCAGGTCACCGAGCAGTTCCTGGCGGCAGCTTATGCCCGGTGCACGCCTGGACAGCGGTCGGTCGAGGATGACGTGCTGGATTCGTTGCCGGACAACGATATCGAGGCGGCGATGCAGACGCTGCCGCCGCAATTCCGCGAGGTCGTCTATTACGCCGATGTGGAGGGTTTCCGCTATAAAGAGATCGCAGCGATGATGAAGACACCGCGGGGAACAGTGCTGTCGCGGCTTCACCGCGGTCGTCAGCGGCTTCGGGCCGTGCTCGCTCCTGACGGTCTGACGTGATGCCGGACAGGAGGCCAGGTGCCGAACGGCGGCGTCCGCCCGCTCACCGTGCGACACACGCAAAGCGGCACCGACTTGGTAGTGGGGGCAGACTGCTCGTACGACTTCTTGTGGTGGCGATGGTTTCTGCGGCTCTTGGCGCGGCTGTCGCCTTGTTTCTCCGTCCGCCCGAAGTGGCCGGCCAATCCCTGATTTCTGACTACGTGAGCACCCAGTCGGGGGCCAATGTGGGCGCTTCCCCGACAGAGCGGGTCATCGCCAAGGTGTTGCCCAGTGCGGTGACACTGCAATCGAGTCTGGGGGACAAGGCCGAACAAGGCTCCGGCATCATCCTCACCCAGGATGGACTGATCATGACCAATAGCCACGTGGTGGCCCCCGGCCCCGGCAGCGAGGACTCGACCAGCACCATGGTCACCTTCAGCGACGGTCGCACGGCTCCGTTCAGCATCGTCGCTACCGACCGCAGAAGCGATGTCGCCGTTATTCGGGCGCAAGGGATTTCAGGGCTCACCCCTGTTTCCTTCGGCACTTCGGCCGGCCTCCGCGTCGGCCAGCCGGTGGTGGCCGTCGGCTCACCGCTCGACCTGGGGAGCACCGTCACAACGGGCATCATCAGCGCGCTGAACCGACCGGTGGTAACCGCAGGCGACACGGACGGCGAGTTCACGGCGTTCGACGCAATTCAGACCGATGCCGCACTCAATCCTGGTAATTCCGGCGGGGCGCTGTTCGATATGAACGGCGAGCTCATCGGGATGAACTCGGCGATGGCGGCGCTGGGCAGTGGCAGCGAATCCGGGGACACGCAGAATGGGTCTATCGGGATCGGCTTCGCCATTCCCATCGATTGCGCGAAGCGTATCGCGACCGAACTCATCGCCACGGGTGCCGCATCGCATGGTTGGCTTGGCGTTCAGGTCAGCAACAGGGCGGATACCAAGGGCGCCACAGTTGTCGGTGTCACCACCCCAAGCCCCGCCGCGACGGCGGGACTTTCCAATGGCGCGGTGGTGACAAGGATCGACGACCTACCGATTCCCAACGCAGAGTCGCTTGTCGCGGTTGTGCAATCAATGGCGCCGGACACACATGTGACGATGGCATTTGTCGACCCATCGGGTGCTGCCAGGACCGTCACCGTCAGTCTGGGGACAGATGCCGGTCGAGGTTAGCGCGCGTTCCCCGCTACAACATCAAGGTTCTCGAGTTGTTCGCTCGGATAGTGACGCCGACCCCTGGACACGTAAGCATACGTCAAGGGTGTCAGGAGGACGGCGAGCAAAATGACAACGGCCGTGAGCGCAGAGCGGCAGCGGATAAGTGGGTTCGGTCGCCTCGATTTAGGTTTGCACCAGGCCAGCGACTGGTATCTGTGGGGCCCGTACCTCAGCGAAAGGCAATGGGGCACAGTCCGCGAAGACTACAGCCCAGACGGGGACGCCTGGAACTATCTACCCCATGACCACGCACGCTCGCGCGCGTACCGCTGGGGTGAGGACGGGCTCGCCGGCTTTTGTGACGTCGATCAACGGCTGTGCGTTGCGCTGGCCCTGTGGAATGGGCGCGACCCGATCCTCAAGGAGCGGTCATTCGGGTTGAACGGCGCGGAGGCCAATCATGGCGAAGACGTCAAGGAGTACTGGTGGTATCTCGACGCTGTGCCCAGTCATGCCTGGAACAGCTGGCGCTACCACTACCCGCAGCGGGCTTACCCATATCAACAACTGCTCGATGAGAACCGGCGGCGCGGAAAGATGGATCCCGAGTACGAGTTGCTCGACACCGGGATCTTCGACGATGACCGCTACTGGGTCGTCGACGTCCAGTACGCGAAGGCGGATCCGACCGACATCCTGATGACGATCAGCGTGACCAACGCCGGGCCCGACACCGAACTTCTGCACGTGCTCCCGACCATGTGGTATCGCAACACCTGGTCCTGGGACGCTGAAGGGACCCGACCGACGATCACGGCCACACCGACCGGGACTGCGACCGTGAACCATCCGTTCCTTGGTCAGCTCGAGCTGTTGCCCGGACCGGACCCACAGGGCGCTTCCCCGGAACTGCTGTTCTGCGACAATGACACCAATCTTGCCCGCCTCTACGGAGTCCCGTCGTGCCCACGATGGCCGAAGGACGGAATCAACGACCACGTCGTCGCGGGCGCCGACACCGTCAATCCGGAGCAACGGGGCACCAAGTGTGCGGCCTGGTACCGGCTCACCGTGGAGCCGGGGGAGACGGCGCAGGTGCGGCTGCGGCTGCGGCCGGAAGGCGCTGGCCAGGACGCAGCAAAGGCTCTCGGTGCGGACTTCACCCGGGTGGCGGCGCAACGACGGGACGAGGCGGACGAGTTCTACGCTGAACTCACGCCTCCTGCAGCTTCGGCCGACGAAACCGCGGTAATGCGGCAGGCGTTCGCCGGCATGTTGTGGAGCAAGCAGTTCTACAACTACAACGTGGCCCGCTGGCTGGACGGCGACCCGAACCAGCCGCCGCCGCCGACGCAACGGCGGGACGTCCGCAACGCCCGGTGGCGCAGCTTTGAGGCGTTCGACGTCATGTCGATGCCCGACACGTGGGAGTATCCATGGTTCGCCGCCTGGGACATGGCATTTCACTGCGTCGCGCTGGTGCACGTCGATCCGGCGTTCGCGAAGTATCAGCTGTCGCTGTTGTGCCGCGAGTGGTTCCAGAACCCCAACGGCGCCCTGCCCGCGTACGAGTGGGACTTCAACGATGTCAACCCGCCGGTACAGGCGTGGGCTGCACTGGAGGTGTTCGCCATCGACGGCGGCCGCGACTTCGACTTCCTCAGCCGCATCTTCGACAAGCTACTGGTGAACTTCACCTGGTGGGTGAATCGCGAAGACGCCAACGGCTCCAATCTCTTTGAGGGTGGATTCATGGGTCTGGACAACATCGGCCCCCTCGACCGCTCGCACCTTCCCGTCCACGGCATCCTGGAGCAGTCAGATGCCACCGGCTGGATGGCGGGCTACGCGTTGTCGATGGCCACCATCGCGGCCATTCTCCACGGGTCGGGCCACCGGCCCGCGCTCGACCTGGTGCAGAAGTTCCTCGAGCACTTCGCCGGTATCTCGGAAGCCCTTGAGACAGTTGGTCTTTGGGACGATAGAAGATGGCTTCTTCTATGACCGCATCCTGCTGCCCGACGGCAGTGCCGTGCCCATCCGGGTGCGCTCGATGGTCGCCATGATCCCGCTGCTGGCCGCGGCAGTTGTTAACGAGGAGGCCATCGACCGGACGCTTGTGACCGACAAGATGTTCGCCGACTACCTCCGGCGCCACGGGCTCGGAGGGACCAAGGAGATGGTCGATGCGGGAATCCTGCGCGGGCAGCCGGGACAGCGGAGGCTGTTGGTCGGGGTGACCGGCCTGGATCGCGTCCGGCGGTTATGCCGAGCCCTCTTCGACCCGGCGGAGTTCCTGTCGCCGCACGGCCTCCGTTCCCTGTCTGCCTACCACCGCGAGCACCCATACGTCTTGAACGTGGAGGGTGTGCGCGCCGGAATCGACTACGAACCTGCAGAGTCGACCACCGCGATGTTCGGCGGCAACTCGAACTGGCGTGGCCCGGTGTGGTTTCCGCTGAACTACCTCGTGGCGACCGCGTTGGAGCGCGTCCACGAATTCTTCGGCGACGAGTTCACGATCGAGTACCCGACCGGATCGGGATCCAACGTCACGCTCGACGTCGTCGCCGCCGATTTCTGGGAACGCCTGGTTTCGCTTTTCCTCGTCGATCAAGACGGACGCCGGCCTTGTTTCGGCGGCGTGGAGCGGCTCCAGACCGATCCGCGATGGCGTGACAACCTGCTGTTTCACGAGTACTTCCACGGCGACAACGGTGCCGGTCTCGGCGCGTCCCACCAGACCGGTTGGACAGGACTGGTCGCCGACGTGATCAGGCGCCGCCACCACGCCTACCCTAAGGCGTCGGAAGTCATCCAACGCCTGGTACAGGGAGAAGACACCGAGTGAGCGCGACCATCCTTCCGGGACGTCCCGCCCCACTTGGCGCGACGCCGGCAACGCAAGGCACGAACTTCGCCGTGTCGTCCAACGCTGACGAGGTCAGGCTGTGCCTGTTCAGCGGTGACGGCAGCGAAACCCAATTGCTGCTGCCGGAGCGTGACGGCGACGTCTGGCACGGATTCGTGCCCGGTGTGGCGCCGGGACAGGCCTATGGCTATCGGGTCAGCGGGCCGTACGATCGCGCGCGCGGCCTGCGTTACAACCCCGCCAAACTCCTACTCGACCCCTATGCGCGAGCGATCAACGGCGACGTCCGGTTCGGGCCCGAATTGCTCGACTACGCAATCGATAACACCAGTGCACCCAGCCCGCTGGATTCGGCGGCTCAGATGCCGCGCAGCCTGGTGACGGCCCCCGCATCCACGCCGCCGCCGCCGGGACCGGGACACGCCCTGGCCGACACGATCCTCTACGAGGTACACGTGCGCGGTTTCACCGCGAAACATCCAGCCGTGCCACCGAACCTGCGCGGCACGTACGCCGGCTTGGCGCACGAGGCGGCGGTGCAACACCTCGTCGACCTTGGCATCACGACGGTCGAGCTGCTTCCGATCCACCACAGCGTGCCCGAGTCCTTCCTCGTCGAGCGGGGATTGACGAACTACTGGGGCTACAACACGATCGGCTTCTTCGCTCCGCAGGCGGCCTACTCCGCGGCGGTGCGGGCCGGGCGACCCGGAGGGCAGGTCGAGGAATTCCGCGACATGGTCGCCGCGTTGCACGCGGCCGGTTTGGAAGTGGTGTTGGACGTCGTCTTCAACCACACCGCTGAAGGGGGCGCCGGTGGCCCGACGTTGTGTCATCGCGGGCTGGACAACGCCGCGTACTACCGCCTTGAGCAGAGTGACCCCAGTCGCTACGTCGACACGACGGGGTGCGGCAATTCACTGAACACCGCGGACGCGACAACGCTGCGGATGATCATGGATTCGCTGCGCTACTGGGTGTCCGAGATGGGCGTCGACGGCTTCCGGTTTGATCTGGCGCCCACCCTCGGCAGGGAAGATGGTGCCTTCGACCCGTTCTCGGCGTTCTTCGATACCGTCGGCCAGGACCCGGTCGTTTCACAGGTCAAGCTCATCGCGGAGCCGTGGGATGTCGGCCGCATGGACAGCTACGACATCGGCCGGTTTCCGCCGTTATGGTCCGAGTGGAACGGACGCTTCCGCGACACCGTGCGCGACTGGTGGCGCAGCCGCGATGGACTGCTGCCGGAGGTCGCGACGCGCCTGTGTGGGTCCGCCGATCTCTACGACCGGCCCGATGAAAGGCGCCGACCCAGTGCGTCGGTGAACTTCGTCACCGTGCACGATGGGTTCACCCTCAATGACCTTGTTTCGTACGACCACAAGCACAACGAGGCGAACACAGAGGACAACCGTGACGGCACCGATGACAACCGGTCCTGGAACTGCGGGGCAGAGGGGCCGACCGGCGACAATGACGTGAATGCCCTGCGGGCGCGGCAGAAGAGGGCTTTCCTTGCGACACTGCTTCTCTCGGCCGGTGTGCCGTTGTTGCTGGGTGGCGACGAGCGCGGCCGCACTCAGGGCGGCAACAATAACGCCTACTGTCAGGACAATGAGACCACGTGGTTCGACTGGTCGGCGGGCGACGAGGATCTGCTGCAATTTACCAAGGACCTCATCGCGCTCCGCCGTCGTCACCCGGTATTCCGCAGACGCCGCTACTCCACTGGCAAAGACGCCGAAGACCTGCGCTGGTACACACCGTCGGGTACCGAGATGGCGGCCGTGAACTGGGCCGACCCGAACGCCCGCAGCGTCGCGTTATTTATCGACGGCTCAACCGATCCCGACGTCGGCGCGGACGGCACGCCGATGGTCGACAACGACTTTCTCATGTTGATCAACGCGTGGTGGGAGCCGTTGACGTTTACTGTGCCCGGCAATCTGGCTGCTCCCCACTGGGATGTCGTCTGCGACACCTTCGACCCTTCGCGGAAGGTCGCTGTCGCGCAAAAACTTGCAGTCGGGCCGCGGTCAATCGCGGTATTGCAGTCGCCATCGAGCTGACCTTCGGACTGCCTGCGCCTCCCGCCGACGATGCTTCTAGCTGTCTCGTCGCGCCGCCATGTACTCTTTCGCAGCTTGCGTTGCGTAGTGGATGGCGTGAACCTGGTGGTCGGTCGCCATATGCGCCTGATCCACCGCTGCCACAATGTCTTTCACCTCGTGAAGCCTGGCGGCTTCGCGGTGGTGGCGCGCTGCGTGCTCGTGATGTTCTGCGGCACTTTCATGGAGCTTGCTCAGTATTGTCATGATGTCCCTTCCTGGTTGCGGTTTTCGCTCACACCCATCGTGAGTGTTCGGCGCGCGAAGAGTCATTGTCCGGCGGGCCACGATCTGCCAATGGCGGTTGGCCATCGTCACAACCGAGACCGGCAAACCTTCCACTACATTTTCTTCCAGCACCACTGGTGATTCCGTTGGCACACAGCAGGACCCCGGTCTGCGGCTTTCCGTATTGCGGTGCGTAATCCAATATGAGGAAGGAGATCACTGTGAGGCGCTGGCTCGAGAAGCGGTTGGCCACGCTGATTGCCACCTATTATGCGGCGACGATGGCGCGGGCGATTTCCGCGGTACCCCATGACGAACTCGACTGGACAGGCTAGGTGCGGTGGGCGTTGTCTGCGGGCACTGCATCGCGACAGCGATGTTGTGTTACACCACATCGCAATAGTTTCCGGCCGAGCGCACTCTTGACTGGCGATCGCCGTGCAGGTTTGGCGAGGCTACATCAATCGAATGCGTAGGAGTACCAATGAGCGAGACCCGTCGTCACACAAACACGACACCCGGGCCAGTCGGTCGGCTTTTCGACGACGCCGTCTCCAAGACCCGGTTCTGGTGGCTGCTGCTGATCACCGGCGCCGCCTGGATCGTGCTGTCCATCGTGATCCTGCGCTTCGACTACACCACCGTCGCGGCGGTGGCCGTGCTGTTCGGGGCGTACTGCCTTGTCGCCGCGGTCAATGAGATCATGATCGGGGCGGTGTCCTCATCCACCGGCTGGCGCATCGCGCACGGGCTGCTGGCGGCGCTGCTGGTGGTGGTCGGAGTGGTGTCCTTTGCGAATCTCGGCGCGACGTTCGTCACGCTGGCCGCCATCATCAGCTTCTATTTCATCTTCCGCGGCTCCTTCGACATCGTCATGGCCTTCGCCGGCAGTGCCGTGTCCGGGTGGTGGGTGCTGTTGATCTCCGGGCTCATCGAGCTGGGTTTGGGCTTCTGGGCCGCCGGGTCATGGAACGTCTCCGTGTTGGTCTTGGTGGCGTGGGTGGCCGCCGGGGCGCTGGTGCACGGCATCGGCGAAATCGCTCTGGCCTTCCAGATTCACAATGGACGCCGCGGCGTCACCGCCGTGGAAGGGCTGGCGGACAATCTCGGGGTCACCAACAACCACCCCGCACCCGACGCAGCCGTCCCGACTCGATGACCCACCAGTCTCGACGGGGGAGTGGTCATGCAGAGCGTCGAACACGTCCAGGTGCCGTGGGTTCTGCGGGCATGCGGCCGCAATCCACTCGTACGCGCCAGCGACCGGCTTGAACTGTTGATCATCGCGCTGGGAATCCTGGTTGGTCTGGTAGCCGCTGCCTGCGCAGGGGCGCTCGGCACCGCCGTGCACGAGGAGCGCAGCCGTGTGTACATCGCGCAGGCCCAGTCGCGGCACACCGTGACCGCCGAAGCCATCGACGACAGCACCATCTTTCTCGGAGCCGACGACAACACGGCGACGCGGGTGAGCGCCCGATGGCAAGTCAACGGTATCGAACACACGGGCAGTTTCACCTGGGATGGAGCCGTCAAAACCGGTGATGCGCTGAGGATTTGGGTGGATAGTTATGGCGGCCGCGTCGATCCGCCCACGCCGACATCACAGGCCGGCGTCGACGCGGTCTGTGTCGCCTTCTCGGTATGGCAAACCGTGGTCCTAGTCGTGACCGGACTGATCTGCTTTGGACGTTCGCGTCTTCAACGTCGGCGCGATGCTGCCTGGGAACGCGAAATTCGAAGGCTCATTCACGACTCGGCGGGCGGAAACCCTAACTCATGAGTGCAGACAGGATGAAATGATGGCGGCTCCACAAGCACCAAATGCATTTCCGGATTTCATCAACGTGTTGGTTTTGGTCGGTCTGCCCGCGGGCTCGGTCAACCGTGCGATGAGCCGACACGCGCTGGACAGCTCACCCGACGGAGTCGTGGTGAACGTGTTCGATGACCTTGCCCGGCTGCCCCGCTACAGCGAAGCCTTGGAAGCGGCCGGGCCGCCGGATGCGGTCGTCGCCCTACGCGCGGCCGCCGCTGAGGCGGATGCCCTGCTGGTCGTCACGAGCTACCGCGGGCGAATCCCGTCGACGGCGCATAGCGCGATCGATTGGCTGACGCGCCGCTGGAGCCAAGGGGCACTGCATGACAAGCCGCTCGCCGTTGTCGGCCGATCGACCGGGTGCTACAGCGGCGTCTGGTCGCGTCAAGTCGAAGGCACCCATGAAACGTTGGGCGACAGGGTGATCGAGCCGTTGACAGTGCCGACTCTGCGCGAAGCGGTGAAGAAGCTCGCAGACGACGTGCCAGCCGGCAGCGCTGCAAAGGCGATGTGACCTCGAACCTTCACTACGACAATCTCAGGAGCGCCATGAGTTCGACCATTGGTCACCCCGCAGTGCCACCCGTCACCGCGAATCTCACCTCATCGCCTGATATATATGCGGATTTCCGTGACCTGATGGATGGTGTCGGGCTGGACCCGAAAGATACCGGCGGTGAGGTCACCTTCACAGGTTCCGATCCAATTCTTCCGAGCAGACATCGCCTTGGGGCGATCATGGCGATGGGCATGATGGGGCCGGCGGTCGCGACCCAAATTCTCTACCGCTTGCGTGGGGGTCCGGCACAAGACCTGTCGGTAGATCTGCGCAAGGCCGTTGCTCACATCAACCCGCTGTTCTTGTTCAGGCCCACCGCGGGCGGGTACCCACTGCACTCGCCGCTCCTGACGCCGTCAAACGCTATGGCGTTCAACATTTATCCCACAAGGGACGACCGCTGGTATCTGCCCACGGCGGTCTACCCTCGTATGTGGCTGGACTGGGCCGGACTCCTCGAGAGTGGGCTCGATGCAAGATCTATTACGCACGCCATCTCCCAGTGGAACGCTCTCGACCTGGAGAGCGCGGCGGCCGAGCGCGGCATGATCGGTGCGATGTGCCGCACGCCGGAGGAATGGTACGCCCACCCTCAGGGTGAAATACTGGCTCAGACACCGCTCATCGAGATCGTGAAAATCGGCGACAGCGAACCGGAACTCCCGCCGCTCACCAACGCCGACCGACCTCTGTCCGGCATCAAAGTCGCGTCGTTCACTCATGTGATCGCTGGTCCGGTCACCAGTCGTACGCTCGCCGAGCAGGGCGCCCAGGTGTTGGACTTGGCCAACCCCGCTCTGGAAGTCAACTTGCTCGTTCAGGACACACATGTCGGATTCCGCTCGACATTCATGGATCTGCGGCAAAAGGAGTACGTCAATAAGGCCGTCGACCTCGTTCGCGGCGCGGATGTGATGGTCGAGAACTATCGGGGGCGAAAGCTCGGCGAACTCGGGCTATCGGCGCAGACTGTTGCAGAGCTTCGCCCGGGCATCATTTACGCGTCGCTTCGTGGATTCGGATGGGAAGGCCCATGGGCAGACCGCGGCGGCTTCGACATGGACGCCAACTGCGCCACCGGCTTCACCGCGTTGGAGGGAACCGCGGACGCGCCGCAGCTCCCGGCCACGGTGATCCTCAACGATTACCTCGCCGGATATCTGACCTCGTTGGGTGTAGTGGCGGCGCTGATCCTGCGGGCAAAGTACGGGGGCAGCTATCACGTGCGCACGTCGCTTTCACGCTTCTCCATGTGGTACTCGGAGTTGGGTGTCTTCGAGCGCGCCTACATGCTCGACACCATCCGCAAACCCGAGCATCAGCACATCCCGCCGACCGGCTTCGAGTTCAACGGCGCGTTCGGCAAGCAGGTCCGACTCGAACCGGGCATCACCTACTCGAAGACGCCTGGCCGTTGGGAGGTACCGGGTCACCCGACCATCGTGCCGATAGGTGCATCTGAAGCGGAGTGGCTTCCGTATTGAGAGTGGATTCCGTACAGCGCCCTCGCGGAGGGATAACGGTCGCATCGAGTTCGGCGCGAAGGATGGACAGCTCGACATCCTTGATTTTCATTTTCAAGCTCCGTAGTCGTTACCAGGGGATCACTTGTGCAGATCCATGACCGGCTCGCAGCCCGCTTCCTTGAGAGTGGCGATGTCCTTGAAGCCACATATGGCCATGCACAGGTCCAGTTCGGCGAGGAACGATCTCAGGAAGTGGGTAAGGCTCTCCGTGCCGCCGTAGGACAGGGCGTATGCGTAGGGCCTGCCGATTCCGACGGCCGTGGCGCCTCGTGCCAGTGCGATCACTACATCTGTCGCATCCCGTACCCCGGAATCGAATATGACCGGCGTAGAGCCGGCCGCCGCCACGACACCGGGCAAGAGCTCGAGGGTGGGAATTCCCGAATTAGCCTGGCGACCACCATGGTTGGTGCAATAAAGCACATCGGCACCATTATCGATCGCCATACGCGCATCATCGGGGTGTTGAATCCCTTTCACCGCGATCGGCAGATTGGTCTGCGACCGAATCCAACGGAGGTCTTCCCACGACAACGGGTGCTCGAAGATCTTCGCGTAGTGCTGCAACGCGGCGGCCTGGTCCTCGTGGGGTGGCTTGGCGAGGTGTTTGGTGAAGTTCTCGTCGGAGTAGTAATTTTCCATGCAGAACCCGCGGAACTGCGGGAAGTTCCCCAGCTGGAGATCAGAAGGCCGGTAGCCAAGAGCCCACGAATCGACGGTCAAGACCAACGCGGAATAACCGCTGGTTTCAGCACGGTTGATGAGGCTCGCCGCCAGCTCCCGATCTCCCGGAAGATACAGCTGGTAGAAGTTGGGCGTAGTCCCGGCGTGTTTGATGACATCCTCCATCGGGGCCTGCGAGAACGTCGACAAAGTGAACGGCACCCCGGTGACGGCCGACGCCCGTGCTGCGGCCACATCTCCCTGGAAGTCAGGCGCGCACAAGCCGATCAAACCAATCGGGCACATGAAGATCGGAGAGTCGAAATGTTTGTCGAACAACGTGATCGACAGGTCGCGTTCGGGCGGGCTGACCATCATCCGGGGAGTGATTCCGTAGCGTGAAAATGCGGCAATGTTGGCGCGCTGAGTCCGCCCGTCTCCGGCAGCGGCCGAGACATATCGGTACACCCAGTCAGGAAGCGCCTCGGACGCCTTCCTCTCGATGGACTGAGAGTCGAACGGGTATCGCGAGTTGACGCCTTTCACAGCGTCCAGGTAGACGCCGATCTGAAAATCACCGAAATTGCTTGGCATGGCGTCTCAACTCCTTGACTTGGTTCGAAGCCGGTCTGGCATTGCGTGCTACCGCTCGCCATCAACTTCCGGCGAGCCACTCTTTTTCTTGACCCGGCTCCGGCAGCACACGACCGCCTTCCACGGCGAAACGCGCTGGGCTGGGTTGGATGACGACGAGAACCCTCTCCACGTCGATCTCACAGATTTTGGTGACAGCGGTGGAGATTTCGGTGGCCAACCTCGTCGTGTCGTCCGCGGGGTGGCCTTCACGCACCCAGCCGCTGACCAGCACCGGGCTCGCCGGCACGCCGTCGGTATAGAGACCGTCGGCCGCCAACTCGTGAAAGGCCACGTTCACGTAGGTGCTCGGCACGTGGTTGATCGATGAATGAATACGTGCGATCTCGCCAGCCAATGCGCGCTTGGTGTCGGCGCTGAGTGTCGATTCGGCGACAGTGCAGGTGTAGATAGGCATCGGTCTCCTCAAATCACTAGCGGTTGGGCCTGCGGATCAGTGACGGAGACTCCGCAATGTCAGCCTAGATGCGCCGGTTCGGGCTTGGTCGGCACGACGATCACAGTGGGGCCGTCGGCATCCAGTGCGTTGGTGAACTCGTGCGCGAGCTTTTCGCAGCTGTCTACATTCACCGTCCGGCATCCGAACCCCGATGCGAGGGAGGCGATGTCAAGTCCAGGCAGGTCCAGACCAGGAACGCCCGGTGTTTCCTCGAGCACCGCGAACGACTTGAGAATCGAGTACTCTCCGTTGCGCATGACGACGAACACAACCGGTAGCCGGTGTTGGGCCGCCGTGTAGAGCGCCTGCACCGAGTACTGGCATGACCCGTCGCCTATAGTCGCCACCACCGTGCGCTTGACTCCACGGGCGCGGTCTCCCAGCGCAAGTCCAACCGCGGCAGGCAATCCCCAGCCGATTCCGCCGCTGGCGGTCGCGAAGAAGGAGGCTGGGCGAGTGGTGGGTATCCAGCGCAGTTGTTGGGCCATCGTCGACGTGGACTCGGTCACCAACGGCGATTCGGCGGGTTTCACCGACGCCAGGGTCGACCACACCGCATCGGGGGCAAGCGGAGGGGAGGCCGACAAATCGACTGCAGTGTTACGGATCTGTGCGGCCGGCACGTTTCGATCGCTGTGATCGTCGACCATGCCCACGAGTTGCTCCAGAGCCAACAGCGAGTCGCCGAGCACGCTGTCACCGACCGGTGCCGCCCCGGCCAGCGCCGGATCGTTTGTGATCTGCAGCAAATCCGTGCCCTCGGGCAGATACTCGCCGGCCACATACGGGTAGTAGCGGAAGACCTGTGCCCCGATGACGATCGCAAGATCATGACCGCGCAGGATCTTTTCAGCACCGGCGATGGTCATCGGCAGCGGCCCCTGATATAGGCGGTGGTTCTCAGGAAAGGACACCCTGTCTGGGAGCGGGCTGCCGTACACCGGCGCGCCGACTTTCTCCGCGAATGCCACGCCGGCGTCCCACGCGCCGCTGCGGTCGACCTCGGGACCGTAGACCAGCATGGGCCGCTGCGCACGGTTGATGCGGTCGGCGAAGTCGCGCAGGCGCTCGGTATCGGGGCTCACCCGATGGCTGACCGTTCTCACCACAGCCGGGCCCAACGCCGGCTTGTCCCAGTCGTCAAGCGGGATGGACAAGAAGACTGGGCCTGCGGGCGGCTGAAGCGGCCACCGCGTAGGCCCGCATGAACGCCGCTGGCACGTCCTCGGCGCGCTTGGGCTCGTAGGCCCATTTCACCCACGGCTGAGGCAACACGGTCTCCTCTGTGTTAGTCAAATATGGTTCACACACGACCATTTCGCGGGTCTGCTGGCCCGCCGTGACGATGAGGGGGGTGTTGCCCCGGTAGGCCGCTATCAGACTGCCCATCGCATTACCGGTGCCGGCGGCGGTGTGCACGTTGACCAATGCCGGCTTGCCGGTCGACTGTGCGAACCCGTCGGCCATCGCCACCACCGACGCTTCCTGTAGCCCGAGGACATAGGTGAAGTCGCCGGGGAAGTTCTTGAGGAACGTCTCCTCGGTGGATCCGGGGTTACCGAAGACGGTCGTTAGCTCCAGCGAACGAAGCAGGTCGTAGGTCACGTCGCGGATGGTTCTCTGGCTGGCCATTTCCTGTGAATTCCCCTCGCGCGGTTGGATATCGTGGTCGCGTTGTAACGCGCAACACAACCACTCTCGTGGGCCGATCCGGCGTAGTCGATGTGACTGGCGACAACTTCGAACGCCGGTAGCTGTACGAGAAAACAACCGGGGCCGTCGTTCGGTGAGACACCGCCACACGCTCGCCGTTGTCCTGAGCTACATGGACAAGGAGGAGGTCGTCCGTTCGAATCGTGACCATGCACGCCCCCGAAGTATTGCGGAATGTGGAGATGCCGACGCCCTCGCCGGGGCCGGGCGAGGTGTTGATCAAAGCCGAAGCGATCGGTGTGAATTTCGTCGATACCTACTTCCGGTCGGGTGCGTATCCCCACAAAGTTCCGTTTGTGCTCAGCCGGATGTCGTCGCTTGTGTGCCAGACGGAACCAGCACAGACGTCGCCGCGGCGATCCTGAAAGGCATGACCGGCAGGGGCAGGCGGCGCAGGCCCGTCGCGATCTTGAAAATCGCAAGACCATCGGCTCAACCGTCCTGGAGCCGTAGCGGCCGCTGGCGTCAACGACACCGTTATGGCACAGATGTTGTCCCCTCACACATCGACCCGGCCGGGTTCCTGACCAACAATCTGAACAACGAAGTCCGGAACCATCGATCGGGGACCTCACGATGCTCACAACGTCCGAACCTGCTTCCCCGGCTCGCGCACAGGGCGCCAGGCAAACGGTTCGCTTGGCCCTCGTGGTCGGGGCGCTCGGTGTCGTGTTCGGGGACATCGGCACCAGCCCGATCTACACCTTCCAAACGATCTTCAACCCCGACGATCCCCACCCCGTGCCGATTACCACGGATAACGTTTACGGAGTCGTCTCGCTGATCTTCTGGTCGGTGATGATCATCGTGACGCTGACCTACGTCGCGCTCGTGATGCGCGCTGACAACGACGGCGAGGGCGGCATCATGGCGCTCGTCGCGCTCGTGCGCCGGTGGGGTGCGCGCAGCGGTCGCACTGTGATGGTGCTTGCGACGCTGGGCATCTTCGGTGCCGCCCTGTTCTCGGGTGACAGCATGATCACGCCTGCGATCTCGGTGTTGTCCGCCGTAGAGGGCTTGAAGGTGATCAATCCGGGGCTGCAGGGCTGGATCGTCCCGATCACCGCCATCATCATCGTTGCGCTCTTCGCGGTCCAGCGCCGCGGAACCGCTGCTGTGGGAAGTCTTTTCGGACCGGTGATGATCGGCTGGTTTGTCGCAATCGGGGCCTGCGGCGTGAGCGGCATCGTCGAACATCCGCAGATACTGGCGGCGCTTTCGCCGGTGTACGCGGTGAAGTTCTTGGTGGGGGACTTCGGGACGGCGTTCTTCTCGTTGGCAGGGGTGGTGCTTGCGGTCACCGGCGCGGAGGCGCTCTACGCCGACATGGGCCACTTCGGCCGCAAGGCGATCACCCGCGCTTGGTTGTTTGTGGTCCTACCGGCGCTGGCACTCAACTACCTCGGGCAGGGAGCGTCGGTGATTGCCGACCGAACCGCGATGAGCGCACCGTTCTTTCTGCTCGCCCCGGGCTGGGCGCGATTGCCCATGGTGCTGCTGGCGACGGCTGCGACGGTCATCGCGTCGCAGGCGGTGATCACGGGCGCTTTTTCGTTGGCCTCGCAGGCCGTCGAGCTCGGCTATCTCCCGCGACTGCGGGTGGTGCACACGTCAGCGTCGACCTTCGGACAGGTGTACATACCATGGATCAACGGCATGCTGATGGTGGCGGTCCTGATCCTGGTGTTCGCGTTCCGCAGCTCGGCAGCACTGGCGTATGCCTACGGGATGGCGGTCACAGGAACGATCACCATTACGACACTGCTGTACCTCTACATCGCACGCAAGAGATGGCGGGCCCCACTGTGGCTGATCATCATTGGCGGCGGCGCACTCTTGGGTTTTGATTTCTTGTTTGTGGGTGCGAATATGACGAAGCTCCTCCACGGCGCCTGGCTACCGCTGTTGATCGCCGTGACGATTTTCATCATCATGACCACCTGGCAGCGTGGCAGCGCGATCGTCACCCGCAGACGTGAGACCGAGGAGGGGCCGCTGCAGGGATTCATCGATGAATTGTCAAGGCACCATGGGCTACTGCGTGTTCCTGGCACAGCGGTTTTTCCCCACCGCGGCAACAAGACCGCGCCGTTGGCACTGCGCGCAAACGTCGAACACAACCACGTTCTCCACGAGCACGTGGTGATCGTGACGATCGATACGTTGTCAATCCCGCGGGTCGCAGACTCCGAACGCATCGAGATCGACCCGCTCGGCGACACTCACGACGGAATCATCCACGTGACCGCACGCTTCGGGTACATGGAAACGCCTGACGTCCGCAGTGCCTTTCGGGTGCTCGAGCCGACGGCAGCCGAGGGATTGACCGCCATCGATGACGCGACCTATTTCTTGTCGAAGATCGATCTGACAAAGGGCGAGGATCACTCCATGCCTGCATGGCGTAAGAGCCTCTTCATCGCCACGTCCCGGCTGAGCACCGACGGCGCCGAGTCCTTCTGCCTGCCCCAAGACCGGACCCTGATCGAAGGGTCGCGGATCGAGGTTTGAGCGACGCACCCCCCTTGATCCAGCCCGAGAGCTCTCGACCCGAGAAGGTTTGGGATGTATTGGGATGTAACGGTCTTCGCCCTATCTGTCCGATCCTCCACGCATCGCGCACATTACAGGCCTCTGACCTATCGCGCCGCCGGAGGCGCCCGCGGCGCACGCGGCCCGTCGTTGTGGGCGGGCACAACATGACTCAGCGGACGGTGTGTCGGCCAACATGATTGGGCAATTCGGGAGTCATTGATGGGACAGTTTTCGTCTTTAGAGTTATGGCTGAAACAACGTATTTCACATCCGCAGAACCGATTGCTCGTCTCGACAGTGGTGCTCCGCACATCGCCGGCACCGCGGTGGCGTTCCCACCAAACCGGTACAACCAGGAAGACGTGGCGCGCGAGCTCACCACGTTCGCCGATCAAGGGTTCATGCGCTTCGCCCGAACAACTGGAGTCGACCACCGCAGTCTGGCGCTACCGCTGTCGCGGTACCCGAAACTGACCGGCTTCACCGAAGCGAACACTGCCTACATCGAGGTTGCCGTCGACCTCGGGGAGCGCGCCGTACTGTCGGCGCTCGAGGCGGCGGGCATCGCGCCCGACGAGGTCGACATCATCGTCATGGTCTCCAGCACTGGTGTGGCGGTGCCGACCGTGGACGCGCGGCTGGCACCGCAAATCGGTCTTCGGCCCGACGTCAAGCGCCTCCCGCTGTTCGGCCTCGGGTGTCTGGCCGGTACCGCCGGGATGGCGCGCGTGAACGACTATCTGCGGGCCTTCCCGGGCCACGTGGCGGTGCTGCTGTCGGTCGAACTGTGCTCGCTAACACTGCAGCGCGACGACACCTCGATCCCCGCTCTCATCGGGGTGAGCCTGTTCGGCGACGGCGCGGCCGCAGTGGTCGTTACCGGGGCCGACCGCGCTCCGGTAGGCCCCGGCGGACATCGAGGTCCTCGCATCCAGGCGACCCGTAGTCTGCTGCTTCCGGCAACCGCCGACATGATGGGTTGGGACGTCAGCTCCAACGGGCTCGGGCTCGTGTTGTCCAAGGACGTGCCGAAAATGGTCGATGACTACCTGGGGGAAGAGGTCGACCGATTCCTTTTCGATTACGGCTTGTCCACCGCGGACGTCTCGACGTGGATCTGCCATCCCGGTGGTCCCAAGGTGCTCGATTCCATCGAGAATGCGATTGGGCTGCCACCGGAAGCGCTTGCAAACAGCAGAGACTCGATGCGGGAAAACGGCAATATGTCGTCGGTGTCGGTGCTTGACGTCCTGCGCCGCACGATCGCCGATTCGCCACCCGAGGGAACCTTCGGAGTGATGGTCTCGATGGGGCCGGGCTTCAGCTTCGAACTGGTCCTGCTGAGTTGGTGAGGGGCTGATGGCGTATTACCTGTTCATCCTTGCCATCGGCGCTGAACGTCTGGTCGAGCTCGCCGTCGCCAAGCGAAATGCCGAGTGGTCATTCGCTCACGGGGGCAAGGAGTTCGGTCGCGGTCACTACCTGGCGATAGCGATTATGCATGCGCTGCTGTTGGTTGCGTGCATCGTCGAAGTCTGGGCCATGCACCGCCCGTTCATTCCCTGGCTCGGTTGGCCGATGGTGGCAGTCGTGCTGTTCAGCACCGTTGTCCGCTGGTGGTGTATAGCCGTGCTCGGCAAGTACTGGAACACCCGCATCATCGTCATCCCGGGCGCGCCGCTGGTTCGACGCGGACCGTACCGATGGATGAATCACCCCAACTACGCCGCGGTGACCGCAGAGGTGGCAGCGCTCCCGCTGGTTCACTCGGCATGGCTGACCGCAATCGTGTTCAGCATTGCCAATGCCCTGGTACTCAACGTGCGGATCCGCGACGAGAACGCTGCATTGGGCTATGCCTGACCGATCACAGACGGCGCACCGTGGAGAGACGTTGTCAGTGCGGACAGCTCTGCCTGCAGATCGCTGTGGCCGACAACATCGACGACTTGGGCGGAGCGCATAACGATGGAATTGCTCGGCGCAGAAGAATCGAGCGCCCGGCTCGGATTTCAACTGATGCTGGAGTGAAAGTACATGGTCAGTCCACAAAAGCAGGCACCGAAACCCGCATCCGATGGCACGGCCACGGTGGGTCGGCTGTTCCTTCTCGACCTCAGCGACGACCGCATCGTCTCTCTCAATTCGGACGGCTCCGACCGCAAGGTCATCGTCACCGGGTGCAGATTCCCCGACGGCATCGCGGTCGATGTCGCCGCGGGGCACATCTACTGGACCAATATGGGGGTTCCCAAGGTGAACGACGGCTCCATTGAGCGAGCCGACCTCGACGGGCGCAATCGAATGACGATCGTCCCTCAGGGCGGAACGTTCACTCCCAAGCAGATCCAGCTCGAAAAGAAGAGCCGAAAGCTGTATTGGTGCGACCGCGAAGGCATGCGGGTCATGCGCGCCGATCTCGACGGCTCCAATATCGAGACCCTCGTGGACACGAGTCAGGGCGACTCGCGACCGGGGCCGGACGCATCGAAGTGGTGTGTGGGGGTGGCCATCGATGTCGATGGCGGACACGTCTACTGGACGCAGAAGGGTCCCGACAACGCCGGCGAGGGCCGCATCTGTCGCGCCGGAATCGACGTTCCCGCAGGACAGTCGGCGTCCAATCGAGCTGACATCGAGGTTCTTTACGACGGACTTCCCGAGCCGATCGATCTGGACCTCGATCTGAACAACCGGGTGATGTATTGGACCGATCGGGGCGACCCGCCCCGCGGGAACACGGTCAACCGCGCCCCAATGGATTCAGATGCGAACGGCCGGCCCGGTCCTGAGATCGTCGTCACGCACTTGATGGAAGGAATCGGCATCGCCCTGGATCTCAACGGCGACCGAATGTTCATCACCGACTTCGGGGGCAACGTCGTTTCAGCCAAGCTCGATGGATCGGACGAGAAGGCCGTGCTCGTCGCGCAAGGGAACCTGACCGGCATCGCATATTCCGAAATCTCTTGAAAGGGAGACGTCATCGTGTCATTCGAAAAACCGATTCGTCGTGTTGCCATCGTCGGTACGGGAGTCATCGGCGCCAGTTGGGCGGCTCAGTATTTGGCGCGCGGGTTGGATGTCGTTGCGACCGACCCAGCTCCAAACGCTGAGACAAACTTGCGCAAATATGTCGATGAGGCCTGGGACCAGCTTGAAGAAATCGGCCTGTCGCCGGGCGCGTCGCGCGACCGCTTGAGCTTCACCACAGACTCGGATCAGGCTTTTGCAAAGGCCGACTTCGTCCAGGAGAACGGCCCCGAGCGGCCTGACTTCAAAACGAAGTTGTTCGCGCACATCGATGAAGCCACGCCGGTCGACTCGATCATCGCCTCCAGTTCGTCGGGAATCACGCCAAGCGTGATTCAATCGGCCTGCAAGCACCCGGAGCGGGTCGTTGTCGGCCACCCGTTCAATCCGCCCCATATCGTCCCGCTTGTCGAAGTGGTCGGCGGCGCCAAGACATCGCCCGAAGCCATCGAGCGAGCGATGCGGTTCTACGCATCGATCGGCAAGAAGCCCATTCATTTGCGCAAGGAACTGCCCGGCCACGTGGCCAACCGGCTACAAGCGGCGCTTTATCGGGAAATGCTCCACCTGATCGAACAAGACGTACTGAGCGTCGAGGAAGCCGACACCGCCGTTAGCTACGGACCCGGACTGCGCTGGGGCGTGATGGGCCAAAGCCTGCAATGGCATGTAGGCGGGGGAGCAGGCGGCATCAACCACTTCATGGAGCAGCTCATGGATCCGCTCGCGGCGATGATGCAGACGCTCGGAAACCCGCAAGTCACTCCCGAACTCAAGCAAACCATCGTCGACGGCGTGATGCGCGAGGCCGCTGGACGATCGGTCGGCGAGCTCGCGCGCGAAGAGAACGAGATCATCATCCGACTTCTTCGGCTGCGAGCGGCTGGCGAGAGTGCGCTCTCGGAGAAGAAGGAGCCGGCGTGAGTACCCTATTCACGGCGTCTGCGACTCGGCTGACCGACAAACTCGAATCGACACTCAAGAACCCGGTCACTTCATCGGGTTTCGATCTGCTGGCGCAAACTACCGAGGTGCTGGGCGACGTCGGATTGACAGCCGCGGACTGCGGAGGACGCCTCTCGTTCTATGGCCTGGACCCGATCATCCCCAGTCCGCATCGGTTTGGTGCAATGGCCGCGATCGGCCTGGCCGCGAAGTCTGTTGCCGCCGCAGCCCTATGGAGGGAGAGAACTGGAGAGGGCCAGGACATCCACGTCGACGTTCGAAAAGCCCTTCGGCGGTTCTGCGGGTTCTTTGAGGGCAAATGGGAGACCGTAAACGGGCGTGCTCCTGCGATGGGCGGATTTGCGGATAATCCATTCCTGGAACTTCCGATCCTCCACAAGACACGAGACGGGCGCTACGTGGTCGCCCTGGATTTCTATCCTCGATCGAAGACGGACACGCTCAAATTTCTGAGGTGCACCGATAGCCTCGCATCTATCGAGAATGCCATATTGCAATGGCGTGCCGATGATTTGGAGGCGGCCGCGGCGGAAGAAGGCCTCGTGCTCGCGAAGGTGCGAACCACCGAAGAGTTTCTGAAGGAGCCGCAATACACCGAAGTCCTCTCCACGATGCCCTTGATCACGGTGGAGAAGATCGGTGAAAGCGAGCCAATGCCCTTCAAGAAGGACGGACACAATCCTCTGGAAGGTATCCGCGCGTTCGGTATGGGGCATGTGATTGCGGGAGGGGCGATGGGACGGGACCTCGCCATGTACGGCGCGGACGTCCTCAACATCTGGCGACCCAACGCCACCGAGGTCGAGGCCTTCGCCTGGGATGTTCAGGTTGGGATGCGCTCCACTATCTTGGATAGCTCCAAGGAAGATCGCGCGAAGTTCGACAACCTGCTGAAGGATGCCGATATCTTCTTCGCCAACAAGCGCCCCGGTTATCTGGAACGAAACGGTCTTACCGCCGAAGAGCTATGCGCGAAGAAGCCCGGACTGATCCATGCCAAGGTCGTCCTCCATGGCGACACAGGGCCGTGGTCGAACCGTCCCGGCTTCGATGAGATCGGCGCGGCCGTATCGGGCGTGTTCTGTATCGAAGGGACGCCTACCCTTCCCAAATCGCCTGTGATTGTTCCCATTTGCGACAATGTCGTGGGCTGGCTCGGAACGGTTGGCATACTCGAGGCGCTGCGCAGGCGCGCGACGGAGGGTGGCAGCTATCGAGTCGTCGTGTCGCTGACCCGAACCGTGCTATGGCTCCTTTCGCTTGGCATTTTCGACAAGGAGTATGCCGCGGCTACCGCTGGATCGAGCGATGAGCACACGTATGTCGCTCCCGATCTGTTCACCGCAGAGACTCCGCTCGGCACCTACCAAGGAATGACCGACCAGGTGGTGATGTCGCGAACGAAAGAGTCATACCGAACGGTCTTGGCGCCGCACGGTTCATCGAAGCCGCAATGGCTGCCGACCTGATTGGAGTAGATCATGCCTGCTGTGACTGCCGACTATTTACGGTTGCCCCGGCTTGACGGGCCGCGACGGGATGCTCTTGAGCGTCCGGTGCTGAGCGTGACCACGGCGCCGACTGGACTTGAAGGCGAAGGCTTTCCCGTCCACCGGGCTTTTGCCGGGGTGTCACACGCGGTGCTTGATCCGTTCGTGCACATGGACCAGATGGGCGCCGTGCAATACGCGCCCGGTGAGCCCAAAGGCACACCGTGGCATCCACATCGGGGGTTCGAAACCGTGACCTACATGATCGACGGTCGCTTTCAGCACCAGGACTCGCATGGGGGCGGTGGGATGATCGAGGACGGAGCCACCCAATGGATGACGGCCGGTTCGGGGATCTTGCATATCGAGACGCCGCCGGAGGACTTGGTGATGTCGGGCGGCCTGTTCCATGGCGTGCAGTTGTGGGTGAATCTGCCCGCGAAGAAGAAGATGATCCCGCCGGCCTACCAGGGCATCGACGCTGCCGCGGTGAAGCTGGCGGTGTCCGCCGATGCGGGCGCGTTGGTTCGGGTGATTGCCGGCGAGGTCGGTGGCCACCGAGGCCCGGGCTCGACGCACACGCCCATCACGCTGATCCATGCGACCGTTTCGCCGGGCGCGCGATTGCAATTGCCGTGGGATCCGTCCTTTAATGCGCTCATCTACGTTCTGGCTGGCGCTGGGCGCGTGGGTGCCGAAGGGCGACCGGTACGTGACGGTCAGCTGGTGGTGTTCGGCCGTGGCGACTGGTTCGAGGTCCGCGGTGATGACCACCAAGACTCGCAAAGTCCGGCCTTGGAGCTGCTTATCTTGGGTGGCCAGCCCATTCGCGAACCTGTCGCGGCGTATGGGCCGTTTGTGATGAACACCAGAGCCGAACTGGGGCAGGCCATGGAGGACTTCCAGGCCGGGTTGTTCGGTCAGATTCCGGCTGATGCCCTGATGCCCCACGTGCCCGACCCAGCCCCGATACGCACTGAAAATACCGGGATCTGACGGCTCGACGGTCTCACGTTGCGGTGGCCACACAATAGGTAGCCTTTCGACCGAGTCAATCAATCGCACGCTCGGCGAACTGTGGGAGGGAACGACATGAACGGCCCAGCGCGGACCTACGACTGGCCGTCCCTGATGGTGGACGACTGGACGGCCACTCGCGACACCTTGCATATGTGGACCCAGATCGTCGGCAAGATCCGCATGGCTCACATGCCGCTGATAAACCACTGGTGGCAAGTGACGTTGTATGTCAGTCCCCGGGGTTTGACCACCGGCGCAGTTCCATACCGGGATGCGGTGTTCGACATGGAGTTCGACTTCGTCAACCAGATTCTTGCGATCCGGAAGAGTGACGGTGATCAGGAGGCGGTGCCGTTGGCGGCCAAACCCGTCGCTGAGTTTTACGGCGAGACGCTCGCGGCGCTCGACAGGCTCGGCATCGAAATACACATCGTGGGCAAGCCCAACGAGGTGGACCCCGCTATCCCGTTCGCTGAGGACTATCAGCACGCTGAATACGATCCCGATGCGGCGCGAGCGTTCTGGCAGCAACTGGTTCAGGCCCACCGGGTCATGACAAACTTTCGCGCGGCGTTCGTCGGAAAGGCCAGCCCGGTCCAATTCTTCTGGGGTGCTATGGATTTGGCCTGTACACGTTTTTCCGGGCGGCTCGCCCCCGCGCATCCGGGAGGTGCCCCTAACTGCCCGGACTGGGTGATGGTTGAGGGGTACTCACGGGAGCTCAGCAGCTGCGGCTTCTGGCCCGGAGGCGGCAAGGAGGGCGCGTTCTACTCCTACGCATACCCCGAGCCGGACGGTTTCTCCGCCCACCGCGTTGAACCAGACGGTGCCTACTTCAGCCACGAACTCGGAGAATTCCTGCTGCCCTACGAGGCCGTCCGCACCGCCGATGACCCGGACCACGCGGTCGCCCGGTTCTTGCAGACCACGTACGAGGCGGCCGCCGAGCTTGGTGGCTGGGACCGCAGCACACTTGAAGACGACCCGGATCGTCTGGCACTGCGGTCCATCCACCGCAGTTAGTTAAAGCTCGGGGCGTCGCCGTCCGTAGAGACTCAACATGGCCGCGAACGCACTACGCGGCAACGCGATCGGGGCCGAGAGTGTGTGCTGCCCGCCCCGTCGCTACTTGGTAATGACCGTATAAAGCTCAGCGATCGACGACGTAGCCCTTGCCCGTGATGTTCTCGATCGCCAACTTGTCGACACGTCGGGGGTGCAAGTCGTGCGGGCGGCCGATGCATATCTCCTGAATGGGCCGCAAGGTTGGGAGCTCGCGGGTATCGACGTGGGCCTGCTGTCCTTCGGTAGAAGACGATTTGCCCGTCGCAGGGCATGCCCGCAGCCGGATCGCGTCATCGACTGGGCTCAGTTGAAGGCGTCCATCACGGACACCACGACAGCCTGGGAGTCCGCACCGACCTTCTGACCTGCGGATACGGCGCGCATTGCTAATCGGAGCCGCTTTGTCTCCAGGAGATAACAAGCACGCAGAAGTTGGTCGCTCCGGGACATCGTCCGACCGCGTCTCCGGTCCTAGATTTCTCACCACGAACTCAGCGACGAGTTCACGAAAGACAACTAGAGACCACCGGTCCGCTTCGCGGAGAATGCGAGAAATCCAATGCTCTTCCCGATCATCCTCTTCCTGATGACGCTGTCCCCGCTGTACATTCCGGTCGCCATCACGGTGGTTGACGGGTTCGACAAGTGGCGCAGCCGACGTGATGCGCATCGGCTCGGCTCGGTTCGCCAGTTCCGCCCGGCCGCCGGCCTGGTGCCCGCTGCCGCGTAAAGCACTTTCCGGTTGTGAGCGTGGCGCCCAGCGTCACGCTCACAACGCGTGTCAGGCCGCATTAGGCAGGAGGGCATTGGGATTTGCTGTTACCGGCATGTGACTCACTCATCCGTCACGGCCGTTAATTTGGGCAACGCATTTCCCGCCAAGGCAGGGCAGCTGCCAGGGGACAGAGCGCAAAGCACGAACTTTTGGGCAAGTATGGCTGCTACTTTGCTGCGAGCGGTTTCGGTTGCGTCAAATTGTTGCTAGCGTTACATAGTGTCGAGAACAGCGTGGGTGGTGATCGGCGCTGTCACCGTGGGTGTTGCGTTCGCAGGAACTCTGATCGGACGCTGGGGCAGCGACTCGACACTCGAAGCGGTCGCGAATTACAGCCTGCTTGTGTTCGCGCTCTTCGCCGCGATCTGCTGCGGATTCGCCGCGCGGTTGGCTGCGGGCAGGCAGCGTAGAGCGTGGATCTGCTTGACGGTCGGTCTGGCCGGGTGGGCCGCTGGCTCGGCCCTATGGATCTATTACGAAAACGTGCTCCATCAGTCCCCGTTCCCATCGCTGGCGGACGCGGGCTATCTATTGTTCCCACTGGGTGCGGGCCTCGCGATAGTGTTCTTTCCTATCGGATATTCGGGCCATTCCCGGACCCGGTTCGTACTGGACGGGTTCATCGTCGCGGGCGCTCTCTTCGAAATTTCGTGGGTGTTGGTTCTGCGAAGCGTCTACGAGGCAGGCGGCACAAGCGGTTTCGCGCTGGGCCTGTCGCTGGCGTATCCCGCCTTTGATATTGCGATCCTCACCGTGGCGACAGTGGTGCTGGCGAGGGCCCGCACCGGGCATCGCGCCACGCTCGCATTGCTGACGGCCGCGGTTGTCCTGATGGCGCTGTCGGACAGCGCATTCGCGTACCTGGACGCCCATAGCGTCCATCACAGCGGTCACATCATCGAAATCGGCTGGGCGGCGGCATTTCTGACGTTCGGCGTGGCAGCGCTGATCAGTCCGCGGGCTTCCGAGACCATTGTTGCGGTGTCCCAGGTGCCGTCCCCGGTCTCGATGTGGCTGCCATACGTACCGGTCGCAATCGCGGTTGTCATCTGTGTGGCCGCCTATTTACCGACACCGGGACTGGGACCGATCTTCGTGTCGTCCATGCTGCTGATGACCGCGGTGATGGCGAGGCAGTTCGTGGTGGTCCGGCAGAACCAGCGACTGCTGAAGATGGTTGCCGACCAGGCCCTGCGCGACACACTCACCGGCCTGGCGAACCGCGACCTGTTCAACGACCGGCTGATGCACGCGGTGCAACTGCACGAGAACGACAACCAGTCCGTCGCGGTGTTGTCGATGGATCTCGACGACTTCAAGCTCGTCAACGACGGTCTGGGACACCCGGCCGGGGACGCGTTGCTGATTCAGGCCGCCGAACGACTTCTCGGCTGCGTGCGCACCTCCGATACGGTCGCTCGCGTGGGCGGCGACGAGTTCGCCGTCCTGATGGAGGGGCTGCCCGAACTCTCGCGGCTGGTCGCGCACAGGGTTGTCGCCGCATTCGAGGAGCCCTTCGTCATCGACGGGCAGCAGCTCCTGATGCGCCCCAGCGTCGGTCTCGCCGTGGCGTCTGCCGCCAACCCGGACCTGTGCGCGGACATGCTCCTCAAGCAGGCCGACGTGGCGATGTATACGGCCAAGCGCTCGAAGTCCGGCGGCCTGCACACCTTCACCCCGGACATGGCCCTCGCCGATCAGAACGATCTGGAGCTGCCCACCGACCCGGGCGACGGCGCCGAACGCGGCACTGCGGTGCGGCTGCTCGGCGAGCTGCGTCACGCCATCGACCACGGCGACCTGACCGTGTTCTATCAACCGAAGTTCGACCTGCGCAGCGGCGACGTCGTCGGCGTCGAAGCGCTGGTCCGCTGGCCGCATCCGAGGCGGGGCCTTCTCGGGCCTGCACACTTCCTGCCTCTGGTGCGCAAGCGCGGCCTCATGCGCGCGGTGACCGACATCGTGCTGAACCAGGCCCTCGATGACGTTGCCGAATGGCAGGCCATGGGCATCGGTGTACCGATCGCGGTGAACGTGTTCGCCCCGTCCCTCGGGGACCTCGACCTGCCCACCCACATCGCGGCGGCGCTCGCGGTGCGCAACCTGAGTCCGGAAGACCTGACGATCGAGATCACCGAAGACTTCCTGCTGGACAACATCGACCGCACCCGCTCGGTGCTGGAAAGGTTGCGGCAACGAGGAATTCGGATCGCCATCGACGATTTCGGCAGCGGCTACTCGGCCCTGTGGTACCTGCGTGAACTGGCCATCGACGAGGTGAAGCTCGACAGGCACTTCATTGCGCCGATCCGCGTCGACGCACGAGCGGCCGCCGTCGTGCGCGGTGTCGTCGACCTCGCCCACGTGCTCGGCGTGACGACGGTCGCCGAGGGGGTGGAGAACTCCGAGACGGCGGACAGGCTGCGCGAATTCGGCTGCGATGTCGCGCAGGGGTACTACTACAGCCCGCCGATCAGCTCCGCGGCGATGATGAACATGCTCGCCTCGGGCCAGACGAAGCGACCGGCGCAGGTGCAGTTCGAGGAACTGCGGGCTACTCGCCTGCAGGCACCAGTCGGAGCGAAATCGAGTTGATGCAGTAGCGCTGGTCGGTGGGCGTCGGATAACCCTCGCCCTCGAAGACGTGCCCCAGATGGCTGTGGCAGTTTGCGCACAACACTTCGACGCGGGTCATGCCCATGGAATCGTCGGTCCGCAGGATGACCGCGTCCGAGTTCGCCGGGTCGAAGAACGACGGCCAGCCGCAATGGGATTCGAATTTCTCCGTGCTCCGGAACAGCTCGGCGCCGCAGGCGCGGCACTCGTAGACACCTTCGGTCTTGGCGTCGGTGTACTCGCCGGTGAATGGCCGCTCGGTGCCGGCTTCGCGCAGGACCGCGTATTCGGCTGGGGTGAGTTTCTGGCGCCACTCGTCGTTGGTCAGTTCCACCCGGGGTCGCGAAGAGGTCATGTAGACACGCTAGCGCGTGGCTCCCTTTCCGCCATCCACGGTGGATCGATGCCCTCGTCTAGCCTGCCGTCGGCCTTGGCGTCCAGGTAGCGGAAGTAGAGAACGCAGAAAACCACGATCAGCAGCAGTGACCAGCCATAGGTGATCTTCATGTACTCCAGGAAGCGGCCGGTCGTCGGCCAGCGCCACATCAGCCACCGGTCCATCGTGAGGAAGCCGTACGTCGCCAGCCACGCGGGCCAGTTGCGCACCACCGAATTGGGCAGCACCACCGTCATCAGGAACGGGAACAACATCATCGAGTAGTAGCCCTGCGCAAGCGACAAGACCAACCACGAAGCGGTCAGCAGAATGCCGGAGGATGTCAACATCCAGAACAGGGGGTCTCGCTCCCGGTAGTACTTGTACAGCAACCAGATGCTGACGAGTGCGAGCACCGTGAAGACGATCCGCAGCAGCAGTATCAACCAAACCGGCAGCCCGTAGTAGGTGCCGTTGCCCTGGATGGAACTGTTGAAGTAGTCCCGGGTTCCGAGAATGTAAGGCACCGTGCGCTTTACGAAATCCATCGGATCGGACACCAGTGGCCACGCGGCCGCATTGAACACCAACGGCACCGCGATTGCGGTGACAAGGGTCCGCCATTGCCGGTTCAGCAGAGGGAGAAGAAGGAGCACGGCCAGTACGGGTTTGACCACCAGCGACAGGCCGATAGCAGCGCCGGCCCACCATTCGTTGCTGACCTTGCCTGACAGCAGCCATCGGAAGAACAGCACCTCCGCCAGCAGCACACAGCCGTTGATGTTGGTGAACACGATCGTGTTGGTCACCGACTCGGTGCAGAACATCGCAAGCAGCAGAGCGGGCAGGGCCACCGACGACAACGAGAAGCCGAACAACCGCACCAACAGGCAGGCGGCGATGATCATCGCAACCGTGTTCATCACGACGAACCAGTTGTGCGAAGCGAATACGGGCATGTACCCGAACGGGGCCATCAACAACGTGCCGCCCGGCGGATACAGATAGTGCGGGTCGACGTAGTTGAAGTGCTCGTTGTAGATGTCCCAGCCGCGTCTGAAGTTGCTGACAGCGCGGTACACCGGGCCGAAGTCGTCGGTGATGTAGCCGTTGCTGGACAGCACATAACTGCGGTGGATGATCGACATGATGGCGATCGGCCACAGCGCCGACCGGAGCACCGTTGCCCCGCTGGGTGGGGACGTGCGGGGCCGGAAGAGATTCAGCAGGCCGGTACGAATGGAGTCTGGTGCCGCCACCAGCGAACCGTACACCGACGGCCGCGGCGGAAGGATCAGGCGGGGCAGTATGTGTCGGTGGCCGGCAGGTTGCCGCTGTCCAGGTAGCCGGTCACCGGTGCCAGCGCGCACTCCGAGTAGATGCTCGCGCCGTGTCCGATGCCCTGCCAGATCACCCGCTTGCTTGACGTCCCCGCGTTGATCACGGTGGCGGCGACCTGGGCGACACCTTCGTTGCCGACGATCGGATCGTTCTGCACACCGAGCAGCAGCACCGGGATCTTGAGGTTCTTCGGGTCCGGCGGCGCCGTTCCGCTCGGCCAGTTCAGGCACTTCACCAGGCTGAGCGCTCCCACTGCGCCGAACTGCGGGTACAGCTTGGGCCAGGCGACCACGAGTTCGCGGATCCGGTCGGGGGTGGGCCGGTTCAGCGCGTCGCTGCACGCGTTGACGAACTGGCCGTCGGTCTGGCGCAGGTTGTCGGCCTGCGTGATGAGGTTGTTCATCTGGTTCGTGTCGCCGGAGCGAGCCGACGCCACCGCGGACGCCAGGCTGTTGGTTGCGGCAGTGCGGTCGCCGCGCGGGTAGGCCAGCGCGGTGATGATCGCATCGGCGACGGTGGCGACCGAAGCACCACCCGGCCCATCGCCGGCGCGCGCACTGGCGAGCAGGGCGTCGACGGCGGCCTTCGGATCGGGTCCCAGCGGGCAGCTGGTCGCCGCGCACTGCGAGGCGAACGCGTCCAGTGCGGTCTGCTCGCCCTTCACGCGCTGTTCGGTGGCGGCCTCTGCGGCGATGCCGAGCGGTAGCGGTGAGTCGAGCACCAGCCGCGCCACCTTGCCGGGATGCGACCCCGCGTAGGCCAGCGCCACCTGAGCGCCGTTGCCGATGCCCAGCAGTGCGATCGTCGGCACGTCCCAGGTGCTGCGCAGCCGCTCGATGTCCTCGGCGGCGTGCGCGTTGTCGTAGGCGGAGTCGCCGGGTGCGATGGTGTCGGTGCAGCTGGTGGTGGCCGTCATGGTGACCCCGCCGAGGTTGGCGACGGGGTCGTCGCCGGACTGGAACTGCGCCTGGTCGAGCATCTCCTGACGGTCGAACAGGTCGCGGCAGTCGATCGGGCTGGACATTCCCATGCCGCGTCGGTCGACCGCCACGATCGGATGACTCTTGAGTACGTCGGCGCCTGCGCGGGATAGCCAGACCGGCAGCTGAACCGAGGTCGGCAGGTCCGATCCGGTCGTCATCACCAGCGGGCCCGCGTCCTCCGGGGTCTGCACGGAACGGGCGCGCACAACGCCGATGCTCACCGATCCGGTGGCGCCGTTGATCGGGTCGAGATCGGCGTCGTAGGAGGCGCAGTCCAGCGTGACGCCGGGGAGCGGCTGGATGGCGGAGTCACTGAACACCTGTGAGGTGCAGTTGTGCCACGACAGGTCGTTCTTGGGTGCCTCGATTGCCGGCGGACCGTCGGCCTTCTTCGCGGTGGTCGGTTGCCCCTGGGGGCGTGCCCCCGAGTCGGTGGCATAGCGCGGATCGGCGGCAAGAAGGGGTGCGCAACCGGCCAGCAAAGCCGACACAACGACGGTCGAGGTGCTCAGGGCACGGACCAGACGACGCCGATGCATGCGAACCACAGTACTGATGC
Source organism: uncultured Actinomycetota bacterium (assembly GCA_963817825.1). Taxonomy (GTDB): domain Bacteria; phylum Actinomycetota; class Actinomycetes; order Mycobacteriales; family Mycobacteriaceae; genus Mycobacterium. The sequence continues at coordinate 539,840 of CAWFQG010000017.1, read as the reverse complement.
GTCTGCTAGTCGCCCTTGACGTAGCGCGTGTACAGGTAGCCGTGGTCGTCGGTGAGCACGTGGCTGCGCCGCATCGGGATGTGAACTTGGCCCGAGCCCGCGGCGATGCGCCGGGCTGCACCGCCGACCAGGATCGGCGCAACCGTCACGCACAGCTCGTCGAGCAGACCGTTCTCGATCAGCGTGCTGAGAAGCATCGGTCCGCCCTCGGTGAGGACCCGGAACAGTTTGTGCTCGGCCAGGATTTTCAGGATTGTCGCGTCGTCGACCCGGTCGGGGTGCGGACCCGAGGCGTCGATGATCTCGGCGACGGATCCGAGCCGGCTGCGGGTGTCGGCGACTGCGATGGCGGAGGTGAGGATCAGCGGAGGTACCTCGGTGCGGGTGAACAGCTTGGCGTCGTGGTCGAGCTCGCCGCTGTTGGTCACCACAGCGATGGGCGGGACCTCGGCTTGCCCGCGGCCCTGCCGGGCCTGGCGCTGCGTAGGGCTGAACTGTGCGCCCGAGTAGTTCTCGATCCGGACGGTGCCCGCGCCGACAAGGATGACGTCGGCCTGGTGGCGCATGAACGAGAACAACGCGCGGTCGCCGGGTCCCGCCAAGCCGCCCGCCGTGCCGTCGTCGGTCGCGGCACCGTCGAGGCTGGCGATCATGTTCCCGCGTACCCAGCACGCCCGCGGGCCGTCGGGGTAGGGGTAGTAGTCGGCCAGCTGACCGTCGTCGGATGACTCGATGGAGCGAGCCGGGCCTTCGGTGCCTCCCGTGGGGTCCAGCACCGTGAAGCGCACCGCAGCAGCGTCGTCGGACATGGGGAGATTGCAGCACGTCGCTAAAGTTCCTGCATGCAGTCCAGCGGTGTCGGCCGACTTGTCGATCGACACCCCACCGTCAGCCCGGAGCGGCTGATCGCCCAGCTTCACCCGCCGCCGACATTCGCCGAGGTCAGCTTCGACAGCTACCGGCCCGACCCGGCCGAGCCGTCTCAGGCCGCGGCGGTGCAGTCCTGCCTGCAGTTCTGTGACGAGGCCGTGGCGCGACGGGCGGGCAAGAAGAAGTTGTTCGGCAAGCGAGAGGTGCTGCCCGGCGTTGGCCTCTACCTCGACGGCGGATTCGGGGTCGGCAAGACCCATCTGCTGGCGTCGAGCTACTACGCGATCTCTGCCGCGTCGCCGGCGCCGACGGCGTTCGCGACCTTCGGTGAGCTCACGCAGCTCGCCGGTGTGTTCGGCTTCGCCGAGTGCATCGACCTGTTGGGCGACTACGTCGTGGTGTGCATCGACGAGTTCGAGCTGGACGACCCCGGCAACACCACGCTGATTTCGCGGCTGCTCTCGCAGCTGGTCGAGCGCGGCGTATCGGTCGCCGCGACGTCGAACACGCTGCCCGAGCAGTTGGGCGAGGGCCGGTTCGCCGCCCAGGACTTTCTACGCGAAATCAACACGCTCGCAGCGATTTTCGACACGGTTCGCATCGACGGACCGGACTACCGTCACCGCGGCCTACCGCCTGCGCCCGAACCGCTGAGCGACCGCGAGGTCAGCTCGCGAGCCGCCGCCACGCCGAATGCGACCCTCGACGACTTCGACGCCTTGTGCACGCACTTGGCGACCATGCATCCGTCGCGCTATCTGACCCTCATCGAAGGGGTTTCGGCGGTGTTCATCACCGGAGTACATCCGATCGAAGATCAGAACGTGGCCCTGCGGCTGGTATCGCTCACCGACCGTCTCTACGACGCGGGTATCCCAGTGGTGGCGTCGGGAGCCAAGCTGGACACCATCTTCAGTGACGAGATGCTGGTAGGCGGATTCCGCAAGAAGTACCTGCGGGCCACGTCACGATTGTTGGCGTTGACGACCGCGGGTCAGACCGGACGAACCATCACGTAGTCGCTTTCCACGCTGGCGCCGAGCCGAAATGTCTTGGTGCCGTTGATGGAGAAGCCGTGCTTGGCGTAAAAACGCTGCGCCCGTTGGTTGCGCTGATTCACCCCGAGCCACGCGGTCTTCGCGTCGAGTTCGTCTGCGCGCGCCAATGCCTCGGTCATCAGGGCTGCGGCGACGCCCGTGCCATGGCTGCCAGGAAGCACGTACAGCTTGGAGATCTCGACGGCCGGGTGCACGTCGACTGCCCGCTGAACATCGTCGTCGTCAGGCACACCGCGAATAAGCATGGCGTAACCGATCATTCGGCCGCCCTCACGAGCGACGAGCAGCACCCGGTCGGGATCGGTCAGATAGTCGGCGAAGCGTCCTTCGGACAGGTTCTCTTCGATGAATGCCGCGATGTTCTGTGGCGTTGCCGATGGCGGGCACGCCAGCGGGAAGGTTCGAGCGGCGACGTCGGCGAGTTCGGGAAGCTCGGCGGCCAGCGGAGTGGTGACCTGGATCGTCACCGGCTCACTACAGGTTCCACTGCGCGAGGTGGATGCCGGTCACCTTGTCGACCAGCACCACGTTTGTCACCAGATCGCGGTAGCAGTCCCACCACACACCGCCGTTGAGGGTCGCACCCGCCGGAACGTTTTGCATCGCGTACTGCAGTGCGTCGGGCGCATCGGAGTTTCGTGGTTCGTACGCGTCGCCCGTCGGTGTGACGCCCTTGAAGATGAACGACAAACCCATGGCGTACGGCACGGGCATCTTGACGGCGTGAATCGTGACGTTGGCGCGGTACACCTGATAGCGGGGCGCGCGGGGCGGATAGCCGAACCCGGGCGGGACGTCGGAGGGCAGCACATCGTGGACGCTCACGTCGGCGACGATGCCCTTGAACTCGACCCGCAGCGTTTCACCGAGGTTCCCGATCGGGGTGTCGACCGCGTTTGCAGGCGTGGCAAGCACGGCACCCGAAACCGTCACAGCAGCGAACATCAACACCAACCAGCGACGCATATCCCCTCCTAGCTGCATCGCATGATCGCACACGGCGTGCGGCGCGACTACGGCTTGGTCGTCAGGATGCTGCGGGCCCGAAGCCACCCACCTTGTCGATGCGGATGCGGGTCAGCAGTCCCGGCGGTGAATTGGGCGGTGGGAAGTGCTCGTCGGAGCCGAGCATCGCCTTGGCCAACTTCTTGAGCAGTTCGGGTGCGCCGCCCTCGACGATGCGGGCTGTGCCGCTGATCGCGAGGTAGGGCGTCTGTTCGTTCGGGTGGTCGGTGGACAGGATCGTGAGAGCGACCTCGGGTCGCGGCGAATGTTGCGGGTCTTCTGGTATTCGGTGAGGTGCGCCGACACGAGTTCGTCGCCGTCGGGCGTCGACTCCAGCGCCACCCACACGACGGTCACCTGTGGGCTGCCGTCGGGGTTGAGCGTCACCAGTGTCGCGTCGGTCCCTGAGCCGATGAGTTCGCGTGCCGCGTCGTTGAGTTTCATGTGTTGTTTCTACCGCCGGTCGACCGGTTTCATTCCCTTTCGAGCGCGAGCAGCGCCGACTTGGCGGCGGGACCGCCGACGTACCGGCCGGTCGTTCCGTCGGAGCGGACGACTCGGTGGCACGGGATCACGACGGGAAGGGGGTTGTGGGCACAGGCGGTTCCGACGGCTCGCACGGCACGCGGGTTGCCGATGGCCGCGGCCACCGCGGCGTAGCTTTCCCGGCGGCCGTAGCCGATGTCGCGAAGATGCTCGACGACGCTGCGGCGGAAGCCTTCGGCGAGCCGGAGGTCGACGGGCAGCTCGAATGCGGTGCGCCGCTTGGTGAAGTATTCGTCGAGTTGGCGGGCGGCGGCGTCCAGTCGGGCAGGTGCGCGCAGCACACGCGGGCTCACCGACCCGGCGAGCCTGGCCAGCACCGCGTCGTGGCCTTCGACGTCGTACGCCACTCGGACCAGTCCGACGGTGGTGGCGGCCAGCAGCAGGGCGCCGACCGGGCTGTCGACGGTGCGGTAGGCGACGTCGAGCAGTTCATCGGCTGCAGCGTCGCGTTCGAGTCGCTGATGCAGTCGGCTCAACGTCTCGTCGTCGGCCTGCAAGTCATCGAAAAGGTTGGTGCTCATGCGGTTTCATCCTCGGGGTAGAGCTTGCGCAGGGTCTTGATGCCGTCGGCGGCGGCGCGTCGGGCGGCGTCGGGGGAGTTGCCGAGCAACTCGGCGATTTCGGCGAACGGCAACCCGGCGATGTGGTGGTAGGCCACGGCCAGGCGTTGTTTGTCGGGCAGCCGTTGCAGTGCCGCCCAGAGATCGGGATAGCGCGCGGCGGGATCGGCGCGGGCCGACGGGCGATCCGGTGGCGATTCGACCGGGATCGCACGACGGGTGCGCGCACGGCCGACGTCGACCGCGCGGCGGTGCGCGATCGTGACCAGCCACGCCTCGACGTTGGCGTTGGCGGGCAGGTCAGGGTAGGCCCGTAGCGCCGACAGGAACGTCTCCGACCAGGCGTCGTCGGCGTCGACGGGTCCGACGACCGCGCGGCACACCCGCAGCACGGTCGCTCCGTGCTCGGCCACTACATCCTCGAACGGTCGCACCCTCACATCATGTAGACGCCGCGGCGGCTTCGTCTGTGAGATCAGCTCTTCGTGAACTGCTCGAGAGCGGTGAGGACGTCGCGTTCGAATTGGTCCTTGTCGACGCCGAGTCGGTGCAGCGGGCCGTTGTCATCCTCGGCCTCGAGAAGCGCGAGCACGATGTGTTCAGTCCCGATGTAGTTGTGGCCCAGGCGCAGGGCCTGCCGGAAGGTCAGCTCGAGCACCTTCTTCGCAGGGCCGTTGAACGGGATCAACGTCGGCAGCTCTCCGTCGATACGGGGCGGGAGCGTGACCGCCTTCTCGACGGCGCTCCCGTCTACGCCTTGTCCGGCGAGCACTTTGGCCGCGAGCCCGTTCGGATCGTCGAACAGTGCGAGCAGCAGATGGTCGGGGGTGATCTCGTTGTTGCCGGCGTGCTTGGCCTTGTTCTGTGCGACGACAACGACATTGCGTGCCCGCGGGGTGAACCGGCCGAAGCCGGCACCCGGGTCGAGCGCGGCGGATTCGAAATCGGGAGCCTTGGGCACGAACCGCTTCTGCGCGGCCTGCTTGGTCACGCCCATGCACTTGCCAATCTCGGTCCACGACGCCCCGGACCGTCGTGCCTGGTCGACGAAATGGCCGATGAGGTGGTCGGCTATTTCGTCCAGCGATTCGGCCGCGAGCACCGCGTCGGTGAGCTGGTCGAGTGGTTCGTTGTGCACCCGTTTGATGACGCCGATGAGGTCGTCGAGGCGAACGGGGTAGGCGATCTTGGCCGGTTCGGTCATGCCGTCAACTCTAGGTTGACGCTTGGTAATTCGTCAACCGTTGGTTGACGCTACCCGCGGGGGTATCCGCGTCGTACCGTGCGGTCCAGGATGCCCAACGTCGCGCGCAGCGCGGACTCCGGGATGACGGGGAAGATGTTGGCCTTGCGCCACTGTTCGTCGATGCCCGACCAGTCGTAGAACGAGGTCACTACCGTGCCCTCGCCATCCGGGGACGGCTCGAGCCGATAGCCGTAGACGTGGCCGATCTGCGGGCGGATCTGTCCGAGGATCGTCCATGCGATCAGCTGGTCCCTGTCGAATTCGCGGATTTCCACGGTGACGTCGTACTTACCCATCGGGAAGTCGTTGAGCGACTCGCGATCCATGTGCACGACAAAGCTGTCACCGACCGCTTTGGCGGGCTCGCCATCGGCGTCCTGCAGCATGCCCGTCGCGTCGATCGCGACGTGGCCGTGCGGGTCGCAGAGGACGGCGAAAATATCGGCGGCAGGCGCGGCGATGGTGCGCTGGATCTCCATGCGTTCGGTCATGAATCGATCCTGCAGGGAATCAATCGTTGCTGTGCTTGTTTTCGGCTGTTCCCCAGCGGGTATTCATTCTTGAAGCTGACCAACCGATTCAGGGGAGTGCGTAAGCAGTGGCTGGTCTCGACAACGTGAGGAACATGCCGCCCATATTGCGAAATGCAATCGCGTTCATCCAGGAGAACGCGGATGCGGACATCGGCCTGGAGGATATTGCCGCGGCGGTGAGCGTGTCACCGCGTTCGGTGCAGTACGCGTTTCGCGGCAATCTGGGCACGACGCCGTTGGAGTATTTGCGCCGCGTTCGTCTGGACCGGGCGCATCGCGACCTGAAGGCGGCCGATCCCGCGAATGACACCGTGACCGCTATCGCGGGCCGTTGGGGGTTCAGCCACGCGGGCCGGTTCAGCCTCGCGTACAAGGCGACCTTCGGCACTGCGCCAAGCCACACGCTGAGGGCCCGACCGGCGTGACCGGTGGGCTTGGCTAGTTCGCGAACGATATTGACGTCTCGGAGCAATTGGTGACGGCACGGTCGGCCGGAAACGTCCGCGGGTCCGCGCCGACGATGACCGTCCGTTGGTAGTAGGCGCGAACCTCGTCGGCTGAGCATTCGAAGTTCGCGTTCAGAACGCGAAAGGTGTTGGGATTCGCGCCATCGATCGTCTTGCCCATCCAGTAGACGTGTGCCGAGTCGCTTGCATAGGGGCCGTCGAGCGGCTTGAACGACGACAGATCGGCATCGGGAATCCGGCCGGTGAAGTATAAGACCCGTCGATCGTTCGACTTGTCCCGGCCGTAGGTGGAGTCGAGGGCCTGAAACGATGCGGCGTCGGTGCCGTTGATCTCAAAAGCCTTGCCCGGGAATGCGTTCAGGTAGTACACCTTGCCGTCCCTCACGTGATATCCGGAGCTGTCGAAGAGCGAATTGGGCGGCCCGTTTCGGCTGCACGCCAGAAGAAGTCACACCATCAGGTCACACAGCACGGCGGACGGCTTTCGCTGCATACTGCGACTGCCCTTTTCGGTACGCGAATCGGTTGAACCGCCCAGCGAACTTCTTTGTGATTACCCTAGCGCGGCGACTCGTCGGCCACGCCGATCTCAATACCGGCGATGAGACGCGCGAAGGCCTAACATCGAATGCCGCATCCGGGAATCCGGTGATTGGGGAGCAGTGAAACACCGCGATGTCAGCGCCATCGACCGACAGCTGGCACTACTGTCTGCGGTGAGCGCGTCGATCCGCCGGCTCGGCGGCAAGCCGTCGACGTCGCTCATCGATGAGTTGCTCGACGAGCGGATCGCTTCTCGGCCAAGCAGCCTAGGGCTTGCGCCGACGGAATGGGGCGACCGCGATGGCGATGCCGATCAGCGCAATGATCGGGCCAAGCACGGACCAGGTGGTGGTGTTGCTCATCGGGCTGCCTCCCACCGCACCGAATCCCTGTAGCGCGAAAAGTATTCCGAAAAGCGCCACGACGACGCCGACTGCGACTGCGATGATGCGTCCCATCCTTCGACAGTAGCCGCGATGAGGGGGCAGTGAAGGTCCCACTCCGGTCAGGGTTCTCGGCTGAGCCAGCGGCGGATTCGACGATAAGCGACGTGAATGTCTACCGGGTGCGCGGCCGTCGAGGGGTTTAGCGCCCGCCGGAACGAAGTTGCGTCAGTCGATCACTCAACGTTTCGCCCAGTCGATCCAAACAGCACTCATGGCGGCCCCGCACGCTCGAAGGTGGTCGACCGCGCTCGACCGACCGTCAAGTCGACCGTCGACCTTCGAAGGGGTCGAAGGAGGCGCTCGAAGCTTTCGAGGCTGAAGATGTCCGAGTCAGGGCCTCGAAAAACTCCAGCCGTCTACAGCCGTCTACGCGTCTGTCCATTGGCGTCAATCTTGTCGTCGAACGTTCCGGTGACCCGGGCGGGGCTTATCCGCCACGAGTCTCCGACGTCCAAACTCGGCCGTCGTAGTAGCGCATCATTCTGTGGTCGTTTTGGTCCGGGTACCAGCCAGGCGCCAAACCGCTCGACGGGGCAGGCTGCTGCGCAACGGGCTGTTGTACGACTGCCCGCTCGCGGTACGTCCGCCCCTCCCGCGGCGCCAGTGCCATTCGCACAGCCCACACGACAACAGCAACGACGACGATGAAAATTAGAAGCCAAACTATCGAATTGAGCGAACCGACAATGCCAGCCATCGGTGAACCTTTCTCGTGTGGAGGCGTTAAACGGCCTGTGCTGCTGCTCGATCGGCGACAGGCCGCAGCAGTTTCGCTGCCGCGGTTGCAACAGCCACCTCCTTGCGCCTGATCGGTTCGTCGACTACGACCAGAAGACAGGCAGCGCACACTTGGGAGCCGATGGCGGGATAACCGCAAGCCGGGCAAATATCTCCAGCCATCTTCGTGACCTCCGCGTATAGCGCGCACCTAAGGATTGCGAACAAGTACCCTGCGCCGTTACCACTCAAACGTGTATATGAAATGGTCCATGCCGCAGCCGGGCCCGATCTGTGGCTAATAGTCGTATCGCCAGCCACTTCGGCCACACGGACCTCGTTGGCGCAGCGGTTGGCCTAGGGAACTTTCTTTCCGGAGGCGGCGACGCCTGACGTCGCTGTATTCGGCGATATAGAACAGCGCGTCAAACGCGCCATCACGAGTGGCGTGGAACTCTGCAACCTGACGAGAAGCACCGATGCCGACGACCGCACCGTAGTGGTCGTACCTGACGGGCACCCATCTGGTCCGCGGCTGATAGGTATCTATGCGGCACCCGCCGTCAAGGGTTGTATCGAAGCCCAATTGCGTGGCCCGGTTTCTCACACTGTCACGTTCTGAACAGACGACGAGACCAATTTCGTGATGCGCCAATCCCGTGCCAGCAGTGATCATTTCGCAGGCTCTTTCACGATTTTCGCCGTGAGCGTGCGCGGGGCGGACCGAGCCAGCTCCACGACGCTGACCAGCCAGGAGGCTCCGTCTCGAGTCACCTCCGCATGAAAGCGTGACAATTCCTACCCCGTATTTGAGAACCAGGGGCCAACGCTAGCTCTGATTGCTTCACGTTTCATCGCTGGCCGCACCGGTTACCCATATATCAGAGGGTCGCGGCTCTGACCCTCCGGCTATTGACGGGTTCGCCCCGGGGCTGGGGCTAACCACCACGACCGATTGGAGTGGTCAAGGTGCAGACGAAGCAGTTCCAGTCGATGTCGGCCGCTATCGGTGTCAGCGCGCTGGTCGCGATGGGAGGGCTGGGCGTGATCTTCGACAACGTGAGTTCGGCAGAGCCCGGACAACTCGTAGGTCCAGTAGCGCCGCAGGCCACTGAGCAGACGATCACAACAACGACACCTCCGACCGCGCCGGAGGTGAGCGTGGCGACCCCGGCCGACACCGCGACCACGCCCTCGGGCTTCGCGCCAGCCCCCCACCCTTAGTTGCCGGGGATGTAATAGATAGGCGGACTCGTCCGCCCGATCTCCGAATCATCCGCCGCGATGGATCGAGATCCGCACTGACGCCGGCCCCTCGAGGCAGGTGCAGTGAGTGTTGAGCGGCGGTCCATAAGTCACGGCATCGCAGGGCCGACAATGCCACGAGGTGTACCCGCGCCGCCGTGACCGAGACAAGCGACGTGCCCGACGAGGACTTGAATGGGGTCGAGGGGGTAACCGTTCGGGCACAGGCTGGGTGCTTGCGGCATCCACTCGCGGTTGATCGCCTGGACGAGATCGATCTGCAGGAACTCAGCGTGAAACACGATCTGCTGATTGTTCACCCCAATCAGGCCCACGCGCCCTGCGGGTTGCATATGGCGATCAGCTTGACGCGACGCTCAAATCTGCTGGCGCGACGCTGTTCTCCAACCCGCGGATGACTGCCGGTGTCGCCAATGTCGCCGAGCGCGGCCAGGTCGGCACTGTCGGCTTCGAGCGCCCGCTGACCGTTGAGCATTGGGACGACCGCTCGACCCGCTCAACGTGGGTGCAGGCCTATGCCGTGCCGGCCTTCGCCGTCGGGCGGGCCGAACAGAGGCCAATCGGTTGCCGTGCGCGGTTCCGGCGTTTCGGAGGTGGGTACTCGCATGTATCCAGGTCGTTTCGTTCGGGAAGGCAGCGTCAAAATGGTTCGTCAAGAAGGCAGCCGGTGGGATGTCGGTACTAAGGACAACGTGATCACCCTTGAGCGTTTCGACGAGGACAACGAGCGCGTATCCGAAGACGTGTTAGAAGTTGAGGAAGCGCGCGAACTGGCTGCCCTTTTGACGAAGCACGCGGACAAGCTCGATTCGTCCGACGAGAACGACTCGAACGACGAGAACGACTCCGAAAAGGATGATTCGAGCGACGATTCCTCAACCTAGAAATACGGGTAGCTGGGGAGTCTTGAGGCGGACCGTCACGGAACGTAGATCGGCCCGCCGCCTGTGGGAGTTGTTCGGCGAGCATGTCGCCGTGCGAGAAGCACTTTCGATGCGGATTGGGTACACCGGTACCGACTTCACGCAGAACATTCTCCGCACTGTGGCCGAAGAGCGGTTGGTGTTGTGCGTGACGAGACCGGCTGCGGCCCTTGCCATTTCGAATCTGCCGCTCGGATGAGCACTCCCGTGCGCGTCGTCGCACCGTATCAAGTCTGTGACGCCGGCGTGGTCTACGGACCGGGCGTGCTCGTCGACGTGCCCGACGACCTCGCACAGCGTTGGATTGCGGCCGGTTGGGTTGAGCTGGTACCGCCCAAGCCATCGGCGACGCCGGCGGCCGCTACGCCGGCGCGTAAGCGGCGATGACCGAAGGGGCAGCGTGTGTCGGAGCACGTCCGGCCACCCCTTCGCGGCCCTAGGACGGCGGTGCGGGCTGTCGGTCACTCAGCGGCCCGCATCGCTCCAACGGTGGCGCGGGCCTGCTCCTGTCCTTGCTCAGGCCCGCGCCTCATCGACGTAGGGAGGGGTGCCCGGTCACCCTCCCGTCCATTCCCCCGTAAAGGCGGCCCAAGCTTAGCCATCTCGAATCTGCCGACGTCATGACGATCGTCACGGTGTGTGCGCCGTTCCAGGCTGCGCTCAACGGCACCGTGTACGGCCCTGGCGAGGTGGTCGAGGCACCCGACGAGATGGCGGCGCGGATCCAACGAGAAGCATCAACGGGCTGCTACGCCAGTACTTCCCCTAGTGCACCGAACCTGTCGGTGCATTCCGCCGAGTACTTAGCCGAGGTTGCTGCCGAGCTCAACAGCAGGCCCCGAAAACGCTGCGACTTCGACAGTCCTGCCCAAGTCCCCCTGACCTGCGGAAACGCGGCAGTGGCCAACCAGCTACTCTCACAACCACCACAAGTCACTGTTGCAAGCGAACCTTGAGCCCAAGTTGCAAATCGCGTTACGGAATGTCGTTTCGCGGTGATTACACGATGTAGCGGCCGGTCGGGCCGTCGGCACCTTGCGAGGGAGGTCATTCATGGGCGGCTTCGGAGTGTTGGGTCTATGGGCGACGCTGGTCCTGACTCTCGTCGGGGCGATAGCGGTCGCGCTCGGTTTCCTGTGGCTGTCGAAACGCACGCTTGGGGAGAACGTCGGCCCGGCGCACAATCCGTCGTTGTCGCCGTTCCTTACTGTCGTCGGTCTGGTCTTTGGAGCTCTGCTCGGGTTCACCGTGGTCGTTGCGTGGGAACAGTTTTCCTCGGCCGAGGCCAACGTCGCTCATGAGGCGTCGACCCTCACGACGATGTACCGGCAGACCGTCGCGATGCCGGATCCCCAGCGGACACAGCTGCGCCAGCAGCTTCGCAAGTACGCAGAGGCGGTATCGGGTCCGGAATGGTCTGCTCAAGAAACCGGCAGTGGCACGAGCGACTCGGCAAGAGCCGCCGTCACCGCGATGTATCGCCTCTTCGGCAATCGGCCCGCCGGTACGTCGAGTCCAGTCGATGGAGAGTTTCTCAATCAGCTCACCGTATTGACGACCGACAGAGATCAGCGTGTCCTGGACCAAAAACCTCGAATTCCGACGCTGTTGTGGGCCGGCCTCATCTTCGGTGGTCTACTGCTGATTGCGATCGCGGGTTTCGTCAATCTCAGCAGCCGACGTGCTCACGGGGCCCTGGCGAGCGGGGTCGCCGTGCTGCTGGGCTTGCTCCTGTTCGTCGTCTATTGGCTCGACCATCCATTTGGAACGGAAATCGGCGTCACGCCCGCACCGTTCCATCACGCCGTTGAGGCGTTCGACGTCATGGACCGTGAGACGTAGTCGGATCTATGGAGCGAGCGATTTCGCGAAGCCGCTGATGTCCCGGACGGTCGCGGTGTTAGACGTCGGGCATGGTGCCAGCGCACATCATGTCGTCTGGAGTCCGGCCAGCGCTGCCCGATCGAGGCGGCCGCGCGATCGCGCTCACGATGCGGGCAACTGTGAGCCGGCCGACGACAGCCGAAGCCCCGCCCCGAAGGAGGAGCGACGCGGGGTCCGACTCGGGCGGGCGGCGGCGCTGTCCGGAACACCGCCGCTTCGGAGGCTTGACCTGGACGTGTGAAACTGCGATCCCGCGATAATGCACGCATGACTTCTAATCCGCGTTCGGAATCACGGTGGTCGTTGTGGTCGGAAGGGTCGATACTGTGCATCGGTAGCAAGGGCTCGCTGTTGTCGATCGGCGCGGACGGCTCAGTGCTCTCGATCGGCTCTGTCGGCTCAGTCCTCTCGATCGGCGCGGACGGCTCAGTGCTCTCGATCGACTCTGTCGGGGCGGTGTTGTCGGTTGGCTTCATCGGCTCCGCCGCGTCGCGGCTCTCCGCGCTGTCAACCCGGTCGATGAGGTCACTGATGTCCTACCCGTCGAAGTGGGCAGGGCTCGGCGCGCCCGATCCGGCGACCTGATATGAACCCGGCCCAGACACCCGCACCCCGAGGCACGGCGCAGCGCGCGCTACCCGCGGGCCGGACCGCACCGGCGATAACGCACATGTGGGCTGGCCAGCGGTGACACGATGTTGGCGTGAGCGATGCTCATGGCGGCAGCAAGCCAATATTCACGGCGATGATGACCGCAACCGGCACGGTGTGCAGGTCGTGCGGAGCTGAACTGCGAGCCGGCGACAAGTTCTGCCACGGCTGTGGCTCGCCCGTTGCCGAGCCCGACACCCATGCCGAGTACAAGCAGGTCACCGTGCTGTTCGCCGACGTAGTGCGCTCGATGGCCATCGCGGCCGCCGTGGACATGGAGCGGCTCCGCGAGATCATGACCGAGCTGGTGGAGCGCTCGGCGGCGATGGTGCGCCGCTACGGCGGGAGCGTGGAGTTCACCGGCGACGGCGTCATGGCTGTCTTCGGCGCGCCGGCAGCGTTGGAGGACCACGCCATTCGTGCCTGCTTGGCGGCCGTGGGCGTTCAGGAGGAGGCGAAGCGGCTTGCCGAAGAGGTCCAAGACCGTGACGGTGTGGACCTCCAGGTGCGGGTGGGACTTAACTCCGGTCAGGTGATCGCCGGTGAGATCGGTTCGGGGTCGCTGGGGTACGCCGCGATCGGCGAGCAGGTCGGGTTGGCGCAGCGGATGGAATCGGTGGCGCCCCCGGGCGGGGTGATGCTCTCGGAGTCCACCGCGCGGCTGGTCGAACACACCGTGACGCTGGCTGAACCCGAGCTGGCTGCACATCAAGGGGGCCGACGAACCGGTGCGCGCGCGCCGGCTGGTGGCGATCAGCTCGCGGGATGGCCGGGTCGGGCGCGCCGAGGCGAGCCTGGTGGGTCGGCGCTGGGAAATGGCGGCGCTGGACGCCTTTGCGGACCGCATGATCGGTGGCCGCGGTGGTGTGGTGACTGTGGTGGGACCGCCGGGCATCGGCAAGTCCCGGACGGCCCGGGAGGCCGCGGCGGCCGCGGCCGGTCGCGGGGCCGAGGTGTTTTGGGTCTTCTGCGAATCCCATGCTCGTGACGTCCCGTTTTACGCCGTGACGCGGCTGCTGCGGGCGGGCAGCGGTGTGGCTGACCTCGACGGCGACGCCGCCCGCGCGCAGTTGCGGGCCCTTGTGCCCGCCGATGCCGATCCGCAGGATCTGCTGCTGCTCGATGATCTGCTGGGCATCGCCGACCCCGATGTGGCGCTGCCCGCGATCGACCCGGATGCGCGGCGGCGCCGGTTGACCGCACTGATCAACACCGTGTCACTGGCGCGCACCGACCCGGCGCTGTTCATCATCGAGGATGCGCACTGGATCGATGCGGTCAGCGAGTCGATGCTGGCCGATCTGCTCACCGTCATTCCGCGCACCCCGTCGATGGTGCTGATCACGTCTCGCCCCGAATATGAGGGAGCGCTGACGCGGGTGCACGGCGCGCAAACGATAGCGCTTGCCCCGCTGGGTGATTCGGACACCACGGCGCTGCTGGATGAGCTGATGGGTTCGGATCCCTCGGTCGGCGAGCTGGCGGCGATCATCGCCGAGCGGGCCGCCGGGAACCCGTTCTTCGCCGAGGAGATGGTGCGTGAGTTCGTGCAGCGCGGGGTGCTGACCGGCGAGCAGGGTGGCTACGTCTGTCGGGCGGATGTCGCCGACGTTGCGGTGCCGGCCACGGTGCAGGCAGCCATCGAGGCGCGCATCGACCGGCTGGACGCCCCGGCCAAGCGGACGTTGAACGCGGCGTCGGTGATCGGAGCACGCTTCGGGGCCGAGCTGCTTGCCGCGCTGGGCATCGATGGGATGTTCGACGAGCTGCTGGGCGCGGAGCTGATCGATCAGGTGCGGTTCACCCCGAGCCCCGAGTACGCCTTCCACCATCCGTTGATCCGCGCGGTGGCCTACGAGTCGCAGCTGAAATCCGATCGCGCCCAGTGGCACCGGCGCCTGGCCGCCGCGATCCAAGAACGTGACCCAGGGTCGGTGGAGGAGAACGCCGCGCTGATCGCCGAACATCTTGAGGCCGCCGGTGATTTGCACGCCGCCTACGGCTGGCATATGCGCGCCGCGACGTGGTCCACCAACCGCGACATCGCCGCGGCCCGGCTGAGTTGGGAGCGCGCCCGAAAGATCGCCGACCGACTACCCGCCGACGACCCCGACCAGTTGTCGATGCGCATCGCCCCCCGCACCATGCTGTGTGCCACCGACTTTCAAGCCCGAGCAATCCAGGAAAGCCGGGGCCGCTTCGCGGAGCTGCGGGAGTTGTGCAGCGCGGCCGGGGACAAGGTCTCGCTGGCCATCGGCATGAGCGGGCTGGCCACCGAGCTCGTGTACGCCGGGCGTTCGCGTGAGGGGTCGCGGCTGGCATCCGAACAGATGGCGCTGCTCGAGTCGATCGGCGATCCCACCTTGACCATGGGGTTGGCGTTCGTCGCGTTCACCAACTGGTTGGATGCCGGTGAGTTCGGCGAGGTCTTGCGGTGGTCGCAGACCGTCATCGACCTGGCCGGGGGCGACCCCGCCAAGGGCGCCGGCTTCGGTATCGGATCACCGCTGGCGATCGCGTTGGCATATTCGCGGCATTGCTCGGTGGTGGCTGGGCCGTCCCGGATGGCGCCAGGACCTCCACGACGCCGTCGCGATGGCCCGACACAGCGACCCGGCAACCCTCGCCGTTATCGTCGCCTGGACCTACGGTCGGCGATCCAGTACGGGGTGCTTCGGGCCGATGACGCCGCGGTGCGCGCGATCGAGGAGGCGGTGCAGACCGCGGCGATCCAGCAACGATGTCGCACTGGGTTTGGCCGAGTACACGCTGGGTGTCGCGCTGCTGTATCGGGACGCCGCGGCCGACCGTCACCGCGGGCTGGAGCTGGTGGTGCAGTTCCGCGACTTCGTGCGCGAGCGTGCTCCCTTCCTGGTCCCGGTCGCCGAGTTGTGGGTCGCCCGGGAGAGGGCCAGGCGCGGTGACCGCGATGCTGCGATTGCGGTGATGCGCCAAGCCGTGAACGATCTGCACCAGGCAGGACGGCCCTACTTTGGCGTTTGGGGCACCGGCGTTCTGGTGGAGACGCTGGTGGAGCGTGGCGCCGAGGGCGACCTGGCCGAAGCCCAAGAGGCGATCGACTGGTTGGTGAACCTGTCGGCAGACGACGGTTCGGCGATGCGCGACATCTGGCTGCTGCGGCTGCGCTCACTGCTGGCCAAGGCTCACGGTGACGAGGCCGCCTACCGGGACTTGCGGGATCGCTATCGCGAGATGGCGACATCGCTGGGCTTTGAGGGGCACATGAAGTGGGCCGAGGCGATGCCATGACCGCGGCTGGGTCGCCGCGCGGGCGTCACGTTCGGGGCGTTGTCTGAGTCAACCGACGCCAGGGAGGGATCATGGCGGATACGCAGGGGCCGTCTTCCACCACCCTGCTCGACCAACTGGCGAACCTCGATCCGCAGGAGCGGCGGGACAATTGCCATGCGCGGCAACGCAATCGAAGTCGTCCCGGCGCCGCGACATGACCGGGTCCAGGCAGTGCGCGCACGGCGGGTCACGGAGCGCAAAGTCCTCGGCCCGCCTGCGATCCGGTAGTCGCGCTTCCGATGAACCGACTTGTTCACTCAACTCTTGACACCCCCTCGACCGGGACTCACGCTTTCACTGACAGCCGCCATGTTCATCAGAGCTGCGGGAGGCGACGTGAGCACGCCACCAGCGCCACCGCTGACCGTCGTACAGCCTGGTGAGGGCAGGGCCGGCGAAGTCATTCCCGGGTTCGGCGTCGTCTTCAAGTTGTGGAGCGCCGACACCGGCGGCGCGGTCTCGATCGTGGAGCACCCGTTCGAGCCAGGTGTCCTCGTCCCGCCGCACCTGCACACCCGGGAGGACGAGTTCTCGATCGTCACCGAAGGCGAGATCGGCTTTCGGTCGGGGGACCGGGAGGTTGTGCTCGGCCCGGGCGGGTACATCACAAAGCCGCGCGGCGAGCTGCACTCGATGTGGAACGCCGGTGACGTCCCGGCCAGGATGATCGAGGTGATCAGCCCAGGTGGGTTCGAGCACTTCTTCCGGGAGATGACCGAGCTAGTGGCGGCCGGGCCGCCACTGTTCGCTGACGTGCTGGAGCTGGGCGCGAAGTACGGATTGGAGTTCGGCGAGCCGGAGTGGCTGCCGGACGTCATCGGGCGGTACGGGCTGACCCCGCCGCCGCGCCGCGACTCGTAGGGGACGAGATCGGCCCAGGGCCACGCCCGTCGGCCACGGCTTCATCCTGCCCGCCTTCTGCCGGTTGTGTTGCGACAATGGCGCTCGGCTCGGCGCTCGTCGCTGACCTGGCAGACCATGTGCGAGCAGCCGCGGCCGCGACTGTCCTCCCGCCTGCTCATCACCCGCTGCCCGCAGTACAGGCACTCGGGGTCGCGGTCGTGGGCGTCGGGCTGGGTCATGCGTCCGTAACTCGGTGCCCAGCGGAGAGCCAGCAACTGGGCCGAATAGGCCCGTCCCGGGAACCGATAGCCCACGTATAGCCCACACGGGGCTGGCTGAGGGGAGAGATTAGTGCTCTGAGCTGCGGTAATACTGGTGCGCTTGCGATTGAGCACTTCACATCGGTCGTCTAGCTCTCTGAGGGCTTCGGTCAGTGCTGTCAGCCCTTCGGCGAGGAGCTTGGTCGTCGGGTTCTCCGTGGTCCTGGCGACTTCGCGGAACTTGTTCCCGGCGGTCGCGGCCCAGGGCGCTGCGTTGCTCATGAGCGGAGACGGTATCGGCGGCCACCGACAAGGAATCAGATGTGGGTGGCGTCAATCGGCAGCGGGTGGCCGTTGGGGCATCGGCTGGGTGGCTTCGTCATCCACTTGCCGTTCGTGGTTCGGACGAGCTGGCCGTCATACATCGCTCGCACCTACTGTTCCCGATGACGGGCCGGGCGCTGGCACTCCGGTCAGTTGTTGGTCAGGTCTCTTCCCCATGCCGCGCCCTTGGGATCGGTCAGTATGCACCAAGCATTGGGGGAGCAAGCCCCCGCCACCTTTACCACCTGGCCGTTCTTCAGCATGCCGATGACCTGAGCGTCACCGTTGTCGTTTGGTTTGTTGTACAGATCCGTATCGGCGTTCACTGTTGCCGTCTGTTGCGCTGCCGCCGGACCTTGCCCCTGGTCGTCCGTGCAGTTCAGCTGCCCCGGGGCAGTGTCCCAGGGCCCCGGATTCCACAAGTTGATCGGTATCGGGGTCCCGGTCGAGGTGCCGTGCGCGATGCCGTCATTGCCTATTGTGCCTGTGAAGTCGGCTGTTCCCTTGTTGTCGTTCCAAGTGATGTGGACGGTGATGTTGCGGCCGTCGATGCTCCCGCTGGCTGACCCGTACGTACCGTTTGTCCCGCTGGGAGGGACGGTGACGACCCCGGGGCCGAGCGCTGACCCATTGGCGTTGACGCTGGTGGTGGTGGTGTACGGCCCCTCGTGCTGTTGGAGTCTCAGGTAGTCGCCGTTGACCGTGCACGATGCGGCGTGTGCCACTGGCACTGATAGGAATCCGGCTGCGACGGCAGCGGTTGCTGAGGCGGCGACGCCCGCCAAAGTTCGGGTGGCGGTGACTGACATGTTCGTGTCCTTTCAGGCTTTCATCGCCACTGGCATGCAGGCGATCTGCGGCGAAGTCGGCGGTGCAGGCCTAGCGAAACCGACGGTTGGCTACCGTCTGTTCCGCGTCCCTTGACGGCTTGACGCTAGCTCTGCAGTCCACGGGAAGATATCGGGTGTTTCCCTATGCTTTCGTGGCGCGATGCGTCGCATCTCGGTCATCACGGTAGGCCGAACGGATGCGGCCCGATGAGGCGCGTGCGCATGAAAAGTCCCAGAGTCGTACAGGAAACTGGCAGCAAAACTGCAGCGATGCCGCGTCTGTATTTACCTCGGCCCGCCACCCAAGCAGGATGGCGGGCCGAACAGTAGGTATGACGCTCACAACGGCGGTGTGGCTCCCGTAAGCCGGTCCAGGACATCGGCCGCCTCGATCAGCGCGGCGGCGAGCAGCCGGGCTTCGGCTGCCGTCATTGTTTCGTCGGTGACGTCGACCATGATGTCCCGCTCGGTTGGGCGGCCGTCGGTGAACTGCCAACCGAAAATGTTGACCACGGAACTGGCGCGGACGCACAACTTCGCTGCCGAGTACATGCGGGAGTAGCAGCCGCCGTCGTAGTGTTCCCAATCACTCGGCTCATCGATCGCATCAGCCGGCGCCGCGATATCGGCGTACATCGCCTGAACGATGTTGCTCCGGGCCATCGCGCGGGCGTAATTCAGCGCGCCTTGCTCATGATCGCCGATGCCGGGCGGGATCTGTTCGCGGTCGCAATACTCGAGTTCGACGATCTGCTTTGGGGTGAGTTGGTCGGCGAGGTCGCGCCAGGTGGTCGCGTTGTCGTCGTGGGTGGCGTGCGTCATTTAGGAACCCCTCGATGGACGGTGTATCCGACTGGGGCCTATTGCGCGTTTATTGCGCGGAGACAGCTAGGGCCCGGAAAAACCGGGCCTGAACTGCGGTGATGCTGGTGCGCGATACTGGGATTGAACCAGTGACCTCTTCCGTGTCAGGGAAGCGCTCTCCCGCTGAGCTAATCGCGCCTAAAAGATTGTGAGGTGGAGACGGGAATCGAACCCGTGTGCACGGCTTTGCAGGCCGTTGCCTCACCACTCGGCCACTCCACCGCGGGGGTTGATGCGACTGCACCCTCGAGCGGATGACGGGATTCGAACCCGCGACCCTCACCTTGGCAAGGTGATGCGCTACCAACTGCGCTACATCCGCGCGCCACGGGCGAGATCGTCGCCCGTCGCGAAGGACGACGATAGTCGACTTCGGCGTGGCCACACAAATCCCTTCCGCTACACGTTGAGCGCCGTCGCTGCGGCTGCGGTCAGAAGATCCGATAGGCCTCCCGGGAGATGGAGAACCCATGACCGTCTGAGTTGGAACTCCGCATGCCGGACGGCTCACTGTTGCAGCTCATGCCACCGCCGCCCGAGAATCCCTACACGAGGGATTCTGGGGTGAACCTCGTCCCGTGTTAGTCTTCTGCCTCTCGATTCGTCGGGTCCCCGGTCTCGTAGCTCAGGGGGAGAGCGTCCGCCTCACACGCGGAAGGTCACTGGTTCGATCCCAGTCGGGACCACACGGAATACCGCAGTTCAGGGCTTATTTCTGCGGATCACTGCGCCCATTATTGTCATCGTCATCCGGCCAATATCCGGCCAAATTGTCCGTCCCATACGGCGGGGTTCTTACGGAAGGTCCCCGCGGGCATCGTCGAGGGCGTCGAGAGCCGAGGCCACGTCGTCGAGTTCGTCGTCGTAAAGATCGGCGTAGATGTGGGCGGTCACGGTGATCGACGCAAGCCCA
Source organism: uncultured Actinomycetota bacterium (assembly GCA_963817825.1). Lineage (GTDB taxonomy): Bacteria > Actinomycetota > Actinomycetes > Mycobacteriales > Mycobacteriaceae > Mycobacterium. The sequence goes on along the minus strand of CAWFQG010000017.1, from coordinate 519,779 downwards.
TCGTCTTTTGCAGCAGCCGCAGGTCGGCGCCCGCTCGCCGTGCCAGCGACGCATACGTGTGCCGCGGGTCGTGCACGCGCAGCGGCGGCCCGGCAGGTGCCCCGTAAGTACCGCGTCCAGCCTGAGCCGTCCTCGTCCTCGACCCACTCGGCGACGCGTCGAGCGTCGGGGGGAGGGACGACGTTGGCGAGTGCGGCAGGAGTGTCTTGTTTTCGCGAAGAAGTTGGCCGGCACCGAGTCCGGGCATCTTTTATGGACCGCGGAGGAACACGAAGCGTGGCGCACCGTCGCGCAGGTTCAGGCCACCCGCGCCATGTTCACCACCGACAGTGCTGGTGGGTATCTTTCGCCGTTGATCATCAACCCGGCAATACGTATCTCGAGCAATGGCTCCGTTAATCCGTTGCGCCAGATCGCCAAGGTTGTGCAGACGACCAGCGAAAGTTGGAACGGCGTCACAAGCGCCGGCGTTACGGCGGAATGGTCGAGCGAATCCAGCGAAGCCGCAGACGCGTCACCGACCCTGGCGCAGCCCAGCATTCCGGTTTACAAGGCGTCTGCGTTTGTACCTTTCTCCGTGGAAATCCAGGGCGACGCAATAAATTTCATGCAGGAACTCGGGACGCTGCTAATGGACGGCCACGACCAGCTGACTGCGACGGCCTACGCCATCGGCTCGGGTTCCAACCAGCCCACCGGCATCATCACCGACCTGACGGGCGGTAGTTCGGTGGTCAACGCTGCCGTGTCCGAGACGTTCACCGCCGCCGACGTTTTCGCGGTCCAAAATGCTTTGGGCCCGCGTTTCCAGCCCTGGGCACAGTGGTGCGCCAACTTGGCGATCATCAACGCCGCCAGGCAATTCGAAACCACGAACGGTGCATTGAAGTTCCCCGAGCTGGCCGGTAATCCGCCCATGCTTTTGAACCGCGCCATGAACGAACTGTCGGGCATGGACGGCGCCATCAACGTCGCCGCGACCGAATCTAATCTTGTTCTGGCATACGGAGATTGGTCCAACTTCGTCATCGTTGCCCGTATCGGAGCCCAGGTCGAGATCGTCACCTCGTGGGTTCCAGCCGCCGGCCGGCTGGTCAGCGCGGCGCATGGCTGTGGGCGCGAACCGGAAGCGACGCGATCATCGACAGCGCTTTCAGAATGTTGAACGTCGCGACGACCGCCTGATAGCTCGCGAGGTTGGGCAGGATGCGCGTCGCGCCCACCTACCGCGAAAAACCTCGTGGGCGGGCCTGGTTGGTTATTACCTTTCCTGGGCCGGGCTCGCCCACGGGGCCACAGTAGGTCGCGACAATCTCGCGCTGGACGATGGCGGTTTTTGGGCCAGCTTTCATGGGAGAATCCCACAGTGAGCGACAACGACGCCGAGGACCTGAGCGAATTCCGGCCCTTTTTGCCGGAGCAGTACGACGATCCCAACATTGCGCTCGATCTCTTCGACAACTACAGCACGGAAGAGGGTAAGGGGCCGAGCACCGAACAACTGCTCGAGGCTGCACTTCACTACCCTGCGGAGTCTGTCGAGGACAACGCCATCAACCTGGTCGGCGGGTTGCTGGCAGTTGCGGCGGGGCTCGCGGCGATGTGGAGACTGCAGGGGCGAACTCCGCAACAAGTCGTGGAGGTCCTTCAGCGCCTGCTCGCTCCGCCGGCCGATTGATCTCCGCTCAACGCCCGGTCTCCTGCCCCTGCTCCCAAGGGTCGGGGTCGCGGTACTGAGCCCGCTGCGCGACGAGATCGGCCGCTGCACGTTCGACCATGCCGCGGGTTTCGGCTGTGGCGGTCGCCCGTTGGTTGCGACGCATCCACACCCAGAGAAGGGCCAACGGAACGAGCAGCCCGCCGATTCCGAACACGGCGAATCGGGTGAAGCCGGTGATGTTGTCGACGAGCCATGCAAAGTTCTGTCCGAAGAAACCGGTAATGAAGGTCAGCGGCAGGAACACGGTTGCCAGGATCGTCAGCTGCTGCATTGTGCTGTTTTGGCGCACGCTGACCCGGGTTTGTTCCACGGAGATGACGGCCATGTTCGCTTGCAGGACGGTGGCGAGGAGGTCCTTCTGGGCAGCAACTTCCTCGCTGATGAGATGCAGGTGGTCGTGCACGTCGCGCAGGTATGGCCGGAGTTCCGCGTCATCGACATTGCGCTCGACGCCAGTAAGGACGGCGAGTAGCGGATGGACCGCGCGATAGAAGTTCGTGACCTCGCGGCGCAGATCATAGATCCGTTCGGTCGGTGCGACCGCGCCGGAGAAGACGGTGCCTTCGACCTGTTCGATGTCGGATTCGAGGTCAGCGACGACGGGGGCGTAGCCCTTGATCACCTGGTCCAGGATCGCCCAGAGCACCGAGTTAGTGCCCAGTGCAAGCAGTTTGGGGTGTTGTTGGAGCCGCGTGCGTGCGCCGTGTAGCTCGCTCGCGACACCTTGTCGAACCGTAATGACGAAACTAGGTCCGACGAAGATGCTGATCTCGCCGAAATCGACCTCGCCCTGGTCATGGTTGTAGCGGGCGGTGCGCAGGATGACCAGCTGCACGCCGGTTTCGTATTCTTCGACCTTCGGGCGCAGGTGAAAGGTCTTGGCATCCTCGACGGCAAGCTCGTGGAGACCGAACGATTCCCTGACTTCGTCGAGCTCCTCACCGCTGGGCTCGAACATGCCCAGCCATACGAACCCGCCCTGAAGACATTGCGTTGCAGCCTCATCCAACGAGATCGGTCGGTCGCTTTGACGGCTACCGTCGCGATAGTGAGCGCAGTCGACAATCATCGAAGAACCTCCGGCAGAACAATGGCGAACACAGCTACCGGCTCCATTCAACCCTGGCTCGTCCTCGCCGACCAGATTCACAGCGGTCTTGGAGGAACCGATGGGCGACCGCACAGTGACCTCATCCAAAAATTGACGATTTCGTAGGGTTCTGCCTTTCTTACTGCTCCGCTGGGATTGAGGGCGCGACAGCAGCGCACCCGCACGATGGTCGCTCCTCGTGAAAGGAACACGGGGCCCGACCACCCACCAAGAAAGAAAACGGAGAACACACACGTCGCCGACAGGAGGCGGTGTGTGTGTAATTTAAGGCACTATCACGCTGCCCCTTTTTAGCGGTGCCGCCCTACTTGGTCTTGCCCGGTTCGTGGTCTTTGTCAGCTCCGACGTAGTCCCAGCTATGCGGCGCGTAGTACTCCGACTCAACCGCGCCATCATGGTGGCGGATGGTGAGCACGCCGCCTTCGAGGAACTTGTAGACGTCCTTGTCGTGGTAATGCCCTTGAGGATGGTTGGGAAACGCCACATGAAATGCCATGCGTGGAGTTGGCCATGACCTCGTGATCTCGGTGCAGGTGTTACAGCGTCTCACTCCGGCACCCCGACTGGCCACGGAGACAGCGGTCCAGTCGATCAGGGTCATGAAGAAGCCGACGAGCATCGCCCACAGGCCCGTCCTGCCTGATCCCGCTGGCCTCACGCTGACAGTCATCCGGCCGATCCGCGACGAGATCGAACGGCGAGTCCGCCAGCTCATGGAACAGTTAGGCGTCCATCCGGGCGCCGGCGGGAATGCCTCGACCGAGCCCGGGTAGCGGTACCAGTGGGGCAGCTCGGTCGTGACTCGCAACGTATTTTCACGCAATCGTCAATTATGCAGCAAACAGGTCATCTGAGACCTAGTGTTCCGTGTATCACCCGCCACAGAAGAACGGCTCTCTCATGACGGCAGAGAATGTGGCGGATCACGCCATTGCGGACGAAGCGTGTCGAGACTGCGGCTATGAACCGGAGCTCAAACGAACCCTCGGCTCATTTCAGGTATTTGCCATCTCTTTCGCGTTCATCTCGGTGGCCGTCGGCATCTTCGCGACATACGACGACGTACTTCTGACTGCTGGGCCGGTCGGAATCTGGCTGTGGATCATCGTGGCGGTAGGGCAGACGCTGGTGGCGCTGGTGGTCGCGCAGTTCGCGGCCCGCATCGCCCTCAGCGGCTCGTCGTATCAATGGGCGTCTCGGCTGGCCAACCCGAAGATCGGCTGGTTTTTCGGTTGGCTGACCTTCTGGTATTTGGCGACCGGTGTGGTGGCATTGGACAACGCGCTGGCCAGCCAGGCCTTCATGCCGCTGGTCGGCCTGCAGGAAAGTGAAGACACCGCGCGGCTGCTCACGGTCGCGATCATGATCGCTCAGGCCGTGCTAATCATCCTCTCGACGCGACTGCTCGGGCTGTTCACCTCCATGGCGGTGGGCCTCGAGTTGGCCATCGTCGTGGTGTTGGTACTTGGTCTGGGCGCCGTCATGGTGTTCACCGGCAGCGGCGACATCGACAACCTCACCTCCCGCGGTATCACCGCAGCAGACTCCAACTACTTCGCCATCGGCGGCGGGTTGATGGCCGCGACGATCATGGGCCTGACCACGTTGGTGGGCTTCGATTCCGCGGCGAACCTGGCCGAGGAGGCCAAGGATCCGTTCCGCAGCGTCCCACGCGCAATCGTGGCATCGGTGGTCGCCGCGGGAGTGCTTGGACTCTTGTTCCTCATCGCGCTCACCCTCGCGATCAAGGACGTTCCGGGCGTAACCGCCAGCGGTTCGCCAGTCGCCTCGATCATTCGCAGTCAGCTCGGGCCGGTCGCCGAACGAATCCTGTTGGCAGGCATCGCGATCGCGATGTTCGGTGCCGGCATGGTGGTGATGGCGGCATGCTCACGGCAGGTGTTCGCCATGGCAAGGGACAAACGCTTCCCGGCGCACGTCTTGATGCGACGGGTGAACCCGCGCACGCAAACCCCAGTCCCTGCAACGGTCTTGATCCTGGTCGTGGGCGTCGTCCTGATGGTCGCGCTTCCCGGTGCAGCCCTGATGCAATTGATCATCGGGGGGACGATCCTGCCTGCACTCATTTACGGCGCGGTCATGATCCTCTACCTGGCTGTGCGCAAACGGCTCGAGCACAAGGAGGGCGGGTTCAGCCTCGGCCGTTTCGAGCTGCCGGTCGCCATCGCTGCGCTGATCTGGGTAGCGTTCGCGCTGGTCTTCCTCGTCACGCCCGGGGACGCCACCGTCCCCTCGCTGGTCGTGCTCGGCCTGATCTTGGCTGGGGGTCTCTACTTCGCGTACATGATGATCTTCAACCGCGAGGTGCTCGACACCGAGCCGGGCGATGACATCTTCGCGGCCCCGGCTGAAGCAGGCAGATGACGTCTACCGCTGCACGACCGGCTGAGTTGACGGGCCGGATCATCCGCCCGGGCGATGTCGAGTACCCGGATGCGAGCGCCGGCTGGAACTTGCCAACGTCGACCGACTGCACACCATCAAAGCGAAGTACGACCCTACCAACGTGTTTAGCTTCGACCAGAGTGCGCCACCCGCGCATGGCTCGCCCTGACAGCGATCTCACCTTTCGAGCGGCGCACCGAGGTCGTAGACGGTGTCGGAGCCGGCCTTGATCGCCGCGAAGTTCGAGGCGACCCAACGCGTGATGTCGTTGTGCTGGCGTCCACGACCAAAACCGCGTGTCGGGTCGGGCGCGACGTAGTAGCCGATCCGGTGATTGGCGACGTCTGCCTGGAATTGGGACAGCGAGGGGACTGGATCGGAGCCCGAGAAGCCGCCGATCGCCATCACTGCGGTGTTCGTGGACAACTCGAGGCCTGCCGCCGCCGACGACCCGTTGACCGCCGCTGACCATTCCGTGTTGGCGGCCTTGAGAAGGTCTTGAAGCTGTGTGTTGTCCGAGTCGTCGGCGTTCCAACCACCCTGCCCCGGCCCGTCTGCTACGGCCGGGCCGACGCGTGCCCCTCCGCCCTCATGGGACTGCCCGATCGTGGCGAACGTGTATGCGGTCGATCCGGCCGCGGCGACGATGACACCGCACGCGAGCACCGCCGCGGCCAACCGTTGTCTCGACGACCTCAGGGCAATGAGCAACGCGACGGCGGTGACGATCGTCAGGGCAAGGATCACCCAACGCAGCGGCGGCATCCAGTCCGCGTTGCGTCCAAGGAGCCACCAGCTCCACACACCAGTGGCGAGTACCATTGCGGCCAAGGCGATTTGGCCGTATATCGTTCGCCGCAGGCGCCACATCTCGCTGCCGCCGAGCGCAACCAACCCCGCGAGCGCGGGCGCCACCGACAGGCAGTAGTACGGGTGGGCCATTCCTTTCATGTAGCTAAGCACGAGCCCATCAATTAGTAGCCAGCCACCGAACAGGATGGCGCCGCCCCGGACGAGGTCGGTGCGCGGAGCGCGTCGGCGCGCGACGACGACGAACACCAGCGCGAGCAATGCGGCAGGCAGCAGCCAGCCGATCTCGAAGCCGAACTCGCCGGAGAACAGCCGCGTGACGCCTGGGTCCGCTCCGCCGAAACCACCGAAACCACCGCGGTGGTCCGGTGTGACGCGGACGCGGGTTCCCAACGCAGCGCCGATCGATGGGCCGAATGCGAAGGGCTCCCCGTGGTCACGACCGAGGATCCGCGCCAGGCCGTTGTAGCCGAGGACCAGGTTCATGAAGTTGTTGTCGGTCGACCCCGCGAGGTAGGGCCGCGACGACGCCGGCCACAGAAGCGTCAGAACGATGAACCAACCCGCAGACAACAAGCAGGCCAATGCGGCTCCAGCCAGGTGTATGAGCCGCCGGCGCACAGATGTCGGCGCGACGATGAGGTAGGCCAGGCCGATCGCGGGCGCCACCATCAGCCCTTCCAGCATCTTGGCGAGGAAGGCAAAACCCAGTGCTACACCGGCCAACGCGATCCACTTTGCGCTGGCACGCTCCAATGCCCGCACAGTGCAGTACGCGCCGACCGTCATGAGCAGGACCATCACGGCATCGGGGTTGTTGTATCTGAACATCAATGCCACGACGGGCGTCAGCGCGAAGAGCGCCCCGGCAAGCAGACCCGCACCGGGCCCCGCGATGCGGCGGACCGCCCCGCAGAGCAGCCCGACCGCAGCCACCGCCATCAGCGCTTCCGGGATCAGCATGCTGGCGCTGCTGAATCCGAACAGCTGACCCGACAATCCCATCGCCCATTGCGACACCGGTGGCTTGTCCACGGTGATGAAGTTGTGCGGATCCACGGACCCGAACAGCAGCGCCTCCCAGTTGCTTGAGCCGGCCTGCGCGGCGCCCGCATAAAACTGATTGCCCATGCCGTTGATGGTGATGTTCCACAGGTATGTCACCGCAGTGGCGATCAGCAGGACCCCGAATGCGACGCGCTCCCGTGTCCGCCGGCCGAGACGGCCTCGAAAGTCAGCGGGAGATTTTCGGGCAGCGTCGACGGCGTTGGGCGCCTCCAGTGTCGAAGTCATGGCCCCATTGGGACATCGCAGATGATGCGCCGGCTATGCGCAGCTTGGAAAGACCCTGTGAATCGACGCCGGCGGGTGAACAGTCGGTGGGCCGGCACTTAGCGTGCTCGTCGATTGGGCCGCTCGGTTTTAATGATGTGGTGGGGGAGTCACATGTCTGAGACTCAGACGTCATCACCACTGTATGTGCACGCGCTGCGTGCCGTGGTGCGTGCGTCGACACCGCGTCCCGCAGCCGCTCAACGTGCCGCACAAGACCTCCAAAAGCGCCTCTGGCCGGCGGTGCGTACCGAGATCGCCTGGGCGTTCACCCCGCCGCGCACTTGGCTCTTGGGCGCATTGGCCAATGTGTTGCTCGCTGTGGGCTGGTTGACGGTCCAACCGTTGACGCGCCACGGGCTGCATGAGGATTGGGTGGTCCTCGTCGGCACGTACTTTTCCTCTTTCGTCCTCGCCGACGTGACGACAACCAACCTGCTCGGCGCCGACCACTATCGCGTCACGCAGGCGCTGGCCGACGGCGTGCCCTTGTGGCGGGTGCTGTTCATCAAGAACATGGCGCTCATCGTGCTGATCGGCTTGCCGACGCTGGTGGGCGCCGCGAGCTTGACATTGTGGCTGGAATCGCCTGCGCGACTAGCTGTTACGATACCCGACGTCGCAGTCCCCATCGTGTCGTGGTTGGGCGTCGGAAACGTCATCTCGGTGCTGTTGCCGGTGAGCGCCGAACCTTTGATTCGGCGTTGGCGACAGCGGCACGACACTCGCCGCGCCGCGCTGTGGATCGTCGCTCTGGTGCTGCCCTACGCGCTGTACTACGTAGCCGATCCGATGGACGGCCTGGGCCACCGGGTCCTGTGGAGACAATTACCGGCAGCGGTCGGTCCGGTACTGGGGCGCGATTCAAAGAGCTTCGTACACCTTGCTGTCGCATTCACCGTGTGGGTATCGGGGACCGTCGTGGCCACGATCTGGGTCCGCAAACGGGGACTACGGATCACGTAACTCAAAGACGCGTCATGAGTGCGTGCACCGCGAAATCGGCGGCCTGGTCGGCCATTCCGTTGGACTTGTAGGCGCTGTGCGCGGCGCGATCTCGACCATCGGGGAAGCAGATCGGATCGCCAGTGGCGCACAACTCGATGGTCTTCGCCGTGTAGAGATGTCCGACGGTGATGGGCGGCGCGTTGTGGGCGACCAGATTCAGGAACCAATCCGATGGAGTGCCGAACAACACCACAGCCGCGACGTGGGACGCGATCGCCGGCGGCAATGTGCCTGCGATGCCGTCGGGAAGGACGATTCCGTCTGGCACGGTGTCGGTCGTGGTGTAGCCGGCCACGGCCGCGCCCTGTGAGTAACCACCGAGCACGATCTTGGTGTTCGCGCAGCTCGCGGCTGTCGCCTCCACCTTGTTGGCCGCGTCGACAATGCCGTCGGCCGCTGCCTGGAAGTCCAACGACGCGGGGTAGTCAACGCCATAAACTTCAACGGACTTGCCGCCAAGGCGAGCGTTGAGCGCATCGACGAACGCCTGCCCGGTCGCCCCGACACCGGCCGCTTCAAACGTTCCGCGGGCAAAGACAACCTCGACGTCCGCGCACGATGAGTCCTCGGCGGCCGCCGCCGACCCGGTGGCTTGTGGCCCCATCAACGCCGCGATCGAAACAAATACGGCTGCAAGCCAGCGAAGCGACGAGGGGTACGACGTGGCATGGGATCCGGGGCTGCGCATCGTCGTCTCGTTTCGCTCGGTCAGGGTCACTCATCCGATGAGAACCTGCCGACGGCACGAATTTGTTCCGCCCTGGTTCGACACGAGATGCGGCGGCCCGCGGTTATGGTGATCGCCATGACACACACGGACGCTTTGCTGGCCCAGATCGCCGGGCTGCAGCGGCAGGTGGTCGAGTCGCAGAAGCTGGTCACGCAGCTCGCGTCGGTTAAACCGAACAGCGCAGAAGACCGGTTTCATGTCGAATTGAACGGGCGGGAAGCGGCCCGCGTCGCGCTGCGTGTTCAGGACCTTCTTCTAACGAATTCACCTGTGTCACAACCAGAAAGGCGGTGTCGTGACCGAAGTGAGTGATCGCGCCCGCTCTCGCGCCTTCGTAGTGACGGGTGCGGCGTCGGGCATTGGTTTGGCGACCGCCCAACGCCTCCTAGCCGAGGGTGGCATCGTGGTCGGCGCCGACCTGACCGCGCCGCCGGACCTGGGCGAGCGGTTCACGTTCGTGACGGCCGACGTGTCGGACGAAACCGCGGTCGGAGCTGTCTTCGCCGCGGTGCCGGAAAGACTCGACGGCGTCGTCCACGCTGCGGGTGTCGCAGGCGGCGGGCCCGTCCACTTGCTCGACAAGTCCGAGTGGGACCGAGTGATCGCGATCAATCTCACCGCCACCTTTCTGGTGGCCAAGGCGGCACTGGCGAGGATGATCGAGCAGCCGCGGGTCGACGGCGAACGCGGCTCGATCGTGACTCTCGCCAGCATCGAGGGTCTCGAGGGCACGGCGGGCGGCAGCGCATACAACGCGTCCAAGGGTGGTGTCGTGCTGCTCACCAAGAACATCGCGCTCGACTATGGTCCGAGCGGTATCCGGGCCAATGCCATCTGCCCCGGCTTCATCGCAACACCTATGTTGGACAACGTGTTTCGCATGCCGGGCATGGAAGTCCCACTGCGCTCGATCACCCGGGAGCACGCACTCCAACGGCTCGGACGAGCCGACGAGATCGCCGCCATGGCGGCATTTCTGGTGTCGCCGGACGCTTCGTTCGTAAGCGGTCAGGCCATCGCCGTCGACGGTGGTTACACCGCCGGCCGCGATCACGGCGTGGTTGCGCTCTTCGGCTTTCCCGACTGAATCGGTGAATCGGGGATGTCGATCAGCTGGGGTAGATGATCGACTGGTATTCGATGTAGGGGTCAAGACCCTCAGGGCCGCACTCACGGCCGAGCCCCGACTTCTTGAACCCGCCGAACGGCGCCTTGAAGTCGGCCAGCAGACCCGAGTTGACCGGGACGGTGCCGGTGCGCAGGCGGGCGGCCACCTCCGCGCCGTGTTCGACGTCGGCGGTCCACACCGAACCGGACAGGCCGTAGTCGGAGTCGTTGGCGATGCGCACGGCGTCGTCCTCGGTCTCGTAGGGAATCACCGACAACACCGGGCCGAAGATCTCTTCGCGGGCGATGCGCATCGTGTTGTCGACGTCGTAGAACACCGTCGGCTCGATGAACCAGCCCTTGTCGAGATGCGCTGGAGTGCCGCCGCCGACGGCCACCTTCGCGCCCTGCTCCTTGCCGTACTCCAGCATCCCGACGATCTTGTCGCGCTGACGCTCGGCGACGACCGGGCCGACGGCCGTGGCCGGATCATTGGGGTCACCGACCGGCATGGCCCCGACGCCGGCGGCGAGGGCGTCGACCAGCTCCCGGTAGCGCGACTGCGGCGCAAGGATGCGGGTCTGCGCGGCGCAGGCCTGGCCGTTGTTCAGGAGTCCCGACATGAGGATGTTCTGCAGATGCGCCTCGATGTCGACATCGTCGAGGAGGATCGCCGCGGACTTTCCGCCCAGTTCGAGGGTGACCCTTTTGATCTGGGCGCCGCACAGCGCGCCGATGCGCGAGCCCGTCGCAGTCGACCCGGTGAAGCTGACCTTGTCGACGCCGGGGTGCGTGACGATGTGCTCGCTCGCCTCGCGTGATGCGGTGACGATGTTCACCACGCCGGGCGGGATGCCTGCCTCCAGCACGGCGTCGGCGAGCAGATAGGGATCGAACGCGGTCTCGGGTGCGGGCTTGAGCACCATCGTCGAGCCCGACGCCAGACACGGCCCGAGCTTCATCGCCATGATGAACAGCGGCACGTTCCACGGGATGATGCCCGCGCAGACGCCGACCGGTGCGCGTCGCACCACCACCTTCTCCCCCATGGCACCGACGCGCTCGTCGCGCCATGGGTAGCTGCGCGCGAGGTCGGCGTACATATCGAGGACCATCGTGGCGGCGAAAGCCTGTGTCCCGAGCGACTGTTGGGCAGGGGCGCCGTTCTCGTTGGTGATGACATCGGCGATCTCGGCGCTGCGCTTCTGCAGCGCTTGGGAGAGCGCGGCGATTGCGGCGGCCCGTTCCTCCGGCGATGTGTTGGGCCACGGGCCGTTGTCGAATGCGTCCCGCGCGGCCGCGACGGCGCGATCGATGTCGGCCGGGGATCCGTCCGGCGTGCGCGCGTACACCTCTTCAGTGATCGGAGAGATGACGTCGATGGTCTGGTCGGTGGCCGGGGCTACCCATTCGTTGCCGATGAACAGCCGGTCACGTGTCTCCATGTCGGCACTCCCATCGGGTTGTGATGTGGGCTGATCCTACGGCTGTAACACATTCGTTAGTCGAGCGATCTAACTGTTGGAATCGGATCGTCGCTCCGCCACAAGCGTCGTTTCGGCCAAGACCTAGAAGCACCGCGGACGCCTGCTGGTCCATTTCCAGTGTCGGGGGAGATGGCTGCAAGCAGCGGTGGCGGCCACTCGCCACGCTGCTCTGAGACCAGAGGAGTCGATATCCACATGCGTGCCCCCCTTCGAATCTGCTCTCGGCGAAGCGTTGTCGCCGTACTGGCGTCGGGAGTTGTCATCTCAATGAGTGCGCTGACCGGGGGAGTCGCGCCAGCTTTCGCCAAACCGGGCCACGACGATCCGGTCATCCCGGTCGTCCCGACTCTCGTTCCGGAAGCACCACAGGTGGTTCCTCAGGAGCAGGCGCCGGCCGAAGAGCCGCGCGCGCCGAAAGATCCGCCGTCGCCACCGAAGATCGAGTCACCACCGCAACAAGCGCCGGCTCCCGAGATCCAGGCGCCCGCACCGCAGCCAGAGGCGCCGCCAGCACCGCAGGTCCAAGCGCCTGCGCCTGCGCCCGCGCCTCAACCTCAGCCCGAGCCTCCGGCGCCGGAGATCCAGGCGCCACCTGCGCCGAAGAAGGACGTACCGCGGGTCGCGGACGCACCCAAGGTCAATGCGCCGACGCTCGACGCGCCGAAGGTCGATGCGCCGAAGGCTGACGTTCCCAAGGTCGACGCGCCCGCACCGTTGCCTGCCGTCGATCAGCCCGCCAAGCCTGCCGATCCGAAGCTGGATACCGAGGTGCCGAAGAATCTGGCGCCTGGCCAGCTGCCCGATGCGGGTGCCAACGCTCCGGATAAGAAGCTGCCGCCTGCCGCCGATGCGGTGAAACCGGGAACCGACGGATCCGACTCATCGGCGGTTTCGAAGGCCGCGCAGCGGATTGCCCCGGTTGAGCCCGAGACACTGACGGCGCCGGAGCAGGACATCCAGCTGGCCAAGCAGTCGAAACCGATCGAAGTGAAGCCGGAGCCGGCGTCGAAGAAAGACGTCGACTTCCTGTCGAGCGCGATTGACCTGCAGAGCAAGACGAAGCTCGGCCCATTCGAGTCCAGATTCAATGGGGGGTCGGAATTTTCGGTTGACCGCGACCACGAATGGGACTGGGATAACAAGCACTGGGACAAGAGGGTTCGTCAGTGGGATCGGAACTGGATCGAGTACGACCAGTTCTACCGGCCGATCATTTTCAATCCCTTCCGGGCTCCAGTGCGGATCGCCTATGCGCTCGCGAACGCCACGCGGATTCTGGTCATCCAGCCTCTGGAGCGGGTCGTGATCGGCGTGGCCGAGGTCGCTGCGTACAGCTTCACGGCTGTGGTGCTGGGCGCCGCGAATGTGGTCTCTGACGTGGCGAACGTTTCGGCCGACGTGGTGAACGTGGCGGTTGGCAGCTTCTTCGGCGGTGGTTACGTACCCGGTCTAGGGGCGCCATTTGTGCCTCCGCCTCCGCTGTTGCGCTATGACAACGTGCCCGTTCAGGTCCGGTACTCCAATGCGACCTACGATCCGTTCCGGGTCCGACAGATCGTCGACCTCGGCGATGACGTCCAGTACGGCGGCCGAAAGGTGCTGCTCGACGGTGCGACGCCTGCATGGGGCCAGTGGACCACCTCGCCGACAGGGGAGCGGCAGTTCGAGGTGCACCGCACCCAGCAGTACCCGGGCTTGGGTGAGCCGCAGGAGGCACCGCTTCCCGGCGACTACCGGATGCAGTTGGCCTCCGACGAGTCCACCGCCATCGACCGCACGCAGATGTACCTGATGTCGGCGGCCGGTGTCGTCGCCGGCTTGGGCTTCGGCGCCCTCGGCCTGGCAGTCTTCCTTGGGCGTCGGCGGCGGGAGACGTAATTGGCGCCAGCTGGAGTGCTGGACATCTGTCCGGCACTCCAGCTGATCCAGCTCCCTGGCCTTGGGTGGGCCGGTGCCCACGGTTCTGACCTGCCTTGTTTGTCTCGGGTTGCATCCGATAAGTTGGACAGCTGTCCAGCCGCGGCCTTGAGGAGACAGCAATGGCGATCCGCGTCGCACATATCGGCACGGGCAATGTCGGTCGTATCGCGCTCAACCACCTGATCAGCGATCCTCGGTTCGAGCTGACCGGGGTCTGGGTGTCGTCGGACGCGAAGGTCGGCAAGGACGCGGGCGAGCTCGCCGGGCTGGAGGCGTCGACGGGCATCGTCGCGACCAACGATCTGGACGCTCTGCTCGCCACTGACCCCGAGTGTGCCGTCTACTGCGCGATGGGCGACAACCGGATACCCGAGGCGGTCACCGACATTTTGCGCATTCTGGGGGCAGGCATCAACGTGGTCGGCACGTCTCCGGGGGTTTTCCAGTTCCCGTGGGGTGTGATGCCCGACAAGTACATCGCCCCCATGGAACAGGCTGCCCAACAGGGCAATTCGAGTCTATTCATCTCCGGGGTCGATCCCGGGTTCGCCAACGACCTGATTCCGTTCGCGATCGCGAGCACATGCCAGAAGCTCGAACAGGTGCGCTGCATGGAGATCGCCGACTATGCGACATATGACGGCGCCACCGTGATGTTCGATGTGATGGGCTTCGGCTGGCCTCTCGACGAGACGCCAATGTTGTTGCAGCCCGGGGTGCTTGGGATGGCGTGGGGCACCACGATCCGCCAGCTGGCGGCGGGCTTCGGCATCGAGGTCGACGAGATCAAGGACTCCTGCATCCGGATTCCCGCGCCGGAGGCGTTCGACGTCGCGGCCGGGCACATCCCCAAGGGTGGCCAGGCGGCGCTGAGGTTCGAAATCCACGGCATGGTCAAGGGCAAGCCCGTCATCGTGATCGACCACGTCACTCGGCTGCAGGAAGACCAGTGCCCGGAGTGGCCGCAACCCGCACAGCCCGGCGGCTCCTACAAGGTGGAGATCACCGGCGAGCCCTCGTACACCGTCGACATCTGCCCGACCAGCCGCAGGGGCGACCACAACTACGCGGCTATCGCGGCGGGCGCGGGCCGCGTGGTCAACGCGATCCCCGCGGTCGTGGCCGCGCCGCCGGGAATCAGGACGACAATCGATCTGCCGCTGATCACCGGCAAGGGACTCTTCGACGCCAATTAGGGCGCCAGACAAAGGCAAAGGAGAACACGGTATGGGACGCGTCGACGACAAGGTTGCCCTCATCAGTGGCGGCGCCAGGGGCATGGGCGCCGCGCACGCGCGGATGCTTGCCGACGAGGGTGCCAAGGTCGTGATCGGCGACATCCTCGACGACGAAGGCAAGGCGGTTGCCGCCGCGATCGGCGACAGCGTGCGCTATGTCCACCTCGACGTCACCCAGCCCGACCAGTGGCAAGCCGCGGTCGACACCGCCGTTAGCGAGTTCGGGAAACTCAACGTGCTGGTGAACAACGCGGCCATCGTCGCGCTCGGCCCGCTCAAGAAGTTCGATCTCGACGAGTGGCAGAAGGTCATCGACGTCAACCTGACGGGCACATTCCTCGGCATGCGGGCGGCCGTCCAGCCCATGATCGACGCAGGCGGCGGATCGATCATCAACGTGTCATCGATCGAGGGCCTACGCGGCGCCCCGTTCGTGCATCCCTACGTGGCGTCCAAGTGGGCCGTGCGTGGACTGGCCAAGTCGGCGGCACTCGAGTTGGCGCCCAAAAACATTCGGGTCAACTCCTTGCACCCCGGTTTCATTCGCACCCCGATGACCGCCCACCTTCCTGAGGACATGGTCACCATTCCGCTCGGCAGGCCGGCCGAACCGGAGGAGGTGTCGACCTTCGTGGTCTTCCTGGCCAGCGACGAGTCGTCGTACTCCACCGGCAGTGAGTTCATCATGGACGGCGGCCTGGTGACCGCGGTGCCGAGCAAGACGTAGTAGCGGCGTCGTCGCCGCCAGAGGTGGTTCGAGGGCTCAGGTGGCGGACTGTTGTTTCTCGACGAGGTCCGTGGCGATGTGAATCAGCGGCGTATTCGAGTCCTGCGACAGCTTCCGCAGCAGGTCGAAGGCTTGGATCGCATTGACCCCGTAGCGCTCCATCAGCATGCCTTTGGCCTGCCCGATGACGTCACGGCTCGTCAGCGCCTTCTTGAACTGCTCGTCGCGGCGGGCGGCATTCCAGGCGACCGATGAATGGGCCGCGAAGACCAGCCCGATCGCGCGGGTCTCCGGACTGAACGCGTTCGCAGTCTCGGCGTAGACGTTGAGCGCACCCATCGTCTCGCCGGCGATCCATAGCTGAAACGCCATCACTGAGCGAATCGGCGTGTACGCCAACGCATCCCGCGCGTAGAGTGGAAACCGCTCGTCGGTTTCGAGGTCTGCGACGTGGACCGTCTTCTCCTCCCACGCCGCGGTCAGGCACGGACCCTCGCGGTGGCGCTGCTGGACCTCGTCGAGAAATACCGGCCATTTGTGCGTCGCGGCAGGGGTGTCGATGTGCTTGGCATTGCGCGTAACCGTGACGCCGGCGTACTGCGCACCGGGGAGCTCTTCGGCCGCGTGCTCGGCCAGCTCGGCGATCACGGTGTCGGAATCGGCGTCGGGCCGGCCGTAGAGGTCCTGCACTATCTGCGCGATACGGCGATGGGTGGCGTCCACCTCAAGAGGATCATTCACCAGCAGTATCCGATCGTCGAGCTCAGTTAGGTTAAGGCTACTGCGGACTTGAGGCGGAGGAAGCATGGACGGCCAACGGCGTGACCACCACGGTGCGATCACCCGTAGCGCTACAGGGTTCAGCGCAGCGGAAACGTTCTGTTCACCCTGGCGGTCCTGTCCTACCACCTCGACTTGGCCGCGAGGGCCGTCGCATCTTCGGGGCAGACCGCTAAAGCGCGGTCAGGTACCTCGACGTGATCACGCGCTGCGCCAACGAGGTGACGGGTGAGCCCAGCCTGCTCCACCAAGTTCCATGCCGCGAGAACGCGACGACCTCTGCGTGCACATCGTCGGTAGCGGGGTCGTAGCGGACCGCGAACAGCTCCTCGCCGGATTCGGGATGGCCCGGCAGCGTGCCGTAGGCGAACCCGCGGCGGTCCGGCTCGTCGATCACGAGAACGACGCGGCACGGCGCCCGGAGCGGTCCGAGCCCGACAAGAACCTCCGAGCCGACTGCGGCGATTTCGCTGCTCGCCTCGACCCGCACCCCGGCGCCGCGCAGCATGCCCCACCGCATCACCTTCGCGGCCGCCTCCTCGAACCGCGAACGCCCGCGGCCGATCACGGCGGACTTGCGGACGTGGTGGTAGCCGTCAGGCAGCGGGCCCGCCGTCGTACCCACATCGCGGTAGGTCAACTGCAGGGTCGCCAGGTCGCTCAGTTTCACCCCAACACCATGTCATCACCCGGCGTACGGTCTGTGAGGTGACTACGTCATCTGTCGCTCAAGCATCAGGAACGTTTACCCTCGGCGGCGGTCTCACCGTCAACCGACTCGGATTCGGCGCCATGCGGATCACCGGCAAAGGCGTGTGGGGCCCGCCGGACGATCACGACGAATGCGTCCGCGTGCTGCGGCGCGCGGTCGAACTCGGCGTCAACTTCATCGACACCGCAGACTCCTATGGCCCGTATGACTCCGAGGAGTTGATCCGCGAGGCGCTGCACCCCTACGACGGCGTCGTTGTCGCGACGAAGGCCGGGCTGCTGCGTACCGGCCCGGATGACTGGACTCCGCTTGGCTTTCCGGCTTATCTGCGCCAGGAGTGCGAGATGAGCCTGCGCCGCCTCGGCGTGGACGCCATCGACCTGTTCCAGCTGCACCGCATCGACCCGAAGTTCCCGGCCGAGGATCAGCTCGGTGAACTCGTCGCGCTGCAGAAGGAGGGCAAGATCCGCCACATCGGCCTGTCCGAAGTCAACGTCAAAGAGCTTGACGCCGCGCGAAAGATCGCCCCCATCGTCTCGGTTCAGAACATGTACAACCTCACCGTCCGCACTGCCGAACCGGTGCTCGACGCGTGTGAAGCCGACGGCCTCGGCTTCATCCCGTGGTTCCCGCTGGCATCCGGACCGCTCGCCGCGCCCGGCGGCCCGCTCGACCGCATCGCCGCCGGGCACGACGCCACCGCGTCGCAGCTGGCCCTGGCATGGCTGCTCAAGCGGTCGCCGGTGATGCTGCCGATTCCCGGCACATCGAAGGTGAGCCATCTGGAGCAGAACGTCGCCGCCGCCGAGATCACGCTGTCCGACGAGGAATTCGCGACGTTGAGCGAAGCAGGCGCGAAAGCCGGCTGAGCGGTGCGTCTGGTCTTCACCGGACACATCGCGGGGGTGGGCAGCGGTTCCGGGCTGCGCATCGGCGTCGGCGTCGCCGCAGATCGTGGTCGGTGACCACGACGATCGACGAATCCCGGCAGGCAATACGGTGAGCGGGTGGCCATCGACCGCAACGAGATGCATCCCGGCGGCGGATTCAATCCGCCCGAACCCACCGCAAAGGGTGGGCCTGACTACGGCCGGTTCGTCGAGGCGGTCCGCACCCTGCAGGACAACGCCAGGGCGGCCGACGCTCCCGACGATGTGATTACCAAGGCCGCCGGCATGCTCGAGGCCGTGTCCGGGCTGCTTGCGCCGTTCCACGCCGACGAGTGGACCAGCCCGTCTGGCAGGCGGATGGACCTACCCAATCGCGGCAACATCCTGCAGGTGCCGATGGACCTGAAGACGACCGACGACGAGATCGGCGGCGTGGTTTGCTTCCGCCGGTTTCACCTGGGACGCAATGGTGCCGTCCACGGCGGAGCGTTGGCCCAGATGTGGGACTCGGTGTTGGGTTTCGCGGCATTCAGTCTCACTCGCAGCCATACGCAGCGCACGGCATACCTGCACGTGAACTACCGGAAGATCGTGCCGATCGGCAAGGAGTTGCAGGTCGACGCACGGGTCGACCGCTCGGAGGGCCGAAAGATCTTCGTCGCCGGGCGACTCCTTGACGGAAACGCGGTGCTCTCCGACGCCGAAGCGCTGTTCGTGAGGCTCAATCCGGGTCAGCCGTGACCGAAGGGGAGAAGGTCGGCTTGCGACGGCGCTGGGCGCGCTGGCGCGAGCGCTTTCGGGACCGGCCCACACTCGATTTCGGCTACCGTATCGCCGTCGGTGTGGTCGGCTTGGCGGTGCTGGGCCTCGGCATCGTCGCGATTCCGTACCCGGGCCCGGGCTGGGCGATCGTCTTCGTCGGACTCGGAATCCTCGCGACCGAGTTCGAGTGGGCGCGGCGGCTGCTGGCCTACGCCAAAAAGCGCTACGACAAGGTGATGGACTGGTTCGCCCGGCAGGGTGCGATCGTGCAGATCCTCGGCGGGCTGCTCACGGCATTGATGGTCGTCGTCACGCTGTGGCTGCTCGGTGCGCTCGACTGGACCGCTGAGCTCGTCGGCATCGACCAACCCGGGTTGAACAGTCCTATCGGGGTCGGGGACTGACCACCCGCACCGATAGCATGGTCGCGTTCGTCAACATCCACGAAAGCTCGGAGAGTGACCGATGACAGCCGCCGCCAGCCCCGCCCAAGCAGCCCCGATCCGGGTCGCTGCGGGGACGACCGCGGCGGCGGCGGTCCGCGACGCCGGGTTGCCGAGCCGGGGAGCGCCCGACGCCATCGTGGTGGTCCGTGACGCCGACGGGCGGCTTCGCGACTTGAGCTGGACGCCGGAGGCCGATGTCGAGGTCACGCCGGTCGCCGCCGACACCGAAGACGGTCGCAGCGTCATCCGGCACTCGGCGGCCCACGTGCTGGCCCAGGCCGTCCAGCAGATGTACCCGGAGGCCAAGCTCGGCATCGGCCCGCCGATCACCGACGGCTTCTACTACGACTTCGACGTTCCCGACGCGTTCACCCCGGAGGACCTGGAGGCGCTGGAAAAGCGCATGCGCCAGATCGTCAAGGACGGTCAGCTGTTCTCCCGCCGCGTCTACGAGTCGAAAGACCAAGCGCGCGAAGAGCTTGCCAAAGAGCCCTACAAACTGGAGCTCGTCGACGACAAATCCGGCGATCCCGAGGTGATGGAGGTGGGCGGTGACGAGCTTACCGCCTACGACAACCTCAATCCGCGTACCCGCGAACGTGTGTGGGGCGATCTGTGCCGCGGCCCGCACATTCCGACCACGAAGTTCATTCCGGCGTTCAAGCTGACTCGTAGCTCGGCCGCGTATTGGCGCGGCAACCAGGACAACGCGAGCCTGCAACGAATCTATGGCACGGCCTGGGAGTCGCAGGAGGCGCTCGACCGTCACCTGGAGTTGATCGAGGAGGCGCAGCGGCGCGACCACCGCAGGCTCGGAGCAGAACTCGACCTGTTCAGCTTTCCCGACGAGATCGGTTCTGGCTTAGCGGTTTTCCACCCCAAGGGCGGAATCATCCGGCGGGAGCTGGAGGACTACTCGCGTCGCAAGCACAGCGAGGCGGGCTACGAATTCGTCAACAGCCCACACATCACGAAGGGGGAGCTGTTCAAGATCTCCGGCCACCTCGACTGGTACGCCGACGGCATGTTCCCGCCTATGCATCTCGACGCCGAGTACAACGAGGACGGCTCAGTTCGTAAGCCGGGCCAGGACTACTACCTCAAGCCGATGAACTGCCCGATGCACTGCCTGATCTTCCGGTCCCGTGGGCGTTCGTATCGCGAACTTCCGTTGCGGCTCTTCGAGTTCGGCACCGTCTACCGCTACGAGCTGTCCGGTGTCGTGCACGGGCTGACCAGGGTGCGTGGTCTGACGATGGACGATGCGCACATCTACTGCACCCGCGATCAGATGCGCGACGAGCTGACGTCCCTGCTCAACTTCGTGCTCGACCTGCTGGGCGACTACGGCCTGGCGGACTTCTATCTGGAGCTGTCGACGAAGGACCCGAAGAAGTTTGTCGGCTCCGATGAGATGTGGGAGGAAGCCACCAGCGTGCTGGCCGAGGTCGGTGCGGCATCGGGTCTTGAGCTGGTGCCCGATCCGGGTGGTGCGGCGTTCTACGGCCCGAAGATCTCCGTTCAGGTCAAGGACGCGCTCGGCCGCAGCTGGCAGATGTCGACGATCCAGTTGGACTTCAACTTCCCCGAACGATTCGACCTGGAGTACACCGCCGCCGACGGCAGCAGGCAGCGGCCGGTGATGATCCACCGCGCGCTGTTCGGATCGATCGAGCGGTTCTTCGGCATCCTCACCGAGCACTATGCCGGCGCGTTCCCGGCGTGGCTGGCGCCGGTGCAGGTGGTCGGTATCCCTGTCGCCGACGGGCACGTGGAGTACCTGGAAGGCGTTGCCGAACAGCTGAAGTCACGCGGTATCCGGGTCGCGGTCGACAACAGCGACGACCGGATGGCGAAGAAGATCGTCAACCACACGAACCAGAAGGTGCCGTTCATGCTGCTGGCCGGCGACCGCGACGTCGAGGCGGGCGCGGTCAGCTTCCGGTTCGGCGACCGCAGCCAGGTCAACGGGGTGCCCCGCGACGATGCGGTCGAAGTGATCGCGAACTGGATCGCCAACCGCGAAAACGCCGCGCCCACTGCCGATCTGATCAAGGCGGCCACCCCGACGTGACGGACAACGACGAGCGCAAGGTCGTCGACCACGGGGCGGGCGACCCCGACCACCTGCAGCGCCTCTGGACGCCGTACCGGATGAACTATCTGGCGGAGGCTCCGATGAAGGGTGGGTCGGCGGCGTCCACACAGCCGTTCACCGACATCCCGACGCTCAACGACGAGGACGGTCTGGTCGTGGCGCGCGGCGAGCTCGTCTACGTCGTGCTGAACCTCTACCCGTACAACCCGGGTCATTCGATGGTGGTCCCGTACCGGCGCCTGTCGGAGCTGGAGGACCTCAGCGATGCGGAGAGCGCCGAACTGATGGCGTTCACCCAGAAGGTGATTCGCGTCATCAAGTCGGTGTCACGGCCGCACGGGTTCAACGTCGGCCTGAACCTCGGTAAGTCGGCGGGCGGCTCGCTGGCCGAGCACCTGCACATGCACGTGGTGCCCCGGTGGAGCGGTGACGCAAACTTCATCACGATCATCGGCGGCTCCAAGGTCGTCCCGCAGCTGCTGCGCGAGACCCGTGAGCTGCTGGCCACGGAGTGGGCGAACCAGTCGTGAGCGACTTCTACCTGATGACCCGTGCGGCGTATACAAAAATATCCACGCCGGTCGCCAAGGTCGCGCTGCGCGCGGGCTTCACCCCCGACAGCATCACCATCATCGGAACCGCGGGCGCGGTCATCGCCGCGCTCACGCTTTATCCGATCGGCCAGCTCTGGTGGGGCTCATTCGCGGTCTTCGTCTTCGTGCTGGCCGACATGCTCGACGGCGCGATGGCCCGCCAGCGCGGCGGTGGCACCCGGTTCGGTGCAGTGCTCGATGCCACCTGCGACCGAATCGGCGACGGCGCGGTGTTCTGCGGGTTGCTGTGGTGGGCGGCGTTCGGGCTGCACAGCACGTCACTGGTGGTTGCCCTGATGATCTGTCTGGTCACCTCGCAGGTGATCTCGTATGTAAAGGCCCGCGCCGAGGCCAGCGGATTGAGTGGCGAGGGCGGGCTCATCGAGCGACCGGAGCGGCTGACCATCGTGCTCATGGGTGCAGGGCTGTCCGGCGTGTCGTTCTTACATGTGCCGTGGCTGCTGTATGTCGCCGCGTGGGTGCTGGCAGTGGCCAGCCTGATCACCCTGGGTCAGCGGATACACACGGTGCGCACCTCGCCGGGCGCGATGGATCCGCTGCAGAAGGCCGAGTCGGATGTCGCGGGTAGCTCCGGCGACACACCCGAGACGTCGGGGCACCACCCGCCCGCAGGGCAGGGGGAAGAGCCGTGACCACCACCCCGAGTGGACCACAGGCGACTGGGGGCAGCCACTTCCCGCTCGGGGGACAAGTCACCGATTTGGGCTACGCCGTGGGCTGGCGACTCGTGCGCGCGATGCCGGAGTTGGTGGCGCGCAACGCTTTCGACGCCGGTGCCATCTATGCGTCCCGCAACGGCGGCCCTGCCCAGCTGCGCAAGAACCTGGCCCGTGTGCTCGGCGTGCCGGCCGCCAGGGTGCCGGGCGGGCTGATCCGTGCTTCGCTTGCCTCATACGCCCGATATTGGCGGGAGGCATTCCGGTTGCCGTCGATGGACAAGGAAAAGCTGCGTGAGCGCATCGAGCCGTGTCTGTTGGGCAGTGAACACATTCGGGCCGGCCTCGAAGCGGGTCGAGGGGTGATCATGCCGCTGCCGCACAGCGGCAACTGGGACATGGCAGGCGTATGGATGGTCCAGCATTTCCGCACGTTCACGACCGTCGCCGAGCGGCTCAAGCCGGAGTCCCTCTACCAGCGGTTCATCGACTACCGCGAGAGCCTGGGTTTCGAGATGTTGCCGCTGACCGGCGGTGAGCGCCCACCGTTCGAGGTGCTGGCCGAGCGCCTGCGCGATAACGGCATCGTCTGTCTGATGGCCGACCGCGACCTGACCCGGTCCGGTGTGCAGGTCGACTTCTTCGGCGAGCCGACCCGGATGCCCGCAGGCTCGGCGAAGCTGGCCATCGCGACGGGTGCGGTCGTGCTGCCTACCCATTGTCACAACACCCGCGACAGCTGGGTCTTCGACGTGACGTCACCGCTGGACACGTCGTCGGGTGATGTCACCACGATCACCCAGGCGATGGCCGACCGTTTCGCCAAGGGCATCGCCGCCCACCCCCAGGACTGGCACATGCTTCAGCCGCAGTGGTTGGCCGACCTGTCCGAGGACCGGCAGGCCAAGCTCAGGGGCGACGGCTGATGCGCATCGGCATGGTCTGCCCGTACTCGTTCGACGTTCCCGGCGGCGTGCAGTCCCATGTGCTGCAACTGGCGGAGGTGATGCGAACCCGCGGCCACCATGTCAGCGTGCTGGCGCCGTCGTCGCCGCATGTCGAGGTGCCGGAGTACGTCGTGTCGGGCGGCAAGGCCGTTCCGATTCCGTACAACGGGTCGGTAGCGCGGCTGCGGTTCGGTCCGGCCACCCACCGCAAGGTCAAGCGCTGGCTGACCGACGGCGACTTCGACGTGCTGCACCTGCACGAGCCGAACGCACCCAGCCTATCGATGCTCGCGCTGATGATCGCCGAGGGTCCCATCGTCGCGACCTTCCACACATCGACCACGAAATCGCTGACGCTGTCGGTCTTTCAGGGCATCCTGCGGCCCTGGCACGAGAAGATCATCGGCCGCATCGCAGTGTCGGACCTGGCGCGGCGATGGCAGATGGAGGCGCTCGGATCCGACGCCGTCGAGATTCCCAACGGTGTCGACGTGGCGTCGTTCGCGCACGCGGCCCGGCTCGACGGGTATCCACGGCCCGGCAAGTCGGTGTTGTTCCTCGGCCGCTTCGACGAACCGCGCAAGGGCATGGCCGTGCTGACGGCGGCACTCCCCGCGCTTGCCGAGCGGTTTCCCGATATCGAGGTCCTGATCGTGGGCCGCGGCGACGAGGACGAGCTGCGTGAGGAGGCCGGCTCGCTGGCCGGGCACCTGCGATTCCTCGGCCAGGTCGACGATGCTCAGAAGGCCGCCGCGATGCGCAGCGCCGACGTGTACTGCGCGCCGAACACCGGTGGCGAGAGCTTCGGCATCGTGCTGGTCGAGGCGATGGCCGCCGGTACCGCGGTGGTGGCCAGCGACCTCGATGCGTTCCGCCGGGTGCTCGTCGACGGCACGGCCGGGCGGCTGGTGCCGGTCGACGACGCCGATGCGCTAGCCGTCGGCCTTATAGAGGTGCTGGAGAACGATGTAGCCCGCAGTCGCTATATCGAGACGGCGGCGGAGGTCGTCAGCCGATATGACTGGTCGGTGGTCGCCGGCCAGATCATGCGGGTGTACGAGACGGTCGCCGGAGCGGGGGCCAAGGTGCAGGTGGCTAGCTGATGACCTGGCTCGTGGTCATCGGGCTGTTGGTCCTGGTGATGGTGCTCCTGCTGGTCGGTTCGTGGGCATATCAGACCGCGCACCGGCTGGACCGGCTGCACGTTCGCTACGACCTGTCCTGGCAGGCGCTCGACAGTGCGTTGGCCCGCCGCGCGGTGGTAGCCCGTGCCGTCGCGGTCGACGCGTACGGAAACGGGCCGGAGGGCAAGCGGCTGGCGGCGCTGGCCGACGCCGCCGAACAGGCCCCGCGCGCCGGGAGGGAAGCCGCCGAGAACGAACTGTCGGGCGCGCTCGCGCTGGTCGACCCGGCGTCGGTGCCCTCGGCCCTTGTCGCCGAGATGGCGGACTCCGAGGCGCGTGTGCTGCTGGCCCGCCGATTCCACAACGGCGCCGTGCGGGACACGCTGGCGTTGCGCGAGCGGCGTCCGGTGCGCTGGCTTCGGCTCGGCGGAACAGCCGCGCTGCCAAGCTATTTCGAGATCGCCGAGCAGGCCGACCGCGACGTCGGCGTGGTGAGCCGCCGCACGTCGGCGCGAATGGTTCTGCTGGACGACGATGGTGCGGTGCTGCTGTTCTGCGGATCGGACCCGGCGTTACCGGACGGCTCAGACGGCCCGGCGCCGCGCTGGTGGTTCACCGTGGGTGGTGCGGTACAGCCGGGCGAGTCGCTGACCGAGGCCGCAGTGCGCGAGCTGGCCGAGGAAACCGGGCTGCTCGTCGAACCTGACGACATCGTCGGCCCGGTGTGGCGCCGTGACGCGGTGATCGACTTCAACGGGTCCGTCATTCGCAGCGAGGAGATGTTCTTCGTGCACCGCACCAAGCGGTTCGAGCCGTCCGCATCGGGGAGGACCGCACTGGAACGGCGCTACATCCATGGGCACAGCTGGTGCGATGAGACAATGATCGGTGAGCTGGTCGCCAAGGGGGAGACCGTCTACCCGCTGCAGCTCGGCGAGTTGCTTTCAGAGGCGAACGCGCTGGCCGACCCGCAGCGTGCCGGACCTCGACGGCAGCTGCAATCGATCCGTTGATGTGCGGATTTATTCGATTTGGCGCCACCTCTAGACTGGATCGGTAGGCATTTGGAGGAGATAGCAGTGGAAACCGCAGCTGGACCTAACGGGGCAGGCGGTCAGACGGGCACGGCCCGCGTCAAGCGCGGCATGGCCGAGATGCTCAAGGGCGGCGTCATCATGGATGTCGTCACCCCCGAGCAGGCCCGCATCGCCGAGGGCGCAGGAGCCGTGGCAGTGATGGCGCTGGAACGGGTGCCGGCCGACATCCGCGCCCAGGGCGGGGTATCGCGGATGAGCGACCCCGACATGATCGAGGGCATCATCTCGGCGGTCACCATTCCGGTGATGGCCAAGGCGCGTATCGGACACTTCGTCGAGGCTCAGATTCTGCAGAGCCTCGGTGTCGACTACGTCGATGAATCCGAGGTGCTCACCCCGGCCGACTACACCCATCACATCGACAAGTGGAAGTTCACCGTGCCGTTCGTCTGCGGCGCGACGAACCTGGGCGAGGCGCTGCGGCGGCTCACCGAGGGCGCGGCGATGATCCGCTCGAAAGGCGAGGCGGGCACCGGCGACGTGTCCAATGCGACGACGCACATGCGGGCCATCGGCGGAGAGATCCGCAGGCTGACGTCGCTGTCGGAGGACGAGTTGTTCGTCGCCGCAAAAGAATTGCAGGCGCCCTACGAATTGGTCGCCGATGTTGCCCGCGCAGGCAAGCTACCTGTGACCCTGTTCACCGCAGGCGGCATCGCGACACCGGCCGACGCCGCGATGATGATGCAGCTCGGCGCCGAGGGCGTGTTCGTCGGCTCAGGCATCTTCAAGTCCGGGGATCCTGCGCTGCGCGCGGCCGCGATCGTCAAGGCCACCGCTTTCTACGACGACCCCGACGTGCTGGCCAAGGTGTCGCGCGGGCTGGGGGAGGCCATGGTCGGTATCAACGTTGAGGAGATCGCGGAGCCGCACCGACTCGCCCAGCGCGGCTGGTAGCCCGTGGCGATCGAGGAGATCCTCGATCTCGAGCAACTCGAGATCAACATCTACCGCGGGCGTGTGTTCAGTCCCGAATCCGGTTTTCTGCAGCGCACATTCGGCGGCCATGTGGCCGGCCAGTCGCTGGTTTCAGCGGTGCGGACGGTGGAGCCGCGCTTTCAGGTGCACTCATTGCACGGATACTTTCTGCGGCCAGGCGATGCCAAGGCGCCGACGGTCTTCATCGTCGAACGTCTGCGCGACGGCGGGTCGTTCGTAACCAGACGCGTCAACGCGATCCAGCACGGCGAGACCATCTTCTCCATGTCGGCGTCGTTCCAGAGTGACCAGAGCGGTATCGAGCACCAGGACGCCATGCCGTTCGCGGCGCCACCCGACGACCTGCCAGGTTTCATCAAGAAGGGCAGCGTGTTCGACGACGCCGGATTCGCCCAGTTCGCGGAGTGGGACGTCCGGATGGTGCCCCGCGACCAGCTCAAGCTGCTGCCCGGCAAAGCGTCGCAACAGCAGGTGTGGTTCCGTCACCGCGACCCGCTGCCCGACGATTACGTGTTGCACATCTGCGCGCTCGCCTACATGAGCGATCTCACGCTGCTCGGCTCGGCGCAGGTCACGCACCTCGAGGAGCGCAAGCACCTGATGGTGGCGTCACTGGACCACGCGATGTGGTTCATGCGCCCGTTCCGCGCCGACGAGTGGCTGCTCTACGACCAGTCGTCGCCGTCGGCTTCCGGTGGCCGGTCGCTGACGCAGGGCAAGATCTTCACCCAGTCAGGCGAGATGGTGGCTGCAGTGATGCAGGAAGGGCTGACCCGCTACAAACGCGACATCACGCCGGCACCAGAGTGAGCGCCCCGCGCGTCGGGGTGCTGGCGCTGCAGGGCGACACCCGTGAGCATTTGTCGGCCCTGCGCGCAGCGGGTGCCGATGCGTTCACCGTCCGGCGCCGCGCAGAGCTGGAAAGCGTTGACGCCCTGGTTATTCCGGGCGGCGAGTCCACCACGATGACGCATCTGTTGCGGGAGTTCGAGCTGCTCGAGCCATTGCGGTCCCGGCTGGCCGAGGGCATGCCCGCCTACGGGTCCTGCGCCGGGATGATCCTGCTTGCCAGCGAGATTCTGGATGCCGGTGCCGCGGGGCGGGATGCCGCTCCACTGAAAGCGATCGACATGACCGTGCGGCGCAACGCATTTGGTCGGCAGGTCGACTCCTTCGAAGGCGACATCGCGTTCGAAGGGCTGGACGGGCCGGTGCACGCGGTGTTCATCCGGGCGCCGTGGGTCGAGCGGGTCGGTCCTGACGTGCAGGTGCTCGGCCGCGCCGCCGATCACATCGTCGCGGTCCGCCAGGGTCGCATGCTTGCTACGTCGTTCCATCCCGAGATGACCGGCGACCGCCGCATCCACCAACTCTTTGTCGACATCGTCACCGGGCGTTCTTGACGGGCAAACGTCAGGCTGGTTTCCCGGTGTCGAACCATTCGTCGTTGCCCGGGTCGTCGAGGACCGTGAGCGCGGGACTGCGGACGTAGGTGACCTGGTTGCCGCCCGCCTTGCGCGACGTGTACATCGCATTGGTGGCGATGGCGAGCAGCTCGTCGAGCACGTCGCTCGGCGGAAGCTGTATGAGTGGCTGCAGTGCGGTTGTGACCACGCCGATGCTGGCCGACAGGCGAGACGGCGCACCCGAGATGGTGCCCCGCACGCGCTCGATGAGTGCTGACGCGTCGTCGCTTTCGAAGAGGTCCGCGATGACGAACTCGGATTCGGCGATGTGGGCGATCACCGCGTCCCGCCGAGCGGTTTCGCGAAGGCGCGCGGCGATCTCGACCCGAGCCCGATCAGATCCGCTCACGCCGGAGAATTCGCCGACCAACGAGAAGGTGTCGAGGTTGAACACCGCGACGGCGAGGTACCGGTCGTCACCGCGGCTGCGTGATGCCAGCAGCGTCATGGTCTTCTCATAGAAGCCGTCGCGGTTCAACAGCCCGGTCAGGGGCTCGAAGTTCTCGTGAAGGATGTCGGCGTCGACGAGCCAGATCGCCGCGCGGGCTGTGAACGAGACGATCACGACGATGAATCCGACCAGCAGCACCGACGAGATCGCGAACGCGAGGTCGGTGCTGGCCAGCCTGATCCCGAGAACGACCAGTGTCACGCCCGCCGCCACATAGGTGAAGCCCAGCCACCGGGGGGTGTGGAAAACGGCGGCGTAGGTGGCGACGAGTGTGAACGCCGTCGTACCGAAGAGACCCGACAGCGCATCGGATTGGATAAGGCACGAAATCGCTATGCAGACCGATCCGATGCAGACACAAATTCGGGACTCGACAGCAGACGGCCAGCGGGAGCGCAGCCACAATGAACCCATCGCCCAGCAACACCCTGCTACGACAATCGCCAGGACTTGGTTGCGGGTGCCGTGGGGGCCGGTCGGGCTCCAGATCAACGTTATGGAAATGGCACCCAAGCCGATTATGACCAACGCGACCAGTCGGCACGTCGTCCGCTGAATACCCCGGGCGGCAAGGAATGCCGTCAGCCAGTAGTAGTGATCAAGGCCGCGCCACCATCGGTTGACCGTATCCATCAGCGATCCCCTTGACCGGGCGCCTGCGTGTCAGGCAACCCGGGCAATTGTCGGGTCCGAGGCATTGACCCAGAGTATCAATTCAGCAAACGCACCACGGCCCCCCGCCCAATAAATTTCGCTTATCTCATGTATTTCGCGTATGTCGAAGTGAGCCTGAGAATTTGCTCAATATCAACGATCGAACCATTGGTGTCGATGAGCGGATAACGGGTCGTGGCGCTGACGCCGCTCGATGCGGCGTCCTCGGGCATAAACGTCCACGTAGACTCGTTGATCGGACTTCGCAGTCGTGAAAGAGCAGTAGTGAAAGAGGTAGTACTTGCATGAGCGGCCATTCCAAGTGGGCCACCACCAAGCACAAGAAGGCGATCGTCGATGCCCGCCGGGGTAAGAACTTCGCCAAGCTGATCAAGAACGTCGAGGTCGCAGCGCGCGTCGGCGGCGGCGATCCCGCGGGCAACCCGACGCTGTATGACGCCATCCAGAAGGCTAAGAAGAACTCGGTGCCGAACGACAACATCGAGCGGGCGCGCAAGCGCGGGGCGGGCGAGGAGGCAGGCGGCGCCGACTGGCAGACGATCACCTACGAGGGCTACGGGCCCAACGGGGTTGCGGTGCTGGTCGAATGCCTGACCGACAACCGCAACCGCGCGGCGGGCGAGGTGCGCGTCGCGATGACCCGCAACGGCGGCAATATGGCCGACCCCGGGTCGGTGTCCTATCTGTTCTCCCGCAAGGGCGTCGTCACGCTGGAGAAGAACGGGCTGACCGAGGACGACGTGCTGACCGCTGTGCTCGAGGCGGGCGCGGAAGACGTCAACGACCTCGACGACAGCTTCGAAGTCATCTGCGAGCCAGGTGATCTGGTCGCGGTGCGCACCGCGCTGCAGGACGCGGGCATCGACTACGAGTCGGCGGAGGCAAGCTTTCAGCCGTCGGTGACGGTGCCGGTCGACCTCGATGGCGCCCGCAAGGTGCTCAGGCTGGTCGACGCGCTGGAAGACAGCGACGATGTGCAGGACGTCTACACCAACATCGACATCCCCGACGACGTCGCCGCCCTCCTCGACGACGAGGAGTAATTTCAGCCGCGGCCGTTGGGGCTGGCGAAGTCGTCTTCACGGTCGTCGACATCTTCGAACGCCCGTGCCCGCGCTTCGGCCTCCGGGCTGCCGGAGAACAGGCTCGACGACACCCGCCGCGTCTCGTTGTCGCCGCCGCGGCGCGGTTCGAGTTCGGCGGCCGCCGCTGCCGGCTCAATGCGCTGTGTCGGTACCACGCGCCCTGTGCGTTGCACCCACTCGACCATGCCCTCACGCACCGCACACCGAAGGTCGAACAGCGCACCCGCATTCGGGGCGCTGACCAACATCCGCACCCGGACCACTCCGCCGACGGCGTCGGTCACCTGCAGCACACCGCGCCGACCGTCCCACAGGTCGCTTTCGGCCAGCAGCCGGTCCAACTCGGCGCGCATGTCGTCGAACGGCACGCAGAAATCCACGTCGAACTCGACAGTGCCCATGATCTCGGTCGCACTGCGGGTCCAATTCTCGAACGGTTCGGTGGTGAAGTAGGTGCACGGCAGCACCAGCCTGCGCTCGTCCCAGAGGCGCACGACGACGTAGCTCAGGGTGATCTCCTCGATCCGGCCCCACCATTGCCCGTCTTCGAGTTGCACCACGTCGCCGACGCGAATGGCGCCGGAGAATGCGATCTGCATGCCTGCGAACACCGCGCCCAGCGAGGTCTGCGCGGCCAGGCCGGCGACGACAGACAGCACACCGGCCGATGCGAACACCGTGGTGCCGATATCGGAGAACCTCGGGAAGGTCATCAGGATCGCGGCAGCTCCGAGAACGACGACGACGGCGATCGCGAGCCTGCGCAGCACCGTCACCTGCGTGCGGATGCGCCGCCACTGGCGGTCGGCGTCGGAGATCTCGACGTCACCGCCGCCGTACCGGGAGATCGCGCGCCGCTCCGCCACCTGCGCCAGGCTGGCGAGCAGCCACGTAAGTGCGGCGATCAGCAGGATGAGCAGCGTGTGGTCCAGCCAGCCACGCCAGCTGTCAGCCGGGTCGGACGTGCGTTGCACTGCAATCGAGGAACCGAACACCACCAGGGCGGCTCGCACCGGCATTCTCGTCAGTTCGGCGATGTCGCGAACGACGGAACTGCGTCGGCCGATGCGCATCAGCACCCAGGTCATAACCACACCCAGCAGGTACGCCGCGACGACCGCGGCGGCGACCCATGCCAAGGTCACGGCGAGATTTGTTGCAGACTGTAGTTCGTTCTCGTCGGGCATCGTGTGAGTTCAGCTCCCACAGATCGGGGTCAGGTCACTGGCCGACGTTAGCGTCGCTTGCCGCCGCAGTCACATCGGGTGACCCGATTCACCGCCCGATTCCACGCGGATATCCCACGTACGCAAGGAAAATAAGCGGATGGCGTGTCCTTACCGGGTC
This sequence comes from uncultured Actinomycetota bacterium, assembly GCA_963817825.1. GTDB lineage: Bacteria > Actinomycetota > Actinomycetes > Mycobacteriales > Mycobacteriaceae > Mycobacterium. Next base: position 488,094 of record CAWFQG010000017.1, on the reverse strand, counting down.
ATGTCGGTCAACCACGCTAAGCTCCCGTCGAACAGGTGTTCACAGAAGGGGTTGGCGTGCGCGTAATGGGAGTCGATCCCGGCTTGACGCGCTGCGGACTCTCCGTCATCGAGGGCGGACAGGGTCGGCAGGTCATCGCCCTTGATGTCGAAGTGGTGCGCACACCGGCCGATTCGCCGCTGCAGCAGCGCCTGCTCACCATCAGCGACGCGGCCGAACATTGGATGGACACCCACCATCCGGAGGTCATCGCGATCGAGCGGGTGTTCTCCCAGCAGAACGTCTCGACGGTGATGGGCACCGCGCAGGCGGGCGGGGTGATCGCGCTGGCCGCCGCGAAACGCGGCATCGACGTCTACTTCCATACGCCCAGCGAGGTGAAGGCCGCCGTAACCGGAAACGGCAACGCCGACAAGGCACAGGTCACCGCGATGGTGACCAGAATCCTTGCGCTGCAGACCAAACCAACGCCTGCGGACGCCGCCGACGCGCTGGCGTTGGCGATCTGCCATTGTTGGCGCGCTCCGATGATCGCACGGATGGCGGCCGCCGAAGCGCTGGCCGCTGAACAGCAGAAGAAATACCGGGCTCGACTCAAGGCGGCACGATGATCGCATCCATTCGCGGGGACGTTCTCGACGTGGCACTCGACCATGTCGTCATCGAGGCCTGCGGCGTCGGCTACCGCGTCAACGCGACGCCGTCGACGCTGTCGACACTGCGCCGAGGCACCGAGGCCCGACTCGTGACGGCCATGATCGTGCGTGAGGACTCGATGACCCTGTACGGCTTCGTCGACTCCGACGCGCGTGACCTGTTCTGGACCCTGTTGTCGGTTTCCGGTGTCGGGCCGAAGATCGCCCTGGCCACACTCGCGGTCCACGACGCACCGGCGTTGCGCCAGGCGCTGGCGGACAGTGACGTGACGGCGCTGACCCGAGTGCCGGGAATCGGCAAGCGCAGTGCCGAACGGATGGTGCTGGAACTGCGAGACAAGGTCGGCCCGGTGGCACAGGCTATCGGTCTTCCGGCCATCAACGGCCATGCAGTTCGCGGTCCGGTGGTGGAAGCACTTGTCGGCCTTGGGTTTGCGGTCAAGCTGGCCGAAGAGGCCACCGATAAGGTGTTGGCCAACGAGCCGGAGGCGACGCAGTCGACCGCCTTGCGTGCAGCGTTGTCCATGCTGGGTAACAAATGAGCCGCTTCACCGACGACGACGACGAACCCGAGGACCGCGACGTCTCGGCGGCGTTGACCGTCGGCGAGGGCGACATCGACGCCGGTCTGCGCCCGCGGTCGCTGGGTGAGTTCATCGGGCAGCCTCGGGTGCGCGAACAGCTGCAGCTGGTCCTCGAAGGCGCCAAGAACCGCGGCGGCACACCGGATCACATCCTTCTGTCCGGCCCGCCGGGGCTCGGCAAGACATCGCTGGCGATGATCATCGCCGCCGAACTGGGCACCTCGCTACGAGTGACCTCCGGACCCGCGCTCGAACGAGCCGGTGACCTCGCCGCGATGCTGTCCAACCTCGTTGAACACGATGTCTTGTTCATAGACGAGATCCACCGCATCGCGCGGCCCGCCGAGGAGATGCTCTACCTGGCGATGGAGGACTTCCGCGTCGACGTCATCGTCGGCAAAGGACCGGGCGCAACATCGATTCCGCTTGAGGTCGCGCCCTTCACCCTGGTTGGGGCCACCACCCGGTCGGGTGCGTTGACAGGTCCCTTGCGCGACCGGTTCGGCTTCACCGCTCACATGGACTTCTACGAGCCTGCCGAGCTGGAGCGGGTGCTCGCGCGCTCGGCGGGCATCCTCGGAATCGAGCTCGGTGCCGATGCGGGCGCCGAGATCGCCAGGCGCTCACGGGGAACGCCCCGCATCGCCAACCGGCTGCTGCGTCGAGTGCGCGACTACGCAGAGGTGCGCGCCGATGGCGTGATCACCCGCGACATCGCAAAATACGCGCTCGCGGTGTACGACGTCGATGAGCTCGGCCTTGACCGGCTGGACCGCGGTGTGTTGACGGCGCTGACGCGCAGTTTCGGTGGCGGGCCGGTGGGGGTGTCCACGCTCGCGGTCGCCGTTGGGGAGGAGGCCACGACGGTTGAGGAGGTGTGCGAGCCGTTCCTGGTGCGGGCCGGGATGATCGCCCGCACGCCGCGCGGCCGCGTCGCCACCCCACTCGCCTGGACACACCTCGGGATGAGCCCGCCCAGCGGGGTGCCCGGGATGGGGCAGCAGGGGCTGTTCGAATAGCGAGGGAGGACGCGGATGGGAAGCGGGACAATAGCACCGCGCCCGTCGTCACAATGGAAAGTGTGGGTGCGTAATGCTAACTGCAGGAATGGTTTTCGCGGCGCTTGCCGCGCTGCTTCATGTGTACATCTTCGTGATGGAGTCGCTGACGTGGACATCTCCTCGTACCCGCGCGACGTTTGGAACCACGCAGGAAGAAGCCGAGACCACCAAAATCCTGGCGTTCAACCAGGGCTTCTACAACCTTTTCCTGGCGATCGTGACGGGAGTCGGCATCGTTGCGGTAGGTCTCGGGCACAAAGCAATCGGAGCTGCGCTGATCTTCGCCGGCGTCGGGTCGATGCTGGCGGCAGCGGCGGTCCTGCTGGCGTCGTCACCGGACAAGGCCCGCGCCGCTGTCACGCAGGGGGCCTTCCCGTTGATCGCCGTGGTTCTCCTCGTGCTGGCCCTGGCGGTATAGCGGTCAGAGCAACCCGAGCTGCTTCAGGTCGGTGATGTACTTGACGATGATGTCCGGCGTGACATGTGGAATGTCTTTGTCCCGGCCGATTTTCGCGCGCTTCACTGCGGCGCGGAAACGGTCGGTCGGTGCGATAGACCCGCGGACCGGCATCTCCGGACGCTGATAGTTGTGGAGCAGCGGTAGCAGCGACGCCTGGCGCTGCTTTTCCGGCAGCGCGCGAACCGCCGTCTCGAACCGCTTCAGCCAGGCGGCATAGCCGCCGACGCGTTGAATGCCGTAGCCCGCATCGTTCAACCAGTCGACATACTCGTCGAGCCCGATCCCGTCGTCGTACGGATTCATCACGTGGTAGGTCTCGAACCCTTCGACCACGCGTGCACCCAGCGTCGAGATCGCCTCGGCGATGAATTCCACCGGCAGCCCGTCGTAGTGCGCCCGCTGGCGGTTCCCATCGGCGTCGAGTTCGTAGAACGACCTCGGGGCAATACCCGTGGCGACCAGGCTCAGCATCATGCGGGTGAACATGTCCGGCAGGTTGAGCTGACCGGCATAGGTGGTGTCCGCCAGGATCATGTCGCAGCGGAACACCGACACCGGCAGACCACACAGATCGTGCGCTTCGCGCAGAAGCACCTCACCGGCCCACTTGCTGTTCGCGTAGCCGTTCGCGTAGCTGTCGTCGACCTTCCGGGTGGGGCTGGCGACCCGGATGTCCGCATCCTCGGTGAACTTTCCGGGCTCGATGCCCGCGCCGACGCCGATGGTAGACACATACGCGAATGGCTTGATCTTCGTGGTCAGCGCGATGCGGATCAGTTCGGCTGTGCCCAGTGCATTGGGGCCGAACAGTTGGTCGTACGGCAACACGTGGTTGACCAGCGCCGCCGGGTCGACGATCAGGTCGACTGTGTCGGCGAGCCGCTGCCACGTGTGCTTGTCGAGTCCGAGGTCGGCTTCGCCCTTGTCGCCCGCGATCACCTCGAGGTGTTCTGCGGCCAGGTGCTGATAATGCCGCAGTAGTTCGGGATCGCCGCTGTCGAAGATCTTGTCGAGTCGCTCGCGAGCGGCGGCGTCATTCTTGCCTCGCACCAGGCAGATCACCGTCCCCCCGACAAGGTCCATCCTCTGCATCCACTCCAAAGCCAGATAACGGCCGAGGAATCCGGTTGCCCCGGTGAGCAAGACGGTGCGCACCTCGGAGCTCGGAGCCGGCAGCGCCGGAGCCGCCTCAAGCGTCTGCGCGTCGATGAACTTGTCCAGCGCCAGATCGCGTGCGTGCGCTTCGCTCGACCCGCGCCCGTGCACGGACGCGAACGTCGGTCTCTTCGCGCCGGACCTACGCTCTGTCTCGATGTATGCGGCGATCGCGGCCAGGTCACTTGCCGGGCTTACGATGACGCCGACTGGAACTTCGACATCGAAGATGTCGTGAAGAAGGTTCGCAAACGTCAACGCCGACAACGAGTCACCGCCCAGATCGGTGAAATGGGCATCAGCCTGTAGCTCGGCCGCACCGGCACCGAGCAGCGCACCCGCCGCACGGCTGACGGTCTCGAGGACAGGCCTGTCGGCGCCGCTCTGCCGCAGTGCGCGCAATTCGTCGGCCTGGCCCTCGGCCAGTTCGGCATACAGCTGCTCGAGCCGGTCGCCGTAATGGGCCTTGAGCTTCGGCCGGGCCAGCTTGCGTATGCCGGTCAGAAGACCGTTCTCGAGCGTGAAAGGAGTTGTCTCGACGATGAAGTCGCGGGGAACCTCGTACGGCTGTAGTCGAGCTTCCTTCGCCACATCCTGAAGCGATTCTCCGATAACGGATTTGAGGTCCGCCGCGCCGTAATGCGCCATCGCCTCATCGGTCGGTACTACCACGGCCAGCAGGTAGGAACGGGCGCTGTTTCCGTAGACATAGATCTGCCGTACCGAGGGGCTGTCACCGAACACGGCCTCCAGCTTGGATACCGCGACGAACTCGCCCTGCGCGAGCTTGAGCACGTTGTTACGGCGATCGAGATAGACCAGTTGATCGGGTCCGACCTCGGCGACGACATCGCCGGTGCGGTAGTAGCCGTCCTTGTCGAACATCTCCGCCGTGACTTCCGGACGTTTGTAGTACCCGGGAAACAAGGTCTCGGACTTGACGAGTAGCTCGCCCCGCGGATGCGGCCGGTCGGTGTGGAAGTAGCCCAGGTCTGGGACGTCAGCCAGCTTGTAGTCGATCACCGGAGGCCGCCGGATCTGCCCGTCGACGAACAGCGCACCGGCCTCGGTGGAGCCGTAACCATCGACCAAATGCATGTCGAGGAATGACTCCACGAACGACTTCATCTCGGGCGACATCGGCGCAGAGCCCGTCATCGCCATGACGTAGCGGCCGCCGAGCAGTCGCAGGCGCAGATCGGCCATCACCGAGGACTCATCATCTTCTGGCCTGCGGTCCAATTCGCTTTGGACTTCGGCGAAAACCATGTCCCACACTCGCGGAACGAAGCTCAGCTGAGTTGGCCGGACCAGCGCAAGATCTTCTAGAAATGTCGAAAGATCGCTCTTGGCAGCGAAATACGTGGTGCCGCCCGCGCCGAGGGTGCCGTACAACAACCCCCGCCCCATCATGTGGCTCATCGGCAGGAAGCTCAACGTGATCGACGGATGTGTGCCCTCGTCACCCCAGGTGCCCCTGACCGATCGGCGCCACGAATTGGCCACCAGACGCTCGGGATACATGGCACCCTTCGGTGTCCCGGTGCTGCCGGATGTGTAGACCAGCAGCGTGAGCGGCTCCTTGTCCGTCGAGATGAACGGTTTCACCGCAGGGGGTTGTGCGCCGCGCTCCATGACATCGGCCAGAGTCTCGACGCGCACTGTGCTACCCGCTTCCGCCAGGCGTGCTGTGGCGGAAGCCACCGCCTCGCGATGGTCGTCGACTCGTGGTCGGTAGTCGAACACCACCAGACGAACGGGCGCGGGTCCGGTCAGGATCAGCTCGACGGCGTCGGCGAGATAGTCGACGCTGGAGGCGATAGCGATCGGCCCGGTCTCGGCGATGATCGGCTGGAGCTGCGTCACGGGTGCGCTGGTCTGCAGCGGCACCGACACCGCGCCGAGCCCGATCAATGCGACGTCGACGGTCGTGTAGTCGACGCTTGTGAAACCCAACAATGCGACGCGGTCGCCGGGGCGAACGGGATCGTTGGCCAACGCGTTGGTGACCGCTTGGACGCGTTCGGCGACCTCGCGGTAGGTGATCGTTTCGAAGTGGGGGAGAAGCTCCGCAGTGGTGCGGCCGGTGTCGGGATCTGTGGTCAATTCAACGGCTCGCGAACCGAGGGCGGGTCGATCGGCGTAGCCGTCGAACACGGTCTGGACGATCTGCGCGAGCCGGAGCCCGGGCTGCTCGATCGCGGCCGAGATCGTCTCGTCGGGGGCTGCGCTGGCGAACTGCGGATCGGAAGCTTTCAGATCGGCGATGCGGTGTTCAAACCGCTCGTCACGGGTATCAGTCGACATCAAAAGTCCTTGGGAAATTTGCTTCTAGAGGGGGCGCGACGATGCGCCTACAAGAAACTACGTTAGTAAAACTAACTTTATTCCGGCTGCTCGTGAGGCTGTCTACCTGCTGTGAATGTGCGCAGGGGTGAAGGTAAGTCCGCAGGTCACGGGGTCGTGGCCAGGGTCGGTTACCGGCATGCGACTCCGGGTACTCCGTCGCCAACCGAGGAGGCACTATGAGTGATAGGCGTACCCGCAGCGGCCGGATGGCAATGCCCCGCAGCCGCGGCGCGGCGAGTGGTTTTCTGCTGATTGTCCTGGGGTTCTGGGGAGCGCTCGTCCCGTTTGTCGGTCCGTACTTCGACTTCGCGTTCAGCCCCGACCGGGCATGGGCATGGACGGCCGCGCGCGGATGGCTCGAGGTGCTGCCCGGCGTCGCCGCCGTCGCGGGTGGCTTCCTGCTTCTGAGTTCGCGCAACCGGTTCACCGCCATGTTCGGTGGATGGCTGACGGTGTTCGCAGGCGGATGGTTCGTCGTGGGGCGGGCGCTGGCTGGGCCATTGGGCCTCGGCGACGCCGGGACCCCGGTGGCGGCGACCGACACCAAGCGCGTGGTGCTGGAGTTGACGTATTTCTACGGGTTGGGCGCGTTGATCATCTTCCTGGGTGCGATTGCGCTCGGGCGCCTGTCGATTCGCAGTGCGCGCGACGTCCGCTACGCGCAGCGCTCCGTGATGACGACCCCGGAACCGGCGGCGTCTGACGACGTGACGGAGATCCAGCCGGCCGAGGTCGCAGAGCCGCGACATCGTCCATGGAGCGGCATGTTCGGCCGCGACCGCAGGCTTGCCCACCGATAGGGCTTTTACCCTCTTGCTTCCAGGAGAGGACTCCGGACCCTCTACGGTGGCATGGTGCGTCTCGTCAATCGCCTCTACCGGCTGCTGGCGCGCGTTATGTCGCTGCGCATCATCGTCATCGTCGCGGCCCTTTCTGTGGTCGCTCTGGTGATCGCGCTCGGCGCGTGGGTCTGGATCGGCGTGACCAACGACCAGTACAGCCAACTCGACCGTCGCCTCGATTCGGTCAGCAGTCTGGGTGACATCAGCACACTGCTACCCAACGCCGAGAACCCCGGGTTCACGCCAGCGGCCGGCAAAGGCGGTCTGGCGCGTACCGCTCGTGTCGGCGGCACCACCGTTTCGGTGCCGAAGAACATCGTCTTGCCACGGTTCGAAAACGGCTACGCCAGTACGACGATCGACGGCGTGGAGTACCGGGTCCGCACGTTCACCGCCGGTGAGGCATCGATTGCGGTCGGCGCGCCGCTGGCCGAAACACAACAGCGGATCGACGAATTGCACCGGCGGGTGCTGCTGATATGTAGCGGGGTCATCATCGGCACCGTAGTGGTCGCCTCGGTGCTGTGGCTGATCATGATCAATCCGTTCCGCGTGCTCGCCCAGCAGGCTCGGGTGATCAACGCGCAGTCCAACCCCGACGAGGTAAAGGTGCGCGGGGTGCAGGAAGCCGTCGAGATCGCCGAGGCAGTCGAGGGAATGCTTGCCCGCATCGGCGATGAACAGCAGCGCACCAAGGCCGCGCTGGAGTCGGCCAGGGATTTCGCGGCCGTAGCGTCCCACGAACTGCGCACGCCGTTGACCGCGATGCGCACCAACCTCGAGGTGCTCTCGATGCTGGACCTCCCCGATGCGCAGCGCAAGGAAGTGATCGCCGATGTCATGCGCACACAGAGCCGGATCGAGGGGACGCTTTCGGCGCTGGAGCGTCTGGCCCAGGGGGAATTGACGACCGTTGCCGACTTCGTCCCCGTCGACATCACCGAACTTCTCGACCGGGCCGCCCATGACGCGATACGTAACTATCCAAATTTGCAGGTGTCATTGGCGTCATCCACGACGGTGCTCATGGTGGGGATGCCTGCGGGTCTGCGGCTGGTCATCGACAACGCGATCACCAATGCCGTCAAGCACGGCGGAGCCACCGAGATCCGGCTGGCCGCAATCAGTTCCGTTGACGGTGTCGAGATCACTGTCGACGACAACGGCCTCGGTGTGCCGGAAGAAGAGTGGACCGCCGTCTTCGACCGGTTCGCCCGGGGATCGACGGCGGCGAGATCCGGCTCGGGGCTCGGCCTCGCGCTGGTGGCTCAACAGGCCGAGATCCACGGCGGAACGGCCGCTCTGCAGACCAGCCCTATGGGTGGCGCCCGGCTACTGCTGCGGCTGCCGCCACCGACCTAACCGCGGGAGTCCTTCGGGTCGAGCTCGTCCAGCAGCCGTTGCATAGTGCGACACATCTGGGTGAAGTTCTTCTCGCCCGTCAGCGCCGACCACCGATGCTCGATGTCGGCGACTCGGTCACCGGCATATCCCATCAGTTCGCGGCCCCGCGCGGTCAAGTCGATCAGCTTCGCCCGGCCGTCGGCCGGATCGGGGCGACGGGTGAGATAGCCCATGTCGGCGAGGTCGTTGACGAGCTCCGATGCCGCGGCCAGGCTCAGCTGAGCGCGGTCCGCCAGCTCGGTGAGCCGGATGCCGCCCATCCGGATGTTGCCGAAGATCTGGAAGTGGGGTTCGCGGATGTCCCCGTAGCCGGCGTCGACTCGCGGCGCGGCCAGGTCGTCGCGGAACTCGCGAAGCAGCCTGACCAGCAGCTGCCCGATGGCCAGCCGGTCTGCCGCGAGATCTCTTGACTTCGCCACAACGTGCAAGAATACTACGCTTACCGAAGTTTCGGTTTCCGAAGTAAATGGAGAGTTTGCGATGACTGCGCCGAGCCCGAATCTCGTCACCACTGATCTCGGCCTGCTGCACGTAAGGCGCACCGGCACCGGCCCGCCAGTGGTGTTGTGGCACAGCCTGTTCGTCGACTCCCAGTCATGGGGGCCGCTGATCGACGAACTGGCGCGCCAGCGCACGGTGTATGCGATCGACGGGCCTTCACATGGCAGGAGTGAGGCGGTGCCACGCGATTTCACCTTCGAGGAGGTGGTCGCGTCCGCGGAACAGGCGCTGGATCAGCTGGGGCTGACGGGACCGGTGGACTGGATCGGCAACGCCTGGGGTGGGCACGTCGGCATACGCCTTGCGACGGGTGAGCGGCTGCGGACGATGACGACCATCGGCACACCCGTTCAAGGATTCACATTGGCGGAGAAGTTCACCAAGGCCTGGCCGCTGGTCCAGGCCTACCGGTTCACCGGACCGACCGGCTTCATCGTCAAGCAACTGTTCGCATCCCTCATCGGCGAGAATTCCATTGCCGCGCAACCGGATCAGGCTGCGATCGTCATGGCGTCATTCCGCGAGGCGAACCACCGCGGGATGTTTCACGCCATGCGGTCGATGATGCTGCAGCGCACCGGCATCGAGGATCTACTCGGCAGCATCAACGTGCCGACACTGGTGATGTCGGTGCGGGATGACGTCACCGGCTGGCGTCCCGATGAAGCCCGCCACACATGTGCCGCCATCCCGGACTGCCGCGTCGAGGAGGTCGCTGGCACCGGCCACGTCTCGCCGCTCTTGATCGAGCGAGACCGCATCGTGGCACTCGTCACCGAGTTCTGGGGTTCTGTTAGCGCGCGAGACGCAAAAGTACGCGACACGCCGACGAAATAGGGGCTTTTGCGTCTCGCCGAGAGACCTAGAGGTCGGCGAGGACTAGGGCGAGAACATCGAGGCCTTCGACGAGAAGCTCGTCGCTGATGGTCAGGGGCGGCAGGAAGCGCAGCACGTTGCCGTAGGTGCCGCAGGACAGCACGATCACGCCCGCGGCGTGCGCACCGGCCAACAGGGCCTTCGTCAGCTCGCCGTCGGGTTCGGTGCTGCCGGACTTCACGAGTTCGACGGCGATCATCGCGCCGCGGCCGCGCACGTCGCCGATGCGGTCATCTTCGGCCTGCATGCGGTGCAGCCGATCCTTCATCAGCAGCTCGATCTGACCGGCCCTATCCACCAGACCGTCAAGCTCGATCGTCGCGATGGTCGCCAGTGCCGCCGCGCAGGCGACGGGGTTGCCGCCGTAGGTGCCGCCGAGCCCGCTCACGTGCGGTGCGTCCATCATTTCGGCGCGACCGGTGACCGCCGCCAATGGCAGCCCGTCGGCGATGCCCTTGGCGGTGACGATCAAATCGGGTTCGATGCCCTCGTGCTCGCAGGCGAACATTGCGCCGGTGCGCGCGAATCCGGTCTGCACCTCATCGGCGATGAAAACCACATCGTTTTTCCTGCACCAGTCCAACAGTGCGGGCAGGAACCCGTCTGCAGGCACGATGAAACCGCCCTCGCCCTGGATCGGTTCGATGATGACAGCGGCCAGGTTGTCGGCGCCGACCTGTTTGTCGATGACGTTGATGGCGCGGCGGGCGGCGACCTCACCGTCGGTCGCCATCTCCTTGCCGAACTCGGCGTCGCGGAACGGGTAGGACAGCGGCGCACGGTAGATCTCGGGCGCGAACGGGCCGAAGCCGTGTTTGTACGGCATCGACTTCGCGGTCAGGGCCATCGTCAAATTCGTGCGGCCGTGGTAGGCGTGGTCGAACGCCACCACCGCCTGCTTGCGGGTGTACGTCCTGGCGATCTTGATGGCGTTCTCCACCGCTTCAGACCCCGAGTTGAACAGCGCCGAGCGCTTCTCGAAGCTCCCCGGCGTGAGGCGGTTGAGCTGTTCGGCGACCGCTACGTACTCCTCGTAGGGCGTGATCATGAAGCACGTGTGGGTGAAGTCGGCGACCTGCGCGCGCACCGCATCGACGACGCGCGGCGAGGAATTGCCGATCGTGGTCACGGCGATCCCCGAACCCAGGTCGATGAGCCGGTTGCCGTCGACGTCCTCGACGATGCCCCCGCCGGCCCGCGCCGCATAGACCGGCATGGTGTTGCCGATACCGCGCGATACGGCGGCGACTTTACGGTCGATCAACGCCTTCGATCGCGGACCGGGGATCGTGGTGGCGAGGTAGCGGCTCTGCTCGACGGTGCTCAACTTTTCGCCTCCTGATGAATGCGCTCGCGGGGAGAATGCGCATGATCGGCATTGTCGACTGAGCCTAGTCTGCGACACCTCCGCGGCGCACCGATCCGTTTGAAACGTCGGCGCCTCTCGGCGGGATCGCCCGTCCGACCGGATTGCGACAACGGATTTCGCAGCGTTCGTTAGGCGCGGTCGTGGTGGCAGACGGCCTCGACCATGAATCCCCAAGGGTCGAGCCAGAACGTTGCGAAATACGGCGGCGGATATTGGGGGAAATGCTGCGGTTCGTGCAGAACCCGACCGCCGAATCGGGCCACCAGGTCGACGACCGTGCGGTGGACGTCGGTCACCGCCGTACGGGTTCGCACCATGAACGCCAGATGCTGAAGGCCGGTGCGGTGTCGCGAATAGGACGAAGCCTCGGTGGCCGGATAGAAGAACAGGTAGGTGCCCACGTCGTAGTAATCCCTCGCCTGCCTCAGGTCGGGAACGTTGAGGCCGAGATGCCCGATCATTCGATGAGTCTTTCCTGCAGGTCCCTGGCGCGGATCCGAACCGGCGATCGACGGTGCCCCTCGGCCGCCAGCTGCCACAATGGCACACTGGTCACCTAGAAGGCTCTGAGATCCACACCGCGATCGGCGGAGCCGTCACCGCTCGATCGACACGAAAGACAGTTGCAGCCATGGACCTGGTCGTCTTCCTACCCCTACTCATCATCCTGGGCGCGTTCATGTACTTCGCATCGCGACGGCAGAAGAAAGCCATGCAGGCGACCATCGACCTGCACAGCTCTCTGAAGGTCGGTGACCGCGTGCACACCACGTCGGGGCTGGAGGCCGAGATCAAGGGCATCACCGACGACAGCGTCGAACTGGAGATCGCGCCCGGCGTCGTGACCACCTGGATGAAGTTGGCCGTGCGGGATCGCATCGCCGATGACGACGATTTCGACGACGACGTCGACGAGGTCGGTGAGCCCGAGTCGACCGCGACCGAGATCACGGACAGCACCGACCAGAACCGCCTCAACTAACCACTGACAGTCAGGGACTCAGCACTGGCACGTACCCTTTGCGGTGCTGACGCCCTGATCCTCGAGGAGACCAAAGAAACGTGGCATCGCCTTCGACGCCGGTGCACCCTGCCCGCTACCTGGCTGTGTTCCTGGCGCTGCTGGTCGGCGTGTACCTACTGGTCTTTCTGACCGGTGATAAACAGGCCAAAACCAAGCTTGGCATCGACCTGCAGGGCGGCACCAGGGTCACCCTGACCGCGCGCACGCCCGACGGATCGCGGCCCACCGCCGACGCGCTGAACCAGGCCCAGCAGATCATCTCCTCCCGCGTGAACGGCCTCGGTGTGTCCGGGTCCGAGGTGGTGATCGACGGGGACAACCTGGTGATCACCGTGCCCGGGAACGACAGCAGCGAAGCCCGCAACCTCGGTCAGACTGCGCGGCTGTACATCCGCCCGGTCATCCAGGCGTTCGCTGCACAGCAGCCCCGGCAGCCGGGCGCGCAGCCCAATCCCGGGCAGGGCGGGCCCCCGCTCGGCCTGCCGGGCGCACCGCAGGGTGCGCCGGGAGCGCCGCAGCAGATGCCTCCCGGGTTGCCTGGAGAACAGGGTGTCCCGCAGGGCGAGCCGGGAGCACCAGCGGGGCAACCCGCCCAACAGGCACCGGCGGAAACGCCCCAACCCCGCCCGTACCCGCAGGAGCCGCCGCCGACCCCGCCGCCCCCTGCGCCACCGACACCGGCGCCTGCCCCGGGTAAGCCCGATCAAGGTAAGGACCTGGCGCAGCGCATCGCCGACCAGAAGGCATGGCGGCAGAGCACCGAACAGCAGATCCAGTTCCTGGCTATGCAGATTCAGGCCACGCAGTGCAACCAGGACGACATCCTCGCGGGCAATGACGACCCGAACCTGCCGTTGGTGACTTGCTCGACCGATCACTCGCAGGTGTATCTGCTCGACAAGTCCATCATCAGCGGCGAGCAGATCAAGAACGCCAGTTCGGGCCTGAACCAGCAGAGCGGCGAGTACGTCGTCGACCTCGAGTTCAAGCCGGATGCCGCCAGCGTCTGGGCCGACTTCACCGCCGCTCACGTCGGCACCCAGACCGCATTCACGCTGGACTCACAGGTCGTCAGCGCCCCGCAGATTCAGGAAGCGATTCCCGGCGGGAACACTCAGATCACCGGCCGGTTCAACAATGAGCGGGCAAAAGAGCTGGCCAATGTGCTCAAGTACGGCTCCCTGCCGCTGTCGTTCGAATCATCTGAGGCCGAAACCGTCTCGGCGACACTGGGTTTGACGTCGTTGCGGGCAGGTCTCATCGCCGGCGCCATCGGGTTGGCGCTGGTGCTGCTCTACTCGCTGCTGTACTACCGGGTGCTCGGCCTGCTGACGGCGTTGTCGCTGGTGGCTTCGGGCGCGATGGTTTTCGCCATATTGGTACTGCTCGGCAGATACATCAACTACACCCTTGACCTCGCGGGCATCGCAGGTCTGATCATCGGTATCGGCACGACCGCGGATTCCTTTGTGGTGTTCTTCGAACGAATCAAAGACGAGATCCGCGAAGGCCGTTCGTTCAGGTCGGCGGTTCCGCGAGGCTGGGCGCGTGCGCGCAAGACGATCATCTCGGGCAACGCCGTGACCTTCCTTGCCGCGGTGGTCCTCTATGTCCTCGCGATCGGCCAGGTGAAGGGTTTCGCGTTCACCCTTGGCCTGACGACGATCCTCGACATCGTGGTGGTGTTCCTGGTGACGTGGCCGCTGGTTTATCTGGCATCGAAGTCGACGACGTTGTCCAAGCCGGCATTCAACGGTCTCGGCGCTGTACAGCAGATCGCCCGTGAGAGGCGCGCGTCCGTGCATGCGAGGGGACGGGGATAGTCGATGGCCAAGCACACACCAGACGTGACTGAATCCAACGCTGTCGAGGCGCCGGATCTCGAAGCCGTGACCGGAACTCCGCGGCACGGGTTCTTCGTCAGGCTCTACACCGGCACAGGGGCTTTCGAGGTCATCGGGCGTCGCAAGCTCTGGTACGGGATCAGCGGGCTCATCGTCGCGATTTGCGTCGCAAGCATCGTGATTCGCGGTTTCACGTTCGGGATCGACTTCGAGGGCGGCACGAAGGTGTCGATGCCAGTGACCGGGGCGACTGGCGCCGTCAACGTTCAGCAGGTCGAGGACGTGTTCAGCAAGACACTCGGCAAGGACGCCGAGTCAGTGGTGGTCGTCGGCAGCGGTAGTTCGGCCACGGTGCAGATCCGGTCGGAGACGCTGACCAATCAGCAGACTGAACAACTCCGTACCGCGCTGTTCGACGCGTTCCAGCCAAACGGCCCCGACGGAAAACCCAGCAAGCAAGCCATCAGCGACTCCGCGGTGTCGGAGACCTGGGGCGGCCAGATCACCCACAAGGCGCTTCTGGCGCTTGTGGTGTTCCTCGTGCTGGCGGCGCTCTACATAACCCTTCGCTACGAGCGCTACATGGCCATTTCCGCAATGGCGACACTGGTTTTCGACCTCGTTGTCACTGCAGGGGTGTACTCGCTCGTCGGATTCGAGGTCACCCCGGCAACCGTGATCGGCCTGCTGACCATCTTGGGCTTCTCCTTGTACGACACCGTGATCGTGTTCGACAAAGTCGAGGAGAACACCCACGGCTTCCAACACACCACCCGGCGGACCTTCGCCGAGCAGGCCAACCTGGCCATCAACCAGACCTTCATGCGTTCGATCAACACCAGCCTCATCTCGGTGCTACCGATCATCTCGTTGATGGTGGTCGCCGTGTGGCTGCTCGGGGTGGGCACGCTCAAGGACCTGGCTCTGGTGCAGCTGGTCGGCGTCATCGTCGGCACCTACTCGTCGATCTTCTTCGCCACGCCCCTGCTGGTGACGCTGCGCGAACGCACCGAGTTGGTGCGCACCCACACTCGCAGGGTGCTGCGGCGGCGCAAGTCAGCCGGCGAGTCGTCCGCCGAGTCGGCGGAGAGCGCCGACGACGGACCGGAAGTCGAGCGCGAGGCCGTCGCCGCCGCATCGGCACCGGCTGCTGCCAAGCACGCGGTCGGAGACAAGCCGGCACCGGGTGCGCGGCCGATCCGACCAACCAGTAGCCGGACCGGACGGCCGGCGGGTAAGCGGAACACCCGGCGGCGGTAGCGCCCGATGACGGCCCACTTGCGGGGGACTGCCGCCGCCGTGACGGCCGCGCTCGTTTGTGCGTTGAGCGTCTCGTCATGTGCAGGCAGCCCGGCAAGTGAGATCACTTACGCGGTCGACGGCACGCTGACGACCTACAACACCAACACCGTCGCCGGTGCGGCGTCGAGCGGGCCCCAGGCGTTCGCCAGGGTGCTGACGGGATTCAACTATCACGGCCCCGACGGGCAGATTGTCGGCGACCACGATTTCGGCTCCATCTCCGTGGTCGGGCGCGCGCCGCTGGTGCTCGACTACGTCATCAGCGACCAGGCGGTGTACTCGGACGGCAAGCCGGTCACCTGCGACGACCTTGTGCTGGCGTGGGCGTCAGAGTCCGGCCGGTTTCCCGGTTTCGACGCGGCGAACCAGGCCGGCTACCGCGATATCGCCACCGTCGACTGCGCGCCGGGGCAGAAGCGGGCCCGGGTGTCGTTCGCGGCAGACCGCGCATTCGTCGATTTCGGACAGCTGTTCGCGGCCACGTCGCTGATGCCGTCCCATGTCATCTCCGACGAGCTGGGGACCGACGTGACGACGGCCATTCTCAACAATGACGCCCCGAACATCGACCGAATCGCTCAGGCGTGGAACACCACCTGGAACCTGGCGTCCGACGTCGACGTGAAGCGGTTCCCGTCCTCGGGGCCCTACAAGTTGGACTCGGTCAGCAAGGACGGCGCGGTTGTCCTCGTCGCCAACGACAAATGGTGGGGAGCGAAACCCGTCACCAACAAGATCACGGTGACCCCGCGCGGCGCTGATGTCCAGGACCGGATCAACAACGGCAGTGTCGACGTCGTCGACGTCTCGGCGGGCTCGTCGGGTGTGTTGAACATGCCCGAGGACTACACCCAGACCGATACCCCATCGGCGGGCATCGAGCAGCTGATCTTCTCCGCGCAGGGACCGATGGCCGCCCCGCCTGCCCGGCGCGCGCTCTCGCTGTGCACGCCCCGCGACATGATCGCCCGCAACGCTGAGGTGCCGATCGCCAACACGCGGCTCAACCCGGTGACCGAGGAAGCGGTCGGCAGCGTCGAGGCGGTGGGGGCCGAGCAGTTCATCGCCGCCAATCCCGACGCGGCGCGTGGTGCGCTGGGCAATCAGCCACTGGCGGTGCGCATCGGCTATCAAACGCCCAACGCGCGGCTGGCCGCGACCGTCGGCGCGATCTCCAAGTCGTGTGCACCCGCTGGCATCGCCGTGCAGGACGTCGCCTCCGAAACCTCCGGCCCGATGAGCCTGCGCAACAACGAGATCGACGTTCTGCTGGCCAGCACCGGTGGGTCGACCGGAAGCGGGTCGACCGGCTCTTCGGCGATGGACGCCTACGACCTGCACACCGGCAACGGCAACAACCTGTCCGGCTACACGAACCCGCGCGTCGACGGGATCATCGACGCGCTCACCGTGACCGCCGATCCCAAGGAGGTCGCCCGCCTTCTCGGGGAGGCCGGCCCCATCCTGTGGGCCGATGTGCCGACGCTGCCGTTGTACAGACAGCAGCGGACATTGATCACATCGAAGAAGATGTATGCGGTGAGCAGCAATCCGACGCGCTGGGGTGCGGGCTGGAACATCGACCGATGGGTGCTGGCGAAGTGAGCGACCCGGGAAGAAACGCAGATGTCACCGCTGTCATCGAGTCGCTGACCCGCGAGGTCGCCGACTTTCCCGAGCCTGGTATCCAGTTCAAGGATCTGACGCCCGTGCTCGCCGACCCCCACGGGTTGGCCGTGGTGACCGACGCGCTGGCCGAGATCGCCTCGGGTGCCGAACTGGTCGCAGGCATCGACGCCAGGGGATTTCTGGTCGGCGGGGCAGTGGCCAACGCGCTCGGGATCGGGGTGCTCGCCGTACGAAAGGCGGGCAAGCTGCCGCCCCCGGTGCACAGCGAGACCTATGACCTGGAATACGGATCCGCGACGCTCGAAGTCCCCGCCGACGGCATCGATCTGACCGGGCGCAACATCGTGATAATTGACGACGTGCTGGCCACCGGCGGGACTCTTGCGGCCACCATCAGGCTGCTGACCAGGGCGGGGGCGAACGTCACCGGTGCCGCCGTGGTGCTCGAACTGGTCGCCCTCCGTGGCCGCGACCTGCTCGAACCACTGCCCGTCACCAGCTTGCACACCGTGTGAGGCGATATCCTCGAAGTCTGGCGCGAGGAGGTGACGATGGCTGACGACCAGGGCACGGGTCAGGCCGTGCAATCACCACCGGTGCCGGACGTCACCGACACCGCCCCGGCGGACACCACGAAGACCTCGACTTCGCGGCGGGTGCGCGCCCGGCTTGCGCGTCGGATGACGTCTCAACGCAGCACCGTCAACCCAGTCCTCGAGCCGCTCGTCGCCGTCCACCGCGAGTTCTTTCCGAAGGCCGACTTGGCGCTGCTGCAACGGGCCTACGAGGTCGCCGAAACGCGGCACGCCGACCAGATGCGCCACTCGGGCGATCCGTACATCACGCACCCCCTCGCCGTGGCGAACATCCTGGCCGAGCTCGGCATGGACACCACGACTCTGGTGGCCGCCCTGCTGCACGACACCGTCGAGGACACCGGCTACACGCTCGAGGCGCTGACCGAGGACTTCGGTGACGAGGTGGGCCATCTCGTCGACGGCGTCACCAAGCTGGACCGGGTTGTGCTTGGCACCGCCGCCGAGGGCGAGACCATCCGCAAGATGATCATTGCAATGGCTCGCGATCCGCGGGTCTTGGTGATCAAGGTCGCCGACCGGCTGCACAACATGCGCACCATGCGGTTCCTGCCTCCTGAGAAGCAGGCCCGCAAGGCGCGTGAGACGTTGGAAGTCATTGCGCCACTTGCCCACCGGCTGGGCATGGCCACCGTCAAGTGGGAACTGGAAGACCTGGCGTTCGCGATCCTGCACCCGAAGAAGTACGAGGAGATAGTCCGCCTGGTCGCCGATCGCGCGCCGTCACGCGACACGTATCTAGCCAAGGTGCGCTCCGAAATCAATGCCACACTGGCGAAGTCGAAGATCAGTGCCATTGTGGAGGGCAGGCCGAAGCACTACTGGTCGATCTACCAGAAGATGATCGTCAAAGGCCGCGACTTCGATGACATTCACGACCTCGTCGGGGTCCGCATCCTGTGCGACGAGATCCGCGACTGCTATGCCGCGGTGGGCGTTGTGCATTCGCTGTGGCAGCCGATGGCAGGGCGGTTCAAGGACTACATCGCCCAACCCCGCTACGGGGTGTACCAGTCGCTGCACACCACCGTCGTCGGTCCGGAGGGCAAGCCGCTGGAGGTGCAAATCCGCACCGAGGACATGCACGGCACCGCCGAGTACGGCATCGCGGCGCACTGGCGCTACAAGGAAGCCAAGGGCCGCAACGGAGTTCCTGCGGGGCTCGCCGCGGCCGAGATCGACGAGATGGCCTGGATGCGCCAGCTGCTCGACTGGCAGCGGGAGGCCGCCGACCCCGGCGAGTTCCTTGAGTCGTTGCGCTACGACCTTGCGGTGCAGGAGATCTTCGTGTTCACGCCGAAGGGCGACGTGATCACCCTGCCAACCGGCTCGACGCCGGTGGACTTCGCGTACGCCGTGCACACCGAGGTCGGCCACCGCTGCATCGGCGCTCGTGTCAACGGCCGGCTGGTCGCGCTGGAGCGCAGGCTGGAAAACGGCGAGGTCGTCGAGGTTTTCACGTCCAAGGCGGTCAACGCCGGGCCGTCGCGGGACTGGCAGCAGTTCGTCGTATCGCCGCGTGCGAAGGCGAAGATCCGGCAGTGGTTCGCCAAGGAGCGCCGCGAGGAGGCGCTGGAATCCGGCAAGGACGCCATCGCCCGCGAGGTACGCCGCGGCGGACTTCCGTTGCAGCGCTTGATGAATGCCGAGTCGATGGCCGCGCTGGCCCGCGAACTGCGGTACGTGGACGTCTCCGCCCTGTACACCGCTGTCGGCGAGGGTCACGTGTCGGCGCGGCACGTGGTGCAGCGGCTGGTCGCCCAGCTCGGTGGCGATGACGAGGCAGCAGATGAGTTGGCGGAGCGGTCCACGCCTGCCACCATGCCGGTGCGCCAGCGCAGCACCGACGACGTCGGGGTTGCGGTGCCGGGAGCGCCAGGCGTGCTGACCAAGCTGGCCAAGTGCTGCACCCCGGTTCCGGGGGACAACATCATGGGCTTCGTCACCCGCGGGGGCGGGGTCAGCGTGCACCGCACCGACTGCACCAACGCGTCATCGCTGCAGGACCAGGCGGAGCGGATCATCGACGTGAAGTGGGCGCCGTCGCCGTCGTCGGTGTTCCTGGTCGCTATTCAGGTCGAGGCACTCGACCGGCACCGGCTGTTGTCGGATGTGACGCGCGTGCTCGCCGACGAGAAGGTCAACATCCTGTCGGCATCGGTGACGACGTCCAACGATCGCGTGGCGATCAGCCGATTCACGTTCGAGATGGGCGACCCGAAGCATCTGGGCCACGTGCTCAACGTGGTGCGCAACGTGGAAGGCGTCTACGACGTCTACCGCGTCACCAGCGCAGCCTGACAATTCGAGAAACTCTCGCAGAGGGAGGGCCGACCAAGCTAGCCGCGCTGTCGGCCACGCGCGAAGTACACGGCCGCACCGAGAACGACTAATCCCAGGGCGACACCCACCGCGATCTCCGCGACTCGCATCACCTTGGAAAGTGTTGTCGCCAGAAGTATTTCGTCCGCCGACGACTTTAACGACAGGGACAATGGCGACGAACCGCGGTTGAGTGTGTCGGCCAACTCGCGCGCGGAAGCCGCGTCGAACTGGCCGGTGATCTGGGTGCGGCCGTTAGGGATCGTTTCCATGATCTGAGGAGCGCTGATGACCTCGGTGTCGAGAGTGAACGCCGTCTGTTTGCCAACGTTTGCGGCGGTGAAATCCGCCCATGTGCGCGTGGCGGGATCATCGAATTCCAGGTCGACGACTTCCTGGTTGTACTGGGAATCCCTTCCGGCAGTGGCGTTTTTGACCTGCTCGCCGCCGATGATCGACTTGTCCAGCAGGTAGGCCACCTTGCCGTCGGTCGAGCAGGTGATCAGCGGCAGGTCGGGGTCGTCGTGGCCGGCCAACGCATCGTCCTTGTCGCATCGCGTGGCCTGGAACTGGCGATCAGGTATCCGACTACCAGCACGGCCAACAGCAGGAACACGACAAGACGGACAGTGCTCGACGGCCCACTGCGTGGAGGCAGAGCACCGGGCGGGAATGCTGGGAGTGCTGTCGGGTCGATGGCCAACCATAGGCCGCCGGTCCGGCCCTCAGACCGCTATTCGGCGGTGCGATCAGTCCAGCCGCACCGAACCGATTTTCACGCTGATGGCGGGCTTACCGTCATCGCCTGCGCCTTCGACTCCGGCGGCGGCGATCTTGTCCAGCGTGGCGAGCCCGGTGGAGTCGATGCGGCCGAAAGCGGTGTATGTCGGAGGCAGCATCGAATCGGTGTACACCAGGAAGAATTGACTGCCGTTGGTGCCCGAACCTCTGTTGGCCATCGCCAGCGTGCCGCGCGGGTACATCAGCGGTGTGTGCAGCGCCGGATCGGCGATCCGGTACTGGTTGGTTGGGTACTCGTTGGCGAACCGGTAGCCGGGACCGCCCGTCCCCGTTGCCGACGGATCGCCGCACTGCAGCACACCCAGCTGCGGCGTCGTGGTCAGCCGGTGACACGTGGTGCCGTCGAAGTACCCCTGCTGAGCCAGGCTCGCGAAACTGTTGACGGTGCAGGGCGCCTTGCCGTTGTCGAGCTGCAGACCGATGTCGCCCCGATTGGTGGACAGGCTCGCACTGACCTCAGCGGGATCGGTCGGTACCCTGCCGGACCGCGGCGGCTTGTTGGGCTTGCTGGCCGCCTCGGTGGTGGCCGGATAGGCGCAGTTGGCGCCCAGGTTGGGGGGCGGATTGAATTCGGGCAGTTGAGAATTCGGCGGTAAGGGAGACGCGGTGTAGCGGTCGTTCATCTCATTGAAGGAGTCCCGCATGTTGTTGGCCATCACCACCGCCAACACAACGATCAGCACCACCGCGATGAGCGTCCCGATGGTGATCAGGTAACTGATCACCAGGCCTGCCACCGCGAGGCCGTGCCCGTCCTCGCCGGTGCGCTTGATCTGCGACAGCGAGACATGACCGAAGATGATGCCAAGCGGGGCGAACAGGAACGCACAGATCAGGGAGGCGATCGCCATGCCGTTCGTCGGGCGCGGCCGCGGATACCCGTACGGGTCGTAGGGCGGCGGGTACGCGCCGTACGAAGGCGGCGGTACTGGCGGCGTCACGTGCGTCAGTCCAGGCCGATGGTCTTGACCTTTACCGGGGTCGCCGGCTTGCCGTCCTGCGCGCCGCCTACGACGCCGGCCGCGGCGATCTTGTCCAGCGTCGCAAGACCGGTGTCGTCGATCTTGCCGAACACCGTGTAGTTCGGCGGCAGCATCGAGTCCTTGTAGACGAGGAAGAACTGGCTGCCGTTGGTGCCGGGCCCGGCGTTGGCCATCGCCAGAGTGCCGCGCGGGTACACCACCGGATTCTGCAGCTGGGGGTCGTCGGGCTGGTACTGGTTGGAGGGGTACTCGTTGGCGAACTCATAGCCGGGGCCCCCGCTGCCCTGACCGGTCGGATCGCCGCACTGCAAGACCGACAGGCCCTCGCTCGTGGTCAGCCGGTGGCAGGGAGTGTCGTTGAAGTAACCCTGCTGGGCCAGGCTGGCGAAGCTGTTGACGGTGCACGGCGATTTGGCGTTGTCGAGCTGCAGCCCGATGTTGCCCTGGTCGGTGGACATGCTGACGCTGATATGTGCAGGGTCGGTCGGCACCTTCCCGGTGCGCGGCGGTTTGTTGGGCTTGCTGGCCGCCTGCGCCGCCGGATATTGGCAGTTGGCGCCGAGGTTGGCCGGCGGTTTGAATGCGGGCAGCTGACCGTTGCTCGCCGGTGCCGGTTCGGTCGGCGACGCCGACGCGCTCGACGGCGTGCTGGTGTCCGCCGAGGCGGAGTTCTCCGAGTTGCGTTTCGTAATGAAGAAGGTCGCCACCGCGGCGACCACTACGACGACAGCCAGCACTGAGCCGACGATCATGTAGAGCCGTCGCCTACGGGCTTGCGCCTCCCGTCGCTCCAGTTGACGCTCGAGTTTGCGCTTCGCTGTCGCCCGCCGCTGTTCGTTGGTCGGCACCGCCGTGGTCCTCCTCGTGAGCTCGTCGATCCGCCACGAGTGTGCCAGCAGTAGCTGAGCACGGGCCAAGAGGCCCCGGGTGGGTCGGGTGGGGAGATGCCTGCAGTCGCGGGATGGGAAACTGGATGCCGTGTTGATCACCGGATTCCCGGCCGGCATGTTGGCCTGCAACTGCTACGTGCTGGCACAACACGCCGGGGCGGACGCTATCGTCGTCGACCCCGGCCAGCGGGCGATGGGCCAGCTGCGCCGCATTCTCGATGAGAACCGTCTGACGCCCGCCGCGGTGCTGCTGACGCACGGACACATCGACCACATCTGGTCGGCGCAGAAGGTCGCCGACACCTACGGCTGCCCCGCCTATATCCACCCGGACGACCGGTTCATGCTGTCCGACCCGATCAAGGGGTTCGGCCCACGGCTGGGTCAGATCGCGTTCGGCGCGCTGTTCCAGGAGCCGAAGCAGGTGCTCGAGTTGGACCGCGACGGCGACAAGCTCGACATCGGTGACACCAACAGCATCGCCGTGACGGTCGACCACACGCCCGGCCACACACGGGGTTCGGTGGTCTTTCGGGTGGCCGGCGACGGCTCCGACGTCGTCTTCACGGGGGACACGCTCTTCCGGCAGTCGATCGGCCGAACCGACCTTCCGGGTGGCAGCGGCCGCGACCTGCTGGGGTCGATCGTGACAAAACTGATGGTGCTCGACGACGACACCGTGGTACTACCGGGGCACGGCGAAAAGTCGACGATCGGCGCCGAACGCCGCACCAACCCGTTTCTCGAAGGTTTGACCCTGTGACCCAGTTCCAGGCACCCAAGGGGGTGCCCGACTACCTGCCGCCGGAGTCGACGCAGTTCGTTGCGGTCCGCGACGGCCTGTTGTCGGCTGCCCGCCGCGCCGGTTACGCCGACATCGAGCTGCCCATCTTCGAGGACACCGCGCTGTTCGCGCGCGGGGTGGGGGAGTCGACGGATGTGGTCAGCAAGGAGATGTACACCTTCGCCGACCGGGGCGACCGCTCGGTGACATTGCGGCCGGAGGGCACCGCGGGGGTGATCCGCGCCGTGATCGAGCACGGCCTTGACCGCGGCGCGCTGCCCGTCAAGCTGTGCTATTCGGGCCCGTTCTTTCGCTACGAGCGTCCGCAGGCCGGCCGCTACCGCCAGCTGCAACAGGTCGGCGTGGAGGCGATCGGCGTCGACGACCCGATGTTGGACGCCGAGGTGATCGCGGTCGCCGACGCCGGCTTCCGGTCACTGGGGCTTGACGGGTTTCGGCTGGAGATCACCTCGCTGGGTGACGACAGCTGCCGTCCGCAGTACCGGGAACTCTTGCAGGAGTTCCTGTTCCAGCTCGACCTCGACGAAGAGACCCGCCGCCGCGCCGAGATCAACCCGCTGCGGGTGCTCGACGACAAGCGGCCGCACATCAAGGAGATGACGGCCGACGCCCCGGTCATGCTCGACCACCTGTCCGATTCGGCCAAGCAGAGCTTCGACGCGGTGCTGGCGCACCTGGACGCGCTTGGCGTCCCGTACGCGATCAACCCGCGGATGGTGCGCGGGCTGGATTACTACACCAAGACCACGTTCGAGTTCGTTCACGATGGGCTCGGCGCGCAGTCAGGCATCGGCGGCGGCGGCCGCTACGACGGGCTGATGCGCCGGCTGGGCGGACAAGACCTGTCCGGCATCGGATTCGGCCTCGGCGTCGACCGGGCAATGCTGGCGCTGAAGGCCGAGGGCAAGACCGTCGGCGCCGCCGCCCGCGTCGACGTGTTCGGCGTGCCGCTCGGCGAGCAGGCCAAGGTGCGGCTGGCGGTGCTCGGCGCGGAGCTCAGGGCCGCAGGTGTGCGCGTCGACCTCGCCTACGGTGATCGCGGGATGAAGAGCGCCATGCGCTCCGCGGACCGCTCCGGCGCGTCGATCGCGCTGGTGGCGGGCGATCGGGACATCGAGGCAGGCACCATCGGCGTGAAGAACCTCTCCACCGGTGAGCAGGTCGACGTTGCGGCCGAAGCCGTTGTCGCAGAAGTTCTTTCCCGGTTGCGCGGCTAGCCGTTCGGCATCAGAACGTCATCCGGGCGAGCATCCGGTCACGCAGTGTCAAGGTGTGCAGCAGGACTGCGGAGATGTGCGCGGCGATCACCGCAACCAGCAAGTAGGCGAGCACCGAATGTGTCTGGCGCAGGACGAAGTACAGGTCGGCGTCGAACGGCGCTATCCTCGGCAGCCGCAAGGAGCCGAAGATCACCACTGGTCGACCGGTGGCCGACACCATCGCCCATCCCACCAACGGCTGCGCCAGCATCAATGCGTACAAAGTCAGTTCAGAACCGACGACCAGCTTGTGCTCCATCCGACCGACGGTTTCCGGGAGTTTCGGTGCGCGGTGGGTGAATCGGTTTACCGCCCGCACGATCACGATCACGAGGATCGTCACCCCCAGCGTCATGTGCACGCCGATCAACGCCCCATATGAGCCGATCGAGTTCACCATCACGAACCCGACGAACAGCGCGGTGAAGATCAGGATCGCGGTGAGCCAGTGCAGGATGCGCGTCCTGACCGGATATCGCACTTGCCGTCCGGTCATGACGCGACCTCGTCCACCTGGACGGCGGACGCGGATTTCGGCTCACCAGTTCTGGCGCGGTACGACACCGCATACACCGCGGATCTGGCGCTGAGCAATGGATCGTCGGACGGCTCGATACCGTCCGGCAGCACGAGCGGATCGAAGTTGATGTCGCGCGCGTTGCCCGCTTTCTCGGTTTCGATGCCGGTCAATGTCAGTGTGCCTGCGTCGACGGTGCGCCGGTCGCTCGGCCAGGGCAGGGTGGCGTCGCGCACCGAGTCTTCCGGCGCACCGACGGTCAGCGCCAGCCGCCATCGCAGCGGGCCCGTCCGCATCTGCCGGACCAGGGCATCGAACAGCATGTCTTTCCCGCCCGGCGCCGCTGGGAGTGCCGACTGTTGGGGGACGAACGACCACCGAACCGGCACGCGGGTCCCGGCGTTGTTGACGAAGAAGAAGGTGTTGAGTCCGCTGAACGTGCTGTCGGCGAAGCCGGGCGTCGGCGGGTGCGCTTTCATCACCGCCATTGCCGCCGCGGTTTCGGGATGGGCTGCAAGAAACGCCGACATCGCGGCGGGATCGGGCTGACCGGTTGCCAGCACGGGTTTCGACGCGAGCAGTCGGTCATAAAAGCCCTCCGGCGAATTGTCCGGGAAGACGGGCAGATTCAGCATGGCGGTGCGCCACTGCGAACCGTCTGGAAACGCGAACGCCAACCCGAGGCCACGTGCCGCCCCCGCTGTGTCGGCGACGTCGGGATTACCGCCGGTCAGCGAGAAGCGTCCGGTCACCGAGGTCCGGCCGGTCGCGAACACCGCCGCCCTCGATAGGTCACGGCCGTTGCCGTTGCTGTCGAAGTACCCGGTGACGGCGACGCCCTTGGCGTGGTTCTTCCTGAATCCTGGGTGGTTTCCGAACACCGCGCGGAATCGGTCGATGAAGGCTTCGCGGGTCAGATCCTTGCCCGCGCCGATCCAGTCGTTCGCGTATGCCACGGCGCCGAGGTCGACAACCAGGAAAGCGCCGACGGCACCCAATCCGACGAGAATCGAGCGGCGGGTGAGGGGAGAACCGCGCCAGTTCAGCGACTTTTTGGAGGGCTGGTCCACGACAGCAAGACGTACCACAGTCGTTGGCGGTTCACCATTGTGGCGTCTTTCACGCCACCGCGGCGGCGACCGTGTTGAGCACCTCGTCGATGTTGCCGATGCCGCCGTCGAACGGATTGCCGCGCTTGATGACCTTGCTTCCGCCCGGAGTGGCCGCGACCAGTTTGGGAGAACTCGAGCCGATCTGGAACTGGCGGGCGAAGCGCACCTGGTCCAGTTGCACAAGTGCGCCGCCTCGATAGCTGAACACTCCGAGCTTGCGGTCGATGACTGCAACAGGACGGCATTCGGCGAGAGGCTGACGGCGGCGGCGTCGAATCTTTTGCGCGACGACAAACGTCAACGCGGCCAACACGACACCGATGCCTGTGAAGGTCGCACCGAGCGCGCGCGAGGGAGCGTTCGCGGTCAGTGCGACGAGGCCGAAGCCGCCGACGACGAGCGTAAGCACCCCCAACACGAACGCCAGGACCGCAAGGGCACCTGTGCAGCGATCGAAGACCAGCACCCGACGGCCATCGTCGGTGACGACGAGACCGCCCGTGTCGGCCAGTATCTGGGGCTCCGGCGGTGCGCTCATCCGAGACAGCTTGCCCAATTCAGCGCCGGGCGACCGCTGTTGTGCGGAAAACGCAGTCGATGTAACGGTCCGGTACCCTCCGGCGATGTGGATGTGACGGGTGTGTTAGCGCAGTGGAAGAGGGGTATTCAGATCAACATGCGCAAAGTGACAGCCAGAATCGGAGCGGCGGCAGTACTCGCCGCGGCGGTGTTGGCCGCCCCTGCGACGTCGAATGCTGAGCCGGCTCCTCCGAACGTGAAGTACACGCTCACCTCTGCGACCGGTGTGAGTTTTCAAGTCAACTATCTGACGGCCCAGCCGCCGAGCATGGCGGCGTACAACGCTGACGCGTACGCCTTCCTGAAGAAGGAAGAGATTCCTACGGCAGACCCGTGGACGTTCGAAACCAGGCTCGACGACCCGCAGTGGGCGACCATCGACGCCAGCGCCGCCGCGCACGGCGGACAGGCCCCGCCGTTCCCGCATTGCGAGATCGCGGTCGACGGACAGGTGGTGGTGCAGGCGGGTGGCGACCCCTATGCGGTGCGGTGCCAGCTGAGCCGCTGGAGCTAGCTGCCCCGAACACGTCGGGCCTTTTAGAGGTTCAGAGCCCACTCGCTGACTGCAACTCGGGTTCGGGCGCATCAATGAACAAGAGGCGGTTGTCGTCGCCGGGCGCCGTGACGATCTCGAGCTCGCCGAAACGGCTGGCTGTCTTGCTGACCAGGGAAATACGTGCGCTCAGTGGCTGGGAAGCGCTGACGAGTGGTTGTGTGCGTTCCGTCAGCGGATCTCCGACACCGATGATGAGGTTCTCGCGGGCGCGCACGGCGTGCTGGCCATCGTCCGTGTCTAACAGCGCGCCGACAAGGCCGCCCTCGAAGATCAGCTTGGTCAGCCGCACCCCCCTGCGCGGCCGCAGGCCCATTTCTCTGGCTCGGTCTTTCAGCCAGGTCGCGACCGACAAGGCGGGACGCTCGGGGCTCAATGCGACCGATCCGACGACAGCTGCCTCGACTTTCTCCTCGCGGGTGCTTGTTCGCATCTCGGTCATCTGACGCTTGCCCACCCGGTTGTAGATGAGAGCGTTGGACGCCGAGGCGCATCGACGTGCCCACTGCTCGAGTGGTGCGCCGAAGAACGGTTCGACGGCTCCACGGAGGTGTGGGTGTGAGGGCCGGGACGCAATGTCCTCTGCGGCGCGCACCGGCCACAGGGTCTGCGCGCGATCGACCTTTCCGAACGCGTAGTCGAATCCGCCAAGGTGCTTCGTCGTCGGCCTGTCCCCGCCGCCATAGCACAGCGATGCAGCCAGGTCACCGCCCACAGTCTGCTCCGAAATGCCCAGGTACACATCCAAACCGGCGCGCGCGGCGACGACTCCAGCGCCGAGCACCCCGCCCTCGGCGCCGATGCACAGAACGTCGACCTCGTAGTCCCATTGTGTTGCGCTGAACATGGCTTCAGGGCCCCACCGGCGCATGGCGCCTCATGCGGTGTAGCCGCTGACGGATGTTCTCCATCTCGGCGATGATCTTGGCGGTCTGGTTGGGCGCCGCGCAGCTCGCCACCGTGAGCCTGTCCCACCACATCAGCTTGGTGCGGTACCGCTCATCGGGATACGGCGTGGACCGGATCGGGGCGACGACGCCGCCCGAGGACCGCCAGCGTTCGAGGACACGATGCGCGCAAGTGGCCATGCAGAACTGGACTCCGAGCACAGCTAACACTTGGCACCCGGTTCGCGCCAGTGATGCGGTGAGCCGGCGGTTGCGGTCGCGATCGGCGGTGACCCATGCCGTTTTCATTTCGACGACGCCGAACGGCAGCCGGTCGGTGATCATCTTGCGGACCAGGGGCAGGCTGGATTGTCCGGCCCACTCAGCGACCGCGTGTGATTGATCGGGCGACGTCAGCGGCCCGACGGCGCGGATGCCACCGACCACCGTTCCGGTCCAGTCGTGCATCGTCCAGAAGACCGTCGTGTCACCGGACTGACGGATTGCGTCGACGTCGATCGCGGCACTTACGCCGTGGGTGCGGTAGCTGCGGTCGGCGCTGGCCAGGTACTCCTGCCACAGGCCGTCGTCGTCTGAGGGTCTGGCAATCGTGACGGTGCATTCGGCGTCGGCATCCCACCAGCTCATCAATGCCCTGTCGACGCCGGCTGACGCGAACGTGCGGGGCAGTTCGACGACCGTCATCGGGGTCTCCCATTAGGTGATAGGCGGCCGAGCGGCTTCGCGGCACCCACAAAAACGCAGCGTAATGCAGATCTAGCAATCTAACAAGGAAACCTAGATAGCATATTTAAACTGGTAAAAATCCATGTTAGCAAACATATCGCTAAAATTTGGTTCCCTATTCAGCGCACCGCGCTTTCCAACGCATGCTGTCGGTGCGCGGACGGTCAAGGCATGATCGAGGCATGCCTTCGGAGACGATGCGGGCCAGCGTGTTGATCGGTGTCGGCGACCTCACCGTCGAGGACCGTCCGATTCCGGCGCCCGCAGCCCACGAGGTACTCGTCGAGGTTGCGGCCGTTGGGGTGTGCGGCTCCGACGTGCACTACTACCGGCACGGCCGGATCGGCGACTACGTCGTCACGGCGCCGCTGATCCTCGGCCATGAGTTGTCGGGCCGGATCGCCGCGGTAGGTGACAATGTCGAGTCCGGCCGCATCGGCCAGCGGGTCGCGATCGAGCCGCAGCATCCCTGCCGACGCTGCAGGCAATGCACGTCGGGTCGCTACAACCTGTGCCCGCACATGAGGTTCTTCGCCACGCCGCCGGTCGACGGTGCGCTGTGCCGGTTCGTCACCATCGACGCCGAAATGGCGCACCCGGTACCGGCTTCCATGTCGGATGAGGCGGCGGCGCTGCTCGAGCCGTTGTCGGTGGCGATAGCAACGATGCGGAAGGCGGCGGTCGCGCCCGGTTCGACCGTGCTGATCGCCGGCGCGGGTCCGATCGGCGTGATGTGCGCCCAAACCGCTCGGGCCTTCGGCGCAGGGCGGATTGCCGTCTCCGACCCGCTGCCGGCACGGCGCGACCGGGTGCTGCGGTTCGGCGCGACGGAGGTGCTCGACCCGGCGGTCGACGACGTCGCCGCTCTCGATCCCAAAGTGGACGCGTTCGTCGACGCCAGCGGCGCCCCTCCCGCTGTTGTGAGTGGCATCAAGGCGGTCGCACCCGCGGGCAGGGTGGTGCTGGTCGGCATGGGTGCCGACGACTATGCGGTGCCGATTTCGTATATCCAGAACATGGAGATCACCGTGACCGGGGTGTTCCGGTACACCGACAGCTGGCCGACGGCAATACATTTGGTGGCGTCCGGTGCGGTCGACCTCGACTCACTGGTCACCGGGCGCTACGACCTCGACCACGTCGCCGACGCACTCGAAAGCGACTCCGACCCCGACAGCCTGAAGTCGATCGTGGTGCCTGGCCCTTGACAATATATCGAACATAGGTTCGAATTGACGGTGTGCGGTGGGATAGACAGGGCGTCAGCGTCGACGACGGTGCACTGCCCGGCCTGCAGCGCATCGGCTTCGTCCGCAGCGTCCGCACTCCGCAGTTCGAGGGGATCACATTTCATGAGGTGCTCTGCAAGTCCGCTCTGAACAAGGTGCCCAACGCCGTAATGCTGCCGTTTCGCTACACCGTCAACGGCTACCGGGGCTGCTCGCACGCGTGCCGGTACTGCTTTGCGCGCCCCACCCACGAATACCTCGATCTCGACTGCGGAACGGATTTCGACACCCAGGTCGTCGTCAAGACCAACGTCGCCGACGTGCTGCGACGCGAGGTGCACCGGCGGACATGGCAACGCGAGACGGTCGCGCTCGGCACCAATACCGATCCGTATCAACGCGCCGAAGGCCGCTATGTGCTGATGCCCGGAATCATCAGTGCCCTGGCGGATTCCGGCACACCGTTCTCAATCCTCACCAAGGGCACGCTGTTGCGCCGCGATCTTCCGCTGATCGCCGATGCCGCCGAGCGCGTGGACGTCAGTGTGGCGGTATCGCTGGCCGTTGGCGATCCGGAACTGCACAAAGATGTCGAGCCTGGCACGCCGACACCACAGGCGCGACTCGGTTTGATCACCGCCATCCGCGACGCGGGCCTGGACTGTCATGTGATGGTCGCCCCCGTTCTTCCATTGCTCACCGACACGGCCGACCATCTCGACGACCTTCTCGGCCGCATCTCCGCGGCGGGCGCCAACGGCGTGACAGTGTTCGGGCTTCATCTGCGCGGATCGACCCGCGGCTGGTTCATGTCGTGGCTGGCGCGATCGCACCCCGAGCTGGTCGCCGAGTACCGAAACTTGTACCGGCGCGGCGCCTACCTGCCGGCCGAGTATCGGGACATGTTGCGGGACAGGGTGACTCCGCTGGTGGCCAAACACGGTCTTGCTCCCGACCGTCGATCGTTCAGGGCTGCTGCCGCACCGGCGGCCTTGACCGTCGCGGATCCTGCGCCCACGCTGTTCTAGATGAGGACGCGGCGGCTCAAGTCTTGTTGCGCTTGACCTGATTGAAGGGCACGCCGCGGTCGGCGGCGTACTCACGCGGGAAGCCGAGCACACGCTCACCTATGATGTTGCGTGCGATCTCGGTTGTGCCGCCACCGAGCGCCGCGGTCTGCCGCGACAGGTAGCGCTCGCCGTACCGGATCAGGTTGTCGACTTCCTCGACGACGCCGAAGCTGCCCGTAAGGTCAAGTGCGGTATCGAATTCCAGATGATGAGTGTCCGCGTGGGTGACCCGGATGATGGAGCCCGCGGCCGGCGGCAGCGAGCCGTCGAGGACGCCGTGATAGACGTGGTCGACCAATTGCTCCTGCACCGCCTTGTGCACGATCGCACGGCCGGCCCGTTCCCGGGCCCGCTCGTTGTCGGCCTGGCCCGTCGCTTTCAGAAGCCCGACCCAGTCGATGGCCACGTCGGTCTTTCCCTCGGCGCCGATCCCGCTGGAGAACTCCGAGCCGCCGCCGACCGCGCGTCGCTCGTGATAGAGCTGCCGGCTCGCCACGTGCCAGCCCTCGTTGACCTCGCCCACGACGGCGTCGTCGCCGAGCACGAGGTTGTCGAAGAACTCTTCACAGAACTCGACGGAGCCGTTGACCTGTTTGATTCGCCGCAACGTGATGCCAGGGCTGTTGATCGGCACCAGGAACATCGTCAGGCCCTCGTGCTTGGGCGCATTCCAGTCGGTGCGCGCAAGCATCAACCCGTAGTCCGCGGCGAAAGCGCTAGTGCTCCAAGTCTTTGCGCCGTTGATGACCCATTTGTCACCCTGCCGGTCCGCACGCGTGATCACGCCGGCCAGATCGGAGCCACCGCTGGGCTCGGACAGCAGCTGGACAAGAACCTCGTCGCCGCGCAGCGCCGCCGAGATGTGTTGGCGCTTTTGCTCTTCGCTGCCGGTGTCGAGGATCGTGGCGGCACAGATCGTGAAGGTCGGTGTGTTGAGGATGACGGGCATTTCGTAGCAACGGGATTCGGTGTCGAACTCTCGCTGGTACTCGATGGGCAGGCCCAAACCGCCGTATTCGCGCGGAAAGCAGATGCCCGCGAACCCGCCGCTGTAGAGGATCTTCTGAAGCTCGCGGGCACGCAGCCACGGCGCGTCATCGCCGCGATCCGCCTCGGGTGGATTGGCCGGATCGATACGCGGCATGCTCTCCGCAAGCCAGGTCCTGGCCCGCGCCGCGAACTCGTCGACGGATTCTGTCGTGCTCGGAGCCGACGTCGTCTCGGTCATCAGGCCGGCTCCCGTTGTTCGGTGAGCGCATACACGCGCAGGTTGTGATCCTCGGGGGTGCCGAACATCGAGCGGTCGAGCATGACCCGACGCAGGTACACATGAAGGTCGTGCTCCCACGTCACGCCTATGCCGCCGTGCAACTGGACGCAGTCCTGCAGCATGCCGGGGGCGTGTTCGCCGACGTACGACTTCGCCACGCTGACGGCCATTTCGGCATCGGGGGAGCGGGCTGCCACTGCGGCCACCGCCGCGTTGGTGGTCGCCTTGCACGCCTCGAACCAGATCTTCAGATCGGCGTACTTGTGCTTGAGCGCCTGGTAGGACCCGATCGGGCGGCCGAACGAGTGCCGGTCGAAACCCCACTGAATGGTGAATCGCAGCACGGCGTCCAGGATGCCGACGACCTCGGCGCACTGCAGAATCTGCGCGATCTGGCTCTGCCTCGCGATCAGAGCCGCTGTCTGCTCCGCCGGGCCGACGGCTGCCGACGCATCGAGCTGTACACCGTCGAAATGTACACGGGCATAAGTCTTTGCGAGGTCGACCGAGCGTTGTGGTTCGACGCGAACGCCGGGCGCGTCCGTCGCGACCAGGAACTGCCGCGCAGCGCCTTCGCAGTTCGCCACCACCAGTAGGACTGAGCTGTCGGCGCCAGCTTCAACGCGGTCTTTGGCACCGTCGAGCCGGAAACCGCCGTCGGTGGGGGTTGCCGACACCCGGGGTGCCAGCGGTGCCCACGATGCGCCGGGTTCATAAACGGCCCACGAGGCGACGATCTCACCGGCTTACCAGCGATTCGATTGTCTCCTCATGGTTTTCGGGCGCCTCGACCAATCCGGCGAGCACCGTGCTCACCGGATGCAGAGGTCCCGGTGCGACGGTCTTACCGGCCAGCTCGGCGACCAGCGCCAGGTCCTTCACCCCATCGCCCGATACGGAGCCGCCGCCAAGCTCTTCCGGCACGAGCAGGCTCGTCCAGCCGAGTTCGGCCGCCCTGCGCCACCAGTCGGTGTCGAAGGAGGTGCCGGCCGCGTGGAGTTCACGCAGCCGGCTCAGCGATGCTTCCTTCTCCAGAAACGACTGGGTCGTCGAAGCGAAGAGCAGGATCTCGGGAGAGGCGACTTCGGTCACTGGCGATCAGTTGAGAACGAGGGCCGGCACGCCCGGCTTGTGGACGATCTCGTTCGGGATCTTGAACAGGTCGATCATGTTGCCACCCATGACCTTTCGCTGTCCCTCTTCGTCCAGGCCGTGCAGGTCGTCGATCAGCTTGGTCGGCTCGGCCAAGCCCTCGGGGTGGGGCCAGTCAGAACCGAAAATGACCCGGTCGACGCCGCACAGCTCGGCCATCTGGGCGAAGTCGTCCTCCCAGAATGGCGCGACGTAGACGCAGCGCCGGAAGGCCTCGATCGGATCCTCCAGGAATCCCTGCGGCATCTTCGAGTGGACGCTCTTGAACTGCTTGAGCAGATAGGGCACCCAGTCGGCGCCGTTCTCGATCGACAGGATGCGCAGATCCGGGTTGCGGGTCAGCGCGCCGTGGCAGACCAGTGCGGCCATGGTGTCCTCGATGGGCCGCTTGCCCATCGCGACCATCCGGAACGAGGTCGGTGCGAACGGCTTGAACTCGTCGCCGGGCTCCCAATCGTTGAGGTACTGGGAGTAGCCGCTGTCCGAGGCGTGCATCGACACCGGGATGCCGGCCTTGACGCAGGCGTCCCAGAACGGGTCGAACTCTTCGAGGCCCAGCGAGCGGGTTCCGCGATAGCCGGGCACCGGCGCAGGCCGGACCAGCACGGTCTTGGCGCCGCGCTCCAGACACCACTGCAACTCCTCGAGCGCGCGATCGACGACGCCCAGGTTGATCACCGGGGTGGAGAAGATGCGGTTCTCGTAGTTGAACTGCCAGGTGTCGTACATCCACTCGTTCAGTGCGTGCACGATGTCCAGGATCAGGTCGGGATCGTCCTTGAGTCGCTCCTCGACAAGGCTGGCCAGCGTCGGGAACATCAGCGTGTAGTCGAGGCCGAGTGCATCCATCACCTCGAGGCGCGCTTCGGGGTTGCGGAATGCGGGGATGGCCTTCATCGGCTTGCCCATCACCTCGCGGTAGCTCTTGCCGCCGCTGCCGTGCCGGAAGTACTCCTCTTGAGCGCCCGGGCGTGCGACGACCTCGAACGTCGGGTTCGGGATGTAGTCGCTGACCACGTTGCGGACCATGATCTTGGTGCGGCCCTTGATGTCGATGTAGTCGATGACGCCCTTGCGGTTATCGGGCAGGAACTGCGTCAGCGCCTCTTTGGGCTCGTAGAAGTGGTTGTCCGCGTCGAACACGGGATAGGGGAGCTCGCGGGCTGCCATGTGCGCCTCCTGGAAGTTTTTTGGCTGCTAGTGGTAATGACGTTACCACGTCTGGACCAGCGAAAACAATGCCCAGGTCAGAGGGGTTATGGGGCCAGCCCGCGGGCGCAGAAGTCGTAGATGTGGTTCCCCTCGATGGGCACGCCGTTCAGCTCGACCCCGAGTGAGCGCAGCCGCATCGCGCCCAGCACCGCCTGCAGGATCAGCGCGGAGGTGGTCGCCACGTCGAGTCCGTCGCGAAACGCGCCTCCGGCGATGCCGCGGTTGACGATGTCCTGAATCAGCTGATGCAGCGGCGAGAGCACCCGGGCGTACTCACTCGGCAGTGTCTCGGCCAGGTGGTCGTTGTAGTAGGTCAGTCCCCGGTTGATGCTGTCCTGCTTGCTCGACGGCGCCGGTGCGGTGATCCGGTCGATCAGCTTGCGCAGCGCCGTCGGGCCGTCGAGCCCGTCCGTCTCCTCGCGCCAGCGCTTCGTCGATTCGGACATGATCGTGTCGATCAATGCGAGAAGCAGCTCATCCTTGGTGGAGAAATGCTGATAAAACGACCGCAGCGAGGTCTTCGACCGCTCCACCACCTCGAGGACCGTGAAATCGGTACGCCCGGTTTCGGCAAGGATCGACAGCGCGGACTTCATGAAGCGCGTTGCGCGTGATTCCGGTTCGACGCCGACGGCGGGGCTTGATGTCGCCGACGGCGCGGCTTCGGAAGGAGATCGTCCCGTCGCCTTCGCCATGAGGACACCTTCCGCGAGAATCAGAATTTGTTGGTAACGACGTTACCGGTTCTTGCCGTTGCTCGGTTACTGTTCCCACCCATGACGACAGACTCAACGCAGGCGCAATGGACAGTGCAGGCACTTCTCGACCTGTTCGACGTGCAACCCGCGGGGGAGGACCGCTTCACCGCCGAGACCGGACCGGCAGGCCAAGACGAGCGGCAGGTCGTCGAGGGCACGCAGGTGGTGGCGCAGATGATCGTGGCCGCCGCCAAGCGGTTCCCAGAGAAGTCGGTGCGTTCGGTGTATGCGGTGTTCGCCCGCGCGGTGATGGTCGGTGCGGGTCCCGTCGAGCTGGACGTCGACGTCGTCAGTGAGGGCCGTTCCACTGCGACGGCGGTCATCGCCGCGAAGCAGAACGGCAAGCGTTGCATCACGGCGACGATTCTGGCCGACGTCCCGACCGGTGACGTGATCCGACATCACCTGCCCCGGCCGCAGGTCGCGGCGCCCGTAGACGCGAACGTCTCGGAGATGCCGATGGTGGGACGCCAGCTGCGGCTGGTCGACGTCGTCGACGTCAACAGCCCCGACGAGGTGGGCCCGCCAGAGCTCTATGCCTGGCTGCACTACGACCCCATTCCGGCCCGCGATGATCTGGCCAAGGCGCTGGTCGCGTATTTCACTGGCCACCTTGGCATTTCGACGACGATGCGGGCCCACGAGGGTATCGGCACCAGCCAGTCACACCTGACGGTGTCGACTGCGCCGATGACGGTGTCGGTCAGCTTTCATGAGCCGGTCCGCTGGGACGGCTGGCTCCTCTACACACACGAGAGCACGCAGGTCGGCTCGGGCATGTCCTACGTCCGCGGCGCCGTGCACACCGAGGAAGGCGAGCTGATCGCGTCGTTCTCACAGGACGCACTCATCCGTCCGCTGCGCACCACCGACAGCGCCATCAAAGAACAATCACGGCTGTGACGCCGAAGCGGACCTTTACATATTCTTGTTGAAGTGTCACGCTGTGGTAAGTCGCAGCCCGGACACCCGCTCGCCGAGATTGGACCCGCTATGTCGCCGCAGACCTTCCGCACGATCAACCGCGACGATCGGAAACCGCATTCGGTGACGCGCGCTCGGGCGCGCGCCAGCACGGTGCTGCGGCACGAGATGATCGTCGTCGCCTCGAGCGTCGCCGACGTCGTCGCGTCGACCGGTGGCTGGTTGGTCGACCGCCGGATGGCCGGCTGGCAGGTCAATGTTCTGGTCTCCGACCGCACGGGTGAGCGGGCGCTGCAGATCCTGGGGGCGGACGCGCTGGACCTGAGCGCGGACCTCGAGGCGATCACCGATGACCCCGACCGCGCTTCGACGCTCGCCGTCGCCGCCGATGTCTACACGGCCGACGAACGCGTTCGGCGCTTCGTCTCCACATCGGATCGCAGTCGCGCCGAGGTGGCTCTGTGGGGCGACACCGACGCACTGGGCCAGAACGTCAGCGCCGTCTGCTACCGGCTCAGTGCCGCCGCTCGGGCGTTCAAGTCGCAAGCGCTGCTGGCCGCCGGAATGCCCGCCGACTCGGCGGGCGCAACGGAGGCGCTGTTCCGCTGTGGCGTGACCGCTCTGGCGCGGGTCCGCTAGATCTTGAGATAGCCCTTCTCCGCGGGGATTTGCGCCGCGGTCACCAGTGACGACGCGTCACTGGCCAGCCATACCACGATGTCGGAGATCAGCTCAGGCGCGGCCAGCGAGTCGGTGGGCAGTGCGCCGGGCGAGAAGCTGTGAATGTAGTTCGGATGATCCTGGAACATCTTGTACATCGACAGGTCGTTTCCCATCGGTGTGTCGGTGCCGTACGGGTGAACGGAGTTCACCCGAATCCCGAACTCGCCCAACTCAACTGCCAGCGAGTTGGTCAGCCCGACGACACCGAACTTGCTTGCGCAGTAGTGGCCACAGCCCGGTACGGCCTTGACGCCGGCTGCCGAGCTGATCGTGATGATCGAGCCCCCGTTGCCCGCTTCGATCATCGGTGGCACCGCCGCCTTGACGGTGTTCCACAGGCCGGTCAGGTTGATGTCGAGGATGTCCTGCCACTGTTGTGCCGAAATCTCCCACAGCCGGCCCCAATTCAGCACGCCTGCATTGGCCACCACGATGTCGAGGCGGCCGAACTGGTCGATCGCGTCGGACACCACTCGCTGTTGCCCCGCGGCGTCGCGGACGTCGACCTGCTCGGCGCGAATCTTGCGTCCTTCGCCTTCGACGAGGTTCACCGTCTCGGCGAGATCCGCCGGGTCGGCCGGCGGGTAGCCGTTGTGTTCGGCGACCGGTCCGCAGGCATCGATCGCGACGATGTCGGCGCCGGCACGGGCGAGCCGGATGCAGTGCGAGCGTCCCTGTCCGCGGGCCGCCCCGGTCACGTAGGCCACCTTGCCGGCGAGCGGCTTGTCTTCAGACATGGTCGACATCGTGCGCGTGGTGGACGATGTCGTGCAAGTGATAGATCGCAATTGATGCCACCGTGAACTCACTGCCGTTGCTGCGCAACCCGCGGCGCGACCACGCATCCGCCGGCACGTGCGTATAGGTGTCAGCAACTGTGGCGGCCGCCTCTGTCAGTTCTGCTGAGACGATCGCCGGATCCTGCGATGCGTAGTCGTTCTCGATCGCGGTCGCGTCCTGGTCCCAGTTGGGGAAGCGCGGGTCGTCATCGTTCAGCATCAGCCGGACGCGGTCGTTGAATATCCGGTGCACGTCGCGGATATGGCAGCCGTACTCGAGCGCTGACCACACAGTGGGCTGCGGCCGCGCGGCGACGTCGGGTGCGTTGAGCCTGCGTACCCACTCGATGGCGTCGGCCCGGATGTGGTCGGCGACGTCGGTGTGGCTGAACGTCGACGCGTCGAAGCCACACTCCGGACATGGGCGCGACATCACCCAGGTCCAGTCCTTCGTGTCGGGCTCGATCCTGTCGCGCTCAGATGTCACGCCGTCAGTGTGACAGCCACTTCGCGGAGGCGGTCGCCCGCTTCCGCGATGATCGGTTCGCCGTGCCCGAAGCAGGCCGTCTCGACGTCGAGAGTCGCCAGCCGCCGAAACGACGCAACTGTCCGGGCGCGATCCTGGTTGAATGCGCCGAGCATCAGCGACCCGACATTGGCGATGGTGTCGCCGGTGAACAGCACGCCGTGTTTGGGCAGGTACACCGCAATGCTGCCTTCGGTGTGACCGGGAATCTCGAGGACGCGGGCTCCACCGCCGAAATCCAGCACGTCGCCGTGATGCAGCCCGCGATCCACTGTTACCGGCGGCGCGACATTGGGCAGGCCAACCGAAACCCGTTCGTGGATAGGGACTTCCCAGTCTTCGAACACCGGTGGTGGCATGACGGTTTCACCCCTGATGGCGGCGGCATCGCCTGCGCCTGCCATCACCGCAGCGCCGGTCGACTCGCGTAGTTCGGCGGCCGAACCGATGTGGTCGACATGGCCGTGCGTCAACACAATTCGGTCGATACCCGCAACGGCCGCCGCGATCTCGGTACCCGACCCGGGCGCGCCGGTGTCGATGAGCGTCACGGAGTCGCCGTCTCGCCAGGCGTAGACCTGCCAGCCGTTTATCCGCAGCATGGTCAGGTTGGGTATGACGTCCGTCGAATCCATGGTTCGACGGTATGGCCGACGCGAGGCGTGTCGAAAGCCAATTCGCTTTCGGCGAACCGTGACACGATGTCGATGTGGTTGGCAAACCCTCAGGGGTGGTGACCTTTCTGTTCACCGACATCGAAGGGTCGACCCGTCGATGGGAGACAGACGCGGATTCGATGCGGGAGGCGCTGACCGCCCATGACGAGGTGATGCGCCAAACCGTTGTGGCCCACGACGGTTGGTTGTTCAAGCACACCGGAGACGGCGTCTGCGCGGCATTCGGATCGTCGCGGTCTGCCGTCGACGCTGCGGTCGCTGCGCAGCGTGCACTGGATCTGCCCGTTCGGATGGGCATCGGGACTGGTGAGGCCGAGCTGCGCGGGGAGGACTACTTCGGCACCGTACTCAACCGCGCGGCACGGGTGATGGCGGCAGGCCACGGCGGCCAGATCCTGGTCGACGGCCTCACTGCGGGCCTGCTCACGGGCGTCGACCTCACCGAGCTGGGCCCGCGGCGGCTGCGTGATATCGCCAGGCCGGTCGAGGTGTTCCAGGTCCGAGCGCCGGGGCTGCCTTCGGAGTTTCCGCCGCTGAAGACCCTGGATTCGACGCCGGGCAACCTGCGGCCACCAACCACCAGCCTGATCGGCCGGGCATCCGAACTCGCCGATGTCGCCTCCGCGCTCAAGTCGCATCGGGTGGTGACTTTGACCGGTGTAGGCGGAGTGGGCAAGACGAGGCTCGCTCTGGAGGTCGCCGCGCGATCCGCGCCCGACTTCCCCGACGGAGTGTGGGTCATCGAGTTGGCCGCGGTCGGTGATCCGGGAGCGGTGCCCGACGCGATCGCCGGGGTGCTGGGCATCACTCAACAACCGGGGATGACCCTGGCCGACAGCGTGGCCTCGGCATTGGAGGGGCGGTCGAGGCTGCTGGTCCTCGACAACTGCGAGCACGTCTTGGACGCGGCGGCAGACATGGTCGAAGCGATCGTCTCGCGTTCGGCGACGATGAAGATCCTGGCGACCAGCCGCGAGGGGCTGCGGTTGGCCGACGAACAACTGTGGCCGGTGCCGCCGCTGGACACGCGTACCGAATCCGACTCGGCTGCGGCGACGTTGTTCGTCGAGCGCGCCGATGCCGTGGTGCCCGGTGTCTCATTGGATCAGGTTGCGGTGGTGGATATCTGCCGACGTCTGGACGGGATTCCGTTGGGAATCGAGTTGGCCGCGTCGCGGATGGTGTCGATGACGGTGACCGAGGTGCGCGACCGTCTCAATGACCGGTTCCGGCTGCTGGTCGGGTCACGGCGTGGGCTGGAACGTCATCAGACACTGCGCCACGCCGTGCAATGGTCGTACGACCTTCTCAGTGAGGGCGAGCAGGCACTGCTCAACCGATGCTCGGTCTTCGCCGGCGGCTTCGAGCTGGCGGCCGCGTGTGCGGTGGCCGGCTCCGAGGACGAGTTCGCCACGTTGGATCTGCTTGATGCGTTGGTACGCAAGTCACTTCTGGTCGTCGACCGGTCGTCGGGGCAAACGCGGTTCTCGATCCTGGAGACGATCCGCCAGTTCGCCGAAGAACAACTCGCCGACGACGATGATGCCGGCATCGCCCGTACCGCACACGCCCGTTACTTCGCGGGGCGAGAAGCCGACGTGATCGCCCTGTGGGATAGTCCCCGACAACGTGAGGCCTACACATGGTTCAGCGTGGAGCTGCCCAATCTGCGTGCCGCGTTTCGGTGGGCCGCCGACCACGACCACCTGGACACCGCCGCCGGTGTCGCCCAATTCGCCGGATTCTTGGGACTTCTGGTCGAGCAGTATGAACCCATCCCGTGGGCAGAGGAGCTCATCGAACCTGCGAAAGCTGTCGATCATCCGAGGCTCGCAGCGCTCTATTGTCTCGCCTGCCAGTGTTGCTGGGCCGGGCGGATCGACGACGCACTCCGATACAGCGAAAGCGGTCAGCGTCTCATCGCCGACTCGCGCTATATCAGGATCCCGTTCGGCTACGACATGGCCCTCACCAATCCATACATCATCGTCGGTCAGCCTGAACGTTGGGTCGATGTTATTCGGCGTTGTCTTGAATGCACAGACGACGGCCACGGAGCCATGCGTGCGGTATTGGCAATGGCGCTGAG
The DNA here is from genome assembly GCA_963817825.1 of uncultured Actinomycetota bacterium. Taxonomy (GTDB): domain Bacteria; phylum Actinomycetota; class Actinomycetes; order Mycobacteriales; family Mycobacteriaceae; genus Mycobacterium. Next base: position 446,578 of record CAWFQG010000017.1, on the reverse strand, counting down.
CTTCGCAGGGTCTCACGATGACGCGATCGCCGTCACAGACGGCCTGATTCACACTGTCGAGCCGACCGGAAACCCGCACTCGATCTCACAGGTGTTGTTCGCCGTCGGGTTGGCGACTCGTTACGTCGATCCGGGGACGGCAATGGACACACTCGGACGATCGTTGGAGATGGCGCAGGCCAGCGGCAACCGGTTCGAAGAATCGCACATCGCGGTCGTCCTGTCCCAGCTTGAAACACTGTACGGCGCACCAGAAGCCGCGTTCGACTACCTCACTTTGGCGATCCGCAACTACCTCGACTCGGGCAACATCGGGACCTCACGCAGCCCGCTTGCCGGACTCACCGCTCTGTTGGACCGACTCGGCCATTATGAACCGGCGGCCACCATCGCCGACTTCGCCGCCAACCCGGTGACCCTCATGGCCTTTCCGGAGATCACCACGACTATCGCGCATTTGCGCGAGGTGCTCGGCGAGGAGCGCTACGAATCCCTTGCACGGCCCGGCCGGGCGATGACGAACGCGGCGATGGCCGCGTATGCATTCGAACAGATCGACCTCGCCCGCGCCCGGCTCACCGATTCGACAACGCCGACCTGAGCACGTCCAGCGGCAGACCGCCCAAGTCCAGTGCGCGGCGGTGGAATTCCTTCAGCGTCAGCCCGCGCCCCAGCATCTCGTCGCGCAGCCCCTGCCAGATCCGTTGGCCGATCGCATACGACGGGGCCTGACCGGGCCAGCCGAGATAGCGGTCCAGCTCGAAGCGGAGGTTGGCCTCCTTCATCGCGCTGTGGGACTGCAGGAATACCCAGGCCCTGTCGGCATCCCAGGTGCCGCCGTCGGGAGCGGTCATGCCGCAGTGCACGCCGATGTCGATGACGACACGTGCGGCCCGGAAGCGTTGGGCATCAAGCATTCCCATCCGGTTGCCTGCGTCGTCCAACCAGCCGAGCTCGGCCATCAGCCGCTCCGCGTACAACGCCCAGCCCTCGCCGTGGCCCGAGACCCAGCAGCCCAGCCGGCGCCAGCGGTTCAACTGGTCGGCCAGCACGACCGCCCGACCGATCTGCAGGTGATGTCCGGGAACGCCCTCGTGGAATACAGTGGTGGTCTCCTGCCAGGTGTGGAAGGTGTCGACGTTCGGGGGCACCGACCACCACATCCGGCCCGGTCTGCTTAGGTCCTCGGAAGGGCCGGTGTAATAGATCCCGCCGGTCTGGGTCGGCGCGATCCGGCACTCCAGATGCCGCAGCGGTTCGGCGATCTCGAAATGTGTATCGGCCAGCGCCTCCACGACACGATCGGACAGTTCCTGCATCCAGGCCTGCAGCGCGTCGGTGCCCTCCACTACATAGCGCGGCTCGTCGTCCAGTCGATGTAGCGCTTCGGTGACCGAGGATCCGGGATAGAGCCGGTGGGCGATCGACTCCTGTTCGGCCACAATGCTTTCCAGAAGACGCATACCCCACTCGTAGGTTTCGTCGAGATCCACGTTGGCTCCGAGATACATCCGCGAGAACAGCCGGTAGGCATCGCGCCCGAACGCGTCCTCGGCCCTGGCGTGCGGGGCGACCTCGTCACGCAGTACCGCTGCGAGCCTGCTGTACGCGTCGGCGGCCGACGACGCGCGTTCCTGAAGCTCCGTATGCAGCGTGTCGTTATCCGGCGCGGCGTTCGCGACCATGTCGACGAACAGCTGCTGCTGCTGACCCGCCTGCTCGATCCCTCGCGCGACCTGCCGGACCGCGGGTGGTTGACCCGCGGCCACGGCGGCTCGCAACGCCGTGGCGTAACCCGCCACGCGGTCAGGGATCCGGGACAATCGCCTGCTGATCAGCGACCAGTCATCGTCGGTGTCCGTGGCCATCAGGTCGAACACGTCGCGCATCGACTGCAGCGGCGAGGCGATTACGTTGAGCTCGCCGACATCGAGCCCTGCATCGTGCAGCTCGACCTGTATGCCGAGCCGTTCCCGCATCGCGGCGAGTGTCACGACGTCGACGTCGTCCTCCGGTGTGACGCCGTCCAGCTCACGTAGCGTGCTGCGGGCGGCGCCGGCACGCGCGGCAATGCCGTCGGGGGAATAGTCGGTGATGTCGTCGTCATGGCCGAGGATGCCCAGTTCGGTTGCCGCACAAGAATCCAGCGCGGCGAACGTCGCGAGATAGTCTTCTGCTACGGCATCGACGGTTGTGGTGCGCCTACCCAAGGTCGCTTGTTGCGAAGGTGTCGCACTTGTTCGGGTCACCGGTCTGGTACCCGATGGTGAACCACTTCTGCCGCTCAGCGGACGACCCGTGGGTCCACTGCTCCGGGTTGATCCGGCCCGTGGCCTGCTTCTGGATCCGGTCGTCACCGACAGAAGCTGCGGCGGACAGCGCGTCAGCAATGTCCTTGTCGCTCAACGGCTCCAGGTACGGAACATCAGTCCCCTCCTGTTTGGTGATAGCCGCATAGTGGGCCCAGACGCCGGCATAGCAGTCGGCCTGCAGCTCGGTGCGCACACCATTGCCCGTTGCGCCTGTCGCGCCCTGCTGCGCGCGGCCGAGCGTGCCCTGCAGATCCTGCACGTGATGCCCGAACTCGTGTGCGACGACGTATTCCTGCGCGAACGGTCCTCCGCTGGAACCGAATTGGGTCCGCAGCACCTCGAAGAAGTCGGTGTCGAAGTACGCAGTCTGGTCGACCGGGCAGTAGAACGGCCCGACGTCACTGGTGGCCGGGCCGCAGCCGGTGTTCACCTGACCGCTGAACAACCGGACCTGGGGCCGCGTGTAGCCGCGCAGCAACTGCTCCCACACCGCGTCGACGGAGTTGCCCGTGGCGACCACCCGGCACTGCACGATGTTGTTCGCGTCTGCCCCGGTGCGGCACTGTTTCAGGTCGAACCCGGGAGCGTCGTACCCCTGGTCTGCATATTGGCCGGCCTGCTGGGGAAGCACCGAGCTGGGATTCACGCCGAGCAGCAGCGCGATCACCACGATGATCAGGCCGCCGACGCCGCCGCCGATTGCCATTCCGCGGCCGGGTCCGCGGCCACCTCCGCTGCTCGACGTGGTGCTCGTGTCGATCTGCATACCCTCGCTGAAGGTCATGAGCCCAGCTTTGCACACTACGATTCGGGTGTGGCAGTTGTTGCCGGACATTCCGCCGTCGTGCACACGGATTCGGGAGATCTGCGCGGTACGACCGAGGGCGGCGTCGGGGTCTGGCGGGGTGTCCCGTACGCCGAGCAGCCGGTCGGGGACCGACGCTTTCTGGCTCCGGGACCGCTGCCGTCGTGGCCGGGAATCCGGGATGCCGTCGAGCACGGACCCCTGCCTCCGCAAAGCAAATCGTTCGTCGGCGGTGGCCGCGACGACCCGAAGGTTCGCGACGAGGCCTGCCTGACGCTGACGGTGTGGTCGCCCGATACCGGCGGATCGCTGCCGGTGATGGTGTGGATCCCCGGCGGCGCGTTCGTGTTCGGCGCGGGCCAGTTCCAGCTCTACAACGGGTCACGGCTGGCCGCCAACGGCAACGTGGTCGTCGTCAACATCACATACCGGATAGGGGTTTTCGGCGGGTTCGAGCTCAGCGACCTCGGCGACGGGTTCGACGACAACCTCGCGCTGCGGGACCAGCTGGCCGCACTGCGCTGGATTCAGGAGAACATCGCGGCGTTCGGCGGCGACCCCGACCGGGTGACCGTTTTCGGCGAGTCGGCCGGCGGGACCTCGGTGCTGGCGTTGCTGGCCAGCCCGGCCGCCGAGGGATTGTTCAGTCGGGCGATCGCGCAGAGTCCCGCGCTGCCGTTGATAGCCGACCGTGAGCTGCGGGCGCAACGGGCGCACGAGTTCCTGCGGCGGCTCGGCGTCAGCGCTGCCGAGGTGAAGGCCCTGCCGCAGCGGCAGCTGCGCCGCGCGGCAGGCCGGATACAGCTCAAGAGCGCCGAGAACACGCCGACGCTGGCCTATGGCCTGACCTACGGCGTCGACCTGCTGCCGATGCACCCGGTGGACGCCGCGCGCGAGGGCGCGGTAGCCAAGATTCCGCTGATCATCGGCACCAACAGCCATGAGGCGTCGATGTTCGCCTGGACCAAGCCGCCGATGCTGCCCACCACCACGGCGTCGATCGACGCGTACCTCGACCGGGCCGCGCCCGACGCCAGAGACAGGCTGCTGGCCGCGTACCCCGACTACCCGCGGCGACGGGCGCTTCTCGCGTTCGGATCCGACGTGATGTTCGGCGGCCCGACGTGGGCGTTCGCCGATGCGTACAGTGCGCATGCCCCGACGCACGTGTACCGGTTCGACCACTTCGGCTGGAGCCTGCGGGTGCTCGGACTCGGCGCCACCCACGGCAGCGAGATCGTGCACATTCAACACAGCTACGGCTCGTTCCTCGGCCGCAAGATGCATCCGCTGGGCAGGCGGCTGCCGCCGTCGGTCGGCAAGCGCATGCAACGGGCGTGGCTGGACTTCGCCGCGCAGGGCTGGGGTACGGGTGAGATCCGGTGGTCCAGCGGTCAGGAGTGGCCGATCTACGACACCGAGAACCGTTTCACCCGCATCATCCAGTCCGCCCGCGACAAGGTGGTTTCCGATCCCGACACCGCGCGCCGCAAGGCCTGGGCCGGCCTGTACTAGGCCGCGGTCGCGTACCGCTTGTCGGAGTAGTCGCGCAAGTTGTACAGGAACTTCTGGAACAGCCACGACATCACCGGTCGACCGATGGACATACCGAGCCGCCCCGCAACGCCTTTGGGCTTCATCGCCATCACCCAGGTCAAATTGCAGCCCTCCGCCGTGGGCTTGATGCGATAGTCCTCGGCGAAAGCCGCGATGCTGCCCGTCGACGCTTCGTTGAATCGAAAAGCGGTGTGCGAGTGCGGCTCCCAAGCGAGATATTCTTCGTCTCCAGTAATGCCTCCGCGCATGTTGACGACTCGGGTGGTGCCGACGCCGTGCGGTTCGGGGCTGGTCCACGTCACCTTGGTGATCACCGTCGCCCAGTGCGGCCACGATTCGGCGTCGTCGAGCACCTCCCACACCTGCTCGGGTGTGATTGACAGGTCGACGGTGCTGACGAATCGAAACGGCGCAGAGTCGATGAAGTCCAGATCGACGCGTTCGCAGGGAATCATCCTTGACACGGACCGAACCCTAGCCGGGCCCGTCGCTCGTGGCGGCGAGCAGTGGCACCAACACGTCACTGATCGGGGTGGCCAGCCCGTGTTGCGCCGCCTTCCGCGCGATGACGCCGTTGCGAATGTCCCACTCCAGTCGGCGATGGGCTTCGCGGTCGGTCAGCATCGACGTCGTCAGATCCTCGGGCGCCTTGCCGAGCATGCCGACGATCTCGTCGATGACCTCGTCGGTCAGATCGGCGCCGTCGGCCCGCGCCACGGCGAGGCATTCGGCGAGATATTGGCGGGCCAGCGCGCCCACGTCGTCGCGACGGAACATGCCCGTGCGTCGACCGCTGAGCACCATGAACCCGACGACTGCGTTGACCAGCAGTTTGTTCCACGCGGCGGTGAGGAAGGCTGGATCAAGCTCGACGCTGATGTCGGTGTCGCCGAACAGCTCGGCAAGCTGTCGTGCAGCGTCGGTATCCGGCAGCACGAGTCGCGCCCCGGTGCGCAGCCGCACCCAACCCTGCGGGTCCGGCTCGGAGGAGATCCACACCGCCGCGGGCACCACGGTCGATGACGGGCAGAACCGGCCAACGCGTTCGACCTGCTCGACGCCGTTCTGCAGCGCGCAGACCACGGATCTCTCGTCGCACAGCCGCGCCAGCCACCCCGCGGCGTCCTCGTTCTGGGTGTCCTTGACCGCGAGCAACACCACGTCGACCGGGCCGTCGACGTCGGCCGGGTCGGTGTGCACCGGTCCCGGCACCACGATCGGCTCTCCGTCGTCGGGGCGGACCTCGATGGACTCGCGGTGTGTGTGCCCGCACAACAGCACCTGGTGGCCCGCGGCGTGCAGGAATGCCGCGACCGTTGAGCCGATGGCGCCAGGTCCGACGAGCGCGATGCTTTGAGCTGGATCACGGTCTTCGCGCAAGCGCTCATCCACAACGCCAAGCTACCGGCGGATTAGCTCCCTCTACACTGTGGCAGTCCTCTCGTCAGGCCATTCCCAGGGAGATTTTTCGTGCTGCGCAGCCACGCCGCGGGTTCGTTACGGGCTACCGACGCCGGTCAGAAGGTGACGCTGGCCGGCTGGGTCGCGCGCCGTCGTGACCACGGTGGCGTGATCTTCATCGACCTGCGCGACGCCTCCGGGGTGTCGCAGGTGGTGTTCCGTGAGGCCGATGTGCTTGAGGCCGCGCACCGACTGCGCGCCGAGTTCTGCATCGCGGTGGACGGCGTCGTCGAGATCCGGCCCGAGGGCAACGCCAACCAGGAAATCGCGACAGGAGATATAGAGGTCAATGCGACGTCGTTGACCGTGCTGGGGGAGAGCGCGCCGCTGCCGTTTCAGCTCGACGAGGTCGCGGGCGAGGAAGCGCGGCTGAAGTATCGCTATCTGGATCTTCGCCGTGAAGGCCCGGGCAACGCAATGAGGTTGCGCTCCAAGGTGAATGCCGCAGCGCGCGGGGTGCTGGCCGAGCACGATTTCGTCGAGATCGAGACGCCGACGCTGACCCGGTCCACACCGGAGGGCGCACGCGACTTCCTGGTGCCCGCCCGGCTGCAGCCTGGCTCGTTCTACGCGCTGCCGCAGAGCCCGCAGCTGTTCAAGCAGTTGCTGATGGTAGCGGGCATGGAGCGCTACTACCAGATCGCGCGGTGCTACCGGGACGAAGACTTCCGTGCCGACCGGCAGCCGGAGTTCACCCAGCTCGACATGGAGATGAGCTTTGTCGACGCCGACGACGTCATCGCGGTCTCCGAAGAGATCCTCAAGGCGGTGTGGGCGCTGATCGGGTACGACCTGCCGACCCCGATTCCGCGGATCAGCTACGCGGAGGCGATGAGCCGCTTCGGCTCCGACAAGCCCGACCTGCGGTTCGGCCTGGAGCTCGTCGAGTGCGCGGAGTACTTCTCCGACACCACGTTTCGGGTGTTCCAGGCGCCCTACGTGGGTGCTGTCGTCATGCCGGGCGGTGCGTCGCAGCCGCGACGCACGCTGGATGGCTGGCAGGAGTTCGCAAAGCAACGTGGCCACAAGGGGCTGGCGTACGTTCTGGTGGCCGAGGACGGCACGCTCGCCGGGCCCGTCGCCAAGAACCTCACCGACGCCGAGCGCAACGGGCTGGCAGCGCACGTCGGCGCGAAGTCGGGTGACTGCATCTTCTTCTCCGCGGGCCCGGCCAAGCCGGCACGCGCGCTGCTGGGCGCGACCCGCATCGAGATCGCCAAGCGCCTCGACATGATCGACCCGGCCGCATGGGCATTCACCTGGGTGGTCGATTTCCCGTTGTTCGAGGCCACCGACGAGGTGACGGCCTCGGGCGACATCGCGCTCGGCTCCGGAGCCTGGACGGCCGTGCACCACGCGTTCACCTCGCCCAAACCCGAGTCCGAGGCCACGTTCGACACCGATCCGGGCAGTGCGCTCGCCAACGCCTACGACATTGTGTGCAACGGCAACGAGATCGGCGGCGGGTCGATTCGTATCCATCGCCGCGGCGTCCAGGAGCGCGTCTTCGCGATGATGGGCATCGACCACGATGATGCACAGGAGAAGTTCGGATTCCTGTTGGACGCCTTCACTTTTGGCGCTCCACCGCACGGTGGCATTGCATTCGGCTGGGACCGCATCACGGCATTGCTCACTGGCACCGACTCGATCCGCGAGGTGATCGCGTTCCCGAAGTCCGGCGGCGGCGTCGACCCGTTGACCGATGCGCCCGCGCCGATCACGCCGCAGCAGCGCAAGGAATCGGGAATAGATGCCAAGCCGCAGAAGCTGGACCGAAAATGAGTGAAATACCGAGCGCCGACTTCATGAAGGAATTCAACCGGAACATCGTCGACGAGTTCCGCGCCAACGGCGGCAAGGTGACCGGCCAGTTCGCCGACGCAAACCTGCTGTTGCTGACCACGACCGGCGCCAAGTCGGGCCAGCCGCGGCTGGCGCCGCTGGCCTACTTCACGGTCGAGGGGAAGTTGATCATCATCGGCTCGAAGGCGGGGGCCGACACCAACCCCGACTGGGTGCACAACCTGCGGGCCAACCCGCAGGCGCGCATCGAGGTCGGCGCCGACGCCTACGACGTCACCAGCCGCGAGCTGCCGAAGGCGGAGCGGGACGCGATCTTCGACAAGGTCGTCGCCGCGGCACCCGGTTTCGGCGAATACCAGTCAAAGACCAGTCGCGTCATCCCGCTGTTCGAACTGCGCAGGAATTAGCACGAAGGAGCCGGACGCGGAAGACAGCTGGTAAACGTTGACCGGCTTCCAGGGCGAACGTCAGGTGTGCGCTGCCTTCATCTGCTCCGCGAACGTTGGCCAGTCGTAATAGTCACGCCAACGCGTGATCCGACCTCCAGAATTAACGTCGAAGACGCCCACGACTTCGAAACCTATGGTTTTGCCGTTGATCTCACAGTTGTCGACTCGCTCGGTCAAAACGGTGCCGCCACTTGCTGCGAGAGTCTTGATGTCCACCGTGGTGTTCGGAACCATCGCCAACATCGACTGCAATTCCGCTCTGATGGCATCGATGCCGATGTGGACTCCGCGTGGACCGTCGATGTACACAGCGTCGTCGATAAAAAAGTCGCCTACATCCGACGCTGGAAAGCAGGCCAAGAATTTCCGAATCACCGACTCTGCTGAATCTGTCACTCTTACCCCTGACCTGGGCGTTCTGACGTTCTGACACACGGAGCGTAGAGCACGCGGCGTGAACACGTCCCCCCTTTTGGCTGGTCGGGGCAGAGCCCGGTCCTGCATCCAGCGAATCCTCCCCCTTAGTAACTGCCCAGGCAGCTACATTGACCGGCTGGCCTAAACTGGGTACACACCTTCAGGAGGTGTGTGCCATGAACAAGATTCTCGTCGCCCTCGCCACACTCGCGATGTCGGCGGTGTTCGCTCTCGCCGGATCGGGTCAGGCCCAGGCCGATCCCGGCCTCTGTTGGAACGGCTGGCTGTGGTCGGCCTGCGTGCAGGGACCGGGCTGGGTCGACTGGAACCCGGGGTGGGGCTGCAATCCTGGACATGGGTGTGGGGATTGGCGTCACGGCGGGAAGCATTGGTAGTTAGAGCAGCTCCCGGCTCTCCAGCTCTTCGACCCCGGCCATGGTGATGGTGCAGACCATCCGGTTCTTGCCGGTGCGCTCGCTGAGCCTCAGTGTGCCGGTAAACCCGCCGGATATACCAGTGATCTGGGCCGACGCTTCACTTTCGGACATTGGGTAGTTACCCCTAGTGACTACCCAGGCACCTCCGCGGGCCAGGCTCTTGGCTTCACGCCGCGGTTGGGACCCCCACGAGTAGATCCGTCAAGGGCACTTTGTGCCCCGCCTGGCTTAGTGTCCGTGGCCACCACCACCACCAAAGCCCCCGCCACCGCCGCCGCCGCCAAAGCTCCCACCACCAATGCTGCCGCCTCCCTGGTCGAGAGTGCTGCCGCTTTGGGGAAGGGACGGGACGATGTCATTGACGGTGCCATTCGGAAGCCCTAGAGCTTCCGAGGTGCTGTCCATGCTGGTCGGGACGTTGCATTGACCGTCGATCACTATCTGGCCATCTTCGCAATCGAGGGTGAAGGAGTCGGCGACGGCGGTCGGTGCACCAACCACGGCTAGAGCGGCGGAGATCGCCCCCATTGCCACCGCAATCCGAACTGTTCGTGGTGTTGTCGTGCGCATTGCACGTCTCTCTTCTTGTGGCGATGTTGTGAGGTCTAGCTCGTGCGCGATTGGCTCCATCGCGTCACTCAAACACTCGCGTTAAGCGTCCACGGTGTCGACAGGCATTCTCGTAGGTCGGGCCCGAATCGCGCGGTCGGATCAACTTATGGACCAGCGGGCGGACGCTGCTCCTCGCCCAGGCCAATGCATTCACCGGTGTTGTGACCGGTGCAGGGGATGCCCTGGATCTCCGGCACGCTGCCCTCCGCTGGGGCTGGCATACACATCCCCGTGGCGGGGTCTTGCATCTCACCCATGGGGCACTCGGCCACCGGTGTAGGCGTGCTGGCCGTCGGTAGGGCGAAGACGGCGACCGCTGGGGCAGCCGCAATCGCGACCGCAAATCCACCGGCAAGTATTAGTCGTCGTACCGGGTACTGAAAAGTCGACATCGTCACGCTCTTTCTGTAGTTGCGCCTGGCTCGAAACGATCTTTTTCGAGGCCAAGGTGCCAGAGCGCCTCGGTCGTACCAGTACGGGTTAGATGTCCACTCCAACGCCGCAGCTAATCATGGTAATGAAGGAACACGAGCCATATTCGTTAACCCAAATATCCGGGATGCACGTGTACCTCTTGGGGAATCACAACGATCTCAGGCGGTGTGGTGCTACTCAGTAAGGATTGGCACGGTAACCACGCGGGGTGACAAGCAGGACGAAGCCGGGCCACGGAAGGCACCACCGCGACCCGGCTACGTGGCTTATTCGGCTACAGCCGCTCGATGATGGTGGCGTTGGCCATGCCGCCTGCTTCACACATCGTCTGCAGGCCGTACCGTCCTCCGCGCTGCTCTAACGCGTTGACCATCGTGGTCATGATGCGCGCGCCGCTTGCGCCCAGCGGATGCCCGATCGCGATCGCGCCACCGTTGACGTTCGTCTTCGCCAGATCGGCGCCGGTGTCATGGGCCCATGCCAGCACAACCGGGGCAAACGCCTCGTTGACCTCGAACAGGTCGATGTCGGCGAGCGTCAGACCGGCACGTTGCAGCACCTTCTCGGTGGCCGGGATGACACCGGTCAGCATGTACAGCGGATCCGACCCCACGACGGTTGCCGTGTGGATACGGGCCAGCGGGCGTAGACCAAGGCGCTTGGCCGTCTCCGAGGTCGTGATGAGCACCGCGGCGCTGCCGTCTGACAGCGGCGACGAGTTGCCCGCGGTGATCTCCCACGTGATCTGCGGGAAGCGGGCCTCATATGCTGGGTTGTAGAACGCCGGCTTGAGGTTCGCCAGCGTCTCGACCGTCGTGCCGGGGCGGATGATCTCGTCGGTGGTGAGCCCGGCGATGGGCGTCAACTCGTTGTCGAAGCGGCCCTCTTTCGTAGCCGCAGCGGCCTTTTCATGGCTGCCGGCGGAGAACTCGTCGAGCTGCTGTCGCGAGAAGCCCCACTTGGCTGCGATCAGCTCGGCGCTGATCCCTTGCGGCACAAGGCCGTCGGGGTAGCGCTGCGCCATCGCGCCGAAAGGGTCGCTGCCCGGCAAAACGCTCGAGCCCATCGGAACGCGTCCCATCGACTCGACGCCCGCGGCGATCGCGATGTCGTACGCGCCGGAGATGACGCCCTGCGCGGCGAAGCTGATCGCCTGCTGACTGCTGCCGCATTGACGGTCGACGGTCGTCCCGGGGACGGACTCGGGGAAGCCCGCGCCCAGGAGGGCATTGCGGGCGATGTTGACCGCCTGGTCGCCGACCTGCGTGACGGCGCCTGCGATGACGTCGTCGATCTGCGCGGGGTCGACGCCCGTCCGGGCGACGAGTTCCTTCAGGCTGTGTGCGAGCAGGTCGACCGACAGCACGTCGTGCAGCGCGCCGCTGGCCTTGCCCTTTCCGATCGGGGTGCGTACCGCCCCGACGATGACCGCGTCCCGGCCCCTATATCCGGCCATTGCTGCCTCCTGTGTACTCGTCGCTGAGTAATGCTCTCTATACCCAGCTATACCACCTGGGTATACTTAGAACAACTCAGAGACGGAGTGAATTCCATGACAGTTCTGCAGGGCAAGCTGGCCGACCGGGACGCTTGGTCGGCGGTGGGCGAGTGCCCGATCGAGAAGACGATGGCGCTGCTGGGCACCAAGTCGGCGATGCTGATCCTCCGGGAGGCCTATTACGGCACCACCCGGTTCGACGACTTCTGCCAACGCGTCGGGATCACCCGGGCTGCGGCCGCCACCCGGTTGAACGAACTGGTGGACGGCGGGCTGCTGACGCGGCGCCCCTATCGCGAGCCGGGCCAGCGCGCCCGCGAGGAGTACGTGCTCACCCCGGCGGGTGTCGACTTCATGCCGGTGGTCTGGGCGATGTTCGAGTGGGGCCGCCGCCACTTGCCGACCCGCTCTCCGTTGCGGCTGGCGCATTCCGGGTGCGGCGCCGAAGCGACTGTCGAGGTCCGCTGCGCGAAGGGCCACCGGGTGCCTGCCGACGAGCTGGAAGTGCGCGTCGGCAACCGATGACGCTCAGTTGGTGAAGCAGTACGAGTCGCTGGACGCGTCACCGCCCGCAAGCCGGACCTGATGAACCCGCAGACCGCGGAACTCGTCGCCGTGCGGGAAGAACGCGGCGTCGGCGACCAAGCCGCCGCCCGAGACATCGGCGTCGAGTTTGGCCATCCACGACCCGACACCGTCGGGGTAGAAGACCTCGTCCCACGCCGAGTACAGCGAGTTGGTGACATACACCCGGCGGCCGTCCCTGCTGATCTCCACCATCTGCGGCCCGCCGCCGAGTGGTTGGTCCGGAACCGCCGGATGGGGTTCGCGCCGCACGATCCCTCCCAGGCGAACCGATGCCGTCTCTCGCGGGTGGAACGGGTCGCTGACGTCATACTGCTTGAGTTCCCCTGTGCCAAAGCATGAGACGTAGAGCCAGCGGTCGTCGACCGACAGATCGATGTCGGTGACGAGCGGCGCCACCGCCCCGAAGGGCTTAAGGAGCGGCGGCAGGGCGGCGGCATCCGCAGGCTCGGCCGGGATGGTGATCACTTTCTCTACCGCCCACTGATCACCGTTCTTGTGCCACAACCAAACCGACGCCGACAGATCCTCGACGCTGATCACCACGCCCGCGAATCCATACGCCTTGGACGGGTCGTGGGCCGGGCGGAGTTCGAGCACCATCTGATGCTCGTCGCCGAGGTCGACGTGCTGGGTCAGCGTCCGCTCGGACATGCTCCAGAAATTCAGGTGGTGTCCGAACTTGCGGCCGAGCAAATCATCGGGACTAAGCCCGTTCTCGATCATCGACGGCGTGCCCCACTCCGACGTCATCACCGTGTCGTGCTGCAGGTGCCACCACACGTCGTACGCGAGGTATTGCGGTCCCCGGTCTGCCTCCCACGGGCCGATCACCTCGAACGTGTCGTGGTCGATCAGCGCGACGCCGCCGGGACCGTCGTCGCCGTTGGGGCCGCCGAGAGCCGACATGAAGATGCCGCCCGGCCCGCAGTGCACGGTGTGCGGCCGTGAATATCCGGCCTTGGCCGCCAGCTCACTGGCCTCAATGGTGTGTTTCAGCACCGGGTTTCGCGGATCGGGTTTGGTATCGAGCACGTATGTCGACGACGAGCGTAGGCCGGGGACGAGCAGGTAGCGCCGCTCGAGACCGTTGTGATGGTCATGGCCTGCGTGGCACAACGCACTCGAGCACGCATTCCAGCCGAAATGGTGGAGTTCGTTTCCGGCGGTCGGCAATTCGGTCCACCCGACCACGCTGCCGTGGCTGGACGAGTCGGGGTCGCAGTCGACCACCGCGAGCGCATCCTTGGCCCGGCCCGCGGGGTCGAACGCGACGACGTAGGCGAGTTGCTCGGGTGCGGCCGCGATGGCGGCACCGGGTGTTCGGTAGAACGTGGGGTCTATCGCAGGCATGATTTCCTCCTTGGCTCGGGGTCAGCCGTTAATTGACGCGACTGCCAGCGATGCGTCAGATGATCCTCTGACGCGGCGTCAGGAAGTGCCGTTCGTCAGGAATGCCTTGACCAACGGCCGCACCAGGACCAGCCGGGTACCCGTCGAAATGCGGGGTGGTGAAGTACACGTCCGGTACGTCGGCGATCAATGCGAACTTGACGCCCTCATCGGGCACCCGCGCGCCGAGAATGTCGCCGTCGGGCGCGGTCAGCAGTCGGCGGCAATGTCGAATGTCGCCGTCACACGCTGGTTCGGTTTGTCGGCGAAGAAGCCCACGGCTTCGCCGCTGATGCTGAACTTGCCCTCGGAGACCCTCGCCTGGGCCTTGCCGAGATTGCCATCCCAGAAGGTGCCGGTGAAGTTGCCCAGATTGTGGATGTCGACCGCCTGGGCTTTCACCTGGTCGCCCAGCCGAATCGTCGCAGTGAACCCGGGATCCTTGTCTATGGTCCGCATCGCCCAGCTCTGGCCGGTCTGAGTGCAGGTGACCGGTTGCACCGCGTTGGTGGCCTTTCCGTTGATGCTCACCCGTGCGTCAGAAGTCCCGAGTGCCGAATATCCACTGGAGCAGCCCGCCAGGCCGATGCCAACGACGACAGCGGCTACGGCGGTGAACGGGCGCTTCATGAGTGTGAGATCCCCCTCCAGGACTATCTCGTCAACAAACAGACACTAGAGCAGCGGGAGCCGGCAACGGGAGGGTCGCGCGAAAAATGGCCGGGGGTGAGGGCTGACCTGCGGGCCGGGTTGCGTTGTGATGGGATCAGCGGATGGGCATCAAGGTGGCGCTGGAGCATCGCACCAGCTACACGTTCGACCGGCTGGTGGAAGTGTTCCCCCACGTCGTACGGCTGCGCCCGGCGCCGCACTCGCGTACCCCCATCGAGGCCTACTCCCTGCAGGTCGAGCCCGCCGACCACTTCATCAACTGGCAGCAGGACGCATTCGGCAATTTCCTGGCCCGGCTGGTCTTCCCGAATCGCTCCCGGAATCTGACGATCACCGTCGGGCTCATCGCCGACTTGAAGGTCGTCAACCCGTTCGACTTCTTCATCGAGGACTGGGCCGAGCAGATCGGTTTCGAGTATCCCAAGGCGCTGGCCGAAGACCTCAAGCCGTACCTGCGGCCGGTCGACGAGGGCGACGAGGGCACAGGCCCCGGCGAGCTGACCACCGAGTGGGTGCGCAACTTCGTGGTCGCACCCGACACCCGCACCATCGATTTCCTGGTCGCGCTCAACCGCGCAGTCAACGCCGACGTCGGCTACAGCGTGCGGATGGAGCCCGGCGTCCAGACGCCCGATCACACACTCCGCACTGGAATCGGCTCGTGCCGTGACTCGGCGTGGCTGCTGGTGTCGATCCTTCGGCAACTCGGCTTGGCGGCGCGCTTCGTCTCCGGCTATCTGGTGCAGCTGACCTCCGATGTCGAGGCACTCGACGGGCCGTCCGGGCCCGCCGCCGATTTCACCGACCTGCACGCGTGGACCGAGGTGTACATCCCGGGTGCCGGATGGGTCGGTCTCGACCCCACATCGGGTCTGTTCGCCGGGGAGGGCCACATTCCGCTGTCGGCGACGCCGCAGCCCGAATCGGCCGCCCCGATCACGGGTGCGACGGAGCCCTGCGAGACGACGCTCGATTTCTCCAATGTCGTCACGCGCGTCCACGAGGACCCGCGGGTGACGCTGCCCTACACGGTGGCCGCGTGGGGTGCGATCAATGCGTTGGGGGCCCGCGTCGACGAGCGGCTGGCAGCGGGCGACGTCCGGCTCACCGTCGGCGGCGAGCCGACGTTCGTCTCGATCGACAACCAGGTCGACCCGGAGTGGACGACGGACGCCGACGGGCCGCACAAGCGACAGCGCGCGTCGGCCCTTGCGGTGCGGCTGAAACGCGCGTGGGCACCCGGCGGCCTCCTGCAGTACAGCCAGGGTAAGTGGTATCCGGGAGAACCGTTGCCGCGCTGGCTGATTGGACTTTACTGGCGCACCGACGGCGAGCCGCTGTGGGCCGACGACGCACTGCTCGCGGACCCGTGGCCGTCAGAGTCGCAAACGATCGCGGTGGCGCCCGACGCAGGACAGAAGCTCCTTGGCGCCGTCGCCGACGGCCTCGGCCTGCCCGCCTCGCAGGTGCGGGCCGCATACGAGGATCCGCTGCGCAGGCTGATCGCCGCGGTGCGACAGCCCGCGGGCGAACCCGTCGCGGACGCCGACGACCTGGAAGCCGACAGCGCAGAGCGCCGCGCCGCTCTGCTGACCAAGCTCGACGAATCCGTCGCCGAGCCAGCCGCCTACGTGCTGCCGCTGCACCGCCGCGACGACGACTCCGGCTGGGCCAGCGCCGACTGGCGGCTACGGCGCGGCCGCATCGTGCTGCTCGAGGGTGACTCGGCCGCCGGTCTGCGGCTGCCGCTGGACTCGATCAGCTGGCAACCGCCGCGCGCGACACATCCCGCCGACCCGCTGGCCCGCCGCGGCAGCCTTCCCGCCGACGCGGAAGGCGACGCCGAAGTCGATGACGACGAGTCGGCGCCCACCACGGCTCTGGTCGCCGAGATCCGCGAGGGGCTGCTGCGCATTTATCTGCCGCCGACGGACGAGCTGGAGCACTTCGTCGACCTGGTGTCCCGCGTGCAGGCCGCGGCGGCGAAGGTCGACTGTCCGGTGGTGATCGAGGGGTACGGGCCGCCGCCGGATCCGCGGATCACGGCGATGACCGTCACTCCGGATCCGGGCGTCATCGAGGTCAATGTGGCGCCGACGAGGAGCTTCGCCGAGCAGCGGGATCAGCTGAAGACCCTCTACGAAGAGGCGCGGCTGGCCCGGTTGTCGACCGAGTCGTTCGACTTCGACGGCAGCCACGGCGGAACCGGTGGCGGCAACCACATCACGCTCGGCGGCATCACCCCTGCCGATTCGCCGTTGCTCCGTCGGCCCGATCTGCTGGTCTCGATGCTGACCTACTGGCAGCGCCACCCGTCGCTGTCGTATCTGTTCGCGGGCCGCTTCGTGGGCACCACCTCACAGGCTCCGCGGGTCGACGAGGGCCGCGCCGAGGCGCTCTACGAGCTGGAGATCGCGTTCGCCGAAATCGCGCGGCTCGGCGGTGGCGCCGGTTCGGCGAAACCGTGGGTGACGGACCGGGCGCTGCGCCACCTGCTGACCGACATCACCGGCAACACCCATCGCGCCGAGTTCTGCATCGACAAGCTCTACAGCCCGGACAGCGCGCGCGGCCGGCTCGGCCTGCTGGAGTTGCGCGGCTTCGAGATGCCACCGCATTTTCAGATGGCGATGGTGCAGTCGCTGCTGGTGCGGTCGCTGGTGGCGTGGTTCTGGGACGAACCGCTACGGGCCCCGCTGATCCGCCACGGTGACAACCTTCACGGCCGGTACCTGTTGCCGCACTTCCTGATTCACGACATCGCCGATGTCGCCGCCGACCTCCGCGCACACGACATCAACTTCGACACCAGCTGGCTCGACCCGTTCACCGAGTTCCGCTTCCCCCGCATCGGCACCGCCGTGTTCGAGGGCGTGGAGATCGAACTGCGCGGCGCCATCGAACCGTGGAACACCCTCGGCGAGGAGTCGACCGCAGGAGGCATGACCCGTTACGTCGACTCGTCGGTGGAACGCATCCAGGTGCGCATCATCGGCGCCGATCGCCAGCGGTATGTCGTGACAGCCAACGGCTATCCGGTGCCGCTGGTCGCCACCGACAACCCCGACATCCAGGTCGGCGGCGTGCGGTTCCGTGCCTGGCAGCCGCCTAGCGCGTTGCACCCGACCATCACCGTCGACGGGCCGCTCCGCTTCGAGCTCGTCGACATCGCGACGGGAACATCCCGCGGCGGCTGCACCTATCACGTGTCCCATCCCGGCGGACGGTCGTATGACACCCCGCCAGTCAATGCGGTCGAGGCCGAGTCGCGCCGCGGCCGCCGGTTCGAGGCCACCGGTTTCACTCCGGGACGCGTCGACATCTCCGACATCCGCGAGAAGCAGGCCCGCCAATCCATCGACGTGGGCGCGCCGGGCATCCTGGATCTGCGCCGGGTGCGTACCGTTCTGCACTGATGGCACTCCCCGCTGCGAACCCGCACGACATCGACAACCTGCTGGCCGGCTATCGCGCGGCGCGGGCGCAGCAGGCGCTGTTCGACCCCCGTGGCGGCGCGGTCAGCGGATACGACGAATTCGTCGACGCGGCAGGCAATGTGCGGCCGTCGTGGGTCGAGTTGGCCGAATGTGTCGGCGAGCGCGGCCGCGGCGGCCTCGAGCAGCTTCGCGACGTCGTTCGCAGCCTGGTCGACAACGACGGCATCACCTATATCCAGGTCGACACGGACGGCAATGCCGTCACCAACGGCGACGGCGCCGCCGCCCCAGGGCCGTGGCATCTCGACGCGCTACCACTGCTGATCTCGGCGACCGACTGGGACACATTGGAATCCGGTCTGGTGCAGCGATCCCGGCTGCTCGACACTGTGCTGGCCGATTTCTACGGTCCGCGTCGTTCGGTGACGAGCGGCGTGTTCCCGGCGCAACTGCTTTTCGCGCATCCGGGCTATATCCGGGCTGCGCGCGGGATCGAGGTGCCGGGCAGGCATCAGCTGTTCATGCACGCATGCGACATCAGCCGTGCCGCCGACGGTGGGTTCCGGGTCAATGCCGACTGGACGCAGGCGCCGTCAGGCGCAGGCTACGCGCTGGCCGACCGGCGCGTCGTCGCGCACGCCGTGCCCGATCTCTATGAGCGGATCGGGCCGCGCCCCGCGTCGCCGTGGGCACAGGCGCTACGGCTTGCGCTGATCGATGCCGCACCCGAATCCGCCGAGGAACCTGTGGTGGTCGTGCTCAGCCCCGGCATTCACTCCGAGACCGCGTTCGACCAGGCCTACCTGGCCAGCATCCTCGGGTTCCCGTTGGTCGAGAGCGCCGACCTGGTGGTGCGTGACGGCAAGCTGTGGATGCGGTCGCTGGGCACCCTCAAGCGGGTGGACGTGGTACTGCGCCGAGTCGACGCCGACTACACCGACCCACTGGACCTGCGTGCCGACTCGCGACTGGGCGTCGTCGGGCTGGTCGAGGTGCTGCGCAGGGGAGCGGTTACCGTCGTCAACACTCTCGGCAGCGGGATCCTGGAAAGCCCTGGGGTGCTTCGCTTTCTGCCTGAACTGGCCAAGTCGCTGCTGGACGAGACGCCGCTGCTGGAGACCGCCCCGGTGTACTGGGGCGGTCTCAATGTCGAGCGTTCGCACCTGGTGAGCAACCTGTCGTCGTTGTTGATCAGACCGGTGACCGGTGGCGACCCGATCGTCGGGCCCGCGCTGTCGCGGGCGCAGCTCGAGTCGCTGGCCGTCCGTATCGAGGCCACCCCATGGCAGTGGGTGGGTCAGGAACTGCCGCAGTTCTCCTCGGCCCCAATCGATTTCCAGCCGGGCGGACTGTCCTCGGCCAGCGTCGGCATGCGGCTTTTCACGGTGGCCCAGCGCGGCGGTTACGCACCGATGATCGGCGGCCTCGGTTACCTGGTGGCGGCCGGCAATTCGGCGTACGAGTTGAAAACAGTTGCAGCCAAGGATATCTGGGTCCGCACGCCGACCCGCGTCACGGCTGAACGGATTCCGACGTCGCCGGTCCAGCTCCCCGCGATGACACCGAGCCCGACGCGCGCGGTCAGCTCGCCACGTGTGCTCTCGGACATGTTCTGGATGGGACGGTACGCCGAACGCGCCGAGAACATGGCCAGGCTGCTGATCGTCACCCGCGAGCGCTATCACGAATACCGGAACCGGCAGGACATGGAGGGCAGCGAGTGCGTGCCGGTGCTGCTGGCCGCGCTGGGGCGGATCACCGGAACCGACACCGGCGCAAGCGGCGACAGCCACGAGATGATCGCCACCGCACCGACGACGTTGTGGGCGCTCACCGCCGACCGGCACCGCTCCGGCGCGCTGGCGCAATCGGTCGAGCGGCTCGGTCTGGCCGCCCGCGCGGTCCGCGACCAGATGTCCAACGACACCTGGATGGTGTTGGCCGCGGTCGAACGGGCGGTGTTGCACCGCGGTCGGTCGCTTCCCGAATCACAAAGGGAGGGCGAGGCATATCTTGTGGCTGCGCACCGCGAGACGCTGGCAGGCATGCTGGCGTTGTCCGGTGTCGCCGCCGAATCCATGGTGCAGGACGTCAGCTGGACCATGATGGACATCGGCAAGCGGATCGAGCGCGGCATCGCGCTGACCTCGCTGCTGAGCGCGACGCTGACCACCGTCAAAGCGCCCGGCGCCGAACAGACCGTCACCGAATCCGCACTGGTGGCGTGCGAGTCGTCTGTCATCTACCGGCGGCGCAATCTGGGTGCGGTCAGTGTGGCCGCGGTCGCCGACCTGGTGCTGCTGGACGCGGAGAACCCCCGCTCGTTGGTCTTCCAGTACGAACGGCTGCGGGCGGACCTCAAGACGCTGCCCGGCTCGTCGGGTTCGTCGCGGCCCGAACGGATCGTCGACGAGATCGGCACCCGGCTGCGTCGACTCGATCCAACCCACCTCGAGGCCATCACCCCTGACGGTAGGCGCGCTGACCTCGCCAACCTGCTCGACGAGCTGCACGCCGAATTGCGTGAGCTCTCCGGTGTCATCACCGCGACGCATCTTTCGCTTCCTGGCGGCATGCAGCCGCTGTGGGGACCCGACGAACGCCGGAATATGCCATGACGGCCCGGCGATATCAGGTCAGCCACAGCACCATTTACGGGTACTCCGACGTCGTGACGAATTCCTACGGCCGCGGCTTCCTCACGCCGCGCGACACCGCGCGGCAGCGCTGCCTTTCGCACCGTCTGCGCATCGATCCCGAGCCGGCCGACAGTTCCACCAGCAAGGACGCCTACGGCAACGTGAGTTCGTACTTCCACGTCACCGAACGGCACCGCAGGCTCTCGGTCACCAGCGAGTCCGTCGTCGAGGTCGACCCGCCGCCGCCCGAGCTCTACGGCGCCGGATCCGCGCTGGCGCCATGGGAGATCGCGCGGCCGGTGGGCGTGGACGCCGCGCTGGCGACGGAGTTCACGCTGGACCTGCAACCGGCCGAGATCACCGACTCGGTCCGGGACTACGCGACACCCAGCTTCGCTGCGGGCCGCCCCTTGATCGAGGTGCTGAGGGACCTGACGTCGCGAATCTACGGCGACTTCACCTACCGGTCCGGTTCCACGACGGTCTCCACCCGTGTCGACGACGTGCTGGCCGCGAGGGAAGGGGTGTGCCAGGACTTCGCCCGCCTTGCCATCGCGTGCCTGCGCGCCAACGGGCTTGCCGCAAGTTATGTGTCGGGGTATCTGGCCACCGATCCGCCGCCGGGCAAGGAGCGGATGGTCGGCATCGACGCCACGCATGCCTGGGCGTCGGTGTGGACGCCGCAGAACCAATGGCTGGGCCTTGACCCGACCAACGACCAGATGGTCGACGAGCGCTACATCATCGTCGGCTGGGGCCGCGACTATGCTGATGTCCCGCCGCTTCGGGGCATCATTTACACCGACTCCGAGAGCAGTGTCATCGACGTCGCCGTTGACGTCGCACCGTTCGAGGGGGGAGTGCTCCATGCGTGACTTCATCTGTCCGAAGTGCGGTCAACATCTGGCGTTCGAGAACTCGGTGTGCCTGTCCTGCCACAGCCCGCTGGGTTTCTCGCTCGACGACATGTCGCTGCTCGTCATCGCATCGGGTGACGAGAGTGCGCAGCAGGGCTTTGTTGACTCCGAGAAGTACGAGCTGTGCGCGAATCTGCATCTGGCCGAATGTAACTGGCTGGTGGAGAAGGAGCCGGTCACCAAGCTGTGCACCTCGTGTGCACTCACCCGCACCAGGCCCAATGACGTTGACACCAAGCCACTTGGGGCATTCGCCGACGCGGAGAAGGCCAAGCGGCGGTTGATCGCCGAGCTGTTGGAGCTGAAGTTGCCGATCATCGGCCGCGACCAGGATCCGGACTACGGCCTGGCGTTCGACCTGCTCTCCAGCGAGCAGGAGAAGGTGTTCACCGGTCACGACAACGGTGTCATCACGCTCGATCTCGCCGAGGGCGACGACGTGCACCGCGAACAACTGCGGATCGCAATGGACGAGCCGTACCGGACGCTCCTCGGACACTTCCGGCACGAGATCGGCCACTACTACTTCTATCGTCTGATCGGCACGTCGCCGGACTACACGCGGCAGTTCAAGGAGCTGTTCGGTGACCCCGACGCCGACTACCAGGCGGCGCTGGACCGCCACTATCAAAACGGGCCGCCGGCGGACTGGGAAGAGAACTACGTCTCGTCGTATGCCACCATGCACCCCGCCGAGGACTGGGCGGAGACGTTCGCGCATTATCTGCACATCCGCGACACGCTCGACACCGCTGCGGCGTTCAGCATCACGCCGGCGGCCGCAACGTTCGAGCGAAAGGTGCTGGGTCCCAGCGGCTTCGATCAGATCATCGACATGTGGCTGCCGTTGGCGTGGTCGTTGAACATGCTCAACAGGTCGATGGGCAAAGAGGACCTCTACCCGTTCGTGCTTCCTCCGGCCGTGCTGGAAAAGCTGCGGTTCATCTACACCGTCGTCGAGGAGGTGACCAACGACTAGCGGCGGCCGTAGACCAACCGACTGGCCGTGATGGCCACGGCCAGGGTGTCAATTCCGATCTGGTCGTCAGACGGGGGTTGCCTACTTCGCATGCGCTAGATCCGTGTGACCGCCGATGAACGTGACGATTGGACCGGCGGGCGCGGCGACGTAGATGCGGCAGGGTTAGCAATCCGTCCCGAATCCGTGTTGCAGCCGCCGATGGCGGTCGAACACGGAGCTTTCCCAACGCCTCGGGTTGGCGCTGAACTGTTCGGCGCTGGCGTAACCGCTCGCGGAGCTGGGTTGGTCGGGTTTGTCGATGAGCCTCGCCCGGCCTGCCGCGCCATGGGACCGGCAGGGCCCCTACGACAACCACGAAGACGCCGATGTTCTTCGCCGAGTTCGACGGCGCTGCAGACCCCGACGCCGAGTTGGCGGACAACGCCGCCAGTGTGGCCATGCAGCGCATCGCCGAGCCTGCCGAAATCGCCGAAGCGGTCGTCTTCCTGCTTTCGCACCGAGCCGGCTATATCACCGGCACCCACCTGACCGCCGACGGCGGGCGCACCGAGTGTGTGGCCGCCGGATCAATCGGTGTCGCAACAACATCGCCCCTCACCAACGGAGAACCGTCATGACTGAAGAGTCCGTATCAGCACCACCGCCCCAGCAATCCCGGCTCGAACAGCTCGGGTACTCCCAGCAGCTCGTGCGGCGGCTGAACATTCCCGAGGTGGTCGGGCTGGCCATGGCCGACGTCTCGCCGACCATGGCGGTGCTGTTCCTCTCTGCCGGAGTGTTCGTCATCGGCGGCACTTTCTCGATCGGAGCAGGTCTGATCCTGTCGGTCGTCGTGGTGCTCATCTCCCTGTGCCTTGCCGAGCTGGCGGGCATGTTCCCCATCGCGGGCGGCATGTACTCGCTGGTCCGCCAGGTGCTGCCGGGCCCGGTGTCCTGGATAACGATGTTCAACTATCTGATCCAGGGCATTGTGATTCCCGCCAGCATCGCGTTGGGGATGGTCGGATTTCTCCGAGACCTGTTCCCGGGCCTCGGATTTCCCGACACCGTGATCGCGATCGTGCTGCTTGCACTGGCCACCGCTATCGCACTGACGAAGATCGAGGTCGGCGCGTGGGCCACCGCGACGATGGTGATCGTCGAGTGCATCGTGCTCGGCATCGTCACGGTCGCGGCCTTAGCGCACCCGCACCAGCAGCTGGCCGAGGTCACATTTCATCCCGTCGTCCTGAACAACGGCGAACTGGTGGCGGTCGGGTTCGGGGTGATGCTCGCGACGCTGGCGCCCGCCTTCAACGTCATCAACGGCTACGACGCCGCGCTGGGTTTCTCGGAGGAACTCAAGGGCGGCGAGCGCAAGATCGCCGGCCTTGACCACCACCAGCTAGCTCGGGGCGACGAGAAGGTCCTTCGCCCGTAGCGCCAGCCAGAACTCGGCGATCGCTGAGGTTTCAGCGATCCGCCTGCCGGTGATCTCCTCGATGCGCTGCATCCGGTACACCACCGTCTGGCGGTGGATGCCAAGCTCTTTCGCCGTGTGCAGCCATGACCGCTCACACCGCAGATAGGTGTCCAGTGTGGAGACCATATCGCTGGAATGCGTTGCGTCGTAGGCGATGAGCCGTCCGAGGACGCGATCGACTACGACACGTGCCTCCTCGGGGTCACGAAGCACCGAGAACATCGTCGCGTCCGCGAAACGCGCGGTTCGGCTGGAGGTCGTCACCGCGACGCGCACCGCCCACGTCGCCTCGCGCACCGCGTTGGGAGCGCGGGACGGCCTCGACAATGGCTCACTGATTCCCAGCATCGCCTGGTCGCCGAGTCGTTGACCCAGCACCTCCAGTGCCCGGTCCGTGACAGGCATCAGCGCGTACAGCAGCGTCGCTCGGCGCAGCAACAGGTGGGGGACCGAACGTCGGCCAAGGCCGAGATGGAGTTGGCGCTCGTGTGCCGCCGACACCCCGTCGGCCGCCACCACGCAGCATGTCGCCGCGTCTAGTCCGCGCTCGCCGAGTTCCCGATCGCCTTCGCGGTCACTCATCCTGCCGTCGCACAGCTGGCCCATCACCTCAGCGCCGATTCGTCGTTCGTGTTCGCGGCGTGCGTTCTGCTGGGCCAACAACACCGCCACCGCTGACGCCATGTGCTGCAGGTGAACCAGGTCGGTGGTCGGGCCGCGAAACGCGTAGGTGGCAAGGACCGTCGGCTCCTCGTCGGGTACCTCGACGACGAGCGCACGGTGCGCCTCGGTTGTCACATGTAGCACGCCCGGAATGGCTCCTCGCCGACCGGTGATCTCCGCGGTGATGACCCGGCGCAGATCGTCGGGTGGCGGGTCGGACGCCTCCAACGCCACGTTGCCGGTGGACGCGTCCAATACCGCGATCCGGCACGACAGGTCGCGTTCCAGCTGCGCCAGCACGTTGGCAGGCGCGGGATCCGAGACCGCTTGCCGGATGACGTTGTAGACCCGCTCGGTCACCGCGACGCGTCCGCTGCCCGCGGCATCGGCGACGGCGCGACCGATCGTGGCGAAGCCCACCGAGTAGGGCACGACCATGATGGGGAAGCCCAGGCTGTCTGCCAGCGCGACTGCGGCGGGAGTCAGTGCAGGCGTGGCCGCGTCCAACCCGATAACCATCCCGCACATGCCGTTATCGGATACACCGCGGATCAAGGCCGTCTGGCCCCGCGCCGACTCGGGCAGCGTCTGCCCGTTCTTCATCAGCAGCTCGCCGCCCGCCAGATAGGACCACGGCTCCTCGAGATCGGAAGTCTGCGCCCAGGTCACCGGCTTGTCCAGGCCGTCCGTGCCCCCCTTCAGCGTCAGCCTGAGGTGGGGGGTTTCCAACAGATCGCGAACTCGATACGCCATCAGTCACCTGACCGAAACATGTGGTTACGCCGTCGCATTGCTGCGACGGCGAACGCAAAGTGGCAGCTCCCGGACATCAAGGCGAGATGTCGGACGCTGCGCGCCAGCGGGCACACAGCCCGACCCTAGACGATCATATGAACCGATGCCTCATGTTCAGACTTTGGGCGTATTCCGTTTTCCCTGGAGCGCGGCCCACAGTTGCGGCTGGTGAGACCCTCCAGCGACGGGAGCCGACATGACCGAATCGATCGACACCACAAGCGTGGGTGAACCGGCTCCGGAGCGGTTGCAGCGCGGCTTCAGTTTCCGCTCGGCACTGTCGCTGGCCTTCGCCGACGTGTCACCGATCGCGGCCGTCTACGCCATCTTCACCCTCGGCCTCTTCGCCGCCGGGCCGAAGTTCTTCTGGGCGTTCCCGATCGTGCTCATC
Organism: uncultured Actinomycetota bacterium; assembly: GCA_963817825.1. Taxonomy (GTDB): domain Bacteria; phylum Actinomycetota; class Actinomycetes; order Mycobacteriales; family Mycobacteriaceae; genus Mycobacterium. The sequence goes on along the minus strand of CAWFQG010000017.1, from coordinate 420,854 downwards.
GGCCAGTTGTTGGTTGCAGCCGTCTTCGGAGAACTCGCGTCGCGCTGGCCGTACGCAGGAAGCGTCTACCAGTGGTCGCGACACGTCCAGGGCACCACGTGGGGCTGGGCGGCCGCATGGGCGTACATGTGGGGTCTGACGCTCGCGCTCGGCACACTGTCCTATGCGGCGGGTGGCTTCCTGCTCAACATCTTCGGCATTAGCGAACCCAATCGCTGGCAGATCGCCGCCGTAGCGATCGCGATCGTCCTGGTCGGCTCCGGCGTCAACATGGTGGGCCGAAGAGTGTTGAAGATCATGGTGGCTGTCAGCATCACCTGTGAGGTGCTCGGCTCGCTTGGATTGGGACTGGTTCTCCTGCTGTTCTATCGAGAGAACCCGTTCTCGGCGTTGTTCTCCAGCGCAGGCATCCCCGACGCGGCGTCCTGGGCATCTGGTCCGATGCTGTTGGCCATCGCCTACGTCGGCTGGTCATTTCTCGGTTTCGAGGCTGCGGGATCCGTTGCCGAGGAAGTCGACGATCCGGAACGCAATGTGCCAAAAGCGATCATCCTGGCGCTGCTGCTGGTCGGCCTTGTCGTGATGTTCTCCGCTGCCGCCCTTATTCTTTCGATCCCGGACCTTCCTGGCGTCGTCGCGGCGCAGTCCGGTGACGTCGTCGCCGACACGCTCGCGACGCATTTCGGTACTGGCATAACAAAGCCCCTGCTCGCCATGTTCGTGATCGGCTTCGTTTCGAGCTTCTTGGCCGTGCAGGCCGCGGTATCTCGGTGCATCTGGGGCGCGGCACGCGACCACAGTCTGCCTGGCTCAAAGGTGCTGGGCGGATTGGCAGGATCGGAACGGCTACCGGTGAACGCGATCGCGCTGACCGCCGTCGCCGCAATCGTTTTCGTGTTAATGGCAGGCACGCAGTTCTACAGCATCCTGGTGAACTTCAACATCATCGGGTTCTACATCGCATTCGGTGTGCCGGTGATCGGGGCAGCCATCGCACGTCTGACCGGGAAGTGGAAACCCGGCCCGTTCAACCTCGGCCGATGGGGCGCACCGATCACCTACATCGCCTCACTGTGGATCATCTTCGAGACGGTCAACGTCGCGTGGCCGCGCACTCAACCCGGGCAGCCCTGGTTCATCAACTGGGCCAGTGTGCTCACCACCGTGGCATTGACGATCGTCGGCCTCGTGATCTACATGTCGGTGCGCCGCGGCATTCAGGCTCCCATCGCCGAACGTTTCGCCGACGCACCGCCGCCGCCGTGACCCGCGTCGCCGTCGTCACCGGGGCCTCGTCCGGGATCGGCGCGGCCGTCGCCGCGACGCTCGAGCAGAACGGCTATCGCGTGGCGGGCCTCGACCTCAGCGACGCCGCACCGTATGTCGTCGACGTCTCCGACCCGGCCGCGGTCGCTGTCACCATCGGCCGGGTGACGTCGGACCTCGGTCCCGTCGATGCGGTGGTCAGCGCGGCCGGCCACTACGAGGCGGTGTCGATCGCCGACATCAGCCGTGAACAACTGCACCGGATGCTGCGGGTGCACCTGGGGGGATTGCGCAACGTCACTCGGTGCGTGCTGCCATCGATGATCGAGCGCCGCGCAGGTGCCGTCGTCGCCATCACCTCGGAACTCGCCGTGGGTGGCGGCGACCGGGAGGCGCACTACGCGGCCGCCAAGGGCGCCATCATCGGGCTGGTGCGCAGCCTGGCTGTGGAGGTCGCCGAGCGGGGGATCCGGGTGAACGCCGTTGCCCCTGGGCCGACCGATACGCCGCTGCTGGCAGCCGATTCCCCTTGGCGGGCACCGGATTACCTGGCTACTCTGCCGGCCCGTCGGCTCGCTCGACCCGAGGAGATCGCCGAAGTGGTGCGGTATCTGGTCAGCGACGACGCCGCGTTCTGCACCGGCGAGGTGCTCTCGCCGAACAGCGGGGCGGTGATCTGAGGTGGCCGGGCCGCATGCCGGGCGCGTCGCCCTGGTCACCGGCGCCACGCAGGGCATCGGTACTGCCGTCGCCGAAAGGCTGGCCCGCGAGGGCGCGGCCGTCGGCGTCAACGGGCGTGTCCGCGACGACCGGATGGATGCTGTGGTAGCCGCGACCGGTGGATTTCCCGCGGCGGCCGATGTTTCGGATGCCGACGCCGTCGAGAAGATGGTCGCCGACATCGAACGCAGCCGTGGGCCGGTCGACATCCTGGTGTGCAATGCGGCCTACATGACCATGGCGCCGTTTTCCGACCACGACGACGTTGACTGGTGGAAGGTCATCGACACCAACCTGTCCGGCACGGTCTACCTCGTGCAGGCGGTCCTCGACGGCATGCGGCGACGCGGCGGCGGCAACATCGTCATCATCGCGTCCGAATGGGGCGTGATCGGATGGCCCAACGCGACCGCATACGCGGGCTCGAAGGCCGGTTTGATTGCGCTGACGAAATCGCTTGGCCGCGAGTTGGCGCCCGACCGCATCGTCGTCAACGGCATCGCGCCGGGCATCATCGACACCCCGCAGCTGCAGGTCGACGCCGATGACGCCGGTATCAGCCTTGCCGAGATGCACAAGGAATACGAGCGCGGAATACCACTCGGGCGCATCGGCAGACCCGACGAAATCGCCGCAGGGGTATCGCTGTTGGCCCGCAACGACATCGGCGCGTTCGTCGGCCAGACCATCCAGATCAACGGAGGGACAACGCGGTGCCGGACATGAGTGAAGGCAATCAGCCGGTTCAGCCGGTCGACGGGACCGTCGTGCCGCGTTACGCGGGCTTCTCCACATTCGCGCGGCTGCCCCGCATAGGCGACGTTCCCGATTACGACGTCGCCGTCGTCGGCGTCCCGTTCGACTCCGGCGTCAGCTACCGGCCGGGTGCGCGGTTCGGGCCCGCCCACATTCGGCAGTGCTCACGCGTGCTACGGCCGTACCATCCCCAGATGCAGGTCTCGCCGTTCGCCACCCAGCAGGTGGTCGACGCAGGCGATATCACTTGCACCCCATTCGACATCGCCAAAGCGGTCGGCCAGATCGAGGAGCAGGCGTCGGCGCTCATCGAGAATGGTGCCCGGCTCATCACGATCGGCGGTGACCACACGATCGCGTACCCGCTGCTGCGAGCACACAATCGGCGATACGGACCGGTGGCGTTGGTGCACTTCGACGCGCACCTGGACACCTGGGACACCTATTTCGACGCGCCGCTGACCCACGGCACGCCGTTTCGCCGCGCCGCGGAAGAGGGCCTGTTCGTGCAGGGGCACAGCGCACATGTCGGCATCAGGGGAGCGCTCTACTCACCCGATGATCTGTCTTCGGACGCGGAACTCGGGTTCACCGTCGTGCATTGCCGGGAATTCCAGACGCGCACCGTCGCCGAGGTTGTCGCCCAGCTCAGGAAAACGATCGGCGACTATCCGCTCTACGTGTCGATCGACATCGATGTGCTCGACCCCGCACACGCACCGGGCACCGGGACACCGGAAATCGGAGGCCTGACCAGCCGCGAACTCCTCGAGGTGGTGCGGGGATTCGATGGCCTCAATCTCGTCGGCGCCGACATCGTCGAGGTGGCGCCCGCCTACGATCACGCGGAGCTCACCGGCATCGCCGCCGCCTATCTGGCCTACGAATTCCTTGCCCTGCTCGCCCGCGCGCGGTGTTCCCAATGACCGCCGCCGCTCCGATACCTTGGCCAAACGGCGCCCGCTGCGCGGCTTCGTTCTCGTTCGACGTTGACGCCGAGTCGGCGATGTTGGGTGTCGACGCCTCGCACGCCGACCGGATGTCGGCGATCAGTCATCAAGCATACGGACCGCTCACCGGGGTGCCCCGGCTCCTGAAAATACTTGCCAAGCAAGGTGTTACGTCGACGTTCTTCGTCCCCGGCTACACAGCGGTGCGATATCCCGACGTGGTCCGCACGATCATCGACCATGGCCACGAGATCGCACACCACGGTTATCTGCATGAGCCGATGCGCGGCCTGACCGAACAGCAGGAGGCCGACATCCTCGACCGTGGGTCCGCCGTGCTCGAGTCGATCACCGGGTCGCGCCCCATCGGCTATCGCGCCCCGATGTGGGAGTTGAACTGGCATTCGCCGAAGCTGCTGCGCGACAGAGGATTTCTCTACGACAGCAGCCTGATGGACACGGACCATCCGTATGAGCTGACGGTCGCAGGCGGCGGCCCGCTCGTCGAGATTCCGATCCAGTGGGCACTCGACGACTGGGAGCAGTACTGCTATGTGCCGGAGTTCAGCGGCTCGGGGCTGATCGAGAGCCCGGTCAAGGCGATCGAGATGTGGCAACTGGAGTTCGACGCGTTGCGGGCTGAGGGCGCCGCCTTCGTGCTGACGAATCATCCGTTCCTGTCCGGACGGCCGTCGAGGGCCCAAGCGCTGGACACGTTCATCGAATACGTGTGCTCGCACGACGACGTGTGGGTCGCCAGCCTTGCCACGATCGCCAACCACGTACGCGGCCTTGACCTTACGCCCAGGTCGGTCGAGCGGCCCGATCCCGCCGACTTCTAGGACGCGTCGAGCCGCTCCAGATACGCGCGGCCGCGTGGCGAAATTCGGTATCCGACGTCGAGGCTGATGGTCAGGCCGAGACCCTTGAGCTGGCGCACCCGGCGCTTGAAGCGCGGCGTCTCCAGGCCGAGGCGGGCCGCGAGGTCGGGAGCACGGACCGCTTCGTTGGCGGCGATCAGCTCCAGGTACTGGCGCGTCCACGGCGATCCGCCTGCTGCGGTATCCCACTTCTGAAGACGCGCGCTGATGGCGTCGACGTCGGAATCCTCGAGCTTGTCGTCGGCGGCGAGTTCGGACGTTCATCCGGCGCGAGGAACGACACCTTGATCACATAGGTGTGTCGCGCGGGCCTGCGGTCCAGCTCGGCCTGGGCGGACTTCGCATCGGGAAATCCCGCGGCGCGGGCCTGCGCGGCGGTCACCCGGTGCCTGCCGGGGTATTCCGTGACGGCGTCGACGCGGATGGTGCCTGCCTGTGTCCGTTGCGTGCCGCCGGGCCTGGCCCGAGGCACGTCCCACCGCCGCAGCACCAGCGTGATGCTGCCGTTCGCGATTCCTTCGGCCGTGTCGCGGTTGAGCAACACGGGTGTGACCTTACGATCACCCGGTGGCTGATCGCTATGGCGTCGATGTCCTTGCCAACAATCCGCATCGAAAACCGCGGTCCGCGGAGCTGCCCGTCGAGATCGGCATGGTGGTGGAGGACGCGCAGAGCGGCTATGTCGGTGCGGTGGTGCGCATCGAATACGGGCGAATGGAACTCGAGGACAGGCGCGGTCGACGCAAGCCCTTTCCGGTCGGCCCCGGATACCTCATCGACGGTAAGCCCGTGATCCTCACCGGGCCGCGACAGCAGGCGCCGAAGGTTGCCGCTCGCACCGCATCCGGGTCGGTCGCCGTGCCGGGCGCGAAGGCGAAAGTGGCACTGGCCAGTCGCATCTACGTTGAGGGCCGCCACGACGCGGAGCTCGTCGAGCAGGTGTGGGGAGACGACCTGCGGATCGAGGGCGTCGTCGTCGAACACCTCGGCGGCGTCGACGATCTGGTCGGGATCGTCGAGGAGTTCGCGCCGGGCCCGAGCCGCCGGTTGGGCGTGCTGGTCGACCATCTGGTCGCCGGATCCAAGGAGGCGCGTATCGCCAGCCAGATAGAACGAGCGGTGCGGCGGGGTCCCGGCGGTCCGCATACGCTGGTCGTCGGCCACCCGTTCATCGACATCTGGCAGGCGGTGAAACCGGACCGGCTCGGCATGTCGGCGTGGCCGGTGGTGCCGCGTGGTGAGGACTGGAAGCACGGCGTGTGCCGGGCGCTCGGGTGGCCGCACAAGCACCAGGCCGACATCGCCAAGGCCTGGCAGCGGATCCGCGGCCAGGTGCGCGATTGGACCGACCTGGAGCCGGCACTGATCGGCCGCGTCGAGGAACTGATCGACTTCGTGACGACTCAGCGGTCGTAGCGTCGTGGTAAGCAGAGAGCGTGTCCGACGGTCTGTTTGACGTCCCCGGCGAGCCCACCTCGACCGGCGCTGTCGTGGGTGCGTCGTCGCCCCTTGCGGTGAGGATGCGCCCGGCGACGCTTGAGGAAGTCGTCGGGCAGGATCATCTGCTGCAGCCCGGCTCGCCGCTGCGCCGCCTGGTCGAGGGCTCGGGCGCGGCGTCGGTCATCCTCTACGGGCCGCCGGGAACCGGCAAGACGACGCTGGCGTCGATGATTTCGCAGACGACCGGTCGCCGGTTCGAGGCGCTGTCCGCGCTGTCGGCCGGCGTCAAGGAAGTGCGCGCGGTCATCGACGTCGCCCGTCGAGCGGCCGCACACGGCGAGCAGACAGTGCTGTTCATCGACGAGGTGCACCGGTTCTCCAAGACCCAGCAGGACGCGCTGCTGTCGGCCGTCGAGAACCGGGTGGTGCTGCTGGTGGCAGCCACCACGGAGAACCCGTCCTTCTCGGTCGTTGCGCCGCTGCTGTCGCGGTCGTTGATCCTGCAGCTGCAACCGCTCTCGGCCGAGGGCATCAAGACCGTTGTCCGCCGCGCTATCGACGACCCGCGCGGACTGGGCGGAAAGGTGGATGTTGCCGACGAGGCTGTCGACCTGCTGGTGCAGCTGTCGGCCGGTGACGCCCGGCGCGCGTTGACCGCGTTGGAGGTGGCGGCCGAAACGGGGGAGAACGTCACCGTCGACACGATCGAGCAGTCGCTGGACAAGGCGGCCGTCCGTTACGACCGCGACGGCGATCAGCACTACGACGTGATCAGCGCGTTCATCAAGTCAGTCCGCGGTTCCGATGTCGATGCCGCGCTTCACTACCTGGCCCGGATGCTGGTCGCGGGGGAGGACCCGCGATTCGTCGCGCGCCGGCTGATGATCCTGGCCAGCGAGGACATCGGCATGGCGGATCCGGCGGCACTGCAGACCGCGGTCGCCGCAGCGCAGACGGTGCAGCTGATCGGCATGCCCGAGGCGCAACTCACGTTGGCGCACGCCACGATTCACCTCGCGACCGCGCCCAAGTCCAACGCGGTCACCTCCGCGTTGGGCGCGGCGATGAGTGACGTCAGGGAGGGCAAGGCCGGGTTGGTACCGACGCATCTGCGCGACGGGCATTACTCCGGGGCTGAGGCGCTGGGTAATGCGATCGGTTACAAGTACTCGCACGACGACCCGGACGGCGTTGTGCCGCAACAGTATCCACCAGACGAGCTGGTCGGCGTTGACTATTACCAGCCGACCAGCCACGGCGCCGAACGGGAAATCGCCGGCCGGTTGGACAAGCTACGGGCGATCATCCGTAAGAAGCGCTGATCGCGAGATCCGAGTTTTGTAGGTCGCTACTCGCACTTTCTCTCGAAAAGCGGATCTCGTCGCGAACCCCCTTGACACCCATCGCACTGGCTCCTAACTTGGTAGTCAATTGATTAATTGATCAAAGGCAAGGTTGACTATTGGGGAGTGGTGGAGATGCAGACGCGCGGATGGATCGCGCCTTCATGGCGCTTGCCGACCCCGTCCGGCGGGCCATCGTGGCGCGGCTTTCTCGCGGACCAGCGACGGTCAACGAACTGGCCGCGCCGTTCGACATCACCAAACAGGCGGTGTCCAAGCACATTCAGGTGCTCGAGCACGCGGGGCTGGTCACCCGGACCCGCGACGCGCAGCGACGGCCGGTGCACCTGGACGCCGCCGCGCTGGAGGGGCTGACCGCATGGATCGACCGATATCGGCTTGACGCCGAACGCAATTACCGCCGGCTGGACACGCTGCTGGCTCGCATGTCACCGACAACCGACACACACGAGAAGGGGAATCAACAATGACGAACGCACTCGACCTGCAGGCCCCGGTCGACACCCTGGCCATGGAGTTCACCCGCGAATTCGACGCTCCGGTGGAGGCGCTGTTCCGGGCCCACGCCGAGCCGGATCTGGTCAAGCAATGGCTCGGACCGCGCGACCTCGAGATGACGGTCGTGCACTGGGACTTCAAGACCGGCGGGGGCTACCGCTACGTGCACACGGCGGACCGCGGCGAGTTCGCCTTCAACGGTGTGTTCCACCGGGTGCGTGACAACGAGTTCATCATCCAGACATTCGAATTCGAGGGCGCGCCCGACATGGTGAACATCGAATTCATGTGGTTCGAGGATCTCGGTGACGGGCGCAGCCGGCTGCGTGGTCGCTCGATCTGCCCGAACACCGAGGCGCGGGACGCGCTGCTGTCCTCGGGCATGGAGGGCGGCATGACCGAGGGCTACGAGAAGCTCGAAGAGCTGCTGAGAAGTCTCTGATGGACTGGACGCTCGAAGTGGTGGTTGTCCCGGTCGGCGATGTCGACCGGGCCATCGGGTTCTACCGCGACCAGATCGGCTTTCAGCTGGACCACGACACCCGCGCTGGCGCTCAGCGATTCGCCCAGCTCACCTCGCCGGGTTCCGGCTGTTCGATCGTGCTGAGCGAGCCGGCCCCGATGCCGCCGGGATCTCTGCGGGGCCTTCAGCTGGTACGTCGCCGACGCCTATCGCGCGCGGATACCCCGCTGATCCCTCACTGACTGGCCAGCGCAAAAAACAATCCCGGCCGCAGGGTTCGGCCGGGATTGTTTTGAGCGGTGCTACCGAAGCAGGCCGGAACGTCTGCGTCCCATCAGGCCGGTGCGCCGACGGCCCATCAGCATCGAAACCAGAGCCACGCCGATCGCGGCGACGATCACCTGGACCAGAAGCTCGAGCCAGTCGATGCCGTTCGTCATCGTGGGAATGCCGAGAGCGCGGGCAAGCGCCGTGCCGATGAACGCCGACACGATGCCGACGATGATCGTGAGCAGCATGCCGATCGGCTGCTTGCCCGGCACGAGCAGACGGCCGAGCACGCCGACGACAGCGCCGATGAGAATCGCAGTAATAACGCCGGTGATAGTCATTTCTCCTCCAAGGGGGTAAGCGGCTGCAGGTGAGATACCCTCGGCCGCCGACTAATAAACGCGTGCGTCAATCCTGCTGCTAATCAGCAAATTCGAGTGGTTACGTGGTTGGCGGTCGCATGATGGTCGACGTGTCCAAATCGCAGCGGTCGTTTGAAGGCTCCAGCAAGTGCACCGCCCCGGCTGCGACTGCATGGAAGGTGTGCACGGACCCCGAGATATGGCCAGGGGTGTCATCGCGGCGGCAAGCATCGACGGCACCCAACGAGCAGTCCTCAGCGGACCGCTCGCTGCGGCTGCGGCACGTTTGTTGGGTAGCCGCATGAACGAGACGTTTTGTCGCGACGACCGCGCACTGCGCCCGGCTGGCCGAGGCGCGGTCCTGACTAAGCGCTCACGCCATCTCGGGTAGGCGCAGATGGGCAAGTGTCAGCTCGAACTCACCGACGTCGAGAATGTCTGCTCCCAGTTCGCGGGTCCGCGTGTTGCGAAGCTCGCGGGCGTGCTCTTGGTTGCGCTCCATGGCTTCGCGGTTGTCGAAGGTCGCAGACGAAACGGCCCGGCCGGTGGATCGATTGATCAAAAAGCTGGCGCTGCAGAACCCTTCGAGATCCTGGAGCGGGGGCAACACCGAGCTCCGGTAGAAATCGATGGCCCGGCCGGCCTGATCGCGTGGCATCTTGATCCACGTCGCCCGCACGCAGGCGCCGTCAGCGGAGCGGTGGTCACGGTGCATAGAACCGATCTCCCACTGATCGACGCTGACGTCGGCGCCACCGAAGATCTCCCCGGCCCGGTCGCGAAGCGGAGCCGCCCGCTCCGTGCTGATGCGCATGGCTTCCTCGGTTTCCCAGGCGCTGGTGGCGATGCATTGGCCGGATTCCCGGTCCACCAATAGAGACAGGCCGACATAGCCGTCCATCGCCTTCAATGCAGGCATTACCTCGTCACGGACGTACGCGATCCCGTCATCGATGGACGAGGGTTGCCCATGAATAGTGGTAGAGCGTGCGTGCACGGTCCACCCCCTTGTTCTCTGGGGTGGCGCCCCGGTGGCACCGCCCACCGAGGATTAGCTTCCTCCCGCCGGGCGGACGTTTCAATGGTCCGTACCCTGGAGATATGGACTCCGACGTGCTCGAAATCGACTCATCGCGGCGACGGATCGTCGACCTCACCGGCAAGATCCGCGAGTTCTGTGCCACCCACGAGGACGGTCTGTGCAACGTCTTCGTGCCCCACGCGACGGCCGGGGTGGCGATCATCGAGACCGGCGCGGGATCCGACGATGACCTTGTCGAAACACTGGAGACACTGCTTCCCCGCGACGACCGTTACCGTCACAGCCACGGATCGCCGGGCCACGGTGCCGACCATGTGCTGCCCGCGCTGATCGCGCCGTCGGTGACCGTCCCGGTGCAGGGCGGCGAGCCGTTGCTCGGGACCTGGCAAAGCGTCGTGCTGGTTGACCTGAACCGAGACAACCCGCGTCGATCGGTGCGGCTGAGCTTCATAAACGGCTGATGACAGCGCAACAATTCAGCCCGGTACTGTAGTGCGGTCGATCGATCTTGTACCGCCGAGAACAACAAGGACATTAGGACGTGCAGACACAGGAGATCAGGAAGCGGTTCCTCGATCACTTCGTGAAGGCGGGCCACACTGAGGTGCCCAGCGCCTCGGTGATCCTCGACGACCCCAACCTTCTGTTCGTCAATGCCGGCATGGTGCAGTTCGTGCCGTACTTCCTCGGTCAGCGGACTCCGCCGTGGAACCGAGCGGTGAGCATCCAGAAGTGCATCCGCACACCGGACATCGACGAGGTCGGCATCACCACCCGGCACAACACGTTCTTCCAGATGGCAGGCAACTTCTCGTTCGGCGACTACTTCAAGGAAGGCGCCATCGAGTTCGCGTGGACCCTCCTGACCAATCCCGTCGAGCAGGGCGGGTACGGCTTCGACCCCGAAAGGCTATGGGCGACCGTCTATCTCGACGATGACGAGGCGATCGCGCTGTGGCAGGAAATTGCCGGGCTGCCGCTCGAGCGGATCCAGCGCCGCGGTATGGCCGACAACTACTGGTCGATGGGCATTCCGGGGCCATGCGGACCATCGTCGGAGATCTACTACGACCGCGGCCCGGAGTACGGAGTCGAGGGCGGTCCGGAAGCCAACGAGGACCGCTACATCGAGATCTGGAACCTCGTGTTCATGCAGAATGAACGCGGCGAGGGCACCAGCAAGGAGAACTTCGAAATCCTCGGGCCGCTGCCGCGCAAGAACATCGACACCGGTATGGGTGTCGAGCGGGTTGCCTGTCTGCTGCAGGATGTCGACAACGTCTACGAGACCGACCTGATGCGCCCGGTCATTGACACGGTGTCCGCGATCGCGCCACGCGGGTACGGGCACGGCGACCATGACGACGACGTGCGCTACCGAATCATCGCCGACCACACGCGTACCGCGGCGATCATCATCGGCGACGGCGTCAGCCCCGGCAACGACGGTCGCGGCTACGTGCTGCGCCGACTGCTGCGCCGGGTGATCCGGTCGGCGAAGCTACTGGGCATCAACGAACCGATCGTCGGCCAACTGATGGCGACCGTGCGCGACGCAATGGGGCCCTCATACCCGGAGTTGGTCAACGACTTCGACCGGATCAATCGCATCGCAGTGGCGGAGGAGACCGCGTTCAACCGCACGCTGGCGTCGGGTTCGCGGCTGTTCGACGAGGCCGCCAACGCGACCAAGCAGTCGGGCGCTTCGGTGATTTCGGGATCCGACGCGTTCACGCTGCACGACACCTACGGCTTCCCGCTCGAACTGACCCTGGAGATGGCCGCCGAGGCCGACCTGAGTGTCGATGAAGAGGGTTTCCGCGGATTGATGGCCGAACAACGGCAGCGCGCCAAGGCCGACGCGGCAGCCCGCAAGCAGGCCCACAGCGACTTGTCGGCATACCGGGAACTGGTCGACGGGGGTCCGACGGAGTTCACCGGATTCGACGAACTCAGCACTGAGGCAAGGATTCTCGGCATCTTCGTGGACGGCAAACGGGTTCCTGTCGTCAGTCACGGGTCGCACGAGGCTGAACGCGTCGAGTTGATCCTCGACCGAACGCCGTTCTACGCCGAGTCCGGTGGCCAGATCGCAGACGAGGGAAGCATCGCGGGGACCGGCACGTCCGGTGCGGCGAAGGCCGCCGTCAGCGATGTCCAGAAGATCGCCAAGACGCTGTGGGCGCACCGGGTGAACGTGGAGTCCGGCGAGTTCGTCGAGGGCGACACCGTGGTGGCCGCCGTCGATCCGCGATGGCGGCACGGCGCGACGCAGGGCCACTCCGGCACCCACATGGTGCATGCCGCACTACGACAAGTGCTGGGCCCCAACGCTGTTCAGGCCGGCTCGCTGAATCGCCCCGGCTACCTGCGATTCGACTTCAACTGGCAGGGCGCGCTGAGCGAGGACCAACGCACCCAGATCGAAGAGGTCACCAACGAGGCCGTCGAGGCCGACTACGAGGTGCACAGCTTCACCACCGACCTCGAGAAGGCCAAGGCGATGGGCGCGATGGCGCTCTTCGGTGAGGCCTATCCGGAGGAAGTGCGGGTGGTCGAGATCGGCGGACCGTTCTCGCTGGAACTGTGCGGCGGGACGCACGTGCACAATTCGGCGCAGATCGGCCCGGTCACGATTCTCGGTGAATCATCGGTCGGCTCGGGCGTGCGCCGGGTCGAGGCGTACGTCGGTCTTGACTCGTTCCGTCACCTCGCCAAGGAACGCGCGTTGATGGCGGGACTGGCGTCGTCGTTGAAGGTGCCGTCGGACGAGGTACCGGCACGGGTGGCGCAGCTGGTTGACCGGTTGAAGACCGCCGAGAAGGAACTCGACCGGATGCGGCTGGCCAACGCGCGGGCGGCGGCGGTGAATGCCGCCGCGGGTGCGGAGCAGATCGGTAAGGTCCGTGTCGTGGCGCAGCGAATGGCCGGCGGCACGTCGGCTGCGGATCTGCGCAGCCTTGTCGGAGACATCCGCGGAAAAATCGGCTCCGATCCCGCAGTGATCGCGCTGATCGCCGAGGGCGAGAACGACTCGGTCCCGTTCGTGGTGGCCGTCAACCCGGCCGCCCAGGATCTCGGTCTCAAGGCCAATGAGCTGGTCAAGCCACTGGGTGCGGCGGTGAACGGCCGCGGCGGTGGCAAGGCCGACCTGGCGCAGGGCTCCGGTAAGGGAGCCGCAGGCATCGACGCGGCCTTGACCGCACTACGCGCGGAGATAGGCCGGAGCTAGCCACGTGTCGCATCCAGAACACCGTCTGCCGGATCGGCCCGGAGACGACGATCCCGGCCGGGGCCGTCGGATGGGCATCGACGTCGGAAGCGTCCGCATCGGGGTCGCGGTGAGCGACCCGGACGGCATCCTCGCCACGCCGGTGGAGACCGTGCGCCGCGACCGAACGGACCGCCATCTGAAACGGCTCATCCAACTCGTCACCGAGCTGGAGGCGGTCGAGGTGGTGGTCGGACTGCCACGCACTCTCGCCGACCGGACCGGTCCCGCCGCGGAGGACGCGATTGCTCTCGCCGAGGACTTGGCGCGCCGCGTCGCGCCGACGCCGGTGAGGCTGGCCGACGAACGTCTGACCACCGTCACGGCGCAGCGCTCGCTGCGCGAGGCCGGTGTGCGGGCCAGGGGACAGAAGGCGATGATCGACCAGGTCGCCGCCGCCGGGATTCTGCAGAGCTGGCTGGATCAGCGGCGGGTCTCCCTCGGGGGGGTCGGCAATGCCTGACGCGCGGGATCGCGACCGTGCGGCACCCGTCGCGGTGGGTCCGCCGCGGCGTCGGTTGAGCCGCACCCAGCGGATACGAGAAGCTCGTCGTCGCCGAAGACGCCGACTCGTCCGCGGGTTCACGCTCTGCGTTTTCGTCGTGATCGTGGTCGGGGCGGTGTTCCTTGGCTCCAGGCTGTGGCACACCGTGGTCGGCCCGGGCAATGACTACTCCGGCGAGGGGGTGTCGGACGTCGTGATTCAGATCCATGACGGCGACTCCACGACCGCCATCGGCGAGACGCTGGAGCAACACAAGGTCATCGCAACCGTGAGAACCTTCGTCACCGCCGCGGAGGGCAACGCCGCGATGTCGTCGATCCAGCCGGGCTTCTACAAGGTGCGCACCGAGATACCGGCGGCGGATGCCGTTGCGCGGCTTACGGATGCGCAGAACCGGGTGGGTAAGCTGGTCATTCCTGAGGGTCGCCAGCTCGACGACATCCGGGACGTCAAGACCAACGCGGTCACCGAAGGCGTCTTCACGTTGATCTCGAACGCGACCTGCGTGGACCTCGACGGCGATCGGCACTGTATGTCGAAGGACGACCTTCGCGACGCGGCGGGCAAGGAGTCTCCATCGGATCTGTCGGTGCCCGACTGGGCGACCAAACCGGTCGAGGCCATGGGCGACGACCATCGCAGGCTCGAGGGTCTGATCGCGCCGGGATCATGGGACATCGACCCTTCCGCCTCTCCGAAGGACATCCTGTCCACGCTGATCGGCAACAGCGCCTATCAATACGCACAGAGCGGCCTGCTGGACACCGCAAAGGCGTTGAACATGACGCCCTACCAGATCCTGACGGTGGCGTCGCTGGTGCAGCGTGAAGCCAAACCCCCGGACTTCGACAAGGTGGCCCGGGTGATCTACAACCGGCTGCATGAACACCGCACGCTGGAATTCGACTCCACGGTGAACTACTCACTGGACCGCCAGGAGGTCGCCACGACGGACTCCGACCGCGGGCAACAGACGCCGTGGAACACCTATGTGCGGCAAGGCCTTCCGGCCACGCCGATCTGCTCGCCGGGTGATCCTGCGCTGGCCGCCGCGGAACGCCCCGCAGACGGGGATTGGCTCTACTTCGTCACCATCGACCTGCAGGGCACGACACTCTTCACCCGGGACTACCCACAGCACCTGGCGAATATCGAGCTGGCGAAGCGCAACGGTGTCCTCGACAGCGCCCGCTAGCCCGCGCAAGGCGGCGGTGCTGGGCTCGCCGATCGCACATTCGCGTTCGCCCCAGTTGCATCTGGCGGCCTATAAGTCCTTGGGTCTCGACGACTGGACGTACGAGCGCATCGAATGCACCGCTGACGAATTACCCACCCTGGTAGGCGGTTTCGGCCCGGAGTGGGTCGGCCTCTCGGTGACGATGCCCGATAAGTTCGCCGCGCTGCGGTTCGCAAGCGAGCGCACCCAGCGCGCGGAGTTGGTCGGCGCGGCCAACACTCTGGTGCGGACGTCGACGGGCTGGCGTGCCGACAACACCGACGTCGACGGTGTTACCGGCGCGCTGGGTCAGGCGTCGGGCCATGCGATCGTGGTCGGTTCCGGTGGTACCGCACCTGCGGTGGTCGTCGGTCTGGTGGAGCTCGGCGTGCACCGCATCACCGTAGTCGCGCGCAACCGCGAAAAGGTCACTGCGGTGGTGGATCTCGCCACAAAGGTAGGAGCTGACGCGCATTGGTGTGACATCAACAGCCCCGAGGTGGCACAGGTGGTGGCGACCGCCGATGCCGTCGTGAACACCATTCCGGCTGATGTGGCGGCGCGCTACGCATCGGTGCTTGCGACCACTCCCGTGATGCTCGACGCGATCTACGACCCGTGGCCGACCCCGCTGGCGGCGGCGGTCGAGGCGGAAGGCGGTCGCGTGATCAGCGGTCTGCAGATGCTTCTGCACCAGGCCTACGCGCAGGTCGAGCAGTTCACCGGGCGGCCGGCGCCCAAAGAGGCGATGAGAGCAGCGCTTCAGAGCAACTAGCCTCGGTCCATGGGAGCGGCGGTGGCCGGCGCATTCATGTTGGCATGGCTGGCGATGCTGAGTGTCTACGACATCAGGGAGCGGCGGCTGCCGAACTGGTTGACGATGCCGGGCGCTGCCGTAATTCTCGCGGTGGCCGCGGCGGCTGGACAAGGCGTTCCGGCGTCGTTGGGTGCGATCGGTCTGGCCGGCCTGTATCTCGTCGTGCACCTGATCGCGCCGACAGCGATGGGTGCAGGCGACGTCAAGCTCGCAGCGGGCGTCGGCGCGCTGACGGGCTCGTTCGGCGTCGACGTATGGATGCTGGCCGCCGTTGCCGCACCGCTGTTGACTGCGGTGTGGGCGCTCGTCGCGATGGCCCGCCGCTCGGGTTCCACGGTCCCGCACGGCCCGTCGATGTGCCTGGCGACGCTGGCCGCGGTCGGGCTGGTCGTCTTCTAGTCGTCCTCGTCGTTCTCGGCGCCTTCAAAGAGTTCGGCGAGTAGTTCGTCGGGGTGGTGTGCGAGGTTCGTCTCCGGTGGTCCTGTGCCGTCGGACCAGGCGAGTCTGCCGGTGTCGGTGACTTTGGTGTGCAGAAGGCCCTTGCTCAGCAGGGTGTGGTCGGGGCCGCAGCCGAAGAACAAGCAGTCGGCGTCGGTGCGGCCGCCCTCGGCCCAGGGCGGGTCGTGGTGGACTTCGCAGTGATAACCGGGCTCCGAACAGTCGGGCCGCGTACAGCCGCGGTCGCGGGCGTAACAGATAATTCGCTGGTCGGCGGAGGCGACGCGTTTGGTGCGGCCGAGATACAGCGGCCGGTTGGTGTGGTCCTCGAACACCGCCAGATAGTGGATCGAGTTGGCGGCCATGCGGATCAGGTCCCGCATCGGTATCGCAGATCCGCCGCCGGTGCGTGCGGGCGGTGGCATCGCAATCGTTGAGTCGTTGATCGCGTGTGCGGCTTGGTTGAGCTCGTTCAGTGTCGTGGTGACGATGACGGTGACCGGCAGCCCACGGTGTTGGCCGAATTCGCCCGAGGAGATGGCGGCGCGCAGCCCGAGTTTGACGGCGTCGTGCAGTCGTTGCGGGGCGCTGCGCGGATCGGGTTGGACCTGTTCGTGTTCGTCGGAATCGGGTTGGTCGGGTTGGTGGCGGCCGGGTCGCACGGCGGCGTTGACGGCTTCGAGGTAGGCACGGGTTTCGGGGTCGACGAGGCCGGAGAGCCGGCTCATGCCGTCGGGGCCTTGCGGAGCAAGGTTGAGTCCGCGGCGGCGGGCGCGGTCGTTTTCGTCGAACAGACCGTCGGGGTTGAGGTGGTCGGCGATGCCGCGGCCGATGTACTTGACGAATGCGGCGTCCTGACTCTTCGCGTGGCGCACCAGGATTCGTTCGGATACTTCCTTTTTATCCTCGGGTACCGCGGAGGGCAGCACATCGAGTGCACCGCAGACCGCGCCGATGTGATCGTCGCCCACCTGGCCGGCATCGACGGCGGCGGCCAAGATTGGCAGTTCGGGTGGCAGCGAAGGACCGGTCAGGGTGCGGCGCGGGCGGATGCGGGCGGCGATGCGGATACGTCGGTGAACCTCGTCGGTCGCGATGCGCAGCCGCTGCCACAGCAGCTTGCTCATCACGGTGCCTGCGGGCAGGTCGGGATCCTCGGGTCCGTCGGGCGGTTCGATGAGCTCGCCGAAGAAGCGGTACATCTGCCCACGATTGATCCTGTGCTGGGTCTCCAACCGCTCGGCCACCTCGACACGAAACGCATTGCCCACAGAGTCCGAGCAGGCGGCACGCAACCGGGCGTAACCCGCCTCGACCGCATCAAGTGCGGCGCGGATTTCGTCCTGCTCCAAGCTCATGTCTCCACGGTATCGAACATACGTGCGAAATCACTGCTGAACTTTCGCGGCCTGTGGATGAAAACGCAACTGTGGATAACTTGCGGATTTCCGCAGGAAAAGAGCGCCGTGGGAAGATGGGACGCGTGTTGCGATGGACCACCGCTGGTGAATCCCACGGCCGCGCGTTGGTGGCCGTGGTCGAAGGCATGGTCGCCGGCGTGCAGGTGACGTCCGACGAGATAGCCGGTCAGCTCGCCCGTCGCAGGCTCGGCTACGGCCGGGGTGCGCGGATGAAGTTCGAGCAGGACCAGGTCACCATGCTCGCCGGCGTCCGGCACGGCGTAACGCTCGGTGGGCCGATCGCCATCGAAATCGGCAACACCGAGTGGCCGAAGTGGGAAACCGTGATGGCCCCCGACCCCGTCGACGCCGCCGAGCTCGAGGACAGCGCCCGTAACGCGCCGCTGACCCGGCCGCGGCCCGGCCACGCCGACTACGCCGGAATGCTCAAATACGGCTTCGACGACGCCCGCCCGGTGCTGGAACGCGCGAGCGCCCGAGAGACGGCGGCCCGCGTCGGGGCTGGCACCATCGCCCGCGCTTTCCTGCGGCAGGCGCTCGGCGTCGAGGTCATCTCGCACGTCATCTCCATCGGCGCGTCCAAGCCGTACGACGGGCCGCCACCGCAGGCCTCAGATCTGGCCGCCATCGACGCGAGCCCGGTCCGCGCGTTCGACAAGGACGCCGAGGCCAGGATGATCGCCGATATCGAGTCGGCCAAGGCCGACGGCGACACACTCGGCGGCATCGTCGAGGTGGTCGTGAGCGGACTGCCGATCGGCTTGGGGTCGTTCACCAGCGGAGACAATCGGCTCGACAGCCAACTGGCCGGTGCCGTCATGGGCATCCAGGCGATCAAGGGCGTCGAGATCGGCGACGGCTTCGAAACCGCGCGCCGTCGAGGCAGCGTCGCCCACGACGAGATGTATCCCGGCCCGGGCGGCGTGATGCGCTCGACGAACCGAGCAGGCGGCCTGGAGGGCGGGATGACGAACGGTCAGCCGCTGCGGGTGCGCGCCGCGATGAAACCGATCTCGACGGTGCCGCGGGCGCTCGCCACCGTCGACATGGCCACCGGCGATGAAGCGGTCGCCATCCACCAGCGGTCCGACGTGTGCGCGGTGCCCGCCGCCGGGGTGGTCGTCGAGACGATGGTGGCGCTGGTACTCGCACGCGCGGCGCTGGAGAAGTTCGGCGGCGACTCGCTGACCGAGACCCGCGCCAACCTCGACACCTATCTGCGTGCCGTGGCCGCGCGTGAGCCCGCTCAAACTGCGCAGGCGTCGGGCTGATGGCGCCCAAGGCGGTATTGATAGGGATGCCCGGCTCGGGTAAGTCCACGATCGGTCGGCGGCTGGCCAAGTCGCTCGGCGTCGCGCTGCTGGACACGGACGCCGTGATCGAGCAGACCACCGGCCGCACCATCCCCGACATCTTCACCAACGACGGCGAGACAGGGTTTCGCCGGATCGAGGAACAGGTCGTACGGGACACACTGACGTCACACGACGGTGTGCTGTCGCTCGGCGGCGGCGCCATCACCAGCCCCGGAGTGCGCGAGGCTCTTTCCGGACACACCGTCATCTACCTCGAGATCAGCGCCACCGAGGGGGTGCGCCGCACCGGCGGCGGCACCACCGTGCGGCCGCTGCTGGCCGGTGGCGATCGCGCCGAGAAGTTCCGGACGTTGATGTCCCAACGGGTCCCGCTCTACCGGCGGGCGGCCACGATCCGTGTCAACACCAACCGGCGAAATCCCGGCGCCGTGGTGCGCTACATCGTGTCGCGGCTGGAGAACCCGAGCGCCGAGGACAGCCCACCCAAACCGCGCCGGCGCCGTCGCTCGTCGTGGCGCAGAACGCCAGTGTCGCTGACGCCGAGCCCATCCGAAACCGCCACGCCCGCCAGCCCGGCGGATGTGGCCCGCCGGGCTGAGGCCCGCCATGACTGATCTCACCGCACCCGTCACCGTGGATGTGAAGACCGACCCGCCGTATCCAGTGATCATCGGCACCGGCCTGATGGGGGAGCTTGGCGGTTTCCTCGACGGCAGGCACAAGGTCGCGATCCTGCACCAGCCGGTGCTTGCTCAGACGGCGGAGGCCATCCGTAACCACCTGTCCGACAAGGGAATCGATGCGCATCGCATCGAGCTCCCGGATGCCGAAGCCGGCAAGGATCTGCCCGTCGTCGGATACATCTGGGAGGTGCTGGGCCGCATTGGTGTGGGCCGCACGGATGCCGTCGTCAGCCTCGGCGGGGGCGCCGCGACCGATGTCGCCGGTTTCGCCGCCGCCACGTGGCTGCGCGGAGTCGACATCGTGCACGTACCGACCACGCTGCTCGGCATGGTGGATGCCGCAGTCGGCGGCAAGACCGGCATCAACACCGACGCGGGCAAGAACCTAGTCGGCGCATTCCATCAGCCGGCCGCGGTGCTCGTCGACCTGGCGACCCTGGAAACGTTGCCGCGCAACGAGATCGTCGCGGGCATGGCCGAGGTCGTTAAGGCCGGCTTCATCGCCGACCCGGTGATCCTGGACCTCATCGAGGCCGATCCCGAGGCCTCGCTTGACCCGACCGGCCAAGTCCTTCCGGAGCTGATCCGGCGCGCCGTCACCGTCAAGGCCGAGGTGGTCGCCGCCGACGAAAAGGAATCGCAGCTTCGCGAAATCCTCAACTACGGCCACACTTTGGCGCACGCCATCGAGCGGCGGGAGCGGTATCGGTGGCGGCACGGGGCCGCGGTGTCGGTGGGCCTGGTGTTCGCCGCCGAACTGGGTCGGCTGGCCGGGCGGCTCGACGACGGAACCGCCGACCGGCACCGGTCGATCCTGACGTCGCTCGGTCTCCCGGTCAGCTATGACGCCGACGCGTTGCCGCAGCTGCTCGAAAACATGGCCGGCGACAAGAAGACTCGCTCGGGAGTGCTCCGCTTTGTCGTCCTCGACGGCCTGGCCAAACCGGGGCGATTGGAAGGCCCCGATCCCTCGCTGCTGGCGGCGGCGTACGCGGAGGTGGCGCAATCGTGACGACGGTGAACGTCATCAACGGTCCGAATCTGGACCGTCTCGGCCGCCGCGAGCCGCAGGTGTACGGCAGCACCACCCACGACGACCTGGTCGCGATGATCGAGCGCGAAGCCGTCGAGCTCGGACTGAAAGTGGTTGTCCGGCAATCCGACAGCGAAGCAGAGCTGTTGGACTGGGTCCACAGCGCCGCCGATGCGGGCGAACCGGTGGTGCTCAACGCAGGCGCACTGACCCATACCTCGATTGCGTTGCGTGATGCCTGCACCGAGCTACGCGCCCCGCTGATCGAGGTGCACATCTCGAATGTGCATGCCCGCGAGGAGTTTCGGCACCACTCCTACCTGAGTGCGGTCGCCACCGGAGTCATCGTCGGGCTCGGCGTGCAGGGCTACCTGCTGGCACTGCGCTATCTCGCCCAGCAGGGCTAGAGCTGGTCCTTACCTCGCCCCTCGGTCGGAGCCTCCTCCTCGTCTGCGGGTCCGCCCGGGTGCCGCACAGCGGCGAACACATCGGTGTCAGCGCGCTCCTCGCCTGCGGCGGCAAGGCCATGATGCTGGCGGGGCTCGTTTTCGACGTGCCGGTCGATGAGCCAGTGCCCGATGGCGACGCCCGCAATCGCGGCGAGGAAGGTCAGCAGCGCGGTGAACGCCGCGAATGTGGTGAGCTCGTTGACCAGCCCGCCGACATAGAGGTTCTTGTAGAACAGCGAGATCAGCCACGCGATCGCGCCGCTCACGATTCCGGCGAACAGGCCGGCCAGCAGCCACGTCATCGCCAGGTCCGCCCTGCGGTCCGGATCGGGGTTGGCCTGCGCGTCCGACCGGCCGTCGAACAGCCCCCAGATGAACGCTGCGATCGCGAAGATCACGACGAGGGTGACGCTGATCGTCAGGGCCTTGGTTTCCCACGCGTTTATCGCCGCGCCCTGCACCAATCGGATGAAGATCATCAGGGCCGCGAACACCAGTCCGCGCAGCAACCACTTACTCATGGGGCATCACCTTAGCGAGTAGCGTCAAGACCTGTGACTATATCCCAGCGGCGAGACCGTCTTCGGCAGCGGCTGAGGGCGGACGGATTGGACGCGATGCTGGTAACGCGCCTGGTCAACGTCCGCTATCTATCCGGTTTCACCGGTTCCAACGCGGCGTTGCTGATTCGCGCGGACGACGACACTCCGGTGCTGGCGACCGACGGGCGTTACCGCACCCAGGCCGGCCAACAGGTCCCGGACGCCGAGATCGTGATCGAGCGCGCCTGCGGTCCGTTCCTGACCGGACGCGCCGCGGCAGACGGCGTCGGGCGGCTCGGCTTCGAGAGCCACGTCGTCACGGTCGAAGGGTTTGACGCACTCGCAAAGGAGGCCTGCGATACCGAGCTGGTCCGCGCGGCGGGCACCGTCGAGTCGTTGCGGGAGGTCAAGGACGCCGGTGAGGTGGCGTTGCTGCGGCTGGCCTGCGAGGCGGCCGACGCCGCGCTGGCCGAACTGGTCGCCACGGGTGGCCTGCGGCCGGGTCGCACAGAGCGCGAGGTGGGCCGCGAGCTGGAGTCGTTGATGCTCGATCACGGTGCCGACGGGGTGTCGTTCGAAACCATCGTGGCGGCCGGGCCGAACTCCGCGATCCCGCACCACAGGCCCACCGACGCCGTTCTCGCGGCGGGTGACTTCGTCAAGATCGACTTCGGCGCGCTGGTGGGGGGATATCACTCCGACATGACCCGCACCTTCGTCCTGGCGCCCGCAGCGCAGTGGCAGCTCGACCTCTACGAGCTGGTTGCCACCGCTCAGCGGGCCGGACGCGAGGCGGTCGGTCCGGGCGTCGCATTGCGTGACGTGGACGCCGCATCGCGACAGGTGATCGCCAACGCGGGGTACGCCGAGTACTTCACCCACGGCCTCGGGCACGGTGTGGGCTTGGAGATCCACGAAGCGCCGGGAATCAGTGCGTCAGCCGCCGGTACACTGCTTGCTGGCTCCGCGGTGACTGTGGAGCCCGGTGTCTATCTGCCCGATCGCGGCGGTGTCCGGATCGAGGACACGCTGGTCGTGTGCGAGACGACACCCGACTTGCTTACCCAGTTCCCAGGAACTGGCCATTTTGACATAGGTTGCGCTGTGCTCTGACCAGGAAAAACGAGGTCAGAGGCAGCCGCTGTAGTGCCGATTATCTTGGGGATCAGCTAACCCACGGACAACCACCGAGAGAGGGTTAGCCATGACCACACCTGATGTCCCGATTCCTGCCGGCGCCGCAGCCGACGACTGGCCACACGCGCCCCCCCGCCGCGGGCTGATCCCACACGCGCAGCCAGCTACACCACGCTGGCGCTGAACTCATCCTCAGCGCCGGCCCAACCGTCAAGCGCCACCCGAAACCCTTTCGGCGGCTTCCCATCACATGGATCCCATTTCGTCACCCGATTTTCGCGGTCGATCACCGAGAGCAGCGCGGGCGGCTTCACATAAGGCGCAACGCGAGGATCTTTAGCAGCCCGCAACGTCACGTCCAGGGCGCGCAGTTTCCCCTACCGACCAGTTCTTCCGCCAGCGTGCAGCCAACCCGCCCACGTCTTCTGCTGTGCGCCTGACGAGGATCGGCGCACAACGCGATCTGCGCCTCCATCGTTGGAATGTCGGCGGCCGGCCCGACGAACGCGACGTCAGGCGCCGCCCCGGCCACACTGGCCGCCGCACACAACACCACCAGGGCGGCCTCAAGCTCGGCGGCCGCGTCCGGCGCGTCCAGCCAGGCGTCACGCTGCCCCTGAGTCGCACCGACCAAGGCGTCGCCGTCGCATTCAACATTGATGGCATCGGCGCAGTCGGTGAACCGCTTGGCAGCGCTGTTGTACCGCGCAGCAGCCGCTTTGTAATTGCCTAGCGCCGCAGGCTCATACGCCGAACGCAGCTGCCTCAACACAGCAGACGTCACATGCGCAGTCACCCGCGCCTCAGCTTCGGCGATGTCCAGCTCTTCCAGCACCGCCGCGCACCGCAGCATCAAAATATCCGCGGCGCCCGACGGGCTGATAACTTCCCGGCTCAACATGTCGGCGGCGGGACGACCCAGCTCAACAAACGCCGCGAACTGGTTCCGCAGCGCTGTCCAGGGCTCGGGAGGGGCGATACCGGCGGCGCGGAGCTGCTCGACAGCCGACGTGTGACAACGGAACTCGTCGCGCCGATACGCTTCCATCGCGGCGGTCATGCCATGTCTCCGATCCCGATGTCCGGAGTGTCACAATCCGGCGTGTTATAGCCACCCGCATCAGGCTCGGGATAATTCCTGACCATCGTGAATCCTCTCGTCTTCCAACTGGATCGACACCAACTGACGGTCAAACAGCTCCCGGCTACCCGCCAGCGTCTTCGCGACACGAGCCTTCAACTCATCCACGAAGTCACCGGCCACCGGGACATCGCGCAACAGCTCGGCACGCAACCGGGAAAACTCCTTCGACAGCGGCGCCCTCGACGCATCCGACGTGCGGTCACTGTCGATACGGGCCGCCAGCGCCAGCGCCAACTGCCCCAGCACCGAACCCTCCAAACCGGCCTCGGCCAGCTCAGCGGTGAAAGTCGACACCAACGAACACGGCTGATCCGCAGCCGGCGGCGCGATCGCCATGCCTTCGCGTTCCCGGCTCAGCTCGGCAGCACGCAACTCCCGCTGCTGCGGCGTGGACTGCGCATTCCGCACCCGATGACTCTCACAACAGAACCGACTCGTCGTTCGCTTCGCCACATACTCGGCCCCACAGAAGTCGCAGCACCGGGTGAAGCCCATGACCGGAAATTTTACGGTACCCGCCCAGCCCTGCATACAGCGTGCATAACTCCTGGGCGGCCGGCGGATTCCTCGTTAGCTGGCATTTGCTGGGATTTGCGCGGATTCGCTGGCATCGGTGAGGATCGATGAGAATCGACGTGTTTTAGCGTTAAGTAGGGCTTCTAGCTGGGGAAATGGATATCGATTGGCGGTCACGGAGGTGATTCGAGCTTAAAAAATAAAGTGGCGGCATGTTTGCCGAGTTTGCTGGGTGGCCGTCTGGTTTGCTGTCCGTGCTGTGTTCGTCATGGTCGCGCTGGATGGTATGCGGTGTTATCTGCTCAAACCGGAATTTTTCCTGTTGTGCACGGTGGTCGTTGCGCAGAGGGTGACCGGTTCACCAGTTGCGGGCTCCGTTCGGGAAATTGACGTAGTGCGATACTCACGCTTTGCGCCAGCTCACAGCCCATAATGCGATGACCGGCAGCTCGTCGGAAGGCAACCAGAAGGGCAGGGGAAACCTTATGGCACTCTCCAACAGCGCAAAGAGCCGTGATATGCGATCAACATCACGAACCATCACTTCACTTTTGGCGGCGGTTGGCACACTGTTTGCGGTATCCGCAATGATCGGCGCACCCGTCGCCCAGGCTTGCAGGCCCCGACCAAGTGTGGCTCAACGGTGCGTGCACTGAGCTGCCTCCTCCGCCGCACCAAAGCTCACTACCGTCAGCGGCCCGGCGGGCTCGTCAACAACGCATATCGTGAACGGCAGCCCTGTACGTTAAAAACCTGTAATCGGGTGCCGGAGACGCACGCCGAACAACCGGCGGCCATGTCATGCAGCGCCTGCCGGTAGCCGTCCCACTACTGCTTCGCCTCAGCGTTATCTCTGTTGTCGGCCGCGTCGGGGGCCGCGCCCGTAAGGACGTGTTGAGTACGTGCCTGGTCGCGCCGCCCAGACCGTAGTTATCCACCAGGGTTCAGGCTGCGGGATTCGGCGGCGGCACGCTCCGATGCCGACGCGCCGGTGTATCTGTCGATCATGTCGCTGGTGCTCCATCCGGCCACCGCCATCAGCCCGGACTCCGAACCGCCCGCACGCAGCCAACGAGTAGCCGCGGTGTGCCGCAACAGATGCAGGTGGAAACCGTCGACGCCGGCCCTCTTCGCCCGGTCGCGCAACGATTCGTTGAGCCCGTAATAGCCGAACGCCTTGCCGCCCACCCCGACCCACAGCGCAGCGGTGTCGGCCCGTTTATGTGTGCGCCGCAGCCGCATGTATCTGTCCAGCGCGGCGGCGGTCTGCGACCCGAACGGCGCGACACGGCCCTTGCCGCCCTTCCCGCGGCGCACCGTCACCAGCCCGCCCGCAAGGTCGACGTCGGTGACGGCCAGGGCGACAACCTCCCCGGCGCGCAGCCCTGTTTCGGCCATCAGCCGCACAATCGCCTCGTCGCGGCGGTCCCGCAGACCTTTACCCTGGCACGCCTTGATCAGCCGCTTGAGTTGGTCGTCGGACAGCGCCTCGACGACCTTGGGGACGACCTTCGGTGGTCGCAGACCGGCCAGCGGATCGGCGGGCAGTTCGTCCTCCTCGGCGAGCCACTTGGAGAACTGCCGCAGCGATGCTTGGCGGATCCGCGCTGTGGTGGCTTCGGCGCCGCCTGCGATGAGTTGCGCGGTGTATGCCTGCACAGCTTCGCGGGTGAGTTCGGCGGGCCTGTCGGCGTCTTCGCACCACCGCAGGAATTGGCGTACGGCGGCGGTGTAGGTGGTGATCGTGGTTGGTGACTTGTTCTCGGATGAGAGGATGATCTGCCATGAAGTCAGCAGCGCGGTCAGATCGGGTGGATCTAGGTCTTGCGGCGTACTTCTGGACATGACAGTTATTTTGACATAGAGCGCTGTGCAAACCGTGATATCTTGGGGATGCCTGCAAACTAGCAGGTGAGAGAGTTACCGTGGCGTGGCAGTTCCCCAAGGAACTGGCCATTCTCAGTTGAGAGACGAGGAGTAGTACCGCCGTGGCATCGACCGCCGACTTCAAGAATGGACTCGTTCTGCAGATCGATGGCCAGCTGTGGACCATCATCGAGTTCCAGCACGTCAAGCCGGGCAAGGGGCCCGCTTTCGTGCGCACCAAGCTGAAGAACGTGCTGTCGGGCAAGGTGGTCGACAAGACGTACAACGCGGGGGTCAAGGTCGAGACCGCGACGGTGGACCGCCGGGACACCACATATCTGTACCGCGACGGGTCGGACTTCGTGTTCATGGACAGCCAGGACTATGAGCAGCACCACCTGCCGGAGACGTTGGTCGGCGACGACGCGCGTTTCCTGCTGGAGAGCCTGCCGGTACAGGTGGCCTTCCACAACGGCGCACCGCTCTATATCGAACTGCCGGTGACCGTCGAGCTCGCGGTCACCCACACCGAGCCCGGGCTGCAGGGCGACCGGTCCAGTGCGGGCACCAAGCCGGCCACCGTGGAGACGGGTGCCGAGATCCAGGTGCCGTTGTTCATCAACACCGGTGACAAGCTCAAGGTCGATTCCCGCGACGGCAGCTATCTGGGCCGAGTCAATTGACGAAGCCCAAGCCCGATCGGGGCAGGCACCAAGCCCGTAAGCGGGCGGTCGACCTGCTGTTCGAGGCGGAGGCCCGGGGGATCACGCCGGCGCAGGCAGCAGAATCACGAGAGGCGTTGGCGCAGGCGCAATCTGATGTGTCGGCGCTGAATCCGTACACGGTGACCGTGGCGCAGGGTGTGACGCAACATTCCGCACACATCGACGACCTCATTTCGGCGCATCTGCAGGGCTGGACGCTGGAGCGGCTACCGGCCGTCGATCGGGCGATCCTGCGCGTGGCGGTATGGGAGCTGCTGCACGCCGACGATGTGCCCGAGCCGGTCGCCGTCGACGAGGCCGTCGAACTGGCCAAGCAGTTGTCCACCGACGAGTCACCCGGTTTCGTCAACGGGCGTGCTGGGCCAGGTGATGCTGGTGACGCCACAGATTCGCGCCGCGGCGGCGGCCATCCGCAGCGGACCAGACGATTCCTGAGTAGATCCGGCCGGGTCGCCCTCTTACTCTTGTGCGATGGCCTCTCCACAGGACTGGGCGCCCTACTACGGCATCGAGGACGCAGCCAAGCTGTACCTGCGGGATCCGCTTGTGGCACTGGACCAATTGCGTGGTGTCGTCGACTTCCCGGCCATCCAGTCGTTCATCATGTCGCGCAAGCTGACCGAGGAGTCGTGGGGCGAGGCGCTATCGCAGGACGTGGTGCTGACCGATGGCCGCAGGCTCATCATGTGGCGTGCCGACGATGACATGTCGACAGGTGAGGAGCAGCAGCGCCAGGTGCTCAACGCCTCGGTGCGGACGATTCTGCTGTCGACGATCACCGACCACATCCTGACGACCGAGTTCGATGTGCTCAACGACGGGACACGGCGGCTGTCCGAGGTTCGGCTGCGGATGTACACCCAACTCGTCACGCGAAGTCACGAAAAGTCTGCGACAGACACCGATTACTTCTGTGAGTCGTTCCGCTACGACAAGTCGGTCGACAACGGCGGTCTGGCACAGATGGAGCGGCTGCTGCAGTTCGGCAGGGTGCTGTCGCGGTCGATGTAGATTCGCCGGCCGAACGCGACAAAGAACGCACTTGTGAAGTAGCCGAAAGCACCGATGATCAGCAGTAGACCCCAGACCGCGGCCGACTCGAACCGCTGCTGGCTTTCGACGAGTAACCGCCCCAGTCCTGCTCCCGTTCCGAAGATGTCAACCAGCAACGTGACAATCAGCGCCATCGCCGACGCGACTCTCACGCCGAGCATCACTCCCGGCGTCACCGATGGCAGAATCACTTTGCCCCACCGTTGCAGGCGCGTCAGACCCAGCATGCGCGACATTTCAAGCCGCACAGCAGGAAGTGTGCGCATCGATGTCGCCGCGGCCAGCAGGATTGGCCACGAGACGATCAGCGCCACGACCACCACCGCACTGAGCTGAGTCGGGCCAAGAAGCAACACGGCGACGGGCACGACCGCCGCACCGGGGATGGCGGCCAGGAAACTCACGGACGGGGTGAGGAGGCGGTCGGTGCGATGCGACGCGCCGATCGCCACACCGGTCATGCCACCGATGAGGATCGCAAACACAAGTCCGAGGACGTATGTCGAAAGCGTCTGCGCCACAGCGGGCATCAGCACCCCCGACTCGTGCAGCGCGCCGAGAGCCGTTGCCCATTCGGTCGGCTGTGGGAAGAACAACGAGTCGCTGTTGCCGAGTATCTGCCACACAACCAGCCCCGCGGTCACGGGTAGCAATCCAGTCAGCGGTGATGCTGGTTGGATGAGCGTGCTCTGCACCGACACCGGCGCGTCGCTGTCCGCGGTTGCTGGGCTGCCGGGGAGGGCGAGAGCCGTGGCGTGACCCAGCGAAGCGGTGAGCACCAACCCGATAACACCGCATGTGAGCGCATACGCCCACACGCGTGCCGGTGCAAGTGAATTGAAGGATTCGATCAGGCCGCCCCCAAGGCCCCGCTGATACATCAGCATCTCGGCGACGATGGAAACAAGCAGCGCGATGATCGCCGACAACCGCGCACCGATCAGCCATGCGGGCACCACCGCGGGTATCACGATTTTTCGGATTGTGGCAGCGCGGGACAGATGCAGGACTCGCGCAATGTCGTACTGCCGTGGGTGCACCGCGGCGACCCCTGCCGCCGTGCAGAGCACAACCGGCCACGACGCGGCGTACACAGCAAGCATCAACTCGCTTGTGCTGGACGGGCCGAGTGTCATGACCGCGACAGGAACCAGGGTTACCGCGGGTATCGCTCGCAGAAAATCGATCGACGCGACGACGAATCGCTGAAGCATCGGCACCAGTCCGATGGCGAGACCGAGTGCCGCCCCGACCGTCGACGCAATACCCGTCGCTACCGAAGTCACGGCAACTGTGTGGGCGATGTCGCCGGCCAGTTCACCGCTCCGGCCTAGCTCCGCCGCTGACTCAATCACGTCGAGCGGAGCGGGAAGGTATTCATAGCGCACCACACCGGTCGATTCCAGGAGTTGCCAAAATGCGAGCATCCCTAGGGGCAGCAGCAAGCCGGCGAAGTGCACCTGCGGTCGGCTAGACATCGTCGGTCCGCAGCATCTGCCCAAGCTGGTGACGGACTTGCAGGTATCGCGGTAGCTCACGCGTCGCCAATTGATCGCGTGGCCTTGGCAATTGGATATCCAACGTAAGTGTGATGGCGCCGGGCGTGCCGGCAAGGACCAGCACGCGGTCACTCAGGTAGATCGCCTCGTCGAGATCGTGCGTGATGAAGACAACGGTTGCATTCGTCTGGTGCGCAACGCTCAGCAACACATCCTGCAGGGCCGTCTTGGTGATCGCGTCCAGCGCCCCGAACGGCTCGTCCATCAAAAGCACCTTGGGCTTCAGCGCCAGCGCGCGTGCGATCTGCACTCGCTGGGCCATGCCACCCGATAATCGCGACGGGAACTCCGCATCACTGTGTTCGAGCCCGACCATTTTCAAGGCTCCGGCAACCCGGCGATGCCGCTCATCGCGCCCGACGCGTCCTTCCAGGCCGAGCGCCGTGTTGCGGGCAACCGTTCGCCAGGGCAAGAGCGCATTGCCGTAATCCTGGAAGACCATGACCACACCGGTCGGCGGGGAGTCGACAGGCTTTCCGTCGAAAATCACAGTGCCGCAGGATGCTTGAAGCAGACCGCCGAGAATCCGCAGTAGGGTGGTCTTGCCGACACCGGAGCGTCCGATGATCGCGACGATTTCGCCCTCTCGCACTTCGAACGAGATGTCGTGCAACACGTGCTGCGCACCTTCGGCGCCAGGTAGTCGAACACCGACCGCGTCGGTCCTATAGAGGGTCCGGTTCACGGGCCCTGCCACACCAGGGAATTCACGTCGAGGTCGGTCTTGGTCGAGCCGACAGCTTTCGAGATGGCGAGGTAAGGGGCGAGTTCCTCCGGCGTCACCTCAACGGTCCAGTCTGGTATCGGCGAGCGCGCGATGACACCTGCCGGAATTTTGAGCCACGACTGCATCAGCGTACGAGCGTTGCCTTCATCGGCATCGAGGAAATCAGTTGCTCGGGTGAGTGATTCGCGCCACGCTCTTAACGCATCGGGATGTTCTCGCGCGAACCGGCCCGATGCGGTCCACACGGAAGTTATTGCGGTGTCGACGGCTCCGCCACTGGCATCTCTGACGGCTTCCACAATGACGTCTTCGTGGACTCGAAAGCCGCGTGCCGCGATCGCCGTATAGAAGGGGATCGTCGCGATCGCAGCATCGGCATGGCCGGCTTGGAGCTGATCGCCCATGGTAGGAAACGGCGTCTGAACAAGCTTGACCTCGTTACGTTCCACCCCCGCGCGCTTGAGCAGGTATACCAACGCATCGGTGATGATTCCGGTGAGCGAGGGCACCGCGATCGTCTTGCCCTTCAACTGGTCGAGCCTCTCGACCGCGGGATCCCTGCTTATCCACACGGCATTCGGCCGCTCCGAAGACTGTTGTTGTAGGCCTGCGACGATCTGAAGATCAAGACGCTTCTCTGCACCAACCAGCGCAAGTGTGGGAACGCTCATCGCAATGTCGTACTGTCCCTTGGCAAGTGCGGCCATGAACAGCGGTAGATCCGTGCCCTCAGTGACCTCGACCCGCAAGCCATTGTGGTCGCATATCCCATTCGTGACAGCTACATGCGCGGGAAGTGTGCTTCCGCCCGGAAAGAGTGCCACCCGTACGCGGGTGACGCCGTGCTCTATCGGCTCTGTGGCACCGTCGCTACAGCCTGCGACGACGAGAGCCAGGCAGGCGGCCAGACCCAATAGCCGACGAGCCCAGGTACCGCGTCCCCTCATTAGACCTCCCCGATGCTCCCGTGCGCTCGAACGTTACGACAGCCGCCGCGGTCTACACAGGAATTTGACAGCGTGACTGCTTGATTTGACGATCAGGTCACCCTGAGGGTGCTCTCATATAGAGATGGTCTTACAAAGGGGGAAGACCAGCACAGAGTCGCTTCCCGCCGGATCTACTGAAATCCCTGCATCGGGCGATATGCCTGTGCTCCTTGACCGGGAGGACGATCTCGCCGCTATAGACGTCGCGCTGGCGAAAGCGATCGGTGGATCGGGCGGAATCTTGCTCATCGAAGGGCCGCCCGGGATCGGCAAGACCGCGTTACTCGACGAGCTCGGCCGACGCGCCCGAGACTTCGGAACAACTGTGCTCGCCGCTCGCGCAGGGGAACTCGAGCGGGGGTTCGGCTTCGGAGTTGTTCGGCAATTGCTGGAAGCCACGCTCGTCGCGGCGGATGCCGATGAGCGCGCCCGACTGCTGGCCGGTGCGGCAGGGCTATCCGAACCGGTGTTCACCGATCTGTCCGCGGCCGAGGACACGGGCGATGTCGCATTCGCCACGTTGCATGGCCTGTACTGGCTCGTTGTCAACATCACCGAGCGTGGGCCGTTGATCCTGACGGTCGACGACGCCCAGTGGGCCGACGAACCATCGCTGCGCTTCCTGCTGCACCTCGCGAACCGGCTGGCCGGTCTGCCGGTCGTCATCGCGCTGACCGTCCGGGCCGGTGCAGATGCGCAGCGGCCCCTTCTGGCTTCGCTGCTGCTGGAAGCGCGCCCGCCCATACTTCGTCCCCAGCCGCTGAGCGAGTCCGCGGTGAGGCAGCTGGTCCGGTCCGACATGGGCGATAACGCCAGTGCGGAGCTGTGTCGCGCGTGCAGAGACGCGACGAGTGGCAATCCCTATCTGCTCGTCGAGCTTCTCGGCGAGTTTCGCCGCGGGGGCAGCCTGGCCGCCGAGATCGATCCCGAGGCAGTCGGCCACGTTGCCCCGGAACGGATCGCGAAGGCGGTGTTGCTACGCGTCGGTCACCTTCACCCGCAGGCATCTGCCCTGGCTCGGTCAGTGGCGGTCCTTGGCGAACAGGCGCGACTTGCGATGTGCGCAGAGCTGGCCGGTATGGATGCCCACATCGCCCACAGCCTGGCCATCGGCCTCGTCGACCTCGCGGTACTGGTTCCTGGGGAGCCCTTGCGCTTCGTACACCCCATCGTTCGCACCGCCATCTATGAAGATCTGTCCGCGGTCGAGCGAGCCGACCTTCATGCTCGTGCCGCTCGTCTGCTGCACGGGCACCAGGCTGATCCGGGAGCCATCGCGGTGCACCTCCTGGCAACTCCGCCGAGTGGCGACGCTGATGTGGTGACCATGTTGCGGGATGCAGCGCGATCGGCACTGGGCGGCGGAGCCCCGGACACCGCCGCGGCGCTGCTGGTTCGGGCGCTCGATGAACCACCCGCACATGGAGATCGCCCGCTCGTGCTGTTCGAACTGGGAATCGCCGAGCACGAGATCGGGGATGAGGACGCGCGCGTTCACCTCCGACAGGCCGGCGAGACCACTGCCGATCCCTTGCTCCGCGCCCGGGCATTCACCGCACTGGCATGGACGACGCATCCCGATGCGCGACACCAGCGTGAGCAACTTCCGCTGTATGAGAGGGCCGCCGCGGAAGTCCGCGGGCATGATCGCGAGCTGGCGCTGCAGGTCGAGGCGGCGAGGCTGGGTGCCCTGCTACTCAACCCCGACCTACCCGCTAAGTACGAAGACGAGGCCCACGCCTTCGCGGAGCTGCCGGCTTCGACCGGCGCCGAATGCCTGCTGCAATCATTCGTTGCCCGCAGCGCATTGGTCGCAGGGCCGATCGCCGTGGCGGGCGATCTGGCCGAGCAGGTCGCGTCGCACCCCGCCTTGGTCGGTGAGGGCGGGCACCCGCTGTGGCGCACGAACATCACCATCTGCCTGGTCGAAGCCGAGCGCTACGAGGTCGCCGATCGCATGCTGTCGCGTGCCATCCGCCACGCCGAGCGCGTCGGCTCACCCCAGTGGTTGGCGAGGGCGTTGTGGCTGCGAGGGCTGGCACGACATCGGTCCGGCGACCTGCGGGCGGCGGAAGCAGATGGGCGCGCTGCGGTAGATATCCATGGACTGACAGCCGACTACACCAAGACGCCGGGACTCGTCGTGGTGGTCGATTCGCTCGCAGATCAAGGGCGCGCCGAAGAGGGCGAGGATCTGCTCAGTGAACGGGGGATGGACGCCGAACTGGCACCGACGCTGTTCTCAGTGCTGCCCTTGCTGGCGCGCGGCAGGTGTCGCGCCGCCATGGGGGACCATGCGCGGGCTCGTGCCGATCTGGAGGAAGCAATACGCCGTATCGAAATCAGTCGTGGCCTTTTCCCGTGGGCGAGTGATGCACGGGTAGCGCTCGTCCCGGTGCTGTGCGCTATGGGCGAGGCCGATACGGCAGGCGAAGTCGCTGACGCCGCCTATGCCGCCGCGGCGATTGCGAAGTCCCGCCGGAGGATCGGCGGAGCACTGCGTGTCCGCGGACTACTGGAGGGGGGTAAGCGGCGTCTGGAGCTGCTACGGGAAGCGGCGGAGACTTTGGCGAATTCGCCGGCCTTACTGTGGCGTGCGGAGGCGTACGTCGACCTTGGCGCTGCGATGCGCGTTGACGGACAGGCGGTCAGCGCGCGTGAGATTCTCAGGGAGGGCATGGAACTGGCGCACCGGTGCGGGGCAACACCGTTGGCTGATCGCGCTGAAGAGGAACTCCGTGCCGCCGGCGGTCGACCCAGACGGCGTGCGGGCATCGGCGCGGACGCGCTGACCACTAGCGAGCGGCGCGTCGCGGAATTGGCCGCTGCGGGCGCAAGCAACAAAGAGATCGCGCAGTCGTTGTTCGTGACGCTGCGCACTGTCGAACTGCATCTCTCAAATGCATACGGCAAGCTCCAGATTCGGTCACGTCGCGAACTCGCCGCCAAGCTTGAGCCCTAGGCCGCGCTTTAGACTCGATAGCCACCCCGGGAGGCCCATTGGTCTTGCTGCGGACTAGACCTCGAGAGCCCGGTACGTACGGCGCACGAATTTCGGCTGCACGCTCTGCAGTTTTGCCAGCGACGTGTTGCCTGCGACCGCCGATCCGGCATCGGCAGACATATCCGGATGGTTCTGAATCAGGTAAATCAGAATGAGATCCGCCGAGGGGTCGGCCTGCCACCACGTGCCATACGCCCCGGGCCACGTGAATGTGCCGTTGCCGCCGGGACCGAACAACTGGCGTGACTTCGCCGGGTCGGTGACGACCGACAAGTTCAGACCGAAGCCACGGCCGATCCAATACGGATTCCCCAGAAATGGGTACCGCTTCTGCTCGTCGGTCAGCCGGTCGGTGCGCATCAAACGCGTCGACTCTTCCGATATCACCCGGACTCCGTCAAGCGTTCCGCCCGCAAGCAGCATCCGTGCGAATCGCAGGTAGTCGTCGGCGGTCGACCACAAGCCGGCACCGCCGCTGCAGAGCGGCGGATCTGCAATCCGCGCGGGGCCCATCGAGTTGTGGTGAAGGGTGCCGTCGTCGCCGAGCGCGTACATCGTCGCGGCGCGCTGCCGTCCGGCCGGACCGACGCTGAATCCCGTGTCCGGCATGCCAAGTGGCTCGAAGATGCGCTCGGACAACACCTTGGAAAGCGGCTTGTCTTCGATCCGCGACAATGCAAAACCCAGCACATCGGTGGCGACGCTGTACGTCAGCCGTGCCCCTGGCTGATGCGCCAACGGAAGCTCGGCAAGATCGGCCAACCACCTGTCCTGGTCTTGACGGTGCGACAGCTTGCCGTAGGCGCGCGCCAGCGGGCCGGGCACCGAGAACGCGTAGGCAAGGCCGCTGCGGTGGGTCATCAGGTCGTCGAAGGTGATCGGCCGCTCGGCGGCAACGGTGTCCTCCAGCGAGCTGCGGACGTCGGTCATCACCCGCATCTTCGACAGCTCCGGCAGCCACTTCGCGACCGGATCGGTCAGCGCCAGCCGGCCTTCTTCGAGCAGTGTCATCGCCGCGGCGACCGTGACCGGCTTGCTCATCGAGGCGATGCGGAACATGGTGTCGCGCTGCATCGGCAGTCGCGCCTCGACGTCGCGATAGCCGAGTTCGTTGACCTGCAGTGCCTCGCCTGCCTGCCAGACCAGCGTGACCGCGCCGGACAGCAGGCCCGCGTCGATCGCGTCACGATGGATGCGCGGTTGCCGTCGAGATTCATCGGCGCCAGCGTACTCAGCACGCATTGGCCGTTGAGAGACGAGTCACGCGCCACACCCGAGAAAACACTTCGGTGGAGTCTTCGGTCGTCAGTTATATGCCGCGCGATCTGCGCCGACGACACTTGAAGGCATCGCAAATTCGGATGCGTGGCAACTGACCGGCGACGGGCGGGCGGTCATCCGTCGCGGTCAGTTGCCCGCACGTAGCGGGAGGTAATGCGATGAGCGCTGCGCTGTACGTCGGACGCGTAGGGGCGCTGGCAGTTGCGTTGGGAATCGGGGTGGCGATCGCCGGTGCGCCGGGGCTGGCATGGGCCGGTCCCGAACCGGGGTCCGATCCGACGGATTCGCCGGGGACGTCGCAGGGCCCGTCGACCGATCCGGGTGATTCGCCGGGCGATACGGGCGATACAGGCGACACGGACGATAAGGACCTCGAGGGCGGCGGCGATTCCGGAGACGCAGGCGATCCTGGCAAAGTCGATGACTCGGACGGTTCGGCCGGCGGTATGAAGGTCGACAGCTCCGGCGGAGCCCTCACGTCCACGCACGGCAAGGCCGGTGCGAAATCCAACAAGGATCGGGTGGCCGATCAGCCGAAGCGGCGATCGATGGTCAAGCCGAGGAATCTCTCGGTCGCTGCGTCAGCACCGAAGACTGCAGCGCAATCGGTGGACCAAGCGGGTCATAAAGCTCAGGTGCGCCTCGCGCCCTCAGGTGTTGCCCCGTCGAAGGCTCCAGCAGCCCCGCAGCTCAAGCAGGCGAGCACACCCGTGGTCGACGCGACGCCATTGACTCATAACGCGGTGCTTTGGTCGCCGGCAACCGCGACCATGACGGCGGTGCCGAAATCGGCGGCGGCGAAGGGTGTTTCGCGGTTGCTGTCGTTGGTGACCTTGTCGGCGCCGACGGCCGGTGACACGACGCCAGTTTCGACAGACTCGCCGTTGTTCGCAGCGTTCTTCGCGGCGGGCCGTCAGGTCTCGCAGAATGCCTCGGTCGACGATGAGTCGGCAGCGCGCACAGTCGGCGCTGAGCAGAACAGCCTGATGATGGCGGCCGTGACGAGCAGTCCGCCGGGGGCAGGAACGCTTGACCAGACCACCGGCACAGTCACGGGATCGCTGAATGGCTGGACCATCACGAGTCAGCCGACCAGCGGAACGGTCACGGCGAATGGTGATACCTACACCTACACGCCCACGGCGGTTGCCCGCCTGCGCGCGGCGACGACGACCCAGCCCGATTACGACAGCTTCGGCGTCGCGATGAGCGGCCAGCCGGCCAGCACCGTGACTGTCCCGATCATGCCCGCGGTGCTGTCAAACCAGTCGGCGATCCCGAAGGCTGGTCAACCTGTGCTGAACAACCCGACCGGGCTGGCGGTCAACGGAACCACCGCGTACGTCGCCAACCAGGGCACAAACACGGTGTCGGTGATAAACACCGCGACAGGCGCTGTCGTCAAGACCATCACCGTGGGTAGCCAACCCTCGGCGGTGGTGATCAACCCGGCCACGGGTCTCGCGTATGTCACCAACCGTGCCAGCGGCACCGTCTCGGTGATCAATACAGCTAGCAACACGGTGGTGGGCTCGGCCATCCGCGTTGGCACTTCGCCGCAGGACGTGGCGGTAAACACCACCGGCACACCGATTGTCGTGGTGGCCAACAATGGAAGCAGCAGTCTTTCGATCATCGAGCCGAGCCTCAACAACAAAGTCACCACGGTCAGCCTCGGCTTGGGCAACTCTGCGCCCACCGCGGTGGCCCTCAGCGCCGACGGCACCCGTGCTTACGTCACCCACCGGACAATTTCGGGTGGAGGCGCCGTCTCGGTGATCAACACCTCGACCAAGAAGGTCATCGCGACGGTTGCGGTTGGATCATCGCCGGTGGACGTAGGTGTCGCGGGAACAAAGGTTTACGTCGCCAACAGCAACAGCAGCAGTGTGTCGGTAATCAACACCGCGACCAACAACAGCGTGACGACGATCAACGTGGGAAGCTCACCGAGCTCGCTGGCAGTGAGTCCAGACGGGTCGATGGTGGTGGTAGCGCGCAACAACGACAACATCGCGGTGATCGACACCAAGACCAATACGGTCGTTGGTGCTCAACTTCTGCTCGACACGACGACACCGGACGGCGGCCACGTCGTGGCGTTCGGCTCTGATGGCCGAATCTTCATCACCGATGCCGCCGACCGCACCGTCCGAGTGGTCGGTTTCGCGCGTGGTAACACCGCGCCGATCACCACCGCCGGTCCGACCGTAGACAACCAAGACACGGCCACTGGGGTAGTCAGTGGCGCGCTGAACATCAAAGACCCCGACCAGGACCCGCTCAAATACACCGTGAGCGGGGTGCCGGCGGCGACCGGCAGTGTCACCGTCGACTCAACAGGCACCTACACCTTTACTCCAAGCCAAGCCGCCCGCGATCAGGCCGCTAAACCCGGCGGTCCCAACACCATCACCTTCACCGTGCATGCCACCGACCCGTCGCAGGCCTACAAAGACGTCACGGTCACCGTGCCCGTCCTGCCGACGCCCGCGTCCACGCCAGGTGGAGTTTCGGCGACCACAACGCAGATTCCACTTGGCGCGTGGCCCGACTTCCTCGTCAGCAGGGGCTCACGTTTGTACGTGCTCAATGCCGGTGAATCCACGGTTTCGGTTGTCGACACCAACACCAACACGGTGATTCAAAAATCCGAGCCACTGCTCGCCGGTGGTGCCATGACACTGAGCCCCGACGGAAAGAGCCTGTATGTGGCGGAATACATGGGGAATCACATCTATGTGCTCGATCCCCAGACGCTGCAACAAGTCGGGGCGCCGATCAATGTCGTCACTACCTACGGCGGAACGTTGGCCGTCAGCCCTGACAGCACTCGGCTGTATGTCGGCTCGACGGACGTGCCGGTCTACTTCGACGAGTATGGCGATCCGGTATACGGGGATTCCTCTGCGTACGTGTCGGTAGTCGACACTGCAAGCAGAACTGTCGTCGCGCAGATTCCGGTCGGCACGTCTGTGGGCAATGTCGAGCTCAGCCCGGACGGAAAGCTGTTGTACGCCAATGCCCCAGACCGGGTGTACGTGATCGACACCGCTACGAACACGCAGGTGGCGTCGTTCACCGTAGGCGGCCAACCGGCAGACGTCACATTCAGCCCGGACAGTACGCGGGCATACATCACGAATCTGTCCAGCGGCGCGCTGTACGTCGTGGACACAGCGACGAACGCTGTCATTGCGACCCCAACTATCGACACCGAGGAATACCGCTATTTCCCCGAATGGGACTACGAGCACGAAGCCGGATTCCCAACCGACCTCGCGATGAGCGGGGACGGCAGCCGCGTGTACATCGCTCGCGGTGATGACATCGTCGTTCTCGACGCGGCGACCAATTCCGTGATCGGAACGATCCGCGTGGCGACCGACATCCCGAACGAAGGTGCGCAGTCACTGACGGTCGGCGAGGACGGCACGGTCTTTGTCACGCTCGAGGACACCGTCGTCGCCGTCGACGTGGCGCCATCGGCGGCGCAGTCGAATCTGGCTCTGGCGAAGGGTTCGACTGCAGGTCTGATGGCGATGGCGGCCGTGGCGAATTCAGCGCCGACCGCTTCGCCCACGATGGGCGCACCGGACGGGAACACCGGTGTGATTGTCGGCAAGATGAACGCATCTGACGCCGAGCAGAATCCGATGACCTACACCGTCTCGGGTCAACCGACGCGGGGCACGGTGACGGTGGATGCCGCCGGTGCATTCAAATACACGCCGACGCAGGCCGAGCGGTTACTAGCCGGCCAGACCACGGGCGTCGATCCAGACTCGTTCACGATCACGGTCGCTGATGGCCAGGGCGGTACGACGCCGGTGACTGTTCAGGTGGCCGTGCTGCCAGCTCTTACGGCTGTCAAAGCGGACATGGCTCTTGGCTCTGGAGCCAACCCGTCAGCCGTGGCCGTGAAGGGGAACTTGGCCTATGTTGCCGATGCAACGGCCAAGACCGTGAAGGTCGTCAATACCGATACCAACCTTGTTGTCGCGACTATTCCCGTACAGACATCACCGAGTGCGATCGCCCTCAGCCCCGACGGAAACTCGGTGTGGGTCGCCAACTCTGGCAGCAAGACGGTGCAGCGAATAGATACCCGCTCGAACACGGTGACCGCGACGGTGACGGTGGGCACGACTCCGACTGCGCTAGCCGTAACTGACGATAGCGTGTGGGTCGCCAATGCGGGCAGCAACAACGTATCGCGCATCAACACGTCGACGCTTGCGGTGCGCAACATCACCGTCGGCCAAGCACCCAGCGCGGTCGCGGTCAGCGGAGATCGGGTTTATGTGGCCAACAAGAATGGCAATTCCATTTCGGTCATCAGCACGAGCTCCAACACGGTGGTCTCCACGAAATCATCCGTGAGTTCACCGAGCGCATTGGCGGTAACCGGCGGCAAGGTGTACGTCACCCAACAGAGTTTGAACCGCGTCTTGGTGCTCAACAGCTCGACGATGGCTCAAATCACCACGATTTCAGTGCAATCGGCGCCCACATCGATCGCGATCACCAATGACGGCAGCCTGGCCTACGTGGCGAACAGCAATGACCGCCTTTCGGTGATCGACACCAAGACCAACGCCGTGATCTCCACCGTCACCGTCGGAACCCCTGGCTCTGCAGGTAGCCACACGGTCGCCGTAGACCGCACCGGAGCGAGTACCGGCGTCTATGTCACGGACACCGTCGAAAAGAGTGTGCGCGGGTGGTCTCTTCCGCGCGGCAACACCGCGCCGGTCAGCACCGCGAACCCCACCGTGGACGCGAACCTGACGACCGGCGTCGTTTCCGGTTTGGTGAACGTCAAAGACACCGACGGTGACTCGCTGACATACAGCGCTGCCGCGCCACCCGGCAAGGGGGCAGTGACG
Organism: uncultured Actinomycetota bacterium; assembly: GCA_963817825.1. GTDB lineage: Bacteria > Actinomycetota > Actinomycetes > Mycobacteriales > Mycobacteriaceae > Mycobacterium. Next base: position 380,261 of record CAWFQG010000017.1, on the reverse strand, counting down.
TTTGACGCCGCCGCGGGTACCTACACCTATACCCCGACCCAACCGGCTCGCGACGCCGCAGCGCTGACCCCGGGTGACGACTTCGACACCTTCACAATTCGCGTGACGGATTCCTACAACGCCATCAAAGACGTCAGTGTCACCGTTCCGGTTGCGCCGACACCGGTCGCGAACCGGGCGCCGCAGGCAGGAACTCCTTCGATCGATAACCAGAATGGCGCCACCGGCGCAGTGTCGGGATTGCTCAATTTCACGGATCCCGACGGGAATCCGATGACCTACAGCGTCCCAACTCAACCCTCCAGCGGCACCGTCACATTCGTCGGTTCGAGGTACACATTCACGCCGTATCAGGCCGCCCGCGATGCGGCCGCGGTCTCAGAGGGGCCGGATGCGGTCAACATCACCGTGGTGGCGAGCGACGGTCAGCTTTCCACCCCGGTGACATTCTCGGTGCCGATCCTGCCGCCCAACCCGCCCAACCACGCCCCTGCGCACGGGGCCCCGTCAGTGGACACCATCGTCAACTCGTCTGGCGCGGTGTCGGGATCACTGAATTTCACCGATCCCGAAGGTGATCCGATGACGTACAGCGTGCCTGTGCAGCCGTCCAGTGGCACGGTCACCTTCTCGGGTTCGAGATACACCTATACGCCGACCGCGGCGGCGCGCGCAGCCGCCGCCGCGACCCAAGGTGCGGATCTTGCGACGATCACCGTCGTCGCGAGCGACGGACTGGCTTCGGACAGTGTCACGTTCACGGTGCCGATAATGCAGTCCGTCAAGGCGACCAACCGAGCACCGTGGGTGCCGGGCAGCACAATTCCGCGCACCTTCGACCCCGTCGGCGGAACCGTCACGGGCTATGTGAACGTCCAGGACCCCGACGGCGACACGCTGATCTACACGCTCGCGTCTGCACCGACGCAAGGCGGCACGGTCACATTCGATCAGCGGAGCGGATACTTCACGTACACGCCGAGCCAAGCCGCGCGTGCCCAGGCAGCCCAGACCCCTGGGCTCGACTACGACACGTTCAGCGTCAACACCACCGACGGAACCGCGACCGTCAACACCACGGTCCAAGTGCAGGTCGCTGCGGCCCTACCGCCGACAACACCGACGACGAACAGCACGGTGAACGCGGGAACGGGCCCAAGCGGCGTTGTCGTCCTGAAAAATGGCAATGCCTACGTTGTCAACTACGACAGCAACACCGTCACGGTGATCAACACGACGACAAACCAAGCAGTAAAGACAATCGACGTGGGGGCGGGCCCACTGAGCGTGGCAGCGGTGGACACGCCTGGACGCCAGCGTGTCTACGTGAGCAACTCGTTGTCCAACACGGTGTCGGTGATCGACCCGAACACCAACACGGTCATCGACACCATCACGGTGTCGATTCCGCCAGGTGTCTACGAGAATCCCGAGTGGGGAACGTTCGAGTACCAGGATCGGATCGACGAGGTGGTCGCGAGTGGAAACCGCCTGTACGTCAACGCCACCGACGGCACCCTCAGGGTGTACGACACCACCAACGACGGCAAGACGCTCATTCGTACCGACGCGCCAGGCGTTTTCAGCGACCTGGAGCTAAGCGCCGACGGCACACGGCTCTACGGCACGTCGGCCGGCCGGCTCCTCGTGTACGACACAGCCACGATGACGCCCGTCAATGTGGTGGTCGGTCCTGGCGCAGGGGAGGAGAGCGGCTTCGGCAGGCGCCTCGAGTACACAAATGGCGTCGGCAACGTCGCCCTGAGCTCCGATGGGAAGCGCGCCTATGTCACCTACAGTGTCACCATTCTCCAGAGCGGTGTAGGAGGTCAGCCCTACGGCAGCTTCGTCACAGACGCATCAGGGAAGACCTGGATGGTGACCGGCGGCTACAACGCCGTATCGGTGATCGACACCGACCAGGCAAGCGCCAACTACAACAAGGAGATCGCACGGATTCTCGTTCCCCAGGGAGCCCAGGACCTTGCCGTCAGCGGCAACAGGCTCTACGTCATGAATCCGGACAACAAGACCGTCACAATCATCGACACTGCGACGAACCGGCTTGTCGGGAGCTTCACCACCGACCAGTCCACGGCAGGCCGCGACGGGATCTACATTCCGATCGACGGGTACCCAATGTTCTACGTGCCATCGTCCAGCCGCTACATCGCGGTCGGCCCCACCGGGACCATCTATGTGACCGACTATGCCGACGGCAAGTTGTACGCAGTGACGGATGGTTCTCTGAACGTGTAGTCCGGTTGTGCCGATCCGTCTAGAGCCCGGCGGGCAGCGAGCGCCCGGCCACCATCGCACGGATCACCGACGGCCCTCCTGCGTGTGCCTTGGCGGCTGCCAGTGCTGCGCGTAGCTCGACGACGGTGGTGGCCGTGGCAACCTGGGTGACACCGAGAGACTGTGCGAACGCGTCGAAGTTCCAGTCCGGCAACACGTTATAGGTCAGCGGCGCCTGTGCCGGGTTGGTGTAGTAGCCAGGCCCGAGCAGATACTGCTCAAACCCGTAGAGGCTGTTGTCGATGATGATCACGATTGAGTTGTGCTGGTAGCGAACCATTGTCGACACCGCCTGGCCGACCATCTGGAACCCGCCGTCGCCGATCAACACCAGCGGCCGCTTCCCGTCTGGCGCCCATGCGCCGACCGCTGCGCCGACGGAGTGACCGATCGACGCCCACAGCGCGCACGCCATGAAGCAGTCCTGTTCCGGCATCTTCATTCGCGCGGCCGGATAGATGCCCAAAAAGGTGTCGGCGATGACCCTGAAAGACGAATCGAGGAACGCCGGTTCGGCGACGACGTCCACCACCTGCTGGTAGCCGAGTTCGGCCGCCGCGTCCACCGCAGGCGGATCGTCGACCGGGGGCTTGGGGGTGGTATAGGCGATGGGGTTGGCGCCGACGGTTTGGCTCTCCAGCCGGTCGACCAGCGCGGGCAGCCCCACAGACTCTGGAGCGCCGTTGCGAATCACTGCCGTGCCGTCCCACACCCGGATCGTCTTGTTCGCCCTCGGAATCATCAAGGTGGCGTGCCCGGAACCGAACACCGCGCCGAGCGCGACGATCACGCCGGCCTGCGCGATCGCGTTCCTCAGGTCGGCAGGTGCTTTGTCACCGTTGAACACCCCGATGAAACGCGGATGCTGTTCGGGCAGAACTGATTTGCCGACAACCGTGGTTGTCCAGCGGACCTGCAGGCGGTCGAGCACCGTCATTACCTTGGCGGCCAATCCGTAGCGCTGTACCTCCTCGCCGACGACCACGACCGGGTTGGTTGCGGTCCGCAGGTCTTGCAGGATCGCGGTCGCCACGGCGTCGGCCGCGCCCGCGGGAACGGTGGTGTCGATGGGTGCGGCCGGTGGTGAGCACGGACGACTGAACTGGTCCTTCGGGGCTTCGAGGTACACCGGGTGCTTGGTGATCAGCGCGGCCTTGATCGCGTCGTCGATGAGTTTCGGGAGCTTGGCCTCGTCGGTCTCACGTTGGCAGAACGCGGTGATGTTGCGGAAGACGTCGAGGTCCGTGTGCGGCTTCCCCATGGAATGGGAATAGAGCACACCGGTCGCGTTCTGATCATCGATGTTCTTCTGCGAGGGCCCGCCGCTGATGATCACCACCGGGCTGCGCTCGAGATAGGCACCCGCGATTGCGTTGACAACGCTGAGGTTTCCCGGACCGTACGAAACGGCCAGCGCCGACAACCCGTTTATACGGCCGTAGCCGTCGGCCGCATACCCCGCTTCCAGGTCGCTGTTGGTAACCACGGAGTGGAAGCCGGCTTTGCGCCCGGCGGCGTCGAAGACCGCTGCGCAGAACACCGCGGGCACACCGAATAGGCGTTCGACGCCGTGTTCGACCAGGCGGTCGATGAGATAGTCAGCGATGAGATAGGGCATGGGTCACCGGTATTCGGGCAGCATCCAGTCCTGCTGCGGCATTTGGATGGTCGGGTGCCCCGCGAATACGTCATTGGCCATCTTGAGGATCGCCATGGCTTTGTACGGATCGAGTGGATCCCATACGTGGTACTCGTACGAGCCGCCGACCACGACGTGGTCGGCGCGCGGGAAGACGTAGGTCTCATCGGAGCTGTAGAGATACTGCAGCGCGGGTTGCGCTTTCACGAGGACGAGCTGGCCCTTGATCGGAGCGAGTTTAGTGTCGCCGAAGATGTCCCTTGACCCCATGCCGGTGCAGTTGACGACGATGGGCTCCGGTAATTGCACGACGTCGGCGGCCGAGGCGATGGTGCGCTGAGTCAACTGCACCGCGCCGGTCAATGCGGTCCGCAGCTTCTTGAGGAAGATCGGAGGCTCGACCAATAGCGTGTGGTAGCCGTAGCCGCGTTGATTCAAATGCGCGAAGGGCAGATGCTCGTACACCGTCGGCTCGGGGATGACGTCCAGGGGAACCTTGTTGAAGCTGGTCTCGGCGCGGGGATGTTTGGAGAAGTTGATCCTTTCGGAAACGCCGTAGTCCTGACCGATCCGGTCGTGATGCATGGTGAAGGCGGTACGCAGAATGTTCTCGAACTGCTGGCTGGCCGCCGGCGTGTTCTGGTGTTCGACGAAGGACGGGCACCACTGGCCCCCTGCGACGTCGGATGTGGTGTAGAGGAAGGACGCCGCATACATTCGCACCGTGAAGCCGGCCTCGACGAGCAGCTTCGCCGCGGTCAGACCCATCACCCCGGCGCCGAGCACCGCGACCTGGCCCGGCGCGCCCCCGGCATGCTGGAGGACCAGATCGCGAACCTGTACCGCGCAGCCCCAGCTCATCGTGATGCCTGCGCCGCCGTGACCGTAGTTGTGGACAACGAATTTCGTTCCGACGCCCTGTACTTGGAGATTCTCCTGTTCGAGCCGGAAGGTGTCGCGTCGATAAGGACGGATGCCGGAGAGAAATTGGCAATCCGCAGGAGTGCAGTCGAAGTTCGGATCCGGTAATACCAACGGGTCTGGGCCTGCCACCTGGGAACCCCCTGCGATCTTGGGCCGGACATTACGCCGGCCACCAACGCTTCGCGGCACATCGAACGGACGCGCGGGGGTGTGTCCGCCATCTCGCCGGGTGGCGCCTGCTAAGCTGCCCGGCAGTTCGACGTCCTTTAACGATCCGTCCCGAGAGGCGGAGAAGGAGGTCAGGGTCCCTTGGGCGCCACCGACTCTTCAGACACCGACCGGGAACTGATGTCCGCGGCGGACGTCGGTCGGACCGTTTCCCGCATCGCACACGAGATCATCGAGAAGACCGCACTAGACGGTCAGGACGCTCCGCGCGTCGTCATCCTCGGCATCCCCACCCGCGGCGTCGCGTTGGCCGCCCGCCTCGCCGAGAAGATCCAGGAGTTCGCAGGCGTCACCGTGCCGCACGGTGCCCTCGACATCACGCTCTACCGGGACGACCTCAACATCAAGCCGCCGCGGCCGCTCGAGGAGACCACGATCCCCGAGGGCGGCATCGACGGCACGATTGTTGTCCTGGTCGACGACGTGCTCTATTCCGGCCGGACGGTGCGTGCCGCGCTCGATGCACTACGAGACGTCGGACGGCCGCGCGCGGTCCAGCTTGCCGTCTTCGTCGACCGCGGTCACCGCGAACTCCCGCTGCGGGCCGACTACGTCGGCAAGAACGTGCCGACCTCGCGCAGCGACAACGTCAAGGTGCGGCTGACCGAGCACGACGGGCACGACGGCGTGACGATCGCATCGCATGGAGGTCCAGTCCGATGAGTCCACGGCACCTGCTCTCGGCGTCGGATCTGACGCGCGACGAGGCCACCGCGATCCTCGACGACGCCGACCGGTTCAGCGCGGCGCTGCTGGGCCGGGAGGTCAAGAAGCTCCCGACCCTGCGCGGCCGCACCGTGATCACGATGTTCTACGAGAACTCGACCCGCACCCGGGTGTCGTTCGAGGTGGCGGGCAAGTGGATGAGCGCCGACGTCATCAACGTCAGCTCGTCCGGATCGTCGGTGGCAAAGGGCGAGTCACTGCGCGACACCGCATTGACGCTGCGCGCGGCCGGTGCCGACGCGCTGATCATCCGCCACCCGGCATCCGGTGCGGCGCAGCAGCTCGCGGAGTGGACCGCCACCGAAGACGGCGGTCCCTCGGTGATCAATGCGGGCGACGGCACCCACGAACACCCCACGCAGGCACTGCTCGACGCGCTCACCATCCGCCAGCGACTCGGTGGCGTCGAGGGCAAGCGGGTGGTGATCGTCGGCGACATCCTGCACAGCCGGGTGGCCCGGTCCAATGTCATGCTGCTGGACACCCTGGGCGCTGAGGTGGTGCTGGTAGCGCCGCCGACGCTGCTGCCGGTCGGGGTGGCGGGCTGGCCGGTGACCGTGTCGCACGACCTCGACGCCGAACTTCCCGTCGCCGACGCGGCGTTGATGCTCCGGGTTCAGGCTGAGCGGATGACCGGCGGATTCTTCCCGTCGCCCCGCGAGTACTCGGTGCTCTACGGGTTGTCAGAGAAGCGGCAGGCGATGCTGCCCGGTCACGCGGTGGTACTGCACCCGGGACCGATGCTGCGCGGTATGGAGATCTCTTCATCGGTCGCCGACTCGACGCAATCGGCTGTGCTGCAACAGGTTTCCAATGGTGTGCACATCAGGATGGCGGTGTTGTTCCACCTGTTGGTGGGCGCCGATCAGGAGGCGATCAGCGCATGAGCACATTGGTTCGTGGGGTACGGCTTTACGGCGAGGGTGACCGGGTCGACGTGCTGGTCGACGACGGCCAGATCGCCGACATCGGAGCGGACCTCGCGATTCCCGATAGCGCCGACGTGTTCGACGCAACCGGCCAGGTCCTGCTGCCAGGCTTCGTCGACCTGCACACCCATCTCCGCGAGCCCGGTCGCGAATACGCAGAGGACATCGAAACCGGCTCGGCGGCAGCGGCTTTGGGTGGCTACACGGCTGTATTCGCGATGGCCAACACCAACCCGGTAGCCGACAGCCCCGTGGTCACCGACCATGTGTGGCACCGCGGCCAGCAGGTCGGTCTTGTCGATGTGCACCCGGTCGGCGCGGTCACCATGGGTCTGGCAGGAGCGCAGCTGACCGAGATGGGAATGATGGCCGCGGGCGCGAGCCAGGTGCGTATGTTCTCCGACGACGGCATCTGCGTCCACGACCCGTTGGTGATGCGCCGGGCCTTGGAGTACGCCACTGGGCTCGGGGTGCTGATCGCCCAGCACGCCGAGGAACCGCGGCTGACCGTCGGCTCCGTCGCCCACGAGGGACCCAATGCCGCCCGATTGGGTCTGGCCGGCTGGCCGCGTGCAGCCGAGGAGTCCATCGTTGCCCGCGATGCCCTGTTGGCCCGCGATGCCGGGGCGCGCGTGCACATCTGCCACGCCTCGACCGCCGGCACCGTCGAAATCATCAGATGGGCCAAGGAACAAGGCATTTCGATCACCGCCGAGGTGACCCCGCATCACCTGCTGCTTGACGACAACCGGTTGTTCTCTTACGACGGACGCAACCGCGTCAACCCGCCGCTGCGCGAATCCAGCGACGCCGAGGCGCTGCGGCAGGCGCTCGTCGACGGTGTGATCGACTGTGTGGCCACCGACCACGCCCCGCACGCCGAGCACGAGAAGATGTGCGAGTTCGCCAACGCAAGTCCCGGCATGCTGGGCCTGCAGACTGCGCTGTCGGTGGTCGTCGAGACGATGGTGCGGCCGGGGCTGTTCACGTGGCGCGACGTCGCTCGGGTGATGAGCGAGAACCCGGCCGGCATCGTCGGGCTGCCCGACCAGGGCAGGCCGCTCGAGATCGGAGAGCCGGCCAACCTGACCGTCGTCGACCCCGACGCGACATGGACGGTCGCCGGTGCAGACCTGGCCAGCCGCTCGGACAACACCCCATTCGAGTCGATGACGCTGCCCGGCGCGGTCACTTTGACGATGCTGCGTGGCAAGGTCACCGCGCGTGACGGAAAATCCCCTGCATGAATACCGCCACGCTGGTCGGGTCGCTGATCATGGCCGCCGTGCTGGCGGTGGCGATCGGGCTGGCGCTCCGGGCGATGATGCGGGGCTGGCGGCACCGCGCCGAGCGGCAGGCAGAGCTGATCGGGACGCTGCCTGCTGTGCCGGACACCGTCGGGCCGGTCATCGTCCCTGCGACCAAGGGCCTGTACGTCGGCAGCACATTGGCGCCGAGCTGGCAGGACCGCATCGCGGTCGGCGACCTCGGCTACCGCACCAAGGCCGTGCTGACCCGCTACCCGGAGGGCATCATGCTGCAGCGCAGCGGAGGCCGTCCGATCTGGATCCCTGAGGAAGCGATCACCGCTATCCGCACCGAACGCGGCATCGCCGGCAAGGCCATGACGCATCAGGGCATCCTGGCTATCAGGTGGCGGCTACCGTCGGGCACGGAGATCGACACCGGATTCCGTGGCAACGACCGCACGGAGTATGCGCAATGGCTCGGGAAGGAGGCGGCGTGAGCAAGAAGGCGGTGCTCGTCCTAGACGACGGCCGGATCTTCACCGGCTCATCATTCGGGGCGCTCGGTCAGACACTCGGTGAAGCGGTGTTCTCCACCGGCATGTCCGGTTACCAGGAGACATTGACCGACCCCAGCTATCACCGCCAGATCGTCGTCGCGACGGCTCCGCAGATCGGCAACACCGGTTGGAACCACGAAGACGCCGAGAGTCGCGGCGACAAGATCTGGGTCGCGGGTTATGCGGTCCGCGACCCGTCGCCGCGGGCGTCGAACTGGCGGGCGACCGGAACGCTCGAGGACGAACTCGTCCGGCAGCGCATCGTCGGCATCGCTGGCATCGATACCCGCGCCGTCGTGCGCCACCTACGCAGCCTCGGGTCGATGAAGGCCGGGGTGTTCAGTGGAGCCGCATTGGCGGCGACATCAGGCTCAGGCGATGCTTCCATGGATGAGCTGTTGGAACGGGTGCGCAGCCAGCCGTCGATGCTCGGCGCAGATCTGGCAGGCCAGGTCAGCACCGACGACACCTACATCGTGGAAACCGATGGGCCGAAACGCTTCACCGTCGCCGCGATCGATCTCGGTATCAAGACCAATACGCCGCGCAACTTCGCCCGCCGTGGCATCCGCAGCCATGTGTTGCCGTCGTCGGTGACCTTCGACCAGATCGCCGATCTGAAGCCCGACGGCGTGTTCCTGTCCAACGGGCCGGGAGACCCGGCCACCGCCGACCACATCGTCGGTGTCACCCGCGACGTGCTCGGCGCGGGTATCCCGTTGTTCGGCATCTGCTTCGGCAATCAGATCCTCGGTCGCGCGCTGGGCCGCTCGACGTACAAGATGGTGTTCGGGCACCGGGGCATCAACGTGCCCGTCATCGACCACGCCACCGGTCGCGTCGCCGTCACTGCCCAGAACCACGGCTTCGCGTTGGAAGGCGAAGCGGGGGAGCGGTTCGACACCCCGTTCGGCCCCGCAGAAGTGAGTCACACCTGCGCCAACGACGGCGTCGTCGAAGGAATCAAACTCGTTGACGGGCGGGCCTTCTCGGTGCAGTACCACCCGGAAGCCGCGGCCGGGCCGCACGACGCGGAATACCTCTTCGATCAATTCGTCGACCTGATGGCGGGGGGAGTGCGCTAGATGCCTCCTCATCTATCCGCGAGCGTGCGTGTCTGCGGCCCGACACGCCGCAGAGTTCCTGCAAACGCGCACGCTCGAAGATGTCGGACTGCGGGGGTGGCCTTGCACGCGCGAACTCACCCGCGCGTGAGCGTGCGTGAACTGCTGGAAAATACCGGCGTGTCGGCTGCAGACACGCACGCTCGCGGATGTGGGGGGTGGTCGGGTGCCGCGTCGCACTGACTTGAACCACGTGCTGGTGATCGGCTCCGGGCCCATCATCATCGGACAGGCCTGCGAGTTCGACTACTCGGGCACTCAGGCGTGCCGGGTACTGCGCGCCGAGGGGCTTCAGGTCAGCCTCGTCAATTCCAACCCGGCGACGATCATGACCGACCCGGAGTTCGCCGACCACACCTATGTCGAGCCGATCACCCCGGCCTTTGTCGAACGGGTCATCGCGCAACAAGCGGAGCGCGGCAACAAGATCGACGCGCTGCTGGCCACGCTCGGCGGGCAGACTGCGCTGAACACCGCCGTGGCACTGTACGAGAACGGTACGCTCGACCGCTACGGCGTCGAACTGATCGGCGCCGACTTCGAAGCGATCCAACGGGGCGAGGACCGTCAACGGTTCAAGGACATCGTCGCCAAGGTGGGCGGCGAATCCGCCCGCTCCCGCGTGTGTTTCACCATGGAAGAGGTCCGCGAAACCGTCGAGGAACTCGGCCTTCCGGTCGTGGTGCGGCCGTCCTTCACCATGGGCGGCCTGGGCTCGGGCATGGCGCACTCCGCCGAGGACGTCGAACGCATGGCCGGCGACGGTCTCACCGCGTCCCCTTCGGCCAACGTGCTGATCGAGGAATCCATCTACGGCTGGAAGGAATTCGAGCTCGAGCTCATGCGTGACGGCCGCGACAACGTCGTTGTGGTCTGCTCGATCGAGAACCTCGATCCGATGGGTGTACACACCGGCGATTCGGTCACCGTGGCTCCGGCCATGACCCTGACCGATCGTGAGTACCAGCGCATGCGCGACCTCGGCATCGCCGTCCTGCGCGAGGTCGGCGTCGACACCGGCGGCTGCAACATCCAGTTCGCGATCAACCCCGCCGACGGCAGGCTGGTCGTGATCGAGATGAACCCACGGGTGTCGCGGTCGTCGGCGCTGGCATCCAAGGCCACCGGATTCCCGATCGCCAAGATCGCTGCGAAGCTCGCGATCGGATACACCCTCGACGAGATCATCAACGACATCACCAAGGAGACCCCGGCCTGCTTCGAGCCCACGCTCGACTACGTCGTCGTCAAGGCACCGCGGTTCGCGTTCGAGAAGTTTCCCGGAGCCGATCCAACACTGACCACCACGATGAAGTCAGTAGGCGAGGCGATGTCGTTGGGCCGCAACTTCATCGAGGCGCTCGGCAAGGTGATGCGGTCGCTGGAGACTGGCCGCGCGGGCTTCTGGACCGCTCCGGATCCCGACGTGAGCGTGCAGGAACTGCTGGAAGGGCTCAAGACCGCCACCGACGGACGGCTCTACGACATCGAGCTGGCATTGCGGCTCGGGGCGAGTGTCGAGGACGTCGCCGCCGCATCCGGCGTCGACCCCTGGTTCGTCGAACAGATCAACGGGCTGGTGTCCCTGCGGACCGAACTGCTTGACGCACCCGTTCTCGACGAACAGCTGCTGCGGCGCAGCAAGCACAGCGGGCTGTCCGACCGCCAGATCGCTGCGCTGCGACCGGAATTGGCCGGCGAAGTGGGCGTGCGTGCACTGCGCCGACGACTCGGTATCCACCCGGTCTTCAAGACCGTCGACACCTGCGCCGCCGAGTTCGAAGCCAAGACCCCTTACCACTACAGCAGTTACGAGCTCGACCCAGCCGCCGAAACCGAGGTCGCCCCGCAGGCCGAGAAACCCAAGGTGCTCATCCTCGGGTCCGGGCCGAACCGAATCGGGCAGGGCATCGAATTCGACTACAGCTGCGTGCACGCCGCCACCACACTGTCGGATGTCGGGTTCGAGACCGTGATGGTCAACTGCAACCCCGAGACGGTGTCCACCGACTACGACACCGCCGACCGACTGTACTTCGAGCCGCTCACCTTCGAGGACGTTCTCGAGGTGTACTACGCCGAATCCGCCTCCGGCGCAGGTGGACCGGGTGTTGTCGGCGTCATCGTCCAGCTCGGCGGGCAGACGCCCCTGAGCCTTGCCGAACGGCTCGAGAAGGCCGGCGTCCCCATCGTCGGCACCAGCCCGAAGGCCATCGACTTGGCCGAAGACCGAGGCGCGTTCGGCGAAGTGCTCAACATCGCGGGGCTGCCCGCGCCGAAGTTCGGCACCGCCACCAGCTTCGAGCAGGCCCGGCGCATCGCCGCCGACATCGGCTATCCGGTGCTGGTGCGGCCGTCCTACGTGTTGGGCGGGCGCGGTATGGAGATCGTGTACGACGAAGAGACCCTCGAGGGCTACATCACCCGCGCCACCGAACTGTCGCCCGAGCACCCGGTGCTGGTCGACCGGTTCCTGGAAGACGCCATCGAGATCGACGTCGACGCGCTGTGTGACGGCACCGAGGTCTACATCGGCGGGATCATGGAGCACATCGAGGAGGCAGGCATCCACTCCGGCGACTCCGCATGCGCACTGCCGCCGGTGACATTGGGCCGCAGTGACATCGAGTCGGTACGCCGCGCCACCGAGGCAATCGCACACGGCATCGGTGTGGTCGGCCTGCTCAACGTGCAGTACGCACTCAAAGACGACGTGCTCTACGTGCTCGAGGCCAACCCTCGGGCCAGTCGCACCGTGCCGTTCGTCTCCAAGGCGACCGCAGTGCCGCTGGCCAAGGCGTGTGCCCGAATCATGCTGGGCGCCAGCATCGCCCAGCTCCGCGAGGAAGGTGTGCTGGTGCGGACGGGGGACGGGGCCACCACGCCGCGCAACGCTCCGGTGGCGGTGAAGGAGGCGGTGCTGCCGTTCCACCGGTTCCGCAAGGCCGACGGCTCCAATATCGACTCGCTGCTCGGCCCGGAGATGAAGTCGACCGGTGAGGTGATGGGCATCGACCACGACTTCGGCAGCGCCTTCGCCAAGAGCCAGACCGCCGCCTACGGCTCGCTACCCACCGAAGGCACCGTCTTCGTGTCCGTGGCCAATCGTGACAAGCGCTCGCTGGTGTTCCCCGTCAAACGGCTCGCCGACCTCGGATTCCGCGTGCTGGCCACCGGTGGCACCGCGGAAATGCTGCGGCGCAACGGAATTCCGTGCGACGAGGTCCGCAAGCATTTCGAGCCGCCCGGAGACGGCAGGCCAGCGGTGTCGGCCGTCGACGCCATCAAGGCCGGCGACGTCGACATGGTGATCAATACCCCTTACGGCAACTCGGGTCCTCGCATCGACGGCTACGAGATCCGTTCGGCTGCAGTCGCGATGAACATTCCATGCGTGACGACGGTGCAGGGCGCCTCGGCAGCGGTGCAGGGGATCGAAGCGGGTATTCGTGGCAGCATCGGTGTGATGTCGCTGCAAGAGCTGCACAGCGCGCTGGGGCCGTAGCCGTGGGCACATTCGGCCGCCGGCTGGCCGACGCGGTGTCGAAGCGCGGTCCGCTCTGTCCTGGCATCGACCCCCATCCCGAGCTGCTGACCGCGTGGGGTTTGTCGACCAACGCGGACGGGCTGCGCGCGTTCTGTGACACCTGCGTCGAGGTGTTCGCCGACTTCGCGATAGTCAAGCTTCAGGTGGCGTTCTTCGAGTCCTATGGCGCCGCGGGCTATTCGGTGCTCGAGGACACCATCACCGCACTCCGCGACGCGGGGGTGCTGGTGCTGGCGGACGCCAAGCGCGGCGATATCGGCTCCACGATGGCGGCCTACGCCGTTGCGTGGGTCGGGGACTCCCCACTGGCCGTCGATGCCGTCACGGCGTCGCCCTACCTCGGATTCGGTTCGCTGCAACCGCTTTTGGACAGTGCCGCCAAGCACGGTCGCGGCGTATTCGTCCTCGCCGCCACGTCCAACCCGGAGGGTGCAGGCGTGCAATGCGCGCAAACCGGCGGACAAACAGTGGCCCAGTCGATCGTCGACGCCGCATCTTCCGTCAACCGCGCCGCATCGCCCGATCCGGGTTCGGTGGGTGTGGTCGTCGGCGCCACCGTGTCGGCGCCTCCGGACGTGAGCGCACTCGGCGGCCCCGTACTGGTTCCCGGTGTCGGCGCGCAGGGTGGCCGCCCGGACGCGCTGCGCGGCTTCGGCGGCTCACGGCCCGGTCAGCTTCTGCCCGCGGTGTCGCGTGAGGTGTTGCGAGCCGGACCAAATGCGGCGGCGTTGCGTGCGGCAGCCGCGAAGATGCGCGATGCCGTGGCCTATCTCGCCTGACGGCGTGGCACCCAGTCGTGCCACGCCGCCTCGGCTATCTCGTTGGTTTACAGCGGAATCCACTGTCCACCAAACCAGAATCCCCAACCTGGACCGTTTCCTGCTGGCATCGGTTGAACCTGCTGGCCGTTCCAGTCGAACGGCTGGTGATCGAACCGCCCCTGGTCGATGCCGCGTTGGTGCCAATCCATCGGAGCTCCGCGGTTGTCACCGGGACCGCGGTTCCAGTCGTCGTGGTGGTTCTGGCAGGGTGGTGCGCCCGGCGCATTGCAGGGTGGCCCCCAGGGGTCGGCGGATGCGGTGCCAAGGCCGACACCTAGCAGTCCCGCGAGCCCCACTCCTGCGGCCAACGTCGATGCGTAAAAGACCCGTTTAACGCTCATCAATGTCACTCCACTTGTCGTTGTGGGCGCGTGTTCGCCGCACCGTCACGACGTTAAGGACGGGAATTGGGTCCGCACTGTGGTGCCGTTAGGCATGTGCTGTGGAGTCAGTAACGGTTCGAAAACCGCTTGCGCTCAAGGAGATTACGGCAACGACATGTCGCTCACTGAGTTTCGCCGCCCGACCAGCACGACAGTCAAGATGAGGGCGCCGACGCCGATAAGTGCGAGCAGGGAAACGCCTGTGATGTCGCCGTGGTTTGCGCGTGCGTACAGGTCGACGGTCTCGACCACCGCCCCGCCGTCCGCGATGCAGGGCGCGATATTTCCATCCAAACCGTCTGGGTGTGGAAAGCCATTGTCGGCCAGCCACTTCGCCAGTGCGGTCGAATCCTGTGTCGCCAGCCGGGTGACCTCGAAGGGCCCGATGCGCTGACGGCCGCACATTCACACCGGCTCCCGGCGGGGCGGCGGCATCCGCGCTGAGCATCGGTTGGCTCAGGCGGCATTCACCGAACTGCCGGAGAGTTTGAACGACATGAGGATGTCTTCGGTTGCGCGATCCCCGGCGATCAGCGCGCGCTCTTCGACAACCGACAGCCACGCTTGGTCGGGGATGTACGCGCCGCAGCCGCACGCCCAACGCGTGTGCGGATCCGGCCGTCACGCGCTGAAAATCCTGTCTACTACGCAATGTCGTTGACGACTGTCAACAGCGCCGGGCAATCGACGGGAAGTCACCACGACACGCCCGAAACTCGGTGACCAGGCAAAATTTTCTTTTTCTTGAAGGTTCACGCAAGCGTCTGGTTGCCTGGTCGGTCGCGTGACCGGCCCCGGATCGCCCGGAAATTGCCCGAAAACCCCCCGTATGCAGGCAATTCTTGCGATAGCCCAGCGCGCGCCGAGTGTCGATCCGCTCTGGCGTTCGTCGAGAACCGCTCTGAGCACGCTGGGCTTTTGGCGACGGAACCGGGGGGGTGGGGTTCGCTTTCGTCAGGTTGCGTGGGTACGGTCGTCGCTGCTGGCTGGTGTTATGACCAGTCAAGACAAAACACAGTGATGGTGACGAGACGGAGGAACACCCGTGGCCCTTCCCCAGTTGACCGACGAACAGCGCGCGGCAGCGTTGGAGAAGGCTGCTGCCGCACGTCGAGCACGAGCTGAACTCAAAGATCGGCTCAAGCGCGGCGGCACCAACCTCAAGCAGGTGCTGATAGACGCCGAGACCAACGAGGTCTTCGGCAAGATGAAGGTTTCTGCGCTCCTGGAGGCATTGCCCAAGGTCGGCAAGGTCAAGGCGCAGGAGATCATGACCGAACTCGAGATCGCCCCCACCCGCCGGTTGCGCGGCCTGGGTGATCGTCAGCGGAAGGCTCTGCTGGAGAAGTTCGACTTCTCGTAAGGGAGGTCGATGAACGAAGGCGGAGGGCCGGACGGGCTTAGGCCAGTCAAAGCGCCGGTCTTGGTGCTGTCCGGCCCGTCTGCCGTCGGGAAGTCAACCGTCGTCCGCTGCTTGCGTGAACGGATTCCCGATCTCCACTTCAGCGTTTCCGTGACCACCAGGGCTCCGCGCCCTGGTGAGATCGACGGCGTCGACTACTCATTCGTCTCGGCCGAGCAATTTCAGCAGCTGATCGACGACGGCGCATTGCTCGAGTGGGCGGAGATCCACGGCGGGTTGCATCGATCCGGAACGCCCGCGCAGCCCATTCGCGATGCGACGTCCGCCGGTCATCCGGTTCTCATCGAGGTCGATCTGGCCGGTGCCCGAGCCGTCAAGAACGCAATGCCGGATGCGCTGACGGTGTTTCTCGCCCCGCCCAGCTGGGAGGCGCTGGAAAGCCGCCTGACCGGGCGCGGGACCGAGACGCCCGCGGTGATGAATCGCCGGCTGGCCACCGCCAGAGCCGAACTGGCCGCCCAACACGACTTCGACCGCGTGGTCGTGAACAGTCAATTGGAGTCAGCCTGCGCTGAATTGGTATCCTTGCTGGTGGACCCCGAATAAACCAAGCGCCGACCACGGCGCGACGCGGCCCGAAAGCTACTCAAGCAATTTCTACAAAAGCGCCAGGAGACCTTTTTCGTGAGCACCCCGCATGCCGACGCGCCGCTGGCCGCCGTCGACGACATCGACACCGATTCGCGCCACAGCGGCTACGACACACCGCTGGGCATTACCAACCCGCCCATCGACGAGCTGCTCGACCGCGCGTCGAGCAAGTACGCGTTGGTGATCTACGCCGCCAAGCGCGCGCGCCAGATCAACGATTACTACAACCAGCTCGGCGACGGGATTCTCGAATACGTCGGCCCGCTGGTCGAGCCCGGCCTGCAGGAGAAGCCGCTGTCGATCGCGCTTCGCGAGATCCACGAGGACCTGCTCGAGCACACCGAGGGCGAGGGCTAGGCCTCCGCGCTGATGGACGGCAAGCGGATCATCGTCGGTGTCGCCGGTGGCATCGCCGCCTACAAGGCGTGCACCGTGGTCCGTCAGCTCACCGAAGCCGGTCACGTCGTCCGCGTTGTCCCCACCGAGTCCGCACTGCGTTTCGTCGGTGCGGCGACGTTCGAGGCGCTGTCGGGTAACCCAGTCCACACCGGCGTCTGGAACGACGTTCACGAGGTGCCGCATGTCCGGATCGGGCAGGAAGCCGACCTCGTCGTCGTGGCGCCCGCTACTGCGGACCTACTGGCCCGGGCCGTGGCGGGCCGGGCAGATGACCTGCTGACCGCCACGCTGCTGACCGCCCGATGCCCGGTGCTGTTCGCACCCGCGATGCACACCGAGATGTGGTTTCACCCGGCCACCGTCGACAACGTGGCCGCCCTGCGCCGTCGTGGTGGGATCGTCCTCGAGCCCGCGTCCGGCCGGCTTACCGGGGCCGACAGCGGGGCCGGGCGGCTGCCTGAAGCGGAAGAGATCACCACGCTGGCCAGCCTGCTGCTCGAGCGCGCCGACGCGCTGCCGTACGACCTCGCCGGCGTCAGGCTGCTGGTCTCGGCGGGCGGCACCCGCGAGCCACTCGACCCGGTGCGCTTCATCGGTAACCGGTCGTCGGGCAAGCAGGGCTATGCGGTGGCCCGCGTCGCCGCCCAGCGCGGCGCCGACGTGACGCTCATCGCAGGCAACACCGCCGGGCTTGCTGATCCGGCAGGCGTCGAGGTTGTGCACATCGGTTCGGCCGCCCAGTTGCGGGACGCGGTGTCCAAGCACGCGCCCGACGCGCACGTCCTGGTGATGGCCGCGGCCGTCGCCGACTTCCGCCCGGCATCCGTGGAGTCCAACAAGATCAAGAAGGGCGCCTCGGAGCCGACCGCGATCGAGCTGACTCGTACCGAGGACGTGCTTGCGGGTGCGGTGCGGGCGCGCACCGACGGCCAGCTGCCCAATATGCGCGCGATCGTCGGATTCGCCGCCGAAACCGGCGACGCGAACGGCGACGTGTTGTTCCACGCACGCGCCAAGCTGGCCCGCAAGGGTTGCGACCTGCTTGTGGTCAACGCCGTCGGCGAGAACCGCGCGTTCGAGGTGGACAGCAACGACGGTTGGTTGCTGGCCGCCGACGGCACCGAGGCCGCATTGGAGCACGGTTCGAAAACTCTGATGGCCAGCCGTATCGTGGACGCGATCGTGGCCTTCCTGCACAACAGCGGCGGGTGACCGGACGCACATATCCGCTTGCACTTAAGGGTTGCGCGCGACGGGGGCGCACGCTTGGGTGCGACAGGGCTACAGATATAATTTGACTAACTAACTTTCTTTGAGAGAGCTGAAGCGAGAGGAACGAACCGTGAGCGAAGGTCGGCTGTTTACCAGTGAGTCGGTGACCGAAGGGCACCCCGACAAGATCTGTGACGCGATCAGCGACTCGGTGCTTGACGCGCTGCTGGCCGATGACCCGAAGTCACGGGTGGCGGTCGAGACGCTGGTCACCACCGGCCAGGTGCACGTCGTCGGCGAGGTGACCACCACCGCGAAAGAAGCGTTCGCCGACATCACCAACACAGTGCGCGACCGCATCCTCGAGATCGGCTACGACTCGTCGGAGAAGGGCTTCGACGGGACCACCTGCGGCGTGAACATCGGCATCGGCGCCCAGTCACCCGACATCGCCCAGGGTGTCAACACCGCCTATGAGACGCGCGTCGAGGGCGAGCAGGATCCGCTGGACTCCCAGGGTGCAGGTGATCAGGGCCTGATGTTCGGCTATGCCATCAAGGACACCCCCGAGCTGATGCCGCTTCCGATCGCGCTGGCGCACCGGCTGTCGCGCAGGCTCACCGAGGTCCGCAAGAGCGGCGTGCTGGACTACCTGCGCCCCGACGGCAAGACCCAGGTCACCGTGCAGTACGACGGGACCACCCCGGTGCGGCTGGACACCGTCGTGCTGTCCACCCAGCACGCCGACGGCATCGACCTGGTGGCGACGCTCACCCCGGACATCCGCGAAAAGGTCGTCAACACCGTGCTGAACGACCTCGCACACGACTCGATGGACACCTCGGACTATCGCCTGCTGGTCAACCCGACCGGAAAGTTCGTGCTCGGGGGCCCGATGGGCGACGCTGGCCTCACCGGCCGCAAAATCATCGTCGACACCTACGGCGGCTGGGCACGCCACGGCGGCGGGGCGTTCTCCGGCAAGGATCCGTCCAAAGTGGACCGTTCCGCGGCCTACGCGATGCGCTGGGTGGCAAAAAACGTGGTCGCAGCAGGCCTGGCGGAGCGAATCGAGGTCCAGGTGGCCTACGCGATCGGCAAAGCCGCCCCCGTCGGGCTGTTCGTCGAGACTTTCGGCACTGAGACCGTGGACCCGGGCCGGATCGAGAAGGCCATCACCTCCGTGTTCGACCTGCGGCCCGGTGCGATCGTGCGCGACCTGGACCTGCTGAGGCCGATCTACGCGCAGACGGCGGCATACGGCCACTTCGGCCGCACCGACGTCGAGCTGCCGTGGGAGCAGCTCAACAAGGTCGAGGAGCTGAAGGCGTCCGTCTAGGCCGAGAACCGGTAATCGCCTAGCGGATAGCGGCGGCTGCGCCAGTACGCATGCAACGTGGTGGCCGGACGCAGCGGCACGTCGCCGTTCTTGTCGAAGTAATAGCTGTTGGCCAGCGAGCAGCTGTCCTGCCAGAAGATCTGGCGGTGACGCTTGCGCATCATCTCGGCGAAGTAGCGGTCGTTGGCCTCCTTGGTCACCTCGACGCGGGTGGCCCCGCGGCGCTGGGCGTGCGTGAGGCAGCGCACGATGTGGTGACTCTGTGACTCGATGAGCGCGAAGTACGACGAGCCGACATAGCCGTAGGGCCCGAACACCGTGAAGAAGTTCGGGAAGCCCGGGATGCTGACGCCTTCATAGGCCTGCAGCCGATGCTCGTCCCAGAACCCGGCCAGTGATCGCCCGTCGGGTCCGGTGACCGAATACGTGAGGACCGCGTCAGGGTCCATCACCTTGAAACCGGTCGCCAGGATCAAGACGTCAACGTCATGGTCGTGACCGTCGGCCGTCGCCACACCGGAGCCGGTGATCTTGTCGATCGGCTCGGTGACCAGGCTGACGTTGTCGCGGTTGAACGTCGCCAGGTACGTGTTGTGAAACCCGGGGCGCTTACACCCCACGGCGTAGCGCGGCGTGAGCTTGTCCCGCAGGACGGGGTCCTTGACCTCTCGGCGGAGATAGGCCTTAGCGAATTCCGGCGCACGCTTGGCCATCGGGTTCACCGTGAAGTACTGCGCCGCGAGCGGGAACGTCAGCTCGACGTAGGCCTGACTCGTGAGGCGCTGAACGGCCATCCCCCCGGGAATGCGCATCACACGGCGCGCCGCGGGGGACAGCGGCACATCCGCTTTCGGGAAGCACCATATCGGCGTGCGCTGAAAAACGGTGAGGTGCTTGACGATCGGCGCGATTTCGGGGATCACCTGGACGGCTGACGCGCCCGTGCCGATGATCGCGACGCGCTTGTCGGTGAGGTCCTGACTGTGATCCCAGCGGGCGGTGTGCATGGTGACACCCGCGAACGAGTCGACACCGTCGATGTCGGGCGGTTTCGGAGTGGTCAGCACGCCGCCTGCATTGACGAGGAAGCGCGCGGTCAACCGGTCACCGCCATCGGTCTCGATGTGCCAGAGGTCCGTTTCCTCGTCGAACACCGCGCCGAGCACCTTTGTGTTGAACCGGATCTTGGACCGCAGACCGTACTTGTCGACGCAGTGTTCGGCGTAGGCCTTCAGCTCGCGGCCGGGTGCATAGGTGCGCGTCCAGTCGGGGCTCTGCTCGAAGGAGAACTGGTAGGAGAATGACGGAATGTCCACGGCGATACCGGGATACGTGTTCCAGTGCCAGGTTCCGCCCGCGCCGTCAGCGGCCTCGATCACCAGGTAGTGGCCCATGCCCGACTTGTCGAGCTTGATGGCCGTACCGATGCCGGAGAATCCGGCACCGATGATTACGGTGTCGTAGTCGGGCACTGACATAGGGCCTCCGTCTGGGTGCGTGCTTAGAGCTTAAGCCGCTGAAACTGCTCCCACGAAGACCGCTCGACCCAGTTCGTCAGCAGCTTTCCGTCCTCGCGCACGGCCCACACCGCAGTGCCTGTCATGACGACATCCTGTTGGTTTGGCTCGGTCCCGAGAATGCCGTTGTTCTTGCCGGTCAGCAGCCAGCGCGAGGTCACCCGGCTGCCGTCGGCGTTCTGGAAGGACTCGATGACCTCGAGGTGCAGGTCGGTCAGCTTCGTCAGGAAGCCTTCGATCCATCTCTTGAAATTCTCCCGGCCGGAGATGGTCTCGCCGCCCGTGACGATGACGAAGTCGTCGACGACGAAGCGGTCCGCCGCGGCGGGGTCATGGGCGTTCCACACCTCGTCCCAGAACGCGTGCACGATGTTCACGGAATCTTTCCTACTCATTGCGTATGTAACGAATTGCGGATTGGAGATAGTCCGCGGTCCAGTACCTTTCTGCAGGATGGCAACGGATATCGGCGCACCCACACGCCGGCGGACTCGGGACTTCTGGGTGGCGGCCGCCCTCGTCGCCGCCGGTTACGGCGTGTTCCTGATCGCGACCGCGCTGCGACTGCCGTCGGGTGCCGAGCTCACCGGCCAGTTCTGGTTGCAGCCCGCGGTCAAGGCCGCGGCGGCCGTCCTACTGGCCGCCGCCGCGCTGGCTCACCCGATCGCCAGGGAGCGACGCTGGCTGCTCGGCGCGCTGGTGGGTTCCGCCGCGGGTGACTTCCTGCTGGCGATGCCGTGGTGGGAGCCGTCGTTCGTGCTCGGGTTGGCCGCCTTTCTGGTAGCCCACCTGTGCTTCCTGGCCGCACTGCTCCCGCTGTGCGTGCGATCGGCGCCGCGGCTGGCAGCGTCGGCGCTGGTGGTGGTGGCCTGCATCGCGCTGCTGATCTGGTTCTGGCCCAAGCTGACCACCGAGGGTATGGCGGTGCCGGTGACGGTCTACATCGCGGTACTCGGCGCCATGGTGTGCGCCGCGCTGCTGGCCCGCCTGCCGACGCCGTGGACTGCGCTGGGCGCGGTGTCTTTCGCGGTGTCGGACGCGATGATCGGCATCAACAAGTTCGTGCTGGGGTCCGAGGCGCTCGCGGTGCCGATCTGGTGGGTGTACGCCACCTCGTTGGTGTTGATCACGGCCGGCTTCTTCTTCGGCCGGACGTCCGACACGTCTGCTAGACGGTAGGTGTGAGCAAGACCGCGGCGGAGCACGAACCGATTGCCCGGGTGCTTCCGATGCTGTCGGTGCCGCACCTGGATCGCGAGTTCGACTACCTCGTCGCGGCCGAGCAGTCCGACGACGCGCAACCGGGGGTGCGGGCCCGGGTGCGCTTCCACGGCCGCCTGGTCGACGCGTTCATCCTCGAAAGGCGTTCGGAGACCGACCATGTCGGCAAGCTGGGCTGGCTGGACCGGGTGGTCTCGGCCGAACGGGTGCTGACCCCCGACGTGCGCCGCCTCGTCGACGCCGTCGCCGCGCGCTATGCAGGCACCCGCGCCGACGTGCTGCGACTGGCCATCCCGCCGCGGCACGCCAACGTGGAAAAGCAGGCGCCCGCCGAGCCGGCACCGATCGCTGTCGAACCGGTCGACACCGCGGGCTGGGCCGAATACGGCAGGGGTGAACAGTTTTTCGCAGCGCTTCGCGACGGCCGGGCCGCCCGTGCCGTCTGGCAGGCGCTTCCCGGGGAGCGCTGGGCCGACCGGCTTGCCGAGGTCGCCGCGGCGACCGCATCTGCAGGACGCGGCGTGCTGGCGATCGTGCCGGACCAGCGAGACGTGGATGCGCTGCACGCCGCCAGCACCCGGCTCATCAGCGAAGACCGGGTCGTCGCTCTTTCCGCCGGACTCGGTCCCTCGCAGCGGTACCGGCGCTGGCTGTCCGTGCTGCGGGGATCGGCCCGGCTGGTCATCGGAACGCGGAGCGCGGTATTCGCGCCCGTCGCCGATCTCGGGCTGGTTTTGGTGTGGGACGACGGTGACGACACCCTGGTTGAGCCACGCGCGCCGTACCCCAACGCCCGCGAGGTTGGAATGTTGCGTGCACACCAATTGCGTTGTGCCGCAATGATCGGTGGATACTCACGCACTGCAGAGGCGCAGGCGTTGGTCCGCAGCCGATGGGCACATGATCTGGTGGCCACCAGGCCCGTGGTGCGGTCCCGCGCGCCGCGGGTGATCGCCCTGGAAGACAACGGATTCGCGCAGGAGCGAGACCCGGCAGCGCACAGCGCCCGGCTGCCGTCGATGGCACTGCGGGCCGTGCGCTCGGCACTGGATACCGGACGGCCCGTGCTGGTACAGGTGCCGCGCAGGGGATACGTGCCCGCGCTGGCCTGTGGCCGCTGTCGCACCATCGCCCGTTGCAGGCACTGCACCGGTCCGCTGTCGCTGCCCGACCGGGACGCGTCAGGTGCGGTGTGCCGGTGGTGCGGCCGTGAGGAGCCCACACTGCGCTGCGCCCGATGCGGATCCGATTCGGTGCGCGCCGTCGTCGTCGGCGCGCGCCGCACCGCAGAGGAACTCGGCCGGGCGTTCCCCGGCACCACCGTCGTCACCTCCGGAGGCGACACTGTCGTGCCAACGGTGCCGGGCGATCCGGCACTGGTCGTCGCCACTCCGGGGGCCGAACCGACGGCAGCAGGCGGCTATGGCGCCGCTCTGCTGCTGGACGCCTGGGCGCTCCTCGGCCGTCAGGATCTGCGTGCCGCCGAGGACACGCTGCGACGCTGGATGGCGGCCTCCACGCTGGTCCGCAGCCGCGGGGACGGCGGCGTTGTCGCCGTTGTCGCCGAATCGGCCGTCCCGACGGTGCAGGCGCTGATCCGCTGGGATCCGGTCGGGCACGCCGAGGCCGAGCTCGATTCCCGCGCCGAGGTGGGCCTGCCGCCCGCCGTGCACATGGCTGCCGTGGACGGTGCGCCGGACGCCGTGGCCGCGCTGCTGGAAACCGCAGAACTGCCCGACTCCGCGCAGCTGCTCGGGCCCGTCGACCTGCCGTCCGGAGCGCGCAGACCGCCAGGCACCCCGGCCGCCAGCCCGGTCAACCGAATGCTGGTGCGGGTGCCGCGCGCCGATGGCCTGGATCTGGCCGCGGCCCTGCGGCGAGCCACCGGGGTGCTCAGCGCCCGGCATGATCAGCAGCCTGCTCGGGTGCAAATCGACCCGTTGCACATAGGGTAGTGCGAGAATCCGGCACCAGGGCTGAACAGGAGGTGGCATGCGGCGCGCAATCGGATGGGCGATTCCCTTGGTGCTCATCGCGATTGGGCTGCTGTGGCCGCTGGTGTTCAGGGGTGAATCGAAGGCGGGGCCGGTCAGCGACCCGGTGGTGTTCAGCAACTTCAAGGCCGACTATGTGGTCGACACCGACGGCGGGATGGACGCGGTGGAGACCATCACCGCCGAGTTCCCCAGCGGACTTCACGGCATCTTCCGGTTCTGGCCGCTCACCAACCCGAACAACATCTATCTCCGGCAGAACCCCGAGATCACCTCGGTGAAGCTGGACGGAGAACCCGCGTCGTACCAGATGCAGTGGACGGACGGCGACCGTGTGCGGGTGGCGAAGATCGGCGATCCCAACAAATACCTGGATTTCGGGACTCATGTCTTCGAAATCCGATACCACGTCGCCGGTGTACTCGATCCGGGCGGCACCGGCGGCGACAAGCGCTTCGCGGAATCCACCGGAAACGCCTCGGCGTCACCGTCGGTGTTCTTCTGGAACGTCGTCGGGTCCATGAACAACGAGATCCGAGCGGCCGACGTCTCGGTGACACTGCCTGGCGACGTCAGCGGAGCGCAGTGTTCTGTCGGCTTCGGCGTCGGCGCACCGTGCAACGGCCTCACCGTCACCGGCAACAAGGTCGAGCTGTCGGCGAGTCGTCTGGGATCCCGAACTCCGGTGACACTGAGGGCCGGGGTCGAAGTTCCCACTCCAGATCGGGCGGAAGTGCTGTGGCCCGACACCTGGGATCGGATCTTGGGCAGGTCGACGACCGGCTTGGCGTGGATACTGAGCCTCACTGTTGCGGCCGCGGTCGGGGGCTTCCTCTGGTACCGCACCACAGTCGAACCGCCGCCGGGGTTCCCGCTGCAATACGCGCCGCCTCCGGGCCTCGGGCCGGTGCAGACCGAGTACATCCGCACCGAGTCTGTTCCCAAGAACGCCCTCACTGCGACACTGTTCTATCTCGCCGAGCGCAAGATGATCGAACTGACGCAGATCAGCGACGAACACTGGCGAATCCGCGGCCTGGCCGATATGTCCGATTGGGAGCGCCTCGATCCGGTCAGTCAACAAGTCGGCACGAGGCTCAAGGTGAATAAGCGGGGCGACGAGTTCGAGGCGAAGAAGACCGTCACGTCCGGCGAGAAGCTCAACAAGGCCAAGACGGATATCTCCGAGGCCGTGCAGAAGTGGGCCCTCGACAGCGGCCTGATGGTCAAACGCAAGAAGGAGCTCTGGGTGCGAACGGTCAACATCGTCGCGTTTCTGGCGGCGGCGTGTTGCTTCCTGCTGTGGTTCGGCATCCCGATCACTGCAATGGGCCTGCCGTTCGCCGCGTTCTTCCTGTTCACAGTGCGGTCATGGGTCGACGGGGTCGGCACGCGCCGCACCGCAGCCGGACGCGAACTCTGGTCGCAGGCAGGCGGATTCAACCGCATGCTGGCCACCGACTCCGCCGAGACGCGTTTCGACTTCTCGGCCCGCAGGGATCTCTACACCGCCTACGTTCCGTTCGCGGTCGCTGCAGGCGCGGCTGCGTTGTGGGCCAAGAAATATGAGACGACCATGGGCACCCCGGCACCGCAACCGGATTGGTACAACTCTTCGTCGTCGACCTCGTCGGGCTGGAATTTCTCCGGCTCCGGCGGTTCGAGTTTCGACAGTTTCGATACGGCGTTGTCGTCGTCGATCGGCGCCTACACCGCATCGCAATCGTCGTCGTCCTCCGGTGGGAGCAGTGGTGGTGGCTTCAGCGGTGGTGGCGGTGGCGGCGGCGGCGGCGGAGGAGGCGGGTCATGGTAGCACTGTTGCTCATTATCGTGCTGGTGCTGGCGGTGCTGGTGCTGATCGGTTTCGTGTTGGGCTACAACAAGATTCGATCAGCGGACATCCGGGTCTCCGAGGCGCTGTCGGGCATCGATGTCGAGCTGACCCGCCGCGCGTCGCTCATCCCGAGCCTGGTGCACACGGTGCAAACGTTCGCGGCCCACGAGAAGGGCATCCTCGACCACGTCACCAATGCCAGGGCGGCGCTGACATCGGCGATGTCCGGGAAGTCCGTTGCGCAGCGTAGCGCCGCCGAGAAGGAACTCGACACCGCGCTGGCCCCGTTGTTGGCTCTCGGCCAGAGCTATCCGCAGCTGAACTCGTCGAACAACTTCCTGAACCTGCAGGACAACCTCGCCGACACCGAGAACAAGCTGGCCTTCGCCCGTCAGTACTACAACGACGCGGTCGCCACCCTGAACCGGACCGTCAGCACCATCCCGTGGATGATGGTCGCACCGCTCACCGGAGTGTCGGAGCGCGAGTACTACCAGGCGCCGCGTTAGACATGCGGATCGTTTTCGCCGGTACCCCCGAGCCCGCGCTTCCGTCCTTGCGCCGGCTCATCGCGTCGCCACGCCACGATGTGGTTGCGGTCCTCACACGACCGGACGCCGCCTCCGGCCGGCGGGCCAAGCCGTCGCCGTCACCGACGGCGCAGCTGGCGCTCGAGCACGGCATCCCGGTGCTGCGGCCATCACGCCCCAACTCCGACGAATTCGTCTCGGAATTGGCGGAATTGGCCCCGGACGCCTGCGCCGTGGTCGCTTACGGAGCGCTACTTCGCGACGGCCTGCTCGCAGTGCCCGGCAACGGCTGGATCAACCTGCACTTCTCGCTGCTGCCGGCGTGGCGCGGCGCTGCGCCTGTGCAGGCGGCGATCGCGGCCGGTGACGCGGTCACCGGCGCCACCACGTTCCAGATCGAGCCCGCGCTGGACTCCGGGCCGGTCTACGGCGTCGTCACCGAGACGATCCGGCCCATGGACACAGCGGGGGATCTGCTTGACCGGCTGTCGATTTCGGGTGCCGCACTGCTGGAGACCACGTTGGACGGAATTGCGGATGGGACGTTGTCGCCGGTGCCGCAACCTTCTGACGGTGTCACCGTCGCACCGAAGGTCACTGTCGATGACGCCCGCGTGCGCTGGGACCTGCCCGCTCACGTCGTCGACCGGCGGATCCGTGCCGTCACGCCGAACCCAGGGGCGTGGACCATGGTCGGCGACCTGCGGATCAAACTCGGGCCGGTGTCGATCGACGGCGCGGCACCGGACCCGCTGCGGCCCGGCGAAATTCGGGTGGACCGTAGCGGTGTTCGGGTCGGGACGGCGTCACAGCCGGTGCTGCTGGGGCGCGTCCAGCCACCGGGCAAGAAGCTGATGGACGCCGCGGACTGGGCTCGTGGCGCTCGTCTCGCCGAGTCCGCGATCGCGTCATGACAAGGCCACACCGGCCACGCCGCAAACCGCTCGATCCCGCGCGCCGCGCGGCATTCGACGTCCTGCGGGCGGTCTCTGAGCGCGACGCCTACGCGAACCTGGCGTTGCCTGCGCTGCTGCGCGAGCGCGGCATCTCCGGCCGAGACGCCGCCTTTGCCACCGAATTGGCCTACGGCGCGTGCCGCACCCGGGGCCTGCTCGACGCCGTGATCGCGCGCGCCGCCGGACGTCCACCGGAGAACATCAGTCCGGTGTTGCTCGACCTGCTGCGGCTCGGCACATACCAATTGCTGCGCACCCGCGTGGACGCGCATGCTGCGGTGGACACCACCGTCGAGCAGGCCGGCATCGAGTTCGATTCGGCACGAGCGGGTTTCGTCAACGGTGTGCTGCGCACCATCGCATCGCGCGACGAGCAATCCTGGACCGACGAGCTAGCACCATCCGCCGATTCCGACCCCGTCGGTCACATCGCGTTCGTGCACGCCCATCCGCGCTGGATCACGCAGGCGTTTGCCGACGCGCTCGGCGCCGACGCCGGCGAGCTGGATGCGCTGCTGACGGCCGACGACGAACGGCCGCTGGTCCATCTCGCCGCCCGGCCAGGGGTGCTGACAGCGGCTGACCTCGCCGCAGCGGGGGACGGAACCGCTGGTCGGTACTCGCCGTACGCGGTCTACCTCGCCGGCGGTGACCCCGGTCAATTGGACGCGGTGCGCGACGGCGAGGCGCTGGTTCAGGACGAGGGCAGCCAACTGGTGGCCAGGGCGCTGACGCTCGCCCCGGTGGACGGCGACGGCGGTCGCTGGCTGGACCTCTGTGCGGGGCCCGGCGGTAAGACGGCGCTGCTCGCGGCCATCGGCGCCCAGACGGGGGCCAGCGTCACTGCGATCGAGCCGAACGCACGGCGGGCCGAGTTCGTCGAGGAGAACACCCGTGGACTGGCCGTCGACGTGCTGCGCGTCGACGGCCGCGACCCGGGGATCGAGCCCGGCTTCGACCGGGTGCTCGTGGACGCGCCGTGCACCGGCCTCGGCGCGTTGCGGCGCAGGCCCGAGTCGCGCTGGCGCCGTCAGCCCTCGGACGTGCCCGCGCTGGCCCGGTTGCAGCGCGAGCTGCTGGCGTCGGCGATCAAACTCACCCGGCCCGGTGGCGTCGTGCTCTATGCGACCTGCTCGCCCCATCTGTCCGAAACGGTCGGGGTGGTAGCCCACGCGTTGCGCCGCCATCCGGTGACAGCACTCGACACCCGGCCGTTGTTCGAAGACGTTGAAGGTATCGGCGACGGGCCCTACGTGCAGTTGTGGCCGCATAGGCACGGCACCGACGCGATGTTCGCGGCCGCGCTGTTAGTAGGGTGAGCGCATGTCCCGCCCGTTGATAGCGCCGTCGATTCTGGCGGCGGACTTCTCCCGGCTCGCCGACGAGATAGCGGCTGTGGAAGGCGCCGACTGGGTGCACGTCGACGTGATGGACAACCACTTCGTGCCCAACCTGACGCTCGGGCTTCCCGTCGTCGAGAGCTTGCTGCCGACCACCGACATCCCGATCGACTGCCATCTGATGATCGACAACCCAGACCGATGGGCGCCGCCGTACGCCGAGGCAGGCGCCTACAACGTCACGATCCACGCCGAGGCCACCGACAACCCCGTCGGCGTCGCCCGCGATATCCGCGCGGCAGGCGCGAAGGCCGGGCTTTCGGTCAAACCGGGCACGCCGCTGGAGCCGTACCTGGAGATCCTGCCCGAGTTCGACACTCTGCTGATCATGTCCGTCGAACCGGGTTTCGGCGGCCAGAAATTCATCCCCGAGGTGCTGCCGAAGGTCGGCATCGCGCGCAGGCTCATCGACGCGGGCGAGCTGACGATCCTCGTCGAGATCGACGGCGGCATCAATGCAGAGACCATTGAGGCCGCCGCCGAGGCGGGGGTCGACTGCTTCGTCGCGGGATCGGCCGTCTACAGCGCCGACGACCCCGCCGCCGCTGTTGAGGCACTGCGCAGGCGTGCCGCCGCTGCCTCAAAACACCTCCGGCTATGAGTTTCGACGCCGCGATGCGGTTGGCCATCGAGCAAGCCGAGCGGGTCAAGGGCGCCACCTATCCCAATCCGCCCGTCGGCGCGGTCATCCTGGACCACGACGGTGAGATCGCGGGTGTCGGTGGAACCGAGCCGACCGGCGGTGCGCACGCTGAGATAGTAGCGCTGCGACGCGCGGGTACGCACGCCGCGGGCGGCACGGCGGTGGTCACTCTCGAGCCGTGTAACCATCATGGTCGGACTCCGCCATGCGTTGATGCCCTTGTCGCCGCAGGCATTTCGACAGTCGTCTACGCTGTCGGGGACCCCAACGCAATTGCCGCAGGCGGAGCCACGCGGCTTTCCGAATCAGGTGTGCACGTCGAAGCGGGCGTCCTGGCCGCCGACGTCGCAGGTGGGCCGTTGCGAGAGTGGCTGCACAAGCAGCGCACCGGATCGCCGCACGTCACCTGGAAGTTCGCCACCAGCATCGACGGTCGCAGCGCCGCCGCCGACGGCACCAGCCAGTGGATCACCAGCGAGGCTGCCCGCGCCGACGTGCACCTCCGCCGTGCGGCCTGCGACGCGATCGTCGTCGGGACGGGAACGGTTTTCGTCGACGACCCAAAGCTGACGGCTCGGCTGCCCGATGGCACCCTCGCCGACCGTCAGCCACTGCGAGTGGTCGTGGGGGAGCGCGAAATCTCCTCTGACGCCAATGTGCTCAACGATGACACCCGCACGATGGTGATCCGTACCCGCGACCCACACGAGGTGATCAAGGCGCTCTCGGATCGCACGGACGTGCTCATCGAGGGTGGCCCGACGTTGGCGGGCGCCTTCCTGCGGGCGGGAGTGATCAACCGCATATTGGCCTACGTCGCACCAATTCTGCTGGGCGGCCCGATAACCGCGATCGACGACGTCGGCGTGCTGTCCATCGCCCACGCGCAGCGCTGGCAGTTCGACGGCATCCAGCCGATCGGGCCGGACCTGCTCCTCAGTCTGGTTCCTGCGTAGCGTCCGATCCGTCCATGTCCAGTGGTCGGTGCTCGATGATGTCGCGGGTCCCGCCGGCGCCGAGCCGTTCACGGAACGTCGCCACGGTATAGCCGATGACCGTCGCATCGGTGCGTGCCCGCGCCGTCGCCGACCGCGGCATGTGGAACAGCGGGCCGAGCTCGCCGAAATAGTCGCCGGGCTCCGCCACCCAGAGCAGTTCTTCGCCGCCCCTTGCCAATTCGCGCACGATTTCGACCTCGCCCTCGGAGACGACGTAGATGCAGTCGCCCATGGTGCCTTCCTCGAACAGCACCTCACCGGCCGCAAGCTTCGCGGTGGCGGGCGGGCGGTTGCTTTCCGCAAAGTCCGGGACCATTTCCACGACGCGGTCGGCCAATGGCAGGATCCGGCTGTCGTGGGTCGCGACGACGACCATCCGGTCACCCGAGGCGATTTCTCGGATCAGCCGCAGCACCTCTTCGACCTGGATGAAGTCCAGGTGTGCCGTCGGCTCGTCGGCGAGTATCAACGGCGGATCGAGCGCAATGGCCCGCGCGACGGCAACCCGCTGCTGTTGCCCGCCACTGAGATCACCGGGCCGGTGGGATGCCCTGTCCTCCAACCCCACCCGCGCCAGCAGCTGTTCGGCCTTTTCCTGCGCCTGCCGCCGCGGCACGCCCGACGACCGGAGAGGGATCATCACGTTCTCCAGCGCGGTGAGGCTGGGCACTAGGTTGAATGCCTGGAAAACGATGCCGACCGTCTCGCGACGGTACTTCGCAAGCCCGCGGGCATCGAGGGACGTGACGTCGACGTCACCGAACTTGATGGCGCCGTCGCTTGGCTTGAGGATTCCGCCGAGACACGACAGCAGCGTAGTCTTCCCGCATCCGCTGGGCCCCAACAGAATCACGAGCGACCCCGCTGCGACATCGAGGTTGAACCCGTCCAAGGGGCGCACGGCATACTCGCCGCTGGAGTACTCCACTACCAGGTCCTGGATGCTGAGATCGCCCATGGCTCAGGGACCTCCGAACGCCGTGGCGGGATCGACGGAAACGGCGCGATGCAGGCCGGTGCCGCTGGCGATCAATCCGAACACGACCGCGATCACCGGCAGAGCGACATAGGCATAGCCGGGGACGATGACCTGCATCGGGAAGATCGGGCCGAGCAGCGCCGAAAGCACCACGCCCACGATCACGGCTGCCAACGCGACGATGATCGCCTGCAGCCCAAGGCCGGCGGCGATCGACGAGGTCGGGACGCCAATCGCCTTGTACACCGCAAAGTCTCGTAGGCGTTCGAGCGCAGAGAGATAGATCACCGACCCCACGATCATCGCCGCGACGACCCAAAGCAGAATCGCGACGATCGTGATGGAGTTGACCGCCACCTTGAGCGGCCGGAGCAGATCGGCCACCGCACCGGCCCGGTCGATCGCCTTGTAACCGGGTGGCACCTGATCCAGTGTGCCGCGTATCCCGATCGACGCGACCAACGGCTGGCCACCGTACACCAGCTGCTGCGCGCCCTCGGTGGTGAGGAAGATGTTGGGCAGGTTGGCCAGCGCTGTGGAGTTCTCGACGATGCCGACGATGCGCAGCCTGCGCGACGCGATCTGGATGTCCTCGCCCTCGTTGCGGCCGAGCGTGCTCGAGACCGCAACCTCGTTGGGGCTCGTAGGCGGCCGCCCATCCGACACCACGGGCATACCGGGCCCGCGCTCCGGCGCGCCGAACAGGTCGGCATTGCGGGTCGCATCGCCCAGCGTGACCGTGCCACCGGCATAGACGAGCGGGGCCGCGGCCTGTACGCCAGGGGCGGACGCGATCCGTTGCAGATCAACCGGCGCGAACGGCGTCGCCCCGACGAACGGGCCGGATGCGCCGTCCTTCACCAGAAATACGTCCACGCCGAGTGCATCCACCGTGCGTTGCGCCTCGGCGCGGAACCCGTTCGCCAGCCCAGTGAGGACGAGCGTCATCGCGAAGATGATGGCGGTGGACAGGATCGCGATGACGAAACGTCGCTTCCGCCACTGCATATCCCGCAACGCCGCAAGCAGCATGGATCCGACGTTACCGATGGCCAGTCGGTTGCGGGTCGGGATTGGCCGGAGTCGTCAATGACCCACAGCGAAGGTGCCGACCATGGTGCAGCAGAACGCGGGCAGGTCGTCGGGCTTGCGACCGGACACCAAGGTGTTCGGTCCGCGGCAACAGACCACGACCTCTTCGTCGACCCAGTTGGCACCAGCATTTTGCAGGTCGGTGCGCAGGATCGGCCACGAGGTGATCGTTCGCCCACGCACGACGTCGGCCTCGATCATCGTGCACGGCGCATGACAGATCCACGGGCCTGCCCGGGTCGGAAGAAATTCCTGGTGAACCGGACTGCCGACGCTTGGCCGCGAAGAAAGTCGGGACTGGCCACACCGCCGGGAAGCACAAACCCGTCATATTCGGACGCGGTCACGCTGTCGGCAGCCTTGTCGCCTCAAACGTGTCTGCGGGGATCAAGTCCTGTTCGGCGACCCACGCCGATCGGCCTGAATCAGTGTTCAGCTGCCCGGCTAGTCGATGGTGACTTCGCGGCCCTCGATCGCGTCGCGCACACCAGCAGGTCCAAGGCGCTCGCGGAAGGCCTTTCCGGTGTACCCGACCACCAACGCGTCGGTGCGCGCCCGCACGGTCGCCGAACGCGGCAGCCCGAACAGCGTGCCGATCTCGCCGAAATAGTCACCTGCGGTGGCGACGCGCAGCAATTCCTCTCCGCCCCCGGCCAATTCGCGGACGATGTCGAGTTCGCCCTCGCTGACGACATAGATGAGGTCACCCATCGAGCCCTGCTCGAACAACACCGATCCGGCGCTGACACGCACGCTCTCTGGTGGGCGGTCCGTCGACGCCACGTGCGGCACCAGTTCCACGACACGGTCGGCCAGCGGCAGCATCCTGGTGTCGTGCGTTGCGACGACGACAAGCCGCTCCCCGGAAGCGAGTTCACGTATCAACCGCAGCACCTCCTCGACCTGAATGAAGTCCAGGTGCGCGGTCGGCTCGTCGGCCAGGATCAGCGGCGGGTCCAGTGCTATCGCGCGGGCGACCGCGACGCGCTGTTGTTGTCCGCCGCTGAGGTCGCCGGGGCGGTGCCGCATCCGGTCCTTCAGACCCACCCGCTCCAGCAGCTCCTCGGCACGTCGGCGAGATTCCCTGGGCTTGATGCCCGCCGCGTCCATCGGCACCATGACGTTCTCGAGTGCGGTGAGGCTGGCGAGCAGGTTGAAGGCCTGAAACACGATTCCGACGGTGCGGCGCCGGTACATCGTGAGCTCGTGGGCATCGAGCTTGGTGATGTCAACGTCATCGACGGCGATGCGACCCGACGTCGGGCGCAGAATGCCGCCGAGGCAGGACAGGAGCGTGGTCTTCCCGCAGCCGCTGGGCCCGAGAAGCAAGGTCAGCGAGCCGGCATGCACCTCGAGGTTGAGCCCGTCGATCGGGCGGACTGCGTACCCCCCGCTCGAATATTCGACCACCAGATCGCTGATGTGCAGATTGCCCATCGGTCACGGACCTCCGAACGCGAGGGCCGGGTCGATCGTCACCGCTCGCCGCAACCCCGCCACGCTCGCCAGCAGCCCGATGACCACCCCGACGACAGGCAACAGCAGGAACGCCGACGCCGGGATCACGACACGCATCGGAAAGAGTGGTCCGAGTACCAACGACAGCAGTCCACCCAGCACCGCGGCGAACACTGCAACGAGGACGGCCTGCATGCACAGCCCCGCGAGCACCGAGCGTGTCGAGACGCCAACTGCCTTGAGCACCGCGAAATCTCGCGTGCGTTCCAGGGCCGAGAGGTAGATGACGGAGCCGACGATCAGTGCCGCGACGACCCACAACAACACGGCCAGCAACGTGATCGCGGAGCCCGCCGCCGTCATGGGGCGCATCAGGTCGTCGACGGCGCCGGCGCGGTCGATGACGCGGTAGCCGTCGGGCACCTGTGCGGGCGTGCCGCGGATGCCGATCGACGAGACGATGGGTTGACCGCTGAAACCCATCTGCTGCGCACCTTCCAGCGTCAGGAACACGTTGGGTTGCCCAGCGAGCGCAGTGGAGTCATCGACGATACCCACGATTCGCATTGAGCGCGAACCGATTTCAAGTTGCTTGTCGACCTCGCTGCCCAGGGTGCTCGAGACCGCGGCCTCGTCGGTGCCCGACGGTGCGCGGCCTGCCGCGAAAGGAGGCATCCCAGGGCCTTGTGCGGGAACGCCGAAGACGTTCACATTTCGTGTCGAATGACCGTCCGGCACCGTCGTCGTCGTGTAGACGAGCGGCGCCGCGGCTGAAACGCCGGGCAGTCGGGCGGCGGTGGCGACTTCGGCTTGGGGAAACGGCGGCGAGCCGATGAATGGGCCCGCCGGTCCGGACCGGACCAGGTACGTATCGAAGCCCAACTCGTCGACGGTCTTGTGGGCTTCCACGCGAAAGCCATTGGAGAGCCCGGTGAGAACGAGCGTCATCGCGAATACGAGGCTGGTGCCGACGATCGCGATGACGAAGCGCCGTCTACGCCATTGCAGGTCGCGCAGCGTCACCCGGAGCATGTGGTGACGCTACGAGATCGGGGCAGTTCCCGTCGGGTGTTTGCCCGATGGAATTGACTGTGACGAAAACGACTGTGGAATATCGGCTGTCGTAACCACGGTTCTGTCGGACAGGGCCGGTAGACTCTGGCCAAGGCCGGGCATCAGGCCTGGTATATCGCGCTTTCACCGACGAGTTGCGCGCTGGTGAGCACGAACGAAGGAATTGAGCGTGACTGCATTGCAGGACTGGCTCCCAATTCGCCCATTCGACCCCAGAAACCATGTGAAGGCGTTCATCTGCGCGTTACGCGGCGTTACCGCAGACGGTACCGCCGATACCGCCGAAACCCCCGACGAGCCAGCCGTGCTTCAGCGCGGCGTCGAGCGCTGCTGACGCCTAGTGCTGTCGGTGCCGTCCCGGCGGTGAATCCGGCGGCCCCGGCGCACCGAGCTGCAGTCGCACCGTCTGGTCGGGGTTGTCACTCTGTAGCGCCTGCGCCGGATTCTCGAAACCCTGTGGCGGCGGCCTGCGGAACGCATGTGTCGGCGCGTCGATCATCTGTGTGGGCGTGTCATCCCCGTCGACCTCGGGCGCCGCGGCGTCGGGTTCGTCGGCGTGCTCGTTGCGCCCGCTGATCAACAACGCCAGGACCGCGCCGACGATGCAGACGATCGCGGTGATTCCGAACATCTCGCCGTACTGCATCGCGAACGCTGTTTTGTACTTCGCCGCTTCGGCGGCGAGTTTGGCGGCCAGATTGTCGGCTTTGGTGGCGGGCAGCGACTGCAGGATCTGGTTGAACCGGTAGAGGCCCCACGCACTCAGCGCCGCAATACCGACCAGCATGCCGATCATCCGGGCCACCACCACCGCTGCCGAGGCGATGCCGTGCTGGGCGGACGGCACCACCCGCAGGGTCGCCGATGTCAGCGGACCGATGACAAGGCCGAGACCGAGACCGGCGATCGCCAGGTCGGTATCGAGCACCGGCAGGCTGATGAAACCGAGGTTGTGACGGGCGGCCAGCAGGTCGACGGGCCACTGCGCGATCAGGTAGTAGCCACCCGCCGCGATCAAGAGGCCCACACAGGCGACCGCACGGTCGCCGACCCTGGTAGCGATCCAGCCGCCGATCAGGGCGCCGACGGGCAGCGCAATCAGGAAGCGCAGCAACAGGAATGCCGCTTCGTTCTGATCCTGGCCGAGCACGCCCTGCCCGAACAGCTCGACGTTGACCAGCGTGACCATCAGCGCCGCACCAGCGGTCAGCGACGTTCCGAGGGCGGCCAGGAACGGCCGGAAATGCACCCCGGCGGGCTCGATCAGCCGGGTCTTGGCGAAGCGTTCCCATGCAAAGAACGCCACTGCGGCGACGAGTGCCCCGATCAGCAGCGGCGGGCCATAGGACGGCAACACCTGTTTTCCGTCTGGTGCCGGGTTGTACATGCCGACGACCATGAGCCCGAGCGTGATCGCCAACAGCACGCCGCCTGCGACGTCGACCTTTTGGGGTATCTCCGACTTCTGCTTCGACGGCAGGCTGAAGTGGATCATCGCCATCGCGATGACCGCCAGCGGCACGTTGACCCAGAACACCGACTGCCAGTGGTGGAACAGCCAGACCAGCCCGATGCCGTACATCGGTCCGAGCACGCTGCCCAGTTCCTGTGCCGCGCCGATCCCGCCGAGTACCCCCGCGCGGTTGTGGGCCGCCCATAGATCGGCCGCCAGCGCCAGCGTCACCGGCAGCAGGGCGCCGCTGGCGGCGCCCTGAATGACACGCCCGATGACCAGCATCGTCAGGTCGGTAGACAGCGCGGTGACGACCGAACCGATCGCAAAACCCGCGAGGCTGACCTGCAACAGCATTTTGCGGCCGAACCGGTCCGACGCCCGGCCCAGCAGCGGCATCGCCGCGATGTAGCCGAGCAGATAACCCGTGACGATCGGCGTGACGCGCTGGATCTGGTTGATCGCGATCCCGACGTCCGACATGATGTCGCGGATGATCGTCACCACGACATAGGTGTCGAGGGCACCCAGCAGTACGGCGAGGGCACCCGCGCTGATGGCGATTCTGCGGCTCCGGCTCGATTGCATCGGCACGGCGCCCGTCATCACACGGCTGGCTTGGTGACGGTGACCGGCTTGTCCCAATCAGACAGCGTCATCTGAACGCTGTTGCCGGAAGAAGGCTCCAATTTCGCCTGCACGAGTTGGTGCGGGTCGTCCTTTTGAATCCACGCCGTGCCCGGTACCGGCCCGGTGGCTGCGATCGGCGGCGCGATCTTGTTCACCGCATCGGCGCTGACCTGACCGGTGACCTTGACGGTTTCGACGCCGTTGATCGTCTCGGTGCTGTCCGGCTTCGGGTCGCTGAAACTGGCGAGCACGTTGGCCAGCCCGGTGTCGGGGTTCAGGATCGCAGCGATGTCGTATACGTCGGCGGCCGGACCCATGTTGATGTAGCTGTCGCCGGAGAGCGCGACGTAAAGGGTCCCGTCGATGACGACGAAATTCGCGTCCACATTGCTGCCTTGGAAGAGGAGCGTCGACTTTCCCTGGGCGGCGACGGCGGGAGTCTGGGTCAGGTTGCCGCCGAGTGTCTTGATCGGGAGGTCTTTGATCTCGCCTTCCACCGCCAACTCGAGGTGCACGCTCTTGAGCGCACGCGTCGTGGTGTTGGAGTCCTTGAGCAGTGTGGCCGCGTCAGGCAACGATTCGCTCGACTTCCCCGACGATGACGAACAGCCTGCAAGAAGGACTGCGGCTGCGAAAAGTGCGGCGAGGATTGGCCAAATTGATCGGACTGCGTTTTTTGGGCGCGTCTGCATGACTGCATCGTAGAGGGTGGCGGTGGATACCCTGTTTGGCGTGTTCACCGGAATCGTCGAAGAACTGGGCGAAGTCGTCGCCAAGGAAGACCTCGCGGACGCCGCCCGGTTCGTCATCCGTGGACCTGTCGTCACGGCCGACGCCGGCCACGGCGACTCGATTTCCGTCAACGGCGTCTGCCTGACGGTGGTGGAAGTGCTGGCAGACGGTGAATTCAGTGCCGATGTCATGAAGGAGACGCTGGACCGGTCGAGCCTCAGGGGTGTCGGGGTGGGTAGCCGCGTCAACCTCGAACGGGCCGCGGCGCTGAACAGCCGGCTGGGCGGACACATCGTGCAGGGCCACGTCGACGGCACCGGACATGTGATTGCGCGCACACCATCCGAGCACTGGGAGGTGGTGCGGATAGCGCTACCCACGGCGCTCGCGCGATATGTCGTCGAGAAGGGCTCGATCACGGTCGACGGGGTGTCGCTGACCGTCTCCGGCCTGGGTCACGACTGGTTCGAGGTGTCGCTCATCCCGACCACCCTGCAGCTGACGACCCTCGGCAGGGCGGCGGTCGGCGCACAGGTCAACCTCGAGGTGGACGTCATCGCGAAATACGTCGAGCGCCTCATGCTGGGCAGACACTGAGAGAAGAGCGAATTATCAACGTCTGGAATCGGCGGGCGCGATAATCACTGCGGGCCGGGCGACCAGAAGGAAGTGTGCAATGAAGAAGCTGGCAGCAGCATTGTTGACGGCCGCCGCCGCGGCGGTCGCACCGATTGCCCTGGCGCCGGTGGCGCAGGCAGACATCTGCGCGGGTGCGCACGGACGCCACGTCGGGGTGGGCGGCTGTACCAACATCGCAGGCGACGTGGCCACCGGCGCAGCCATCGAGGCGGCCGACAACCCGTACGTTATGGGCGAGGTGCCGTGCTACACGGTCGAGGGTGTGCCGTATTACACGCCTCCCGGCGACCCCTGCTAAGCCAGGCGAGCAATAATCGCCGCTCCGTCGTGGTTCATACTGGATACGGCGAAGGGTGGCGATGATGACGAGGTTGGACTCCGTCGAAAGGGCGGCTGCCGACATCGCGGCGGGCAAGGCCGTGGTCGTCATCGACGACGAGGACCGGGAGAACGAGGGCGACCTCATATTCGCCGCCGAGAAGGCAACCCCCGAACTCGTCGCTTTCATGGTCCGCTACACCTCCGGCTATTTGTGCGTGCCGCTCGACGGCGCGATCTGCGACAAGCTCGGCCTGCTCCCGATGTACGCGGTGAATCAGGACAAGCACGGCACTGCCTACACCGTGACCGTCGACGCGAAGGACGGCGTCGGCACGGGAATCTCGGCGTCCGACCGCGCGACCACCATGCGGCTGCTCGCCGACCCGAACAGCGTCGCCGAGAACTTCACCCGGCCCGGCCACGTCGTGCCATTGCGGGCCAAGGACGGCGGGGTGCTGCGCAGGCCCGGCCACACCGAGGCCGCCGTCGACCTGGCCCGGCTGGCCGGCCTGCAGCCGGCTGGGGCGATCTGCGAGATCGTCAGCCAGAAGGACGAGGGCGCAATGGCGCAGACCGACGAACTTCGGGTCTTCGCCGACGAGCACGACCTCGCGCTGATCTCGATTGCCGACCTCATCGAGTGGCGCCGCAAGCACGAGAAGCACATCGAGCGCGTCGCCGAGGCCCGCATCCCGACCCGGCACGGCGAGTTCCGTGCGGTCGGCTACACCAGCATCTACGAAGATGTCGAGCACGTCGCCCTGGTCAAGGGAGATATCGCCGGACCGCATGGCGACGGGCACGACGTATTGGTGCGGGTGCACTCCGAATGCCTGACCGGCGATGTGTTCGGATCGCGGCGCTGCGACTGCGGCCCGCAGTTGGACGCAGCACTGGCGATGGTGGCTCGTGAGGGCCGCGGCGTCGTGCTGTACATGCGCGGCCATGAGGGCCGGGGCATCGGACTTATGCACAAGCTGCAGGCCTATCAGCTGCAGGACGCCGGCGACGACACCGTCGACGCCAACCTCAAGCTGGGCCTGCCTGCCGATGCGCGCGACTACGGCATCGGCGCGCAGATACTCGTCGACCTGGGCGTGCGATCCATGCGGTTGCTGACCAACAACCCGGCCAAGCGCGTCGGTCTGGACGGTTACGGCCTGCATATCATCGAGCGCGTGCCGCTGCCGGTGCGGGCCAACGCGGAGAACATCCGCTATCTGATGACCAAGCGGGATCGGATGGGCCACGATCTCGTCGGGCTCGAGGATTACGACGAAGTGTTGCCGGGCGAATTCGGCGGAGCGCTGTGAGCGGCGGAGCTGCCTGCGGCGTAGCCGCGACAAAATCGGGCCGAGTGAGCGGCGGAGCGCTGTGAGCGGCGGAGCTGCCTGCGGCGTAGCCGCGACAAAATCGGGCCGAGTGAGCGGCGGAGCTGCCTGCGGCGTAGCCGCGACAAAATCGGGCCGAGTGAGCAGCTCGGGCGGAGCCCGAAGTTGAGCGGAGGCGCGGGAGTTCCCGATCTGCCACAGCTCGACGCGTCTGACGTGACGCTTGCGATTGTGGCCAGTACCTGGCATGAGACCATCTGCGACGCGCTGCTTGACGGAGCCAGGAAGGTGGCCGCCGGCGCAGGCATCGACAGCCCCACGATCGTCCGCGTGCTCGGCGCGATCGAGATCCCGGTGATCGCTCAGGCGTTGGCGGCCGACCATGACGCCGTCGTCGCGCTCGGCGTGGTGATCCGCGGGGAGACACCGCATTTCGACTATGTCTGTGATGCCGTCACCCAAGGGCTGACAAGGGTGTCGCTGGATTCCTCGACCCCAGTCGCCAACGGCGTGCTGACCACCAACAGCGAGCAGCAGGCGCTGGACCGGGCCGGCCTGCCCGACTCTCATGAGGACAAAGGCGCGCAGGCCGCCGCTGCCGCGCTGTCCACCGCGCTGACGCTGCGCGACCTTCGCCGGCGGTCATGAGCGACTGGGATCTGGAGATACGGCCACATCTGACACCGTATTTCGCGTACGGCGCCGCGGCTGTGATCTTGGTGGCGCACGTCGCGGTCGGTGCCCTGCTGAAGATTTCGTCCACCGGGGTGATCTTTCAGACCGCCGACCAGGTGGCGATCGCCCTGCTCGGCGCTGTCATCGCGGGTGTGGTGCTTCTATTCGCCCGGCCGCGGCTGCGGGTCGGCGCCCCGGGTGTGGCGGTGCGAAATCTGTTCGGCTACCGCCTGATTCCGTGGTCCGATGTGGTGGACGTGTCGTTTCCGCGCGGTGCCCGCTGGGCGCGGGTGGATCTGCCCGACGACGAATACATCCCCGTGATGGCCATCCAGGCCGTCGACAAAGAGCGTGCCGTCGATGCGATGGACAGCGTGCGCGCTCTTCTGGCCCGCTACCGGCCGGACCTCAGCTCACACTGAGCGTCATCGCCACTTCGTCGCGGGCTTCGGCCTCCGCGGTCACCACAGGTGCGAAACCGAGGCTCTCGTACACACCTCGCGCAACGGTATTGTTCACGGCCACCCGCAGCGTGACGACGCGTGCTCGCCGGTCGCGCGCCCAGTCCACGGCCGCGGCGACCAGCGGGCGCGCCAGGCCGTGGCCGCGGGCTGCCGGGTCGAGCCAAAGCGAGTACAGGTAAACGGTTTCCGCACTCTCCTGCTGTGCACCGATCAACCCCACCGGGCGGTCGCCGAGCAGCGCGGCGAACTGTGCGTGTTCACGGAGCCGTCGGCGCCATTGCGCAGCGGTAAAGGAAGACTCCTTCCGGAACTGCGGGTCGTCGGCGCCGAGGGAATCGGTCAGCGCCCTAAGCCGGACACCGGCGAACAGCCGCCAGTCGGCTTCTGTCAGCCGGGTGACCCGTGCGGTCACCGGGTAGCGCCCATGACCAGCCCCTCGCGGCGTGGGTCCGCCCCGCCGGTCCAGCCGGGGGATCCCCGCACGATCGCCGACAACCCGCTGGACTGATCTG
This sequence comes from uncultured Actinomycetota bacterium, assembly GCA_963817825.1. Taxonomy (GTDB): domain Bacteria; phylum Actinomycetota; class Actinomycetes; order Mycobacteriales; family Mycobacteriaceae; genus Mycobacterium. The sequence goes on along the minus strand of CAWFQG010000017.1, from coordinate 338,418 downwards.
CGACGTCGACCTGATGGCCGAGGGCGTGCAGACCCTGAACCAGCGGGTCGTGGTCGCCGTTGTCTGTCGCGTCGATGTTGGGATGCTCACCGCCGACATTGGTCTTCGGCGAGTTCGCCGCGCCGAAGTCCACCATCCCGACGGCCTGCTGCGGGTCCATTCCCCAATCGACGATCCCTACAACGGTTTTCACGACGAACTGGATGATTACTGCGCCGCCCGGCGAGCCCAGTGTTGCAAACAGCGGACCACGGTCGGCGCCGGACTTGTCGAACATCAGCGTGGGCGCCATCGTGCTGCGCGGCCGCTTGCCCGGCTCCACCCGGTTGGGCACCGGCACGCCGTCAGGCCCGGCAGGCTCGGCGGAGAAGTCCGTGAGCTGGTTGTTCAAGATCAAGCCGTCGACCATGTGGAACGAGCCGAACGCCGACTCCACGGTGGTGGTCAGCGCGGCGGCATTGCCCTGCGCGTCGATGACGCTGATCTCGCTGGTGCCGTGCTCGGGGACGGGTACCGGGGTCGACGGTGGCGCCCCGAACTCGCCGGGCTTCGCGGTGCCCATGCTGCGCTGTTCGGAGATCAGTGCGGCCCGCTCGGCCAGGTAGTTGCTGTTGAGGAGCGTGTCCGGCGTGCCACCCGGCAGCGGCACGAAATCGGTGTCGGCGACGTACTTGTCGCGGTCGGCGTAAGCCAGTCGCTCCGCCTCGGAAATCAGGTGCACGCCCATCACGGACGGCTTGCCGCCGTTGAGGTCCATGTCGGTGGGCTTGTGTTCGTTCATCGCGAAGTGCTCGAGCATGCCCAGTGTCGCGGCCACCGCGATGCCGCCCGACGACGGCGGGGGCATACCGCAGATCTCCTTGTCTCGGTAGGGGCTGCACACCGGTTCGCGTTGCTTTGCGGTGTAGCCGGCCAGGTCCTCGGTCGTCATCAGGCTGGGCGTGCGGCCACCGGAGGTGTCACCGGCCGCAGCGACGATCGCTCGCGCGATATCGCCGGTGTAAAACGACTGTGGATCAGATGCGATGACGCCCAACGTCTTTGAGTACGCAGGGTTGGTGAGCTTGGTTGCGGCGGACTTCGGGGTGCCGTCGGAATTGAGGAAGTAATCTGCGGCCTCGTTGTCGACTCGCAGCTGCGGCACGGCATCGGCGATGGCGGCGGCCAGCCGTGGGCTGATGTCGAAGCCGTTGTCGGCCATCGACACGGCTGGGGTGAAGAGGTCACGCCACGCGGTCTTGCCGTACTCGTGGTGGACATCCATCAGCAGCCGCAGGATCCCGGGCACGCCGATCGATCGACCTGACGCGCGGGCGTCTGGTTTGGGCGTTGTCCGATCGGCGTCGGAGATCCACCGCAGGTAGTTCTCGGTGGCCGCGGCCGGCGCGACCTCTCGCCCGTCGTAGGCCTTCACCGCTTTCGACTTGGCGTCGTAGTAGAGCAGGAACCCGCCGCCCCCGAACCCGGAGGCCTGCGGTTCGACCAGCCCCAGCACCGCCTGGGCGGCGACGAGCGCGTCCGCGGCTGTCCCGCCGTCCTTGAGCACTTCGCAGGCCGCCTGGGTGGCCAGGGGATTGGCCGTGGCGACCGCATAGTGGGCGGTCTGCACGGCGGTCATGTCCTTGCGGTACCCGGTGGCGACCTCGGGGCTGGTGGGCTTGTTGGGGGCGGTGGCGGTTGAAGCGTCCGGTGCCGCTTCGGAGGGCTTCGGCGACGGGGTGCCATTCTCTACGATCGCACACGGACCTGCGGCGACGGGCGGGGTGCTCGTTCCGCCGCCGCATCCGGCCAGCACCAGGACGACCCCTGCGAGCGGGGCCGTCAGCTTTCGCAGGGACGGGATCCGCATCACTCGACGGTAGATCATCGGGCTCGTCCGACAACGGCAGTAACCTGGAATCCGTGCCCGATCCAGCGACGTACCGACCGGCGCCCGGGTCGATTCCCCTCGAACCCGGCGTCTATCGGTTTCGCGATCCGCACGGCCGCGTTATCTACGTCGGCAAAGCAAAGAGCCTTCGCAGCCGGCTGAACTCCTACTTCGCCGACATCTCCGGGCTGGCGCCGAGGACGCGCCAGATGGTGATGGCCGCAGGCAGCGTCGAGTGGACGGTGGTGAGTACCGAAGTCGAGGCGCTCCAGCTGGAATACAACTGGATCAAGGAGTTCGATCCGCGGTTCAACATTCGCTACCGCGACGACAAGTCCTATCCGGTGCTGGCGGTGACGCTCAACGAGGAATATCCGCGGCTGATGGTCTACCGCGGACCTCGCCGCAAGGGAGTCCGCTACTTCGGGCCGTACTCGCACGCGTGGGCCATCCGCGAAACGCTCGATCTGCTCACCCGGGTTTTCCCGGCCCGCACATGTTCGGCGGGAGTCTTCAAGCGGCACAAGCAGATCGATCGGCCGTGCCTGCTGGGTTACATCGACAAGTGCTCGGCGCCATGTATCGGACGCGTCTCCGCCGAGGAGCACCGCAGGATCGTCCTCGACTTCTGCGACTTCCTGTCGGGCAAGACGGACCGGCTGGCGCGGGACATGGAACACCAGATGAACCGGGCGGCCCAACAGCTCGACTACGAACGGGCGGCGCGACTGCGGGACAACATCTCCGCGCTGAAGCGGGCCCTGGAGAAACAGACGGTGGTGTTCGGCGACGGAACCGACGCCGATGTCGTCGCGTTCGCGGATGACGAGCTCGAGGCCGCCGTGCAGGTGTTCCATGTCCGCGGTGGGCGCGTCCGTGGCCAGCGTGGCTGGATCGTCGAAAAGTCTGGCGACCCCGAGGGTTCCGGACAAAGTCATTTGGTGGAGCAGTTCCTCACCCAGTTCTACGGGGACCAGGCGGAGCTGAACGGCGCAGCTGACGAGGCGACCAACCCAGTGCCACGTCAGATTCTCGTTCCCGTCATGCCGTCGAACGCCGACGAGCTGGCCACGTGGCTGTGTCAGCTTCGCGGATCGCGAGTGGTGTTACGCGTGCCGGTGCGCGGCGACAAACGCGCGTTGGCCGAGATGGTCAAGCGCAATGCGCAGGACGCATTGAACCAACACAAGCTCAAGCGGGCTGGTGACTTCACCGCGAGATCCGCTGCCCTGCAGAGCATTCAGGAGGCGCTCGGACTGGCCGACGCGCCGTTGCGCATCGAATGTGTCGACATCAGCCACGTCCAGGGCACCGACGTGGTGGCGTCTCTGGTGGTCTTCGAAGACGGTCTGCCGCGCAAGTCGGACTACCGTCACTACGCGATCAGGCACGCCGCGGGCGACGGGCGCTCTGACGACGTGGCGTCCATCGCCGAGGTGACCCGGCGACGATTCGTACGCCATATGTCCGATCTGCAGAACACCAGTGTGCTTACCGCCGAAGGGAAATCGCGCAGGTTCGCATATCCACCGAACCTCTACGTCGTCGACGGCGGCGCACCTCAGGTAAACGCGGCGGCGGCGGTTCTCGATGAACTCGGCATCACCGATGTGGCCGTGATCGGCCTGGCCAAACGGCTGGAAGAGGTATGGGTGCCATCGGAGCCCGACCCCGTGATCATGCCCCGCAACAGCGAAGGGCTGTATCTACTGCAGCGGGTGCGCGACGAAGCGCACCGATTCGCGATCACCTACCACAGGAGCAAACGATCAAAGCGCATGACGGCGTCCGCGCTGGATACCGTGCCGGGGCTGGGGGAGCACCGACGGAAAGCGCTGGTCACCCACTTCGGCTCGGTGGCCAGACTGAGGCAGGCCAGCCTCGAGGAGATCACCTCGGTTCCGGGTATCGGTGTCGCGACCGCGAAGGCAGTGCTGGAAGCGCTCGATGCACCGACCGATTCGTCAGCGCCCGCGCCGGTGATGGGCAATGATCAGAGCAGGGCATCGGGATGACAGATCAGGGCACGGGTGAAGACTTGCGAGGTCACGACGCGACCCGCGACACAAGCGCGGAATCGGATATCGACGTCGTCCTGGTTACCGGCCTTTCCGGCGCGGGTCGCGGCACGGCCGCAAAGGTGCTCGAGGACCTCGGCTGGTATGTCGCCGACAATCTTCCTCCCGAGCTCATCGCCCGCATGGTTGACCTGGGCTTGGCGGCGGGCTCACGCATCACTCAACTGGCGGTGGTGATGGACGTGCGGTCCCGCGGCTTCACCGGTGACTTGGATTGGGTGCGTAAAGAATTGGCGACCCGCAACATCGCGCCGCGGGTGCTGTTCCTTGAGGCGTCCGACGACATTCTCGTGCGCCGCTACGAGCAGAACCGCCGCAGCCACCCACTGCAGGGCAACCAGACCCTCGCGGAGGGCATCGCCGCGGAGCGCGCGATGTTGGCACCAGTACGGGCGACGGCAGACCTCATCATCGACACGTCCGCACTGTCCGTGCCTGCGCTGCGGGAGAGCATCGAAGGAGCTTTCGGCGGCGAGACCGTCGCATATACCAGCGTGACCGTGGAGTCGTTCGGTTACAAATACGGGCTGCCGATGGACGCGGATACGGTGATGGACGTTCGATTTCTGCCGAATCCGCACTGGGTGGACGAGCTACGGCGGCACACGGGGCAGCATCCGGCCGTGCGCGAGTACGTTCTGGGACAGCCGGGCGCGGCGGAGTTTCTCGACACCTACCATCGACTGCTGGACCTCGTCATCGAGGGATACCGTCGGGAGGGGAAGCGCTACATGACCGTGGCCATCGGTTGTACCGGGGGCAAGCATCGCAGTGTTGCGATGGCTGAGGCGCTGGCGGGCCGACTGCAAGGCGGTGACCAACTCACGGTGCGGGTTCTGCACCGGGATCTGGGCCGCGAATGAGTTCGCGCATCGTCGCACTGGGGGGCGGCCACGGGCTCTACGCCACGTTGTCTGCCGCCCGCAGGCTCACTCCGCATGTCACTGCCGTGGTAACGGTTGCCGACGACGGCGGATCGTCCGGGAGACTGCGCGGAGAACTCGACATAGTACCGCCGGGCGATCTGAGAATGGCGTTGGCGGCCTTGGCATCCGACAGCCCGCACGGACGGCTTTGGGCGACGATCCTTCAGCACAGGTTCGGCGGGAACGGCGCGCTTGCCGGCCACCCCATTGGCAACCTGTTGATGGCCGGACTCAACGAGGTGCTCGCCGATCCCGTTGCGGCACTTGATGAGTTGGGCCGCATCCTCGGCGTCAAGGGCCGGGTGTTGCCGATGTGCCCGATCGCACTGCAGATCGAAGCTGATGTCGCAGGCCTGGAAACAGATCCGCGAATGAGCCGGGTGATCCGCGGGCAGGTGGCGATAGCCACGACGCCGGGCAAGGTCCGTAGGGTGCGGCTGTTGCCGAGCGACCCGCCGGCCACCCGGCAGGCGGTCGACGCGATCATGAGCGCCGACTTGGTCGTGCTCGGCCCGGGCTCGTGGTTCACCAGTGTCATCCCACACGTCCTGGTGCCCGAGCTGGCCGCGGCACTGCAGGCCACCACCGCGAAGCGGGCGCTCGTTCTCAACTTGGCCGCCGAACCGGGGGAGACGGCGGGGTTCTCCGTCGAGCGGCATATCCACGTTTTGGCCCAGCATGCGCCTGCGTTCAGGGTGAACGAAATCATCGTCGACGCAGCTCGGGTGCCCAGTGACCGGGAGCGGGAGCAGCTCAGCCGCACCGCGGCCATATTGGGGGCCGCAGTTCAGTTTGCTGAGGTGTCCAGACCTGGTACACCTTTACATGACCCGGCGAGGTTGGCCGCGGCTTTGGAGAGTGTCCGCCTGCGCGGGACGGAACCCAGCGGGACCCTCCAACAGCCGACCGTTCCCACACCCGCCCGCACAGTTGACGGACCGAGAGGTGACGACCCGTGGCGATGACAGCCGAGGTCAAGGACGAGCTGAGCCGCCTCGCGGTCAATTCCGTCAGCGCGCGCCGTGCCGAGGTGGCGTCATTGCTGCGGTTCGCTGGCGGACTGCACATCGTGTCCGGCCGTGTCGTGGTCGAGGCCGAAGTGGACCTGGGCATCATCGCGCGCCGGCTGCGGAAGGACATCTTCGACCTCTACGGGTACAACGCCGTCGTTCATGTGCTGTCCGCCAGTGGAATTCGCAAGAATACCCGATACGTGGTGCGAGTCGCCAAGGACGGTGAAGCGCTCGCCCGTCAGACCGGTCTCCTCGATCTTCGCGGCCGTCCCGTGCGTGGCCTGCCCGCGCAGGTCGTCGGCGGCAGCGTGGCCGATGCGGAGGCGGCCTGGCGTGGCGCGTTCCTCGCCCACGGGTCGCTCACCGAACCTGGTCGGTCCTCGGCCCTGGAGGTCAGCTGCCCAGGGCCCGAGGCGGCTCTGGCGCTGGTGGGCGCCGCGCGGAGGCTCGGCGTCAGCGCGAAGGCGCGCGAGGTGCGCGGCGCGGACCGCGTCGTGGTGCGCGACGGAGAGGCCATCGGCGCGTTGCTGACCCGGATGGGCGCCCAGGACACGAGGCTGACGTGGGAAGAGCGCCGGATGCGTCGCGAGGTGAGGGCGACCGCGAACCGGCTGGCCAACTTCGACGACGCGAACCTGCGGCGGTCGGCCAGGGCTGCTGTCGCGGCGGCAGCACGGGTCGAGCGGGCTCTGGAGATCCTCGGCGACACCGTCCCGGATCACCTCGCGGCCGCGGGCAAGCTGCGCGTCGAACACCGGCAGGCCTCCCTGGAAGAACTCGGCAGGCTCGCCGACCCGGCGATGACGAAAGATGCTGTGGCAGGCCGGATTAGGCGGCTACTGTCGATGGCTGATCGCAAGGCGAAGCAGGACGGAATTCCCGACACTGAGTCGGCCGTCACTCCGGATCTCCTCGACGACGCCTAGGCGTTTCCTCTGCGCAATGGCCGCGGAGCGGCGGTTTTATGTGACATTCTGTGCGGGTGTCGGCTCCGTCCGGGGTTGTGACGTTTCTGTTCACCGATATTGAGGGTTCGACCCGTCGGTGGGAGGCAGACGCGGGCGAGATGCGGGCGGCGTTGGCTGCACACGACAAGGTGTTGCGCACCGCGATCGAGTCCCATGGTGGGCTCTTGTTCAAGCACACGGGCGACGGGGTGATCGCGGCGTTCGTATCGCCGAGGTCTGCCGTAGACGCGGCGGTTGTCGCGCAACGGGAGCTGGGATTGCCGGTGCGGATGGGGATCGCGACCGGTGAGGCCGCACTCCAGGAGGGCGACTACTTCGGCTCTGTATTGAACCGGGCCGCACGGGTGATGGCGGCCGGCCACGGCGGTCAGATTCTGGTGGCGGACTCGACGGCAAGTCTGGTCAGTGGCATCGACCTGATCGATCTGGGGCTGCGGCGACTCCGGGATGTGCCGGCGCCGGTCGGGCTGTTTCAAGTGCGGGCCACAGGGTTACGCGAGGACTTCCCGCAGTTGCGCGCGCTTGGTACGAGTCCGGGGAATCTACGGCCCGCGACGACCAGCTTCATCGGACGCGAGTCGGAGGTCGCCGATGTCAAAGATGCGCTGCGCGCACATCGGTTGGTAACGCTGACCGGCGTCGGCGGGGTCGGAAAGACCCGCCTGGCACTGGAGGTCGCTGCGCAAGTGGCAGCCGAATTCCCAGACGGGGTGTGGATTTTCGAACTGGCGGCGGTCGGCGACGCGGCCGCGGTTCCTGATGCGGTCGCCTCCGTGTTGGGTATCACCCAACAGCCGGGTAAGACGGTCTTGGAGTCGGTGGCCACTGCACTTGAGGGCAGAGTCCGGCTACTGTTGCTCGACAATTGCGAGCACATCCTTGACGCTGTAGGCGATTTGGTCGAAGCGATCCGTGCACAGTCGGCGACCGTCAAGCTCTTGGCCACGAGCCGCGAGGGACTCGGGCTCGGTGAAGAGCAGCTCTGGCCGGTGCAATCGTTGGGCGTCGAGACGGCTGTGGCCCTGTTCGTCGAGAGGGCCCACAACGTCGCGCCGCAATTCACATCGGATCAGGTCGCGGTCGCAGAGGTTTGCCGCCGTCTTGACGGGATCCCGTTGGCCATCGAGTTGGCGGCCTCTCGGATGGCATCGATGACTGCAGCGGAAGTGCGTGATCGTCTGGATGACCGATTCCGGCTGCTGGTCGGGTCTCGCCGGAGCTTGAATCGCCATCAAACATTGCGCCATGCCGTGGCATGGTCCTATGACCTACTTGACGACACGGAGAAATCACTGCTGGATCGGTGTTCGGTGTTCGCAGGCGGGTTCGATCTCGAAAGCATCCGTGCAGCTGCAGGATTCGGCGGGACGGACGACTACGTCATTCTCGATCTGCTTGATTCGCTAGTTCGCAAATCATTGCTTGTCGTCGACAGATCGGCCGACCGAACCCGATTCTCGATGCTGGAGACAATCCGCCAATTCGCCGAAGATCAATTGGTCGCTCGCGGTGCGGCAACCGAAGCGCGCCATGCACATGCTCGCCATTTCGCCGACCGCGAAGCCGACATCCTTGCGCTGTGGGACAGTCCTCGGCAACGCGAGGCCTACGCCTGGTTCACCGCCGAGTTGGCGAACCTACGGGCGGCGTTCCGGTGGGTCGCGGACCAAGGCAATCTCGACGATGCCGCGATCATCGCGACCTACGCGGGGTTCCTTGGCTTTCTAGTTGATAACTATGAGCCGATAGCGTGGGCCGAAGAGCTCATCGAGTCCGCTCGCGCGGCCGATCATCCGCGGCTCGCATTCCTTTATCTAATTGCCTCAATGTGCTGGATCAAAGGACGGATCGAAGATGCCGTCGGCTACGCCGACGCGGCGCAAGCCGTGATCACCGATGACTGTGGAGAGCTGCCGTTCGCGATCCAGGGCTGGCTTGGCAGTCCCTACGGATTCACCGCGCAGCCCGACCGTGCTGTTGAGTGTTATCGCACCGAACTCGCACGCGGTCGCGACACGCACACGTCGACGCGGTCGTGCCTGGTCATAGCGCTGGCAGGAGTTGCGGCGGACCACAAGAAGGCGATGGCCGAAGCGAAGGGTCTAGTCGAGGCCGCCGAAGCCACCCATAACCAGTACGCGATCTCGTTCGCACTAACCGCTGAGGGCCTCGCGTTCCGCAATGCAAATCCCGACCGAGCACGTCGGGCGATGCGCCGAGGTTTGGCGATCGCCCATGACAGTGGCAACCACGCCATTGAGACCCACCTGATGGCCGGGCTGGCCCTGCTCGAAGCGAACTCCGGCGATCCACTGGCCGCGCTCGAGTTCTTCGCCGGCGCGATCCGGCACTACCACGACGCGGGCAACCCCGCGAATCTACGGTCTACTCTGGGCGCCCTCGCCGCGTTCTTGGTTCGACTCGGGCTTTTCGAACCGGCGGCCACAATCGCCGGATTCGCGGTTGACCCGCTTTCTGCAGCATGGATTCCTGAGATCAATCCCGCGATCACTCAGCTGAGGGAAGTCCTCGGCGACGAGGTATACCTCGCTCGCTCGCGTTCCGGCGAGACGATGACGGCTGCCGCCATCGCGAAATACGCATATGAGCAAATCGACGAGGCTCGAGCCACACTCGAACAACTACCGTGAGCGCATGCAGACCCTAAGAGTCGGCGCGGCCTTCCCCGATCCACCGTTCAACGGCATGTCGGACGACGGTGGGCTCGACATCGACCTGATGACCGAGATCGCCAAGAAACTGGGTGTGAAGGTCGGATTCGTCCCGTACGAAGGAGCGAACTTCGACGGCATCTTCGACGGACTGAACTCCGGTGCATTCGACTGCGTGGCCGCAGGCACGACGGTTACCCCCGAGCGGGAGAAGAAGGCCGCATTCGCTCCGCCCTATGTGATCTCGGGCCAGTCGCTCGCCGTCGACACATCCCGGCTACCCAATGTCAGGTCAATCGACGACCTCGAGGGGTTGACCATTGGCGTGCAACAGGGCAACACCAGCGCGCAGATCGCCGAGAAGCTCGTCGCGGAGGGAAAGGCGGCCCGCGTCCGGGTCTACGACTACGGCAGCATCCGCACCGCGCTCGGCGACCTCACCACCGGCGGTTGCGATGCGTTCATGAAGCTCGCACCGGTGCTGACCGAACTCGTGAAGCCGATCGCCGGAGTCGAGGTGGTCCAGCGGGGCATCTCCGTCGAGAACATCGCCGTTGCTGTCGGCCTTGCGGACCAGGAACTCCTCGCCCGGGTCATGGTCGCTCAGGAAGATCTGAACCAGGACGGGACGTTGCAGCAACTGCGCCGGAAATGGCTCGGTAACCCGTACACCGACCAGAGCCTGGCGGTGCTCTGACCAGGCCGCGCGTGGCAGGTATCACACCACTAGGCTGGCCGGTGAGAAACAAGGCCAAAAATAGGGAGACAGACGTGACCATTCGGGTTGGCGTTAACGGCTTCGGCCGCATCGGACGCAACTTCTACCGGGCCCTCGCGGCGCAGAAGGCCGAGGGCAGGAGCACCGACATCGAGGTCATCGCCGTCAACGACCTCACCGACAACGCCAGCCTGGCGCACCTTCTCAAGTTCGACTCCATCCTGGGCCGGTATCCGGACGACATCAGCCTCGAAGGCGACGACACCATCGTCATCGGCAGCGCCAAGATCAAGGCGCTCGAGGTCAAGGAGGGCCCAGCCGCCCTGCCGTGGGGCGACCTCGGCGTCGACGTCGTCGTCGAGTCCACCGGCATCTTCACCAACGCCGGCAAGGCCAAGGGCCACCTGGACGCAGGCGCCAAGAAGGTGATCATCTCCGCGCCGGCCACCGACGAGGACATCACCATCGTGCTCGGTGTCAACGACGACAAGTACGACGGCAGCCAGAACATCATCTCCAACGCGTCATGCACCACGAACTGCCTCGGCCCGCTGGCCAAGGTGCTCAACGACGAGTTCGGCATCGTCAAGGGCCTGATGACCACCATCCACGCGTACACCCAGGATCAGAACCTGCAGGACGGCCCGCACAAGGATCTGCGCCGCGCCCGCGCCGCCGCGCTCAACATCGTGCCCACGTCGACCGGCGCGGCCAAGGCCATCGGCCTGGTGCTACCCGAGCTGAAGGGCAAGCTCGACGGCTACGCGCTGCGCGTGCCGATCCCAACGGGTTCGGCGACCGACTTGACCGTCGAACTGTCGAAGGCTGGCAGCGCCGGGGAGATCAACGCCGCGATGAAGGCCGCCGCCGACGGGCCGATGAAGGGCATCCTCAAGTACTACGACGCGCCGATCGTGTCGAGCGACATCGTCACCGACCCGCACAGCTCGATCTTCGACTCGGGCCTGACCAAGGTGATCGACAACCAGGCCAAGGTGGTGTCCTGGTACGACAACGAGTGGGGCTACTCCAACCGGCTCGTCGACCTGGTCGCCCTGGTCGGCAAGTCGCTGTAGCCCGATGGCCGTCAAATCGCTCGACGACCTACTGGCAGAAGGGGTTTCGGGGCGCGGCGTACTCGTGCGCTCCGATCTGAACGTCCCGCTCGACGACAACCGCAACATCACCGATCCCGGCCGGATCATCGCCTCGGTGCCGACGCTGAAGGCATTGTCGGATGCGGGTGCCAAGGTCGTCGTCACCGCCCACCTCGGCAGGCCCAAGGACGGGCCGGATCCGAAGTTCTCGCTCGGACCCGTCGCGAGGGCGCTAGGGGAGCAGCTGGGCCGGCACGTCCAGCTGGCGGGCGATGTAGTGGGCTCCGACGCGCTCGCCCGCGCCGAGGGGCTGACCGACGGCGACGTCCTGCTGCTGGAGAACATCCGTTTCGACCCGCGTGAAACCAGCAAGGACGACCACGAACGACAGGCCCTGGCCAAGCAGTTGGCCGAACTCGTCGCCGCCCCGGACGGGTCGCCCGGTGCATTCGTATCCGACGGCTTCGGGGTGGTGCACCGCAAGCAGGCCTCGGTGTACGACGTCGCGGCCCTGATGCCGCACTACGCGGGCAAGCTGGTGGCCGCCGAGATCAAGGTGCTCGAACAACTGACCAGCTCGACTGAGCGGCCCTATGCGGTGGTGCTCGGCGGCTCGAAGGTATCCGACAAGCTGGCGGTCATCGAGTCGCTCGCGGAGAAGGCCGACAGCCTCGTCATCGGCGGCGGCATGTGCTTCACTTTCCTTGCCTCGCAAGGTGTTTCGGTGGGTACCTCGCTGCTCGAGGAAGGCATGATCGACACTTGCCGCAAGCTGCTGGACACCTACGGCGACGTGATCCACGTCCCCGTCGACATCGTCGTGGCCGACAAGTTCGCGGCGGACTCTCCGTCGGAACGTGTGCGCGCAGACCAAATTCCGGAAGGCAAGATGGGTCTCGACATCGGGCCGGGCTCGGTGAGGCGATTCGGCAACATACTGTCCAACGCCAAGACCATCTTCTGGAACGGGCCGATGGGCGTATTCGAGTTCCCGGAGTTCGCCGCCGGCACCAAGGGTGTCGCCGAGGCCGTCATCGGTGCGACCGCCAAGGGTGCGTTCAGCGTGGTCGGCGGTGGTGACTCGGCGGCCGCAGTGCGCCAACTCGGTCTGCCCGAGGACGGCTTCTCTCACATTTCCACCGGTGGCGGTGCGTCACTGGAATACCTTGAGGGCAAGACGCTGCCTGGCATCGAAGTCTTGAACACCTGAGAGGGTTGATATGAGCCGCAAGCCGCTGATCGCCGGCAACTGGAAGATGAACCTCAACCACTTCGAAGCGATCGCGCTGGTGCAGAAGATCGCCTTCTCGCTGCCGGACAAGTATTTCGACAAGGTCGATGTGGCGGTGCTGCCGCCGTTCACCGACCTGCGCAGCGTGCAGACCCTGGTCGACGGCGACAAGCTGCGGCTGACCTACGGCGCACAAGACCTTTCACCCAACGATTCGGGCGCATACACCGGCGACATCAGCGGAGCATTCCTCGCCAAACTGGGTTGCACATATGTCGTGGTCGGCCACTCCGAGCGGCGCACGTACCACGCCGAAGACGACGCGCTGGTCGCCTCGAAGGCCGCTGCCGCGTTCAAACACGAGCTCACCCCGATCATCTGCATCGGCGAACAACTCGAGGTGCGCGAGGCCGGCAACCACGTCGAGCACAACGTCGAGATGCTGCGCGGTTCCCTGGCCGGGCTGTCGGCCGAGCAGATCGGCCAGTCGGTCATCGCGTACGAGCCGGTGTGGGCGATCGGCACCGGGCGCGTCGCCAGCGCCGCCGACGCGCAGGAGGTCTGCAAGGCCATCCGCGACGAACTCGGCAAGCTGGCGACGCCGCAGCTGGCGGCAGAAATCCGGGTGCTCTACGGCGGCTCGGTGAACGCCAAGAACGTGGGCGAGATCGTCGCGCAGGAGGACGTCGACGGCGCGCTGGTCGGGGGCGCGTCGCTCGACGGCGAGCAGTTCGCCACCCTGTCGGCCATCGCCGCTGGTGGGCCCCTTCCCTGACCACCCGTCGCCACCCGGTATTCTGGCTGCCATGCAACTGGGCCTGCAGATAACGCTGATCGTCACCAGCGTGCTGGTGATCATTCTCGTGCTGCTACACCGCGCCAAGGGGGGCGGTCTGTCCACCCTGTTCGGCGGCGGCGTTCAGTCCAGCCTCTCGGGTTCGACGGTGGTGGAGAAGAACCTCGACCGGCTGACGCTCTTCATAACCGGTATCTGGCTCGTGTGCATCATCGGCGTCGCGCTGCAGATCAAGTACGCCTAGCCATCTGACGCGTCTCGTCGGGTCGAGCTCAGCCGCACTTTTCGACCGATCGTTTGCCCCTTCTGTGTCCAATAAGCAGCCGTGAAGCTTTTGTGATTCAGTAATGTATTGCCCGCCTCGGGGGCCGGTCAGACGAGAGGTCATATGAACACTCCGCAAGGGCCGCAGCCGTATCGGCAGAATCAACCGCCGCCGCCACCACCGCAATACAGGCAACCGCACGGGCAGCCGCCGCAGCACCGGTATCCACCGCCTGCACCTCCGCAGCAATATCGTCCGCCGCCACCGCAGGCCCGGCCGCAGTACCCGCAGTACGCGCAGCCGCCCGCGCAACAAAGGCCGCAGCCTCAGGGAAACTCGTACGCGTTGCCCACCGAGGGGATCGCCGTCGACACCCAGTTCTTCCCGCTGGCGTGGTTGCTGTACTTCTTCAAGCCGAAGATCGCCGTCGACGGTCAGGAGACGCAGGTCGCGGCCTGGGGTCGCACGGTGCTTCCCGCCCGGCCCGGCCAACACCACGTACACGTCCATGTGCCGTACTTTCTGCCCCCGAAGCTGGGCCAGGCGGACGCCACGGCGGATGTTCGTCCCGGCCAGCTTGCCGAGCTCGAGTACAAGGCGCCACTGTGGTCGTTCAGCGCCGGCTCGCTCGGTGTCGGCCCGCAGAAGTACAACGGCGTCGGCATCACGATCGCGATCGTGCTGATTCCGTTCATCCTGCTGTTCTTGGCGATCTTGCTCTCAATCCTGTTGGCGGTGATCTGACCAAAGCCGTTCCCGTTCTGCGAGTCGCCCCTGAGTCGCCGATAATCGGGTGATGGCTGAAGGTTCCGATACGACGCTGGCGCCGATCGGCTCCGTACGCCGCACAAGGGTGGGACGGGAAGCCACCGAGCCGATGCGCGAGGACATCCGGCTCCTCGGCACCATCCTCGGCGACACCGTGCGGGAGCAGAACGGCGACGAGGTCTTCGATCTCGTCGAGCGGGCCCGCGTCGAGTCGTTCCGGGTGCGCCGCTCGGAGATCGACCGCGTCGAGCTGGCAGGCATGTTCGATGGCATCGACGTCCACCAGGCCATCCCGGTCATCCGCGCCTTCACCCATTTCGCGCTGCTGGCCAACGTCGCCGAAGACATCCACCGCGAGCGTCGCCGGGCCACTCACGTGGCGGCGGGCGAGCCGCCGCAGGACAGCAGCCTGGCCGCCACCTACCTCAAGCTGGACTCGGTCGAGCTCGACACCGCGACCGTGACCGACACGCTGACCGGTGCACTGGTGTCACCGGTGATCACCGCGCATCCCACCGAGACGCGTCGCCGCACGGTTTTCGACACTCAGCACCGGATCACCGAGCTGATGCGGCTACGTCTGCACGGCCACACGCACACTGACGACGGCCGGGACATCGAAACGGAGCTGCGCCGCCACATCCTCACGTTGTGGCAGACGGCGTTGATCAGGTTGTCGCGGTTGAAGATTCAGGACGAGATCGAAACAGGTCTGCGTTATTACCCGGCTGCGTTCCTCGAGGTCATCCCAAACGTGAATGCTGAAGTGCGTGCCGCGCTGCAGGCGCGCTGGCCGGATGCAAACCTGCTCGAGGAGCCAATTCTGCGGCCGGGATCCTGGATCGGCGGCGACCGTGACGGCAACCCGAACGTCACCGCCGACGTCGTGCGGTTGGCCACTTCCCGCGCGGCGTACACGGCGCTCGCGCACTACTTCGTCGAAATCACCGCGCTGGAGGAAGAGCTGTCGATGTCGGCGCGGCTGGTCACAGTGAGCGAGGACCTGGTGGCACTGGCCGACGCGTGCGATGAGCCCGCGCGTGCCGACGAGCCGTACCGGCGCGCCCTGCGGGTCATCCATGCGCGGCTGACCGCAACCGCCCAGCAGATCCTGGACGTCCAACCCGAGCACGAGTTGGACCTGGGCCTGCCGCCGTACGGCACGCCTGGCGAGTTGCTGGCGGATCTCGACGTCGTCGACGCGTCCCTGCGTGCCAACGGCAGCGCGGTGCTCGCCGACGACCGGCTGGCGCGGTTGCGGGAAGCCGTGCACACGTTCGGCTTTCACCTGTCGGGGCTGGACATGCGGCAGAACTCCGATGTGCACGAGGAGGTCGTCGCCGAGCTGCTGGCCTGGGCGGGTGTGCACCCCGACTATCAATCGTTGGCCGAGCCGGACCGCGTTGAACTCCTGGTGGCCGAGCTCGCCACGCGACGGCCGTTGGTCGGCGACGGCGCCGACCTGTCCGAGCTCGCCCGCAAGGAACTCGACATCTGCGCGGCCGCCGCCCGCGCCGTCCATGTCTTCGGCCCGCTGGCGGTGCCCAACTACATCATCTCGATGTGCCAGTCGGTTTCGGACATGCTCGAGGCGGCGGTGCTGCTGAAGGAGGCTGGCCTACTCGACGCGTCCGGTCCGCAACCGTACAGCCCGGTCAGCATCGTGCCGCTGTTCGAGACGATCGACGACCTTCAGCGTGGCTCGGCGATTCTTGAAGCGGCCCTTGATCTTCCGCTGTACCGCGCGGTGGTGACATCGCGCGGCGACCGCCAGGAGGTCATGCTCGGCTATTCCGACTCCAACAAAGACGGCGGCTATCTGGCGGCCAACTGGGCGCTGTACCGCGCCGAACTGGACCTCGTCGAGTCCGCCCGCAAGACCGGAATCCGGTTGCGGCTCTTTCACGGTCGCGGCGGCACCGTGGGCCGAGGCGGTGGCCCGAGCTACGACGCCATTCTGGCGCAGCCGCCCGGGGCGGTGAAGGGCTCGCTGCGTCTCACCGAGCAGGGCGAGGTCATCGCTGCCAAATACGCCGAGCCCCGCATCGCGCATCGCAATCTCGAGACGCTGCTGGCCGCCACCCTCGAAGCGTCCCTGCTCGATGTCGAAGGCCTCGGCGATGCCGCAGGACCGGCCTATGAGGTGCTCGACGACCTCGCGGCACGCGCACACCGTGCGTACGCCGAATTGGTGCACGAGACACCGGGTTTCGTCGACTATTTCAAGGCCTCCACCCCGGTCGGCGAGATCGGGTCGCTGAACATCGGCAGCAGGCCGACGTCGCGCAAGCCCACCACATCGATCTCCGACCTGCGGGCCATCCCGTGGGTGCTCGCCTGGAGCCAATCGCGTGTCATGCTGCCCGGCTGGTACGGCACCGGGACGGCATTCGAGGAATGGATCGCCGAGCAGGACGGGCGATTGGAAGTGCTGCAGGACCTCTATCGTCGCTGGCCGTTCTTCCGCGCCGTGCTGTCCAACATGGCTCAGGTGTTGGCCAAGTCGGACATGGGGCTCGCGGCGCGCTACGCGGAGCTGGTCGACGACGAGGCGCTGCGGCAGCGGGTGTTCGACAAGATCGCCGCCGAGCACGAACGCACAATCCGCATGCACGGGCTGATCACAGGACACGACGACCTGCTCGCGGACAACCCGGCGCTGGCGCGCTCGGTGTTCAACCGGTTCCCGTACCTGGAGCCGCTGAACCACCTCCAGGTCGAACTGCTCCGCCGATACCGGTCCGGCGACGACGACGAACTCGTCCAGCGCGGCATCCTGCTGACCATGAGCGGACTTGCGACCGCGCTGCGCAACAGCGGGTAGCACCAGACCGACTCGCGATAGCCTCGCGGTATGCCCCGCATCGCCCCAATTCCGATGGACGAACTCAGCCCGCAGTCTCGCGAAATCGTTACGGCCGGTGTGGCCGACGGCATGTACGCCACACCGGTGCCGCTGCAGATCTTCGCTTACCGGAGTGCCCAACTGGCCCAAGTGAACATGGCGCGCAACCATCTTGGAGCCGACACGTTGTTGGGCGGCCGGATTCTGGAACTGCTCCGTATCCGCAGTGCGCAACTCGGTGAATGCGAACCGTGCAGCCAGTCGCGCAAGCATGAATCGATCACCGATGACGATGTCGCATGCCTTCTCGCCCCAGGCCACGGGACATTGACCCGGCAAGAAGAAATGGCCGTGGAGTTCATCGATCTGCTCTCTGCCGACCACCACGCGATGGACGACGATTTCTACCGACGCCTCGGCCAACATTTCACCGCCGCCCAGATCATCGAGCTCGGCTTCACCTGTGCATCGGCGATGGGCTTGCACCGGTTCATCCACACGCTCGACGTCTACGGTGACGCCCCGCCGGTCATCGACTACGCGCCAGATCAGGTCGACAGCGCGGCATCCGGCTGACAATGGCTGACCGACCCGGTCATTGACACATTCGCCCTGAGGTGTAAGAGTCAGACCGGCTTAAATGAAAACCATGTTTTCATTTAAAAAGGCTCCTACACCGGCGAAGGCGGCACGATGAGCGACCAGAAGACCATCGCGTGGCTGCCGCACTCCATCGCCGAGGCCGCGCTGTCCGGTGGCGGCGTCGACGTCGATCTGCCCTCGGCCTGGGCACACCTGCTGGAACGGCTGAAGGTCGCCGGCGAACTCGTCGCGAACGATCCGGTGAACCGCAACCGTGTCGATTACGCATCCGGGATGCGTCACCTCATGGTGCTGCTCGCCGTCGGCGTCGACGAGGCGCTGCGGGTCGACCCCGATCCGGTGCTGGCGGTGACCCGGGCGAGTACCGACGACATCCTGACCTGGGGCATGGAGTGCCCCGATTGCATCTATATGCGGGCGACGCTTCGCGGCGGTGAGACGTACCGGTTGTATGGAAACCGGGGGACCGCACGGTACGTCGGCCTGCAGACGATGGACGGTATCGCGTCGACGACGAATTCTCTGGTCGACGATCTCGACGTCGATGCCGACGGCAACTTCGAGGCGATCCTGTCCGCCGACGAACACGACGGCAACTGGCTGCGATTGCAGGGCGATCATCCGACGCTTGTGGTGCGGCACTTCTTCTACGACTGGGACACCGAGACACCGTCGTCATTGCAGATCGAACGCGTCGGCGCCGAGGTCGAACCGAAGGACCGCACAGTCGATCCGGATGTCGCCGTGTCCCGTCAGATATACGCGCTGGGGGAGTTCGTTCACGACAATCTGAAGTTTTTCCTGGACTTCAACGCAGGCCCGCCGGTCAACGGGTTCATGCCTCCGATCGACCGCACGGCGATCGGCGCCGCCGCCGAAAACCGTCCGGTCATCGGCCGTTTCGAACTCGAACCCGACGAGGCATTGATCCTCGAGGTGGTTCCGCCGAAGGGCGTCTACTGGAGCTACTCACTCGGCAACCAGTGGTGGGAGACCATCCACTACGGCCGCCATCAGTCCAGCCTCAATGCGCACCAGGCCAACATCGATTCCGACGGCGTCCTCCGTGTTGTCGCCAGCTCGAGTGACCCCGGAGTCGCGAATTGGCTTGACACGGCAGGACATAGCAATGGTGCGATGATTCTGCGCTGTGTGCGAACCGAGACCGCGCCCACACCGACGGCCCGGGTCGTCAAGTTCGCCGATATCGATTCTGTACTTCCCGCAGAGACCAAAAAGGTCACCCCAGCGGAGCGGGCCAGGATCATCGAGGCGCGTCGCCGCGCCGTGCACGAAAGGTTTTCCTCATGAGCTTCTCCGTCGGCGAGCTGGAAGAAGGTGCGCGCGCCGCGACCGGCCTCGAGGATTTCGGATCGCCCTACTACCGCGAGGGTCTGGAGCGGACCGTCGATGCCCTGAACACCGAGGCCGATCTCAACGATCTGGGCAATGTCATCCAGCACGCGACCATCAGCAACGCGCTGATCCAACGACTGCGGATCATCGACACCTACAAACAGCACCCTGAGATCGATGACGAGGTGGTCGGCGGACCGGTGTTCGTCATCGGGTTGCCGCGCACAGGGACTACCGCCCTGAGCCAGCTGGTGGCCAGCGATCCGCAATTCCGGTCGCTGCGGATGTGGGAATCGCAGGCCTGCACACCTCCGCCGGAGACGGCAACAGAGCACTCAGACCCGCGGATTGCGCAGGCCGCGGAGGGAATCGCGATGATGGACAACATGTTTCCGCGAATGCGGACCATGATGAACTCGGAGCCCGAGGCGCCCACCGAATGTCAGGACCTGATGGGCATGAGCTTCCGCACCTTCCATTTCGACGGCGTGGTCAGGGTTCCCGGCTATCTCGCCTGGCTGATGCAGTGCGATATGCGGGAGACGTATGTCTTCCACCGCCAGGTGCTCAAGCTCCTGCAGTGGCACTGCCCGCCGACATTGTGGCACCTGAAGACACCGGTGCACATGTTCGCATTGGACGCCCTGGTCGAGGCCTACCCGAACGCGAAATTCCTTTGGAGTCATCGTGATCCCGCGAAGGTGTTGGGCTCCGTCTGCAGCCTGATCCAGTATGTGCGCAGCTGGAGCAGTGATCGCGATGACGCGAAGGAACTCGGCGCCGAGCAGCTGGAGTGCTGGGCCGAAGGTGTTCGGCGGGCGATGGACTTCCGGAAGCGGCTCGGCGACAACCGATTCGTCGATGTCTCGTTCCGTGACCTGCAGGCCGACCCCATCGGCACCGTGGAGGCGAGCTACGGCCAGCTGGGGCTGACACTGTCCCCGACCGCCCGCAGTCGGGTACAGGAATGGGCCGACGGTCACCAGCCCGGCGCCCGCGGTGAACACAGTTACGAGCTGGCCGACTACGGCCTGACTCCCGAGCAGGTGCGCGAGCGCTTCGCCGACTACCTTGCGGCGCACGACGCTACGGCCTGAGGGTTGTCGGCAGTGACCTCAGGTGTCAAGCGTCAGCGCAAAAAACTGGCTCCCGATCCGCGGGTGCGC
The DNA here is from genome assembly GCA_963817825.1 of uncultured Actinomycetota bacterium. Classification (GTDB taxonomy): domain Bacteria; phylum Actinomycetota; class Actinomycetes; order Mycobacteriales; family Mycobacteriaceae; genus Mycobacterium. Next base: position 318,046 of record CAWFQG010000017.1, on the reverse strand, counting down.
AATGCACTGCTGGATGCGGCCACGGACGTCCTTCGCGAGGAAGGAGTTCGGGGTCTTGGCGTGGCGCAGGTGCTCGACCGTGCGCAGCTGAGCACGCGCGCGTTCTACCGCCACTTCGATTCGAAGGATGCATTGGTATCGGCGGTCTTTCTGGAGATGGCACGCGCGGAGACAAAGCGACTAAAGCGAAAAATGGCTGCGGCCGATGGATCGTCGGAAGCGGTGGTCGCTTGGATCGACGGACGGCTGGACCTGGCGTTCGACGATCGGATCAGATCAGACCTGCGCCAGATGTCGCTCGAGGCGCAGACGCAGATGTTCGCATCACCCGAGCTCGTCAGCGATGCCTACGGCGAGATTCTGAAACCGCTTGTCGAAGAGCTCGAGCACGGCAAGCGCACCGGCATCTTTGCCGACATCGAGCCGACCGCCGATGCGCTGTCGATACACGGCGCGATTTGGGCGAGCGTCGAAAGACAATGGGCGAGTGGCGAGTGTGATCGAACTGCAGTGCGCAATGACGTCGTGCGCTTCTGCTTGCGTGGGCTCGGTGTCATGGTGACTGACGGAAGGTAAGACGATGGATCTTGGCTTGGCCGGTGCGACGGCCGTGGTGACGGGTGGCAGCAAGGGCATGGGCCTCGCTATCGCGACAACAATGGCGGCCGAAGGTGCGAAAGTTGCGGTGATGGCACGGGGTGCAGCCGCTCTGGAGGAGACCGAGAAGACATTGCGGGCCGCCGGTGCACCCGATGCCGTCGGGCTGAGCGTCGACATGTCCGACGCCGACTCGATCGCGGCCGGCTTCGAGGCCGTCTCTCGACGCTGGGGTGAACTCAACAGCCTGGTCCACACCATCGGGCCGGGCGATGGCTACTTCGAGGAGATGACCGACCAACAGTGGGACGAGACCTTCGCGCTCGGCACCATGTCCGGCGTGCGATCGATCCGTGCCGCGCTGCCGATGCTTCGGTCTGCGGAGTGGGCTCGGATCGTCACGCTGTCGGCCCACTCGATTCAGCGACAGAACCCACGGATCGTCGCGTACACGGCATCCAAGGCGGCCTTGAGCAGCGTCACGAAGAACCTCTCCAAGAGCCTTGCGAAAGACGGCATTCTGGTCAATTGCGTATGCCCCGGGACCATCGTCACGGCCAGTTTCACCGAGAACCTGAAGGACATCCTCGCCGCCGACGGCCTTGATGCCGCCGATCCAACGGACGTGATGACGTGGATCAACGACAACTTTCACCAACCCTGTGACCTGGGCCGAGCCGGTTTGCCGGAGGAGATTGCTTCCATCACCGCCTATCTGGCGTCGAGGCGCAATGGATATGTCACCGGCGCGACCGTGAACGTCGACGGCGGTTCGGATTTCGTCTGACGCTATGTGGTGGGTGTCGTCGGCCCCAGCGAGTACTCGCCCGTCGTCGGATGGTGATACCAGCCCGCTGCCGCTGATGTCCCACCATCGACGTGAATGGTCTGGCCGGTGACGTAGCTCGACATGCCCGACGCGAGAAAGACTGCTGCGCCTGCCATCTCGTCGACGTGGCCTGCCCGGCCCATGGGCACCGTGAAGCCGAAGCGCTCAGTCGCACCGGGCGGTGCGACCTGCATCATTCCCTCGGTCAGCGTGATGTCCGGCGCCAAAGCATTGACCCGAATTCCATTCGGTGCCAGCTCCAGCGCAGCCGTTTTCGTGAAGTTGACGACTCCGGCCTTGGCCGCGGCGTAGGCCGCGTACCCCGGTGCGGCCCGCACGCCCTCGATGGACGTGACGTTGATGATGCTTCCGGGCACGGCCGCATCGACCATTCCGCGGGCCACCCGCTGCGTACACAGCAGAACGTGACGCAAGTTGGCGCGATACAGGGCATCGAAGCCGTTTTCACTGGTGTCGAGGATCGACGAGTGAAACACCGCACCCGCGTTGTTCACCAGGATGGTGACGGGCCCCAGTTCTTGGGTGGTCTGTTGAAATGCGGTGTCGACCTGTCCGCTGTCCCGCACATCGGTCGTGATGCCGAGCGCGCCGATCGCCGCTGCGGCCGCGGCACAGGTTTCGGGGTTGCGTTCCCAGATTGCGACCGAGGCGCCGAATGCCGCAAGGCCGGCGGCGACACCACGGCCGATGCCTGCACCGCCGCCTGTCACCACCGCGACCCTGCCGGTGAGAAGTACGTCTGACGGATCTATGGACACCAGCCGAATATAGACGTTAGATTACGATTATTACATCCTTTGTTAGAGATGTAATCCTTGTCCAGGAAGTATTGGAGAGATGACGCAAAATATATTCGTCACAGGCGGCACCGGGCTAACTGGTGCCAACGTGTGTGAACAGCTGATCGGACGGGGCGACACGGTCCGTGCGCTCGTCCGCAACCCGGCTGACGCCGAGGCGTTGACGGCGATCGGTGTGGAGGTCGTGCAGGGCGACATCTCCGATGCTGGTGACGTCACGCGAGCGTCCAAAGGGTGCGATTCAGCAATTCACTGTGCGGCGTTGCTCGGCGGTGCGAGCCAGGATATGGCCGACTTCGAAGCGGTGAATATGGTCGGCACGACCAACGTCCTCGACGCGGCCGCATCTCACGGGATGCGTCGCGTCGTGGCGCTGAGCACCGCGACGTTCTTCGACCTGAGCACCGCGGCCCCGTTCGAAGACGCACCCGTGCTCGACAATCCACCCGGCGACCCCTACACCGTGACGAAACTCGCGGCCTTCCGCGAAGCTCATGCGCGCGCCGCGTCGGGTGACGACGTGCTCACCTGTCATCCGGGCGCGATCTACGGCCCCGGTCTCGTCGCCGCGCGGGCTTTGCACCGAACCAGCTTCAACCGGGTGCTGCTGGCGGGCATGCGCGGTCGGCTCAAGCGCTATCTCGCGTTTCCGGTGACCTGGGTGGCGGCGGCCGATGTCGCGCGTGGGTCGATCGCGGCACTCGATCGCGGTGTATCCGGTGAACGCTATCTGCTCGTCGGCAGACCCGAGGACACCATCAGCACCGCGGCCGGATGCAATCGGGCTTGCGAACTCGCCGGCATCGATCACCGTGTGGAGGACCTCGACTATCGATCGGACCCTGAAGCGCTGACTATGGAATTCGGTCCCACCCTGATGGCGATCGCCGAGGCCGCTGCCCGCGACGTCCGCGCCCCACGGAGTGCAGACAATCCGACGAGTCGGCGGCTTGGATATGACCCGATGAGCCTTGACGAAGGTCTCAGTCTGCTCATCCCGTGGCTGAGGGAGCTGGGCCGGCTGTGAAAAGTGGTGATGTTGAGGAGATTCGGCCAGCCACTGTGTCAACGACCAGGAGTTCGCTGGCTGACCGCATACTCGATGCCGCGCAGCGCATCGTGATGCAGACCGGCGCGCGCAGGCTGTCGTTGACCGAAGTCGCGACCCTGGCTGGTGTGTCACGACCGACCCTGTACCGCTATTTCACGTCGAAGGAAGAGTTGATCGAGGCGCTGGGTAAGCGCGAGTACCGGCGGTTCAACGCGGCGATGGCGGCGGCGGTTGCGGACAAGGCCGGGGTCGAGCGCTTGGCGGCTTCGATTGATGTGGCAGCCGGCTTTCTTCGGAATCAGCCGCCACGCGACCTGATCGATCTCGACCCCGGATTCGTCAACGAAGAGGTGGCGCGGGTGCTTCCGATGATGACGGCCGCCCTCACGGAAGTCCTGAGCATGGGCGTCGACGAGGACGTGCTGCCCGGAGGAGTCGATCCCGCTCATCTCGCCGCGGCGGTCGCGCGGACCGCGTTGAGCCACTACGTCTTTCCCGATGGCGATCCGGCGGTGGCGCGGCTTCAGATGCGCGCTGCGGCCGGGCTCAGCGGCGACTGACGTAGTCGACGGGGCACGGCCCGGCCGAGCGCGCCACCCCACCGATCTGCTCCGGAACCGCGCGCGGATAGGAGGTCCAGCGCGGGGTCATCCGGTAGTGGCCCAGTAGCCGAGTCATCGCCGTCGTCATCGCCGCCAGCGAAAACGGTTGGGCGGGACACGAATGCCGACCGTGCCCGAATGCCGTCACCAACATCGGCGACGGTAGCGAGTCCTGGGCTGCGAGCCGGTGCCGGTGCCACCGCTCGGGGTTCCATTGCTCGAGGCCGGGCGCGACCGAGGTGTTCAGCAGCGGCAACAGGGTGGAGATGGTCCATCCGGCGGGCACGCGATAGGTGACGTCGCCGGTCTCGAGGTCGACGGGCGCCAAGACCATCCGCGACATGATCGAACGTTGTGCCAGCCTGGTGCTCTCCAGCGCGCAGCGCTGTGCCAGCTCGCCATCCCCGCTGACAACGGCGTCCAATTCGGCCGGGTGCTCGATCAGGTCGACCATCGCCCAGCCCAGCGCGGCCATCAGATTGGACATCGAGGCGATGTGGATCAGCGCGACATCCAGCCCGATTCCGCGAATCCGGTCTGCCGTCGACTCCGATGACCACGCCTCGACGATTCTCTCGAAGAGCGTCGTGTCGGTCCGTTCTCCAGAGTCCAACCGGCTCAACGCGTCTGACACGACCTCGGCGACTTCCTCCAACGCCGACCGTTCCTCCTGCTTGCCCGAGGCGGCGACGGCGGCCATCGCGTCGGGATGGACGAAGGCATCCGAGCCGTCCAAGGTGTCGAACGCCGACACCAGCCGCTCGAAGGCGTCGCCCTCAGCGGATCCCGGTCCCGCCCAGGACGCCAGTCCCATCCGGTGCCCGAGCCTGCGGGTGAGCGCGAAAATGTCCACCGAGCCGTCAGAGCCCAGTTCGGCCACTGTCTGGTTCAGAGCCCAATTCAGGTTGGCGAGATATGACGCGACATCGTCACGGCGGAACAGGGAATTCGGCAGGAGTCGCCTGCCGACGAAGATCTCGTCGGGAAGTTTGCGCCTGAGCATGAGGTAGTCGGCGACGCCCTTGCTCGCCGTCTCCTCGGGAAGTGCGTAGAACGACTCGACGCCGGCAGGGGAGAACGTGAACAGATAGTGGTCGCCGGCGCTGTTGACGATGAATTCGTCGCCATGCCGGGACCTGGCCGCAGCGATTGCGGCGACGGCGTCGTCGACGGCAACGTCCCACGGCAGCCCGGTGCCGTCGGCGACAGGAGGAGAAGGCGTCGGGAAGCTGTCCGCCACTAGAGCCGGGTGGTTCTGCGGACCGCGTTGATCGCACCGCGGACCGCCGATTCGGTTGCGGCGAGTGGCGCGACCGCGGCCTCACCGATTCCGACGATGCGTTCGACCCGTGCGACGATGCCCTCCAGGCGGTCGACCACCGCGATCAGGCGCGGTGCCAGCTCGTTGATGCGGCTGATCGTGTCGTTGAAGCGCTCCAGGGTGGCGTCGAGATTGCCGGTCGAGTTGTTGAGGTCCTCCAAGGTCTCGCCCAGCCCGGCGAGGATGGCGTCGACCTGATCGACGGTGACATCTGCGTTCAGCGCTGCCTGTGCGAGTTTCTGGATTCGCTCCCGGCCGCTACGGACACCGGCCCTGCCACCCTTGTCTGCCATGACGGTCATTTGACCATACGGCCGGAACCGTCGTGGCCGACTGGCCGTCTGACCTGCATGCAGTGCAGACAGTGCGAGTGCGATCCCCGTGACGTCGTCACCGCGTGCGCCGACGTGGCGCGTGCAACAGACGATTACGCCACAGGCTATGCCGACGGGCTCGCCGACAACGGCGGCTAGAGCTTGCTCGCCGCCTGCTCGTCGAGCAGCCACACCGTGGCTTCGCTTCCTATCGCGCCCGCGGCGGGCACATCATCGGGATCGGCCCCGCCGACCGCCGCGGCCACCGCATCGGCCTTCTCGGCGCCGGCCACCACGAGCCAGACTTCGCGCGACCGCTGAACGGCGGGCAGCGTCAGGGTGATTCGCCGTGGTGGGGGCTTGGGGGAGTCGGAAACTCCGACCACCTGCCGACTGGTTTCGCGGACCGCTGGGGTGTGCGGGAAGAGCGAGTTGATGTGCCCCTCGCCGCCCATCCCGAGCAGGTGGACGTCGAAATCCGGCACGGCGTCACCGTCGGCCGCGTTGGCGGCGAGCACCTGCTCGTAGGCCAGCGCGGCGGCATCGAGGTCGTCTCCGAACTCTCCGTCGCTGGCGGGCATCGCATGCACGTTGGCCGCCGGGATGTCGATGTGGTTCAGCAGGGCTTCGCGGGCCTGCTTCTCGTTGCGTTCGTCGTCGTCCTCGGGCACATAACGCTCGTCGCCCCAGAACAGGCGCACCTTCGACCAGTCGATGTGGCCGCCGTTCTCCCGGACGTGTTCGAGTAGGCCGATTCCCGTTCCGCCGCCGGTCAATACGATCAACGCGCGGTCTCTTGCTGCAACGGCGTCGGTGATCGCGCCGATGAGGCGGTCTCCGACGGTGGTGACGAGTGCCGTCTTATCTGGGTACGTCTGGATTTCGGTGCTCACACGTACTCCACCTTGTCGATGCCGGCGAGCGCCTCGAAGTAGATCTCGTCGGCGTCCAGCCGGCGGAGGTCCTCGGCCAGGCATTCCTTGGCGTCCCTGCGCGCCAACGGAATCAGCGCTTCGGGCCTACCGGTGCGAGTCAGCGTGGCGGTCACCCCCGTCTGCGGTCGGCTCAACGTCACCGTCTCGCTCGGCCGGTGTAGTTCAACCTTCAGGTCACCTACCGCACGCTGCACCGGACCGTCGATCCGGCTGGCCAGCCAGCCCGCGAGGATGTCGAGCGCGGGCTCGGTCTTCAGGCCCGATACCAGCACCGAGTTGACCGGCTCGAACGGCGCCTGGTCGAGCGCCGTTGCCAGCAGGGCACGCCAATAGGTGATGCGGCTCCACGCGAGGTCGGTGTCGCCCGCGGTATAGCCCTGAAGTCGGCCCTTGATCGCTTCCAGCGGGTCGGCGCTGTTGGTGGCGTCTGTGATTCGGCGAATTGCCAATTGGCCCAACGGATCCTGTGCGGGCACTGCCGGAGCCCCTGCGGGCCACCAGGCAACCACCGGAGTGTCGGGCAGCAAGAACGGCAGCACCACGCTGCTGGCGTGGTCGGCGAGTTCACCGGATAGCCGCAACACCACCACCTCACCGGCGCCCGCGTCGGCGCCGACCCGAATCTCCGCATCCAGCTGTGGTGCCGCGGCTTTGTGGTCGCCGCCCAGCACCGCTATCACCCGGCAGGGGTGCTCGCGGCTGGCGAAGTTGGCCGCTTCGACGGAGTCCTCGAGGCAGTCCTCGGTGTCGGGGGCAATGACGAGTGTCAGCACCCGGCCCATGGTGACCGCGCCGCCCTCTTCCCGGAGGCTGATGATCTTCTTGTTGATGTCATTCGTGCTGGCATTAGGCAGATTGACGATCACGGCCTTCTCCAATCCCTGCCCATTCGGCGGATCATTTCGAACGCCGAATCCGGCCCCCATGTGCCGGATTCATACGGGTCGGGTTTGCCGTGCTCTGCCCAATAGTCGAGAACGGGATCGAGTATCTCCCAGGAGTATTCGACTTCTCTGTTGACCGGGAACAACGACGGCTCACCGAGCAACATGTCCAGGATCAGCCTTTCGTACGCCTCGGGTGAGTCCTCGGCGAACGCCGCGCCGTAGGAGAAGTCCATGTTGACGTCGCGGACTTCCATCTGGCTGCCGGGCACCTTCGATCCGAAGCGGGTGGTGATGCCTTCGTCCGGCTGGACGCGGATCACCAACGCGTTCTTGCCCAGTTCTGCGGTCATCGTCGTGTCGAACGGCAGGTGCGGAGCACGCTTGAACACCAGCGCTATCTCGGTCACCCTGCGCCCCAAGCGTTTTCCGGTTCTCAAGAAGAACGGCACGCCGGCCCAGCGCCGGGTGTCGATCTCGAGTGTGATTGCCGCGAACGTCTCGGTCTTGGAGTCCTTGGAGAAGCCCTCCTCCTCGAGCAGGCCGGGCACCTTTTCGTTGCCCTGCCAGCCTGCGGTGTACTGACCGCGTGCCGTGGTCTGGTCCAGTGGCTGCATCGGCTGGGTCGCCGAGAGCACCTTGATCTTCTCGGCCTGCAGTTCGTACGGGCTGAAGTTGACGGGCTCCTCCATCGCCGTGAGCGCCATCAACTGGATCAGGTGATTCTGAATCACGTCACGGGCCGCGCCGACCCCGTCGTAGTAGCCGCCTCGCCCGCCGAGGCCGATGTCCTCCGCCATGGTGATCTGGACGCTGTCGACGAAGTTGGCGTTCCATATCGGCTCGTACATCTCGTTGGCGAACCGCAACGCCAGGAGATTCTGGACGGTCTCCTTGCCCAGGTAGTGGTCGATGCGGAAGACCGACTCCTCGGGGAACACACTGTTGACGACGGCGTTGAGCTCTTGAGCGCTCTGCAGGTCGTGGCCGAAGGGTTTCTCGATCACCACCCGGCTCCAACGGCCCTGCTGTGGCCGAGCCAGCCCGGACTTCTGCAACTCCTCGCACACCGTCTGAAAGGCCTTCGGCGGGATCGAGAGGTAGAACGCGTGATTGCCGCCGGTACCCCGTTCAGCGTCGAGCTTCTCCAGGGTCTCGGCCAGCCGCTGGAACGCGTTCTCGTCGTCGAATGTGCCCTGCACGAACCGGATTCCCTCGGCCAGCCGGTCCCAGACCTCTTGGCGGTACGGTGTGCGCGCATGCGACCGGACCGAATCGCACACGAGCTTGGCGAAATCCTCGTCGGCCCAGTCCCTTCGGGCGAACCCGACCAGCGCGAAGTTGGCGGGGAGCAGGCCACGATTCGCCAGGTCGTAGATGGCAGGCATCAGTTTCTTGGTGGCGAGGTCGCCCGTGACGCCGAAGATGACCACCCCGCACGGACCCGGAATGCGGGGCATGCGCTTGTCCCGCTTGTCTCGCAGCGGGTTACGCCAACCTGACGGCGCGGCGGAGCTTTCCGCGGACTTGTTCTCCTGGCTCATTTATTCGCGGCGTCGAGCTGTCCTTGCGTGGCTTCGAGCAATTCGAGCCACGACTTCTCGAACTTCTCGACGCCTTCATCCTCGAGCAGCTTGAACACATCAGGCAGATCGACGCCGGCGGCTGAGAGCTTGTCGAATACGCCCTGGGCTTCGGCGCCTGTGCCGGTGACGGTGTCGCCGGTGATGACTCCGTGGTCGGCTACCGCATCAATCGTCTTCTCCGGCATGGTGTTCACCGTGTTGGGTGCAACCAGTTCGGTGACATACAGCGTGTCGGAGTAGTCCGGGTTCTTGACGCCGGTGGACGCCCACAGCGGCCGCTGCACACGCGCACCGTCGGCCTTGAGGGGCTCGAAGCGCTCGCCGCGGACGAACACTTCCTCGTATGCCGCGTAAGCCAGTCGGGCGTTGGCTACCCCTGCCAGCCCGCGCAGTGCGAGTGCCTCGTCGCTGCCGATCTTCTCTAGTCGCTTGTCGATCTCGGTGTCGACACGGGACACGAAGAACGATGCGACTGAGTGGATCTTGGATATGTCGTGGCCTGCTTCCTTGGCCGCTTCCAGCCCGGCCAGGTAGGCATCCATCACCAGGCGGTGGCGTTCGACGGAGAAGATCAGCGTCACGTTCACCGAAATGCCTTCTGCGATAACGGCGGTGATCGCCGGGAGTCCGGCCATCGTCGCCGGAATCTTGATCAGCAGGTTGGGCCGGTCGACGATCTTCCACAGCTCGATGGCCTGCAGGATCGTCTTGTCGGTGTCATGGGCAAGTCGCGGATCGACCTCGATGGATACCCGGCCGTCGACGCCGTCGGACGCCTCGTACTGCTTGGCCAGCACGGCGCAGGCATTTCGCACGTCATCGGTCGTTACGGTGCGGATGGTGGCATCCACGTCGGCGCCGCGCTCGGCGAGTTCGCTGACCTGTGCGTCGTAGGCGGTGCCCTTCGACAATGCCGCCTGGAAGATGCTCGGGTTGGTGGTCACGCCGACCACACTCTTGGTATCGATCAGCTCCTGCAGGTTGCCGGTCTGCAGCCGATCCCGGGACAGGTCGTCCAGCCAGACGGACACGCCGGCCGCGGACAGGGCGGCGAGATTGGGATTCTGAGCCATGGTTGGTCCTTCTCTCTAGTTGTCTAGTGATCGTTCCGCGGCAGCCACGACGGCATCGGCGGTGAAGCCGAACTCGCGGAACAAGGTCTTGTCATCGGCGGATTCGCCATAGTGCTCGATCGACACGATCTCACCCGTGTCGCCGACGAGCTTGTACCAGCTCTGCGCCACGGCCGCCTCGACGGCTACGCGCGCCGACACCGCGGGCGGCAGAACGCTGTCGCGGTATTCGACCGGCTGGGACTCGAACCATTCGACACACGGCATGGACACCACACTGGCCGTTATGTCCTTACCCGCCAATATCTTCTGGGCTTCAACCGCAAGTTGAAGTTCCGATCCGGTGCCGATCAACAACACATCAGGAGTCTCGCTCGGCGTGCCGCCGATCACATAGCCCCCCTTGGCCACCCCTTCGGCGCTGGTGCCCTCGAGTACCGGAATGCCCTGGCGGGTCAGGATGAAACCGACCGGGCCGCTGCCTGCGCCGCGGGCAATAATGGTGCGCCACGCGTACGCAGTCTCGTTGGCATCGCCCGGCCGCACCACCGAGAGGTTCGGAATCGCCCGCAGCGCAGCCAGATGCTCGATGGGCTGGTGCGTGGGACCGTCCTCACCGAGGCCGATGGAGTCGTGGGTCCAGATGTAGATGGTGTCGATGTCCATCAGCGACGCCAGCCGCACGGCGGGACGCATGTAGTCGGAGAACTGGAGGAATGTTCCACCGAATGCGCGGGTCGGGCCGTGCAGCACGATGCCGGACAGGATCGAGCCCATCGCGTGTTCCCGAATGCCGAAGTGCAGCACACGCCCGTACCAGTCGGCGGTGTAGTCCTCGGTCGAAATAGACGGCGGCCCAAAGGACTTGACATCCTTGATGGTGGTGTTGTTGCTGCCGGCGAGATCGGCTGAGCCACCCCACAATTCAGGAATCTTCGGTGCCACGTCGTTGAGCACCTGGCCGAAGGCCGCGCGGGTTGCGAGCGGTTTCGAGCCGGGCTCCCAATGAGTGAGGTCGGCGTCCCAGCCGTCGGGCAGCTCCTGCGCGAGCAACCGGTCCAGCAGTTTCTTGCGCTCGGGTTCGCGTTCCGCCCAGGCGTCGAACTGCGGTTGCCACTTCTCGTGGGCCTCCTTGCCGCGCGCGACCAGCTTGCGGGTGTGCTCGATCACCTCGTCGCGCACCTCGAACGTCTTGTCCGGGTCGAACCCGAGGACGCGCTTGGTGGCGGCCACCTCTTCGTCGCCGAGGGCCGAGCCGTGCACGCCGCCGGTGTTCATCTTGGTGGGGGCGGGATAACCGATGATGGTGCGCACGGAGATGAACGACGGCTTGTCGGTGACCTTCTTCGCCTCGTCGATGGCCTGCTCGATGCCGACGACGTTCTCGCCGCCCTCGACTTCTTGCACGTGCCAGCCGTAGGCGCGATACCGCGCGGGCACGTCCTCGGACAGCGCGATGTTGGTGTCGTGTTCGATCGAGATTTGGTTGTGGTCGTAGAACACGATCAGGTTGCCGAGCTGCTGGGTGCCCGCCAGCGACGAAGCCTCGCTGCTGACGCCCTCCTCCATGTCGCCGTCGGAGGCGATCACATAGATGTAGTGGTCGAACGGGCTCTCGCCGGGTGCGGCGTCGGGGTCGAAAAGGCCTCGCTCGTACCGCGACGCCATCGCCATTCCCACCGCCGATGCCAGCCCCTGGCCGAGCGGACCGGTGGTGATCTCCACCCCCGCGGTATGGCGGAATTCGGGGTGTCCGGGCGTCTTGCTCTTCCAGGTGCGGAGGGACTCGATATCGGTCAGCTCGAGACCGAACCCGCCCAGGTAGAGCTGGATGTACAGGGTCAAACTGGAGTGCCCGCAGGACAGCACGAACCGGTCGCGGCCCAGCCAGTGCACGTCGCTGGGGTCGTGGCGCATCTGGCGCTGGAACAGGGTGTAGGCCAGCGGCGCCAGGCTCATCGCCGTGCCCGGGTGACCGTTGCCGACCTTCTGCACCGCATCCGCCGCCAGTACCCGAACCGTGTCGACGGCGAGCGAATCCACGTCCGTCCAGTCGTCCGGGTGATTGGGGCGGGTAAGGGCGGAGATCTCTTCAACAGTTGTCACCGGTTGACTCCTCAGGTCGGCAAGCCTGGTACACCACATACCCTAGTGCGGCGTGGGTAATCGTTGCAGGCCGCGTGGCACATCATTCGCTGTTCATTTACCCAACCGACCCTGCTAGGTCCAGGGGCCCCGCGCGGTCTACCATCGTCTGTAGTAGATAGAGCGCGACTGACGCTTTCGAGGAGTTGTTTGGTGACCATTCGCGAGCGCGTTGCGCCCAGCAGAGTGAGCGCCACACTTCTGGGTTACCTCGCCTTGACGAAGCCCCGGGTGATCGAGCTCCTGCTGGTCACGACGATTCCGGCGATGCTGCTGGCCGATCGCGGCACAGTGAATCCGCTGCTGATCCTGAACACCCTGGTGGGTGGCCTGCTGGCCGCGGCGGGCGCCAACACGCTGAACTGTGTGGCCGACGCCGACATCGACAAGATGATGAAGCGCACCGAGCGCAGGCCGCTGGCGCGGGACAGCGTGCCTCGCAGCCACGCGCTGATCTTCGGGCTGGTATTGAGCGTCGCCTCGTTCTTCTGGCTGTGGTGGACGACCAACATGCTGTCCGCGCATCTTGCGGGGGCGACGATCGCCTTCTACGTGCTGGTGTACACGCTGCTGCTCAAGCGCCGCACGTCGCAGAACGTGGTGTGGGGCGGGGCGGCCGGCTGCATGCCGGTGATGATCGGTTGGTCGGCGGTGACCGGGACGATCCAATGGCCGGCGCTGGTGATGTTCGCCATCATCTTCTTCTGGACGCCGCCGCACACGTGGGCGCTGGCGATGCGGTACAAGGACGACTACAAGGCGGCCGGTGTGCCGATGCTGCCGGCGGTCGCCACCGAGCGGCAGGTCACCAAGCAGATCCTGATCTACACCTGGCTGACCGTGCTGACGACGCTGGCGCTGGCGCTGGCGACAGGCTGGCTGTACGCGTCGGTGGCCCTTGTCGCGGGCGCGTGGTTCCTGGCCATGGCCCACCAGTTGTACGCCGGGGTGCGCCGCGGCGAGCCGGTCAAGCCGCTGCGACTCTTTCTGCAGTCCAACAACTATCTGGCCGTCGTGTTCTGCGCGCTGGCCATCGATTCGGCGCTGGACCTGCCGACGCTGCTGGGTCGCTAGCTCACACCTACTGCCTAGAAATGCTGCTCGCAGTACCGTCGATCCATGCCTGGCGCCTCACGAACCACGCCTGACGGTCTTGTCTTGGTCAGCCCTGACAACTTCATCCGCGCCGAGAGTGATCTCTCCTTCGGCAACGTCGTCAAGGACGGCGGCTTCGGCAAGTTCTTCCACATCCGTGAACTCACACCGGTCGACCACCAAATCGTCATCCGGCAAAACCGCGACACGATGTACTCGGCCGCCATCTTTGACCTCGACGCGGGGCCGGTCACGGTCATGCTGCCCGACGCCGGTGAGCGGTTCTTGTCGATGCAAGTCATCGATCAGGACGAGTACACGCACGACGTCATCTATGACACTGACCCACACACGATCACCCGCGAGCAGATCGGCACCCGCTACGTCGCGACGCCCGTTCGTATCCTCGTCAACCCCAATGACCCATCTGATGTGGCCGCAGCGCACACCCTCCAGGATGCGATCGTCAGCAAACAGGACGCGCCCGGCACATTCGACGTTCCGAAGTGGGATCCGGTGAGCCAGAAGACGGTTCGCGATGCGCTGGTGACGCTGGCAACCGCCTTGCCCGACAGCAGGCGCATGTTCGGCACCAAGCAGGACACCGACCCGGTCCGCCATCTCATCGGGGCGGCCAACGCCTGGGGTGGCAACCCGGAGAAGGACGCGCTCTACCTCACTGTCGTCCCACCCCAAAATGACGGCCACACCGTGCACCGCCTCACGGTCGGCGAGGTACCGGTCGACGGGTTCTGGTCGGTGACCGTCTACAACAAGGACGGCTACTTCTCGCCGAACCCGCAGAACGCCTACTCATTCAACAGCGTCACCGCGCAGAAGGGTCCCGACGGGAACACCACAATCCAGTTCGGCAGCTGTGACGGCGACGTGCCCAACTGTCTGCCGATCACACCTGGCTGGAACTACACCGTTCGGCTGTACCGCCCGCAGCAGACGATCCTCGATGACTCGTGGACCTTCCCAGAGGCACAACCGGTCTAGGGCACGAGCACGACGGAGCCGACGGTCTTGCGGCCCTCCAGGTCGCGGTGGGCCTGCTCCGCATCCTCGAGGCGGTAGCGCTCACTGACCGTGACGTTGATCGTGCCCGTCGCGATCGCGTCGAGCAATTCACCTGCACGCCAGGAGAATTCATCGGCTGATCGGGTGTAGTGGGCCAGCGTGGGCCTGGTCAGAAACAGCGAGCCGCCCGAACTCAGCCGCTGCGGGTCCACTGGCGGCACCGGGCCGCTGGACGCCCCGAATAATACAAGCGTTCCCCGCACCGCGAGGCTCGCCATACTCGCGTCGAACGTCGATGCGCCGACGCCGTCGTACACCGCTGCGACACCACCGCCGGTCAGTTCTTTGATTTTGGCGCCGAACTCTTCGGGATCGTCCGGATAGTCGAGCACGTCCGCCGCGCCTGCCTGGCGGGACAGTTCCGCCTTCTCCGGCGTGGAAACTGTGGTGATGACCCGGACGGCCATGCTGGTCGCCCACTGCGTGATGATCAAGCCGACCCCGCCTGCGCCGGCATGCACCAGCACATCGTCGCCCTGCTGGGCCGGATACGCCGATTTGAGCAGGTAGTGGGCGGTCATGCCCTTCAGCAGCGAGGCCGCCGCCACGTCCGAACCGACAGCGTCGGGTACGTAGGCGCAGAAATCGGCAGGCGCAGTGCAGTATTCGGCGTAGGAACCGTTGGCCTGCGCGGTAACCACTCGGTTGCCCACTCCGAGTGCTGCCACATCGTCGCCGACGGCCTCGACCGTCCCGCATACCTCGAGGCCGACGATGAACGGCAGTTCTCGCTTGTAGAGACCCGACCGGAAATAGGTGTCGATGAAGTTGATGCCGATGGCTTCGGCCTTGATCAGCACCTGGCCCGAGCCGGGCGACGGCGTGGGCTTCTCGACGTACTGCAGGACTTCTGGTCCGCCGGTTTCGGCGATTTCAATGGCGTGCATGGTGACTATCATCCCTACGTGATGAAACTCGCTCGCCCCGACATCCGTCATCCGCGGATTGTGCTCGCCGGCTGCCCCGCGCTGCCGGACGGCGACGGTGACGACGCAGAGCTCATCGACGCCCTCCGACAGCGCGGACTGCACGCCCGCTGGCTGTCCTGGGACGACCCCGAGGCGCTTCGCGCCGACGTCGTCATCCTTCGCGCCGCCTGGGACTACATCGACCGGTTGGACGAATTCCTCGACTGGAGTACCCGTGTCCCCAATCTGCTCAACGCACCGGCCGTGGTCGCGTGGAACACCGACAAGCGCTACCTCGCCGATCTCGCCGCCGGGGGAGTGCCGACGGTGGCGAGCCACTTTTTCGCGCCCGGAGAGCGGGTGCGGATACCAAAAGGGGAGGTGGTGGTGAAGCCTGCAATCGGCGCGGGTTCCGTTGGTGCACAACGCTTTATCGACGCGCAGTCCGCGCGCGAGCATGTGTCAGCGCTGCATGCCGGCGGCAGCACCGCGCTCGTCCAGCCCTACGACTCCAGGGTCGAGCAGGGCGAGACGGCGTTGGTATTCCTCAGCGGCGAGCAGTCGCACGCGTTCACGAAGGGGCCGATCCTGCCGCCGGCGGGTGAGCGGCCGGTTTTCGATCCTTCGGGCACCTACGCGGAGGAGTCCCTGACCCCCGCCGATCCCGATTTCGAACTGTGGGATGTCGGGCACGCGGCATTGGACGCCGCTGCTGCGCATCTGAACATGAACGCCACGGACCTTCTATACGCCAGGGTCGACGTGGTCGGTGGGGCGGACGACCCGCTGCTGTTGGAGTTGGAACTGGTGGAACCGTCACTGGGCTGGCGGCAGCTGGACCGGGCCACGCGGGACCGTCAACAACGCCAGTTCGCGCTCGGCGTGCAGTCAGCCCTGGACCGGCTCGGCCTCGGTCCGTTCTCGCATCGAAGCCCATAGCGCCGCGGTGGCCGCCGTACACGCGGCCGCACCTGCCACATGGATCGCCACCAATGCGGCCGGCACACCGGTGAAGAACTGCACCGTCCCCACCAGGCCCTGCGCCAGCACCAGCACCACCAGAACGCCGAGCCGCAGCAGCACCGGCCGGGGCGCCCGCACCGCCGTCAACGCGAAGCCGAGTGCGACGACCAGCGTGAGATAGGCGACCAGGACCGAGGTGTGCACGTGCACCAGCGTGGTGATCTCGACCTCCAGTCGCGGCACGACGCGGTCGGCGCTCTTGTCGCCTGCGTGCGGGCCGGCGGCGGTGACCATCGTTCCTGAGACGAGCTGCGCCGCCAACACGACGGCGGCCAGAATCGTCAACTGGCGCAACGGCTTCGGTACGCAGGCCGTCGGCACGCCGTCGTCCGGCTCGCCGATCTTCACGTAGAGCAACACCGACAGCCACACCATCGCCATCGAGACCAGCAGGTGGATCGCCACGGTCCACCAGAGCAAGCCGGTACGGACGGTGATACCTCCGATCACCGCCTGCATCACCGTCGATGCAGGCATCAGCCATGCGTACGCCAAGACCTCACGGCGACGGCGGGCCCTGGTGACGGCGAGCACTGCAAGGGCGGCGGTCAACACGACGAGGAAGGTGATCATCCGGTTGCCGAACTCGACGGCCTGGTGAATCACGGGCACTTCGGCGTGCGGCACCGGAGTGAAGCTGCCGGGGAAGCACTGCGGCCAGGTCGGGCAGCCCAGGCCGGACGCGGTGACGCGGACGATCGCTCCGGTGACGGCGATCCCGCCCTGCGTCAGGATGACCGCGGCGGCGATGATCCGCTGCACGCGCAGGCTGGGCACGGGCAGCAGGTCCACCAGGCGCAGCAGAAATCGTCCGACGGGCACCGCCTGATCGTAGAGGATCGCAACTACAGGCCGTAGTAGCTGCCAGGGCTGGCCTCGTCAGGTGAACCGGAACCAGCGCAGCGCGCACAGCGCTGACACCGCGCCCCACGCGGCGAGGACCGCGAGGCCGAACCAGTCGACCGACAAGGACATCGCCTGTGTCAGCGCCTCGGTGAGGGCGCCCGACGGCGTCAGCCTGGCCGCCGACCGGACGGCTTCCGGTACCGCCTGACCCTCGAGTGTGAGCGCACCGAGGCCGGCGAAGACGAACCACAACAGGTTGGCCACGGCCAACACGATCTCGGCGCGCAGCGTGCCGCCGAGGAGCAACCCCATTGCCGCGAACCCTGCGGTACCAAGGGCGATGATCACCGCGCCGAGCATCAGCCCGAGGATGTGCGGGCGCCAGCCCAGTCCAAAGCCGATGGCGCCCAAGACGACTGACTGAAGGAAGACCACGGTTACCACGGCCAGTGACTTGCCGGCGATGATGCCCCACACCGGCAGTGCCGTTGCGCCGATCCGCTTAAGAGCCCCGTAGCGTCGGTCGAACGCTACCGCGATGGCCTGTCCGGTGAACGCGGTCGAGATCACCGCCAGCGCCATGATCGCGGGCACGAACGTCGCCGCCCTGTTCGGCCCGAACGAGCCGAACGGCAAGAGCGTCAACCCGATGAGCAGCGTGATCGGAATGAACAGCGTGAGCAACAACTGTTCGCCGTTGCGCAGGAGCAGCTTCAGTTCGAGCGCGAATTGCGCAGCCAGCATCGTCGGCACAGTCGCAGGTCTAGGGTCTGGTGCAAACGTCCCTGGCGCAAAGCGATTCACGGTCGGAGCTCCCTACCGGTCAGGTCAAGGAACACGTCTTCCAGGCTGCGCTGCTCGACGCGCATGTCGGTGGCGAGCACATTGAGCCGCGCACACCATGCCGTCACCGTGGCCAGCACCTGCGGGTCGATGTGCCCTTCCACCAGGTACTCGCCGGGCGACTTCTCGGTCGCCTTGTAGCTTTCCGGCAGCGCCGAGATGAGCAGTGACAGATCCAGCATCCGCGGAGCGCTGAACCGCAGCTGGTTCTCCGCGCCGCTGCGCATCAGCTCTTCGGGCGTGCCGCTCGCGACCGCGACGCCGTGGTCGATGATCACCAGCCGGTCGGCCAGCCCCTCGGCCTCGGTCAGCTGGTGGGTGGTCAGCACGACGGTAACGCCGTCGCTGCGCAGCGCATCGATCAAATCCCACACCACGATTCGCGCGTGTGCATCCATGCCCGCGGTGGGTTCATCGAGGAAGACCAGCTCTGGGCGGCCGACCACCGCGCAGGCCAGCGCCAGCCGTTGCTGCTGGCCACCCGACAGCCGGCGGTAGGTCGTCTTGGCCGCTTCGGTCAGGCCCAGCGTTTCCATCAACCACTTGGGGTCCAGCGGGTTGGCGCTATACGCCGCAACCAGATTCGAGCATTTCGCCCGCCTGGGCCGCCGGATATGCGCCGCCGCCCTGCAGCATGACCCCGATGCGCTCCCGCACCCGTGCGTTGTCGGTAACCGGATTGAGGCCGAGTATTTCGATGGTCCCGGCATCGGGCCGGATGAAGCCCTCGCACATCTCCACCGTCGTCGTCTTACCCGCGCCGTTGGGCCCCAGAAGCGCCAGCACCTGGGCGGGTTGCACGTCGAGGTCGAGTTCGGACACCGCGGTCGTCGACCCGTACCGCTTGCACACCCCGCGCAGTCGCACGGGGATGGATGAGCGGGAGGTCACGGTGATTCAGCGTAGGCGTCAGGCTTGGCCGCTTGCGGCTGCCGTAGCGCTGGTTCGACGGGGACTGGCTCGACGACGAACGCGGGATCGTGCTCCGGGCCAGGGTCGGGCAACTTCCGCCACGGCAGTCGGTAATACGTGATCCCAATCAGCAGCGCCACGATCGCGGCGCTCGCCGCGGTCGCGAGGAGGATCTGAAACACGGTGAACCGGTCCCCGTTCGCGGTCGGACCAAAGATGCCGACCACGAGGGTGACCACGATGGTCGTGGTGCGGAAGGCCGGCCTGGTGGCCCAGGCCGCCAGTGGAATCACGGCCCACAGCACGTACCACGGCTGGACCACGGGAAAGAGCAGCACGGTCGCGCCGAGCGCCACGCCGAGGCCGCCGACGGGATGCAGGCGACCCCGAAGGACCGCGAGCAGCAGCCACGTCACGACGATCGCGATGACGATCACGCCGATGCCACGGGTCAGGCCGAGCACCGCGGTGGTGTGGTCGCCCAGCCCGAGCAGGATGCCGACCTGTCCCGTTCCCAGCGCCAACAGCGTCGGCAGTGACATCCAGCTGCGCACGACGTTGGCCGTGCCGAGCGTGAAGAGCCAGCCGAACCCGAGGCCGCTGGCCCAGCCGATCACCGCCGTCACCGCGACCGACAACGCGGTCAGCGATCCACCGGCGAGCAGGAATGCCTTGAACGTGCCTCCCCAACGGCAGGCCAGGGCCATCGCGACGAAGCCCACCGCCAGCAGCCCTGGCAGCTTTACCTGTGAGGCCATCGTGATCAGCACGACGCCGAGTACCAGCATCGCCATCGGTCGCCATCGCACCCAGTCATCGCGAGATTGAGGCCACGCCAACGGTCTTGGTAGCAATCGCGTGTCCGCGTAGATGCCGCGCAGGGCGAACTCCGTGCCCGCGAGCATCAGCCCGAGCATCAGCGCCTCGTTGTGGATGCCCGCCACCAGATGCATGATCAGCAGCGGGTTGGCCGCACCCAGCCACAGCGCGCTGACCTCGGCGACGCCACAGCGTCGCGCGAGCCGCGGCGTCGCCCACACGATCAGCCCGACGCCGAGCAGCACCACCAGCCGGTGGCACAGCACCGCGAAGACGATGTTCTCACCCGTCAGCGCCGAAATTCCCTTTCCGAGCCATAAGAACAGCGGACCGTAGGGCGCCGGGGTTTCGCGCCACATCGTCGGCACGGACAGCGTGAACACGTGGTCGAGGCCGAGCCCGGTGGCCGGGCCGACCTTGTAGGGATCGAGGCCGTTGATCGCGATCTCGCTCTGGGCCAGATACGAATAGACGTCGCGGCTGTACATCGGCGGTGCGATGAGCAGCGGCAGCACCCACAGCATCAGGGTGCGGTCCAACTGGCTGCGCGTCATCCGTCGCTCGCCGAGCACGAACCGGCCGAGCATCAGCCATGCCAGCGTCATCATCACCGCACCGGTGGTGGTCATGGTCAGCGACACGGTTTGGATGCGTGACGGCAGGTTGAGCAGCCGCACCCCGAACGTGGGGTCCTGCACGACGGGACGCGCGCCGACACCGAGGGCGCCGATCGCCATCAACACCGTGCCCGTCGCCCCGAACAGACGCGTCCGCCGCATCGCAATGAGTTCGGCGTCGTTCAGCGGTGAGCCGACGGTCCGCTCGTCGCCGTGCCAGCCGGCAATCGAGGTGGACAGGGACCGTAGGCGGGCAGCCATCAGTGCAGCGTAGCCGTCAGAGCGCGACGATCACCTTGCCGGTGTTTCCACCGCTGAACAACAGGTTGAGCGCGTCAGGCGCTTTCTCCAGGCCCTCGACGAGGTGCTCGGATGATTTGATCTTGCCTTCGGCGATCCATCCGGCAACCTCCAACTGTGCAGCCGGGAAGCGATCGAGATAGTCGATGATGATGAAGCCCTCCATGCGCCCGCGGCGGACCAGCAGGCTGAGGTAGTTGCTCGGACCGGGCGGTGGGCCATCGCTGTTGTAGGTGGATATCGCGCCGCACAGCACGACGCGGCCACGCATCGCGATGTTGGCGAGGCAGTCGTTGAGAATGGATCCGCCGACGTTGTCGAAGTACAGGTCGATGCCGTCCGGGCAGGTCTCGCGAAGCCGTTTTGCGACGCTTTCGTTCTTGTAGTCGATCGCGTCGTCGAAGCCGAGCTTGTCGACGATGTACGCGCACTTCTCCCGGCCACCGGCGATGCCTACGACCTTCTTTGCGCCCTTGACCTTCGCGATCTGGCCCGCGGCGGAGCCGGTAGCGCCCGCGGCGCCGGAGACGACAACGACGTCGCCCTCTTTCACCTGCCCGACGTCGGTGATGCCGAAGTAGGCAGTCATTCCGGTGACGCCGAGAATCCCGATCGCGATCGCAGGGGGCACGCCTTCGGGCAGCACCTGCATCGCCCGCTCACCGGTGTCGGCGATCACGTAGTCCTGCCAGCCGGTCATGCCGAACAGCAGCTGCCCGGGCGTATAGGCGTCGGAGCGGCTCTCGATGACCTCGCCGACGCCGCCGCTGCGGATGACGTCGTCGATCTGGATCGGCGGCAGGTAGGACGGAACGTCGTCCATCCAGGTGCGAATCGTCGGGTCGATCGACAGGTAGCGGACCTTGACCAGCGCTTCGCCGTCCTTGAGTTCGGGCACCTGCTCGGTCGTCAGGCGAATGGTGCTGTCGTCCACCAGGCCGGAGGGGCGTTTGGCCAGGACAAGGCGTCGATTCTGCTCGGTCACCTGGTGATCGTAGGACGACGATGTCCTTAGGGTGCCCTTGGTGGACCGGCCTTTGGAATTCCGTCACAATGGTGTTGTGAAAATCCGTCCGGAAGTCGACCGCCACACGCGTGGCGCGATCGTCCAGCTCTTGCTGGAGGCCGGACCCATCACAGCAGGTGAGATCGGCGATCGGCTGGGCATCTCCGCCGCGGGTGTGCGCAGGCACCTTGACGCCCTGCTCGAAACGGGCGACGCGCAGTCCAGTGCGGCCGCGGCGTGGCAGCACAGCGGTCGAGGAAGGCCCGCTCGCCGCTACCGGCTGACGGCCGCGGGCCGCGCCAAGTTGGGCCACGCCTACGACGACCTCGCGGCTGCGGCCATGCGCCAGCTCCGCGAAATCGGAGGAGACGACGCTGTACGGACCTTCGCGCGCCGCCGTATCGACACCATCCTGTCGGGAGTAACCGAGGGATCCGATGACGTTGAATCCACTGTCGATCGGGTCGCGGGTGCGCTGACCAAGGCCGGGTACGCAGCTACCACCACTGCGGTGAGCGGGCCGATCCACGGAATTCAGCTCTGCCAGCATCACTGCCCGGTGTCGCACGTCGCCGAGGAGTTCCCGGAACTGTGCGAGACCGAGCGGGAGGCCTTCGCCGAGGTGCTGGGTACCCACGTGCAGCGGTTGGCCACGATCGTCAACGGAGACTGCGCCTGCACCACGCACGTGCCGCTCAACCAGGACCAGCAATCAGTTCTTCAGCGCAAAGCCCACGCCGAAGCCGCCACGACCAAGCAAGGAGCGTCGACATGACGACAACACCGGAGGTCCTGACCCAGGACGAGGCAATCGCCTCACTGGGTAACTACGGCTACGGCTGGTCGGACTCCGACGTCGCAGGCGCCAGCGCACAGCGCGGGCTGTCCGAAGCGGTGGTGCGCGACATCTCGGCCAAGAAGAACGAGCCCGAGTGGATGCTCGAGGTCCGGCTCAAGGCGCTGCGCGTCTTCGACAAGAAGCCGATGCCGAACTGGGGCTCCAACCTCGAAGGCATCCACTTCGACAACATCAAGTACTTCGTGCGTTCCAGTGAGAAGCAGGCCGCCACCTGGGACGACCTGCCCGCCGACATCAAGAACACCTACGACAGGCTCGGCATCCCCGAGGCGGAGAAGCAGCGCCTGGTATCCGGTGTCGCCGCGCAGTATGAGTCCGAGGTCGTCTACCACTCCATCCGTGAGGATCTGGAGAAGCTGGGCGTCATCTTCCTCGACACCGACACCGCGCTGCGTGAGCACCCCGAGATGTTCAAGCAGTACTTCGGCACCGTGATCCCGGCCGGGGACAACAAGTTCTCCGCGCTGAACACCGCGGTGTGGTCGGGCGGTTCGTTCATCTATGTGCCCAAAGGCGTGCACGTCGACATCCCGCTACAGGCCTACTTCCGGATCAACACCGAGAACATGGGCCAGTTCGAGCGGACGCTGATCATCGTGGACGAGGGCGCCTACGTGCACTACGTCGAGGGCTGTACTGCGCCGATCTACAAGAGCGACTCGCTGCACTCCGCGGTGGTCGAGATCATCGTGAAGCCCGGTGGCCGTTGCCGTTACACGACCATCCAGAACTGGTCGAACAACGTCTACAACCTCGTGACCAAGCGGGCGCGCGCCGAGGCCGGCGCCACCATGGAGTGGGTCGACGGCAACATTGGGTCGAAGGTCACGATGAAATACCCGGCGGTGTGGATGACCGGTGAGCACGCCAAGGGCGAAGTGCTGTCGGTGGCATTCGCCGGCCCGGGTCAGCATCAGGACACCGGCGCCAAGATGCTGCACCTGGCGCCGAACACGTCGAGCAACATCGTGTCCAAGTCGGTGGCCCGCGGCGGCGGCCGCGCGTCCTACCGCGGTCTGGTTCAGGTCAACAAGGGGGCACACGGATCGCGCTCGAGCGTGAAATGCGATGCGCTGCTTGTCGATACGATCAGCCGCAGCGACACCTATCCGTACGTCGACATCCGCGAGGACGACGTCACGATGGGCCACGAGGCCACCGTGTCGAAGGTCAGCGAGGACCAGCTGTTCTACCTGATGAGCCGCGGCATGACCGAGGACGAGGCCATGGCCATGGTGGTGCGCGGCTTCGTCGAGCCGATCGCCAAGGAACTCCCGATGGAGTACGCGCTGGAACTCAACCGTCTGATCGAGCTGCAGATGGAAGGCGCGGTCGGCTAGTGGCGCAGGATCTGACAGCGACTCTGGAGGGCAGGACCAAGGGCGAGGTCTTCACGTCATTCGATGTCGACGCCTTTGAGGTGCCGCACGGGCGTGACGAGATCTGGCGGTTCACCCCGCTGAAGCGGTTGCACGGCCTGCACGACGGCTCTGCCCCCGCGACCGGCAGCGCCCGCATTGAGGTAACCGAACGACCTGGCGTGACCGTCGAGTCGGTTCATCGCGGCGACGAACGCCTCGGACAGGGCGGAGTGCCCGCCGACCGCGTTGCGGCTCAAGCGTTCTCGTCATTCAACAGCGCGACGATCGTCACCGTCGGCCGCGACACACAGGTCGCGGAACCGATCGACATCACCATCACCGGGCCCGGCGAAGGCGCCACCGCGTACGGGCACCTCCAGGTGCGCGTCGGTGAGCTTGCCGAAGCCGTCGTCGTGATCGACCAGCGCGGCAGCGGAACATACGCCGACAACATCGAATTCGTGGTTGGCGATGCCGCCCGGCTGACCGTGGTGGCAATCGCCGACTGGGCCGACGACGCGGTTCACGTCAGCGCGCATCACGCCACGCTGGGCAAGGATGCCGTGCTGCGCCACGTCGCGGTCACCCTCGGTGGTGACGTCGTGAGGCTCACTGCCCGGGCTCGGTTCTGTGCTCCGGGAGGGGACGCCGAGCTTCTCGGACTGTATTTCGCCGATGACGGCCAGCATTTCGAATCCCGTCTGCTGATCGACCACGCCGAGCCGAACTGCCGCTCACATGTGACGTACAAGGGTGCGTTGCAGGGCGATCCGGATTCGAGGAAGCCCGACGCACATACCGTGTGGGTGGGCGACGTGCTGATCCGTGCTGCCGCGACGGGAACCGACACCTTCGAGACGAACCGCAACCTGGTGCTCACCGACGGTGCCCGCGCCGACTCGGTGCCGAACCTGGAGATCGAGACGGGCGAGATCGCCGGTGCCGGACACGCCAGCGCCACCGGACGTTTCGACGACGAGCAGCTGTTCTACCTGCAGGCTCGCGGCATTCCCGAGGACCAAGCCCGTCGCCTTGTCGTCCGCGGCTTCTTCGGTGAGCTGATCGCCAAGATCGCGGTGCCCGCCGTCCGCGAGCGCCTCACAGACGCCATCGAACACGAACTAGAGATAACCGAATCAAGGACAGCCACCTCATGACCACACTGGAAATCAAGGATCTGCACGTCAGCGTCGTCTCCGCGGAAGACGGCACCGATATTCCGATCCTGAAGGGCGTCGATCTCACCGTGAAGTCGGGGGAGACGCACGCGCTGATGGGCCCCAACGGATCTGGAAAGTCGACGCTGTCGTACGCGGTTGCGGGTCATCCGAAGTACACCGTGACGTCGGGATCGATCACGCTGGATGGCGAGGACGTGCTCGCGATGAGCATCGACGAGCGTGCGCGCGCCGGTCTGTTCCTGGCGATGCAGTACCCCGTCGAGGTGCCGGGCGTGTCGATGTCGAACTTCCTGCGCACCGCGGCCACCGCCGTGCGCGGCGAGGCGCCGAAGCTGCGGCACTGGATCAAAGAGGTCAAGGGCGCGATGGAAGGTCTTGACATCGACCCGTCGTTCTCCGAACGCAGTGTCAACGAAGGCTTCTCGGGTGGCGAGAAGAAGCGACACGAGATCCTCCAACTCGAGGTCCTCAAGCCGAAGATCGCGATTCTGGACGAGACCGACTCGGGTCTGGACGTCGACGCGCTCCGGGTGGTCAGCGAAGGCGTCAACCGCTACGCCGAGGAGGCGCACGGCGGGTTGCTGCTGATCACTCACTACACCCGCATCCTGCGCTACATCCAGCCGCAGTACGTGCACGTCTTCATCGGCGGCCGAATCGTCGAGTCAGGCGGTCCCGAGTTGGCCGATGAGCTCGATGCCAACGGCTACGAGCGGTTCACCCAAGCCGTCGGGGCCTGACATGACTGCCGCGCAGACTCTGGACATCACCAGGATCAGGGCGGACTTTCCGATCCTGAGCCGGGTGATGCGCGGCGGAAACCAGCTGGCCTACTTGGATTCCGGCGCCACATCACAGAAGCCGGTACAGGTCCTCGACGCCGAACGCGACTTCCTCACCACGTCCAACGGAGCCGTGCACCGTGGTGCGCACCAGCTGATGGAGGAGTCCACCGACGCCTATGAGCAGGGCCGCGCCGATATCGCGAGCTTCATCGGCGCCGACGCGAGCGAGTTGGTGTTCACCAAGAACGCCACCGAGGGCATCAACCTGGTGGCATACGTGCTGGGCGACAGCCGGTTCGAGCATGCCGTCGGTCCGGGCGACGTCATCGTCACCACCGAACTCGAACACCACGCCAACCTGATCCCGTGGCAGGAGTTGGCCCGCCGCACCGGCGCCACGTTGAAATGGTACGGAGTCGACTCCGAGGGCCGTATCGACATCGGCTCGCTCGAGCTGGACCGCAACGTGAAAGTCGTTGCCTTCAGCCATCATTCGAATGTCACCGGCGCGGTGGCACCTGTCGCCCAATTGGTGCATCGCGCGCAGGCGGTGGGAGCGCTGACGGTGCTCGACGCCTGCCAGTCGGTGCCGCACCAGCCCGTCGACGTCCATGCGCTTGGTGTGGACTACGCGGCGTTCTCCGGTCACAAGATGCTGGGCCCCAGTGGCATCGGCGTGCTCTACGGACGGCAGCAGCTGCTGGACGCGATGCCGCCGTTCATCACCGGCGGCTCGATGATCGAGACCGTGACGATGGAGAAGACCACATACGCGCCGGCCCCACAGCGCTTCGAAGCGGGCACCCCGATGACGTCGCAGGTCGTCGGACTGGCCGCGGCGGCGCGGTACCTCGGCGCGATCGGCATGGACGCCGTCGAGGCGCACGAAGCCGAGTTGGTCGCCGCGGCACTCGAAGGCCTCGCGACGGTGCCCGGTGTCACCATCGTCGGCCCGACCTCCCTCGTCGGTCGTGGTTCTCCGGTGAGCTTCGTCGTCGACGGCATCCACGCCCACGACGTCGGCCAGGTTCTCGACGACGATGGTGTCGCCGTGCGGGTCGGACATCACTGCGCGTGGCCCCTGCACCGCCGATTCGGCATCGCGGCGACTGCCCGGGCATCCTTCGCGGTGTACAACACGCTCGACGAGGTGGACCGGCTGGTGGCCGGCGTCAAGCGAGCCGTGGAGTTCTTCGCGTGAGGCTCGAGCAGATGTACCAGGAAGTGATCCTCGATCACTACAAGCACCCTCACCACCGCGGGCTGCGTGAGCCGTTCGCAGCTGAGGTGCATCACGTCAACCCGACCTGTGGCGACGAGGTGACGCTGCGGGTGGCGCTGACTGACGACGGCGAGATGGTCGCCGACATCTCCTACGACGGGCTGGGCTGCTCGATCAGCCAGGCCGCGACGTCCGTGCTCACCGACCTGGTGATCGGCCAGACCGTTGGCGACGCGTTGAAAACCGTCGCTGCGTTCAACGAGATGATCTCGTCGCGCGGCAAGGTCGAGGGCGACGAAGATGTGCTCGGCGACGGCATCGCCTTCGCCGGGGTGGCCAAGTATCCGGCGCGGATCAAATGTGCCCTGCTGGGCTGGATGGCATTCAAAGACGCAGTGGCGCAAGCCAGTGAGGAGA
The DNA here is from genome assembly GCA_963817825.1 of uncultured Actinomycetota bacterium. Taxonomy (GTDB): domain Bacteria; phylum Actinomycetota; class Actinomycetes; order Mycobacteriales; family Mycobacteriaceae; genus Mycobacterium. The sequence goes on along the minus strand of CAWFQG010000017.1, from coordinate 290,611 downwards.
CGCTAGATGAGCGACACCGCAGTGCCTAACGACGAGTTTCTCGCCGATCTCGAGGAGGCGATGCGCGACGTCGTCGACCCCGAGCTCGGCATCAACGTCGTCGATCTCGGCCTGGTCTACGGCCTGGGCGTCGAACAGGGTGACACCGGCAAGGTGGCGCTGATCGACATGACGCTGACGTCCGCGGCGTGCCCGCTCACCGATGTGATCGAGGATCAGTCGCGCACCGCGCTTGTCGGCGCCGGGCTGGTGAACGAGATCAAGATCAACTGGGTGTGGAATCCGCCATGGGGTCCGGACAAGATCACCGAGGACGGTCGGGAACAGTTACGCGCGTTGGGCTTCACGGTCTAGCGGAGTTCCTCGCTCCACTGGATCTCGTTGCGCAGAACGGGTTTCAACACCTTGCCTGCCGGGTTCCGCGGCAGCGGCTCGCTGCGGAAGCACACGAACTGCGGCGCGTTGTAGTCGGCGATGTGCTCCTTGACGAACGCGCGGATCTCCCGGGGGTCCGGCGCCGTCCCCGGCAGCGGTACCACCACCGCTCCGACCTTCTCTCCCATCATCTCGTCGGGCACGCCGAGCACGGCCGCTTCGAACACGCCGGGATGCTGAGCGAGCACGTTCTCGACCTCCACGCAGTACACGTTCTCGCCGCCGCGGCAGATCATGTCCTTCAACCGGTCGACGATCTGGACGAAACCTTCCCCGTCTATGCGTGCCAGGTCGCCGGTGTGCAGCCAGCCATCGACAAACGTCTCCGCCGTCTTCTCCGGGTTGTTCCAGTAGCCGGCGACCACATTCTGGCCGCGGATGAGCAGTTCGCCGACTCCCGTCACCGGGTCGGGATCTCGCAGGTCGACCTCGACCGGCGGAAGGGCGAAGCCGACCGTCTCCGGCCGCAGCTCGGCGTATTCGTCGGGCAGCAGGGTTGACGCCGACGACGTCTCGGTGAGGCCGAAGCCGTTGGCGAGCCGGGCATTCGGGAAGGATGCGCGCAGACGCGCGATGACGTCAGGCGGTGTCGGAGCGCCGCCGTATAGGGCCCAGGCGACCTCGCTCATGTCGAAGTCGGAGAAGTTCGGCTGGTTCATCGCCAGCCAGAAGATCGCAGGCACCGAAGTCAGCACATTGATGTGCTCGTCGACCGTGGCACGGAGGAAGGCCTGCACGTCGAACGACGGCATGATCACGGCGGTGCCGCCGAGGTGGATCGTGGGCAGAAGCTGACTGTTGCACCCGGTCGCGTGGAAAAGTGGCACCGAGATCAAGTTGCGGATCTGCGACGCCGCAGGGATTTTCATGGCCCTGACGCAGGTCTCGACGTTCGACAGGAAGTTTTCGTGGGTGACCATCGCGCCCTTCGGAAATCCCGTCGTGCCACTGGTGTACATCAATGCCGCAAGCGTCGTGTGCTCGGCGTCGGCCGTGACATACGGTTCGCCGTCGGGCAGCAACGCGTCGGGGAGTAGCACTACGTCCGCTCCGGCGTCGGTGACGACGTAGGACACCTCGCTTTCGGAGAACCGGGTGTTGACCGGCACGACCACCGCACCAGCCATCAGCGTGCCCCAAAAGCCCAGGCACCACTCGAGGCTGTTGCCGTGCCGGTTCGCAACGCGATCACCCGGCCGCACACCGGCCGCGCGCAGGCCGCCTGCGACGCGGGCCGCCCGGTCCCACAGCTGCTGGTACGTCACCCGCTCGCCGCCCAGCACAACGACGCACTCGTGATCGGGATGACGATCCACCGACGCGCGGAACATGTCCAGGAGCGACGGCGCCAGCGCCGAATACCGCAGAACGCCGTCGTCGGTGCGGAGCACTCCGGACATGTCGAATGGCAATGTGCGCCCGCTACGGCCCTGCTTTGTGATCGTGCTGACACTTGCGCTCGGTGACATGCCCGTCAGTTTGACGTGCGGGCCTCCTGAGTGGGCGAGATCAGGTGAAAGCGTCGTTCAGGGTCACGGTCTGTAAGTTGCGGCTGCTGATCAGGCCTGCGAGCTGATCAAAGCATTGCGTGATCGTGGGCAGGTTGGCGTGGGCCAGAATGATCTGTTGAGGCACGAACGACCGCGCAGCGGTGGCCACCAGCTTCTCCGGAGTCTCCGGTAGCGAGTCGCCGATCGTGCCACTCCACAGGGTGACGGTCGAGTACCCGAGATCCGCGGCGACCCGATCGGTGTCCGGAGTGTGTACGCCGTACGGCGGCCGAAAGTACGGCGTCCCATCCGTACCGTATGTGCTGCGCAGGAAATCGGCGTTGCGTTGGATCTGATTGCGAACCGCGCTGAGGCTGATCCTGTTGAGATACGGATGCGACCAGGTGTGGTTGGCCACCTGGATCTGCCCGGATTCGACCATCGGCCTTATTGCCTGGGCGTTGTCGGACCAGGATGCGTTGGCGCCGTTGACGAAGAAGGTCAGCCGAGTGCCGGTGTCCCGGCAGAACTGTGTGAACGCCGCGACGACCGGGCTGCTGCAGCCGTCGTCGACGGTCAGGGCCAACTGATTGCCGTCGCCGGGCAGTCGGATGAGCACGCCGGCCGGTGGCGCCACCCGCGCCTGCGGCAGCGACCGGACTGCCGCGGCCGCCGGGGCTCCGGTGATCGCTGCCACCGCGCCAACTGCCATAGCGGCCAGCACAGTGCGCCTGTCGACGTTCGACATGGCCTGATGTTACGTCCTCATTCCTTAGATATCGCCAATTATTATCTGCCCCTTTGCTTCTCATGCGCTGATAATCCGCTGTGGCGCCTCTGCTATTGACAGCACCCTCACAATTGCTTCATGGTCACGGTGCCTGCGTTCGTGTGGCGATACGGGCCGATAATTCGGGGCTTGATCCTCGGCATCGGTGTCGGGGGATTCCTGGGCGTGTTGGGGTGGTTGGACTCGGGGTTTTGGTTCGCCGGACTGTTCCTGTTCGTGGTGCTGTCTCTGTTCTACGGCGTGTGGATGGCCAGGCGGATGGCGCGACACTGGCCGGGGGCCAAGCAGCTGAGCGGGCCGGATCGCGAGCGGGTGGCCCGCGCTGCGCGAGGCGGAGAGCGCATCGACGATCCACGGCTCGCGCAGCCGGTCATCGACTATCGCAACGGCCTACGTGACGCCGCCGAGAAATCCAGGCTGTTTCGATGGCTTATCTGGATCATCCTTATTGTCGCGGTCGCTACGGCGGCGTGGGACGCCGCGTTCGGATCGTGGGGCAACGCGGTGGTGTCCTGCATCTACCTCGTGATGCTGCTACTCGAAGTGTTCTGGTGGCCGAAGAGGCAGCGGCAGCTTCTGGCCAACGCCGATCGCGCGGCGGACATCGCCCAGGAAGCCTTGACCGAGGGGGCGCCGTGAGCGCTCAGAGTTGACGGGCGAGCTCCACCAGATCTTCGGCAATCAGGTTCGGTTGTGGCAGTGCGGGTGTCGACAGCGGCGCGTTGCCGGGACGGGTGAGCAGAGCTCCGCTGAATCCGGCGGACTGCGCGCCGATGGTGTCCCACACGTGGGCGGCGACCATCATGCACTCCGACGGCGGGACTCCCAGTTCAGCGGCGACTTGGGTGTACAACCGCAACGACGGTTTGTAGACACGCGACGTGTCGACGCTGAACTGGCGCTCGAAGTAGTCGGCGATGCCCGCATGTTCCAGCGGCGTCGCGCCCGCGGGGCTGGGCGGCGAGTTCGTCAGCGTGACCAGGCGGTACCCGCGATCGGCAAGTATGCGCAGGCCATTTTGGACGTCGGGATGCGCTGGCATGGTCTGCATGCCTGCGCTCAATGCGCGGACGTCGTCGTTGGTGATTTCCACGTGGTGAAGGTCGGCTGTCATTCGCAACACCGCTTGGCCGAGCGAGAAGAAGTCGACATAGTTATCCGCCAAGGTGATGGTCATCGAGTACATGACTAATTGGCCGAACCACTCACGGAGCACTCTGCGGTCGCCGAACATCCTCTCGAAGTGCGGGCCCAGCGACTCGATGTCGATGAGGGTCTCGTTGACATCGAAAACCAGAACGGAAGGACGGCTAGGCATTCCGGTGGCCACGCTCCTGAATTATCCAGGAGTTGCCGTCCGGATCGGTGAAGTCCGCGAAGCTCGAGTAGTCAGCTCGCTCCGGATCGGCTCCCAGGCTGTAACGCCCCGTCCATTGTCCGCCGCGGGTGTCCTTGTGCCGCACGGAGCTGATGCCGACGCCTCGGTCGACGAGTTCGTCGCGGGCCGCCGCGATGTCCGTCACCACGAGGTAGAGACCCTGGACCGAGCCAGGCGGGGCTTCGGTCAACCCGACTCCGAATTGTATTGACGTGCTTGATCCCTGGGGCGTCAGCTGGACGACGCGGAAGTCCTTCGTCGGGGCGTAGTCGACATCTAGCGTGAACCCGAGTCTGTCCCGGTAGAAGTCGAGGGACTTGTCCGGATCGGATACGGGCAGGATGACGACCTCCAGCGTCGCCTTCATCGTCTGCTCCTCGCGGCGTTCTGGAGGATCTCGTCGGGGTCGAGTCCGCGGTCGATGCCGTGCGCGACAACGGACTGGCCGGGTTCGAGATGCAGTCGTTGATCGTCGAGCCACACCTCGATCTTGTCGGGTTCGAACGACACCAGATTGGTCACCCGGCCCACTTCCGGCCACGCGTCGACATACGACCATGCCGCCTTTTTGTGCTCGCCCACCGTGTAGTAGTCGGCCAGTCCCTTGTACGGGCAGAAGGTCTGGCCATCAGCGGGTTCGAGCGCGTCGTCGACGATGTCCTCGCGGTCCACGTACCAGCGCGGGGCGAAACCTGATTCGTACAGCACCAGTGGCCGGCGGGTGTCGGCGATGACGCGGTCGCCGTCCCTGACGACGAGATGACGGGACGTGGTCCGGATGTCGATTCGGTGGTACGGGTCGGCCGCGTGCCCGACGATGCGCTCGTCCTCTTCGTAGAAGGCGTCCACGGCCCGCCACCCGAACGCGACGCGCTGAGTGAGATCGCTTGCGTGAGCAGGCAGCCCGGTGTGTTGCCACGCGCCATGGGCACTCTCTCGCCCGCCGGCCACCACGGTGTACCACTCCATGTCGCCGAGGTCGCCGTGCTGGGTGATCCGATCCTCTGCGACAAGGACGCCGTCGCGAATGTCGTCGCGGGGGAAGTATGCGACGGGGTAGCGACCCGGCTCGTGAAGTAGGAGCACATTCTCACTGTCGGCGATCCACTCGTCGCCCTGCCGAACTCTCATACGCCGCCGCAGCGGTTCGACGAACAGCAATCGCTCGGGCAACGGCTGTGCGGTCAGGAAGTGGCCCACCGATCCGGCGGCCAACGGCCCTTGCTGCCATGCCAATCCCATTGTGGTGTCCTTTCTTTCCGGTGCTGGTTACGCGGTGATGACTCGGTGCATGAAGTCACGGATCAGATCCGCGACCTCGTCGGCGGCGGTCTCCAGGAGAAAGTGGCCGCCGTCAAGAAGGTGTATCTCGGCATCCGGCGCATCCTTGCCGAAGGCGCGGGCCCCGTCAGGGCCGAAGATGGGGTCACCCTGACCCCAAACCGCCAGCACTGGCACCTTGCTGGTGCGCAGGTAGTCGTGCAGGGCCGGGTACATGGGCGCATTGGTCGCGTAGTCGCGGAACAACGAGAGCTGGATCTCGTCGTTGCCTGGCCTGGCCACCATCGCCGCATCGTGCATCCAGGTGTCGGGGCTGACGAGGGACTCGTCAGAGACACCGGTCAGGTATTGCCACTTGATGCCGTCGACCTCGAGCGCGGTGCGAATGGCGGCCTCGGTGTCCGGCGTCTGGTCTCGCTGGTAATCCCACACGGTCTTCCAGAAGTCTTCGATGAATCCCTCGTCGTAGCCGTTGCCGTTCTGGGTGACGATTGCGGTGATGGCCTGCGGGTGACGTAGGGCAACGCGCCACCCGATCGGTGCGCCGTAGTCCTGGACGTAGATCGCGTAGCGGGTCAGTCCGAGCTGATCGAGCAGGCCCTCGGTCAGGTCGGTCAGTGCGTCGAAGGAGTAGTCGAACTCCGTGACGGCCGGAGCCGCCGACAATCCGAACCCGAGGTGATCAGGCGCGATCACGTGAAATCGGTCGGCCAACCGCGGGATCAGGTCGCGAAACATGAACGAGCTGGTGGGAAACCCGTGCAGCAGCACGAGCGCGGGCGCGGTTGTGTCGCCGGCCTCCCGGTAGAAGATCCGCTGGCCGTCAACGGTGGCGTAGCGATGGTGAACCCGGCCTGTCATGGCTAACTCCTTTACTTATCGTTGATGGTTAGTGACAGTGAACTCCCGATCATGTAACCTGTCAATACTTATTTGGAGGTTAGGTATGGATCTGGTGGCAGCTGACTCCGCCGACGAGGAGTTCCTGCTGGACTTGCTCAACACCACACCGGTGGTGGATGGCGGGCCGCGTGACGATCTCGAGCAGCCGAAGGCGGCCAGAGGTTGGATGCGGAAGCACGGCATCGCGCCGACCGATGCGGAACTCACAGCGCTGCTCGACGCGCGATCGGTGCTGCAGGCGGTCGTGCGAGGTGACGAACCGCCGACGGCGCTGCAGCGCTTTCTCGATCCTGTCACCCTGCGACCGACGGCTTCGCGTGACGGCCTCGATTGGCGGGTAGCGGTTGGCGATGGGCTGAGGGGAGCGGTGCGTGCCGTCCTGGCGTGGGACGCATTGCGCGTTTCCAGCCCCGGACGCCTTCGGCCGTGCGCGAACCCGGAATGCCGGCTGTACCTGATCGACCGCAGCAAGCCCAATACGGCGCGCTGGTGCTCGATGGCGATCTGCGGCAACCGGATGAAGGCGCGTCGCCACTACCGTCGTGCTCGGACAGGCGATAGTCGGCCAAACTGACACAGGCGCAACCGAATTCGCACACATAACCATTAAACTACTCTTGACAGGTTATCTACCACTGGGCTTTACTGGCGCTATATCTAACCGTAAAACACAAGTTTGGGAGTTAGCTGTGGGTGCCCTGCAAAGTAAGAGTGTGGTTGTCGTCGGGCGCGCGGGCGGGATCGCCCGTGCCGTCACGCTGCTCGCGCGTTCGGAGGGCGCAAGAGTGATCGTCGCGGGCCGTGACAGTGCAGCACTGGCGGCCGGGTATGACGACGACGACATCGTCGCCGAGACCGTAGACGTCACCGACGATGCATCGATCGCCGCTTTCGCTGATCGAGTCGGGCCGGTCGATCACGTCGTGTCGACGGTCTCAGCCAGAGCGAGGGGAAAGCTCGCCGACCTGGATCGGGCGAAATTGCAGCTGTCGTTCGACACCAAGGTGATCGGCCCGACGATGTTGGCCAAACACTTCGCGCCGACGATGAACGAGGGCGGGTCGTTCGTGTTGTTCTCCGGGGTGAATGCCTTCAAGGTCAATGTCGGTTATCTCGGCGTCGCCATCACCAACGGCGCCGTCGACTTCCTCACCCGCTCCCTCGCGGTCGAACTCGCACCGATCCGCGTCAACGCCATTTCGCCCGGCGTGATCGATACAGGCGCGTGGGACTCTCTCGGCGACGACGGCAAGCGCGCCTATTTCGCAGACGTCAGCGACAACAACCCGGCACGCCGCATCGGCACGGTCGATGACGTGGCGGATGCCGTCCTTTTTGCGCTTACCAACACGTTTCTCACCGGCGTGACCCTTAAGGTTGACGGCGGTGAACCGCTCATCTGACGCCGGAACCGCCACGCTGCTCTCGGTCAACGTGGGGATGCCTGACGATGTGGCGTGGCGGGGTAAGACCGTGCACACCGGCATCTACAAGCGCCCGGTCGCAGGGCAGGTGATGGTGCGCAGGCTCAACATCGACGGGGACGGCCAGGGTGACCTCGCAGGCCACGGCGGCGAACAGCGCGCGGTGATGGTGTACCAAACCGAGTCCTACGACCACTGGAGCAGTTTCCTCGGGCGTGATGATCTGGAGCCGGGCAACTTCGGCGAGAACTTCACCATCACCGGGCTCGGCGACGACGAGGTCTGCATCGGTGACCGCTATGCGATCGGCGAGGCGGAGTTCGAAGTCACCCAACCGAGGGTGACGTGCTTCCGGGTCGGCATGCGCCTTGGTGAGCCCGAGATGCCGAATCTCCTTGTCGCCCATCATCGCCCGGGCTTCTATTTCCGGGTCATCACAGAGGGGCGCGTGCAGGCCGGCGACGCCATTGTTCGCACCCGGCGCGGCAGGCACGAACTCAGCGTCGCCGCGGTCGACGCGCTCTTGTACCTACCCGGCCGCGACGAGGATCTGCTGCGCAAGGCCGTCGACGTGCCCGCGCTGAGCCCCGGTTGGCAGCAGTCGTTCACCGAACTGCTATCAGCACAGGACAATCCCGCCGCTGCGACGGCGCCCCCGATCGGCGTCGAACCGGGATGGAGCGGATTTCGCCGACTGCGCGTAGCTGGCACTCACCTCGAGAGCCCCGCGCTCATGTCGATCCGGTTCGAGGCCGCCAACTACACGCCGCTGCCGGTCCCGCGGCCCGGCCAGTACCTCACGCTGCGTCTTCCTGGCGCAGGCGATCCTGCACCGTTGCGCAGCTATTCGTTGTCCGGTGCCGGTGACCAATACCGGATCAGCGTCAAACGCGAAGACCACGGTGTGGTCAGTCGCTGGCTGCACGACAACATCCGCCAGGGGTCTGAGCTCGACGTTGCGGCTCCCCGGGGTGACTTTTACCTGAGCGACGGTGTCGGCCCGGTCGTCCTGCTTTCGGCCGGCGTCGGCGTCACTCCGGTGCTTTCCATGCTGCACGCGCTGGCTGACCGACGAAGTGACCGTGACGTCTGGTGGCTGCACACCACCCGTGATGCGCAGACACATGCCTTCATGCGGGAAGTCGGGGACCTGATAGATGAGTTGCCCCATGCGCGGCAGCGTGTCTTCTACACCAGCGCCGTCGGCAGGCTCGACCGCAAAACCATTGCCGCACTGGGACTACCACTCGACGCCACCGTGTACATGTGCGGCCCGGACCAGTTCATGACCGACATGCGCGGCGTCCTCAGCGACATCGGGATCGACACGGCGCATATCCACACGGAATTATTCGGAGCGCTGCCCGCGATCAACCCCGGCATTGTCGATAGGTCCACGGCGCGACCGCATGCGCCCGCCGGGCCGAAGGGGACGGGGCCGCCGGTGTCGTTCTCGCGCAGCGGGCTCACGGTCAACTGGTCGCCGGACTACGGCAGCCTCCTCGAGCTCGCCGAGGCGTGCGACGTCCCGACGCGATTCTCGTGCCGAAGCGGCGTGTGCCACACGTGTGTGACCCAGCTCGTCGCGGGGGAGACCGCCTACAGCCAGCCTCCTCTCGAGCCGCCGCCCGCCGGGACAGTGCTGATCTGCATCGCCGAGCCACACGAGGACGTCGTTCTGGACCTCTGAGCGGCCCGCTGTGTTTTGTCGGTCGTTCGCACTAGTGTTCGAAGCATGAGTTCGGCGGTCTTGAAGCGCATCGCCGCGGTGGGTGCGGAGGTGGAGGCGTTGGTGGCGGAGCCGTTGGAGGCGTTGACGCTTTCCGAGCGGACGGCGGCGGCCCACGAGTGGGAGATGTTGATGCGCCGGTTGCCGGTGATGACGCATCGGTTGGTCGCGGTGCTGGCACGGGTGCCCATCGAGGAGTTTGGCGAGCCGTCGCTGGCGGCGGCGTTGTCGACGTTGTTGCGCATTTCGAAGGCCGAGGCGTCTCGACGGATCCACGAGGCCGAGGATTTGGGGCCGCGTGCGGCGATGACGGGTGAGCCGTTGGAGCCGATGCTCCCCACGACGGCGGCTGCGCAGCGCCGCGGGGACATCGGTGCCGAACACGTGAAGATCATCCGGCGGTTCTTCGACCGGCTGCCCGGCTTTGTCGATTTCGAGACTCGGGAGGCGGCTGAGGCGCAGCTGGCCGAGATCGCGTGTGGGTTCAAGCCTGAGGAGTTGCGCCAGGCCGCTGACCGGTTGGCGATTCTGATCGATCAGGACGGTGAACTGTCGGATGGGGATCGGGCGCGGCGTCGTTACCTGATCATCGATCGCCAGCAGGCCGACGGCATGAGCGATATCCGTGGCCGGCTCGACCCCGAGGCGCGCGCGGCACTGGATGCGGTGTTGGCCAAGTGGGCGGCGCCGGGGATGTGCAACCCGGACGACGAAAGGCCCTGTGTCGACGGTGATCCCTCATCCGATTTAGTGAGCGGCGATGCTCGTTCGACGGGGCAGCGTAATCATGATGCGTTGAAGGCGATGTGTCGGGCGATGCTGGCGTCGGGAGAGTTGGGCAGTCACAAGGGTCTGCCGATGACCATGGTCATCTCGACCACGTTGGCTGAGTTGGAGTCCGGGCGCGGGCATGCGGTGACCGGCGGGGGCAGTCTGCTGCCGATGTCGGAGGTGATCCGGCAGGCGTCGGCGGCGCATCACTATTTAGCGGTGTTCGACGAGCACACCGCGTGTCCGCTCTATCTCGGACGTAGCCGACGGTTGGCGTCGGCGGCGCAGCGAATTGTGTTGTACACCAGGGATCGTGGGTGCACGTTTCCTGGGTGTACCGCACCGGCGTATCACAGCGAGGTCCATCATCGAACCGCCGACTGGGCCGTCGGCGGGCTCACCGACATCACCGATGAGGCTTTGGCCTGCGGCAGGGACAACCACCGCGTCAAACCCGGCGGGTGGCGCACCCGAACACGCCACGACGGCCGCACCGAATGGATCCCACCGCCGCATCTGGACACCGGCCAAGCGCGGGTCAACAACTACCACCACCCCGAGCGCTACCTCCTGCCCGACGACGCGCAGGACGATCCCGGCAACACTGACGAAGAATCCGGTGATTCGGTGTAACGCTTCGATCGATCGAGCACACCTGAACATCAGCGTGGCCAATCAGCGGGTACTCCTGCACAGAGGCAGCGCCGTTCTGCGCGCCGCGCTCGAACTTGTCACGGCGTACCTGGACGGGTCGCTGGATCCCGACAGACGCGCCTGCTTTGACCTGCACCTGCTCGAATGCGACGGCTGCGAGAACTACCTCCAGCAGTTCCGCGAAACGGTTCGGACGGTCGGGAAGATCGGCAACGATGAGCTGGACCCGGCCTTTCGCAGCCGCCTGCTCGACGCGTTCAAGGACTTCCGTTGACCACATAGTGGGAACACACAGCTAGACGCCAGCGTTAGGAGAAGCGTGACTACCCAAGACATCACTGCCGAGCAGTTCAACGACACCATCAACGACAACGAGATCGTGCTGGTGGACTTCTGGGCTTCGTGGTGTGGCCCTTGTAAGGCGTTCGCTCCGACGTTCGCCGCGTCTTCGGAAAAGCACCCCGACGTCGTATACGCGAAGGTCGACACCGAGGCTGAGCAGCAGCTCGCCGCAGCCGCAGACATCCGCTCCATCCCGACGCTGATGGTGTTCAAGAAGGGCAAGCTGGTCTTCAACCAGGCCGGGGCCCTGCCGCCGGCGGCCCTTGAGGACCTGGTGGAGCAGGTCAAGGCGTTCGACGTGGACGCTGCGACAGCCGCTGTGGACAACAGCGAACAGAGCTGACCGCACCGCACGCGATAGCGTGCAGTCCGTGACCGACCAGAGCAGCTTCGTCCTCGTAGATCGCCCGCGCGCAGGTGTCGCGCTGGTGACGCTCAATCGCCCCGAGCGGATGAACTCCATGGCTTTCGACGTCATGGTGCCGCTCAAGAAGGTGCTAGAAGAGCTCACCTACGACAACTCCGTTCGGGCGGTCGTGCTGACCGGCGCGGGCCGGGGCTTCTCCTCCGGCGCAGACCACAAGTCGGCGGGTTCGGTGCCGCACATCGACGACCTGACCCGCCCGACCTTCGCGCTGCGCTCGATGGAGGTGCTTGACGACGTCATCCTGTCGCTGCGCAAGATGCATCAGCCCGTCATCGCCGCGGTGAACGGCGCGGCCATCGGCGGAGGACTGTGCCTGGCGCTGGCCGCCGACATCAGGGTCGCAGGCGACGGCGCCTATTTCCGGGCGGCAGGCATCAACAACGGCCTGACCGCCAGCGAGCTCGGCCTGAGCTATCTACTTCCGAGGGCGATCGGCACGTCACGGGCGTTCGAGCTGATGCTGACCGGTCGTGACGTCGACGCCGACGAGGCCGAACGCATCGGGCTGGTGTCCCGCGCCGTGCCGGGTGAGCAGCTGCTCGACGCGTGCTATGACATGGCCGAGCGGATCGCGGCGTTCTCCAGGCCGGGAATTGAGTTGACCAAGCGCACACTGTGGTCTGGACTGGACGCCGCTAGCCTGGAGGGGCACATGCAGGCCGAAGGCTTGGGACAACTCTTCGTGCGCCTGCTCACCGCCAACTTCGAAGAAGCGGTGGCCGCGCGCGCGGAAAAGCGGCCCGCGGTCTTCACCGACGACAAGTAACGGAAATTAGGAGCGCAGCGTGATCACCGCAACGGACCTCGAGGTCCGCGCAGGCGCGCGCACGCTGCTGTCCGCGGAGGGGCCGGCGCTTCGGGTGCAACCCGGCGACCGCATCGGGCTGGTTGGACGAAACGGCGCAGGCAAGACCACCACCATGCGAATCCTGGCAGGCGAAGGCGAGCCGTATGCGGGGACCATCTCGCGCGCCGGCGAAATCGGTTACCTGCCACAGGATCCCAGAGAGGGCAACCTCGACACCCTGGCCCGTGACCGGGTGCTGTCGGCACGCGGCCTCGACACCCTGCTGGCGGATCTGGAGAAGCAGCAGGCGTTGATGGCCGAGGTCGCCGACGATGCGACCCGCGACCGCGCGGTGCGCCGCTACGGCCAGCTCGAGGAGCGGTTTGCCGCGCTCGGCGGATATGGGGCCGAGAGTGAGGCGGCCCGCATCTGCGCGAGTCTCGGTCTACCAGAACGGGTTCTGACCCAGCCGCTGCGCACACTGTCCGGCGGTCAGCGCCGGCGTGTCGAACTGTCACGCATCCTCTTCGCGGCTTCGGACACCGGGGCGGGCTCCTCGACGACGCTTCTCCTCGACGAGCCGACCAACCACCTCGACGCCGACTCGCTGGGCTGGCTGCGGGAATTTCTTCGCGCGCACACCGGCGGGCTCGTGGTGATCAGCCACAACGTCGACCTGCTCGCCGATGTCGTCAACAGGGTGTGGTTCCTCGACGCTGTGCGCAGTGAGGTCGACGTCTACAACATGACGTGGCAGAAGTACCTCGACGCGCGCGCCACCGACGAACAGCGGCGCCGCCGGGAACGCGCCAACGCCGAACGCAAAGCCGCGGCACTGCGCACGCAGGCGGCCAAGATGGGCGCCAAAGCGACCAAAGCCGTTGCGGCGCAGAATATGCTGCGCCGGGCCGACCGGATGATGGCAGCTCTCGAGGACGAACGGGTGGCCGACAAGGTGGCCCGCATCAAGTTCCCAAGCCCAGCATCATGCGGGCGCACTCCGCTGGTGGCCAAGGGCCTGACGAAGAATTACGGGTCTCTTGAGGTGTTCACCGGCGTCGACCTGGCGATCGACCGAGGGTCACGCGTGGTGATACTCGGCCTCAATGGTGCGGGCAAGACCACGCTGCTGCGTCTGCTGGCCGGCGTCGAGACGCCCGACACCGGCACGATGGAGCCGGGCCACGGGCTCAAGATCGGCTACTTCGCACAGGAGCATGACACCCTCGACGATCTGGCAACGGTGTGGGAGAACATCAGGCACGCCGCTCCCGACACCGGTGAGCAGGATCTGCGAGGTCTGTTGGGCGCGTTCATGTTCAGCGGTCCGCAGCTCGATCAGCCGGCGGGCACGCTGTCCGGTGGTGAGAAGACCCGCCTGGCGCTGGCGGGCCTCGTCGCGTCCACTGCAAACGTCCTGCTGCTCGACGAACCGACGAACAATCTCGATCCCGCGTCACGCGAACAGGTACTGGACGCGCTTCGCAGCTACCGCGGCGCCGTGGTGCTGGTGACCCACGATCCGGGCGCCGCAGAGGCACTGGACCCGCAGCGGGTGGTACTGCTTCCCGACGGCACGGAGGACTTCTGGTCGCAGGACTACGCCGAACTCATCGAGTTGGCCTGAGCCGACCATCGCGACCCGCTTAACGAATTTGCCTGCTGATTGGTTAGGCCTCTTCTACGCTGGGTACTCGTCGGGACATCACAGCGGGGAGGTGTCGATGAAGAAACTGACCAAATCTCGGGATCAGGTGCTGCACGAACTGCGGAGCGCATACGAGGGGGGCGCGAGCATCCGCTCACTGGTTGCCACGACGGGCCGTTCGTACGGCTCGGTACACAGCCTGCTGCGCGAGTCCGGCACCACAATGCGTAGTCGCGGCGGACCCAATCACCGCACCAGACGCTAGCTACTGCTGGCGTACCGACGACTCCACGAGGTCGAGTACGGCTCCGAGCTTTTCGGGGTCGTCGCCCGATGCCAGTCGCGCGACAAGTCCGTCGAGTACCAGGTCCAAGTAGGTATGTAGAACGTCGCTTGGGACGTCGTCACGCAGCCGCCCGGCCTGTTTCTGTCGGCGCAGTCGATCGGTTGTCGCCGCCGATAATTCGGCGGATCGTTCCGACCATCCCTTGTGGAACGCGGGGTCGTTGCGGAGTTTGCGCGCGATCTCGAGCCGAGTGGCCAACCAGTCGAACTGGTCGGGTGCGGCAAGCAGGTCGCGCATGACCTGGATCAGGCCCTCCCGCGAAGCGACGTCGGCCATCCGCTCGGCGTCCTCGTGGGCCAGTTCGAAGAACAAGGTGTCCTTGTCCCTGAAGTGGTGGAAGATCGCGCCGCGCGACAACCCGATCGTCTGTTCCAGCCTGCGTACCGTCGCCTTGTCGTAGCCGTACTCGGCGAAGCACCGGCGGGCGCCGTCGAGGATCTGACGGCGCCGCGCCGCCAGATGGTCGTCGGTTACCCGGGGCAACTTCGCACCCTACGACTTGAGCATGTTGCGTAGTACGTACTGCAGGATGCCGCCGTTGCGGAAGTAGTCCGCCTCGCCGGGGGTGTCGATGCGCACCACTGCGTCGAACTCCACCGCCTTGCCGCCCTCCTTGGTGGCCTTGACATGGACGGTCTTCGGCGTTTTGCCGTCGTTGAGCGCCTCGATCCCGGTGATGTCGAAGGTCTCCGTGCCGTCCAGCTTGAGCGAAGCCGCCGACTCGCCCTCGGGGAACTGCAGCGGGATGACGCCCATGCCGATCAGGTTGGACCGGTGGATGCGCTCGAACGACTCGGTGATGACCGCGCGCACACCCAACAGGCTGGTGCCCTTGGCCGCCCAGTCCCGCGACGAACCCGATCCGTACTCCTTGCCGCCCAGCACCACCAGCGGAATATCCTGCCCCGCATAGTTTTGCGCGGCGTCGTAGATGAATGCCTGCTCGCCGCCGTCGGTGAAGTCGCGGGTGTAGCCACCGGACACGTCGTCGAGCAGCTGGTTGCGCAGCCGGATGTTGGCGAACGTGCCGCGGATCATCACCTCGTGGTTACCGCGCCGCGAGCCGTAGGAGTTGTAGTCCTTCTTGTCGACGCCGTGCTCGTCGAGGTACTGCGCGGCCGGTGTCCCCGGCTTGATGCTGCCTGCGGGGGAGATGTGGTCGGTGGTGACCGAATCGCCAAGCAGCGCCAGCACCCTCGCGCCCGCGATGTCGGTCACGGCCTGCGGCTCGGCGGGCATGCCGTCGAAGTACGGCGGCTTGCGGACGTATGTGGAATTGGCGTCCCATTCGAACGTGTTGCCGCTCGGGGTGGGAAGGTTGCGCCAGCGCTCGTCGCCCTTGAATACGTCGGCGTAGTTCTTGGTGAACATCTCGGTGTTGATCGCCGAGGCGATGGTGTCGCTGATGTCCTTCTGCGACGGCCAGATGTCCTTGAGGAATACATCTTTGCCGTCGGTGTCCTCGCCAAGCGGCTCGGTCTCGAAGTCGAAGTCCATGGTGCCCGCCAGCGCGTAGGCGATGACCAGCGGCGGCGACGCGAGGTAGTTCATCTTCACGTCGGGGTTGATGCGGCCCTCGAAGTTGCGGTTGCCGGACAGCACCGCTGCGACCGAGAGATCGCAATCGTTGACGGCCTTGCTGATCTCTTCTGGCAGCGGACCACTGTTGCCGATGCAGGTCGTGCAGCCGTAGCCAACCAGATAGAAGCCCAGCTTCTCCAGATACGGCCACAGGTCGGCCTTTTCGTAATAGGCGGTGACGACCTGCGAGCCAGGCGCCATGGTGGTCTTCACCCACGGCTTGGACGTCAGCCCTTTCTCGACGGCGTTGCGGGCCAGGAGCGCCGCACCGATCATCACTTCGGGGTTGGAGGTGTTCGTACACGACGTGATCGCCGCGATCACCACCGCGCCGTGGTCGAGGATGAACTCGCCGCGGTCCTCGCACTTGACGTCGACCGGATTACTGGGCCGCCCGTTTGAATTGACAGCAGCCGACGGCACCGCGGTATCGCTGTCGTCGAACGAGAGCACCGCCGGGTCGCTGGCCGGAAACGACTCCTCCACCGCCTCGTCGAGCTTGGTGTGCTCGGGCGGCAGGTTCTCCTCGACGTAGTTGTGAATGTCCTTGCGGAAGGCCGTCTTTGCGTCGGACAGCGCGATGCGGTCCTGCGGACGCTTCGGCCCGGCGATCGACGCGACGACGTCGCCCAGGTCCAGTTCGATGTACTCGGAGTACTTCGGCTCGCGTTCCGGGTCGTGCCACATGCCCTGTTCCTTGGCGTAGGCCTCGACCAGCGCCAGCTGCTCGTCGCTGCGGCCGGTCATCTTCAGGTAGTCGATCGTCACCTCATCGATCGGGAAAATTGCCGCGGTGGAACCGAACTCGGGGCTCATGTTGCCCAGAGTGGCGCGGTTGGCCAGCGGCACCTCGGCGACGCCGTCGCCGTAGAACTCGACGAACTTGCCCACCACGCCGTGCTTGCGGAGCATCTCGGTCACGGTGAGCACGACGTCGGTGGCCGTGACGCCGGGCGGCCGCTCGCCGGTCAGCTTGAATCCGACCACCCGCGGGATCAGCATCGACACCGGCTGGCCGAGCATGGCGGCCTCCGCCTCGATGCCGCCGACGCCCCAGCCCAGCACGCCGAGGCCGTTCTCCATCGTGGTGTGCGAGTCGGTGCCGACGCAGGTGTCCGGATAGGCGACGCCGTCGCGTTCCCAAACCACACGGGCCAGGTACTCGATGTTGACCTGGTGCACGATGCCGGTGCCCGGCGGAACCACCTTGAAATCGTTGAACGCGCCTTGACCCCAGCGCAGGAATTGGTAGCGCTCGCCGTTTCGCTCGTACTCGATCTCGACATTGCGCTCGAACGCGTCCGGGCGGCCGAAGAGGTCGGCGATCACCGAGTGGTCGATCACCAGGTCGGCGGGTGCCAACGGGTTGACCTTGTCGGGATCTCCACCCAGGTCGCCGACGGCCTCCCGCATTGTGGCGAGGTCGACGATGCACGGCACACCGGTGAAGTCCTGCATGATCACCCGCGCCGGGGTGAACTGGATCTCCACGCTCGGGTCGGCATCCGGGTCCCAGTTCGCGATCGCCTCGATGTGGTCCTTGGTGATGTTGGCGCCGTCCTCGGTCCGCAGCAGGTTCTCGGCGAGCACCTTGAGGCTGTACGGGAGTTTCTCGGTGCCGGGTACGGCGTCCAGACGGTAGATCTCGTAGCTCTTGTCCCCGACCTTGAGGGTGTCGTGGGCTCCAAACGAATCCTTGCTGCTCACATCAACTCCCGGCTAAGTAATCGCCGCGACGGGCTGTGTCGGCGGCGCTCCGATTCTAACAGTACGCTTGTCCTGTAAAGCAAGCCCGGCAGGTTTCAGTCTTACTCTCGCGGGTGCGTGCTGCCACCCGCAGCGGCTCGAATCGCGTACGGTTCCCCTGTGGCCGGACCGCACGTGATCCCGTTCCTTCCGTCGTATATCCCACCCGACGTGGATATGAACCAGGTGATCGCGGATGTGGGTGACGACGGTGTGAGTGTGCCGCAGGCGGACGCCAAGGCGGTGCCCGAGTTGCGCCAGGTCGTCGCCGACGCCCGTGAGCACGGCGTCGAACTCAAGGTCGTGGTGATCGCAACCAACCCGCCGATCGACACCCCGCTGCGCGATATCGCGACCGAGGTGGGGCAGGCATACCCCGGCTCGACGGTGCTGGCGATGAGTCCCACCTGGGCAGGCACCTACAGCAAGAATTTCGATCGGGTGACGCTGGAGGCCGGTCAAGATATTGCTAAGAACGGCGATCCCGTTCAGTCGGCGAGGAATTTCGTCAGCGAGTTGACGACGCCGCATTTTCCATGGACCGCATTCTCTGTCGTGCTCGTTATCGGGGTATTAGTCGCCGCCGTTGCCACCCGGTTACTGCAGGTCCGCAGCAAACGCGGCGTCGCCGAAGCGGAGTCGAAAGCCGCCGAATAAAGCGGAAAGAACCGCCCGGCGAATTCAAAGATCACCATTCGGTCACACTCTCTCTAATTACAGATATGTAATTTGTGACGAGAGTTTCCTTAGCGTCAGTTGTGACGTACGGTGCAGAAGTACCTGGTGATGTAGTTGTTAATCATGCGACTACTGGGACAAGGTGCCGACCGAATGTGCTGCACGTTCGCGAGCCATAGGGAGACTTGAGTCGAATGAGACGCCTTACTCGGGGCTCTCCGCTACCGCTATGCGGTCGAGTCTGTGCGGTTCCGCTCACGATCGCATTACTGCTGTGTGACCGCCTTTTCCCAGTCCGGCGCGATTGCCGCCGCCGAGCCGGGTGGGGCAGACACCATCGGCGCTCTCGTCGCCGCCGTAGCGAATGCCAACCAGAAGCTTCAGGAGCTGGGCGCTTCGGTGCAGACCCAGCAGGAGAGCGTCAACAAGGCCATAGTCGACGTCCAGACCGCCCGCGACAACGCTGCGACCGCCCAGACCGACGTGGACACCAGTCGACGTGCGGTCGACGACGCCAACGCCGCGATCAAGTCCGCCCAGCAGCGCTTTGACACCTTCGCGGCGTCGACGTACGTCAACGGGCCGTCGAGCTCCTACCTGACGGCCACCGATCCTGCAGACATGATCGACACCGCTTCGGTGGGACAGACGCTCGCCGCGAGTTCACAGCAGGTCATGGACAACCTGCAGCGGGCGCGCACCGAGCAGGTCAACAAGGAGTCGGCGGCGCGGCTGGCCAAGCTGAAAGCCGATCAGGCCGCGACCGATGCGCAGGCCAGCCAGGACGCCGCGGTGTCGGCGCTGGCGTCGGCACAGCAGACGTTCCGCGACCAGCAGGGCGAGCTGGACCAGCTGACCGCCGAGCGCAGCGCCGCACAGACCAAGCTCGCCGAGGCCACCACATGGTCCGCATCGGCCAGTGCACAACCGAAACCCACCGCGCCTCAATCGAACCCGTCTACGAACTGGGATCGCGCTCCCGGCGGGCCTGCACCGGCTGCACCGGCTGCACGCAATTGGGACGTCAGCCAGTGGGATCCGACACTGCCGGCGATCCCCAGTGCGTTCGTCAGTGGCGATCCCATCGCGATCATCAACTCGGTGCTCGGCATCTCGTCCACGTCGGCGCAGTACACCGCCGACATGGGTCGCAACTTCCTGCGAAAGATGGGGATCCTGCCGACACCGACCGGCTACACCAATGGCGCCATTCCCCGCGTCTACGGCAGGCAGGCATCTGAGTACGTCATCCAACGGGCCGGCTCTCAGCTGGGTGTGCCCTACTCGTGGGGCGGCGGCAACGCCGCGGGCAAGAGCCTCGGCATCGATTCTGGTTCCAACACAGTCGGATTCGACTGCTCGGGGTTGATCCTGTACGCCTTCGCGGGCGTCGGCATCAAGCTCCCGCACTACTCGGGTGCGCAATACGACCTGGGCCGCAAGATTCCGGCGTCGCAGATGCGCCGCGGCGACGTCATCTTCTACGGCCCTGGCGGCAGCCAACACGTCACGCTCTACCTCGGCAACGGCCAGATGCTGGAGGCGCCCTACACCGGTTCCACGGTCAAGGTGTCGCCGGTGCGCACCAGCGGCATGACTCCGTACGTCGTCCGATACATCGAATACTGATTCGAGAGATTTTCGTGAAATTCAAGCGCCACAACGGTTTACGCCTCGCCAAGATCGCCGTTGCTGCCCTGGCGGCCCTCGCCATGTTGATGGCACTGGCCGTTCCGGCCGCGGCCGCGCCCGACGACGGGCAATGGGATCCCACGCTGCCGAAGATCGTCAGTTCGGGTGCCCCAGGCGATCCGGTCGCGATCGCGAACGCGTCGTTTCAGGTGAGCCAGCTCGCCTTCCAGACCACCCAGAACCTGGGGCAGCAGTTCTTGTCCAGCATCGGGCTCGGCGGCAGCAGCAGCCAAGGCGCCGTCCTGCCCGGAGGCCGGGTCCGCGGGCCGCAAGCGATCGAGTACGCGATCAGGCGCGGCGGTTCGCAGATGGGCGTGCCGTATTCATGGGGAGGCGGCACGCTCACCGGCCCCGGGCCCGGCGTCGACGACGACGCCGGAAAGATCGGCTTCGATTGTTCGGGGTTCACCCGTTACATGTTCGCCGGCGTCGGCGTGCAGATCCCGAAGTATTCGGGGGATCAGTACAACACCGGACGCAAGGTGCCGATTTCCCAGGCAAAGCGGGGCGACCTGTTGTTCTACGGGCCGGGCGGCAGCCAGCACGTCACCATGTACCTCGGTGGCGGCAAAATGCTCGAGGCATCCGGAAGTGCGGGCAAGGTGACCGTCAGCCCCGTGCGACCGTCAGGCATGCAGCCCTATGCCGCCCGGATAATCGAATCCTGAGGTTGGGCTGAGCGGAGCCTGAGCAGTGCCGGGCAACGTCGACGGATTCCGAAGTGCCTGGAATAGTTGACGGCGAGCGTCCGGTCACCCGGACCCGGCGCCCGCTGCGACCAGCGTGAACAAGAGCGTGGAAGGACCGTTAATGACGTCACCGAGTGGACCGCCGCAGGGTTATCCGCAAGGCTCCCACGCCGCGCCGCCGCCGAATGCGCCCAATAACGGTGGGCTCCAACAAGAGGTACACACCCTGGAGCGGGCGATCTTCGAGGTCAAGCGGATCATCGTGGGCCAGGATCTGCTGGTCGAGCGCATGCTGGTCGGTCTGCTCGCCAAGGGCCATTTGCTGCTCGAGGGTGTTCCCGGCGTGGCCAAGACGCTGGCGGTGGAGACGTTCGCCAAGGTGGTCGGAGGTACGTTCGCGCGCATCCAGTTCACCCCGGACCTGGTGCCCACCGACATCGTCGGTACCCGGATCTACCGGCAGGGCAAGGAGGAGTTCGACATCGAGCTCGGTCCGGTTGTGGTCAACTTCCTGCTCGCCGACGAGATCAACCGCGCCCCCGCCAAGGTGCAGTCGGCGCTGCTCGAGGTGATGGCCGAGCGCAAGATCTCGATCGGCGGCAAGACGTTCCCGCTGCCCGCGCCGTTCCTGGTGATGGCCACGCAGAACCCGATCGAGCAGGAGGGTGTCTATGCGCTGCCGGAGGCACAGCGCGACCGCTTCCTGTTCAAGCTCAACATCGACTACCCGACGCCCGAGGAAGAGCGCGAGATCGTCTACCGGATGGGCGTCAAGCCGCCGGAGCCCAAGCAGGTCCTCGCGCCCGGTGACCTGCTGCGCCTTCAGGACGTCGCCGCCAACACGTTCGTGCACCACGCGCTGGTCGACTACGTGGTTCGCGTCGTCACCGCAACACGTACCCCGGAGAAGTTCGGCATGCCCGATGCCAAGGCATGGATCGCCTACGGCGCCTCGCCGCGTGCTTCGCTCGGCATCATCGCCGCCGCCAGGGCACTGGCGCTGGTGCGTGGCCGGGACTACGTCGTCCCGCAGGACGTCGTAGAGGTCATCCCGGACGTGCTGCGACACCGCCTGGTGCTGACCTACGACGCGCTGGCCGACGAGATCTCCTCGGAAACGGTGATCAACCGGATCCTGCAGACAGTCGGCCTGCCGCAGGTGAACGCCATTCCGCAGCAAGGCCATTCGGTGCCGCCCGTCATGCCCGCCGCAGCCGCTGCGGCTAGCGGTCGGTGACTACTTCAGGACGCAACGTCGATCTGCCGTCGCTGAAGCGGGGGGAGATCCGTGACCCCGCGCTGACGGCGGCGCTGCGCAAGCTCGAGCTCACGGTGCGTCGCAAGCTGGACGGCGTGCTGCACGGCGACCACCTCGGCCTGTTACCCGGCCCGGGTTCGGAGCCAGGGGAGTCGCGGCTCTACCAGCCCGGCGATGACGTGCGCCGGATGGACTGGTCGGTCACCGCGCGCACCACGCATCCGCATGTGCGCCAGATGATCGCCGACCGTGAGCTGGAGACCTGGCTGGTGGTCGACATGTCGGCCAGCCTCGACTTCGGCACAACCGGCTGCGAGAAGCGCGACCTCGCAGTGGCTGCGGCAGCGGCCATCACGTTCCTCAACAGCGGCGGCGGCAACCGGATCGGCGCGATCATCGCCAACGGCGACTCGGTGCGTCGGGTGCCCGCGTTGTCGGGCCGCATGCACGAGCAGGAAATGCTGCGGACCATCGCCACCATGCCGAAGGCGCCGGTCGGAGTGCGGGGCGACCTGTCCGCCGCGATCGATGCACTGCGCAGGCCTGAGCGGCGGCGCGGTATGGCGGTGATCATCAGCGACTTCCTCGGCCCGATCAACTGGATGCGGCCCTTGCGCGCCATTGCCGGACGGCACGAGGTGCTCGGCATCGAGATCATCGACCCGCGCGACGTCGAACTGCCGCCCGTCGGCGACGTCATCCTGCAGGACACAGAATCCGGCGTCACCCGCGAGTTCACCATCGACGAACAACTGCGTTCCGACTTCGAGAAGGCCGCAGCCGCGCACCGCGCCGAGGTGGCGCGAACCCTGCGACGCTGCGATGCTCCACTACTGACCCTGCGCACCGACCGGGACTGGATCGCCGACGTGGTCCGGTTCGTCGCCAGCCGCCGCCGAGGGGCGCTGGCCGGGCGGCCTTGATCGCTAATCAACCGAAATGACAAGTAACACATGACATTGCCGTTGCTCGGACCGATGACGCTGTCGGGATTCGAACACAAGTGGTACTTCCTGTTCCTGCTCGTCGTGATCGGGCTGATCGCGCTCTACGTCATCGTGCAGCTGGCCCGCCAGCGGCGGATGCTTCGCTTCGCAAACATGGAGCTGCTGGAAAGCGTTGCGCCCAAACGGCCTACGCGCTGGCGCCACCTGCCCGCGATCCTGTTGATCCTTTCGCTGCTGCTGCTGACCGTCGCGATGGCTGGCCCGACCCACGACGTCCGGATTCCACGCAACCGTGCCGTCGTCATGTTGGTGATCGACGTGTCGCAGTCGATGCGCGCCACCGACGTATCGCCCAACCGGCTGGCGGCCGCGCAGGAGGCGTCCAAGCAGTTCGCCGAAGAGCTCACCCCCGGCATCAACCTCGGCCTGATCGCCTACGCGGGCACCGCCACCGTCCTGGTGTCGCCGACCACCAACCGCGACGCGACCAAGAACGCCATCGACAAGCTGCAGCTGGCCGACCGCACCGCGACCGGTGAGGGCATCTTCACCGCGTTGCAGGCCATCGCCACCGTCGGCGCGGTGATCGGTGGTGGTGACGCGCCGCCACCCGCGCGCATCGTGTTGTTCTCTGACGGCAAGGAGACCGTGCCGTCGAATCCGGACAACCCGAAGGGCGCCTTCACGGCCGCGCGGACCGCCAAGGACCAGGGCGTGCCGATCTCGACGATCTCGTTCGGCACCCCGTACGGCTACGTCGAGATCAACGACCAGCGGCAGCCGGTGCCCGTCGACGACGACATGCTGCGCAAGATCGCCGAGCTGTCGGGTGGCCAGGCCTTCAGCGCGTCCAGCCTGGACCAGCTCCGCGAGGTCTATAAGGATCTGCAGCAGCAGATCGGCTACGAGACCATCAAGGGCGACGCAAGCGTTGGCTGGCTGAGGCTCGGTGCGTTGGTGCTTGCCTTGGCGGCCCTGGCGGCGCTGCTGATCAACCGCAGGCTGCCCAACTAAGGCGATTTCTTAGGGATGGTCGACACACGTTAAGTTGGCGGTTATGACTGCGCACGCGAGGAGCAGCGAGACCGAAGCCACGACTGAAGGCGAGACTGCCGGCCAAACGACTGGCGGCCGTCCGCCTTTCGTTTCCCGTTCGGTGCTGGTCACCGGCGGAAACCGTGGCATCGGCCTCGCCATCGCCCGGCGGCTCGCTGCGGACGGTCACAAGGTGGCCGTCACGCACCGCGGGTCCGGGGCGCCCGACGGGTTGTTCGGCGTCGAGTGCGACGTCACCGACTCCGGAGCTGTCGACCGCGCCTTCACCGAAGTCGAGGAACACCAGGGGCCGGTTGAGGTGGTGGTGGCCAACGCCGGCGTCGCCGCGGACGCGTTTCTCATGCGGATGACCGAGGAGAAGTTCGAGAAGGTCATTGACGCGAACCTCACCGGGGCGTTCCGAGTGGCCCAGCGAGCATCGCGCAGCATGCAGCGAAAGCGGTTCGGCCGGATGATCTTCGTGGGTTCGGTCTCCGGCACATGGGGCGTCGGCAACCAGGCCAATTACGCGGCATCCAAGGCCGGCCTGATCGGCATGTCCCGCTCGATCGCCCGGGAGCTGACAAAAGCCGGGATCACCGCAAACGTCGTGGCCCCGGGCTACATCGACACCGACATGACCCGCGCGCTGGACGAGAGGATTCAGGCGGGGGCATTGGGGTTCGTCCCGGCCAAGCGGGTGGGCACCGCCGACGAGGTCGCTGGAGTGGTCAGCTTTCTGGCGTCCGAAGACGCCAGCTACATATCCGGCGCTGTGATCCCGGTCGACGGCGGCATGGGCATGGGCCACTAGGCCAACTAAGGAGAAGAACGAAAATGGCAGGACTGCTCGAAGGCAAGCGCGTTCTCGTCACGGGAATCATCACCGACTCGTCGATTGCGTTCCACATCGCGCGGGTGGCCCAGGAAGAGGGCGCAGAACTCGTGCTCACCGGGTTCGACCGGTTGCGGCTGATCCAGCGGATCGCGGACCGGCTGCCGAAGCCGGCGCCGCTGCTCGAACTCGACGTGCAGAACGAAGAACACTTGAGCACGTTGGCCGATCGTGTCACCGAGACGATCGGCGAGGGCAACAAACTCGACGGCGTCGTGCACTCCATCGGCTACATGCCGCAGTCGGGGATGGGCATCAACCCGTTCTTCGACGCGCCCTACGAAGACGTGGCCAAGGGCATTCACATATCGGCATTCTCGTATGCGTCACTTGCCAAGGCTCTGCTGCCGGTCATGAATCCCGGCGGCGGCATCGTCGGCATGGACTTCGACCCGACCCGCGCCATGCCCGCCTACAACTGGATGACGGTCGCCAAGAGTGCGCTGGAATCCGTCAACCGTTTCGTTGCACGCGAGGCCGGTCAGTACGGTGTGCGGTCGAATCTTGTTGCAGCTGGGCCGATTCGGACGCTCGCTATGAGCGCGATCGTCGGTGGCGCGCTCGGCGAGGAGGCGGGCGGACAGATCCAGCTTCTCGAGGAGGGCTGGGACCAGCGGGCGCCGCTTGGCTGGAACATGAAGGACCCGACACCTGTCGCGCGCACCGTCTGCGCGCTGGTCTCGGACTGGTTGCCTGCCACCACAGGAACGATCATCTACGCCGACGGCGGCGCAAGCACTCAGCTGCTGTAGATGGACTTCGATGCGCTTCTGCTCCTGTCGTTCGGCGGGCCGGAGGCGCCAGAGCAGATAATGCCGTTCCTGGAGAACGTGACTCGCGGTCGCGCGATCCCGAAGGAACGGCTGGCTGCGGTCGCCGAGCATTACTTGCACTTCGGCGGTGTCTCTCCGATCAACGGCATCAATCGCGCGCTGATCGAGCAGCTACGAAACGAGATCGATCTGCCGGTGTATTTCGGCAACCGTAACTGGGAGCCATACGTCGAGGATGCGGTTGTGGCCATGCGTGACAACGGTGTTCGCCGCGCGGCGGTGTTCACCACGTCGGCGTGGGGCGGTTACTCCAGCTGCACGCAGTACATCGAGGACATTGCCCGCGGCCGCGAAGCCGCCGGTGAGCAGGCGCCCGAACTGGTGAAGCTGCGCCAGTATTTCGACCATCCGCTGTTGGTGGAGATGTTCGCCGAGTCGATCGCGGACGCGGCACAGAGTCTGCCCGATGACATGCGCGCCGGCGCCCGGCTGGTGTTCACCGCGCACTCGATTCCGCTTGCGGCCCGGTCCCGGTGCGGCACTGACCTTTACGCCCGCCAGGTCGCGTACGCGTCGCGGCTCGTTGCGGCCGAGTCCGGCTACCGCGACTTCGACCAGGTGTGGCAGTCCCGGTCGGGACCACCTCAGGTGCCATGGCTGGAACCCGATGTGGCGGAACACCTGTCGGCGCTGGCCGGCGCGGGCACCAAGGCCGTCATCGTGTGTCCGATCGGGTTCGTTTCCGATCACATCGAGGTGGTGTGGGATCTGGACAACGAGCTGCGGGCCCAGGCCGACGAGTCGGGCATCGCGTTCGTCAGGGCGCGAACCCCCAACGCCGACCGCCGATTCGCCCGGCTGGCGGAGGACCTCATCGACGAAGTACGCCGGGGGCGCGAACCCACCCGCGTGAAAAGCCCAGGCACGCCGGATGCGCCTCCGCTGTATGGCTTTTCGATCGACGGGACGCTCTGCACGCCCGAATGCGGCTAGGCCTGGTGCCACGCCGATTGCAGGATGGCGTTGACCGCGGCCAGCCGGGCCGAGCGCACCACCCCGCTGAGCGGCCGCAGCGCCTCGTTGGCGATCTGCGCCTCCGACGAGCTCTGCAGGCCGATCGGCATCAGCCCCGAACTGACGGTGACGATTGCGTCGATGTGTGCGGCGTTCTCCAGCACCCGAAGCGCCCGTGACGGCGCGTGGTCGGGCGCGGGGTGCCTGCCCGACGACTCGAGGACCTGCTCGACGAGTCTGCGCGGGTCGGCGACATCCACGCCACCGGCCTCGGCGCGGATAGTGCCCAGTGCGTCGGCCGCCGACCTGACCGCCGTGCGAAGCGCGTACTCGGCGTCGCCGAGGTCGAGGTGTTCCGAGACCGGCACTCCCGGTAGCGAGTACACCGTCCAGCTCAGGCCGCACAGTTCGGCGTCGGAGGAATCGGAGTCGTCGTACTCGAAGTCGGGGACCAGGCCGAGGGCCGGTGACGAGGGATCACCGTGGACCAGGATCGCCTCCTCGGCCGTGATGGCGTCACGCTGGAACTGGGTACCGGCTGGCAGGCCGCGGACGTCGCCCGGTACGGGCAGCACAACCGAGATCACCGGTGCGCCGGCAGGCCGGCCGGCGGCGGTACGCAACGTCTGCAGTAGAGACATGGTCCCGAAGTGGTTGACGTCCGGCCAGGGAAGACCCGTGCTCCCGGCGGCGACCGCGTCATATGCGGTGACCGAATGCCTTGGCGCCCACTGTGATAGCGCATCGAGGACGTCGTCGGGCGCTGCGACACCGGCGAGCCAGGCGTTGGCCCACACCGACAGCGAAACACTTGGGCACCACATGATGCTCGCAGTGTAGTTGTTCACCGCTGAACGGGTGGACCACGCGCTAGGCTCACGGCATGCCTGTTGCGCTGATCTGGCTAATCGCGGCGCTTGCCCTGGCCGGGGCCGAAGCGCTCACCGGCGACCTGTTCCTGCTCATGCTTGGCGGCGGGGCGCTAGCCGCGGCCGGATCGAGCCTCGTTTTCGACGAGCTGTGGGTGCACGGGGCGGTCTTCCTCGTGGTGTCGGTGCTGTTGCTGGTGCTGGTCCGGCCCGCGCTGCGCCGGCATTTCCAGGCAGGCACCGGCCTTCCCGAACCTGTCAAAGCTCTTGAGGGCAAGACTGCGCTGGTGCTCGACCGGATCGCGCGTCATGAGGGTCAGGTGAAACTCGACGGCGAAGTCTGGACGGCGCGGCCGCTGAACGACAACGATGTGTACGAGCCTGGCGACCACGTGACCGTCATCCACATCGACGGCGCGACCGCGGTCGTCTCGCAAGTCGTCTAGAGAAGCCTGGGCAACTACGGAAGGAACCGTTATGGAAGGCGCCGTCGCCGGACTGATTCTCGTTGGCGTGCTGGTCGTGTTCGCGGCCATCATCGTCGCGAAGTCGGTTGCGCTCATCCCACAGGCCGAGGCCGCGGTAATCGAGCGGCTCGGTCGCTACAGCAAGACGGTGTCGGGTCAGCTGACGCTGCTGCTGCCGTTCATCGACAGGATCCGCGCCCGGGTGGATCTGCGTGAGCGGGTGGTGTCCTTCCCGCCCCAGCCCGTCATCACCGAGGACAACCTGACGGTGAACATCGACACCGTCGTGTACTTCCAGGTCACCAATCCGCAGGCGGCGGTCTACCAGATCAGCAACTACATCGTCGGCGTCGAGCAGCTGACCACCACCACGCTGCGCAACGTCGTCGGCGGCATGACGCTGGAGCAGACACTGACCTCACGCGACCAGATCAACGGACAGCTGCGCGGCGTGCTCGACGAGGCCACCGGCCGGTGGGGACTGCGGGTGGCCCGCGTCGAGCTGCGCAGTATCGACCCGCCCCCGTCGATCCAGGACTCGATGGAAAAGCAGATGCGGGCCGACCGCGAGAAGCGGGCCATGATTCTGACCGCCGAGGGCAGCCGTGAGGCGGCGATCAAGCAGGCCGAGGGCCAGAAGCAGGCCCAGATTCTCTCCGCCGAGGGTGCCAAGCAGGCCGCGATCCTCGCGGCCGAGGCCGACCGGCAGTCCCGCATGCTGCGGGCTCAGGGGGAGCGCGCTGCGCAGTACTACCAGGCGCAGGGCCAGGCCAAGGCCATCGAGAAGACGTTCGCCGCGATCAAGGCGGGCAGGCCGACCCCCGAGATGCTGGCTTATCAGTACTTGCAGACGTTGCCGCTGATGGCCAAGGGCGAGGCCAACAAGGTGTGGCTGGTGCCGAGCGACTTCGGCGCGGCGCTGCAGGGCTTCGCGAAACAGCTCGGCGCGCCGGGCCAGGACGGCGTATTCCGCTATACCCCCTCGCCGGTCGAGGAGAACCTGCCCAAGCCGGAGGACGATTCTGACGAGGTCGCCGACTGGTTCACCACGCAGACGGATCCCGCGATCGCTCAGGCCGTCGCCAAGGCCGAGGCCGACGCCCGCGGGTCGTCGGGCATCAGCGCCATCCCGGCCGCACCGGAGGATCCTCTCCCGCCGATGCAGTACCCGCCGCTGTCACAGCAGCGGCAGGACGGTCCGCCACAGCAGCCCGGTCGCCATAGCGGCTAGCCGGGCCCTCGTCCGGGTGGTGGACCGGGTAGGTGCGGATCTCGTAGACCAGGCCCGCGACACCAAAACTCGCGGTGAACAGCGATACGACGATCAGCAGCGGGCTGATGTGGTCGGTCAGCGCGTCACCGAGGACGACGACCGCGGCGGTGCCGGGCAACAGGCCCGCCAGCGTCGCCCACGTGTACGGCAGCGTCCGCACGGAGGACGCGCCCGCGGCGTAGTTGAGCACGGAGAACGGGACGGCGGGGATCAGCCGCATCGACATGATCGTCGGCCAGCCGCGCTGGCGCAGCCGGGCATCGAGGGATTTCACCCGCGGATGGGGCACCAGGCGATTGAGCCGCCAACCTGCCGCGCGGACCAGCAGCAGGGCGAGCAGCGCGCTGACCGTGCTGGCGGCGACGGCGATCGCGATGCCGAGCATCGGGCCGAACAGAAGACCCGAAGCCAGCGTGAACGCGGTGCGCGGAAACGGGAAGACGGTGATGACGATGTGGGCCGCCAGGAACGCCAGCGGGAACCACGGCCCGAGTGACGTCGCCCAGTCCCGTAGCTGCATAGCGCCGGGACGCGGCACCAGCAGCAGGATTGCGACGAGAATCACAATCGTCGCCAGGATCGCGGCCAATTGGCGCCGAGGGACCTGCTTTGCCGTCGAGATCACCGCAGCGCGCAGCGCGGCGAGGGTGCTGACGACGGACTTCACGGCTACCAAGACTACGGGCCGGGCGGGCATAACTCGGCTGATAGGCCTTGCGCGTCGACCGCCCGGCGCACGCTGGCCCGATGACCATCATTTAGCCTGATGGACGTGCAGGAATCCGGCTTGCAGGAATCGAAACAGCGCTGGCGCACGGCCGTCGCCGGGGTGTTGGCGAAAACAACTCGACGTGATCCGGCAGACCTGCCGCCGGAACCCGAGGGTCTGCTCGATTCGCCGACCTATGAGGGCTTCCCGATTCACGCGTTGTACACCAGCCTCGACGCGTTGCCCGAGCCGCCATTGCCGGGCGACTGGCCGTTCGTGCGTGGCGGGGATGTGCAGCGCGACGTCAAGTCGGGCTGGAAGGTGGCCGAGGCGTTTCCGCTCGCGGGTCAGAAGGCCGTCACCGAAGGCAACGGTGCGGTCCTGCTCGCCCTGACCGAGGGCGTGAGCGCACTCGTGCTGCGGGTGGGCGGTGCCGACGGTGTCGCACCGGCCGACATGGACCGCCTGCTCGAGGGTGTTTTCCTGGACCTCGTCCCCGTCGTGCTCGACGCCGGTGCGGACTTCGTCGCGGCCGCTGACGCGGTGCTGCCACTGGTGACCGACATGGACGACGACCGGCGCGCCCGGCTGTCGATCGACCTCGGCGCCGATCCGCTGACCGCGCCGTTGAGTAAACGCTGCGCCCCCGGCACCGCCGACGTCGTCGCAACGGCGGCGAAGGCGACGAGCTACGCGGGTGGCGTGCGCGCAATCACGGTCGACGGCACCGCGCTGCACAACCTCGGCGCCAGCGCTTCGTGGGAGCTTGCCGGGGCCGTCGCGGCGGGCGTCGGATATCTTCGGTTGCTCGGCGATGCCGGCCTGGGCGTGCCGGAGTCGTTGCGACAGATAAGCTTCCGGCTGGCCGCAGACGACGACCAGTTCATGACGATCACCAAATTTCGGGCGATGCGCAGGCTGTGGGCCAGGGTGGCCGAGGTGGTCGGCGAGCCCGATGCCGGTGCCACCAGGATGCATGCGGTCACGTCGATGGCGATGATGGCGCAGCGGGACCCGTGGGTGAACATGCTGCGCACCACGGTGGCGGCGTTCGGCGCAGGGGTCGGCGGCGCGGACACCGTGTTGGTGCAGCCGTTCGATGCCGCGATCCCGGGCGGGATGCCCGGCACCGCAGCCAGTTTCGCCCGCCGTATCGCGCGCAACACCCAACTGCTGCTGCTGGAGGAGTCCCATCTCGGTAGGGTGCTTGACCCAGCGGCGGGCTCCTGGTTCGTCGAGGACCTCACCGAGCGGCTCGCCGAACAGGCCTGGGAGCACTTCCAGCAGATCGAGGCGAACGGCGGGTTCGCGGAGGCCCGCGACTTCGTCACCGCTCAGATCACCGAGGTCCGCAACCGGCGCGCCGACGACATCAACCACCGCCGTACCGCACTCACCGGTGTGAACGAATATCCGAACCTCGCTGAATCGCCACTGCCGCAGCATGACTCGTCGAGCAGCATTCAGCGATACGCCGCGGGCTTCGAGGCGCTGCGCGACCGCTCCGACGCCCACCTGGAGAAGACCGGGTCGCGGCCGACGGCGCTGCTGCTGCCGCTCGGTCCGCTCGCCGAACACAACATTCGCGCGACGTTCGCCACCAATCTGCTCGCCTCCGGCGGCATTGAGGCACTCAACCCGGGCACCGTTGACGCCGCGGGTGTAGCGGACGTCGTTTCTGCCGCTGACGGTCCCGGCGTCGTGGTCATCTGCGGCACCGATGCCCGATACGGAACAGAAGCGGCGGGTGTGGTGGATGCCGCGCGCAAAGCCGGGGTGTCGCATGTGCTGCTGGCCGGACCGGAAAAGGCTGTCGCCGAGGCCGATCCCAAGCCCGATGACTACCTGACCGCCAAGATCGACGCCGTCGGTGCCCTGACGGACCTGCTTACCCGATTGGGGGCATGACGACATGACCATCAAAGATGTCGCCGGCCAAGCGGCTCCGGTCAGCACCACACGAATCGACAGCTTCGCCGACGTTCCGCTGCGCAGCGAGCGCGCCACCAACCCCGCCACGGATGCGACGGTCGCAGCGCACGTCGCAGCCGCCGCCGAAGCACACGGTTACGTGCCCGACCAACTCGACTGGGCCACACCGGAAGGCATCGACGTCAAGCCGGTCTACATCGCCTCCGACCGGGACGTCGCCGTCGAGGCGGGCTACCCGCTCGATACGTTCCCCGGCGAGCCGCCGTATGTGCGCGGCCCGTATCCGACGATGTACGTCAACCAGCCGTGGACCATCCGCCAGTACGCCGGGTTCTCCACCGCTGCGGAGTCCAACGCGTTCTACCGGCGCAACCTGGCCGCCGGCCAGAAGGGTCTGTCGGTGGCGTTCGACCTGGCCACCCACCGCGGGTACGACTCCGACCACCCGCGCGTTGCCGGCGATGTCGGAATGGCCGGTGTGGCAATCGATTCCATTCTCGATATGCGACAGCTGTTCGACGGGATCGACCTGTCCACGGTTTCGGTCTCGATGACGATGAACGGCGCCGTGCTGCCGATCCTCGCGCTGTACGTGGTGGCCGCAGAAGAGCAGGGTGTGCCGCCGGAGAAGCTCGCCGGGACCATTCAGAACGACATCCTCAAAGAGTTCATGGTCCGCAACACCTACATCTACCCACCCAAGCCGTCGATGCGGATCATCTCGGACATCTTCGGCTATACCAGCGCGCGGATGCCGAAGTTCAACTCCATCTCGATCTCCGGCTATCACATCCAAGAGGCTGGTGCGACAGCGGATCTGGAGCTGGCCTACACGCTGGCCGACGGGGTCGAGTACATCAAGGCCGGCCTGGCGGCGGGCCTGTCCATCGACAAGTTCGCGCCGCGGCTGTCCTTCTTCTGGGGCATCGGGATGAATTTCTTCATGGAGGTCGCCAAGCTGCGGGCCGGGCGGCTGCTGTGGAGCGAGCTGGTTGCGGAGTTCGACCCGAAAGATGCCAAATCCCTTTCGCTGCGCACCCATTCGCAGACCTCGGGCTGGTCGCTCACTGCGCAGGACCCGTTCAACAACGTCGCCCGCACATGCATCGAAGCGATGGCCGCCACCCAGGGTCATACCCAGTCGCTGCACACCAACGCCCTCGACGAGGCGCTTGCGCTACCCACCGACTTCTCCGCCAGGATCGCCCGCAACACGCAGCTGCTGCTGCAGCAGGAGTCCGGCACCACCCGGCCCATCGACCCGTGGGGCGGCTCGTACTACGTCGAGTGGCTCACGCACCAGCTCGCCGAAAAGGTCCGCGCCCACTTCCGCGAGGTCGGCGACCACGGCGGCATGGCGCAGGCCATCGACGACGGCATCCCCAAGCTGCGGATCGAGGAGGCGGCGGCACGCACGCAGGCCCGCATCGACTCCGGCCAGCAGCCGGTGATCGGCGTCAACAAGTACCAGGTCGACGAGGACCACGAGATCGAGGTCCTGAAGGTCGAGAACAGCCGGGTGCGCGCCGAGCAGATCGCCAAGCTGGAGCAGCTACGCGCGGAGCGCGACCAGTCGGCCGTGGATGCGGCGCTGGGCGAGCTGACGAAAGCGGCCGACGGAGACGGCAACCTGCTCGAGCTCGCCATCAACGCGGCGCGGGCGAAGGCCACCGTCGGCGAGATCTCCGATGCGCTGGAGCGCGTCTGGGGACGACACCAGGCCGAGATCCGTACCATCGCCGGGGTCTACCGCGACGAAGTCGGAAAGGGCAGCAACATCGCGAGCGCCACCGAGTTAGTGCAGAAGTTCGCCGAGGCCGACGGCCGGCGACCGCGAATCCTGGTCGCCAAGATGGGTCAGGACGGGCACGATCGCGGTCAGAAGGTCATCGCAACCGCGTTCGCGGACATCGGCTTCGACGTGGACGTGGGCTCTTTGTTCTCCACTCCGGAGGAGGTGGCTCGGCAGGCCGCCGACAACGACGTTCACGTGGTCGGCGTGTCATCGCTGGCCGCAGGCCACCTGACGCTGGTGCCTGCACTGCGCGACGCACTCGCGGAGGTCGGGCGCCCTGACATCATGATCGTGGTGGGTGGAGTGATTCCGCCCGGTGATTTCGACGAGCTGTACGCGGCGGGGGCGACCGCTATCTTCCCGCCCGGCACGGTGATCGCCGACGCCGCCATCGGCCTGCTGCAGAAGCTGGCCGAGCGGTCGGGTTACGACCTCGAGTAAATGCCCGATCAGACCGCCGACCTGGCTGCGGCCATCCGCAGCGGAGATCGCGCTGCGCTGCCGCGGGCCATCACGCTGGTCGAGTCGACCAGAGCCGATCACCGCGAGCAGGCCCAGCAGCTGCTGATGGCGTTGATGCCGGACGCGGGCAAGGCGATGCACGTCGGCATCACCGGGGTGCCCGGCGTCGGCAAGTCGACGACGATCGAAGCCCTCGGCATGGACCTCATCGAGCAGGGGCACCGGGTGGCGGTGCTGGCCGTCGACCCGTCGTCGACACGGACCGGCGGATCGATTCTGGGTGACAAGACCCGGATGCCGAAACTGGCCGTGCACCCCGACGCGTACATCAGGCCGTCGCCCACCTCAGGCACTCTGGGCGGTGTCGCCAGGGCCACCCGCGAAACGATCGTGTTGCTCGAGGCGGCCGGCTTCGACGTGATCCTGGTGGAGACCGTCGGCGTCGGGCAGTCCGAGGTGGCCGTCGCCAACATGGTGGACACGTTCGTCTTCCTGACCCTGGCGCGCACCGGCGACCAGCTGCAGGGCATCAAAAAGGGCGTGCTCGAGCTTGCTGACATCGTCGTGGTGAACAAGGCCGACGGCGAACACATCACCGAGGCCAAGGCCGCCGCCCGCGAGCTCTCGGGGGCGATTCGTCTGATCTATCCCCGCGAAACCCTCTGGCGACCGCCCGTTCTCACGATGAGCGCCACGGAGGAAACGGGCCTTGTTGAGCTCTGGGACACCGTGCTCAAACACCGCCAGGTGCTCACCGATGCGGGGGAGTTCGACGCCCGCCGCAACGCGCAGCAGGTGGACTGGACCTGGTCGATGGTCCGCGACACGGTGCTGGATCGGGTGCTCGGCAGCCCCGCGGTCCGCAGGATGCGCGCGGAGGTCGAACGCCAGGTCCGCGACGGCGAGCTGACGCCTGCGCTCGCCGCACAGCAGATCCTGGACGCCGCGGCCGAATCCTAGGGCGGCAAAGTTGCTGTCTGATCACCGCGAGGCATCGGTGGCGTGCGAAGAACTAACGGATCGGTAACGGTGGGTTTATTTGCCGGGGTTGCAGGTAAATTAGATGCATTGTGAGGCATATTGGCAGCGGGGAGCGCAGCGCGGCGCTCCCACACGGTGTTCAAGGCGCGGCCGACCCGCACTTCGCTTGCGCGATACGGGCCTTCGGCGCGATGTTTCCCGGTCCCCGGTACGGCGGAGGGGCACTGTCGGTCTACCTGAACGGCGAGCCCGTCGTGGATGTCTGGACCGGGTGGTCCGATCGCGGCGGCACCACGCACTGGACCGCTGACACAGGTGGCATGGTCTTCTCGGCCACAAAAGGCATGGCGTCCACGGTCATTCACCGGCTGGCCGATCGCGGACTCATCGACTACGACGCGCCCGTCGCCGAGTACTGGCCGGAGTTCGCGGCCAACGGCAAGGCGACGATTACCGTCCGCGAGGTCATGCGGCACCGCGCCGGGCTGTCCCAGCTCAACGGCGCCACCAAGGCCGACCTGATGAATCACCGCCTGATGGAGGAACGGCTCGCGGCCGCGCCGGTGAACCGGGTGCTCTACGGCAAGGGCGCTTACCACGCGCTGACCTACGGCTGGCTGATGTCCGGACTGGCCAGGGCGGTGACCGGCAAGGGCATGCGCGACCTGATCCGTGAAGAACTCGCCGAGCCGCTCAACACCGACGGCCTGCATCTGGGCCGGCCGCCTGCCGAGGCGCCGACCAAGACCGCGCAGATCATCATTCCGCAGGGGCCGGTCAAGAACTCGGTGCTGGGCGCCGTCGTGCCGAAGCTCGCCGCGCTGCAGTGGTCGAGCGGCCTCGGCGCGCTGTACTTCCCCGAGATGTTCTCCGTCGTGCAGGGCGATACCCCGTTCCTCGACGGTGAGATACCCGCCGCCAACGGAACCGCCACCGCGCGAGGCTTGGCGAAGTTGTACGCGCCGCTGGCGTGCGGAGGCAGGATCGACGGGAGGCAGTTCCTGTCGCCGGAGCTGACGGCGGGTCTGATCGGCAGGCCAAACCTCCAGCCGGACCGAAACATCGTCTTCCCCATGGCTTTTCATCTCGGCTACCACTCCATTCCGATTCCCGGGCTGATGCCGGGATTCGGCCACGCCGGGCTGGGCGGGTCGCTGGGTTGGGCGGACCCGAGCAGCGGAATGTCGTTCGGCTATGTGCACAACCGGCTGCTGACGCCGTTTGTGGTGGCCGACCAGGCGGGTTTCGTCACGACCGCCGCGCTGCTCAGGCGCGGCGCCATGATCGCGAGCAAGCGCGGCTATCGTTCGGTGTCGGAGTTCGGTGCGCCGTTCGCTTCCGTGCCGCGTCCGGCCGCGGGATAACGCCCTTCGGGGCTAAGCGCCCCTCTCGCGTTCGAGTTTCTCCGCTTCCTCGACGGCGGCGAGCGGGGATTGTCGAAGCTGCTCCTTCTGTTGGTTTTGCAGCATGTCCATCGCCAGCCTGGCGTAGATCATCTGGCTGGTGATCGCCATCTGGCCACGGCTGTGGCCGAGGAACGTGATGAACCATGTAATGAGCGTGGTGAAGCGGTTCTTGAAGCCGACCAGGTAGACCAGGTGCAACACCAGCCATGCGAGCCACGCGATGAAGCCGCCGAACTCGAGCTTGCCTACCTGCGCGACGGCGCTGAATCGCGAGATCGTCGCCATGCTGCCCTTGTCGAAGTACTTGAACGGTGTGCGGTTCGCCGGATCGTCGCGCCCGGCAAGTGATGCCTTGATCGCCTTGGTGACGTACTTGGCGCCCTGGATGGCGCCCTGCGCCATTCCCGGCACGCCGGGTACCGACATCAGATCGCCGACGACGAAGACGTGCGGATGGCCTTTCAGACTGAGGTCCGGTTCCACGATCACCCGGCCCGCGCGATCGGTCTCGGTCCCGTCGGACTGCTCGGCGATCATCTTGCCAAGGGGGCTGGCCTGGACCCCTGCGGACCACACCTTGCAGGCGCATTCGATTCGGCGTTCGGCGCCGTCCTTGTCCTTGACCGTCACGCCCTGGTAGTCCACGTTCGTCACCATCGCGTTGAGCTGGACCTCGACGCCCATCTTCTCGAGCCTGCGTTGGGCCTTCAGTCCCAAGTTCTCGCCCATCGGCGGAAGTACAGCCCCGGCGCCCTCGAGCAGAATCACCCGGCATTCGCTCGGCTTGATCGTGCGGAACGCCCCGGCAAGTGTGTGATCGGCGAGCTCGGCGATCTGGCCGGCCAGCTCGACGCCGGTGGGGCCTGCGCCGACGACCACGAAGGTCAGCCGGCGCTCGCGCTCGGCATGGTCGGTGGTCACCTCCGCGGCTTCGAACGCGCCGAGGATGCGGCCGCGGAGCTCGAGCGCGTCGTCGATGGTCTTCATCCCGGGGGCGAACGTCGCGAACTGGTCGTTGCCGAAGTAGGACTGTTGTGCCCCGGCCGCCACGATGAGGCTGTCGAAATGCGTCACCGTGGTCATCGTCATCAGCTTGGAGGTGACCGTCTTCGCCTGCAGGTCAATCGATTCGATCTCACCGAGGAGCACCTGAACGTTCTTCTGCCTGCGCAGCACGAGGCGGGTGGTCGGGGCGATCTCACCTTCGGACAGAATGCCCGTCGCCACCTGGTAGAGCAGCGGCTGGAACAGGTGAGTGGTGGTTCTCGAGATCAACGTGACATCGACGTCGGCGCGTTTGAGGGCCTGCGCCGCCGTCAAGCCTCCGAAGCCGGAACCGATGATGATGACGTGATGGCGTTTGGCAGGCACCGTCGGCACGCTCATTCGCATTCCTCCCTGTTGGACCGCGACTGAACGATAACCCGTAGGGGGGATGGCTACCCGCCGTCGTTGGCGAGGTATTCTTCGGCGCTTCTACTGCTGTTCGTAGGTCAGCGCGAGACTTTGGTGAACCACTTGGTCTTGATTCGCCACGAATGCGCCGACGCGAGCGCAAACCCCGCGCCGCACAGGCAGGCGAAGAGCCACACCAGACTGCTGCCCATGGCGGTCTGCAGGTTTGGCACGTAGGAAATGGTGATGCGCACGACGCAGGCCAGGATGCCGAAGACCGAAGACGCCAGATAGAAGTTGGCGATCCGTCGCGACCGCGGGTCCTTGCGCAGCACGAGCGTGGCACGGATGCCGTATCCGAGCAGGTAGATCAGGGTGCCGCAGAGCAGCAGCCAATAGATGTTCAGCCAGAAGTCGGTCGGCACCGTGAAGAAGTCCGCCTTGTAGATCCGTGCGCCGTTACCGACCGAGAAGGTCACCAGCAGCAGCGGGATGCACAGTGTGGCGGGCCGCTCCACGTATTGCTTGAACGACTTCTGCATGGCGTCGTCGTCGGCGAGCCTGCCCAGGGTGTTGTAGACGATCGCCGATGCCGCGACGATGTAGCAGTCGTGGCCGATGTAGTCCTCGAGATTCCACTTGCCGGTGAGCGCGTGCAGCCAGTGTCCGACTGTCTCGGACGCCAGCGGGGACATCAGCAGCACGGCTAGGCCCTGCAGTGCAATGTTCAGGGTGGCCGCAACTTCCCACCGGCATGTCCACGTCACACGCCGGATCCAAAGACTCCACGCGATACACGTAATTGTGATCGCTAGGAGCGTTGCGAGAGCCATCCTTACTGCCTTTGCGCTGAGTTAGTTCCAGCAAATTTTATAGGGGCGGAGCGTCCAGGCGAGGCTTCATTTCGGACAGCTTCGGCGGACGCACGCGCTTGGTTTCCATGGTTGCCACGGCCATACCGGCGGACTCGAAGTAGCTCTGGACCTCCTGGTGGCTCATCAGCCCGAACCGGACCTGCAAGTCGGGGTAGCTGAGGTCAAACCGGTCAGCCACTCGGCGGAGTTCCTCCGCGTCGGGATAGAACTCCTCCTTGATGCGGCGGTAGTACGTGCTGCTAGACACCCCGAGCGCGTCGTAGATGTCCTTGGCGTCGACGTCGCCGTCGAGAAGGTAGTCGAGCAGGGCTTTTAGCTGCCGGCCGTTCTCATCTGTACGTGGCACCGGATTACTTTATCCGGTTCTCCGGCAAATGGGCAGTGGCAATCGAATGATGGAAACCGTTGCTGTTATTGACGCAGCTGTCACACTTTTGGGAGACGTCTCCCATTTTTGGGACATCGGACGTACTGTTAGCCCCATGTTGATTGCAGAATTTGCCAGCAGCCCCCTTCAGATCGTTGATCACGAGACCCCGGACGCCCCGCAAGCAGCGGATCTGACCAAGATCTCGGCCCCACTTGACAGCACGCTGACCGCGGAGCTGGATGGCGCGCAGTGGTATCTCGGCGTCGCCGCCGAGGAAATCATCGTCGCGGCCCTCGGCCTCGCAATAGCGCGCACCATCGGCGAAGGCGTGGTTGCCGTCGATGTTGCAGGGCACAGCGGCTCGGTTCCGCTGGCATGCACGTCCGCAGGCCTGGCAACGGCAACAGAGTCCCTCAGCGCCGTGCACCGCATCCTCGCGGGGGGCTCCACCGCGCCAAAGCTGGCGGCACAACCGCCGTCGCAGATTTACTTCTCCTACCTCGGCACGGAGCCCGGCCTTCGCCATGCGCTCGAGCTTCGGGCATATCGCGCGGACGACTTGGTGCAGTTGGACTGGTGGTACGACACCCGCAGCTTCGACCGGCACACCGTCGAGGAGTTGGCGGAGCAGCTGCCGCTCACGCTCATCGAGCTGACGTCGGAGGCGATGCCCCCTGCGCATACCCCGATGGCCGTCGGCCACTGAGTCGCTAGACTTTGTAGCGGCGCTGATCCGGCCATCACCGGGGAGCCTTCGGAAGAACAGCTCAGGCTCATCTGTCTGGCTCAGTAGACCCGAACGGGTAGGCCCGTCACAGCCCAATCGAGCGGCGCACACACGTGCGCAAGCGGGGTGGTACCGCGGCGTTCGCGCACCGGCGCGTCGTCGTCCCCGTGCCTGAACGAACGGCACTGGAGACGACGCACGACCGTGACCACCTATCCGAAGCCGGCAGGCGGCGCGCCGAACTTTCCGGCGCTCGAGACCGATGTCCTCGCCTACTGGGACAGCGACGACACCTTCCGCGCCAGCGTGGCGCGCCGGGATGACGCGCCGGAATACGTGTTCTATGACGGGCCGCCCTTCGCCAACGGCCTGCCGCACTACGGCCACCTGCTGACCGGCTACGTCAAGGACATCGTTCCGCGGTATCGCACCATGCGCGGCTACAAGGTGGAACGCCGCTTCGGCTGGGACACCCATGGCCTGCCCGCCGAACTCGAAGTTCAGCGCCAGCTCGGCATCACAGACAAGTCGCAGATCGAAGAGATGGGCATCGAGAAGTTCAACGACGCCTGCCGCGCATCGGTGCTGCGCTACACGAACGAATGGCGGGCCTACGTCACGCGTCAGGCACGGTGGGTCGACTTCGACAACGACTACAAGACACTGGATCTCAGCTTCATGGAGTCGGTGATCTGGGCGTTCAAGCAATTGTGGGACAAGGGCCTGGCCTACGAGGGCAACCGCGTGCTGCCGTACTGCTGGAACGATGAGACACCGCTGTCCAGTCACGAGCTTCGGATGGACGACGACGTCTACCAGAGCCGTCAGGACCCGGCGATCACCGTCGGTTTCAAGGTGACTGGCGGACCACTCGACGGAGCGCACCTGCTGGTCTGGACGACGACGCCGTGGACATTGCCGTCCAACCAGGCGGTGGCGGTGCATCCGGACATCGAGTACGTGCTGGTGCAATCGGGGGACCGGCGCTACGTGCTGGCCCGTGCCCGGCTGGCGGCCTACGCCCGTGAGCTCGGGGAAGAGCCCGAGATCCTGGCCACCTACACCGGCACAGATCTTCTCGGTACGAGTTACCTGCCGCCGCTTCCGTATTTCATGGACTCGCCCAACGCTTTTCAGGTGTTGCCAGGCGACTTCGTGACCACCGAAGACGGCACCGGCCTCGTGCATATGTCGCCGGCCTACGGCGAGGACGACATGGCGACGGCGCAGGCGGCGGACATCGTCGCGGTCACCCCCGTCGACTCCAAGGGCCGGTTCGACGACTCGGTGCCCGATTACGTTGGCCAGCACGTATTCGACGCCAACCCGCACATCATCCGCGACCTGAAGAACCAGAGCGGGCCTGCTGCGCAGAACGGTGCGGTGCTGCTGCGTCACGAAACCTACGAGCACTCCTACCCGCACTGCTGGCGCTGCCGCAATCCGCTGATCTACCGGGCGGTGTCGTCGTGGTTCGTCAAGGTCACCGAGTTCCGTGACCGGATGGTCGAGATCAATCAGGACATCACCTGGTACCCCGAACACGTCAAGGACGGCCAGTTCGGCAAGTGGCTGCAGGGCGCGCGGGACTGGTCGATATCCCGAAATCGCTACTGGGGCACCCCGATTCCGGTGTGGGTTTCCGACGATCCGGCTTACCCGCGCATCGATGTCTACGGCAGCCTCGATGAACTCGAGCGCGATTTCGGGGTGCGACCGACGAACCTGCACCGGCCCTACATCGACGAGCTGACCCGGCCCAACCCCGACGACCCCAGCGGCGCGTCGACGATGCGGCGTATCCCCGATGTGTTCGACGTGTGGTTCGACTCAGGCTCGATGCCCTACGCCCAGGTGCACTATCCGTTCGAGAACGTCGACTGGTTCGACAGCCATAATCCGGGCGACTACATCGTCGAATACATCGGCCAGACCCGCGGCTGGTTCTACACACTTCACGTGCTGGCCACCGCGTTGTTCGACCGCCCCGCGTTTCGCACCGTCTCGGCGCACGGGATCGTGCTGGGCAACGACGGCCAGAAGATGAGCAAGTCGCTGCGCAACTATCCAGACGTCAGCGAGGTTTTCGACCGCGACGGCTCCGACGCGATGCGCTGGTTCCTGATGGCGTCGCCGATCCTGCGGGGCGGCAACCTGATCGTCACCGAACAGGGCATCCGCGAGGGCGTTCGGCAGGTGCTGCTGCCGTTCTGGAACGCCTACACATTCCTGGCCTTGTACGCGCCGAAGAAAGGGACGTGGCGCACCGATTCCACCCATGTGCTGGATCGCTACATCCTGGCGAAGCTGGCACAGCTGCGCGACGACCTCACCGAGTCGATGGACGTCTGCGACATCTCCGGCGCCTGCGACGAGCTGCGCCAGTTCACCGAGGCGCTGACGAATTGGTATGTGCGACGGTCCCGTTCCCGGTTCTGGGAGGAGGATCCCGACGCGATCGACACGCTGCACACCGTGCTGGAGGTCACCGCGAGGCTGGCCGCGCCACTGCTTCCGTTGATCACCGAGGTGATCTGGCGCGGCATCACCGGCGAGCGCTCTGTGCATCTGAGCGACTGGCCGGAGGCCGGTCAACTGCCGCACGACGCCGAGCTCGTCGCCACCATGGATCAGGTGCGCGACGTGGCATCCGCGGCATCCTCGCTTCGCAAGGCGAAGAAACTGCGGGTACGACTGCCACTGCCCAAACTCACTGTGGCCGTGGAGAACCCGCAGCGACTCGAGCCGTTCGTCGACCTGATCGCCGACGAGCTCAATGTGAAGAACGTCGAGCTGACCGACGATATCGCGGCCTACGGGCGCTTCGAGCTGACGGTGAACGCCCGCGAAGCCGGTCCCCGCATCGGCAAGGACGTGCAGGCCGCGATCAAGGCCGTCAAGGCGGGTGAGGGCGTCGTCAACCCCGACGGCACACTGACCGCCGGCCCGGCGGTGCTGCTGCCTGCGGAGTACAGCTCGCGATTGGTGGCCGCCGACCCTGAATTCACTGCGGCGCTGCCTGAGGGTTCGGGTCTGGTGGTGCTCGACGGCACCGTCACACCCGAGCTGGAGGCCGAGGGCTGGGCCAAGGACCGCATCCGCGAGTTGCAGGAACTGCGCAGGACAACGGGCCTCGATGTGTCCGACCGCATTTCAGTGGTCATCGACGTGCCCGCCGAGCGCGACGCGTGGGCGCGCACACACGCCGACCTGATCGCACGGGAGATCCTGGCGACCAGCTTCGAGTTCGGTGAACCGACCGACGGCACCGAGATCGGTGACGGTGTGCGGGTGGCTATCGCGAAGGCCTAGGGTCGCAGCAACTCGATCGCATCGAGCAGCGGCCCGTGGTCGCAGGCGACCACCACGGTCGCACCGACCGCCGTCAGCCACCAGAAGACGAAGGCCAGCAGGCGCGGCACGATGCCTGACTGCGAGAACCCCATGCGCAACCTGTCCTGCTGAGCCGCTGCGGCCGCTGGCCCGCAATCATCTACGCCGGCGGCACAATCCGCACCCATCAACTGGCCGACGACTTCATGTCGTACCCGCAAGAAGATCCCGACCCGATCTAACCCATCGACCCCATCAACCCCGGTGCCCGACGGGTAGTGCTGCGCCAGGGTACGCAGGGATCGGCGTTCGTCTAATGGGAAGGCGCAACCGGCTACGCCGCCCCAACACCAAGGCGTACCGCCGCAACGGCGTGCACCTACTTAGCGCCGAACAGCAGACCTGGCCACCCGAGCCCACCGTCACCAACGAGGACGACGGCTACAACGGCCCGGACCCAGATGACAACAGGCATGCAAGACCACTGCCATCTATGCGGACGACTCGTCGACAAAGAGCTACCGCACTACCCTGAAGCGAAGTCAGAACACCGACGGACCCGAAAGCCCGCCCGGTCCCCTACGCAGTCAGCTTCACAGACGCCGTTGCTTTGTTGAGGATGCGGATGATATCCCTGCCGGG
This sequence comes from uncultured Actinomycetota bacterium, assembly GCA_963817825.1. GTDB lineage: Bacteria > Actinomycetota > Actinomycetes > Mycobacteriales > Mycobacteriaceae > Mycobacterium. Next base: position 246,662 of record CAWFQG010000017.1, on the reverse strand, counting down.
GTAATGCTCGCGGTACGTCTCCGCCGCGTCGGCAGAGCTGCCTGCGATTACGACGCGGGAGGTGTAAACGTCGCCGGCGAAGCTGATAACGGTGTAGTGATCGTGCATTGGATTCGTGTTTGTCATCGTATGTTTCCTTTCTATGGATGAAGCGGTGATGAATACGGTCATGACGGTATTGGTGTTCGGCGCTTGGCGTGTCCGCTGATCGGCCCTTTCTGCGGGGGAGGAAAGGCTCCACCGATTGGGGGAAAGGCGTTACGGTTCTAGACAGTTACTGCCCGGCTCGACGCGGGCGGAGCGTGCGCTGCCGGGGCACCAGTCATCTGTTCTGCGTACATCGAAACGGCCATTGCCGCGGCCACGGCCAGTGTGTACACCACCATGCTCATGCTCATGATCAGATATTGCGCATGTCGTGGCCAGATGTTCTCAGTGGTGGACTACTGCACTTTTGAGGTCCTTGAGGGTGCGCTACTGGGCTTTGAGGCCCAAGAAGGTATGACCGATACACGCCAAGCGTGCGCGCGCCTCATAACCCACAATCTGGCAAGGATGTATTAGTCGTATGTTCCTCGGCACGAAAGGTATGACCGCTCTACCGCGCCCCGGCCGCCATCAGAGCCCAGAGCTAGAACAGTCATAGCCAGCCTTTTGACCTCACACTCGCGGCCCGGTGCGTTCCGTACTGCCCGGCGTTGCCGACGTGACGTGACGGCCGTACAGCAACCGGTACAGCAACCCGGCCAATTTCGGGGGTAGTGAGTGTTCGCCGACGTTCACGAAACGGCGTGACTCAGCAGGGGAATCGGTGCGCCAGCCCGCGTTGCAGATCGTCGCCGAGTTGGGCTGCACATGCATGGCGTGCCGCCACGTGTGGGACACCAGACCACTACTTGCACCTTTGCCGAGTGCTCGGCTTCGATCTCCCGGACGGTGTACTCGAATAGGTCTCGGTGTGTGGGCAGAATCGGGTGAGGTAGTGGCGTTATCGTCGCAAGTGGTGGTCATGGCCGTTTCCCTTTGCAGAGGTTGATGAGTGCATGAATCGCTGGGTCCTGCACCTCGACATGGACGCGTTCTTCGCGTCGGTCGAGCAGCTGACCCGACCGACGCTGCGCGGACGCCCGGTGCTGGTCGGCGGGCTGGGCGGCCGCGGTGTGGTGGCAGGCGCCAGCTACGAGTCGCGGGTCTACGGCGCGCGGTCGGCGATGCCGATGCATCAAGCCCGCCGCCTGGTCGGCGCGACCGCGGTCGTACTGCCGCCCCGCGGCGTGGTCTACGGCGTGGCGAGCCGCCGCGTGTTGGACACGGTTCGCGGCGTGGTGCCCGTCCTCGAGCAGCTGTCCTACGACGAGGCCTTCGGCGAGCCCGTCGAGCTCGCCGGTGCCAACGCCGACGACGTGGACACGTTCTGCGAGGAGCTACGGGCCAAGATCCGCGACGTGACCGGGTTGGTCGCCTCTGTCGGGGCCGGGTCGGGAAAGCAGATCGCCAAGATCGCCTCCGGGCTGGCCAAACCCGACGGCATCCGGGTGGTGCGCCGCGACGAGGAACGGGTCCTGCTCGACGGCCTGCCCGTTCGCCGGCTGTGGGGCATCGGTCCCGTCGCCGAGGAGAAACTGCACCGGCTGGGCATCGAGACCATCGGCTCCTTCGCCGCGCTGTCGGATGCCGAGGCGGCCAACATCCTCGGCGGCACGGTCGGGCCCGCACTGCACCAATTGGCCAGGGGTATCGACGACAGGCCCGTTGCCGAGAACGGCCCCGCCAAACAGATCAGCGCCGAATCCACGTTTCCCGAGGACCTGACCACGTTGGACCAGTTGCGCGAGGCGGCGGGCCCGATCGGCGAGCATGCCCACGCGCGGCTCGAGAAGGACGGCCGTGGTGCGCGCACCGTCACCGTCAAACTCAAGAAGTCCGACATGAGCACCCTGACCCGCTCGGCGACGCTGCCGTACGCGACCACCGACGCCGCGACGCTGATCGCGATCGCCCGCAGGCTGCTGCTCGACCCACTTGAGATCGGTCCCATTCGTCTTGTCGGCGTTGGCTTTTCGGGTTTGTCGGAGGTTCGCCAGGAGTCGTTGTTCCCTGACCTCGAGTTGATGGCGCATGAGGACGTGTCCGACACCAGCCTGCCGCAGACGCTCACCGAGGCCACGGCCACAGCGCCTGCCTGGCGGGTGGGCGACGACGTCGTGCACACCGACTACGGACACGGCTGGATTCAGGGTGCGGGCCACGGCGTGATGACCGTGCGGTTCGAGACCCGCAGCACGGGCCCTGGGCCGGTGCGCACCTTCAGTGACGACGCGGCGGAAGTCCAGCGCGCCAACCCAGTCGACAGCCTGGACTGGCCCGACTACGTCAATGCGTTGTCCGCCCGCTCAGCCCCAGCGGGCGACGACGTCCTCGACGGGTGAGCCGCTTGCCAGCGCGGCCATCAGCAGCACGCGTGCCTGAGGAGGCCGCAGGTGCAGCATCATCACCGCGCCCGCTTCCACCAACGCACGGCCCGGCCCGTAGCCCGCGAAGACCTTCCCGCCGGGCACCCGCGTCGACACCACCACCGCCACGCCGTCGCGATAGTGCCGCCGCACCGCATCGATCACCGCCCCGCCCGCATTGCCCGAACCCAGCGCCTCGAGCACGATCCCTCGCGCGCCCGCGGCCACACACGCGTCCATCGCCACCGCGTCGCACCCCGGATACACCGCAAGGATGTCGACCCTCGGCGCATCGATGGCCGACAGCGCGCCGAGGAACGGCCGGTCCTTCCCCTGGCCGGGGCTGAATCGGCCATCGACCACCGAACCGACGGCGACACCGGCGAAGCCGCCGAGATCGGCCGTCGCCACCTTCTGCAGCCCGAGCGGCTGCCAGACGGTCCCCGCGAAGCTCATCAACACCCCGAGGCCGCGGGCCTGCGGGCTGGCCGCCACGCTCAGCGCATCGCGCACATTGCCCGGCCCGTCGGCGTCCGGTGCGTCCGCGCTGCGCTGCGCCCCGGTCATCACCACTGGGGCGGCGCCGTCGTAGGTCAGCTCCAGCCACAGCGCCGTTTCCTCCATCGTGTCGGTGCCGTGCGTGATGACCACGCCGTCGGCACCCGAGGCGGACCTGACCGCCGCGCCGATCCGGTCCCAGTCGGCGGGCGTCAGCTGCGAGCTGTCCACAGACATCAGGTCGACGACCCCGACGTCGAGCCCGGAAACCAAGTCGGCGCCGCTGGTGGTGGGCCGCCTGACGCCGTGTTCGTCGGCGTTGCTGGCGATCGTGCCGCCGGTGGTGACAACGACAAGGCGGCTCACGCCCCCATCATTGCAAAATCCCGCTTTGGGATGATGGTTGTGTGACTGATGAATCGCCTGGCCAGAGCGAGCCGGTGGCCGCCGCTGAGGACACCGAGCCGAGGCCGAGGCGCCGGGTCCGCCTGCTGGTGGCGGTGGCAGGCGTCGTTCTTGTGCTCGACATCGTCACCAAAGTGCTCGCGGTCAGGCTCCTCACCCCAGGTCAGCCGGTGTCGATCATCGGCGACACCGTGACGTGGACGCTGGTTCGGAACTCCGGCGCCGCGTTCTCGATGGCCACTGGATACACCTGGGTGCTGACGCTGATCGCCACCGGCGTGGTGCTCGGCATCATCTGGATGGGCAGGGGGCTGGTTTCACCGTGGTGGGCCATCGGTCTCGGCATGATCTTGGGCGGCGCTCTGGGAAACCTGGTCGACCGATTCTTCCGGTCACCGGGTCCGCTGCGCGGGCACGTCGTCGACTTCCTCTCCGTCGGCTGGTGGCCGGTGTTCAACGTCGCGGACCCCGCGGTGGTGGGCGGGGCGATCCTGCTGGTTGCCCTGTCGCTGTTCGGTTTCGACTTCGATACCGCCGGAAGGCGCAAGCCGGACGGCGAATCAGACCCCGCGGGCCGGCGGAAGCCCGAACCCACCTGATGGACGTCCGCTCGATGCCCGTGCCGGAAGGACTGGCGGGCATGCGTGTCGACGCCGGGCTGGCCCGACTGCTCGGCCTGTCCCGCACCGCCGCGGCAGCGCTGGCCGAGGACGGCGGCGTCGACCTCGACGGGAGCCCGGTCGGCAAGTCCGACCGGCTGACACCTGGTGCATGGCTGGAGGTGCGGCTGCCCGAAGCGCCTCCGCCGCCGGAAAATACGCCGGTCGACATCGAAGGCATGACGATTCTGTACTCCGACGACGACATCGTCGCAGTGGACAAGCCGCCCGGTGTGGCCGCCCACGCCACCGTCGGCTGGCACGGGCCGTCGGTGCTCGGCGGGCTTGCCGCCGCCGGCTTCCGGATCACCACGTCGGGCATCCACGAGCGCCAGGGCATCGTGCACCGCCTCGACGTCGGGACCTCCGGCGTGATGGTCGTCGCGCTGTCCGAACGGGCTTACACCCTGCTGAAGCGGGCGTTCAAGCAGCGCACTGTCGACAAGCGCTATCACGCACTGGTGCAAGGACATCCGGATCCGTCCAGTGGAACCATCGACGCGCCGATCGGCAGACACCGGGGGCACGACTGGAAGTTCGCCGTCACGCAGGGTGGCCGGCACAGCATCACGCACTACGACACGATGGAAGCGCATCAGGCCGCCAGCCTGCTCGACGTCGAGCTGGAAACCGGTCGCACACACCAGATCCGGGTGCACTTCGCCGCTCTGCACCATCCGTGCGCGGGCGACATCACCTATGGTGCCGACCCGGTGCTCGCGAAAAAGCTTGGCCTGGAACGCCAATGGCTACACGCACGCTCGTTGGCCTTCGCGCATCCCGCCGACGGTCGGCGCATCGAGATCACCAGCCCGTATCCGGCCGACCTGCAGCACGCCCTTGACGTGCTGCGCAACAGCGAACTGTGAGCGACGCACGGCGGTCCGGTCTGCTGTTCGGCGCTGGAGCATACGTGTGGTGGGGGTTGTGCCCCGGGTTCTTCCTGCTCCTGCTGCCGGCGAGTGCGCCGGAGATACTGGCCCACCGCTTCGTGTGGAGCGCGGTCTTCCTTCTGGTGCTTCTCGCGGCGGTGCACAGGCTGGGAGACCTGCGGCGGCTTACCGCACGCACATGGCTTCAACTGCTGGCCGCCTCGGTGCTCATCGCGATCAACTGGGGCACCTACATCTGGGCCGTCACGCACGGACACGTCGTCGACGCGGCCCTCGGGTACTTCATCAACCCCCTGATCAGCGTGGCGCTCGGTGTCGTGATCTTTCGCGAACGGCTCAACAGGTGGCAGCTCCTCGCGTTGGCGCTCGCGGTCATCGCGGTCGCGGTGCTGACCGCTGAGCTGGGCCAAGTGCCGTACATCGCACTTGTGCTGGCCGTGTCGTTCGGCCTCTACGGCTTGATCAAGAAGGTGGTCGACGCCGACCCGCGCGTCAGCGTGACCGTCGAGACGTTGTGGGCGCTGCCGGTGGCGGCGGGCTACCTGATCTGGCTGCAGGTCGCCCACCAGGCCCACTTCGTCAACTACGGCGCGGCACACACCGCGTTGCTGCTGTTGGCCGGGCCGGTGACGGCGATTCCTCTTCTCCTCTTCGCCGCGGCCGCGCAACGGCTGCCGCTGGTGACGCTCGGTCTGCTGTTCTATCTCAACCCGGGACTTCAGATGGCCTGGGGCGTGCTGATCGGCCACGAGCCCATGCCGGTCGGCCGGTGGCTGGGTTTCGCGCTGATCTGGGTGGCGCTGGTGGTTTTCACCGCCGACGCATTGTGGCGCGCCCGACGCAGCTCACGAGAACTTGTGCCAGATCTCGAAGAAAGTGTGCGATCGCCGGACCCTCGCCGCTCCTAGTCGGTGACCGCCGCCCAGTCCGGGTGGCGGCAACCGAGAAGGAGAGAAAGGCAGGGATTCTGATGAGCGCTCTTGGTTCGTTGCACGGACCGGTCGGTCGCGAACTGTCGATTCGGCGGCAATCGAGTCGTCATAACGGTGTCAAGGAGACAATCGACGATAAGGAGGACACCATGCGCTACTGCCTGTTGATGTATTACCAGGAGGGCCACGAAGTCGGACTCACCGAGGAGGACATGGCGCCCGCGATGGCCGCGTTCGGCGCATACGCCGACGACCTGACGGCTGCGGGCGTGCTGATCGACACCGAGGTGCTCGACTCCGTCGTCACGACCACCACCGTGACCGCCCGAAACGGCAGCCTGGAAATCCAGGACGGCCCGTTCGCCGACACCAAGGAGAAACTGGGCGGCATCTTCGTCATCGAGGTCGACAACCTCGACGAGGCGATCAAGTGGGCGCAGCGCAATCCGGCCAATGGCTGGGGTTCGGTCGAGATCCGTCCGGTGGCGCGGACATACGCCGCCGACCGCGGGTGGTACAACCCCTGATCGTCCAGCGGCGGGTAGCCGACCTGGTTCGCGAGTCCTACGGTCGGCTGCTCGCCGTGCTCGCCGCGCCCACGCGGGACATCGCCGCGGCCGAGGATGCGTTGGCCGACGCACTCGAACGGGCCCTCGACCGGTGGCCGGCCGAAGGGATCCCGGCCAATCCCGAAGCGTGGCTGCTGACCGTGGCCCGCAACAGGCTGCGCGACATGTGGAAGTCGCACGCCTACCGGATGACCGAGCCACTGAGTGAAATAGCCGACAGCGCAATGGAAGTCGACGAGATGCGCGAGATTCCCGACCGGCGGCTGGAGCTCATGTTGGTCTGTGCCCACCGTGCCATCGCCGCCAACATTCGCACCCCGCTGATGCTGCAGGTCGTGCTCGGCGTTGATGCGGCCGCTGTCGCCGAGGCGTTCGCGGTGCCGCAGGCCACGATGGCGCAGCGGCTGGTGCGGGCCAAGAAGCGAATCCGCGATGCAGGCATCCCGTTCGAGTTGCCCGGGCGGGCCGACCTCGACGATCGGTTGCCCGCGGTCCTGGAAGCGGTGTACGGCGCGTATGCGATCGACTGGCAGCTCGGCGGTGATGGGGCACCCGTCGAAACCCTGTCCGCCGAGGCCTTGCATCTGGCACTGGTGCTGGCCGACCTGCTGCCTGACGAGCCGGAGGTGCTCGGGTTGGCGGCGCTGGTGTGTCTGTCTGAGGCCAGGCGACCGGCGCGGCGCAGCGAGGGCCGGTTCGTCCCCCTCGACGAACAGGACGCCGATCGTTGGGACTCGACGTTGATCGGGCGCGGCGAAGCCTTGTTGTTGCGCGCCCATGGTTTCAGGCGCCCCGGCCGTTTCCAGTACGAGGCGGCGATCCAGTCAGCGCACTGCAGCAAGCAGTCGCTGGGACACATCGACCTCGACGCGCTGCGCAAGCTGCACCGGGCGCTGATGGCGGTGGCGCCGTCGCTGGGCGCGGCGGTGGCGCTGGCAGCGGTGGAGGGCGAGGTCGACGGGCCCGACGCCGGGTTGCGCGCGCTCGACGCCATCGACGATCCTGCCGTCGGCGGCTTTCAACCGGCATGGGCCGCGCGGGCGCATCTGCTGGCCGTTGCCGGCCGGATCGAGGCCGCCGCGGACGCTTATCGCGCCGCGATCGAGCTGACCACCGACGACTGCGTCGCCGACTACCTGTGTGAACAGCTAACTTCGCTAGAGCGATAAGACACGCACCGCGACACGCCCGTACTAGTCGGTGGGCGGCCATAGACTGGCGTGCCTATGAACTCCTCGTCCTTCGTTCACCTGCATAACCACACCGAGTATTCGATGCTGGATGGTGCCGCGAAGATCGCTCCGATGCTGGCCGAGGCCCAGCGGCTGGAGATGCCGGCGATCGGCATGACCGATCACGGAAACATGTTCGGCGCCAGCGAGTTCTACAACTTGGCCACCGAGGCGGGCATCAAGCCGATCATCGGCGTGGAGGCCTACATCGCTCCGGCTTCTCGGTTCGATACGCGGCGCGTTCTGTGGGGCGATCCCGGCCAGAAGTCCGACGACGTTTCGGGCAGCGGGTCCTACACGCACCTGACGATGGTGGCGGAGAACGCGACGGGCGTGCGGAACCTGTTCAGGCTGTCGTCGCTGGCGTCCTTCGAGGGCCAGCTCGGCAAGTGGTCGCGGATGGACGCCGAGATCGTCGCCGAACACGCCGAGGGCATCATCGGCACCACCGGTTGTCCGTCCGGTGAAGTGCAAACCCGGCTGCGGCTGGGCCACGACCGTGAGGCACTGGAGTCGGCCGCGCGATGGCGGGAGATCTTCGGTCCCGACAACTACTTCCTGGAGTTGATGGACCACGGGCTGTCGATCGAACGGCGGGTACGCGACGGGCTGCTGGAGATCGGCCGTCAGCTCGACATTCCCGTATTGGCCACCAACGACTGCCACTACGTGACCCGGGACGCCGCGCACAACCACGAGGCGCTGCTGTGTGTGCAGACCGGCAAGACCCTGTCGGACCCCAATCGGTTCAAATTCGACGGCGACGGCTACTACCTGAAGTCCGCCGCCGAGATGCGATCGCTGTGGGACGACGACATTCCCGGCGCGTGCGACTCGACGTTGTTGATCGCCGAGCGGGTGCAGTCCTACGAGGACGTGTGGGCACCCCGCGACCGCATGCCGATATTCCCGGTGCCCGACGGCCACGACCAGGCGTCGTGGCTGAAGCACGAGGTCGACGCCGGGCTGACGCGCCGGTTCCCGGACGGGGTGCCGGGTGAGTACGTCGAGCGCGCCGCGTACGAGAGCGAGGTCATCTGCGCCAAGGGCTATCCTTCGTACTTCCTGATCGTGGCCGACCTCGTCGGCTACGCGCGATCGGTGGACATCCGAGTCGGCCCTGGGCGCGGGTCGGCCGCCGGCTCGCTCGTCGCCTACGCGCTGCGCATCACCGACATCGACCCGATCGAGCACGGGCTGCTGTTCGAGCGCTTCCTGAACCCCGAACGCGCGTCGATGCCCGATATCGACATCGACTTCGACGACCGCCGCCGCGGAGAGATGGTGCGGTACGCCGCCGACAAGTGGGGCCAGGACCGGGTCGCGCAGGTGATCACGTTCGGCACCATTAAAACCAAGGCGGCATTGAAGGACTCGGCCCGAATCCACTACGGCCAGCCGGGTTTCGCGATCGCCGACCGCATCACCAAGGCGCTGCCGCCGCCGATCATGGCCAAGGACATTCCGCTGTCGGGCATCACCGACCCCACCCACGAGCGGTACAAGGAAGCCGCCGAGGTGCGTGGCCTCATCGACACCGACCCCGACGTCCGCACCATCTACGAGACCGCCCGCGGCCTCGAGGGCCTGATCCGCAACGCGGGCGTGCACGCGTGCGCGGTGATCATGAGCTCCGAGCCGCTGACGGAGGCCATCCCGCTGTGGAAGCGGCCGCAGGATGGCGCCATCATCACCGGCTGGGACTACCCGTCGTGCGAGGCCATCGGCCTGTTGAAGATGGACTTCCTCGGCCTGCGGAACCTGACGATCATCGGCGATGCGCTGGAGAACATTCAGGCCAACAGGGGAGTCGACCTGGACCTGGACTCCGTGCCGCTCGACGATCCCGCCGCCTATGAGCTGCTCGGCCGCGGCGACACCCTCGGTGTGTTCCAGCTCGACGGTGGTCCGATGCGCGACCTGCTGCGCCGCATGCAGCCCACCGGGTTCGAGGACGTCGTCGCCGTGATCGCGCTGTACCGGCCCGGCCCGATGGGCATGAATGCCCACAACGACTACGCCGACCGCAAGAACGGCCGCCAGGCCATCCGGCCGATCCACCCGGAGCTGGCCGAGCCGCTCGAGGAGATCCTGGCCGAGACGTACGGCCTGATCGTCTACCAAGAGCAGATCATGCGCATTGCGCAGAAGGTGGCCGGCTACTCACTGGCCCGAGCAGACATTCTGCGCAAAGCGATGGGCAAGAAGAAGCGTGAAGTGCTCGACAAGGAGTACGAGGGCTTCTCGGAAGGCATGAAGGCCAACGGGTTCTCTGCCCCGGCGATCAAAGCGCTGTGGGACACCGTTCTTCCGTTCGCGGACTATGCGTTCAACAAGTCACACGCCGCCGGCTATGGACTGGTGTCCTACTGGACGGCGTACCTGAAGGCGAACTACCCCGCCGAGTACATGGCCGGTCTGCTGACGTCGGTCGGCGACGACAAGGACAAAGCCGCGGTGTACCTGGCCGATTGTCGCAAGCTCGGCATCACCGTGCTGCCACCCGACGTCAACGAGTCCGGCCTGAATTTCGCCTCGGTCGGGGAGGACATCCGCTACGGCCTGGGTGCGGTGCGCAACGTCGGCACGAATGTCGTTGCGTCGCTGATCGCTTCGCGCACGGACAAGGGCAAGTTCATCGACTTCTCCGACTACCTCAACAAGATCGACATCGGCCCGTGCAACAAGAAGGTCACCGAGTCGCTGATCAAGGCGGGCGCATTCGACTCGCTCGACCATCCGCGCAAGGGGCTGTTCCTCGTGCACACAGACGCCGTCGAATCGGTGCTGGGTACCAAGAAGGCCGAGGCGATGGGCCAGTTCGACCTGTTCGGGGGCGCCGACACCGCCACCGACGCCGTGTTCTCCATCAAGGTTCCCGACGAGGAGTGGGACGACAAGCACAAGCTGGCGCTGGAGCGCGAGATGCTTGGCCTGTATGTGTCCGGCCATCCGCTCAACGGCGTTGCCCACCTGTTGCTCGGGCAGGTTGATACGCAGATCCCGTCGATCCTGAACGGCGAGATCCCCAACGAGGCTCAGGTGCGCGTCGGCGGAATTCTGACCGGGGTGAATCGCCGCGTCAACAAGAGCGGGATGCCATGGGCGTCAGCCCAATTGGAGGACCTGACCGGCGGCGTCGAGGTGATGTTCTTTCCGCACACCTACTCCAGCGTCGGTGCGGAGATCATCGACGACGCGGTGGTGCTGGTCAGCGCCAAGGTCAGAATCCAGGACGACCGGATCTGCCTTATCGCTAACGACCTTGTGGTGCCCGACTTTTCGAATGCCGCGGTCGACCGGCCGCTGGCGGTGAGCCTGCCGACGCGGCAGTGCACGATCGACAAGGTCAACGCCCTCAAACAGGTGCTTGCGCGTCATCCGGGCACGTCGCAGGTGCATCTGCGGCTCATCAGCGGGGATCGCATCACCACGCTGGAACTGGACCAGTCGCTGCGGGTCACTCTGTCGTCGGCCCTGATGGGTGATCTGAAGGCGCTGCTCGGTCCGGGCTGCCTGGGCTAGAACGCGTAGCGCAGGATTCGGGCCTTTCGGCGGCCCGTCTTGCTCATGCCGGAAAGCTTGGTGGCCACCCTGATCCAGCCGGGGAACAAGTCGACTTCGGGGGCATCGGTGAGGCTGGCCTCCTCGACCAATTGCATTCGCGGGTTCCAGGTCTCGGGGTGGTGTGCGTCTTTGAACCCGGGGTAACCGAATTGGCTGCCGACGTCGGCGAACATCTTCTGCGGGTAGAGCTTGATCGCCGCGCGGCTCGCCCAGCCGATGCGGCCGTAGTCGTTGAACGCCAGCTCGCCGGAGCCGAAGTGGTCGGTGATTCGGCGGAAGATTCCTTCGATCATCGATTCGGTCAGAAAGGCGAAGAGTCCGTCGGCAATCAGCATGGTCGGCCGGTCCGCGGGGATGGAGTCGGGCCAGTGCTCGTCGGCCAGCGAGACCGGCACCGAATGCGACTGCGGGGCCGCGGGCAGCACCTGGTCGCGCACCGCGGTGATGCCCGGCAGGTCGACGCTGTACCAGTCCACGGTCTGGGGCGGCGCTACGCGGTAGAAGCCGCTGTCGAGACCGGCGCCGAGATCGACCACGACGGCATCGGGATGACGTTGGATGAAGTCGCCGACCCGGTCGTCGAGCATCTTCGCGCGCAGCGCCGTCTGGCAGACCACACTTGTTTGCACGCCGAGGCCGGCGAAGTCGTAGTCGATCTTGCCGACCACCTCGTGTGCAAGAGCGTCACCCAGGATGGGGCGGGTCCACTGGCTGTCCAGTGCCCTCGCGTATTCGGTGAGAAATGCGGTCTGCTCGATCGGTGTCAGTTTGGTGGTTGCAATCCCCATGACTGCAAACGTACTCCTGTTCGGCGGCTGAACATTTAGCCCAAAACGTTCACCGCCCTTGAGATTACGAGCGCCGCGGTGGACAACGACACCATCGCCTGCAGAGTCATCATCACCTTCGCCCAGCGTGCGAGAGGCATGGTGTCGGTGGGGGAGAACGCCATCACGTTGGTGACGCTGACATACAGGTAGTCGACGAACGTCGGTCGCCAATCCGGTTTGGCCACCTTGGGAGTCGTCATCTGCGGAAACATGAAATCGGGATAGGGCCGCTCGCCTTCGTGCCTGGCGAACGGACCGCCCCGGTCGAGCTCCCAGTACCAGATGCCGAACACGATGATGTTCGTGACGAAAATCGCCGCCCCGCTGCCCAGCAGCACGGACGCCTTGTTGCTCACCTCGCCGGAGATGATGCGCACGTCCAAGAGAACGGCGGACAACGTGTTGTCCAGAGTGATCGCGCCCAGCAGCACCCAGGTGGCGTTCCTGCCCATCCGCGTTCGACGGGTCATGACGCGAGGATTGATCGCCAGCAGAGCCACGAGAAGCAGACCCTCGAGTAGAAGCAGCGGCCAGCGTGGAACGACCGTATAGCTCCTCGGGATGGCCACCTGCAGCGCCATTGCCGCAAGGAGCGCAATGCGGACCGGAACGACGCTTTCGGGGTCGCCGTGGCGGACCCACGCAGGCACTCGCTTCCCGGCCTCGACCGCGAACTCCTCGGCCCGGCGGGCCAGCCCCTCGCGAGGTAGATGAGATTCCGGTGAATCGTCCATCTGCTCAGTGTGAGTGCCTAAGTTGTGAATCATGAGCACATCCGATCGGCCCGCCACCCTGTGTGAGGCCTTCCAGCGCACCGCCGCCATCGACCCGGACGCCGTAGCCCTGCGAACCCCCGGCGACACCCAGACCCTGACCTGGCGTGAGTATGCCGACCAGGTCCGCCAGGTCGCGGCCGGTCTTGCCGGCCTCGGCGTGCGGCGCGGCGACACAGTGTCGTTGATGATGGCCAACCGTGTCGAGTTCTATCCGCTCGAGGTGGGGGCGCAGCACGTCGGCGCCATCTCCTTCTCCGTTTACAACACCCTGCCCGCGGAGCAGTTGGTGTACCTGTTCGACAACGCCGACACCAAGGTGGTGATGTGCGAGGCGCAGTACGTCGACCGGATCCGTGCCAGCGGGGCCGACATCGAGCACATCGTCTGCCTCGACGGGTCGCCCGACGGCACCTTGTCCGTCGACGACCTCATCGCCGCCGGTGCCGACGACTTCGACTTCGAGTCCGCCTGGCGGGCAGTGCAATCCGACGACGTCGCCACGCTTATCTACACCTCGGGCACCACAGGCAACCCCAAGGGTGTGGAGATGACGCACGCCAACCTGCTGTTCCAGGCGTTCGCGGTGGACGAAGTCCTCGGTGTCCGGTTCGGCGATCGCAGCACGTCGTTCCTGCCGACGGCACACATCGCCGACCGGATGGGCGCGCTGTATCTACAGGAGGTGTTCGGGACCCAGATCACCACCGTCTCCGACCCGAGAGCGATTGCGGGCGCACTGCCGGACGTGCGGCCGACGATTTGGGGTGCCGTGCCCCGGGTCTGGGAGAAGCTCAAGGCCGCAATCGAATTCGCGGCGGCAAACGAACCGGACGAGACTAAGCGGATGGGATTGCAGTGGGGCCTGGGGGTGGCCGCCAAGAAATCCGCGGCGCTGGTCGCCGGCGATCCCATTCCCGACGATGTCGCCGCCGAGTGGGCGCAGGCGGACGAGCTGGTGCTCTCCAAACTGCGGGAAAAGCTGGGGCTGGAGCAGGTCAGGCATGCGGTATCGGGGGCCGCGCCGATTCCGAAGGAGACGCTGGCGTTCTTCCTCGGTCTGGGCATTCCGATCTCCGAGGTCTGGGGCATGTCGGAGTTGAGCTGCATCGCGACGGTCAGCCATCCGTCGGAAACCCGGCTGGGCACCGTAGGCAAACTCGTGCCTGGCATGGAGGGCCGGATCGCCGAGGACGGCGAGTTCCTGGTGCGCGGGCCACTGGTGATGAAGGGCTATCGCAAGGAACCGCAGAAGACAGCGGAGGCAGTCGACGCGGACGGCTGGTTGCACACCGGCGACATACTCGAGCAGGACGAGGACGGCTACCTGAAGGTCGTCGACCGCAAGAAGGAGCTGATCATCAACGCGGCGGGCAAGAACATGTCGCCCGCCAACATCGAGAACGCCGTCAAGGCCGCGTGCCCGCTCATCGGCGTCGTGCTCGCCGTCGGCGATGGCCGCCCGTACAACACCGCGCTGATCGTCCTCGACGCCGAGTCGGCGGCCCCGTACGCGGCGCAGCGCGGGCTGGCCGATGCGTCGCCGGAGGCATTGGCGGCCGACGAGGGGTTGATCGCCGATATCGCTGCAGGGGTGGCCGACGGCAACACGAAATTGTCAAAGGTGGAGCAGATCAAGCGTTTTCGGGTGCTGCCGACATTCTGGGAGCCCGGCGGCGACGAGATCACGCTGACGATGAAGCTCAAGCGCAAACCAATCCACGAGAAGTACGGCGCCGAGATCGACGAGCTCTACGCATCCGAGGTCGCCGATGGGGTGCACGAGCCGAAGGCGACGACGAGCGCGGCGCGATGACCTCTCGCCATGTCGGTGTGTGGATCGACGTCGCGCCAGAGGTCGCCTATGCCATCGCGGCGGATCCGGAGCAGATGCCACGGTGGGCGTCGGGGCTGGCGGAAGGCGGGCTGAAACAGACGGCCGATGGCTGGGTGGCGCACTCGCCGATGGGCGAGGTCACCGTCGAGTTCGCGCCGGCCAACGACTACGGGGTCCTCGACCACGTGGTGCGGATGCCGTCGGGTGAGGCCGTCTACAACCCGCTGCGGGTGATTCCGGCGGGCGAGGGTCAAGCACGCTGCGAGGTGGTGTTCACGGTGCGACAGCGTCCAGGCATGACCGACGAGGAGTTCGAGAGCGACGTGGCGACGGTGGCCGCCGATTTGGACCGGTTGCGAGCGCTGGCGGAGAACTAGCGGCGCGAGGCCGCGACACGCAGGCCGAGCCACACCGCCGTGGCGGTGGCGGCCGCCGTCAGTACCGCAGGAGCCGCACTGGCGGTGACGACGCCGACCGCGATCAGCACAACGACGCCGATGACGAGGGCGACCAGCTTGTATACCGGCCAGGGCACCCCGGCAATCGGCACTTCGTCCCGGATGGTCATAGTTTCACGATAGCTCGGAATGATGGTTTCGGGCAACCGAAACTCCGGATCAGGTCGGGCGGTTTACCGGTCGGCCTAAGCTGGCTTCATGCCACTTTCCGGAGATTATGAACCCAGTACGTCCGATTGGGCCCGCGAGAACGCCGAGAAATACATGGAGTCCGGCGGCAGCGAAGGCACCGAGCTCAAGGGCAAACCCGTCATCCTGCTGACCACGATCGGGGCCAAGAGCGGCAAGATCCGCAAAACCCCGTTGATGCGGGTCGAGCACAACGGCGAGTACGCGGTGGTGGCATCGCTGGGTGGTGCTCCGAAGAATCCGGTCTGGTACTACAACGTCGCGAAGAACCCCCGGGTCGAGCTGCAGGACGGCCCGACCACCCGCGACTACGAGGCCCGGGAGGTTTTCGGCGACGAAAAAGCCGCCTGGTGGGAGCGCGCGGTCGAGGCGTGGCCCGATTACGCGGACTACCAGAAGAAGACCGACCGGCAGATCCCGGTCTTCGTGCTGACCCCGGTCGGTTAACCCACTCACCTCTGGTGAGAAAAACTGATTTTGGCAGGAAAACACCCAGATGGCACCATTGATCGGTGTCCGCTGACCTGAGCCAGAGCCCCCGTACGTCGCCGCCCTTGACCGCGGCCGACATCGATGCGGCCGCTCTGCGAATTTCGGATGTGGTCGCGCCGAGTCCGCTGCAGTTCAGCGAGCGACTGTCGGAGGCCACCGGCGCGACGGTCTATCTGAAGCGCGAAGACCTCCAGGCGGTGCGGTCCTACAAGCTGCGCGGGGCCAATAATCTGCTGAGGCAGCTGTCGGAGGCGGAGATCGTCGCCGGAGTGGTGTGTTCGTCGGCGGGCAATCACGCGCAGGGATTCGCGATGGCGTGCCGGTCGATGGGAATTCACGGCCGGGTGTACGTCCCCGCGAAAACGCCGAAACAGAAGCGCGACCGCATCCGCTACCACGGACGCGAGTTCATCGAGCTGATCGCCGTCGGCAAGACCTACGACGAGGCCGCGGCGGCCGCGCTCGAAGATGTGGCGCGCACCGGCGCCACCTTGGTGCCTCCCTACGACGACCCGCGCACGATGGCGGGGCAGGGCACCATCGCGGTCGAACTCCTCGACCAGCTCGACGACGAGCCGGACCTGGTGATCGTGCCGGTCGGCGGCGGGGGCTGTATCTCAGGCATCACGACATACCTGGCCGAGCGGACGAGCCGGACGTCGGTCCTCGGCGTCGAGCCGGCAGGTGCCGCCGCGATGATCGCCGCGCTGGCCGCGGGCGAGCCCGTCACCCTCGAGCACGTCGATCAGTTCGTCGACGGTGCCGCGGTGAACCGGGCGGGCGACTTGACCTACGCCGCACTGGCCGCCGCGGGGGACATGGTGTCGATCACGGCGGTCGACGAGGGCGCGGTGTGTACGGCCATGCTCGACCTCTACCAGAACGAAGGCATAATCGCCGAGCCCGCCGGTGCGCTGTCGGTCGCCGCGCTGCTGGATGCCGACATCGAACCGGGATCGACTGTGGTGTGCCTGATCTCAGGTGGAAACAACGACGTGTCCCGGTACGGCGAGATCCTGGAACGGTCGCTGGTGCACCTCGGGCTCAAGCACTATTTCCTCGTCGACTTCCCGCAGGAGCCCGGCGCACTGCGCCGGTTCCTGGACACGGTGCTCGGCCCCAATGACGACATCACGCTGTTCGAGTACGTCAAGCGCAACAACCGGGAGACCGGCGAGGCGCTGGTCGGCATCGAACTCGGGTCCGCCGCCGACCTCGAGGGTCTGCTCGAGCGGATGAAGCAATCCGACATTCACGTCGAGACACTGGAGCCCGGCTCCGCGGCGTATCGCTACCTGCTCTGAGCGGGCTTGCGTAGCACCGTGAATGAATGTCCTTCGAGGCGTGTCTTTTCCGCGTCGATGGTCGTTTCGCCCCACCCAAGCACGGGCTCGCCGGTGACGGGGATGGTGACCTCCTCGGCGTTCAGGTTGCACGCGATGGCCAGCGAGCCGCGGTGCATGACGAGCCAGCGCTGTTCTTCGTCGTAGTCGATCTTCAGGTGATCCAGCCAGGGATCGGCGATATCGGGTTCGGTCCTTCGCAGTGCGATGAGTGCACGGTAGACGCGCCGAAGCCTGCCGTGGTCGCCGTCGTCGATCTCGTCCCACTTCAGTTTCGACCGAAGGAACGTCTCCGGATCCTGCGGGTCGGGGATTTCGTCGGCGTCCCAACCGTGTTCGGCGAATTCTCGCTTGCGCCCCTCGGCGGTGGCCCTGGCGAGTTCCGGCTCGGGATGGCTGCTGAAGAACTGAAACGGGCTCGACGATCCCCACTCCTCGCCCATGAAAAGCATTGCCGTGTAGGGAGATCCCAGTGCCAGGGCCGCCTTGACGGCCAGTTGGCCCGACGACAGGTTCTGCGACGGCCGATCGCCGATGGCACGGTTGCCGACCTGGTCGTGTGTCAGCGTGTAGGCCAGCAGGCGGGTCGCCGGAATGGTCGCCGTGTCCAGCGGGCGGCCATGGCGCCGGTGCCGGAACGACGAGTAGGTGCCCGCGTGGAAGTAGCCGTGTGTCAGGGTCTGCGCCAGCGTCTCCATCGTCCCGAAATCGCCGTAGTAGCCCTGGCGTTCGCCCGACACGGCCGCGTGGATGGCGTGGTGGATGTCGTCGTCCCATTGCGCGGTCATCCCGTAGCCGCCGCGGTCGCGGGGTGTGATCAGGCGAGGGTCGTTCTTGTCGCTCTCGGCGATCAGTGACAGTGGTCGACCCAGTTCGGCTGCCAGAGCGTCGGTTTCGGTGGCAAGCTCCTCCAGGATGTGCAACGCGGTGGTGTCCACAAGCGCATGGACGGCGTCCAGCCGCAGACCGTCGGCGTGGAAGTCGCGCATCCAGCGCAGCGCGCAGTCGATGATGTAGCGGCGCACCTCGTCGGCGTCGGCGTCGGCGATGTTGATCGACTCGCCCCATGGATTACTGCCCGCCGACAGGTACGGCCCGAACCTCGGCAGGTAGTTTCCCGACGCGCCGAGGTGGTTGAAAACCGCGTCGATCAGCACACCGAGGCCGCGGCGGTGGCAGGCGTCGATGAGCCGGACCAGTCCGTCGGGGCCGCCGTACGGTTCGTGGACGGCAATACCAGAGCACTCCGTCGTAGCCCCAGCCGTGCGTGCCGCCGAACGCGTTGACGGGCATCAACTCGACGAAGTCCACGCCAAGGTCGACCAGGTAGTCCAGCTTGGCGATCGCGGAGTCGAATGTGCCGTCCGGCGTGAACGTGCCGATGTGCAGCTCGTAGATCGTCCGGCCTTCGACCGAGCGGCCTTTCCAGTCGCGATCCGTCCACGCGTCCGGCGTCGGCTGCCATACCTGCGACCGCTCGTGTACGCCGTCGGGCTGGCGGGGCGACCGCGGATCGGGCAGCACCGTCGGGTCGTCGTCGAGCACAAACCCGTATCTGGCGTCCGGCCGTGACTCGACTTCGGCGTGCCACCATTCGTCGTCGGAGCGCGTCATCGGGTGCAGCATGCCGTCGATGTCAAGGCGGACGCGTTCGGGCCGCGGCGCCCAGACGGCGAACTCAGTCATCGACACGCTCCAGCAGCGCGACCGGCAATTGCGGGAACAGGTCGCCGGGGGACACTCCTCCGCTGAATCGGGCGCCGCCGATACGGTCCACCCATGTGCCGGCAGGCAGGGTTAGAAGTGTGTCGGCCCAACCTGATTCGGACAGCCGGGCAGAGTGCCGCGTCACCACCGTCACCGCGTCCGAGCCCCGGACGAAAGCCGCCACGTGCTCAGCGGCCGGTCCCTCTGCCAACAGGGGCTCATAACCACCGCCGGAGAACACCGCCGGCCTGTCGCGGCGGAGTCGCAGCGCGGCGGCGACCACCCGAATCTTGGGATCTGTCAACGCCGACAGGGCTGCGCGCCGCGTCGTGAAGTCGACTGGTCTGCGGTTGTCGGGATCGACCAGGCTGTCGTCCCAGAGTTCGGTGCCCTGGTAGATGTCGGGCACACCGGGGGCGGTCAGCTGGACGAGCTTCTGCCCCAGACTGTCATTGCGGGCATGTTCGTCGAGCCTGGCCACCAGGGAGGTCAGCTCGGTGGCCACTGGCCCGTCGATCACCTCGTCGAGCCAGTGATGCACCTTGTCCTCGAACTCGGCATCGGGGTCGTTCCACGACGTGTGCACGGCGGCCTCACGGATCGCCTTCTCTGTATAGGCATGCAGGCGACCGCGCAGGTCGTCGGTGACGGTACCGTCGACCGGCCACACGCCGAAGACGTTCTGCCACAGGAACAATCCGGTCAGTGGATCGGGTGACGGCGTGCGCTGCTCCCAGCCGGCGATGAACCCTGACCACAGCGACGGCACTTGTGAGAGCACCCCGATCCGAGCCCGCACGTCCTCGCTGCGTTTGGTGTCGTGCGTGCTCAATGCCGTCATCGCCTGCGGCCACAACTGTGCGCGCACCGCGGCGCGCTGGTGGAACTCGGCAACGCTCACGCCGAACCACTCGGGTTCGCCGCCCACTTCATTGAGCGACACCAACCGTGGGTCGCGGTAGAACAGGCAGTCCTCCATCGATTTCGCCGTTGCTGCGCCGCACAGCTGCTGCAGACGCTCTGACGCCTCGCCGCCAGCGATGACCGCAGCAGAGATGATCGCGAGTGGCTCCGCCAATTCCGGTCGTGCGGAGACGGTTTCGGCCAGTGCGGTCGGCAGCACCGAGGACAGGTTCAGATAGTCCGAGCGATACACGTGTATGCGGCTGAGCAGCGCCGCGACCGCGTCGGGCAGCTGTGGATCGTCGAAGCCCGTCCCGGCGATGATGGCGCGGCACAGCCGTCCCAGCTCGCTGCGCAGTGTGTTCGTGACGGCGCGAGCTTTGAGTTCGCGGGCCAGCTCCGGCATCGCGTGATAGTCGGCACCGGTCGACGCGACGAGGTCGGTGAGGGGGCCGGCACCCGAGGGATCGAGGAACAGGCCGCCGACTTCGCGCAGCGCGTCGTAGCCGGTCGTGCCCGCAACCGGCAGGCTCGGATCCATAGGCTCGTCGACAGCCAGGATTTTCTCGATGACGATCCACGCCTGCGGTCCGGCGATCTCGCGCAGCC
Organism: uncultured Actinomycetota bacterium; assembly: GCA_963817825.1. Classification (GTDB taxonomy): domain Bacteria; phylum Actinomycetota; class Actinomycetes; order Mycobacteriales; family Mycobacteriaceae; genus Mycobacterium. Next base: position 226,313 of record CAWFQG010000017.1, on the reverse strand, counting down.
ACGTCAAATATCCTGCGGGATCGGCTAATCCGTCGGGATGGTCGATGCGCACACCGTCGACGAGCCCCTCGTCGAGCCAGCGCTTGACCTCGACGTGGGTGGCATCGAAAACAGCGCGGTCCTCCTGGCGCAGGGCGGCCAGCGACGTGATCGAGAAGAACCGCCGATAGCCGCATACCCCGTTGCGCCACCCGATCAGGCGATAGTGCTGGCGATCGTGCACCTCGCTTCCGGTGCCGGAGCCGGTTCCCGGCGCGATGGGATAGGCGAGGTCGCCGAGCCGCAGCATGTCGCCGTCCACCACGAGGTCGGCGATGTCATTGTCAGAACCCAAGACGGGCAGCACGATTCGGCCGTTGTCCAGCGTCCAGTCGATATCGAAGTACGGTGCGTACGCGGAGTCCCGCCCGAGCCGCAGCACATCCCACCACCACTTGTTCTTCTCGGGCGCATCGACGCCGACGTGGTTGGGGACGATGTCGACGATCAGACCCATGCCGCGCGACTGTGTCGCCGCCGACAGCCGGGCCAGCCCGTCGGCGCCGCCGAGCTCCGCCGACACGGTGGTCGGGTCGATGACGTCGTAGCCGTGGGTGGAACCGGGCATTGCCGTCAATATGGGCGACAGGTAGAGGTGAGACACGCCGAGGTCGTCGAGGTAGGGCAGCAGGACCTCAGCGTCGGCGAAGGTGAAGCAGTCGCCACGCATCTGCAGTCGATACGTCGACAAGACGGGAAAAGGCATGCGTCAGGCGGTCTTACGCAACACGAGCAGTGACCGTGGTTGCAGCGAGATCTTCTCTCCGGCCGCCACCACGACGTCTGTGCCGCCCGTCGGATCTGCGGTGTCGAAGTCTGCGGTCCACTGTTTGGCGTACTTGGCCTTAGGGGCAACGAAGTCCTGGAGCTGGTCGTGTGCGTTGAAGCACAGCAAGAATGTGTCGTCGACCACGCGCTCGCCGCGCTCGTTGGGCGCCTCGATGGCCTCGCCGTTGAGGAACACCGCAACGCACTTGTCGAGACCCGTGCCCCAATCTTCTGGGGTCATCTCCTTGCCGCCCGGGGTGAGCCAGGCGATGTCGCGGGACTGGTCGCCGGTGCGGATCGGCTTGCCCTCGAAGAACCGCCTACGGCGGAAAACCGGGTGATTCTTGCGAAACTGCACCACTTTTTGGGTGAAAGCCAGCAGGTCGGCGTTCTTTTCGCACAGTGACCAGTCCATCCAGGAGATCTCTGAATCCTGGCAGTAGACGTTGTTGTTCCCGCCCTGAGTGCGGCCGATCTCGTCACCGTGCGAGATCATCGGCGTGCCCTGAGACACCATCAGCGTGCCCATGATGTTGCGCATCTGCTTGCCGCGCAACGCCAGGATGTCCGGGTCGTCGGTGGGACCCTCCACCCCGCAGTTCCACGACCGGTTGTGGCTCTCGCCGTCGCGGTTGTCCTCGCCGTTCGCCTCGTTGTGTTTCTCGTTGTACGACACCAAGTCCGCTAGCGGGAAACCGTCGTGGCAGGTGACGAAATTGATGCTCGCGCCGGGCCGCCGCCCGGTGGCCTCGTACAGGTCAGAGGATCCGGTCAGCCGGGAGGCGAATTCGCCGAGGGTCGCGGGTTCACCCCGCCAGTAGTCGCGCACAGTGTCGCGATACTTCCCGTTCCACTCGGTCCACAAACCTGGGAAGTTGCCGACTTGATAGCCGCCCTCGCCGATGTCCCACGGCTCGGCGATCAGCTTGACCTGGCTGATCACTGGATCCTGTTGCACCAGGTCGAAAAACGCAGAAAGCCGGTCAACGTCGTAGAACTCCCGGGCCAGCGTCGCCGCCAAGTCGAAGCGGAAGCCGTCGACATGCATCTCCAACACCCAGTACCGCAGCGAGTCCATGATCAGCTGCAAGGTGTGCGGGTGCCGCGCGTTGAGGCTGTTGCCGGTGCCGGTGAAGTCCTTGTACAACCTCAGGTCGCCGTCGAGCAGCCGGTAGTAGGCGGCGTTGTCGATTCCGCGGAAGTTGATCGTCGGCCCGAGGTGGCTGCCCTCGGCCGTGTGGTTGTAGACCACGTCGAGGATGACCTCGATGCCCGCCTCGTGGAACGACCGCACCATGTTCTTGAATTCGGCGACCGCGCCGCCCGCGTGCTTGTTCGCCGCATATTGATAGTGAGGCGCGAAGAAGCCAAAGGTGTTGTAGCCCCAATAGTTTCGCAGGCCCAGGTCGAGCAGTCGGTGGTCGTGCAGAAACTGGTGCACCGGCATCAGCTCGATTGCGGTCACGTTGAGCGACTTGAGATGGTCGATGATCGCGGGATGGCCCAGTCCGGCGTAGGTGCCGCGAAGCTCTTCTGGGATACCGGGATGGGACTGCGTCATTCCCTTGACGTGTGCCTCGTAGATGACGGTGTCGTGATACGGAGTGTGCGGCGCCCGGTCGGAAGCCCACTGGAAGAACGGGTTGATGACGACGCTGGTCATGGTGTGCCCGAGCGAATCGACCTCCGGTGGCGTGCCACCGGAGGCGAGGTCGTCGGCCTTCAGGTCGTAGGAGAACAGCGCCTGGGTGAACTCGAAGTCACCGTGGAAGGACTTCCCGTACGGGTCCAGCAGCAGCTTGCTCGGGTCGCAGCGGTGCCCGGCCGCGGGATCCCACGGCCCGTGGACGCGGAAGCCGTACCGCTGGCCCGGTGTCACGGTCGGCAGGTAGCTGTGCCAGACGTAGCCGTCTACCTCGTCGAGGTTGATCCGCTCCTCGGAGCCGTCCTTGGCGATCAGGCACAGCTCCACCTGGTCCGCGACCTCGGAGAACAGCGAGAAGTTGGTGCCCGCGCCGTCGTACGTGGCGCCGAGCGGATACGGCGTACCGGGCCACACCGTCGTCAGCGACATCATTCGACCTTATCGGCGCCCACTCTCCGACGCTCGGTTGTCACCACCAGGTGGTGGCGACCCCGATCTGACGGCCGAGCTCGTCGGCCATCGTGCGCATATAGGTCTTGGAAATGTGATGAGAATCGTGGTAGAGCAGGACGTTTCCCTCGACGGCACGGCACACGTCCTTGCGGCACACCGCATCGCTCATGTCCAGGGGTTTCATCAACGGGAACTTCGCCACCCACGGCAGCGTGGGATTTGTCGCGGACAGCACATCCGAGCGCCTGATCCCGCAGGAGATGCCGTTGCCGCCGTCGGCCAGGCAGTCGGCGGGGAAGAACGGCTGGCCCTTGCGCACCAGCCACGGCGTGTCGCGCATCGCCAAGATCGGAATGTTGTTGTCCGACAGTGTTTGCCAGATGCCAACGTACGTGCCGGGCATCACGTCGCCCGGCTTGATGTTCCACGGCCGGGTGGCGGTGGTGAAGACGAAGTCGGGGCGGTCGGCGATGATCTTGCTCATCACCCGGTCATTCCAGGTGTGGCACTTGGGGTAGGGCCGGTTGTCGCCCATCACGAGTGGGACCTGCTCGGTGGTCAGCGGGCAGCCCATCTTCAGATAGGTCACCACCTTGAAGTGGTGCTGCTTTCCGAGCTGATCCAGCGCGGTGATCCAGTGCTCGGCGTGTGACCCGCCCGCGAGCGCGATCGTGCGCTTCGCCGACTTGTCGCCGTAGGCGCAGCTGATGACGTCGACGTTGTCGAAGTCGCTGATGCAGCCGTCCATGGTGGTTTCCGGCAGATCCTTCTTCGCCTCCAACACCGTCGGCCGCATCCGCACGTCGGGAGGCACCACCGCGTTGTTGAGCAATGCGTGGGCACCGGGATAGTCGTGCATATCGAGGCTGGTCAGTGTCTCGGCGTTCGCGCTCTGAATCACATGCTCACGCCAGCCGAAGGCCGTCGCCGTCAGCGTGATCCCGAGCAGAGCCACCACCGACCCGAGGACGATCGTCGGCCTGCGCAGTCGGGTGCGCAGCGGGATCGTCACCGAAGGCCCCATATCGGCGGCCGCGGTGCGGTAGCGCAACGGGTTCTCGACGTACTTGGCGGTCAGGTAGGCCAGCACGCCCGCGACCAGGAGCACGGCCGCGCCGTCGAAGAAGCCGACTCGCTGGCTGTCGGTGCAGACGAGCCAGAAGATCAGCAGCGGCCAGTGCCAGAGGTACAGCGAGTACGCGATGGAGCCGAGCCACACGAACGGTTTGGTGGCCAGGATGCGGTTGGGTAGCGGCAGCTTGCCGCCGGCGTGCGGGTCGGCCAACCGGTTGGCGCCGGTGAGGATGAAGAGCATGGTGGCGCCGACGGGCACCAGCGCCCAGGGCCCGGGAAACTGCGCCACGCCGTTGATCAGCGCGCCGCAGGACAGGATCGCGGCGAGTGCGACCACCGCGACCGTCGTGCGCAGCCACATCGGCCAGCGGATGTGTCCGACCACCGCCCCCACCAGCGCACCGAGCAGCAGCTCCCACGCTCGCGCGAAACTGTTGTAGTACGCCGTCGCCTGGTCGGCGTTGTGAGCAAATATCGCGTAGACGAACGACGCGATGGTCAGCGCGCTCAACAACACGACGAGTGATGCCCGCATGTACCTGCCGAGGACTCGCCGGAACAGGAGAGCGAACACGAAAATGAGCGCAAGAAATCCGATGTAGAACTGGCCCTGCACCGACATCGACCAGATGTGCTGAAGCGGACTCACCCCTTCACCGGCACGAAGATAGTCCGAAGCGGTGTTGGCCAATTCCCAGTTCTGGAAGTAACCAAGGCTGGCCAGGCTCTGGTCAGCAAATGTCTCCCAGCGTGTTTCCGGCTGCACCAGAATTGTCAGCACTGCCGAAGCGGCAAGCACCACAACGAGCGCGGGCAACAGCCGGCGGACCAGCCGGATGACCTCGGGCACCGGCCACAGCGACGCGTCCGGTGTCAGCGCCGTACGCAGCAGCCGGCCGCCGAAGAAGAAGCCGGACAGTGCCAGAAACACGTCGACACCACCCGATACCCGACCGAACCAGACGTGGAATACCGCAACGAGAGCGATGGCGATACCACGCAGGCCATCGAGATCGTGGCGATAGAAGCCGGACTTGCGGTCCGCCTTCGGTGCTGCCGCTGCCGGTGCCCGCGCGCTAACCGGCGCCGGGCGGGGAGGGGCGAGGGTCATCATGGTCGTCGGTAAATGTACCGAAGATCGCTGTGCGCCCCATGTAACCGTCGGCGCGGTCGTAATCGGTAGCAAAGGGATAGGCTCGTTTCCCATGCCCGCGTTGACCCCGGCTGAGATCACCGCGATCGACGCCGCACACGTCTGGCATCCCTACAGCACGATCGGCGCCGAGGCGCAGCCGCCCGTTGTCGCCGTCGGGGCGCGCGGTGCGTGGCTGACACTCATCGACGACGGCAAGCGAGTCGAGGTGCTGGACGCGATGAGCTCGTGGTGGACCGCCATCCACGGCCACGGCCACCCGTCGCTGGACTACGCCATCGCGTCCCAGCTCGCGTCGATGAACCACGTCATGTTCGGTGGCCTCACCCACGAGCCCGCGGCCCGGCTGGCCCAGCTCCTCGTGCAGATCACGCCCGATGGGCTGGACACCGTGTTCTTCAGCGACTCCGGCTCGGTCGCGGTCGAGGTCGCGGTGAAGATGGCGCTGCAGTACTGGCGCAGCCGCGACCGGCCGGGCAAGCACCGGCTGATGACGTGGCGCGGCGGCTACCACGGCGACACCTTCACCCCGATGAGCGTGTGCGACCCCGACGGCGGCATGCACTCGCTGTGGACCGACGTGCTGGCGCGCCAGGTCTTCGCCCCGCAAGTGCCGACCGAATACGACCCGGCCTACAGCGCCGCCTTCGAAAAACAGATGGCCGAGCACGCCGACGAGCTCGCCGCGGTCATCGTCGAGCCCGTCGTGCAGGGCGCAGGCGGTATGCGGTTCCACGACCCGCGGTACCTGACCGACCTGCGGGAGATGTGCACCCGCCATGACGTGCTGCTGATCTTCGACGAGATCGCCACCGGCTTCGGCCGCACCGGTGAACTGTTCGCCTCCGACCACGCGGGGGTGAGCCCGGACATCATGTGCGTCGGGAAGGCTCTCACCGGCGGCTACATCACCCTGGCGGCCACGCTGTGCACGACACACATCGCGCACACGATCAGCGGCCACGAGCCGGGTGCGTTGATGCACGGCCCGACGTTCATGGCCAACGCGCTGGCGTGCGCGGTGGCGGTGGCCTCCGTTGAGCTGCTGCTCGGCGGTGATTGGCGGACAAGGGTTCTCGAGATCGAGCGCGGCCTGCGTGCTGGCCTGGAGCCGGCCCGTTCGCTGCCCGGCGTGGCGGATGTCCGGGTGCTCGGCGGGATCGGCGTCATCGAGATGGCGGAGCCGGTCGACATGCCTGTGGCCACAGCCGCAGCGCTCGCCAACGGCGTCTGGTTGCGCCCGTTCCGGAATCTGATCTATGCCATGCCGCCGTATGTCTGCACGCCGAACGAGATCGCGCAGATCACCTCCGCGATGGTCGGGGTCGCGCGTTCCCTCGGTTGAGGGCGTCGTTCAGCGCCCTATCGACCGGCCCTATGGTCGGGTCGGCTGTCACGCCAGCGCATGGCTGCGCTGGCGTGACCGAGCATCCGGCCGCTAGCTCAAGCGACCGCGGATGTCGTCAGTCGTCGCCGCCGGTGGTTTGCTTCTTCTTCCCGAAGCTGCCGAGGGCATTCTTGACGCCGTCACTCAACTTCTTGAGCGAGGAGCTGAACTGGCTTGCCGCCCTTCGTCAGTGACCCACTCAGCTGGCCGCCGCCAGACCCGTTGGAACTCCCGCTGGCGAACGTCGTGGGCGCGAAGCTGTTGGCCTTGCTCGCAGCGAGGACATTGGCGGGGAGCATCTGGTTGGGGAACATGCCGGAATTGAACGAGTTCGCAAGGGTGATACCAAAGCCGTTCTTGGTACGATCTCCTTACCGACCACGCCGTGCGGCGACAACGAGCGCCCGACGGCCCGTTAGCGGTCACGACGTTGCCGCAACCCGGATTGCTAGCATTAGTGCATTGCTCGCCTAAGAAGGTCTGGGATTGAAGTGCCGCGCCCAGGCCGCCAGTTGCATGTGACACGGCTATCGCTGCCGCGGCCCATTAGACCGCCCACATTCACTCGCGAAGTCGAGGGAGCCGGCTCCTGCACGAATTGTGTTCCGGTTGCTGCCGATAGCATTGAGTGCGACGTTCCCAAAGCCGTCTCCCGCGGAGACGTCCATGGTCTGAGAACCCAGCGCCGCCACCGGTGTTGGCGTTGCCGCCAAGATTGGCCGCGAGGTTGAAGCCACCACCACCTGCCGTAACCGTGCTGGTGGCCACCGTCGGTTGCGCTGCCGGAGTTGAAGGCGAGGTTGAGGAAATCAAGGCCCCCCGTGCCTGCTTGTGCGGTCGGTGTCGGTGCCGATCGCGATGGCGGCGTTGAAGAAACCTTGATTGGCGATCGCCGTCGTACCGGGGCCCAGCCCCAACGCGAAGGTTGTCAGGCTGCTGCTGCAGTGGCCGCCGCTGCCATCGTTGATGCTGATGCCGATGATGCCGATGCACGTTCCGCTGGCCGTTCCGATCCCACCCAGAGAGGCCGCCACCACTCCCGAGGCCACACCCGCCACCAAAGCAGCCCGCACCAGGCCGTTGGGGATCTTGTCCTTTGCGCTAACCCTCCGCATGAGCATTTCGTGTTCCTCCCAGTTCGCGAGATGTTGGTCGGTGAGACAGTGGAACGCTATCGGCCAGACGAGCGCGGGGGAGCACAACAGCAGAATTTTTCGGCTCGGCAGCAAAAATTGACGGCGAGGTAGCTTTTCGCTTTTGCCAGCGACACAAGTCTCTTCGCAAATAACAAGGTATCTTCGCAAACAACTTAGCGTCGCCCACACCCTCCTAGTCTGTGCAAAACGGCGTAAGCGAGAATGATTGCAAAGCAACAGCACCCAGGTTCGTCGCTTGCGCCCTTGTTGAGCAACCGCGAGTTTTCCCACGTCTTCGCTTCCAGAGATGCCCGTGCATCACGCTTGACTTGAGCGACCTTCTCGGCACTTTGGAACAGGTCGGCAGCAATCAGCTCCGCAATCGATCACGCGCACAAGGCCTCACCCTATGGCGCACACCTCCGCGATGGTCGCGGTCGCGCGTGCACTAACCTGAACGCTGTTCAAGTCGTGCTACTGAGTCGAGGGGGCATCGTGACGCGCGTAGGCGTTTCCCCGCTGGCCTGGCTCGACGACGTCGAGCGCCAGCGGCGTGCGGCCGGTCTGCGCCGGTCGCTGCGCGCGCGTCCGCCGGTTGGCGCCGAACTCGACCTGGCGTCCAACGACTACCTCGGTCTGTCGCAGCATCCCGACGTGATCGACGGCGGCGTAGCCGCGCTGCGCACCTGGGGCGCCGGCTCGTCGGGATCGCGGCTCGTCACCGGCAACACCGAACTGCACGAGAGTTTCGAGGCGGCGCTGGCCGACTTCGTCGGCGCCGAGTCGGCACTGGTTTTCTCGTCGGGCTACACCGCCAACCTCGGTGCGGTGGTCGCGCTGTCGGGGCAGGGCTCCCTTCTGGTGTCCGACGCACTGACCCATGCGTCGCTGGTGGACGCCTGCCGACTGTCGCGGGCCAGGGTGGCGGTGACTCCCCATCGCGATGTGGCGGCAGTGGAACGGGAACTTGCCGAGCGCGACGAGAAGCGCGCAGTGGTGATCACCGACTCGGTGTTCAGCGCCGACGGAGTTCTGGCACCGCTGCGGCAGCTGCACGACGTCTGCCGGCGCCACAACGCACTGTTGATCGTCGACGAGGCCCACGGGCTCGGGGTGCGGGGGACCGGTGGGCGCGGTCTGCTGGAGGAGGTCGGGCTGGCCGGTGCGCCGGATGTCGTGATGACCGTGACGATGTCCAAGGCGTTGGGCAGCCAGGGCGGCGCGGTGCTCGGTCCCGTTGCTGTGCGCGATCATCTGATCGACGCGGCACGGCCGTTCATCTTCGATACCGGGCTGGCTCCTGCGTCGGTGGGTTCGGCGTGGGCGGCGCTGCGGGTGCTGACGGCCGAACCGTGGCGGGCGCAGGCGGTGCTGCGGCGCGCCGGTGAGCTGGCCCGGGTCTGCGACGTCTCCGATGAACCGAAATCGGCTGTGGTGTCGGTGATTCTCGGGGCACCCGAGGTGGCACTGGCCGCCGCGACCGCGTGCCTGGACCGCGGAGTACGCGTCGGTTGCTTCCGCCCGCCGACGGTGCCTGCGGGCACCTCGCGGCTGCGGCTCACGGCGCGTGCGTCGCTGACCGAAGACGAAATGGCCTTCGCGCGGGATGTGCTCACGGAAGTGCTGTCGACGGCTTCCGAGCCGCCCGGCCGCCGACATTAGGCCGGAGCGGTGAGCGTCCTCGTCGTCACGGGCACCGACACCGGCGTCGGCAAGACAGTGGCCACGGCGGCACTGGCCTGCCATGCCCGGCTGGCGGCCTTCGACGTCGCGGTGTGCAAGCCGGTTCAGACCGGCACCGCCGACGGAGACAACGATCTCGCCGATGTTGGGCGCCTCTCCGGCGTCAGCGAATTGCACGGCCTCGCAAGGTTTCCCGCGCCCTTGGCGCCTGCTGCGGCGGCCGAGCGAGCCGGTGCGCCACTGCCCACCCGTCGCGACCTCGGCTCGCTGGTCGCAAGCGTGGACCGGCCGGGACGATTGACGTTGGTGGAGGGCGCGGGAGGCCTGCTCGTCGAGATCGGTGCGGGCGGAGTGACCCTGCGTGAACTTGCGCTGGACCTTGCCGCGCCGGTGCTGGTGGTGGTGAGGCCGGGATTGGGCACGTTGAACCACACCGCGCTGACGATGGAAGCGCTTGCCTCCCACAATGTTTGGTGCGCCGGGCTGGTGGTGGGTACATGGCCGCGGGAACCGGAGGCGGTGGAGATCGGAAACCGCGAGGCGCTTTCGGCGATGGCCCCGGTGCGGGCGCTGCTGCCGGACGGTGCCGGTGCGATGAGCGCAGCGGAGTTCGAGTCGATGAGCGCGTCGGCGTTCGACCCTGAATGGGTCGCGAGGCTGGTCGGCTGACATGGTGCACTCGGTCGAGTTGCTATTCGACTCCGAAACCGATGCCGCGGTCCGGCGGATCTGGGACGACCTGGCGGATTCGGGGGTGCGCAGCCTGGCAGCCTCGACGTCGCCGAGCAACCGACCGCATGTGACGCTTGCCGTCGCCGAGCACATGGACGACGCGGTCAATGACGTACTCCGGCCGGTGTTGCGGCTGCTACCCATTGCCTGCACCATCGGCGCCCCGATGCTCTTCGGGCACGGACCCTTCACGCTGGTGCGTCTGGTGGTGCCAACCACCGAACTTGTTGGCGCTTCAAGCCGAGGTCCATGACGTCTGCCTGCCCCACATGTCACCCGGTCCGTTGCCGCACGCGGATCCGGGGCACTGGACGCCGCACGTCACCCTGGCCCGCCGCGTGCCCGAGACCAAGTTGGCGGATGCGCTGGCGCTGCGCCGAATGTCGCGCGATCGACGAGGAACGGGCGTGGCCCTCCGGCATTGGGACGGCAACAAGCGCGTGGAGTATTTGATTACCTAGGGGACAGTGGCTGCAACGCTTTTCGGCACACACATCCGCCACGCCTCGATGACCAACTCGCGCAGCTCGACAAGGTCGATCGCGTCAAGCCGGACGTGGACCCAGTTGTATCGCATGTCGGAGGGCCTCGGCAGCATGAACTTGTCCGGCTCGGAGTCGACCAGCCCGGCTCGCTCCTCCTTGGGGAAGGCGAAGCCCATTACGGTCTCGTCGCGCGAGAACGCCAAGTAGACGATCCGCCCGATGCGGAACTTGATCCGGTCACCGACCACCACCTCGTAGGACCGGGGAAGAGGGGCGACAATACGGCGCACATCGTCGACGGTGATCACTTCGGGGACGCTACGCCGCCGGGTCGGGTAATTTACGGCTCGGTGGCGAGGCAATCGGACGACGAAACCGACAGGGCTTCCGACTGGGGCCCCGGTCGAACGCACTGGTGGACAACTACGGCCATCGCGATCATCGGAGCCATCGTGGGCGGCACCTCGCTGATCATGAACTTCTTCTATCACCCGAGCCCGCCACCGATCACGATCGATTCCGGTCACTCGGAGTTCATGAAGTTGAGCTACGCCGACCGGGTCGATCGGTGTGTGCCGCATATCTCCCAGAACCTGCATGCGTGGCAGGATCGGTGGCGGAGCGCTCTGGACCAGAGCGGCGGGTCACGCCAGAAGGCGCCGGTACCCTTTGGGGGGCTTGATGATACGAGCGCAACGGGCCAGGGAATCGTCAACACGTACCTGGCGGTGGTGAACTACGCCGAGAAGCTCGCGCCCACCGACGAGGGCGAGAACCTGTTGTCGTGCGTGTACGCCCCCGTGCTGAAGATGGATCCGAACGACAGCTATCCCGACGTCGAGTCCCTCGTCGGAAGCGGCAATGAGACGCCGAAAGCCGACAACCTCGTCGTCGGCGAAAGTCCGGTTTACGATCAGGGCGAGTTCGCCGGCGTCACTGCCGAAGGGCGCCCGAACAAGATCGTCGAGGTGGTCATTCGCCCTGGCCCCAGCGAAGCACACCGCGAGTTGGGTTTTGCAATTGCGGGCGGCCACGACCAGGGAGTCCGCATGTGGGCTCTCACCGGGTCGGTGAACGCGGGCGAAAAAGACTGGATGAACGACATCAAGAACTACCGGGGGTTTTAGACGGGCTGTACCCGCCGCGCTGCAATGCCTTCGACGAGCAGCGCGAGCCCGAATCCGAACCGCTCGCCTGCGTCCTCGGTGAGCACAGACTGCGCGTCAGGAAGCTCGGCTCCGGCGGCGTCCCACTGCAGCCGAGACTGCTCGTCTGCGGTGAACCCGAGTGCGTAGTAGACGACGGTGCGGGCGGCCAGCTCCGATTGGGCGGGGACAAGGCCCGCATCCGTGGCCGCGTCGGCCAGGCGAGCGACGATCTGGGTCATCGCCTCCGACTGACCTGACGCGAAACTGGCCGACACCAACTCGGCGCCGTCGGTGTGCGACAGCAGCGCGTCACGCAGGCGCCCGCAGATGCCGGCCACGCGGTCGCGCCAGTCGCCGGACACATCACCGACGGGCTCGAGGATGCGGTCGGCGATCGCGCCCAGCAGCTGCTGCTTGTTAGCGAAATGCCAGTACAGCGCGCCAGGGGAGACGTTGAGCTCACGGCCCAGCCTGCGCATCGTCAGATCGGCGATCCCGTAGTCATCCAGGATCGCCGTCGCCGCATCGACCACGTCGCGTTTGTGCAGCTGCACCTCGCTACCATAACCTGAACACCGTTCAAGTCGACATGAAGGAGCACGGTGACCGACATCCTGACCGAGGCCCGCGAGCAGGTGCTCGAACGCGGCAAGGGCCTGACCCAGGACCAGGTGCTGGCCGTTTTGCAGCTGCCCGACGACCGACTCGACGAACTGCTCGAACTGGCCCACGAGGTGCGGATGCGCTGGTGCGGCCCCGAGGTCGAGGTCGAGGGCATCATCAGCCTCAAGACCGGCGGCTGCCCCGAGGACTGTCACTTCTGTTCGCAGTCAGGGCTTTTCGCCTCTCCCGTGCGCAGCGCCTGGCTTGACATCCCGAGCCTGGTGGAAGCCGCCAAGCAGACGGCGAAGTCCGGTGCGACCGAGTTCTGCATCGTGGCGGCCGTTCGCGGGCCCGACGAGCGGCTGCTGGCCCAGGTCGCGGCCGGCATCGAAGCGATCCGCAACGAGGTCGACATCCAGATCGCCTGCTCGCTGGGCATGCTGACGCAGGAGCAGGTCGAGCGACTGTCGGCGATGGGCGTGCACCGCTACAACCACAACCTCGAGACCGCGCGGTCGTTTTTCACGGAGGTGGTGACCACCCACTCCTGGGAGGAGCGGTGGGACACGCTGTCGATGATCCGCGAAGCGGGCATGGAAGTGTGCTGCGGCGGGATCCTCGGCATGGGCGAAACCCTTGAGCAGCGCGCCGAGTTCGCCGCCAACCTCGCTGAGCTCGACCCGCACGAGGTGCCGCTGAACTTCCTCAACCCGCGGCCTGGCACCCCGTTCGGCGACCTGGACGTGATGCCTGCGTCGGAGGCGTTGAAGGCCGTCGCGGCATTCCGGCTGGCGCTGCCGCGCACCATGCTGCGGTTCGCAGGCGGCCGCGAAATCACGCTCGGTGACCTCGGCGCGAAGAAGGGCATCCTCGGCGGCATAAACGCCGTCATCGTCGGCAACTATCTGACGACGCTCGGCCGCCCGGCCGAGGCCGACCTGGAACTGCTCGACGACCTGCAGATGCCGATCAAGGCGCTCAACGCCACCCTGTAGCGGTGGCTTGTCTGATGGGTGCCGTCAAATTCAACGTCTACACTGGCGAGCCCGCAGGCGGCGCGGTGCCCACCGCGGCCCAACTCGGGCTCGAGCCACCACGGTTCTGTGCGGAGTGCGGCCGGCGAATGGTGGTGCAGGTGCGTCCCGACGGGTGGTCGGCGAAATGCTCCCGCCACGGCGTACAGGACTCGAAGGATCTTGAGGACAAGCGATGACAGCGATGAATGAGGCTGCGCCGCCGCGGTTTTCACGCCGCCGGGCGGCCGTGACCGTGGTCGTCGGCTTAGCTGTTGCGGGTGCCCTCGTCGGTGCGTTGTGGGCGTGGATCGTGCCGCCGATCCATGGCGTCATCGCCCTGACCAAGAGCGGCCAGCGAGTGCACGTCTCTCTGGGCAACGAGGCGGACAACTACTTCATCGCCGCGGTTCTTCTCGTAGGCCTGGTCGTGGTGCTGGCGGTGGTGTGCGCCGTGCTGGTGTGGCAGTGGCGGCCCCATCGCGGCCCGGTGCTGGCCGCCGCGCTGGCGACCGGATCTGCGGTGGCTGCGGGCGCGGCGGCGGGAGTGGGTGCGCTGATCGTGCGGTCGCGCTACGACATCATCGACATCGCGGGCGCTCCGATATCGCCCGACCACCGGGTGTTCTACGTGACCGAGGCGCCGCCGGTGTTCTTCGCACACACGCCGCTGTTGATCGCGGCGTCGGTGCTGTTTCCCGCCGCGATGGCGGCGCTGGTGTACGCGCTGATCGCAGTGTCGACATCACGTGATGATCTGGGCGGCTGGCCGCCGGTGGAGACGGTCTTGATGCCGCCGGTCACAGTGGACGGCGTTCTACCGTCCGCCCCGTGACGACCTTGGCGGCGATGCGAACCAGCCGGGCCATGCCCACGTAGGTTATCGGATTCAGCAGCGTCGGCCATTTGGTCCGAGTCAAGTTCTCGCTCAGCGGCTTTCCCGCGAACCGGTCGGTCAGCCAGCGCAACGCCATCGGCGCCGAGAGCGGGTGCAGCAACATGTGCTCGCTGAACATGTCGCGGTGGTAGGTCACCGAGGCCCCGCCGGACTCGTAGGTGTCGGCCAGCTCGTCGATGTCGTCGACCGAGACGATCCGGTCGTGCACCGCCTGGACAAGCAGCACCGGCGGCGTCGGCACCGCCGTGCCCAGCTTGATGTCATCAAAGACTTCTCGTAACTCGGGCATGTCAAGGATCTCGTTCAGTGGCCGGTCGACGAGCTTGCCCATGTCCATGCCGATCAGCCTCAGCACGGCATGGACCGTGGTCATGTTTTCGACGCGCAGCAGCATCGCCTTGCCGGTATCGGTGGCGTGCTCCTGGATGACGCGGTCGAGGTCGGGATAGGCGTGGGAGAGTGCAGCCACCACCATCGCGGGCAGCCCTGAGTAGAAGCTCCCGTTGAGTCTGCGGAACGTGTGGCCGAGGTCGCCGACGGGCGAGCCGAGGACAGCGCCGACGATGTTCAGCTCGGGGGCGTACGAGCCGCTTACCTCGGCGGCCCATGCGGTGGCGAGCCCGCCTCCGGAGTAGCCCCACAGTCCGACCGGCGCCGTCGCCGACAGACAGAGCTTCTCCAAGCCCAGAGCGGCGCGTAACCCGTCGAGGATCCGGTAGCCCGGCTCGTACGGTGTGCCCCACGCCCCTTTTGGTCCCTCATGGTCGGGTATCGACACCGCCCAGCCTTCGGCAAGCGCCGCGGAGATGAGGAAGAACTCGAGCTGCGCAAAGGCTCCAGGGGCCAGGGACCGGCGCCGAAGCGCGTAGGACGGGAAGCAGCGCGACGTCACGGCGTCGATCGCGCACTGGTACGACAGCAGGGGGCAGGTCTGTCCCTTGGCGCGTTCGGCGGGGGCGATCACAGTGGTGACGGTCGCCTCGGGCACGCCGTTCATGTCGGTGGTCCGGTACAGCAGCTGCGTGGCGTTCAACTTCTGCGGGATCAACCCGAGGAACGCCACCTCGACGTCGCGGCTGCGCAGCACGGTGCCCGGCGCGGCGTGCCGGAAGCCCCGCGGCGGGTCGTAGAAGGGATCGTCGGCAGGCAGCTGCGGACGGATGCCCCGCACGATCTCTTCGTGCGGTACCGAACCGATCCATTCGGCACCTGATGCCGGTGCGACGTTGCCCAGATCCATCTGGCCATTCTTACTTAAGAAAGCGTTAAGAAGCCAGTCGCCTCACCCGGGCGGCCGTAATGCCGCGAACTCGTCGGTGACGCGATACGCGGATTCGGTGAAGCGGTACAGCGCGGCGGGGCGCCCCCCGCTGCGACCCGATCGGGCGGTGGTGCCGGTAGGGACAATGACGCCGCGCCGTCCGAGTACCCGTTGCAGGTTGGTGGCGTCGACTTGGTAGCCCAGCGCGGCGCCGTAGATGTCGCGAAGCGTCGATAGTGCGAATTCCCTTGGCGCCAAGGCAAATCCGATATTCGTGTAGGACATCTTCGCCACCAGGCGGGTGCGCGCGTGTTCGATCATGGTGCCGTGGTCGAACGCCATCGGGGGCAGCGCGCTCACTGGATGCCAACGAGTGTCGGGCGGCAGTTCCGGAGTGGCGGGGGAGGGCACAAGGCCGAGGAACGTCGACGCGATCGTGCGTGGGCCGGGAACACGGCATGGGTCGGAGAACACAGCCAGCTGCTCGAGGTGAGCCAATTCACGCAGGTCCACCTTCTCGGCGAGTTGTCGCCGAACTGAACTGATCATGTCCTCGTCGTGACGCAGTTGACCGCCGGGCAGCGACCACGCACCGCGCTGCGGTTCCCTCGCGCGCTGCCACAGCAGCACGCTGAGCTGCGGGTTCCGTGTGTTCAGCTGTCGAACCTGGAAGACCACAGCCAGCACCTCGTGTGCAGTGCTACCATTAGCCATGTTTTCGATTATAAGTCGAAAACCTACTGACCGCGAGGAGGCGGCCATGACGGTGTTGGAAGCTCAGATCACCAACGGCCCGACCGGCTATTCCGGCGTCGTTGGCGACGAGGAATGGGCCGCAGAGGTGCGCCGCCTCGCCGATTTGCGCGACGCCACGCTGCTGGCGCACAACTATCAACTGCCCGCGATCCAGGATGTCGCCGACCACGTCGGTGACTCGCTGGCGCTGTCGCGGATCGCCGCCGCCGCGCCCGAGGAAACCATCGTGTTCTGCGGCGTGCACTTCATGGCCGAGACCGCCAAGATTCTGTCTCCGGACAAGACGGTGCTGATTCCCGACCAGCGGGCCGGCTGCTCGCTGGCCGACTCGATCACCGCGGACGACCTGCGCGCGTGGAAGGCCGAGTATCCGGACGCGGTCGTGGTGTCCTACGTGAACACCACCGCCGCGGTCAAGGCCGAGACGGACATCTGTTGCACGTCATCGAACGCCGTCGAGGTAGTGGCCTCCATTCCGGAGGACCGCGACGTGCTGTTCTGTCCCGACCAGTTCCTTGGCGCCCATGTCCGACGGATCACGGGCCGCAAGAACCTGCACGTGTGGGCCGGCGAGTGCCACGTGCACGCGGGCATCAACGGCGACGAGCTGGCCGAGAAGGCGCTCGCGCACCCCGACGCCGAGCTGTACGTACATCCCGAATGCGGTTGTGCGACTTCGGCGTTGTATCTGGCCGGCGAGGGCGCCTTTCCCGAGGACCGGGTGAAGATCCTGTCCACCGGCGGCATGCTCGACGCCGCCCGTGAGACCCGCGCGCGTCAGGTGCTGGTCGCGACCGAAGTCGGTATGCTGCACCAATTGCGCCTGGCGGCACCGGAAGTCGATTTCCGCGCCGTCAACGACCGGGCGTCGTGCAAGTACATGAAGATGATCACCCCGGCCGCACTCCTGCGCTGCCTGGTCGAGGGCGCCGACGTGGTGGACGTCGATCCCGAGATCGCCGCGCGCGCCAGCGCCAGTGTGCGGCGAATGATCGAGATCGGCACGCCGGGCGGCGGTGAATGATGACGTGGCACCAGCGGGCCGACGTCATAGTTGTCGGCACCGGAGTGGCCGGACTTGTCGCTGCGCTGTCCGCGCACCGTCGCGGCCGCAAAGTGGTGGTGCTGAGCAAGGCCGCCGACACCGCAACGTTCTACGCGCAGGGCGGCATCGCCGTCGTGCTGCCGGATAACGACGACTCGATCGATGCCCATGTCGCTGACACCATCGCCGCCGGTGCAGGGCTGTGCGACCCGGATGCGGTGCGGTCGATCGTGTCGGACGGCTACCGTGCGGTGGCCGAATTGGTCGACGACGGAGCACGTTTCGACGAGGCCGAGCCGGGCCGGTGGTCGCTGACACGGGAGGGCGGACATTCCCGGCGTCGCATCATCCATGCCGGCGGCGACGCGACCGGAGCAGAGGTGCAACGGGCGCTCGACCATGCCGCGGCCACCCTCGACATCCGCCGCAACCACGTCGCGCTGCAGATCCTGCAGACCGGCGGCGCGGTCAAGGGCGTGCTGGTGCTCAACGAGGACGGGCCGGGCATCGTGCACGCCCCGTCGGTTGTCCTCGCGACCGGCGGGCTCGGTCATCTGTATTCAGCCACCACCAACCCCGAGGGATCGACGGGTGACGGTGTCGCGCTGGCGCTGTGGGCGGGTGTGCCAGTCAGCGATATCGAATTCATCCAGTTCCACCCGACCATGCTGTTCGACAGTCACGCAGGCGGGCGGCGTCCGCTGATCACCGAAGCCGTCCGCGGCGAGGGCGGTATCCTGCTTGACCGGCAAGGGAATTCGATCACCGCTGGCGTTCATCCGATGGGTGACCTGGCGCCACGCGACGTCGTCGCGGCGGCCATCGATGCCCGGCTGCGGGAGACCGGCGATCCGTGCGCATACCTGGACGCCCGCGGCATCGACGACTTCGCGCGCCGGTTCCCGACGGTGACCGCGGCGTGCCGCGATGCGGGCATCGACCCGACGCGCCAAGCCATTCCGGTGGTGCCAGGGGCGCACTACAGCTGCGGCGGCGTCGTCGCCGACGTGCACGGCCGCACCGACCTGCCCGGGTTGTTCGCCGCGGGCGAGGTGGCGCGGACCGGAATGCACGGCGCGAACCGGTTGGCCTCCAACAGCCTGTTGGAGGGCCTGGTGGTGGGTGGTCGCGCCGGCAAGGCGGCGGCCCAGCATGCTGTCGACGCCGGACCTGCACACGCCGAGCTCGGCGAGGTCGACACGCGGGTCGCTTTGCCGCGCAAGAAGTTACAGCGGGCGATGTCGCGGTACGCGTCGGTGGTCCGAGACGCCGACGGTCTGCAGCGGCTGACGCAGGAACTCGAGGCCGCGGACCCGCGCGACCTCGACTGCCGGACCAGCTTCGAGGACGTCGCCCTCACCACGACAGCCAGGGCCGTCGCTGCCGCCGCGTCGACGCGTACCGAGTCGCGCGGCTGCCATCACCGTTCCGACTTTCCCGACACCGACCCGGCATTGGCGCACAGCCAGGTGCTCGCGGCGGCCTGTTGCTGATGGAACTCAGCGGTGACGAGCTGACTGAGGCTCGTTGGGTGATCGCGCGCGCCCTGGAAGAAGACCTTCGCTACGGCCCCGATGTCACCACGTTGGCGACGGTGGCCGCGGGCGCAGGCACCACGGCGTCGATGGTGACCCGCGAACCAGGCGTCATCGCCGGCGTCGATGTCGCGCTCATGGTTCTCGACGAGGTGCTCGGCGGGGACGGATACCAGTTGAGGCAGCGCGTCGACGACGGTGCGCGCCTCGACGCGGGTGGGGTGGTGCTGACTGTCGACGCGCCGACGCAGGGGTTGTTGACCGCCGAGCGCACCATGCTGAACCTGATCTGCCACCTGTCCGGAATCGCGACGACCACCGCGGCGTGGGTAGACGCGGTGGCCGGTACAAACGCCAAGATCCGCGACACCCGCAAGACGCTGCCCGGGCTGCGCGCGCTGCAGAAGTACGCGGTGCGGGTCGGCGGCGGCGTCAACCATCGGATGGGTCTGGGCGACGCCGCCCTGATCAAGGACAACCACGTGGTGGCCGCGGGCTCGGTGGTGGCAGCGCTGCGGGCGGTTCGGGAGGCTGCGCCGGGCCTGCCCTGCGAAGTCGAAGTGGACTCGCTCGAACAGCTCGACGACGTACTGGCCGAAAACGTGGAACTCGTTCTGCTGGACAACTTCCCGGTGTGGCAGACGCAGATCGCGGCGCAGCGCCGCGACTCTCGCGCTCCCCAGACGAAGCTCGAGTCGTCGGGCGGGCTGTCGCTGGACACCGCGGCCGAATATGCAGGTACGGGGGTCGACTATCTGGCCGTCGGCGCCCTCACCCACTCCGTGCGAGTGCTGGATATCGGCCTCGATCTCTGAGCTGGTCAACGCGTGAGCAGTAATCGGGCCGCCGCCTTCGCCGAGTTCAACGCGGCGGCATTGCCGGCGATGCGGGACAGGATCAAGGCGCCCTCGATCAGCGCGATGACGGCGAGGCCCATCTGCTCGGCATCGCGATCAGGCCAGCCGTCGGAGCGGAGTCGCTCGGCGACCGCGGCACTCCAGCCGGCGAACGCCCGCGCCGACGCATCGCGCACCTGCGTGCTGGCGTTGACGGACTCGGTGGCAATCGGCTCGATCGGGCAGCCGTCGCGTTGGTCAGAAGCCAGTTGCACGGCCAGCAGGTCGATCCAGCCGTCGACGATGTCGGCGACCGACGCGTCGCTGTCGAGGAACCGTCGCAGCAGCTTCTCGATCTGTCCACCGGCGGAGTCGACGACGGCCGCGGCAAGCCCCTGCTTCCCGTCGGGGAAGTGGTGGTACAGCGACCCGGCCTTGACGTCCGCTGTCTCCAGAATCTGGTTCACGCCCGTGGCCGCGTAGCCCTGCCTACGAAACAGCAGGGCCGCGGTGTCGATCAGCGCGGCACGGCTTCTGTCGGGGCGCGGCACCCCTTGACAATACTAGAAAGGTCGCTCAAGAATACTTGAACGACCACTAAAGAAGGGCCAGGCGAATGCAGCAGCTGATGTTCGCGGCGGAAGGCCGATACGCGTGGCAGGACGCCGCCGACCCGGAGATTTCCGAGCCCCGGCAGGCGCTGGTGCGACCCCTGGCGGTGGCCTGTTGCGACCTCGACGTCGGTGTTGCGCAGGGCGCTCTGCCGATGCCGCCAGGACACGCCGTCGGCCATGAGGGCCTGGCCGAGGTCGTCGCCGTCGGAGACGACGTCACCTCGGTGCGGGTCGGAGACCGCGTCGTCGTGCCGTTCCAGATCAGCTGCGGAGAGTGCGGGGCGTGTCGTCGCGGGGTGACCGGGTCGTGCGCCTCCCTGCCGCTGATGGCGATGTACGGCATGGCGCCGCTCGCCGGTCTGGACGGCGGCGGCTTCATGGCCGACCTCGTGCTCGTGCCGTTCGCGGACGCGATGCTGCTGCCCGTCCCCGACGCGGTCGACCCGGTGGCGATCGCATCGCTGTCGGACAACATCCCCGACGGTTGGCGGGCTGTCGGTCCGTACCGGGCCGAACTCGATCGCCTCGACGAGGCCGACCGTCGCATTCTCGTCGTGGGACGCCTGTCGATCGGCCTGTACGCCGCGGCGTTCGGGGTGGCATACGGCGCACAGGTCGACTATGTCGACACCGACGCGCAGCGGCTGGCCATGGCGGAGAAACTGGGCGCCCGGGTACATGACCGGCCCAAGCCCGACAAGGCATGGGATCCCTATCCGGTCACCGTGCACACGTCCATGAACCCGTCGGTGCTGTCGGCCACGCTCCGCGCGACCTGGCCGGACGGCGTCTGTACCGACACGGGCATTTATTACCAGGGCAACGTCGAGATGCCGCTGCTGCCGATGTACACCCGCGGTGTGCGCTTCGTGACGGGGCGCGTCAACGCACGGGCAGTCATCCCGGAGATTCTCGAACTGCTCACGGCGGCTTGCGATCTCGCGCCTGCTGTCGACCGGGTCGTGCCGTGGGAGGACGCGCCGTCCGTCTGGCCGACGATGACGGGGAAGACGGTGTTTACGCGGTAACGCCGCGACGCACCAGCGACAGCACCACCGCGGCAGTGGCGAACAACCCGGAGAACACCCGGCTGAGGGCGGTCTGCCGACGCGGTGTGTGTAGCCACTTGAGCAGGCGCACGGACAGCCCGGTAGGCGCACGGACAGCCCGGTGTAAAGGCCCATCACCACGAGGTCGACGGCGACCATCGTCGCGCCGATGGCGAGATATTGCGGCATCAGCGGTTCGGTTGGACGCCGACCCACTTGATGATGTTGAACGTCAGGATCGAGTTGGCCACCGCCGCGCCAAGCCCGATGGCGACCAGCGCGAGCTGCAGCATCAGGCCCACCTCGAGGCCGAGAACGCTCAGTACCCGCGCCGCACCCCGTGGGTCAGCCCGGTGGCCATCGACTGGATGGCGCCCGCACCCGGTGAGACGTTGATCGCGATCGCCGCGCCGAAGAACGCCAGCCACAGTTCCCACGCCATGGGGTCAGTGTGTCAGGCGATATCGGCCACAAGCACGCCCATTTTCCGTGACTGCACCCGGGCCATGAACGGCAGGCCTTCGGCATCGCCGCCGGCGGGAATGATCCGTGGGTTGACGATGTGCAGATCCCGGCGATTCAGATGCACGTCGGCCTCGCCCGCGGCGAGCACGTTCTTCACCCAGTTGGTCTTGCCGTGCGCCAAGGCGATCGCGAGGACATTGCCTTTGCGGAAGGGGGCGACGACCGTTTCGTACGGTGTGCCTGATTTGCGTCCGCGGTGCTTGATCTTCGCTAGGCCAGGCATGAATGGCGCGATTCGATTCACGATCGGGTTTATGTACTTGATCTGCAGCCGTTCGAACGTAGGCGGATAGACCATCGGTACACCCGGTGCATCGTTGGGGTGATCCTTGGCAGACATGCCTGTGGACACTACGTCAGCTTTCTGACGAGGGCGACGACGGGAATCGGCCCCTGGCCGGTGCGTGAAATTGGAAGATTTGCTGAAGAATGCGACTCGCTGCCCGAACCTCGCTGGCGGCGATTGCCGCGCCGCTACTATCAGCCGCATGTCTGAATCAGCCGAGTCTCCGCGAGTTTCCAGAGCTTCAAGATCACAGTCTTCACGCCTGCCACTGGTCGCGGTAGTTGCGCTGGTCGTAGCGCTCGTCGCAGTCGGCCTTGCCGCCTGGGCCTTACTCAAACGGCCGGAGGGCTCTCAAGGCCAGGTATTCACGGGGACGTCGACCGATGATCCCAAGGGCAGCATCTGCGAGGTGTTCACCGTCGTCCGCAACGGCGTCCAGATCAACACGAACCTGCAAGCCCCCGGCGGCCCGCAGGACATCACCGGTTCGATGGCCGTCGCGGCCAACGCGCGCCTGGCGCTGTATGACGGCGGACAGTATCTGCTGGCCCGTCTGCAGCCCAACACGCCACAGGACCTGGCAGACGCCGTCCGCAAGTTCGCCAACAATCTGATGGACATCGGAGCGCGGTCCACTACCGGCATTCCGAACTCCGATCCCGCCCAAGCCGCGCGCTTGAAGGAAGCGGACGAAGCCAACGCCAAGATCACCGAACTGTGCAAGTGAGCACCCGCCTCGGTTGACCGCGAATGCGGCGCCCAACTGCCGCACCGATATCGATTTGGCCTGTTCTGGGACAATAGGTGTGTGAACGCGTCGTCACCGATCATGGCCCGCATTGATCTGCGCGCCTCCGAGCTGTCCGCTGCGCGGTTGCGGACGGCGCTACCCCGCGGCGGCGTGGACGTGGATTCGGTGGTGCCGAAGGTCCGCCCGATCGTCGATGCGGTCGCCTCGCGCGGCGCTGACGCCGCCCTGGAGTTCGGCGAGTCGTTCGACGGTGTGCGCCCCGCGCATGTTCGGGTTCCGGTCGCCGAATTGCAGAACGCGCTCGACCGGCTGCCGTCAGACGTCCGCACGGCACTCGAAGTGGCGATCGAGCGTGCCCGCGCAGTGCATGCTGACCAGCGGCGCACCGACACCACGACCACCCTCGCGCCAGGCGCCACCGTCACCGAGCGCTGGGTGCCCGTCGAACGGGTCGGGCTCTATGTCCCTGGCGGCAACGCCGTCTACCCGTCGAGTGTGGTGATGAACGTCGTGCCGGCTCAGACCGCCGGGGTGGAGTCGCTGGTCATCGCGAGCCCGCCGCAGGCGCAGTTCGACGGTCTGCCGCACCCGACCATCCTCGCCGCCGCACACCTGCTCGGCGTCGACGAGGTATGGGCCGTCGGCGGTGCCCAGGCCGTCGCGCTGTTGGCCTACGGCGGAACCGACACCGACGGAGCGGAACTGGCGCCGGTCGACATGGTTACCGGGCCGGGCAACATCTACGTCACTGCCGCCAAACGGATCTGCCGCTCGCAGATCGGCATCGATGCCGAGGCAGGTCCCACCGAGATCGCCATCCTCGCCGACCACACGGCCGATCCCGTACATGTGGCGGCGGACCTGATCAGCCAGGCCGAGCACGACGAAATGGCGGCCAGCGTGCTCGTCACCCCGAGCGCCGAACTCGCCGACGCCACCGATCGCGAACTTGCCACGCAGTTGGAGGCCACGGTGCACCGCGAGCGGGTGACCGCCGCGCTGACGGGCAAGCAGTCCGCGATCGTCCTCGTCGACGACCTCGATGCCGGAATCAGGACGGTCAACGCGTACGCGGCCGAACATCTGGAGATCCAGACCGTCGACGCCCGCGAGGTTGCAGGCCGGATCCGTTCGGCCGGAGCGATTTTCGTCGGGGCATACTCACCGGTCAGCCTCGGCGACTACTGCGCAGGGTCCAACCACGTGCTGCCCACGGCTGGATGCGCGAGGCACTCCAGTGGATTGTCGGTGCAGACGTTCCTGCGCGGCATTCACGTCGTCGACTACGACGAGGCGGCGCTGAAGGACGTTTCCGGATACGTCATCACGCTGTCGAAGGCCGAGAACCTGCCCGCGCACGGCGAGGCGGTGCGGCGGAGGTACGAGACATGACACCCGGCGACAAGGTGACGTTGGCCGACCTGCCGCTGCGCGAGGACCTGCGCGGCAAATCGCCCTACGGCGCACCGCAACTCGCGGTGCCGGTACGGCTGAACACCAACGAGAACCCGCATCCTCCGACACCAGCCTTGATCGACGACGTCACGAGCTCGGTCCGCGAGGTAGCAGGCGATCTGCACCGGTACCCGGACCGCGACGCGGTGGCGCTACGTACCGACCTCGCGAACTATCTGACCGCCCAGAGCGGCATCGACATCGGTGTGGAAAACATCTGGGCCGCCAACGGTTCCAACGAGATCCTGCAGCAGCTGCTACAGGCGTTCGGCGGCCCGGGCCGCAGCGCGATCGGTTTCGTGCCGTCGTACTCGATGCACCCGATCATCTCCGACGGCACCCAGACAGAGTGGCTCGTCGCCAACCGTGCCGACGACTTCAGCCTTGACGCCGAGGCGGCGGTGCACGCCATCAAGGAAAGCAATCCCGACATCGTCTTCGTCGCGAGCCCGAATAACCCGTCCGGCCAAAGCGTTTCACTGGATGAACTCCGTCGGCTGCTCGAAGCCATGACCACCGGAATCCTGATCCTCGACGAGGCCTACGGTGAATTCTCGTCGCAGCTCAGCGCGGTGAACCTGGTTGGCGAATTCCCGACGAAGCTTGTCGTCACCCGCACGATGAGCAAGGCCTTCGCATTCGCGGGTGGCCGGCTCGGGTACCTCATCGCCGCACCGGCGGTGATCGACGCAATGCTGCTGGTGCGACTTCCGTACCACCTTTCATCGGTCACCCAGGCGGCCGCGCGCGCCGCGCTGAGGCACGCCGACGACACACTCGGAAGTGTCGCGACGTTGATCGCCGAACGCAACCGCGTGTCAGATGCGCTGAGCGATATGGGCTTCAAGGTCATACCCAGTGATGCGAACTTCCTGCTGTTCGGCGAGTTCGCCGATGCACCCGCCACCTGGCAGCGTTATCTCGACGCCGGCATCCTGATCCGTGACGTCGGAATTCCCGGGTATCTGCGCGCCACCATCGGCCTGGCCGACGAGAACGACGCGCTGCTGGAAGCCAGCGCACGAATAGGAGCACAGTGACCACCAACCGTCGCGCCCGCGTCGAACGCAAGACCAAGGAATCCGACATCGTCGTCGAGCTCGACCTCGACGGCAGCGGAGTCGTCGACGTCACTACCGGCGTGCCGTTCTATGACCACATGCTCACCTCACTGGGCAGCCACGCCAGCTTCGACCTGACCGTGCGCGCCAAGGGCGACGTCGAGATCGAGGGACACCACACGATCGAGGACACGGCGATCGTGCTGGGCCAGGCGCTTCGGGAGGCGCTCGGCGACAAGAAGGGCATCCGGCGGTTCGGCGACGCGTTCATCCCGATGGACGAGACGCTCGCGCACGCCGCCGTCGACGTGTCGGGACGGCCGTACTGTGTGCACACCGGCGAACCGGAACACCTGCTGCACACCACGATTGCGGGTTCCGAGGTGCCGTACCACACCGTGATCAACCGTCACGTGTTCGAATCGCTTGCAATGAATGCGCGCATCGCGCTGCATGTGCGGACGCTGTACGGTCGCGACCCGCACCACATCACCGAGGCGCAGTACAAGGCCGTTGCGCGGGCGTTGCGGCAGGCGGTCGAGTTCGATCCCAGAGTCACCGGCGTTCCGTCCACCAAAGGCACCCTGTGACAACGAAGTCCGTCGTTGTTCTGGACTACGGCTCGGGAAATCTGCGGTCGGCGCAACGGGCCTTGGAGCGCGTGGGCGCCGACGTCGAGGTGACCGCCGACGCCGATGCAGCCGCACGCGCCGACGGGCTTTTGGTGCCGGGAGTCGGCGCCTTCGAAGCCTGTATGGACGGGCTCCGCGGAATCGGCGGCGACACGATCATCGCCGACCGGGTCGCCGCCGGGCATCCGGTGCTCGGCGTCTGCGTCGGCATGCAGATCCTGTTTGCGCGGGGCGTGGAATTCGGCGTCGAGTCGCGGGGCTGCGGACAGTGGCCCGGCGCGGTGGTGCGGCTGGATGCCCCGGTCATCCCGCACATGGGTTGGAACGTCGTGGATGCCGCCGCGGGCAGCGCGTTGTTCAAGGGGCTCGACCCGACGACGCGGTTCTACTTCGTGCACTCGTATGCAGCGCAGGTCTGGGAGGGTTCCCCGGAAGCGCTGCTGACCTGGGCGACCCATCACGTGCCGTTCCTCGCCGCCGTCGAAGACGGCGCGCTGGCCGCCACCCAGTTTCACCCGGAGAAGAGCGGCGACGCGGGTGCGACGCTGCTGGCTAACTGGGTCGATGGGCTCTGATCTAGGGTTGAGCGCCGTGCCTGCAGATAAGCGATTGATACTCCTTCCTGCCGTCGACGTCGTGGACGGTAAGGCGGTGCGGCTTGTGCAGGGCCAGGCGGGCAGCGAAACCGACTACGGTTCCGCGCTGGACGCCGCGATGACGTGGCAGCGCGACGGCGCCGAGTGGATCCACCTCGTCGACCTGGACGCCGCATTCGGCCGTGGGTCGAACCGCGAATTGCTCGCCGAGGTCATCGGCAAACTCGACGTCGCTGTGGAACTGTCCGGTGGAATCCGCGATGACGAGTCGCTGACGGCCGCGCTCGCGACCGGCTGTGCGCGAGTCAACCTCGGCACTGCGGCGCTGGAGAACCCCGAGTGGTGTGCCCGCGTCGTGGCGCAGCACGGCGAGAAGGTGGCCGTCGGGCTGGACGTGAAGATCGTTGACGGTGCGCATCGGCTGCGTGGGCGTGGCTGGGAGACCGACGGCGGCGACCTGTGGCCGGTGCTGGAACGCCTTGACAAACAAGGATGTTCGCGGTTCGTCGTGACCGACGTCACCAAGGACGGCACGCTGGCCGGACCCAATCTCGACCTGCTGTCCAGCGTCGCGGGCCGCACCGATGCTCCGGTGATCGCGTCTGGCGGCGTCTCCAGCCTCGACGACCTACGCGCCATCGCCACCCTGACCGGCAACGGGGTCGAGGGAGCCATAATCGGAAAAGCGTTGTACGCCGGGCGATTCACGCTTCCGCAGGCGCTGGCCGCGGTAGGGGAGTAGCCCGTTATGGGGCTCGACGAGACAGATCTGGACGCCCTCGTCGCCGAGGCCGCGCTGATTCTCGACGCGGCTGCCAAACCGTTCGTTTCCGGTCATCGCGCCGCCTCCGCGGTGCCAAAGAAGGGCAACGACTTCGCCACCGAGGTCGACCTCGCAATCGAACGCCAGGTGGTCGACGCGCTGGTGTCGGCCACCGGTATCCAAGTGCACGGTGAGGAATTCGGGGGCGCCGACGTCGACTCACCGCTGGTGTGGGTGCTTGACCCGATCGACGGCACGTTCAACTACGCGGCCGGTCTGCCCACGGCGGGGATTCTGCTGGCGCTGGTGCGCGATGGTGACCCGGTGGCGGGGCTGACATGGTTGCCGTTCACCGACCAGCGATTCACCGCTGTTGCCGGAAAGCCGCTGTACGCCAACGGTGTTGCCCAACCTGCCTTGGAGCCCGCCAACCTCTGTGACTGTGTCGTCGGAACGGCCACCTTCGACATCGACTCCCGTGGGCGGTTTCCCGGCCGCTATCGGTTGGCGGTCCTCGAGCGTCTCAGCCGGGAGTGCTCGCGGATGCGGATGCACGGCGCCATCGGCGTCGATCTGGCCTACACCGCCGCAGGCATCCTCGGTGCTTCACTCAGTTTCGGGCACCACGTCTGGGACCACGCGGCCGGAGTCGCATTGGTGCGGGCGGCGGGTGGCGTCGTCACCGATCTCACGGGTGACGACTGGACGATCACATCGAAATCCGCCTTGGCGGGACTGCCCGGCGTGCACGGCGAATTCCTCGACATCGTGCGCTCGGTCGGTGACCCGGAGGAGTACCGATGAACCCAAGGGATCTCGCGGTTCGCATCATTCCGTGCCTCGACGTCGACGATGGCCGAGTGGTCAAGGGGGTCAACTTCGAAAACCTGCGCGACGCAGGGGATCCCGTCGAGCTTGCGGCCGCATACGACCGCGAGGGTGCCGACGAGCTGACGTTTTTGGACGTGACAGCGTCCTCGTCGGGCCGCGCCACCATGCTGGACGTGGTGCGTCGCACCGCAGAACAGGTGTTCATCCCGCTGACCGTCGGCGGCGGGGTGCGGTCGGTGTCCGATGTCGATGTACTGCTGCGTGCGGGCGCCGACAAGGTCGCCGTGAACACGGCAGCCATTGCGCGGCCGGAGCTGCTGGCCGAGTTGTCGCGCCAATTCGGGTCGCAGTGCATCGTGCTGTCGGTCGACGCCCGAACCGTCCCAGAGGGTTCGGCGCCGACGCCATCGGGATGGGAGGTCACCACCCACGGGGGACGGCGCGGCACGGGTATGGACGCCATCGAATGGGCCGCCCGTGGCGCCGAGCTCGGGGTCGGCGAAATCCTGCTCAACTCGATGGACTTCGACGGCACCAAGGCCGGATTCGACCTGACGATGATTCATGCGGTGCGCGGGGCCGTCACCGTGCCGGTCATCGCCAGCGGCGGGGCGGGGGCCAAGGAACATTTCGCGCCCGCGGTTGTTGCAGGGGCCGACGCCGTGCTTGCCGCCAGCGTGTTCCACTTTCGCGAGCTGACCATTGCCGAGGTGAAGGCGGCGATGGCTGCTGAAGGGATTGTTGTGCGATGACACTCAACGAGGGGATCGCGTCGCGGCTCAAGCGCGACGCCAACGGACTGTTCACGGCGGTCGTGCAGGAGCGGAGCACCGGACAGGTCCTGATGGTGGCGTGGATGGACGACGACGCGCTGGCCCGCACGCTTGAAACCCGCGAAGCGACGTACTTTTCGCGGTCCCGGGGCAAGCAGTGGATCAAGGGTGAGACATCGGGCCACACCCAGCACGTCCACTCGGTGCGGCTGGACTGTGACGGCGATACGGTGCTGCTCGAGGTCGACCAGGTCGGTGCCGCCTGCCACACCGGCGACCACACCTGCTTCGACGCCGACCTGCTGCTCGCGCCGGAAGCTGAATGAGAAAGGCCGCCGCTCTTGCTGCCGTGATGGGGGCTGCGCTGGGAATTCGTCGATACGCAAGACTGCGGAATTCGTTGTCGGCAGTTGACCCCGAGCTGCGTGGCCCAGCGATGGTCATCGCGACGATCGTGTTCAATTTCATGCCGGTGCGAATCCGGCGGATAGTCATGGGCTTCAGTTCGGATCCAGGGCCAACGGTCACTATGACCAAACGCCACGCCGGCGACGGCGTCGGGGTTGTGGTACTCACGCCGAATGACCGTCGTGCGCCGCGACCGGCGGTGTTGTGGCTGCATGGCGGCGCGATGGTTGCGGGCGCCGCGCAGTTCGAAGCGCAGCCCGCGGGGCGCCTTGTGGAGGCTATCGGTGTGGTCGTGGTATCGCCGGATTACCGGCTGGCACCCGAAAACCCTTTCCCCGCAGCGCTGGACGACTGCATGGCCACCCTTGGATGGATGCGTGAGCACGCCGAGGAACTCGGCATCGACGTCGAGCGCATCGCGGTGTGCGGAGCGAGTTCGGGTGGAGGTCTCGCAGCGGCAGTTGCGCAGCGGAGCCTCGACGAGGGAAGTCCGTTGCGTGCCCAGGCGCTCGTTTATCCAATGCTCGACGACCGGACGGCGTTGCGTGGTGACCGTGCGGTGAAGGGCTGGCTTACGTGGAGCGCGTCATCCAACCGTCGAGCCTGGACTGCATACCTGGGACGCGAGCCACGCATGTCGGACGCACCGGAGTACGCGGCGCCTGCGCGGCGTGCAGAGGTCGCAGGGTTGCCCCCGGCATGGATCGGTGTCGGTGAAATTGACGTATTTCACGACGAGAACGTCGCCTACGCCGCGAAGCTCAAGGCGGCGGGTGTGCCGTGCGAACTTGTCACCGTGCCCGGGATGTACCACGGCGCCGATGGCATCTTCCAGAAAGCCCCGTCGATGCAGAAGTTTCACGCCAGCATGGTGGAGCACCTGCGTACCTATCTGTAGCGGCGGCCCGTACCAGGCTCGATCCTCATGGCTCGATGATGCGGGTGACTTTGGCGCGCGCCGTCCAGCGGCCCTCGTCGTAGCCGACGACCACGGGGTGGGCGAACGCGGCGCTAACGTTGTCGGTCGTCACCGTCCTGCGGGCCTCACCCATCGCCACCGTGCGCCCCTCTGCGATCAGCAGGGCGTGCGTCGTCGTGGTCGGCAGCTCCTCGAGATGATGGGTGACGAGGACCGAGGCGACATCCGGGTGCGTCTCGTCGAGAGAATCGATGGTCTCCAACAACTGCTCCCGTGCCGCGACGTCGAGCCCGGTGGTCGGCTCGTCGAGTAGCAGCAGGCGTGGTTCGGAGATCAGCGCGCGAGCGATGAGTGTGCGACCGCGTTCACCATGGGAGAGCGTCGGCCAGACATCGTCGGCCTTATGTGACAGGCCGACCGCAGCGATGATCGCGTTGGCCCGGTCGCGCTCGTCGGTACTCGGCGTCCAGCGCATGGGAGTGTCGATCGTGGCGGTGATGCCGGTCAGGACCACCTCGCGGACACTCAGCGAATACTGAAGCCGGTGACGGGGATTCACGTGACCGATGAACCGCCGCAGGGTGGCCAGGTCGACGCGGCCCATCTGCTCGCCGAGGATGTGCACGGCCCCCGAGGTCGGGAACGTCACCGCCGCGCAGAAACCGAGCAGTGTGCTTTTTCCCGCGCCGTTGGGGCCGAGTAACGCCCAGTGCTCGCCGGCGTTCACGGTGAGCGAGATGCCGTCGATGATCTGCTTGCCGTTGCGGCGGAACGTCACCTCGTCGAGGGCGAGAACCGGTGTCATGCCGACTGCCGCTGGCGCAGCACCTCCAGCGCCTTGTCGGCGTGCATGTCCATGCTGAACTCGCTTGAGATCACGTCGAGAACGGTCCGGTCGGCGTCGATGACGAACGTCGTCCGCTTGACCGGCATCAACTTGCCCAGCAGGCCGCGCTTGACACCGAACGCGGTCGCGACCGTGCCGTCGGCGTCCGACAGCAACGGGTAGTCGAAGCGCTGAGTGTCGGAGAACTTGGCCTGCTTGGCGACGGGATCGGTGCTGATACCGACGCGCGATGCGCCGACAGCGGCGAACTCGCCTGCGAGGTCGCGGAAGTGACAGGCCTCCTTGGTACAGCCGGGCGTCATCGCCGCTGGATAGAAGAACAGCACGATCGGGCCGTCGGCGAGCAAAGATGTGAGGCTTCGCACAGCACCCGTTTGGTCAGGCAATTCGAACTCGGATACCCGGTCACCACGTTTCATGAGTGTCACGCTACGCCAGACTGACTGCCGGTCTCGCCGTAGGAGTCTGGGAGGATTACCACGTGCAAACCACCGCCAACCTCGCTGTTACGACATCGCGCGAGGACTTCCGGGCGCTTGCCGCCGGGCACCGGGTCGTCCCGGTGACGCGGAAGGTGCTGGCCGACAGCGAGACGCCGCTGTCCGCCTACCGCAAGCTGGCCGCTAACCGTCCCGGCACGTTCTTGCTGGAATCGGCGGAGAACGGGCGGTCGTGGTCGCGGTGGTCGTTCATCGGAGTCGGTGCCCCGTCGGCGTTCACCGTGCGTGGCGGTGAGGCGGCGTGGCTGGGTGAGACACCGAAGGACGCACCCAGCGGCGGCGATCCGTTGCAAGCCCTGCACGAGACCCTCGAATTACTGCAGACCGAGCCGGTGGCCGGCCTGCCGCCGCTATCCGGCGGGCTGGTCGGTTTTTTCGCCTACGACCTGGTGCGCAGGCTGGAACGGCTGCCAGAACTGGCGGTTGACGACCTCAATCTGCCCGACATCCTGCTGCTGCTGGCCACTGACATCGCCGCCGTCGACCATCACGAGGGCACCATCACGCTGATCGCCAACGCGGTGAACTGGAACGGCACCGACGAACGCGTCGACTGGGCCTACGACGATGCGGTCGCGCGGCTGGACGTGATGACCGAGGCGCTCGGCAAGAACCTGTCGTCGGCGGTGGCCACGTTCAGCAGGCCGGAGCCTCTGCACCGCTCGCAGCGCACGGTCGACGAATACGGGGCGATCGTCGAAAGGCTCGTCGGCGAGATCGAGGCGGGCGAGGCGTTCCAGGTGGTGCCGTCGCAGCGGTTCGAGATGGACACCGACGTCAACCCGCTCGACGTGTACCGGATGCTGCGGGTGTCGAACCCCAGCCCGTACATGTACTTGCTGAATGTGCCCGATGCGGATGGCGGACTGGACTTTTCGATCGTCGGGTCGAGCCCTGAAGCACTGGTAACCGTCACGGACGGTCGCGCAACGACACACCCCATCGCGGGAACGCGGTGGCGCGGCGCCACCGAGGAAGAGGATGTGCTGCTCGCGAAGGAGCTGGCCGAAGACGAGAAGGAACGCGCCGAGCACCTGATGCTCGTCGACCTCGGCCGCAACGACCTCGGCCGGGTCTGCGTGCCGGGGACTGTCCGGGTGGAGGACTACAGCCACATCGAGCGGTACAGCCACGTCATGCACCTGGTGTCGACGGTGACCGGGCAGCTGGCCGACGGCGAGACCGCGCTGGACGCCGTCACCGCGTGCTTCCCCGCGGGCACGCTCACCGGAGCGCCGAAGGTGCGGGCGATGGAGCTCATCGAGGAGGTCGAGAAGACCCGGCGCGGCCTGTACGGCGGTGTGCTCGGCTACCTGGACTTCGCGGGCAACGCCGACTTCGCCATCGCGATCCGGACCGCGCTGATACGCAGAGGGACGGCCTATGTGCAGGCGGGTGGGGGAGTCGTGGCGGACTCTAATGGCCCATACGAATACAACGAGGCCGCCAACAAGGCCAAGGCTGTGCTGAACGCCATCGCCGCGGCGGAGACGCTGACCGAGCCATGAAGCTGATCGGACAGGTCTTGCTGGTGCTTGCGGCCGGTGCTCTGTGGCTCGCATCGCGGATGACGTGGGTCGTGGTGAGCTCCTTCGACGGGCTGGGTCAGCCCAAAACCGCGTCGCTGAACGGCGGGGCATGGTCGACGGCGCTCGTGCCGCTGGCGCTGATACTGCTGGCGGCGGTGTTGAAGTCGACGTTGGGGCCGAGGTGGCAGTTGCGACTTCTCGCGGTGGTCGTCGGCGCAATGAGCGCGGTGATGGCTTACCTGGCGATCAGCCTGTGGGTGATTCCCGATGTCGCGGTGCGGGCCGCGGGCCTCGCCGATGTACCGGTGGCCGACCTGGTGGCGACCCAGCGGCACTACTGGGGAGCGGTCGTCACCCTGATTGCTGCTGTGCTGACCCTCGTCGGCGCGGTGCTGCTCATGCGTGCGCCCGTAAAAGACGCATCCGGTGCCGAAAAGTACGAGGCGCCGGCGCGGCGACGGGAAACGGCCCGGCGTCGGGCGGGGGCCGCCGATATGTCCGAACGGATGATCTGGGACGCGCTCGACGAGGGCCGCGACCCCACCAAACCAGACAGCGAGGGTCGGTGACAGATGGTGTGCTCGCTACGGCTACCCTTCGAAGAAGGTGAAGCGGCAATGATCCGGTACGCACGTGAAGGGAGTCGACGGGTTATGAGTTCGGCGACCGTGCTCGACTCGATCATCGAGGGAGTCCGCGCCGACGTCGCCGCACGCGAGGCCGTCGTCAGCCTCGACGAAGTGAAAGCCGCCGCGAAGGCCGCTCCGTCGCCGCTGAATGTAATGGCGGCGTTGCGCGAACCCGGCATCGGCGTCATCGCGGAAGTCAAGCGCGCCAGTCCATCGCGAGGAACTCTCGCGTCGATAACCGACCCGGCGAAGCTGGCTAGCGCATACGAGGACGGCGGTGCGCGTATCGTCAGCGTGCTGACCGAACAACGGCGGTTCAACGGGTCGCTGGACGACTTGGACGCGGTGCGCGCCGCGGTGTCAATCCCGGTGTTGCGCAAGGACTTCATCGTCCGGCCGTATCAGATCCACGAGGCCCGCGCCCACGGTGCCGACATGCTGTTGCTCATCGTCGCGGCTCTCGAGCAGTCCGCACTGGCGTCGATGCTGGATCGCACCGAGTCGCTCGGGATGACCGCATTGGTCGAAGTGCACACCGAAGAGGAAGCCGATCGCGCGCTGCAGGCGGGCGCCAAGGTGATCGGTGTCAACGCCCGCGATCTCAAAACCCTCGACGTCGATCGGGATTGCTTCGCGCGCATCGCACCAGGGCTACCGACCGACATCATCCGCATTGCCGAATCTGGTGTCCGCGGTCCGGCCGATCTGCTGGCGTATGCCGGCGCGGGCGCCGATGCTGTGCTCGTCGGCGAGGGTTTGGTCACCAGTGGTGACCCCCGCGGCGCCGTCGCCGATTTGGTCACCGCAGGTACGCACCCGTCCTGCCCGAAACCCTCACGCTGAACAGTGGCGGATCTCGCCGGCCCTGAGCTGCCGCGTTCGAGTGCGGCTGTCGCTGAACCAACCGCTCACGATCCCGACGCCAAGGGCCATTTCGGTGTCTACGGAGGACGATTCGTCCCTGAAGCGTTGATGGCCGTGATCGAAGAAGTCACGGCTGCGTACGAAAAGGCACGCGGTGACCAAGAATTCCTCGACGAGCTGGACCGCTTGCAGCGTCACTACAGCGGCCGGCCGTCGCCGCTTTACGAGGCGGCCCGGCTCAGCGAGCACGCCGGCGGCGCCCGGATCTTCCTCAAGCGAGAAGACTTGAACCACACCGGGTCTCACAAGATCAATAACGTGTTGGGCCAAGCCCTGCTGGCCCGTCAGATGGGTAAGACCCGCGTCATCGCCGAGACCGGTGCCGGTCAGCACGGGGTGGCCACCGCGACGGCGTGTGCGCTGCTCGGCCTCGACTGCGTGATCTACATGGGCGCCGTCGACACCGCGAGGCAGGCGTTGAACGTCGCGCGTATGCGGCTGCTGGGAGCCGAAGTCGTTTCGGTGGAGTCCGGGTCCAAGACGCTCAAGGACGCAATCAACGAGGCTTTCCGCGATTGGGTGACCAACGCCGACGACACGTATTACTGCTTCGGTACTGCGGCGGGCCCGCATCCCTTTCCGACGATGGTCCGTGACTTCCAGCGGGTGATCGGGCTCGAGGCCCGCGTGCAGATCCAGGACCAGGCGGGCCGACTGCCCGACGCAGTGACTGCGTGTGTCGGCGGCGGGTCCAATGCCATCGGCATCTTCCACATATTCATCGATGACCCCGGTGTCCGGTTGG
Source organism: uncultured Actinomycetota bacterium (assembly GCA_963817825.1). Taxonomy (GTDB): domain Bacteria; phylum Actinomycetota; class Actinomycetes; order Mycobacteriales; family Mycobacteriaceae; genus Mycobacterium. Next base: position 190,826 of record CAWFQG010000017.1, on the reverse strand, counting down.
TCGGCTTCGAGGCGGCCGGAGACGGCGTCGAGACCGGTCGGCATGCCGCGACGTTCACGGGCGGTTCGCCGGGCGCGTTCCAGGGCTCGTTCTCGTATCTGTTGCAGGACGACGACGGGCAGACCATCGAATCGCATTCGATCTCGGCGGGTTTGGACTATCCAGGAGTCGGACCGGAACACGCCTTCCTCAAGGACACCGGCCGTGCCGAATACCGACCGATCACCGACGCCGAGGCGATGGAAGCGTTCGGGTTGCTGTGCCGCAGCGAGGGCATCATTCCAGCCATCGAATCCGCACACGCCGTGGCAGGTGCGTTGAAGCTGGGCGCCGAACTCGGGCCGGGATCGGTCATCCTGGTGAACATGTCGGGCCGTGGCGACAAGGATGTGGAGACGGCGGCGAAGTGGTTCGACCTGCTCGACGGCAAGGGGACCGCTGCGTCATGACAAGTGGACTTTCCGGCATCTTCGAGACATGCACGCAGGAGGGGCGGTCGGCGCTGATCGGATACCTTCCGACCGGCTACCCCGACGTGCCCATATCGATCTCGGCGATGACGACGATGGTCGAATCCGGTTGTGACATAGTGGAAGTCGGGATGCCGTACTCCGATCCCGGTATGGACGGCCCCACCATCGCGACGGCCACTGAGGCCGCACTGCGCGGCGGTGTCCGGGTTCGCGACTCGCTGGCTGCGGTCGAGGCGATCAGCAAGGCCGGTGGTCGAGCCGTCGTGATGACGTATTGGAACCTGGTGTTGCGTTACGGCGTAGATGCTTTCGCGCGTGACCTGGCGGCGGCTGGTGGGCTTGGGATGATCACGCCTGACCTGATTCCGGACGAGGCGGCCGAATGGATCGCGGTGTCCGATGCGCACAAGCTCGATCGCATTTTCCTGGTGGCGCCGTCGTCGACCCCCGAACGCCTGGCCGCGACCGTCAACGCATCCCGCGGGTTCGTTTACGCAGCTTCGACAATGGGTGTCACGGGCGCCAGAGATGCGGTTTCGGTCGCGGCGCCCGAATTGGTTCGGCGAGTGAAGGCGGTGTCGGATATTCCTGTCGGTGTGGGTCTCGGGGTGAGGTCGCGTGAGCAGGCCGCCGAAATCGGCTCCTATGCCGACGGCGTAATTGTTGGTTCGGCTCTTGTGTCGGCGTTGAGTAACGGACTCGCTGCCGTTCGCGCGCTGACCGAAGAATTGGCTGACGGTGTGCGGCAGAGGATTTCCGCGTGACAACGACGTTACTTGCTTCGTTCCCGAGCCCATCGCAGGGTGTGTGGCATCTGGGCCCGATACCCATCCGGGCCTACGCGCTGTGCATCCTCGCCGGGGTTATCGTCGCCTTGTTCATCGGCGACCGGCGCTGGGCGCAACGTGGCGGTGAACGGGGGGTTGTCTACGACATCGGCCTGTGGGCCATCATCTTCGGGCTGATCGGTGGGCGGCTCTATCACGTGCTGACCGACTGGACCACATACTTCGGCCCCGGCGGCGCCGGCCTCTTGGCTGCGTTCAAGATCCAAGAGGGTGGGCTGGGCATCTGGGGTGCCGTCGCGCTCGGTGGTGTCGGCGCATGGATCGGCTGTCGGCGCCGTGGTATTCCATTGCCGGCCTTCGGCGATGCCGTCGCACCCGGAATCATTCTCGCCCAGGCGATCGGCCGGATCGGGAACTACTTCAATCAGGAGCTCTACGGCCGATCCACGGATCTGCCGTGGGGGCTGCAGATCTTCGAACGCCGTGATGCCAACGGAGTGCTCGACTCACTCAACGGGGTGTCGACGGGCCAGCAGATCGACGTTGTGCACCCCACCTTCCTGTACGAATTGCTATGGAATTTGTTGGTTTTCGCCCTGCTGATCTGGGTGGACCGCCGTTTCCGGATCGGCCACGGGCGCTTGTTCGCGCTCTACGTCGCCGCATACTGCTTCGGCCGATTCTGGGTCGAGTTGATGCGCAGCGACACGGCGACCCATATCGCGGGTATCCGAATCAATTCGTTCGTTTCGGTGTTCGTGTTCATCGGGGCGGTCGTTTACATCATGGTGGCGCCGAAGGGCCGGGAAGATCCATCGGAGTTGCGGGGAGAAGCCAAGCCACAAGATGAAGACGAGTCACCCGTCGATGAGGTTGCGAAGGAGCTGACCGCCGTCGCCGCAACGACTGGAGTGGTAGCCGCCGCGACGGCGGCAGGCGCGATGGAAGACGAAGACGCGACCGCCGGGACCGAGTCCGCCGACACCGAGTCCGCAGAATCCGAAGGCGCAGAGGAGCCCGAAGTCGACGCAGCCGCGGAAGCGGAGCAACTCGCCGAGGATGTCGAGACTGCTCCCGCTGAGGACATCGCCGAGGCGGAGGCGTTCGCCGAAGCGGGCGAAAAGGCCGACGACGCCGAGGCCGCCGTTGAGAGCGCCGAGGTCGCCGACGAGGTCTCTGCAGAAGTCGAGGAGTCGGAGTCAGAGACTTCAGAGGTTGAGGCCACCGCGGATGAGGAACCCGAGGACGCCGATGCGGCCGAAGCCGAGCAGGGCGAGGCTGTCGACGCTGAGGCGGCGGGCGAGGAAGAAGACGCGGAACCGGTGGGCGGTGTGGGGTCTGTCGAGGGCGATGAGGTGGCCGAGGCCGAGGAGGCAGCGCCGGAGGTGCACGAGGCCGCCGTTGAGAGCGCCGAGGATGCAGCCGTAGTCGCCGACGAGGTCGCCGAGGACTCTGCAGAAGCCGAGGAGTCGGAGTCAGAGACTTCAGAGGTTGAGGCCACCGCGGATGAGGAACCCGAGGACGCCGATGCGGCCGAAGCCGAGCAGGGCGAGGCTGTCGACGCTGAGACGCGGCGGGCGAGGAAGAAGACGCGGAACCGGTGGGCGGTGTGGGGTCTGTCGAGGGCGATGAGGTGGCCGAGGCCGAGGAGGCAGCGCCGGAGGTGCACGAGGCCGCCGTTGAGAGCGCCGAGGATGCAGCCGTAGTCGCCGACGAGGTCGCCGAGGACTCTGCAGAAGCCGAGGAGTCGGAGTCAGAGACTTCAGAGGTTGAGGCCACCGCGGATGAGGAACCCGAGGACGCCGATGCGGCCGAAGCCGAGCAGGGCGAGGCTGTCGACGGTGAGGCGGCGGGCGAGGAAGAAGACGCGGAACCGGTGGGCGGTGTGGGGTCTGTCGAGGGCGATGAGGTGGCCGAGGCCGAGGAGGCAGCGCCGGAGGTGCACGAGGCCGCCGTTGAGAGCGCCGAGGATGCAGCCGTAGTCGCCGACGAGGTCGCCGACGAGGACTCTGCGGAAGCCGAGGAGTCGGAGTCAGAGACTTCAGAGGCTGAGGCCACCGCGGATGAGGAACCCGAGGACGCCGATGCGGCCGAAGCCGAGCAGGGCGAGGCTGTCGACGCTGAGGCGGCGGGCGAGGAAGAAGACGCGGAACCGGTGGGCGGTGTGGGGTCTGTCGAGGGCGATGAGGTGGCCGAGGCCGAGGAGGCAGCGCCGGAGGTGCACGAGGCCGCCGTTGAGAGCGCCGAGGATGCAGCCGTAATCGCCGACGAGGTCGCCGACGAGGACTCTGCGGAAGCCGAGGAGTCGGAGTCAGAGACTTCAGAGGCTGAGGCCACCGCGGATGAGGAACCCGAGGACGCCGATGCGGCCGAAGCCGAGCAGGGCGAGGCTGTCGACGCTGAGGCGGCGGGCGAGCGAAGAGGACGCGGAACCGGTGGGCGGTGTGGGGTCTGTCGAGGGCGATGAGGTGGCCGAGGCCGAGGAGGCAGCGCCGGAGGTGCACGAGGCCGCCGTTGAGAGCGCCGAGGAATGCCGTAGCCGACAGGTCGCCGACGAGGACTCTGCAGACCCCGAGGATTCGGCCGAACCAAGACGAAGAAGATTCCGAGGATTCCGGCGAGGACGCCGAGGCCGCTGAAGAAGCCGCGGTCGAGGGACGCCCGGAGCATCCTGGGTCCTCGCCGGGTTCGGGCCGATACCCGCGCCGCTGCTGCGAGAGCTGGCCGCCACCGCGACCCACCGCTACGGAGACGCGACGGCGAAGAGATGCCACTGGCCGGGCACGCCCTTGAGATCGTGAGCGCCACGCTCGTCGAACTCGAGTCCTGACCCGATCACGAGGTCGCGCAGCGTGCTGGACACGAGCACGTCGTTCGGTCCTGCCAGTGCGCTCACACGCGCACCGATGTGCACGGCGATGCCGCCGATGTCGTCGCCGCGCACCTCGCACTCGCCGGTGTGCAACCCGGCCCGCACTTCGATGCCGAGCGACTGCACCGCGTCGCGAATTGCCATGGCGCAGCGGATCGCCCGCTGAGGGCCGTCGAACATGGCGAGGAAGCCGTCGCCCGACGTGTTCACCTCACGGCCCCGAAAGCGGGACAACTGCGACCGGACGACGGCGTCGTGCGCGTCGAGCAAGGCATGCCAGTCACGGTCGCCGACCTCGACGGCCCGGCGCGTCGAGTCCACGATGTCGGTGAACAACACCGTGGCGAGAACACGGTCGTCGGCTACGTCTGCCTGCTGTCCGGTGAGGAACGCGGCGATCTCCTGGAAAGACTCACGCCACGGTTCGACGAAGTGGTATGTGTTGCGCCCTGGCACCTCAACGTATTTCGCGCCCTCAATGTGATCGGCGACGTACCTGCCATCCGCTGTCGTGGATAGCGGGTTGTCGGTGTGTTGGACGACAAAGGTGGGCACGCGGACACTTGGAAGGATTGCGCGCGCGCTCAATTCGGTGGTGAGTGGCAACATGAGCGCGACGGTCCGCGGGCTTGCTGTCAGGCGTTCTTCTCGTGCCCACGCGGCCCGGATTTCCTCATTCCACGGCATGTCCGGATTGACCATATGTTGCAATTCGCCCGTTCCCCACGTGGCGACCAACGCAGCGATGGCTTCGTCTTGAACCACCGTGCGGTCTGGAGGATCTGCCTGGCCGTTGAGCACGACCAGCGCCGTTGTGCGCGACGGATGCGTTGCCGCGAATAGCGCCGCTGTCGCAAGCGCGCCCGGGTACGTGATTAGAGCTGCTTCGCGACTCCCGAGAGCGTCGAGCACTGCAGTAATGCTGTCGGCCCATTGCTCCACGGTCGGCAGTGCGCCCGGCTCGACAGGATCGGAAGCTCCGGTGCCCGGCTGGTCAAAGAAGATGAGCCGACCGAGCGATGTCATCGCCTCGACCCACCCCTGAGTTGACGGCAACTCCGGAAAAAGCTCGCAGCATGTAAACCAGTTCGGGACGAACACAATGTCGCGAGGACCTTCACCCGAGGCGCGATAGGCGACGCGCAAATCCCCGTTCATCGCATAGCGCGTCTCCGAGAACATTGCGGAAGTGTAAGCCGAGTAGCAGGTCGAGTTTCGGTGTCAACCGCGACGAAGTGTTCTGCGCGCATGCGGTGCCATCATCTGCTCAAGACGGTCAGCCGCCCGAAAAATAGGTGCAGTGGCCTGACTGAGTGCAGAGCAGCTTGCCGGGAGTGCCGCTGCCCATCCCAGGCCCGCCGGTGCCATCTGAGGGGACGGTGCATTGACCGTCGATTTCTACTTGACCGGGCTTGCAACTCTGTGCGACGGCGATGGGTGCGCCGATCATTGTGGATACCGCAAACCCTGCGCCAACCGCCGCCAAGAGTGCAGTGATGGTTCGTGATCTTGTAGGGCGCATAACACGCCTCTTTCCTACCGTCGGAGTGCGAGAACCTAGCACCTAGACCTGTCTTTTGACAGGGGCGTAAGCATGAATATGCCATGGCCAGCGGCGAGTACCGCTGAAAAACCTGTATCCCAGGAAAATTCCCGACGGCAATGCCGCGCGTCGATCAACACAAAACCGGAGCCCCCGCCTTTCTAGGCGATGTGGAAGTCGCCCTCGTCGGGGCGGGACAGCATCGCCGTCATGGTCTTTCGGTCATACGGCCACAGGTCGACATTGCCCTCGTCGGTGAGATACCAAGAGTTGCATCCTGTGTTCCACACCGTCGGGCCGAGCGCCGTTGCGACGTCGTCGTTGAACTTCGTCGTCGCCTGTTCGGTGACTTCGACGGTGTCGAGTTCGCCGTCGCGAAATCGCTGAAGCCACTGGGCGATGTACTGCGCGGTCAGTTCGGCGGAGTATTGCAGCGATATCGAGCCAGTCGGCGAGTTGGGGCCCAGCACCGTGAAGAAGTTCGGGAACCCCGGAATGGCCGTCATGCGGTATGCCCGTGGACCTTTGGCCCAGGCATCATCGATGTCCAGGCCGTCGCGACCGCGCAGGTTCATCGGCCGCATGTAGTTGTGGGCGCGGAATCCGGTGGCGAGTATCAGTAGGTCGACATCATATTCGCGGCCATCTGCGGTTCGGATGCCCTGCGGAGTGATCTCCTCAATCGCCGCGGTGACCACGTCGGCGTTGCGGGACCGGATCGCCCGGTAGTACGAGGCTGACATGACTTGCCGTTTACAGAAGGGCTGGTAATCCGGCGTGAGCCGCTCGCGCAGCCCGCGATCACGCACTTGAATGTGCAGACACCACCGCGCGTAATTCTGCGCCAGCCGGCGCTGCCAAGTCGGCCGCATGGCGATATCGGTCAAGATGCGCGACCCCCAGAGCAGTCCGTCGTACAGCCGATGGTGCAACGCAGGCAGCCGGCGCAGAGCGCTGCTCACCAGAGCGGGCTGGCGCAGTCTCATCGGCGTCCATATCACCCACTGCGGGGTCCGCACGAAATGTGTGATGCGGGCGGCCTCGGTCTGCAGCGCGGATACGACCTGCACTCCTGTCGAACCGTTTCCAACGACGGCGATCCTGCGGTCGCTCGTCTCTACGTTGTCATCCCACCTCGCGGTGTGCACAACATCGCCAGTGAACGAGTCGAGTCCCGGGATGTCCGGTGTGAACGGATGGTGCAGCACGCCGGTCGCGGCGATCACGAAGTCCGCTTCCAGTTCTGTGCCGTCAGCGGTTTCGATATGCCATGTCGAACCGGTGAACACGGTGGAGACGACCTCGGAATTCAAGCGGAGTCGATCGTCGAGACCGAACCGTTCGACGATTTCGCGGAGATAGCGCTGGATCTCCTCGCCGGAGGCGAACAGGCCTGTCCAGTCGGGCTTGGGCGCGAACGAGAACTGGTAGAGCTGCGACGGAACGTCACACGTCAGACCGGGATAGTGATTCCAATGCCAGACGCCGCCGACGTCGGCGCCCTTCTCGAGGATTGTGAAGTCGTGAAAACCGGCTCGCTGCAACGTCACCGCGGTAGCGATCCCCGCGATGCCGGCGCCGACGATGACGATCCTCGGCTCGCGCGTCATCGTCGCCTCCGCGCCTGCGCCTCGATCGTCTTCTCGTAGGCGTCACGGACGTCGTGTTGTACCGAGCTGAGAGCCCTGCGGTCGCCGATCACCTTGCGGCCCAACCTCATCAGGGCACCTGGGACGACGGCGTCCAGAAGGTCCCAGCCTGCCAGATAGCCAGGCACGGTGATTTCTGCACGCCGGCTGTCGACACTCCTGACGATCGCCCGCGCGACAGCTTCCGGCTCCACAGTAGGGAGACCACGCCCGAGCGGCACACCCGATGCGAGTCGGGTGCGCACCGCGCTCGGCAACACGGCGGTCACGCTGACACCCGCGGTGCGGTACTCCTCGCGGACCGCCGACGACAACCCCAAAGCGGCGAACTTACTGGCGTTGTAGACCGCCATGCCCGGAATGACCAGTTTTCCGGCCATGGAGGCGACGTTCACGACATGCCCCCGACCGCGTTGGATCATGTGCGGCAACACAAGTCGCATCCCGTGGATCGGCCCCCACACATTGACGTCGAGTGTCGTTCTGCTGATCGCATCGTCCTCTGACAGGAAGTCGCCCAACGGCATCACACCTGCGTTGTTGACAAGAACATCGATACGACCGTGATTGTTCATCACATCGGTGGTGAATTCGGCGAAGGAATCCCGAGAGGTCACGTCAACGGTGTACGGAGCCCCGTCGAGGTCGCCGACACAGACCGTCGCCCCCCTCGCGGAGAACAGGTCCGCCGCCGATCTGCCGATGCCGCGGGCACCGCCGGTGACCACAACAACTGCGCCGTTGAGGTCGATCCTGGGGTAGGCCATGCGCCCCCTTCCAATCTGGAAACTGACGGTATCTAGAGACTATTGGTATGTCAATGCGTTAGTCTGCGTACATGGCACGGATGACCCGCGCAGAAAGCCAGGCGCAGACCAGGGCTCAGCTGGTCGCGACAGCCAAAGAGATGTTCTTCACCGACGGCTATCACCCGACGTCGCTGGAGAAGGTGGCCGACGCCGCGGGCTATTCGAAAGGCGCGGTGTATTCGAACTTCCGCAACAAGGACGAACTGTGCGCCGCCGTGCTCGACGAAATCCGGGCGGAGCGCTTCTCGGAGGTTGTCGGGCTGTTCTCGCAGCCGGACAGGTTCGAGGCGCTGCGGGTCTGGGCCGAACGCGTCATCGGTGACCCGGGCTGGACGCCGCTGGAGGCCGAGTTCGCCTTGCACGCACGCCCGAACGAATCGCTGCGCACCGAACTCGCCGGCCGCCTGCACACCATCATCGACATGCTCGCCAGCGGTGTTGAGTCTGCCGATGATCTCGAACTGAGGATGCCGAGCCGCGAAGCGGCCACCGTCATGCTCGCGTTGGGCGTCGGGCTCGGCCTGATGCGCTCGGTCGACCCCGACATACGTGTGAACGGCCTCGTCGACACGCTTCGGCTGGTCGCCGGACAAGCCTCCTAGCGGTTGCGCCGTTCTGGCATGCTGGGTGCCATGACTGAGCCGCAGTTCGGTGGCACCGAGGGACCTCCGCGTCCTCATAACCCGCAATACCAGCCGCCGCCTCCCGGTTACGGGCAGCAGCCCGGTTATGCACCGCAGCCGCCCGGCTATCCGCCGCCGGGCTATCCGCCGCCGGGCGCATATCCACCGGCTTACATGGATCCAGCCGCTCCCTACGGTCGCCACCCGCTGACCGGCGAGCCGCTGTCCGACAAGTCGAAGGTCGTTGCCGGACTGCTGCAGTTGATCGGGCTGTTCGGTCTTGTCGGTATCGGCCGCATCTACCTCGGCTACACCGGGCTCGGCATTGCCCAGCTGGTCGTCGGCATCGTCACATGCGGAATCGGTGCCGTGGTGTGGGGCATCATCGACGCCGTATTGATCTTCACGGACAAGGTTCGTGACACGGATGGACGTCCCCTGCGTGAGGGAACCTAGCGTCGCGATCAGCAGTCGGACCCGGCTGTACGGTGCGCTCGGAACGGGCGCGCTGCTCGGCGGTGCACTCGCCTACGTCGGGCTCGCCGATCCCCACAATCCCGACTTCGTCTTTCCGGCATGCCCTTTCAAGCTGCTGACGGGGCTGAACTGTCCCGCATGCGGCGGCCTGCGAATGACCCACGACCTGCTGCACGGCGACCTCGGCGCCGCCGTTGTCGACAACGTATTCCTGCTCGTGGGGTTGCCTGCTCTGCTGGTGTGGATCGTGGTGCGGTGGCGTACCGGACGTCGGATCATGACGACGCCGGCGATCGCCGTCGTCGCCGTCCTCGCCATCACCTGGACGGTGGTGCGGAACCTGCCCGGGTTCCCGCTGGTCCCGACAATTCTCGACGGGTAGGCGCCGAGCTGCGCTGATACACTTTCATTTCGGGCCGACGCAGTCCCTCACGAAGAAAACGGAGACTGCGGAGGTAGCTTCCAGTGCTGTTCTCGGCATTGCCGCGTGCCCAGGGGCTGTACGACCCCCAGCGCGAGTCCGACTCCTGCGGTGTCGCGATGATCACCGACATCCAGGGCAGGCGGTCGCACGCCATCGTCGCCGACGGCCTTGTCGCCCTCGAACACCTCGAACACCGCGGTGCCGCGGGGGCCGAGGCGAACAGCGGCGACGGCGCGGGCATTCTCATTCAGCTGCCCGTCGAGCTCTTCCGCGACGTTGTCGACTTCGAACTTCCGTCGCCGACGGAGGATGGCTGCAACACATTCGCCGCAGGCGTCTGCTTCCTGCCGCAGGACCTCGCCGAGCGGAACACCGCGCGCGAACAGGTCGAGGCCATCGTCGAGAGCGAGGGGTTGGAGGTTCTCGGCTGGCGCGAGCTGCCCGTCGACCCCGACGCCGCCGATCTCGGGGCGACCGCGCGAAGCTGCATGCCTTACATGTCGCAGCTGTTCGTCGCGGCACCTGATCGGGTGGGCGGCATCGACCTCGACCGTCGTGTCTACCCGCTGAGAAAGAGGGCCGAGGCCGGCTCGGAAGCCGTCGGGGTGTACTTCCCGTCGCTCTCCAGCCGGACCATCGCCTACAAGGGCATGCTGACGACAATGCAACTGCCGCAGTACTTTCCGGATCTGCGCGATGAACGCTGCATGAGCGCGATCGCCATCGTGCACAGCCGGTTCTCCACCAACACGTTCCCGTCCTGGCCGCTGGCCCACCCGTTCCGGTTCGTCGCACACAACGGCGAGATCAACACCGTGCGCGGCAACCGCAACCGAATGCACGCCCGCGAGGCGATGTTGGCAAGCACCCACATCCCGGGCGACATCGCCAGGCTCTCGCCGATCTGCACACCCGACGCGTCGGACTCCGCCTCCTTCGACCAGGTTCTCGAGCTGCTGCACCTCGGCGGTCGTAGCCTGCCGCATGCGGTGCTCATGATGATCCCCGAGGCATGGGAGAACAACGCGTCGATGGACCAGTCGCGCCGCGACTTCTGGCAGTTCCACGCTTCACTCATGGAGCCGTGGGACGGTCCGGCATGCGTCACCTTCACCGACGGCACGGTCGTCGGAGCGGTACTGGACCGCAACGGATTACGGCCGGGGCGGTGGTGGCGCACCATCGACGACCGTGTCATCCTCGCCAGCGAAAGCGGCGTGCTGGACGTGCCGTCCGCCCAGATCGTGGCGAAGGGCAGGCTCGAACCCGGCAAGATGTTCCTGATCGACACCGCCGCGGGACGCATCGTGCCCGACGACGAGGTCAAGGCCGAGCTGGCTGGTGCCCACCCATACGGCGAATGGCTGCATTCGGGCCTGCTCGACCTGAAGACCCTTCCGGACCGCGTTCGCGCCCAGCCAAATCACGAATCGGTCGTGCGCAGGCAGATCGCCTTCGGCTACACCGAGGAAGATCTACGAATCCTGTTGACGCCGATGGCCGCATCCGGCACTGAGCCGCTGGGCTCGATGGGCACCGACACTCCTTCGGCGGTGCTCTCGCAGCGGTCCCGCTTGCTCTACGACTATTTCGTCGAGCTGTTCGCCCAGGTGACCAACCCGCCGTTGGATGCGATCCGTGAAGCCGTCGTCACCTCGATGGCACGCATCATGGGCCCCGAGCAGAACCTGTTGGAGCCGACGGCGGCGTCGTGTCGTCAGATAAGACTCGGCTGGCCGGTGCTCGACAATGATGAGCTGAACAAGATCGTGCACATCAACGACGACGGCGAACAGCCCGGCCTTCGGACGGCGGTGCTGCGCGCGCTGTACGACGTCGAGCGGGGCGGCGAGGGCTTGGCCGACGCCATCGAGGACCTGCGTGTCCGGGCCTGTGACGCGATCGCCAAAGGCGCTCGCACACTTGTCATCTCCGACCGCGACTCCGATCACACCCGCGCTCCGATTCCGTCGCTGCTTGCGGTATCGGCCGTGCACCACCACCTGGTGCGCACCAAGGAACGCACCACTGTCGCGCTCGTGGTGGAGAGCGGGGATGCCCGCGAGGTGCACCACATCGCAATGCTGATCGGATTCGGTGCCGCCGCGGTCAACCCGTACCTGGCCTTCGAGTCGATCGAGGACCTTGTGCGGGAGGGCGAGCTCACCGGTATCGAGGCAACCGCCGCGGTGCGGAATTTCCTCAAGGCGCTCGGCAAGGGCGTGATGAAGGTGATGAGCAAGATGGGCATCTCCACCGTCGCGTCCTACACCGCCGCACAGGCTTTCGAGGCGATTGGTCTTGACCGCGACGTGGTCGACGAGTACTTCGCGGGTACACCCAGCCAGCTCGGCGGAGCAGGGCTGGACGTGATCGCCGAGGAAGTCAAGCAACGACATCGTCGTGCCTATCCCGAGAACCCGACCGAACGGGTGCACCGCCGCCTCGACGTCGGTGGTGAGTATGCGTACCGCCGCGAGGGTGAGCTCCACCTCTTCACTCCCGAAGTCGTTTTCCTGCTGCAGCATTCGACCCGTACCGGACGCTACGACATCTTTCAGCAGTATTCCGAGGAGGTCGACCGGCTGGCCCGCGAGGGCGGCGCGCTGCGTGGGCTGTTCGCGTTCAAGAAGGGGTTGCGCCAACCGGTTCCCCTCGACGAGGTCGAATCCGTCGACTCGATTGTCACGCGCTTCAACACCGGCGCGATGAGTTACGGCTCCATCTCGGCCGAGGCCCACGAAACCATGGCCATCGCGATGAACAAGCTGGGTGGACGGTCCAACTCGGGCGAGGGTGGGGAGGATGTAGACCGGCTTTACGACCCGCGCAGGCGTAGTGCCGTCAAACAGGTGGCCTCCGGCCGATTCGGCGTCACCAGCGACTATCTGGTGAACGCGACGGATATCCAGATCAAGATGGCGCAGGGCGCCAAGCCGGGCGAGGGTGGCCAGCTGCCGGGCTACAAGGTCTACCCGAACATCGCGAAGACGCGGCACTCGACGCCCGGTGTCGGCTTGATTTCACCTCCGCCGCACCACGACATCTACTCGATCGAGGATCTCGCGCAGCTCATTCACGACCTCAAGAACGCCAACTCCGATGCGCGCATCCACGTGAAGCTGGTCAGCTCGGTCGGCGTCGGCACGGTCGCGGCGGGTGTCTCGAAGGCGCACGCGGACGTCGTGCTGATCTCCGGCTACGACGGCGGCACCGGCGCGGCGCCGCTGACGTCGCTCAAACACGCCGGCGCCCCGTGGGAGATCGGTCTGGCCGACACGCAGCAGACCCTGATGCTCAATGGGCTGCGGGACCGCATCACCGTGCAGTGTGACGGCGGCATGCGAACCGCCCGCGACGTGGTCGTCGCAATGCTGCTCGGCGCCGAGGAATTCGGCTTCGCCACCGCCCCGTTGGTGGTGTCGGGCTGCATCATGATGCGGGTCTGCCACCTCGACACCTGCCCGGTCGGCGTCGCCACCCAGAACCCCGAACTGCGGTCGCGGTTCAACGGCAAGCCGGAGTTCGTGGAGAACTACTTCCGATTTGTCGCCGAGGACATCCGTCGTTACCTCGCCGACCTCGGATTCCGCAGCATCGACGAGGCGGTCGGGCGCGTCGAGATGCTCGACACCGCTGAGGGCGTTGCGCACTGGAAGGCCAAAGGCCTTGACCTGGCCCCGATCTTCGCCACGACGACCAATGCGCACGACCCCGGTCAGACGGAGCGCCGACGGGTGCGCGACCAATACCACGCACTGGACCGGGCGTTGGACCAGACACTGATCCAGCTCGCCGAGGGCGCGTTGGAAGATGCCCACCCGGTGCGGCTCGAGCTGCCGGTACGCAACGTCAACCGCACCGTCGGCACGCTGCTGGGTTCGGAGGTCACCCGCCGGTACGGCGCGCAGGGATTGCCGGACGACACCATCCACATCACCCTCACGGGCTCCGCGGGCCAGTCGATCGGCGCATTCCTGCCGCCGGGTATCACCCTCGAGCTGGTCGGTGACGCCAACGACTATGTCGGCAAGGGGCTTTCGGGTGGTCGCGTAATCGTCCGTCCACCTGACGACGTGCTCTTCCTGCCGGAAGACCACGTGATTGCCGGCAACACACTGCTCTACGGTGCCACGTCCGGCGAGGTCTTCCTGCGTGGTCGCGTCGGGGAGCGGTTCTGCGCCCGCAATTCGGGCGCACTCGCCGTGACAGAGGGTGTCGGCGACCACGCCTGCGAATACATGACCGGCGGCCGCGTCGTGGTGCTTGGCGAAACCGGCCGCAACATGGCTGCCGGGATGTCGGGCGGCATCGCCTTCGTACTCGGGCTCGACCCCGCGATGGTCAACACCGAAATGGTCGAACTGCAGCGGCTCGAGCCCGAGGACTTCGCCTGGTTGCGGGGAATCGTGGCCAGGCACACGCGGCTGACCGGCAGCACTCTCGCCGCGTCCGTGCTGTCCGACTGGCCAAGGCGCAGTGCGCAGTTCACCAAGATCATGCCCACCGACTATCAGCGTGTCCTCACCGCCACCAGGATGGCGAAAGCGGAGGGCCGCGACGTCGACACCGCGATCATGGAGGCCAGCCGTGGCTGATGCGCACGGGTTCCTCGACGTGCCCAAGATCGAGGCCGCCAAACGACCCGTCGACGATCGGGTCGGTGACTGGCGCGAGGTCTACGAACGCCAGGACCCGCATGAGCGCGCAGGCGAGGTGTCGCAGCAGGCCCGCCGCTGCATGGACTGCGGAATTCCGTTCTGCCACTCGGGAACCGCGGGCTGCCCATTGGGCAATCTCATCCCGGAATGGAACGACTTGGTCCGGCGCGGCCGATGGGAAGCCGCAAGCGACCGACTGCACGCCACCAACAACTTCCCGGAGTTCACCGGCCGACTCTGCCCAGCACCGTGCGAAGCCGCCTGCGTGCTGTCCATCTCCGACGAGAAGACCGGCGGCAGCGTCACCATTAAGCGCATCGAGCAGACCATCGCCGACCAGGCGTGGATGGACGGCTTCGTCGAGCCACAGGTCGCTGCGATCGCGACGGGCAAGAGCGTCGCGGTGGTCGGCTCCGGTCCCGCGGGACTGGCCGCCGCACAGCAACTCACCCGCGCCGGACACAGCGTCACCGTCCACGAGCGTGACGACCGGCTCGGCGGCCTGATGCGATACGGGATCCCCGAATACAAGCTGGAGAAGGCGTCACTGAACCAACGCTTGGCCCAAATGCGCGCGGAGGGAACGCGTTTCGTCACCGAATGCGAAGTCGGTGTCGACCTGTCGGTCGAACAGCTCCGCGAGCAGCACGACGCGGTGGTACTGGCGGTCGGGGCGCTGCGAGGCAGGGACAACGACGTCGAGGGCCGTCATCTGGACGGCGTACACCTCGCGATGGAACACCTGGTGCCCGCGAATCGTGAGTGCGAAGGCGACGGCCCGTCGCCACTGTCGGCGAAAGGTAGGCACGTCGTGATCATCGGCGGCGGTGACACCGGTGCCGACTGCCTCGGCACCGCGCACCGTCAGGGTGCGGCGTCGGTGACGCAGCTGGACTACAACCCTGAGCCGCCGGAGTACCGCGACGAATCACGTTCGCCGTGGCCGATGTGGCCGCTTGTGCTGCGCACGTCGCCTGCGCACGCCGAGGGCGGGGCGCGCCGCTACGAGGTCGCCGTGCAGCGGTTCGTCGGCGACCACGGGGGGCACCTACGAGCGATACAGATCGCCGAGGTGCGGGTCACCCGCGACGCCGACGGCCGTCGGCACATCTCGCCGGTCGGCGAATCCTTGGAGATTCCGTGTGACCTCGCGCTGCTCGCCATCGGCTTCGACGGCGTCGAGCATATGGCGCTGCTCGACGGCCTCGGCCTGGAGCTCAACCGTCGCGGCGCCCTGTCATGCGGTCCCGACTGGCAGACCACCGCGCCGGGCGTCTTCGTCTGCGGCGACGCGCATCGGGGAGCGTCGCTGATCGTCTGGGCGATCGCCGAGGGACGTAGCGCCGCGCACTCGGTCGACGCGTACCTGATGGGCGAATCAGATCTGCCCGCGCCCGTCATGCCCACCGCCCTTCCGCTGGCCGTCGCGTGAGGACGATCAGGACTATGCTCAGGCGTCGTGACTAGACGCGGAAAGATCGTCTGCACTTTGGGTCCGGCGACCAGTGAAGACCACGTCGTCAGGGCATTGGTCGAGGCCGGCATGGACGTTGCGCGACTCAACTTCAGCCACGGTGAGTACGCCGACCACGAGGCCCACTACAAGCGGGTGCGAGCCGCATCCGACGTGACCGGGCGCGCCGTCGGCATCCTGGCCGACCTGCAGGGCCCCAAGATCCGACTCGGGCGATTCGCCGCTGGGCCCACCTATTGGGCGAACGGCGAAACAGTCCGCGTCACCGTCGACGAATGCGAGGGCACCCACGACCGGGTGTCGACCACTTACAAGAATCTCGCGAAGGACGCCGCTCCCGGCGACCGGCTGCTGGTGGACGACGGGAACGTCGGATTGGTCGTCGAGCACATCGACGGCAACGACGTGGTCTGCACGGTGACCGAGGGCGGACCGATCAGCAACAACAAGGGGCTCTCCCTGCCGGGCATGAACGTGTCGGTGCCCGCGATGTCGCACAAGGACGTCGAGGACCTCGAGTTCGCGCTTCGGCTCGGTGTCGATCTCGTTGCGCTGTCGTTCGTGCGGTCGCCCGCCGACGCCGAGCTGGTGCATGCGGTAATGGACCGGGTCGGCCGCCGGGTACCGGTGATCGCCAAGCTGGAGAAGCCGGAGGCGGTCGACAACCTCGAGGCCATCGTGCTGGCGTTCGACGCGGTGATGGTCGCGCGCGGTGACCTCGGTGTCGAGTTGCCGCTGGAAGAGGTCCCGCTCGTCCAGAAGCGAACCATCCAAATGGCAAGGGAGAACGCGAAACCCGTCATCGTCGCCACCCAGATGCTGGAGTCGATGATCGAGCACTCCCGGCCGACGCGCGCTGAGGCGTCCGATGTCGCCAACGCCGTGCTCGACGGCGCGGACGCGGTGATGCTCTCGGGCGAGACCTCGGTCGGCAAGTATCCGCTCGAGACCGTCCGGACGATGGCCCGGATCATTTCTGCGGTCGAGCAGAACTCGGTGGTCGTGCCGCCGCTGACGCATGTGCCGCGGACCAAGCGCGGGGTCATCTCCTATGCCGCCCGCGACATCGGCGAGCGGCTGGACGCCAAGGCGCTGGTCGCCTACACCCAGTCGGGCGACACCGTCCGCAGGCTCGCGCGGCTGCATACCCCGCTGCCGCTGCTGGCGTTCACGTCGTTGCCCGAGGTCCGCAGCCAGCTGGCGCTGAGCTGGGGCACCGAGACGTTCATCGTGCCGCACATTCAGACCACCGACGGCATGATCCGCCAGGTGGACAAGTCCCTGCTCGAGCTGGGCCGTTACAAGCGCGGCGACCTGGTGGTCATCATCGCTGGCGCACCACCGGGCACAGTAGGCTCGACCAACCTGATCCACGTGCACCGGATCGGCGAGGACGACGTATAGGGGAGGTATGCGGTGCCGCTCGGCGATGAGCCGCTTGCGCGAAGAGCATCGAACCCCGACTTCACGGAGCTGCTCGCGGTACTCGACCTAAACCGGGTCGACGACGACATCTTCGTCGGATCCCACCCCAGCAAGAACCCGCCCCGCACGTTCGGCGGTCAGATGATGGCGCAGGCCTTTGTGGCGGCCAGCCGAACACTGACCCGTGAATGCCCGCCGGGGGCGATCTCGGCGCACTTCATCGCAGGCGGCGACCCGGCGAAGGATCTCGACTTCCGTGTCGTGCGGCTGCGCGACGAACGCCGTTTCGCCAACCGCCGTGTCGACATCATCCAGGACGGTGAGCTGCTGACGACGGCGATGGTCTCCTTCGTCGACGGTGGGCGCGGGCTGGAACATGGGATCGAACCACCTGACGTGCCAGATCCGTTGTCCCTGCCCAAGATCGACGATCTGCTTGTCGGCTACGAGGAGACGGTGCCGCAGTTCGTCAGCGCACTGCGACCCATCGAATGGCGGTACACCAACGACCCTGCCTGGGTGATGAGGAACAAGGGCGACCGGCTCGCCCACAACCGGGTGTGGCTCAAGGCCGACGGGCCGATGCCGGACGACCCCGTACTGCACGCCGCCGCGTTGGTGTACGCCTCGGACACCACCGTGCTCGACTCGATCATCACCACGCACGGCTTGTCGTGGGGTTATGACCGCATCTTCGCGGCGACGGTCAACCACTCGGTGTGGTTCCACCGGCCGGTCCGGTTCGACGAATGGGTGCTGTACTCCACGTCCTCGCCGGTGGCGGCCGACTCGCGCGGCCTGGGAACCGGGCATTTCTTCAACCAATCCGGGCAAATCGTGGCTACCGTAGTACAGGAAGGAATCATCAAGTACTTCCCGGGTGCAAAGTGATGAAGGTAGCAACGGGGCTTCGGGCCCGCGAGCGTGTTGTCGTTCACATCGACTCGCCCGCCGCTCGCTGGATCAGCGCGCTGGCGGTGCTCAGCCTGTCCGGCTGGCTATTCGTCGAACACAAGGATATCGCCTGGTCACTGACCATTTTTACGGCGGTCGTGCTGATCGCCCGCGGCATCTTCCTCGGCCGGCCCGTCACCGCGGGACACGCGAGCGCAGCGATGATCGTCCTCATCGCCGGTCTTGCCGCGGTGTTTCTGGCGTTCGATTTGCTCGGCAACCTGCTGATGGTGGCTGCCGCGGTCGTGCTGATGTGGCCGACATCGGCACGCCCGAACCCCGCGGACATGCCGCGGATTTTCGCGTTGGTGAACGCGACGACCGGCGATCCGCTGGCGCCGTTCGCGATGCAGACGTCGAAGTGCTACCACTTCACCGCCGACGGCGCCGCGGCCATCGCGTACCGCACCCGGCTGGGTTTCGCGGTGGTCAGCGGTGACCCGATCGGCGACCACACCCGATTCGCCGGGCTGGTGGCCGATTTCGCCGCGATGTGCCACACCCGCGGCTGGCGCATCGTGGTCCTTGGCTGCAGCGAGCGGCGTGTGAACCTGTGGGCCGATGCGACGATGGTCGGCCAGAAACTGCGGGCCGTGCCCATCGGCCGAGACGTGATCATCGACGTGGCGTCATTCGACATGGTCGGGCGCAAGTTCCGCAATCTCCGTCAGGCCGTGCAGCGCACCCACAACTTCGGTGTCACCACCGAAGTCCACGACGAGCAGAGCCTCGGTGGCGGCGTGCTTGCCGAACTGACCGAGGTGATCCTCGAGTCTCCGAGCGGATCCCGCACGGAGCGCGGATATTCGATGTGTCTTGACGGCACCTTGGAAGGCAGGTATCCGGGCGTCGCACTCATCGTCGCGCGCGACAACGCCGGCCGTGTACAGGGATTCCACCGCTACGCCACCGCAGGCCGCGGCACCGAGGTGACGCTCGACGTGCCGTGGCGTCGCCCCAGCGCACCGAACGGTATCGACGAGCGGTTGTCCGTCGACATGATTGCGGCGGCGAGAGCACAAGGCGCCCAACGACTGTCGCTCGCCTTCGCCGCCTTCCCGGAGATCTTCACCGACACGCACCGAAACCTGCCACGGAGCCTGGTCTTCACCGCGGTGCACCTTGGCGACCCGCTGATCGCGCTCGAGTCTCTGTATCGCTACTTGCGCAAGTTTCATGCACTCGGCGATCGGCGGTATGTGATGGCCACCCTCACGCAGGTGCTGCCGGTGCTGATCGTGCTGCTATCGCTCGAGTTCGCGCCCAGGAGGCGCCATCTGACTAGGGCGTCGCTCGCGCGGGCGTCGTGATCGTGACGCTGAACTGGTCCTCGACCTTGTGCTGGAACTGGTCCACACAACGCCGAACCGCTTCCTGGTCCGAGCCGGCTTTGGACAGGCAGTTCATGTAATCGGTGCCGCCGACCTCGTTGAAAACCCACACGGACAGCACGATGACGACGATCGCCTCGATAATGCTGAGAATTCCTAGCACGATTCCGGCGATCGCGATGCCGCCGTTCGTGGCTTCCCCCCGCCTGGCTCGCTGAAGTCCGAGGACGCCGAGAATGACTGCGACGACACCGAGTACCACGCCGCCGACAACCGAGAAGAGCGCGATGATCGCGACGATCAACGCGGAGATACCCAACCCGTTCTTCGGTGCGACGGGCGGTGGGGTGTACCCCTGATAGGGCTGCGGTGGGGGTGGCGGGTAGCCGCCCGGATACCCACCGCCGGGCGGCGGTGGGTACTGCGGGTACTGCGGGGGATATTGCGGTGGTTGCGGTTCGCTCATGACGCCGACGTGTCGGCCGCCGACGACGGTTCCGCGGGCTTCCTGAGGTCGGACACCGTCTTCGCCGCCTTGCGTATGCCGAACGCCGAGACAACCTCGAGGAAGCCGATGACGATCAGCCAGACGCCGACCACGATCGCCAGGGTGAGGATCGATTGAAACGGATAGGCGATCACCACGACGCCGGCGATGAGGCTGATCACGCCGATGAAGATCTGCCAGCCGCGCCCGGGCAGGGTGGGATCGCTGACCGCAGCGACCGTCGTCGCGACCCCGCGGAAGACGAACCCGACACCGATCCAGATCGCCAACAGCAAAATCGCGTATCCCTCGCCGAAGTGCCGAAAGGCGAGCACCGCCAGGATCAGCGCGGCGGCGCCGCTGATGAACAGCAGCACCCTGCCGCCGGCGGTGACGTCAAGGCTGAACGCCATGATGACCTGAGAGATGCCGGTCACCAGCAGATACGCGCCGAACAGGACGCCGGCAACGAGAATCGATTTCCCCGGCCACGCAAGCACCATTGCGCCGAGGATCACCGACAGCACGCCGGACAGGAGCGCCGATTTCCAGAGGTGCGGCAACAGTGCGGGGGAGGGTTCGTTAGTCATGATCAAAGTGTTTCACAGCGATAACCGCATGGATAAGCCTTTGCAAGCAAAGTGCGGCAGATTAAGCGTGACAGCACAATAAGCGGAAGCGCGGCGCAACGCCGTCTTCGTCGTTAGTGTTCCTTCCGTTAACTGCCCAATGCAGAAAGTAGAGGCAACCGTGGTAGGTGGATGGGAAATCCGTCGGGGGAAATTGTGGCGTATCGCAGGGATGTTTGCGGTGGCCAGCACTCTCGCCGTCTCGGGCTGCTCGGCTGGCAGCAATTCCGGGTCGAGCGGGTCGACGAGCGCGACTTCGGGGGTGAGCGCGGAGAAAGTTGATGCGATCGCGAGCACGGTGCCCGAGGACATCAAGTCGTCCGGGAAGCTGGTCGTCGGCGTCAACATTCCCTACACGCCCAACGAGTTCAAGGATCCGAGCGGAAAGATCGTCGGCTTCGACGTCGATCTGATGAACGCCGTCGCCGCGACACTCGGCCTGACGGCGGAATACCGCGAGGCGGACTTCGCCAAGATCATCCCGTCGATTCAGGGCGGCACCTTCAATGTCGGGATGTCGTCGTTCACCGACACCAAGGAGCGCGAGCAGACCGTCGATTTCGTGACGTACGGCTCCGCGGGAATTCTCTGGGCGCAGCGTCCCGACAATCCTGTCGACCCGAGTAATGCCTGCGGCAAGAAGGTCGCCGTGCAGGCCACGACGACAGAGGAGACCGACGAGCTGCCCGCGAAGAGCAAGGCGTGCACGGACGCGGGAAAGCCTGCGATTCAGATCGTTTCGTTCGACGGCCAGGACGCGGCCACCAACGCCGTGGTGCTCGGTCAGGCCGACGCCATGTCGGCGGATTCCCCGGTGACCCTGTATGCAATCAAGCAGAGCAACGGGAAGCTGACACAGGCCGGTGAGATCGTCGACGCCGCGCCGTACGGCTGGCCGGTGAAGAAGGGCTCGCCGCTCGCGCAGTCGCTCAAGCAGGCGCTCGAGCATCTGATCGAGAGCGGCAAGTACAAGGAGATCGCGAGCAACTGGGGCGTCGAAAAAGTGATGATCGACAAGCCGGTGATCAACGGCGCGATCAACTAGGTTCGGGGTCCCACAATGACTGATGTCGACACGCCGCCGGCCACCTCTCCAGCTGCGATCGATGCTGTTCCACTGCGCCATCCGTGGCGGTGGGTGGCGGCGGTCGTCATCGTCATCTTGGTCGCGCTGTTCGTCTACGGCGCTGCCACCAACGACGCCTACCGATGGCACATCTTCGCGAAGTACGTCTTCAACGAGCGGGTGCTGCAGATCGGATTGCTCAACACTCTGCAGCTCACCCTCTACTCGATGGTGCTGGCGATCGCGCTTGGCGTGCTATTGGCAGTGATGCGGTTGTCAGCGAATCCGGTTTTCAAGTCGGTGTCGTGGGTGTACCTGTGGATCTTCCGCGGCACCCCGATATACGTGCAGCTGGTGTTCTGGGGGCTGATCCCGACGATCTACTCAAAAATCCAGCTCGGTGTGCCGTTCGGGCCGTCGTTCTTCCATCTCAATCTGCAGGCGCTATCGATCCCGTTCCTGTTGGCGATCCTCGGGCTGGCGCTCAACGAGGCCGCCTACATGGCCGAAATCATCCGCGCGGGAATCAGTTCCGTGCCGGAGGGCCAGCTCGAGGCGTCGACGGCACTGGGCATGTCGTGGGGGATGGCGATGCGCCGCACCGTGCTCCCACAGGCGATGCGGGTGATCATCCCGCCGACGGGCAACGAAGTCATCAGCATGCTGAAGACCACATCACTGGTCACCGCCGTGCCGTTCACCCTCGACCTGTACGGCATCACCTCCCGCGAGATCGCCGCGCGCGAGTTCGAGCCGGTTCCCCTCCTGCTGGTGGCGGCGTTCTGGTACCTGGTGGTCACAAGCATTCTGATGGTCGGCCAGTACTACCTGGAGCGGTACTACTCGCGTGGTGCGTCGCGAAAGCTGACTGGCAAGCAACTCGAGGCGCTGGCCAAGGCACAGCAGATAGGTGAGGCGGGGCACGTATGACACCGATGGTGAAAGCCGAGCGGGTCTGCAAGAGTTTCGGCGCCTTGGAGGTCCTGAAGGGCATCACGCTCGAGGTCGGCAGGGGCGAGGTGATGTGCATGGTCGGGCCGTCGGGCTCGGGCAAGTCGACGTTTCTGCGCTGCATCAACCATCTGGAGCAGGTCAACGCAGGCCGCCTGCATGTCGATGGCGATTTGATCGGCTACCGCGATGCCGGCTCCAAGCTCTACGAGATTTCACCCCGCGTCGCGGCCAAACAGCGACGCGAAATCGGCATGGTGTTTCAGCACTTCAACCTCTTCCCGCATCGCACGGCATTGGGGAACATCATCGAGGCACCCATCCATGTCAAGGGCGTCAAGAAGGCCGAAGCGGTGGCACGGGGAAAGGATCTGCTGGAACAGGTCGGGCTGGCGGAAAAGGCGGAGGCCTATCCAGCGCAGCTGTCGGGCGGCCAGCAACAGCGCGTCGCGATCGCCCGGGCGCTGGCGATGAGCCCTAAACTGATGCTGTTTGACGAGCCCACGTCGGCGCTGGATCCCGAGTTGGTCGGCGAGGTGCTCGCAGTGATGAAAAAGCTTGCTTCCGAAGGCATGACGATGGTGGTCGTCACCCACGAGATGGGGTTCGCCAGGGAGGTCGCCAACCAGCTCGTGTTCATGGACGGCGGTGTCGTCGTGGAGAGTGGGCCTCCCCGAGAGGTGCTCGCCAACCCCCAACACGAACGCACGAAGGAGTTTCTGTCCAAGGTGCTCTAAATCTGATGTCGGCGAGCGCACCGGATCCGGCCACCCCGCTGTGGCGGGCGGCGCAGGTGTTCCGGTTGCTCAGCTGCATCTACGCGCTCGGCTTCCAGATCGCGATCAACGGCGACCTCGAACGGCCTGCAGTGGGGTGGCTGTTGTTCGCGGTGCTGATCGCGTGGAGCGCGGCCTGCGCGGTGGCTTATCTGAAGGGGTTCGGTCGCAGGCTCGCCTGGGTGGTCGCTGAACTCGTGATCGTCGTCGCGCTGGTGCTGTCCACCTTGTTCGTCGCCTCCGAGGAGTGGGCGCTGAACAACCAGTCCTGGCCGACGACGCTGTGGGCCACGAACGCGACGATCTCCGCGGCGGTCCTGCTCGGGCCGATCTACGGGATGCTCAGCGGCGTGGTGATTGTCGCGGCGAGCACGGTGGTGAAGGGCGTGCTCAATTACGACCTCGGCCGCAACGCGACGGTGGTCATCGAGCTCGCGGTCGGGCTCGGGGTCGGGATGGCCGCGATGACTGCGCGCCGCGCCCACGCCGAGCTCGAGCGGGCTGCGCGACTGACCGCGAGGACGGAGGAGCGCGAACGGCTGTCGCGACAGGTGCATGACGGCGCCATCCAGGTGCTCGCGCTGGTCTCCCGTCGTGGTCGCGAGATCGGTGGTGAGACAGCGGATTTGGCCGAACTGGCCGGCGAGCAGGAGCGCGCCTTGCGGCGCCTTGTCAGCTCGGCGGACCTCGAACCGAGGCTGGGTGAGCTCACCGACCTCGGCGCCCTCCTGCGGCGTCGGGCGTCGGATCGGGTATCGGTCAGCGTGCCCGCCGACCCGGTGCTGCTGGACGCGACCGTCGCCGAGGAGTTGTCCGCCGCGGCGGGCAACGCACTCGACAACACATCCGCCCACGCGGGACCCGAGGCCAAGGCCTACGTTCTGTTGGAGGATCTCGGCGACACGGTGACCGTGAGTATTCGTGACGATGGCGCCGGGATACCCGACGGTCGGCTGGAGGAAGCGGTGCATGAAGGCCGGGTCGGGATATCCAAATCAATTGTCGGACGGATGGATTGGCTGGGTGGCAGCGCGAAGCTGAACACCGGGCCGGGATGTGGGACGGAATGGGAGCTGACGATACCCCGACGGTGATGGTGGTCGACGACCACCCGATCTGGCGCGACGCGGTGGCCCGCGATCTCGCCGACGACGGCTTCAACGTGGTGGCCACGGCCGATGGTGTGGCCTCGGCCCGCAGGCGGGCCGAGGTCGTCCAGCCGAATGTAGTGGTGATGGACATGCGACTGCCCGACGGCGACGGCGCGCAGGCCACCGCTGAGGTGCTCGCCGTGTCGCCGTCGTCAAAGATCCTGGTGCTCTCCGCTTCTGACGAACGCGAAGACGTTCTGGAAGCCGTCAAGGCCGGTGCCACCGGCTATCTGGTCAAGAGCGCGTCGAAGACCGAACTGGGCGACGCCGTGCGCGCCACCGCGGAGGGCCGCGCGGTGTTCACGCCGGGGCTGGCGGGACTGGTGCTGGGGGAGTATCGACGCATCGCGCAGGGACCCGACTCGAGCTCAGCGCCCAGCCTCACCGAGCGGGAAACCGAGATCCTTCGACACGTCGCAAAGGGCCTGACCGCCAAGCAGATCGCCGCACGGCTGTCGCTGAGCCACCGCACCGTCGAGAACCATGTGCAGGCAACGTTCCGCAAGCTACAGGTCGCCAACCGCGTCGAGTTGGCCCGCTACGCCATCGAACACGGCCTCGACGAATAGCCCGAACAGATCGCGGATTCGGGTAGTCCTACTCATCCGCCCGGCATCCAAGCGTTGCGACGATACCGGCATGACCGCACCGCATCACGCCGTCGTCACCCGGCTCTCCGCGGATTTCGCCGCGATGGCCTCGCAACTTTCCCGGATTTCAGCCGACCTCAATGAATTGGACCGCCTGCTGGCCGAACGCCCGTCGGTCCCGCAATCCGTCCCTCAACCGGCACCCCCACCGCCCGCATGGCAGTGGCCGCCTCAGCCCGCCCCGTTAGCGCCCATCGCTCCGCCGCCGCGTCCGACCCCACCCACGCAGCCGCCCCTGCCACCGCCGTCGCCCCGGCCCCCGCGCGACTCGAATTGGATCGGCAAGGTCCTCGCCGTCGCCGGCGTCGCTGTCACGCTCATCGGTGTCGTGCTGCTGCTCGTGCTCGCCGCGCAGGCCGGCATCCTCCGGCCCGAAATCCGTGTCGGCGCAGGCGCGGTGCTGGCAGGGGCGCTCGTCGCCGTCGCAGCCCGGCTCAACACCCGGCCCGGCGGCCGGGTGGGTGCAATCGCGTTGGCCGCGACGGGCGTCGCTGCCGCGTATATGGATGTCATCGCGATGACCACGATCTACCAGTGGATCTCGGCCCCCGTCGGCCTCGCGATCGCCGCCGTCGTCGGTGGCGGCGGCCTGATGTTGGCGCGGCGCTGGGACTCTCAGCATCTCGGCCTGCTTGTGCTGGTGCCCCTGATCATCCTCGCGCCCATCGTCACCGACGGCATCACGATGCTGCTGATCGGATTCATGCTCGCAATCTCGGCCGCATCGCTCCTCGTCCAGCTCGGCAAGGACTGGATCTGGCTGCACGCGGCCCGAATCACCGCGCCGACCTTCCCGCTGTTGATCGCGTTGGTCGCCGCCCGCATCGGTGACGGCAACTTGGCATGGCTGGCAGGCGGCTGCGGTATCGACGCCGTGCTTGCCATCGCCGGCGCGCTGATACTGCTCCCGTCCACCGGCAACCGGGTGGCGATGGCGCTACTGACCACGGCGGGCGTGTTCCCGGTGCTGTGCGCGTCGGTGGCGCTGGCGCCGATGGTCGCCGCGTTGATGGCCGCAGGCCTTGCTGCGGGGCTGCTCGCGATCGTGCTCGTCGGGGACCGCCTGCCCGGAGTCTCCAAGATCGTCCGACAGATCTGGTCGGCGGCCTCGGCGGTGTCCGCCCTGATTGCGGTGACGGTTGCCTTCGACGGCGAGGTAGCCGCACCGGTGCTACTGGCGATGGCTGCTGTGGTCGCCATTGCCGGACGCCGCGACGACGTCGCGCGGTTCGTGGCCGTGGGGTTCGGCCTCATCGGCGGGGTTCTCTACATCGCCTATGCGCCGCCCACTTCACTCGTCCGCGCCACACTGCTGTCGACACCCGATGCCGTCGCCGTACTGATCTCCAGCGTTCTCCTGATCGGCGCCGTCGGCGCGATCGTCTGGTCGTGGATCGGCCGGGGGGTGCTGGACAGCGATGTGGTCAGGATCCTGTTGGCCACCCTGGCGCTGGTGGTGGTCTATTCGGTGACCACGTTCACCGTCACCGCCGGCGTGCTGGCCGGCGGCGAGAGCGGCGGCTTCTTCGCGGGCCAGATGGCCGCGACCATCTGCTGGATCACCATGGCCGCCGGCCTTTTCGTGTACGCGGCGCGGCATTCCCGTGAAGACCGGTCGCTGCCGATCACCGGTGGGCTGGCGCTGGTCGCCGGCTCGATGGCCAAGCTGTTCCTGTTCGACCTCGGCACTCTCGACGGCATGTTCCGCGTCGCGGTGTTCATCGTCGTCGGCCTGGTTCTGCTCGGCATGGGTGCGGGATATGCGCGGCTGCTGGCCCAGCAGGACCAGCAACAGGTGTGACGCCACTCACTACCTAATCTGGAGTGATTCTAATTTAGGTGACGTTGGACCAACCATGAGCGCAACAGCCATCCCCCAGAATCGTCGTACCGAAGCAGAGGTCCGAAACTTCGCGGCGTCCACCGACTTGAGTGACAACCTGCAACGCGTTCTCGTCGACCTCGTCGAACTGCACCTCCAGGGCAAGCAAGCGCACTGGAACGTCGTCGGAACCAACTTCCGCGACCTGCATCTGCAGCTGGACGAACTCGTGGACTTCGCGCGTGAGGCCAGCGACACCGTCGCCGAGCGGATGCGCGCCCTCGATGCGATCCCCGATGGTCGCTCCGACACCGTGGCGGCAGGCACGTCTCTTCCGGCGTTCCCGGCCTACGAGCGTGGCACCGGCGAGGTCGTCGACCTTGTCACCGCACGGATCTATGCGACGGTCGACACGATGCGCGCCGTGCATGACGACGTTGACGCCGAGGACCCAAGTACCGCCGACATCCTGCACCAGCTCATCGACGGCCTCGAGAAGCTGGCCTGGTTGATCAAGTCGGAGAACCGCAAGGTCTAGTTGAGGGAGCTTCGCGCGACGGCGGCGGCATTCTGCGGGGTGTCGCCGTTGCGCCTGCCCACCAGATACCAGGTGTGCATGACGCCCTTGCCTTTGATGGCCACGTCGCCGCGCTCCTCGAGCACGTAGCCGTTCTTCAGCCGCTCATACACCGCCTGTGGCACCTGAATCCGCCCCTCGACGTCGGTCGACTCCATCCGTGACGCGACGTTGACCGCGTCGCCCCAGACGTCGTAGAAGAACTTGCGCGAGCCGACCACGCCGGCGACCACAGGACCAGCGGCCAACCCGATGCGCAGTGGCACCTCCCGGCCCTGCGGATCCTTCAGGTCCGCGACCGCATCGGCCATGTCAAGAGCTAGGCAGGCAAGGGCTTCAAGGTGGTCCGCCCTCGGTTCTGGCACCCCGCTGACCACCATGTAGGAGTCGCCGCTGGTCTTGATCTTCTCCAGCCCGTGTCGGTCGACGAGGGCGTCCAGATCGGTGTAGAGCGTGTCCAGAAATCGCACCAGCTCGCTGGGTGTCGTGTCGCTGGCCCGCTTCGTATACCCGGCGATGTCTGCAAACAGGATCGACGCGTCCTCGTACTTGTCGGCGATGATGTTTCGGGACGGATCCTTGAGCCGGGTTGCGATGGTCGCAGGCAGGATGTTGGTGAGCAGCGCCTCTGAGCGCTGATACTCGGCCTCCATAGCCATTTCAGCGCGGGCGACTTCGCGCATTGCGTACCACACCGTCGCCACCACCATGATCGCCGCGAAGACCACCGCGCTGACGAAACCGACGGTAAGCGTCCAATGTGGGCCAAGTCCCCTGTCATTGGGAACGAGGAACTCGAGAGCGATGGTCGCCGCGACGCCGATTGCCACGAATATCGATGCCAGCACGATGCGTTCTATCCCGAAGACCAGGACGACGAGGGTCGCGGACACCAGGTAGTAGAACTGAAGGCCCGACCCCGTCCCGATGGTGTAGCAGACGAAACCGACAAACAGGTAGGCACAGACGAAGAACGTGAGGGGCGCGAGCAGCTCACCGAACCGGTACAACAGCGGAATCGTCAGGAAGATTAACGCGAATACGACGTTGAGCAGGCCGATCCACCACACCCGGCCGCCGACCGTCAGCTGGAAGATTCCGAACGACAAGGAGATTGCCGCCCCGATCCACGTCGCGATCTGAAGGACCCGTAGACGGCTGGCGACGCTTTCGGCGTAATGCTGAGTCCGTGCTGGCACCGGATGTTTCAGTGCCAGCTCGGGCATACAGACCGATCGCGCCTTGCGCGTCATGGCAAAGAGCCTACTTCGCCGGGTTCGCCGCCAACCTGGCGATATCCCGAGCTCGCGGGGCCACCGCTCACGGCAGCCCGGTCCGGCAGGGCTGTCGTACACGTCGTCGGCAGTTTGCTGAGCAAGCCCACCGCAAGCGACGTAATGGCGGAGAGCGACCGGGCAGCCGCGGCGGGCGCACCGCGAACGAACCAGTGACGGATGCGACAATTTAGTGCTGCGTTGTAATGTGAGACCTGCCGCTTACTGACCGTGGGGGAGTAGCGTGGACGGGTCCTGGATGCGTAGTGCGGCAATCGGCTGCGCGTTTGCCTCCTGTGCGATGGTCGTCGGCCCTGGCGTCGTAGGTATTGCGCAGTCGCATGCCATCCTGGGGATCGGCCCGGACATCTTCGATCTGTTCGGCCACGACAAGAAGTCCGGCCAGCACCACCCGCGGCCCGGTTCCGAGGCTGTTACGGGCCAGGCCGCCCGCACGGTCGGCATAACGACAGAGAGCGCCGCTGCCCCGCAGGCGAAGATCGGCAGCGTTCCAGAGAGCGTTGAGGGCGTCGAGGTCGCCGAAAGCCGTGGCGGTGGCGGTGGCGGGCTGCCACGCACCAATGCCGCGGTACGGGCTCCGAATCTGCCGCGCGTATCGACCGCCCCGATCACCCGCAACATCGTGATCCGAGGCGTACCACCCGCAGCCGGCCCCGCCGGGCTGCCGGTGTCGGTGACACCAGCGCTGCCACAAGCACCCGTCGTCGTCCCGTTGGCCGCGCCGCCCCCCAGTCTGCCCGCTCCCGCAGGCCTGCCGACGCAGGCCGCGCCGCCCGCGCCGTCCCCACTGGCGCCACACATGAAAGACCCAGTGGCGCCAAGTGATTCAGGGGCTGGAAGGCTCCCGGACTCGTTCAGGGTCGGCTATGCGGAGTACCTCAGGGCCGCGTCGACCAGTGACCTCGTTGTCGCGGCAATGCCGGGCGCTGCGGGTATCGCGGGCTTCACGCTCGTCGGTGCATACGCGGGGTACCGCCAGGCCCGGGCAGTGCAGAGGGCGCTTCTGGCTCCCGTGCCGACGAGAGTCCTGCTCTAAAAGTCATGGTGTAAAGGCGCCAACCAGCGGGTACCAGGAGATGACAATGAATGGGCCGTTGACGCGAAGCACGATCGGGTGCGCGATTGCGTGCGGCGCCATGGTCGTCGGGCCTGCGATCGCCGGTGCCCCAGTTGCGCACGCAGATCTCGTCGGTGGCGTCGGTCCCAACATCAATGTTCTCGGCGTCGACGTACTCGGCGGCAAGAGCCAATCACACAGCGCGGCCCGGAATGCGAGCCTTCCCGCAGTTTCGACGGCGCCCAGCTCGCGCAGCGTCGTTATCCGGGGAAATCAGCCGGCAGAGCAGGCGGAACCGGAGGTCGTTCCGGTGGACTTCCGTGTTCCGATGTCCGACGCCCCCGTGGAGTCGGGCTCCTCAATGGTGGAGGCGCTTTCCGTCGCGCAGGCGCCCGCAGTACCCGCCGCAGTTCCGTTGTCCGTGCCGCAGCCGATCCCCGCGGCACCGCCCGTTCTTGTCCCGTCACCGCCTAGAGCCGTTCTGGTTCCTTCGACGGTCGAGCCGGGCCCGGGTCGTCAGATCGCCGCACCCGCCGACCGATTTTCGCCACGGGCGCAGATTCCGGACTCGTTCCGGGTCGGCTATGCGGAGTACCTCAGGGCCGCGACGACCACCGACCTTTTTGCCGCGGCCGCGCCGGGCGCCGCGGGCATCGCGGGGTTCACCCTCGTCGGCGCGTTTGCGGGATACCGACAGGCAAGAGCAATACAACGGGCTCTGCTGGCTCCGGTGCCCACCAGTTTCCTTCTGTGAGCACCTGATCAAACCCGACACGAACGTCGGCAATTTGGGTAATTCAATGGCCGTTGGTCGTCTGAACGAGAATACCGTCGTACACCTCGGCCTCAGCGGATGTTCGGTGTTGAGGCCCGAACGACCCGACGGGAGGGGTGTCACGAACCAGACTTTCGACTTCACAGTGGTCGGTGCGGGCTGGACGTACGACATGGTCTACACCATCGCGTCCGACATGCCGTTCCGCCTGGAGGTCAACTGCTGGGTGCCGGAAGGTATGTACGGGCCGTCCAACTGGAGGGAAAACATCCGGCCAGCGCCATTCGTAGCGGCACACAAGGACAACCCGTGACGAGGGCAGTAACGGCGGCGGCCACCGACATTACTTCTGCTTAGCCAGGTTCTGGGCGGCCCGCCGCCGCTTCACCTCGGCGCGATTGGCCAACACGTAGCGCCCGTTGATGACAATGTCGGCGACCGCCATCCCGACCATGCCCACCGCCGCTGCCAACACCACGGCCAACAACCACGACGCCGACGTAGCATGCCCCCCCATGCAGCCAAATCTCTCGCTGCAATGAAAAGGGCCGTAAGCAGCACCAACTACAGCTGCAGGAAGAATGGCCGCCAATCCGTACTTGAGCACCGAACGCGCCACCGATCGCACCCCCAGATGCTATAGCGGTCGGCCCGCCACCTGTGGGGAGGATGGCGGGCCGAGGGGAGACTTCCACTAGGTCCAGATCAGTTCTTTATCCCGTTCCATAAGCGCTTGATTGGACGGACGACTTCTCCCCATTCTCATTCCTTTGGCAACCGCGACGATTGCGAGCAGTTCCACCACACCAACCACCAGCACAGGCCATATGGCCCCGACCAAGAGACCGAGGGATCCCACGCAGAGCGGTCGCGACATACCGCAGTCGGAGAACTGAGTGGCAGCGATCAAGGCGGCAACTGTTGCCACTAGCCAGCCGCATAGATAGACGTCGAGCACCATGTCGTGGATCGCCACTTCTTTAGGGCCTCACGGCCAGCGTGTCTCAAGATCCTGAGCAGGGGCCAACATCAACATGAGATGACGCTGAAACGACATCGGTTCGCAACACCTTCGGTGCCAGCCCCCAGCACCTCGACGACGACAAACCGTCTACTGCGGCGATGCCAAGCGGGTCGACGACCAGACACAGTCCGCTATCGCGGGGGCATGTTGCTAGCAGGCGCATTATCAAAGGGTGGACGTTGAGGTGCGGTTCGTCGAGGGCTGCCCCAGCCTGCCGGTCATACGGCAACGGCTGCGGCATTCCCTCGATGCCGTCGGTCGAGCCGGAGTCGATGTTCGGCTCCGGGTGGTTCACACCGACGCCGAGGCCGAGGAACTGGCGTTCACCGGATCGCCGACGATCCTTATCGATGGGCTTGATCTGTTTCGCCAACCTGACGCGGTGGTGGGCCTGTCCTGTCGGCTTTACCGCTCCGCTCAAGGCACCACCGGCGCACCGAGCATTGAGCAACTGACAACCGCCCTCGGCGGGATCCATGTCGACCGACCCGATTGACCGCGCTGACATTGCTGTCGCGTTGGAACACGCTCGCATCGAGTTCCACCGGCTACTGGACGTGGCGGGACCCCATGACTGGGGCAGACCGACGCGCGGCACCCGGTGGACCAACGAGCAACTGCTGTTTCACATGGTGTTCGGCTACGTGATCGTGCAACGGCTGCTGATCCTGGTGAAGGTGTTCAACCGGCTGCCCGATGAAGTGAGTCGAAGTTTCGCCCACCTCCTTAATGCGGCGACCAGACCGTTCGATGTCATCAACTACTACGGCTCCAGCGCAGCGGCCCTGGTCTACAACCGCCGCCGGATGGGGGCAAAGATGGACCACGTCATCGCCGCGCTGCAACGCAAACTAGCCCAGGAAAACGACGACGCCTCGCAACGCGGGATGCACTTCCCGACACGATGGGATCCATTTTTCAAGGACTACATGACGTTGGCAGACGTATATCGGTACCCCGGCCAGCACTTCGACTTTCATTGCCGTCAACTAACCCTCACCGCCACCGATTGAACACGTGCCGTCCGGTGTTCATCGCCTGTGCGCTTGTGCACTGATTAGACATCGGTCAATATCGATGTATGTCGAAGCCGCGCTTGGAACTGAGGGATGTATCCGGGTGCGCTATCGCCCCGCTGGCGCGGCAACCGCTGGCCGCCGAGGCTCCTGGGTCTACCCCGAGATCATCACCGCGATTGCCCACATGCGCGACGTCCTCGGCGACGAGGTCTACGAATCATTGGCCCAGGCGGATGAGACCATGACCAGCGCCGCCATGGCGACCTACGCCTTCAATCAAATCGACCAGGCCCGAGCAGAACTGAACGCGGTCTCGAAATAGACCTTGCGTTCAGCCGGTCAGCGCATCAGGTGGACCAGGTTAGCCGTCGTTAGCCCCAGAAGATGGGTCGGCTCGTTCGTCGAGGTAGTCGAGTAGGTCCTGGACTCTGGGGCTGGGGTCCAGAGGGTCGTAGCGGTGGTATTTCAGGTTCCGGTCACGCCAGTAGAGCGTCCATAGTCCGGTGGACTTGGTGTAGTGCAGCCGGGCGATCGGGAATCGGGTCCAGTCGGGGCCAAAGTCCTCGCGCCACGGCGGTCGGCATTCGCAAATGGTCAGATGTCTTGGGGCGACGTCGCATTCGACCCGGATCTCGTCACGAACGTGCTCGGGAACCTGCTCGGCGCACCAGCGTTGCACGCGGGCGACGTCAAGCTCGGGAAGTCCGGCGGCGGCCATGTGGTCATGATCGCAGCCGAGAACCACACCGGCTACGCGGGCGCCAGCTGCAGTGGTTTCGGTTCGGCAGCGCCGAATTGGGAGCCGTCGGACCCCGCATCGATACCAGTAAGGCATCACGGCCGACACCGACAAGACTCGCGCGCAGTCGACGTGTACGCGCTGGTCCATGTACAGCGTGATGCTGAGGCGCACCACCTTGAGGTCGACTAGCCTGAGGCGCGGGCTACGTATCCCCGCCGCTCGCCCGCGCTGACGCCCGCTCGGCCGCCTGCGTGTGCTCGGCGGCGGTGACCACCACCGCATCGCAGCCCGGATACACCGTGGCCTCGTGGTCGGTCACGAGCCAGCGCACCACATAGGGCGGCGAGCCGTCTTGCGAGCGAACCTCGATGATCTCGGCGTGCTGATCATGCCGTTCGGTAGTCGTGCCCTTGACCACCAGGAAGTCGCCCACCTTCGCTTTCATCGCCCGCTCCCTTCCTCAACCTTGTGAGACCCGCAGACTCCTCCATCGTGCGCGCGATTCGAACTCGGCGGAAGCCGATCTGACAAGGTGAGTCCGAAAGTCCGTTATCGACGGCGTACACCGCGCCGCTCGCCTTAACGGTCGCGAGTCCACCGCCGATGAAAATGTGCCCGTGCTCGGGCTGCCCCCCGTAGAATGAAGGTGCTTCACGAGATGCCGTCGCCAAGCTCCGACTGGACGGCACGCCAACCCCACGCTCGTGGGTGGCTCGGATGACGAAGCGGCTGGCACCAACCGGTGACGGCAAGAGCGCCTCCCGCGATGGGGGCCCGATCTTTCGGGAGTAACTGCAATGCCTCGGAATCGTTCCTGTGGGTCGTATGGCCCCGGGCACCTCATGCACTGGATCCAGGGCAAGAAATCGTACGAGGACGGGCAGCCGATCATCAATGTGAAGGTCGCTGCCGTTCATGACGACGGAGGCGTCGAAATCGAAGGTGACGACCTGAAACTGACGCTGTGGCATCACGATCCTGACCACCTTCGTTCGGCGCTCTGCTTTGGTGGCCGCGCCGAATGGAAGCCGAAGTATCACGTGTTGTACGTCATCTCAAGCGGCTCGTTCAACCTCGCCTCCCTGCACAAGGTGGAGCCCTGCAAACCGCCGATACGGCGGAGACCAACCGAGACCACCCGGCAGTTCATCGAGCGGGCCATGGCTGAGAACCACGGCTACACGGTTCCGGCACGTTGGTTGGCTGACCTGGATGCCATACCGGACGGCGACACCGGTGAACCTGAGTCTGGGTACCTGGTTGGGATCGACACTTCAACGGAATCAACGCTATTGGAGCCTTCGCCCCCCAAACCACGGACGCCAGGACACGGCCGACATGCCCGAGACAATTAGTTGGGGTTTGCAGTATTACGTGCTGCCCGATGACCCACTGTCCGCGCTGAACATCCGGCGTGAGGCCGCTGGACTGGATCCGATGAAAGACGTTGAGGGGTGAGGCGATGGGCGTGAGTATTCATGGGACGGTCCATCCGCATCTGCACAACCCGTGCCCTCGTTGCGGGTACGCCACTCGGTTCAAGCAATTCGGGCCTATCCGTTGCGTGTGCTCCCAGGCATCTGGGATCAGAAGTATTTCGCAGTGGAGTCTGGCCAATGAGAACGTCATTGAGATTCGGGCCGAGCTGGAGCAGAGAAACGCTGCGCTGCACCAATTCGACCACAACCGCATCCCACCCCTGCAGATAGCCACTCGGTATGCGCATGGACACAAGGGAGGCTGGGGCCAGTGATGACCCGAGCAGAACTGGCGGCCGTGACCTATGACGAGATCCTGGCTCATTATCGGCACAAGCACGGTGACCCCTATATGCCACTCAGCATGGCCAGGAAGATGCAACGCTTTGAGCGCAAGTGGCGTCACGCCACCGCGCTGCACAAGAAGCGGGCACGGGAGGGGACACTGCCGGCTCCGCAGCCGTGCCACTATGGCGAGGGGACATGTCTGACTCATCGGCGGGAGACACCATGAGTGCGCAGCGTGGCTGGATTGCTGATCCACCCCCACAGCAGGAGCACCACACCCCTGGCTGGCTGAGCGAAAGGGGACTGGTCGCAGTCACTTCCACGCCCTGAAGTGGTACAAGATGATGGGCGCCACTGACCTTCTGCCCAAAACGCAGCGCAAGCGGGGCACCTGATGGGCCGAGACATCTGCGTCCATAGCGATCCGCACCTGCACAGCCCGTGCCCGGTCTGCGGGTATGCCAGACGCTACAAGCAGTGGCCCACCCGGTGTGCCTGCAACAGGGGCTGCACCAAGCCCGAGCTCTACGCCAGGGACAAGTGAGAGCGAAGTCCAAATCCGACGCAGTGTCGCATCTGAGTAGGCATGTTGGGCCATGCCAGTGCGGCCATGACGATGGATGTTTACGGCGGTCTGTTTGAAAGTGATTTGGACAAAGTGGCGGAAAAGTGTGTCCAATTTGCGTCCAGGATGGGCCGAGACGCCCTAGCGTCTGGCCCTAACAACCTGTCTACCAGCGGTTATGCTGAGTATTCCGGGGTGCCCTCGGTGAGATTCGAACTCTAGTTACAGGTCGCGCCAACGTCGGATGATGGGCGGTGCGGACCGACTGCCTGCGGATTTGGTCTCAAGCGAGTTCAACGCCGATTAGCGGCGATGAACCGAGAATGTAGTCACCATGTAGTCATGTCGATCATGTGTTCGTCAGCATGTCGCGTTTTGGCGATCGACGCGGTGCCCAACTTCACCCACTCGGCCTGCTGGTTCGATCCCAGTCGGGACCACAACTAAACACGCAGGCCACAGCATGTTTTCGGGGTTCCCCGCCAACGCCGTGCCAGATACGTGCCAAACCGCCGATAATCCGGTGGGTTTCTCGGCACACTGATCAGCGTGTCGACGCAAGCCGCGACCGAGGACGCCGAACGAATCGCCCTCGACGTCTTCCAGCACGCCGACGAAACCGGCGAACACATCACCCTCGGCACCGTCGAACGCCGCCTCGCCGAACTCGCCGCCCATCCCGCCGGCCACCGCCCACTGTGTGCAGCCGCGGCGAACGTCACCGTGCAGCGCGTGTTCTGGATCGCGGCGAGCTGGCAGGCTCAGATCGCGGTCACCCGGCGTCGGGCGAGGCGCTGAGCGCACCGTAGAGCCACGAACACCCCACCGCTCGTGTGAGCGTGTGGCCGACCGTTTTGCGTCACACTGATCACCGTGCAAACGGTCGAACGCGCCGAGCTGGTCGCGGTCGAAGTCTGCCGTGCTCTACGGAGCTGAAACGATTTCCCCGCTGGGGGATGCCCCCCCGGTGCCGCCGGCGACAGCCTGGCCACCGCTGGTGGCAGTGGCGATGTTGTCATGGTTGTCGTTGCCGCCAGTGCCAGCAGATGCGCCAGTAAAGCTGCCGTCCACGTTGTTGTTGGCAGTGGCGCTGTTGTCATAGTTGTTGTTGCCGCCAACAGGATTGGGGCCAGCGACAGCAATCACGTTCGCGCCGTCACCGCTGTTGGTGGCGGTGGCGGTGTTGTCATGGTTGCCGTCACCGAAAATGCCGGCGTATGCGAGCGTGTTGCTGCCGTCACCGCTGTTGTTGGCGGTGGCGGTGTTGTCATGGTTGCCGTCACCGATGATGCCGGCGCCGGCGACGGTCAGGCTGACGTTGTCGCCGGTGTTGGTGGCCGTGGCGGTGTTGTTGTTGTTGTTGGTGCCTTCGACGCCGGCGTAGGCGAAGGTGTTGGTGCCGGTGGCCTTGGCGGTGTTTTTGGTGCCGCCGCTCGCGATGGCCGTCCCGCCGCCGGTGGCGGTGGCCTTGCATCCGATGCAGTTGGTCGCAGTTGCCGTACTACCCTCGCCAACGGCAATTGCGCGCGAATGCTCGCCGGTGGTTGTGGTCGCTACCGTGGTGTCATTGGGGTCGGTGTCCCGCACTACCCTGCCGTTGACTGACATAGTCAGAGGGGGCTTCGCCGACGACGAGGCCGCAGACGTCGTCGATGAGTCGGCTGATGTAGAGGAACCCGAGTTCGGTGGCTTGGCAGACGCCATACACGGCATGGCTGCCGTAGCGACCACCGCGGCCCCGACGCCCAGAAAAACGGCTAACGCGCCGACCCGTCCGACATACCTGGCGTACCCCATCGTCACTCCCTTTCGCACACGGTTAGTTGCCGCCTGGGCGCTTTGCTCAGAGTCAGTTTCAGCAAGTTCCACGCCGAAGCGTAAGCGTATTGGATGTGGCGATCAGCAACGTGTCTTCCCTGGCAACTATATTCGCCGGGCCATAATTTGCGCTGCCGTCAGAAACGTGCAGGTCCAGACGGTTCGGTACAGCAGACCACGTAACCTCACGCCTGGGAATTCGCTACGAGATTCCCGTAAGGGGTCACGGCGGGGTTATCAGGCGACGCGGGAATCATTGCCACATCTCATGGGCCATCGCCCACCACCGAACTGCTGAAGTACGGTTGACAGACCACGACGACGCCTGAACCAGCGCCATCAGACTGCGTCTACGCGACCGACCATTCGTCGGCGTCGGTCGGCGACCCAAACCCCGCCGCAGGCGAGCACGAGGATGACGCCGACGCCTATCTTTTGTCCGACGCGGGTCAGTTGCAGAAGTTCGTCGAGGACGAGCTGGTCTGGGGGTTGCGCCGGGCGGTCGAGGCCGAGGTGCTGGCAGGTGACGGGACGCCGTCGAGGCCGGACCCGACAAGGGCGTCGTCGTCCTGGTCCTCGCGTACTGCGGTCTGCGGCGGGGTGAGCTGGCCGGGCTGCACGTCGCCGACGTCGACATGCTGCGCCGCCGTATCCATTTCCGACGCAACGCCGTTAACGTCGGCGGCGTCGTCGAGCGTCGGCGACCCCAAGACGCACGAACGTCGCACGGTCCCGCTGCCTCGGTTCCTGGTCGAACCGCTCGCCGCAGCCTGCCGGGGCAAGGGCCGCGACGGCATCGTGTTCCCGGCTGCGGGTGGCGGCTACGCCAAGCCACCCGGTGCGCATACGTGGTTCGACGGCGCGGTGAGGCGGTGCATTACCGCCGCTGACAAGGCACGCGCCGCCGAGCGTCAGCCCGACCGCGAGCCGGTCACGGCGGTGTTCCCGCGCGTCACGCCGCACGATCTGCGGCACACCGCCGTGTCGCTGGCGGTGTCGGCGGGCGCGAACGTGAAAGCGGTGCAGAAGATGCTCGGCCACGCCTCGGCGGCGATGACGTTGGACACCTACGCAGACCTGTTCGACAAGGACGCCGAGGCGGTCGCCGACGCCCACGACCAGCGCCTTGCCGGGGTCGTTTTCCCGGCGAATGTAGTCAGAATGTAGTCACGTGGCCCACAGTCGCCCCGGTTGGGTGGCTGTCCTAAGCCGCTGACCTGCAAGGACATTCGGTCTTGAGTTGGTGCCCTCGGTGAGATTCGAACTCACACTGGACGGGTTTTGAAACCGTCCTTTCTGGCGTTTCCTGACTCAAGCCGCGTTGGCTGTTGCAGTAAACGCCAGGTCAGAGCGTTGATGGCGTTGGTCGCTGAAAGCTGTTGTCGAAACTACTGCGGACGCACTGCGGACGGGAACCGATTCGACGTCAGCGCCGTCTGACCAAATGCCCGCCATCCGAGCCAGTCGGTCCATCGACAGCCGATTGACAATCCGCCGCCAGGCGTTCAGCAAATCCCACCCAGTCGCACGCGATAAGCAGCGTGGTGATCTCGAATGTAAATTGCCTCAATGTCGTAGGGACCGCTTTCAAGACGGGCTCATACAGCTAATTCACAGCGAGCCGCAAACGATAGGGAAACACCCTATATATCCGTCAAAAGCGGGATGCTAGCTTACGCGCAGGGCGCCCACAGCTACCCAGGACTAGGCCCACAGGTCAGGCGGCATCCATGACCAATACGAAAGCTATTCGACGGCGTCCAGACCTATTGAGAGGAATCGCCATGAAATACGTCATGATGGCCGCCCTCGTCGCGGCCGCCACCACGCTGGGTGTGTCCCCAGCGGCCCAGGCCGCGCCCGACAAGTGCACCTGGACGCCGCCTGGGCACTCGATATTCCACCAGGACAACGGGCTGGACATCCAGATCGACTGGGGTCCAGGGGGTCAGGGCGGAAGGGCGAGTTACGCAGGGGCGCAGGGCAAGAACTGGTCGGGCCTAGTGGCGGGAGGGACAGAGCCGGGAAGCAACACGGTCGACTTCCAGGTCCAGTTCACGTCGGAGAATGCCCCCGATGACGGCGCGTGGCCGCACAACCACTACACCGGCACCATCGAGCCGAACGGGCGGGTGTCGGGCACCACGGTGAACCAGGCCGGGGTGAAGAACAGCTGGCTGGAAACGGGCGGCGCGTGGACCTGCGCGGCCTGGGGCTTCGGCCCCACCCAGCCCTGACCTACATCGGAGCTGACAAAGACCACGAACCGGGCACGACGAAGTAGGGCTGCACCCTAAAAAGGGCAGCGTGATGGTGCCTTAGTTCACACGGTTTCTGGTGCCCTCGGTGAGATTCGAACTCTATTTCGCCCGCTGGTCACAGCGCGGCATAGGCTCTGACCTGCGAAATGATATTCAAGGTAATTCGCTGGGATTGCGCCGGTTTGTGCCCAAGTGTGCCCAAAATGTGCCCACGGCTGACCTCACAGGGCGACCGCAAGGATACAGCCTTCCTGATTCAATCCCAGTATCGCGCACCAGCATTACCGCAGTTCAGGCCCGGTTTTTCCGGGCCTGGACTGTCTCCGCGCAATAAACGCGCAATAGGACCTCGGTGGGATACACCATCCATCAAGGGGTTCCTAAATGACGCACACCACGCACGACGACAACGCGACCACCTGGCGCGACCTCGCCGACCAACTCATGGGAGTTGGCAGTCGACCTGGACTGCTCTCAGCGATATTTCAGCGGTCGGGGCGTAGCAACGAAGGACCGTTTCGCCGGGGGGTCGAAACGGAGCCGGGGGGTCGAAACAGAGAAGTCCTGAAACGGAGGGGAAAATGGAAAGCCAAACGCTCAAGTGGCGAGTCGCGGCGATAGCGGCGAGCGTCATCGTCGCGCTCGGCGCATTAGCCGCAGCTATCGGCCAAGAACAGACAACGACTGCAACGGGAACCATGTCTATCGGGGGTACCACCACCTCGTCGACACCGGCGGTGACACCACAGGTCACGCTCGCGGTCCCGGCCATGAAGGCGACGAAACCAAAGGGCTTCTGACAACCACGCGATCTTGTATCCAGGACTGGTCCGGTGACCGGGCCTGGGGAGATCCCGGTGGTCGGCTGGACCAGTGCACAGGCTCGCCAACTCGCGGCGAACTTGCTCGGAGACCCCCGAGGAGCTAGACCGGCTCAGCTCACGGGTACCGCGCCGCCGTTCTGAGCGTCCTACCGTTGTTCGGCCCGCCATCATTTCCCACAGGTGGCGGGCCGACTCTCTTCTCCCAACAAAAATCTACCCAACCGCCGTTATCTTGGAAATTACAGAAAATCGACTACAAGCGCCCTGTAAATATCCTATGAACGAATTGAGAGATGCCGTAGGGAAATGTTCCAAATGGTAGGGAAACACCTTATATACCGCCGCCAGCAAGAGGGCTAGATTCAACCCCATCAGGTGCTCCAACGCAGTTACCAAGGGGGTAGCCATGTCACCTATTACTTCATTCACACGCAAGTCAGCCATCAGCACAGCAGCCCGTTCTGGAGCATCCGTACTGGTGGCTGTCGGCATCGCCGTCGCCACCGCCGGCCCCGCCTGGGCGGATAATTTGAACGTGTTAGGAGGCTGGAACATAGTTCAGGACAACGGATACACCGTCAACCTCACCATCAATAGCCAAGACCCTGTCACCGGCCAACTTACGGGCACCGCCAGCACGAGGGGGATGTCGTCGAACAACGTGACTGGCAAAGCGACCAATCACAGCATCGACCTCAACATCCCCTGGAATACGGGCCCGATCGGTGACTACCACGGCGAAAATACGCCAAACAAATTTGCGTTGCCAGGTGGTTATTTCACGGGCAACACCCGCGATGAGAAGAGCGCGGCAACTTCCCCATGGCATAGCGACGGACTCACTCTCCCGTTTTGAGCTAACCGGCAGCGAAATCAAACCTGGGGGATGGGCAGCGGACTGGGACCAGTTTCAGTAGTGAACTGCTTGCGTCGGCGGGAACGGACCGAGTCGGGCGGCCGAGGGTGTTGTCGGTTACCACCGATACGGTCACCGCCCATGAGTAACGCAGCGCCCTAGGCCACCACTGCGGGCAACAAGTTCCGCGAAGTCGCACGGAACACTGAGAACCCGACGACCAAGCTCCTCGCTGAAGGGCTGACCGCGCTCACCGAAGCCATTACGCGCGTGCGCGAGCCCGGTATGACGCGAATCGTCGCCCGCGCCAGTCGAGGGTGGTTGCAGGAGTGTATCGAGGGCGGTCAGGTCGTCGGTCTTGGTGCGATGGCGCGGGCTCATACAGCTAATTCACAGCAAGCCGCAAAGGGTAGGGAAACGCCCTATATCTCCGTCAAAAACGGGGTGCTAGCTTACGCGCAGGTAGCCCACAGCTACCCAGGGTTAGGCCCACAGCTCTCGACCGCAAACGTGACTGACGCGACAGCGAGAACCGAGGTCACACCCATGTCAGACAAGAACACCGCCACAACAGAAATGAAGTGACCATGACGCATACCATCGCCCGTACGGCAGTCCTGATGGGCACGGCACGACTTGCGCTGGCCGCGCTGGCGCTGCCCGCGATGCTGTTGGCCGCACCGGCCCAGGCCGCGCCCGACAAGTGCACCTGGACGCCGAACGGCAACCACTCGACGTTCCACCAGGACAACGGGCTGGACATCCAGATCGCCTGGGGGCCGGGGGCGCAGGGCGGCACGGCCAGCTACGCGGGCTTGGAGTACATGGACTGGAAGGGTCCGGTGCAGGGCGGTGTGGAGCCGGGCACCAACAAGGTCGACTTCACGGTGCCGTGGCAGCTTGCCGCTGCTGGCTACGGCTCCCACGACCGCCCAGAAGAAAATGCGCCGACCAACCACTACACCGGCACCATCTCCGACGCCGGTCGTGCGTCGGGCACCACCGTCAACGACTCGAACGCGTCCAATACCTGGACCGACAATGCGACCTGGAGTTGTGCGGCGTGGGGATTCGGCCCCACCCAGCCCTGACCTACGTCGGAGCTGACGAAGACCACGAACCGGGCAAGACCAAGTATGGCGGCACCGCCAATATCATCTGACCTGCTAGTTTCTGGTGCCCTCGGTGAGATTCGAACTCACACTGTACGGGTTTTGAATCCGTTTCCTCTGCCAGTTGGGATACGAGGGCGCGGCCTATCACCATAGAGGATGCCCCGCGGTCGCTGACTGAGCCCGGGACCGCCACAATGGCACCCATGACCGGCTCACCGACAGATGACGCCACGCCGCACCGCGTTCTCATCGCAGAGGACGAAGCACTCATCCGGCTCGACCTCGCCGAGATGTTGCGCGAAGAGGGCTACGAGGTCGTCGGCGAGGCCGGCGACGGACAGGAAGCCGTCGAACTCGCCGAGAGCCTCAAGCCCGACCTGGTGATCATGGACGTCAAGATGCCGCGTCGCGACGGCATCGACGCGGCATCCGAGATCGCCAGCAAGCGCATCGCCCCGATAGTGATCCTGACGGCATTCAGCCAACGTGAACTCGTCGAGCGGGCCCGTGATGCCGGTGCGATGGCCTATCTCGTCAAGCCGTTCTCGATCACGGACTTGATCCCGGCGATCGAACTGGCCGTCAGCCGGTTCAGTGAGATCGCTGCGCTGGAGATGGAGGTCGCCACACTGTCGGACCGGCTGGAGACCCGCAAGCTCGTCGAGCGCGCCAAGGGTTTGCTCCAAAGCAAGCACCAGATGACCGAACCCGAGGCGTTCAAGTGGATTCAGCGTGCTGCGATGGATCGTCGCACGACGATGAGGCGCGTCGCCGAGGTTGTGCTGGAGACCCTCGATGCGCCAGGGGACGCCGCGCCGTCGGGCTAGCAATACTCCGAAAACGCGCACTACGGCGATGCGTTGGCTATGTTTACCCGAAGCGTCGGCTCCCTGGCTTTTCTCAGCCGGACCGCCGATGTGGACAAAACCACTGACCCGGAGGTGAAACGTGCGCGGTCGCGTGTCACGGAATGCACTTGTTCTCGCTGGCGCAGGACTGATGGTGCTCGGCATGGCCGGCTGCCAGCAGTCAAAGCCCGAGGGACAGACGTCGCAGTCTGACCTGAAGATCGTCGAACAGGTTCAGATCGACGAGAAGGGTGCGGAAGTCAAGGCGGCGGAAGGCA
Organism: uncultured Actinomycetota bacterium; assembly: GCA_963817825.1. Lineage (GTDB taxonomy): Bacteria > Actinomycetota > Actinomycetes > Mycobacteriales > Mycobacteriaceae > Mycobacterium. The sequence continues at coordinate 146,971 of CAWFQG010000017.1, read as the reverse complement.
CTGCGCCCGCCGATCCCGCCGGAGACGGCAAAGCCAGTTGCCCACCGGTGTCGATCGCCATGGCCGGCGCACTGAACGGCCCCGACGCCGCACTTGGCATCAACATCAAGAACGGCGTGCAGCTGGCCATCGACAAGCACAACGCCGCCAATCCGGGCTGCCAGGTTCAGCTGAAACCGTTCGACACCGAGGGCGACCCGCAGAAGGCGACGGCGATCGCGCCGCAGATCGTCGATGACCAGTACACCATCGGCCTCGTCGGCCCGGCGTTCTCCGGCGAGACGAAGGCCACCGGTGGCGTCTTCGCCCAGGCCGGATTGGTCGCCACCACGGCGTCGGCGACGAATCCCACGCTCAGCCAGAACGGGTGGCCGACGTTCTTCCGTGGCCTGGCCAACGATGCCGTGCAGGGTCCGTCCGTCGCGAACTACATGAAGGGCGCGCTGGGCTACAAGAAGGTCTGCGTGATCGACGACAGCACTGACTACGGCCTCGGCCTCGCCACTGCGGTCCGCGACACCCTCGGCCCGGTCGCCGATTCGTCGTGCAACATTTCGGTCAAGAAGGGCGACAAGGACTTTTCGGCGGCGGTCACCCAGGTCAAGGGCGCCAACGCGGACGCCGTCTTCTACGGCGGGTACTACTCGGAGGCGGCACCGCTCGTCCAGCAGCTCAAGGACGGCGGCTTCGGGGGCACCTTCGTCAGCGCCGACGGCACGAAGGATCCGCAGTTCGTCAGCCAGGCCGGTCAAGCGGCCAAGGATGCGATCCTGTCCTGCCCGTGCGGCCCGGCCACCGGTTCGTTCGCCGACGAGTACAAGAAGAAGTTCAACGCCGATGCAGGCACCTACAGCGCCGAGGGCTATGACCTCGGCACCATCCTGGTCAAGGGCATCGACTCGGGTGCCATCACCCGGCCCGCGCTGCTGGACTTCGTGAAGAACTACAACGGTCAAGGCGTGGCTCGCAAGTACCAGTGGTCGCCCACGGGGGAGCTCACGACCAACTTGATCTGGATCTTCAAGGTTCAGTAGCCCGCAGCGAGACGCGTCCGAGACCGTAAGGCTCGGACGCGTTTTCGCTAGCAGTCGTATTCGCGAGGAGCCGCCACCGGATGAGTGGGATCGTCCATCAGTGCGTAGACCAGTACGCCTGCCTGGCCGCCAACATCAACTTCAACCTGGAGAACCTGCGAAACGGCTTCTGGCAGTTGACGATCGACGGCCTCTCATGGGGCGCGATCTACGCCCTGGTGGCGGTCGGCTACACCTTGGTTTTCGGTGTGCTGCGGCTGATCAACTTCGCGCACTCCGAGATCTTCATGCTCGGCATGTTCGGCACCTACTTCGCGCTCGACATCATCCTGGGCTTCACGCCCAGTGGTAACGCGTACAACAAGGGCATCGCGCTCACGGTGCTGTATCTGGCCATCGCGATGTTGTTCGCGATGCTGGTTTCTGGTTCGGCGGCAGTTGGATTGGAGTTCATCGCCTACCGTCCGCTGCGAAGACGCAACGCACGGTCGCTGACCTTCCTGATCACCGCGATCGGCATGTCGTTCGTGTTGCAGGAGTTCGTGCACTTCGTTCTGCCCAAGATGCTCAAGGGTTACGGCGGAAGCAATGCGCAGCAACCGATAATCCTGGTCCAGCCGAAAACGCAGTTCACGATCTTCGGTGCGACCGTCTCGAACGTCACGATCACGATCATCGTGGCGGCGTTGATTTTCGCGGTGTTGACCGACATCGCAATCAACCGGACGAAGTTCGGCCGCGGTATCCGCGCGGTCGCACAGGATTCGACCACAGCCACGTTGATGGGTGTCTCCCGCGAGCGCATCATCGTGACGACGTTCTTGATCGGCGGCCTGCTCGCCGGTGCCGCGGCGCTGCTTTACACCCTGAAGGTTCCGCAGGGGATCATCTATTCCGGCGGATTCCTGTTGGGTATCAAGGCGTTCTCGGCCGCTGTGCTCGGCGGCATCGGCAATCTTCGCGGCGCGCTCCTCGGCGGTCTGATACTGGGCATCATGGAGAACTACGGCCAGGCGGTCTTCGGCACCCAGTGGCGTGACGTGGTCGCGTTCGTGCTGCTCGTCCTGGTGCTGTTGTTCCGGCCGACCGGGATACTCGGGGAAAGCCTCGGGAAGGCACGGGCATGAGCGACTGGACGCAACGCCTACTGGCACCGGGCGACGGCCTGCGGCAGTGGTGGGACGGCTTGCCGCGGGTTCAGAAATGGGGCTTCGGTGTACTGCTGTTCGGCGCGGCCGCCCTGCTACCGCTCTACACTCCGCCGTTTCTGAACACGCCGGGGATCAGCTTCGGCGGCACCATGGCGCAGTTCGCCATGGTCGCGATCATCGCGATCGGCCTCAACGTCGTGGTTGGCCAGGCCGGGTTGCTCGACCTCGGCTACGTCGGCTTCTACGCCGTCGGCGCCTACACCGTCGCCCTGCTCACCAGCCCGGACAGCCCCTGGAACCAGGTGGGCCCCAACGGGTTCCTCAGTACCCCGTGGGCGTGGCTGTCCTGCGTTCCACTGGCGATGGCGTTCACCGCGCTCGCCGGCCTCATCCTCGGCATCCCGACGCTGCGGTTGCGCGGCGACTACCTGGCGATCGTCACTCTGGGATTCGGCGAGATCATCCGGCTGATGGCCGACAATCTGTCCGACATCACCAACGGGCCACGGGGGCTGAACCAGGTGGCGTTCCCGCGTGTGGGGGAGAGCGAGAAGCTGCCCGAGGGCGTGTTCTCCAGTGCCAACTCGACGGGCCACGCGAACTACGGCACGTGGTGGTTCTGGCTCGGCCTGATCCTCATCGTGATCATCCTGCTACTGGTGGGGAACCTGGAGCGCAGCCGGGTCGGCCGCGCGTGGATCTCCATCCGGGAGGACGAGGACGCCGCGGAAGTGATGGGCGTCAACACTTTCCGGTTCAAACTGTGGGCGTTCGTGATCGGCGCGGCAATCGGCGGCCTTTCCGGCGCGCTGTACGCGGGCCAGGTGCAGTATGTCGCGCCGCCGACGTTCAACATCATCAATTCGATGCTGTTCCTGTGTGCGGTGGTGCTCGGCGGGCAGGGCAACAAGCTTGGCGTGATCTTCGGCGCGTTCATCATCGTCTACCTGCCCAACCGGCTGCTGGGCGTCGAGTTCCTCGGTATCCATCTCGGTGACCTGAAGTACCTGTTCTTCGGGCTCGCACTGGTGGTGCTGATGATCTTCCGGCCCCAGGGCCTCTTCCCGGCTCGCCAGCAGCTGCTGACGTATGCCAGAGCGGCTCGCGAGATGCTGCGGGCCGAACCGAGCGAGAAGGAGTCGGCCGCATGACCGCGCCGCTGCCGGGAGTGGGCGAGACGATCGAGGAACTCGCAGGCGTGCACCGAGACATTCACGTCGCCGAAGGCGAAGTCCTGTTGCAGACCAAGGATTTGACCGTCAAGTTCGGCGGCTTGACCGCATTGGACTCGGTGTCGTTCGAGATCCGGCGTGGTGAGATCCTCGGCATGATCGGGCCGAACGGTGCCGGCAAGACCACCTGCTTCAACGCGATCACCGGAGTCTATCGACCGAGTTCCGGCTCGGTGATCTTCGACGGGTCGCCCCTCGGTCGCATCAAGCGGTACCAGATCACCCGCAGGGGCATCGCCCGCACCTTCCAGAACATCCGGCTGTTCGGCGAGATGACCGCGCTGGAGAACGTCATGGTCGGCACCGACGCCCGGCACAAGACATCCGTGCCGGGGGCGCTGGTACGCACGCCGCGCCACCACCGCGAAGAGAAGTCGGCGATCGAACGCTCCGCAGCGCTGTTGCACTTCGTCGGCATCGCGCACCGCGGCGAGGAGAAGGCCAAAAACCTGCCCTACGGCGACCAGCGGCGCCTCGAAATCGCGCGTGCGCTGGCGACCGAGCCCAAACTCCTGTGCCTTGACGAGCCCGCCGCCGGCTTCAACCCGAGCGAGAAGGCGGCGCTGATCGACCTGATCCGCAAGATCCGCGACGACGGCTACACGGTGCTGCTCATCGAGCACGACATGCGGCTGGTGATGGGCGTCACCGACCGGATCGTGGTGCTGGAGTTCGGCCGCAAGATCGCCGACGGTCTGCCCGCCGAGATTCGCGAGGACCCGAAGGTCATCGCCGCTTACCTAGGGGTGCCCGATGACGAACAGTCCTGACACAGACGACCGGCCGATCCTGCTCGAGGCCCGCGACATCGTCGTCCACTATGGCCGGATCCAAGCGTTGCACGGGGTTTCGCTGGTGGTGCGGCAGGGCGAGCTGGTGACCCTGTTGGGTTCCAACGGGGCGGGCAAGACGACCATCATGCGCGCGATTTCGGGCCTGCGGCCGCTGACGTCCGGGTCGGTGTGGTTCGAGGGCAACGACATCACCCGGGTCAAGGCCCACCGCCGGGTCACCGACGGCCTGATCCAGGCGCCGGAGGGCCGCGGCATATTCCCCGGTATGACCGTCACCGAGAATATTGAAATGGGGTGCTACGGGCGAAAATTCGCTTCGAAGGCCGAGCACAAGGAGCGCCTCGACTGGGTGCTGGAGACCTTCCCGCGGCTCGCCGAACGCAAGAACCAGGTCGGTGGCACACTGTCCGGCGGTGAGCAGCAGATGCTGGCGATCGGCCGGGCGCTGATGGCGAGGCCCGAGGTGCTGCTGCTCGATGAGCCGTCAATGGGCCTGGCGCCCATGGTGATATCGCAGATCTTCAAGATCATCGCCGACATCAACTCTCAGGGCACCACCGTCCTGCTGGTTGAGCAGAACGCGCAGCAGGCGCTGACGCGCTCGGACCGTGCGTACATCCTGGAGACCGGCGAGATCACCCGCGAGGGCAAGGCCCGAGAGCTGTTGGAGGACGACAGCATTCGTGCCGCCTACCTCGGCGTCGCCTAACGCTCAGGGTGATCCCGCGCCCGGCACGTCGACCCGCGCCTGCATGATCCACCCCGTCGACTCCCCGTTGACCATGCCCTCGCTGCTGGTTTCGTCGACCATCATGTACAGCGTGCGCCCGTCGGCTCCGCCGAGGGCGGGTGCGATAGCCCATCCCCGGTCGATCGCGATGCGGTGGGTGACGGTGCCGCCCTCGACGATCCGGAGGAACTCGCCGGTGTCGTAGCAGCCGACCCAGACCCCGCCTTCGACGTCGATGCAGAGGCCGTCGGGGTGGCGGCGCGGGCCCAGGTCGGCGAAGACCCTTGGGGCGCCGAGGCTTCCGTCGGGCTCGGCCGTAAACGCAAGAATCCGAGACCCCCGCGTCTCACTGACGACGAGGGTCGACCCGTCGGGCAGGAATCCGAGACCATTGGGTACGGCAAGCCCGGATGCCACGATCCGTACGGTGCCGCCGGTCTCGATGAAGCCGATTGCGCCTCCCATCTCCGCCGTGGTCGCCCGGTAGAGGTCGACGTAGGCACGGCCGTCGGCGGCGACGAGCAGGTCGTTGGTCGACCACGAGAGGTCGCTGAGGTCGTGAGTCGCCGCCACTCGCCCTTGTGCGTCGATGTGGTGGACCTTCGCCTCGAAGAGGGTGGACACCACGAGCGTCCCGTTGGGCAGCCAGCCCAGTCCGGAGGCGTGCGCGACCTCGGCCTCAACGGCGACGTCGCCGACGTCGCCCACGGAGCACACCTTGCCTGCCAGTACGTCGCTGAACCACAGCCGGCCGTTGTGCCATCGGGGCCCTTCGCCGTAGACGATTCCATCGATGAAGGGGAGCGGCTCAATGGCTTCGAATGTGGTCATCGCGTCACATGCTCGTCGAACGTGAACTTAAGTGTGAGATTTTCTCCAGAATGAGGTGTGGCCAACCGCATCCAGACGCTGCTCGGCGTTCAATATCCGATCGTTCAGGCGCCGATGACATACATCGCCCGGGCGGAACTCGCGGCCGCGGTTTCCGAAGCCGGCGGCCTCGGAATGATCGAGACGCTGACGGATGAAGGCAGGTCCGACCTGCTCCGCGTCCGTGAGCTCACGGACAAGCCCGTCGCGGCGAATCTGATGATCCAGGGCTGGAAGAAGGATCCGTCGATCGTGGACGCGCTTGCGGAGGCTGGAGTGCGCCACGTCTTCACCTCGGCGGGTGATCCGGCGTTGTTCACTGACCGACTGCACGACGCGGGGATGACGGTCGTGCACGTCATTGGATCGCTGAAGGGCGCGATGAAGGCGGCCGACGCGGGCGTCGACGCGTTGGTGGTCGAAGGCGTGGAGGGTGGTGGGTTCAAGTCGGCCCTGGGCGCGTCGACGATGGTGTTGCTGCCGCTGGTCGCCGAGTGCGTCGACCTGCCGATCATCGCGGCGGGTGGCATGTGCGATGCACGGTCGGCCGCGGCCGCTTTGGTGTTGGGCGCCGAGGGGGTGCAGATGGGCACGCGGATGCTCGCGAGCCGGGAGTCGTTGGTCCACGCGAACTTCAAGAATGCGATCGTCGACGCAAACGATTCGGGCACAGTGCTTCTCGACGTCCCCGGAAACCCGACGATGCGAGTCCTCCGCACTGGTCTGGCGGCACGCGTCGCCGCCCACGACCCCGAGGTCCAACTGCTGGGCAAGGTCACCGACTTGTATTTCGACGGCGACATGGAGGCCAGCGTCGCCAACACCGGTCAGGTGTCGTCGCGGATCGCCGGGCTGCTGCCGGTCGCCGAGATCGTGCGCCGCACGTGGTCCGAGATCGAGGCCGCATTGGATACCGCCAGAGCCCGGATCTAAACGAAACTCAGCGCGCGACGATCACTGACGAGCCGTGGCCGAACAGGCCCTGGTTGGCTGTGACGCCGACCTTGGCGCCCTCGACCTGGCGGCCGGTGGCCTGGCCCTTCAGCTGCCAGGTCAGCTCGCAGACCTGTGCGATGGCCTGCGCCGGGATCGCTTCGCCGAAACACGCCAGCCCACCGGACGGATTCACCGGGATCTTGCCGCCGATGGTGGTGGCGCCACTGCGCAGCAACGACTCGGCCTCGCCCTTGTCGCACAGGCCGAGGTGCTCGTACCAGTCCAGCTCCAGCGCAGTCGAGAGGTCGTACACCTCGGCCACGCTGAGATCCTTGGGGCCGATGCCCGCCTCGGCATAGGCGGCGTCAAGGATCTGGTCCTTGAACACCCGCTCCGGCGCGGCCACCGCGGCGGTGGAATCTGTTGCGATGTCGGGCAATTCGGGTAGATGCTGCGGATACTGCGGTGTCACGGTGCTGATCGCCCGCACCGATGGCACGCCCTCGACGGAGCCCAGGTGCTTCTCGGCGAAGGCCTTGCTGGCCACGATCAGTGCGGCAGCTCCGTCGGAGGTCGCGCAGATGTCAAGCAGCCGAAGCGGATCCGATACCACCGGGCTGGCCAGCACGTCCTCGACAGAGCTCTCCTTGCGGTAGCGGGCGTTCGGGTTGTCCAGCCCGTGCTTGGCGTTCTTGACCTTCACTTGCGCGAAGTCCTCGAGCGTGGCGCCGTAGAGGTCCATCCGTCTGCGCGCCAGCATCGCGAAGTACACCGTGTTCGTCGCGCCGATCAGGTGGAAGCGCTGCCAGTCAGGGTCGTTCCTCCGTTCGCCGCCGACCGGCGCGAAGAACCCCTTCGGCGTGGTGTCGGCACCGATCACCAGCGCCACGTCGCAGAACCCCGCGAGGATCTGGGCGCGGGCACTCTGCAGTGCCTGCGAACCGCTGGCACACGCCGCGTAGCTCGAGCTAACGGGCACGCCGTTCCAGCCGAGCTTCTGTGCGAACGTGGCCCCGGCGACGAACCCCGGGTAACCGTTGCGGATGGTGTCGGCGCCCGCCACCAGTTGGATCTGGCGCCAGTCGAGGCCTGCCTCGGCCAGTGCCGCCCTGGCGGCGACGACGCCGTACTCGGTGAAGTCGCGACCCCACTTGCCCCACGGGTGCATTCCGGCGCCGAGGATGTAGACGGGTTCTGGACTCATGCGATCCTCCAGGCGTAGACGATGCGCTCGACGCCCTCGTCGTCGGTGAACAGCGGCATGGTCGTCAACTCCATCTCCATGCCGACCTTCAGATCCGCGGCCAGTGTGCCGTCAACGACCTTGCCCAACACGATCAGACCCTCGTCGGCAAGTTGCACAGCGGCAACGGCGAACGGCTCGAACGGATCCGGCGACGGATACGGCGGCGGGGGCGCGTAGCGGTTCTCGGTGTAGCTCCACAGCGTGCCCCGCCGCGACAGCGGCACCTGGGCCAGTTCGTCGCCGTCACAGGCCGGGTTGGGGCAGTTGTTCGCGCGAGGCGGGAACACGTAGGTGCCGCACCGATGGCATTTGCCGCCAATCAGATACGGCTCCCCGGTGCCGTCGGTGGCGAACCAGCCGTCGATCGCAGGTTGAGTAGAAGCTGACACGCGGTCAGCGTACCGAGTCGATAGGCAAAACTGAAACGTGTTCCAGTTTCCGGCACAAGCCTCCGGAGTCGGGAGAACGGAGGACACCGATGCGACTCTTCAAGAAGAGGTCGGCACCGGCATTCGGCGCAGGCTCGAGGAGGCGTGCGCCGTCGCGGGCGTCGGGCCCGCTGAGCCCCGCGGCGCAGGTCCTGGTCGACCTGGCCCGGGAGCACGTGCGTGTCGGCGGCGGTGCATAGAGTTAGGTGCGTGAGCGCTAGCGCAACTGCTGAGAAGGCGACCGAGAAGCCGACATTGATGCTGCTGGACGGCAATTCGTTGGCTTTTCGGGCGTTTTACGCGCTGCCGGCCGAGAACTTCAAGACCCAGGGCGGCCTGACCACGAACGCGGTGTACGGGTTCACCGCGATGTTGATCAACCTGCTACGCGACGAGCAGCCCAGTCACATCGCCGCCGCGTTCGACGTGTCGCGGCAGACGTTCCGGTTGGAGAGGTATCCCGAGTACAAGGCGGGGCGGTCGGCCACGCCCGACGAGTTCCGCGGTCAGATCGACATCACCAAGGAGGTGCTCGGCGCACTCGGCATCACCGTGCTGGCCGAGCCGGGATTCGAGGCCGACGACGTCATCGCCACCCTGGCCACTCAGGCCGAGGATGAGGGCTACCGGGTGCTGGTGGTCAGCGGCGATCGCGACTCCCTGCAACTGGTCAGCGACGACGTCACCGTGCTCTACCCCCGCAAGGGCGTAAGCGAGCTGACCCGGTTCACACCGGAGGCGGTGCTCGACAAATACGGCCTGACCCCGCGGCAATACCCCGACTTCGCGGCGCTGCGCGGCGACCCGAGTGACAACCTGCCCGGCATTCCGGGCGTGGGGGAGAAGACCGCGACGAAGTGGATCGCCGAATACGGGTCGTTGCAGGCCCTTGTCGACCAGGTCGACACGGTAAAGGGCAAGGTCGGCGACGCGCTGCGCGCCAACTTGTCGCACGTCGTGCTCAACCGTGAGCTCACCGATCTCGTCAAGGATGTGCCGCTCGCGCAGACCCCCGACACGCTGCGCATGCAGCCGTGGGATCGCGACCAGATTCACCGGCTGTTCGATGACCTCGAGTTCCGGGTGCTGCGGGAGCGTCTGTTCGAGACTCTGGCGTCGGCGGACCCCGAGGTCGACCAGGGCTTCGATGTACGCGGCGGCGCGCTCGAGACCGGTGAGCTGTCCGGCTGGCTGTCCGAGCATGGCAAGGGCAAGCGCTCGGGGCTGGCGGTGATCGGGACACATCTGGCTTACGACGCTGACGCCACGGCGCTGGCCATCGTGGCCGGGGACGGTGATGGCCGGTACGTCGACACCGCCGATCTCCATCCCGACGACGAAGCCGCGCTCGCGTCCTGGCTGTCGGACGCCGACACGCCGAAGTCGCTGCATGAGGCGAAGGTGGCGATGCACGATCTTCAGGGCCGTGGCTGGACGCTGCGAGGCGTCACGTCGGATACCGCGCTGGCGGCTTATCTGGTCAGGCCCGGACAGCGCAGCTTCGCGCTCGATGACCTGTCGTTGCGGTACCTGAAACGCGAATTGCGTGCGGATAACCCTGAGCAGCAACAGCTTTCGCTGCTCGACGACAACGAAGGCGTGGACGAGCAAGCGGTCCAGACCTCGATCCTGCGGGCCAGCGCGGTAATGGATCTCGCCGATGCGCTCGACCAGGAACTGGCCCGCATCGAGTCATCGTCGTTGCTCGGCGATATGGAGCTGCCGGTGCAGCGCGTGCTCGCCGAAATGGAGACCGCGGGTATCGCCGTCGACCTGGGCCAGCTGTCGGAACTGCAGAGCGAGTTCGCCGACCAGATCCGCGACGCCGCCGAGGCTGCGTACGGGGTGATCGGCAAGCAGATCAACCTGGGCTCGCCCAAGCAGTTGCAGGTGGTGCTCTTCGACGAGCTGGAGATGCCGAAGACCAAGCGCACCAAGACCGGCTACACCACCGACGCCGACGCGCTGCAGTCGCTGTTCGACAAGACCGGACACCCGTTCCTGCAGCATCTTCTGGCACACCGCGACGCCACCCGGCTAAAGGTCACAGTGGACGGGCTGCTGAATTCGGTGGCCGCCGACGGCCGGATCCACACCACGTTCAACCAGACCATCGCCGCGACGGGCCGGCTGTCGTCGACCGAGCCGAACCTGCAAAACATCCCGATCCGCACCGACGCCGGACGCCGGATCCGCGACGCATTCGTCGTCGGCAAGGGCTTCGAAGAGCTGATGACGGCCGACTACAGCCAGATCGAGATGCGCATCATGGCGCATCTGTCGAAGGACGAGGGCCTCATCGAGGCTTTCCGCACCGGCGAGGATCTGCACTCCTTCGTGGCGTCGCGGGCTTTCTCCGTGCCGATCGACGAGGTCACCGCCGAGCTTCGGCGCCGGGTCAAGGCAATGTCCTACGGACTGGCGTACGGGTTGAGCGCCTATGGCCTTGCCGCACAGCTGAAGATCTCCACCGAAGAGGCCAAGGTGCAGATGGAGCAGTACTTCAACCGCTTCGGCGGGGTGCGCGACTACCTCCATGAGGTGGTCGACCAGGCGCGCAAGGACGGCTACACGTCGACGGTGTTCGGCAGACGGCGCTACCTGCCGGAGCTCGACAGCAGTAACCGTAATGTCCGTGAGGCCGCCGAACGCGCCGCGCTGAACGCCCCGATCCAGGGCAGCGCCGCCGACATCATCAAGATGGCGATGATCGAGGTCGACAAGGGGCTCAAGGACGCCGGTCTGCAGTCACGGATGCTGCTGCAGGTGCACGACGAACTTCTCATCGAGGTCGCCACCGGAGAGCGAGACCAGGTCGAGAAGCTGGTGCGGGACAAGATGGGCGGCGCCTACCCGCTCGACGTGCCGCTGGAAGTGTCGGTCGGCTACGGCCGCAGTTGGGACTCGGCGGCGCACTAGGGACCGGTCGCGCGGTACCCGGCCAGGCTCTGCAGTGCGGGTGCGGCCGCGCGTGCGCCATAAACGCCGTACGTCTCCTCGGTCAGCAGCTCGTTCACGCGTTGATTGCCGAAGCCCCTGTCGATGCGGTCACGCACGAAAGCCAGCTCGACGACCTGGTGGGCGAAGTTCTTGACCGACTTGGCGGCGGACGCCCCGCCGACGCGCTTCGCCTCTGCGATCGCCGCCTTGCGGTGGCGAATCGAGCCCAGCCAGGTCGCCTCGTTCTGGGTCACCAGGCCTGCCCCGATCATGCCGGGCAGCTTTCCCGCGACGACTCGCTGCTCCCTGCGCCTGCTGGCCACGCCCAGCCAGATCGCCAGTCCGAAGATGGGCACCATCCACAGCGCGTAAACGAGGAGATACGCGTCGACGCCGAGCAGCGACGAGCCGTTCCAGAGTCCGTGCATGATCACCGCGCCGATATAGCCGAGCAGGATGCAGCCGGCCTTGGCGGCGGCGTTTCGCCGCTGGAGCGCGAAGTACACCCCGATGCCGGTCATCGTGGTGAACAGCGGGTGGGCGAACGGCGCCATGATCAGCCGCATGGCGGCGGTCAACAGTGAGTCGCCGACCGTCTGGCCGCTGCCTATGTAGAGGATGTCCTCCAACCAGGCGAAGCCCGCGCCCACCAGGCCGGCATACACCAGACAGTCGGTCAGCGAGTTGAGCTCGTCGCGGCGTCGGCCGGTCATCATGAGCACCAGGAACAATCCCTTGGCGGCCTCTTCGGTCAGCGGCGCACCGAGCACGATGGTGACCGGGCTGACCGAATCCGGATGGCCCGGGTTGATGGTCGACTCGGCGACGACCTGAAGTATCGACGCGATGATGACGGCGACCGACGCGCCCCACAGGAAGGCCAGCACCAGCAGCCGCCGCGGTTCCGGCTCCCAGCGGTCCAACCACAGGTAGGCCAGGACGACGACCGTCATCGCCACGCTGGACAGAACGAAACCGATGGATGTGCCGACCGGGTTGAACGCGGTCAACGCGATCACGATCAGGCCGGTGATGGTGCCCAACGTGATGAGCACGCCCAGTGGTGCGCCGACTTTGCGGACTTTCCTCTGTAGCGGTGGATAAGGCGGAGCGTAGGAACGCGGCTGCGGAGGCGGACCGGCGTACGACACGAGAGCAGGGTAGCTGGCTCGGGTTTCAGCCTCGGTCATCGTGGGACCGAGTTTGTCCAGCGTGTATCCAGTCGAGTAACCTCTACAGGTACCCGTCTGCGGTTTCACGTTCTCTGCTGCGGGTCACACCAATAACAACTGTCCCTACGACCCAACCTGTCCGGAGCAACCCAACAACATGCCAAGTCCCTCCGTCACCTCGCCGCAAGTAGCCCTTAACGACATCGGCTCGGCTGAGGATTTTCTCGCCGCCATCGACAAGACCATCAAATACTTCAACGATGGCGACATCGTCGAAGGGACCATCGTCAAGGTTGACCGTGACGAAGTCCTACTCGACATCGGTTACAAGACCGAAGGCGTCATCCCTTCCCGTGAGCTCTCCATCAAGCACGACGTCGACCCCAACGAGGTTGTGTCCGTCGGCGATGAGGTCGAAGCCCTGGTCCTCACCAAGGAGGACAAAGAAGGCCGCCTGATCCTGTCCAAGAAGCGCGCGCAATACGAGCGCGCCTGGGGCACCATCGAGGAGCTCAAGGAAAAGGACGAGGCCGTCAAGGGCACCGTCATCGAGGTCGTCAAGGGCGGCCTGATCCTCGATATCGGCCTGCGCGGCTTCCTGCCCGCATCGCTGGTCGAGATGCGTCGCGTCCGTGATCTGCAGCCGTACATCGGCAAGGAGATCGAGGCGAAGATCATCGAGCTGGACAAGAACCGCAACAACGTGGTGCTGTCCCGCCGCGCCTGGCTGGAGCAGACCCAGTCCGAGGTGCGCAGCGAGTTCCTCAATCAGCTCACGAAGGGCGCCATCCGCAAGGGTGTGGTGTCCTCGATCGTCAACTTCGGCGCGTTCGTCGATCTCGGCGGGGTCGACGGCCTGGTGCACGTCTCGGAGCTGTCCTGGAAGCACATCGACCATCCGTCCGAGGTCGTCAATGTCGGCGACGAGGTCACCGTGGAGGTGCTCGACGTCGACATGGACCGCGAGCGGGTGTCGTTGTCGCTCAAGGCGACTCAGGAAGACCCGTGGCGGCACTTCGCCCGCACCCACGCGATCGGCCAGATCGTTCCCGGCAAGGTCACCAAGCTGGTGCCGTTCGGCGCGTTCGTCCGCGTCGAGGAAGGCATCGAGGGTCTGGTGCACATCTCCGAGCTGGCCGAGCGCCACGTGGAGGTGCCCGACCAGGTGGTCGCCGTCGGCGACGACGCGATGGTCAAGGTCATCGACATCGACCTGGAACGCCGCCGGATCTCGCTTTCGCTCAAGCAGGCCAACGAGGACTACACCGAGGAGTTCGACCCCTCGAAGTACGGCATGGCCGACAGCTACGACGAGCAGGGAAACTACATCTTCCCCGAGGGCTTCGACTCCGAGACCAACGAATGGCTCGAGGGCTTCGAGAAGCAGCGCGACGAGTGGGAGGCCCGCTACGCCGAGGCCGAGCGCCGTCACAAGATGCACACCACGCAGATGGAGAAGTTCGCAGCGGCGGAAGCAGCAGATGTCGCGGCATCCGCTACGAAGTCGAACGGCGCCCCGAGGGCCGAGGAGCAGTCGGCCGGTGGATCGCTCGCGAGCGACGCCCAGCTGGCGGCGCTCCGGGAGAAGCTTGCGGGCAGCGCCTAGTCGGCGCTTGACCGGATGCTGCGCATCGGTCTGACCGGCGGAATCGGCGCCGGCAAATCGACAGTGTCGGCCGCCTTCAGCGACTGTGGCGGCGTCATCGTGGACGGTGACGTCATCGCGCGGGAGGTCGTCGAGCCAGGCACCGATGGGCTGGCTGCCCTCGTCGACGCGTTCGGCGAGGACATCCTCCTCCCGGACGGCGCGTTGAACCGCCCCGGCCTGGCCGCCAAGGCCTTCGTCGACGACGAGCAGCGCGCCAAGCTGAACAGCATCGTGCATCCCTTGGTGGGCCGGCGGCGCGAGGAGATCATCGCCGCCGTATCCAACGACGCGGTGGTGGTGGAGGACATCCCACTTCTCGTCGAAACCGGGATGGCATCGATGTTTCCGCTCGTGGTCGTCGTGCATGCGGACATGGAAACCAGAGTGACCCGGCTGATCAAGCGCGGAATGACCGAGGCCGACGCCCGCGCGAGGATCGCGGCGCAGGCACCGGAAGACCAGCGCCGCGCGATTGCCGATGTGCTGCTGGACAATTCGGGCTCACAGGGTGAACTGGTCGAGCGGGCGCGCGACGTCTGGTACCAGCGGGTGCTGCCGCTGGCGCACAACATTCGCAGTCGCGAGGTGGTGCGCATCCCGCCGAAGCTGGAGCCCTACGACCCGGCGTGGCCCGACGATGCGCAGCGCATCATCGCCCGTCTGCGGATGGCCTGCGGCGCGAAGGCGTTACGGGTGGACCACATCGGCTCCACCGCAGTGCCGGGAATGGACGCCAAGGACGTCATCGACGTCCAGCTGACCGTCGAATCGCTCGACATCGCCGACGAACTCGCCGACACCCTGGCGGACGTCGGCTATCCCCGCATCGAAGGCATCACCAGCGACGTGCCTCACGATGGAGATCCGGCATTGTGGCGCAAGCGCATTCATGGAGCGGCCGATCCTGGGCGCCCGGCGAATGTTCATATTCGAGTCGACGGCTGGCCCAATCAGCAGTTCGCTTTGTTGTTCGTGGACTGGTTGACGGGCAACCCGGGTGTGCGTGACGACTACCTGGCGGCAAAGCGGAAGGCGCTCGAATCCCCAGATTACGTCGAAGCCAAAGAGCCATGGTTCCTCGATGCCTACTGGCGGGCGAGGGCATGGGCCGACGCGACCAAGTGGCATTTGCGGAACGGGCTGAAGCGGTCCGGCAGCCGATTTGCGCATTAGACGATCTGCCAAAGACCGCGAATCGCACACGTCGTGACCCGTCGTATTTCCTGGCAGTGGTGTCTTGGCATTTCCTTTGAAGGATTTCCGGTGCCCGATGCGGCGACATTGGGCGCACGTCGCGTCGCCGATCGATTTCCTAGCGATATTCGCAGGAGCCGGAGGGGGAGCGCATGAGTGGTTTTGCCGAGCCGGAAAAAGTCGTGCTGCTGGCGTTGGAGTCCGATGGCCACCCCATGCACCTTGGCGTGCTGCAGGTGTTTGCACCGCCTGCGGAGCAGGCGCCCGATTACCCCGGGAGACCTTTGAAGCGATGCGGGCCTGCACCGACGTGGATTCGAACGTTCACTGGTCATCCGTCGATGACCCGTCGCGGCACCTCGAAGGTGCGGTGGACGTACGACACCCGCATCGACATCGACTACCACTGGCGCTACCGCGATTGCCCGCGCCTGGCGGCAAAGAGCAACTTTTCGAGACGCTGGGCGAACTGCACAGCAGCGTACTCGATCGACACAGGCCCCTGTGGCAGGGGCATCTGATCGACGGCCTCGAGAACGGCAGACTTCGCGATGTACATCAAGGCCACCACGCGCTCGCCGACGGTGTGTCGGGCGCGAAGTGATCCAAGAGGCGCTGAGTCCCGATCCGGACGAAACCATGTACGGGTGTCTTGGGCTCCGCTGACCCGCACACGGCCCAAGCTTCGAAGCGGCCGAACGCGACAACATTCTCCGCGACCAGGGGCAAGTTCGGTCACACCGCGCTTTGGCCGGTCGTTTTCGTTGATTCGCCGAACTGACGGGACCGCGAGCTCGTCCCGGCCCTCCGTGCACCAAGAACGTCTTCGGCACCACAGGGAGGCGCGCGTCGCTGTGACGTGAGCTCCTGGTCGTTGCCTCGCGTCAACGGAAGTCGCGAAGACGGCCGAAGTCACGGTCAATGACGTCGCGCTCGCGATGTGTGCAGGCGCCATGCGCGAGTACCTCACCGAGCACGGGGCGTTGCCCGAGCGCCCGCTCGTCGCGATGGCTCCGGTAAACATCCGCGACGACGAGGATGCTGACGCAGGAAACATCGTCGGCGGCGCCATCTGCACACTGGCCACCGACGTGGACGATCCGGCGGAGCGACTACAGACCATTCACATGTCGATGCGGCGCAACGTCCAGATCATCCGGGAACTGCCGCGGCAAGTCGCCTTCCACCTGTTCGGCGTTTTGTGCGCTCCGATCAGCACCGACACCGGGCTTGGCGCGCGCATCCCACCGGTATTCAACGTCGGCATCTCACATATGCGTGGTGTTGATACGCCGCTGTATCGCAGCGGAGCGCGTTTGGTGGCCACCTATCCGTTGCCGCCGACGTTGCGGGGACAAGCGTTGAACGTGGGCCTGTTCTCCAGCGGAGAAACCATTGACTTCGGGCTCGTCAGCAGCGAACGTGCGGTCCCCGACCTCGAGTGCATGATCGGCTACCTCGAAACGGCACTCCGGGAACTGGAGCAAGCGGTCGGCGTGTGAACACTGGGATCGTCGTCGACGGAGTGAGTAAGTCCTTCGGTGATGTCATGCGCATTACGAGACATCAGCTTCGAAGTCGACCGTGGCGAGGTGATCGGCCTTCTCGGGCCGAACGGCGCAGGCAAGACGACGATGGTCGACATCCTGTCCACGGTGGCCCGGCCCGATCGAGGGCAGGCGTGGGTAGTCGGTCACGACGTTATGTCCGAGTCGGCGAAGGTGCGGCGAGCGATTATGCTGACCGGTCAGCACGTTGCCGTCGACAATATGTTGACGGGTACGCAGAACCTGGTGATCTTCGGCCGGTTGCTGGGGCTGAGCAAGAGCGCCACGGTTCAGCGGGCGGCCGAACTCATCGAAGAGTTCGATCTGCAGGACGCGGCTGATCGACGTGTGGACACTTACTCAGGCGGGATGCGTCGTCGTATCGACATTGCGTGCGGCCTTATCGTGCGCCCTACGGTGGCATTCCTCGACGAACCGACGACGGGACTCGATCCTCGTAGCAGACAAAGCATCTGGCGGCTCATTGCTCGGTTCAAGGAGAACGGGCATCACCACACTGCTCACGACCCAGTACCTCGAGGAAGCCGACGCGCTCAGTGACCGGATCATGCTGATCGACGGCGGCACCATCATCGCCGAGGGCACGGTCGACGAGCTGAAAAGGCGCACTGGCACCCGTCTACTGCGAGATAGTGCCTCAAGATCCCGACGGATCCGCCGGCCATCGCGATTGCGCTCGCCGATGCTGCCCGGGGGAGCTCGGATCGGCGCGACGGCTGTCACCGCCGACCGCATTAACCATGCCGCTCCCGACGGTGCGAACACCCTTGTCGAGGCCATCCGCCGATTGACCTGCCGACATTGCCCTGACTGACGTCGCGATGCGCGGCCGTCGCTTGACGACGTATTCTTCACGCTGACCGCTGATCCGCAATCGTGACGTTCTGGACCGCGGATCGTCCGTACCCGTCGGTATTGCGGCAGTGGTGGGTGCTGACGATTCGCGTGATCGCGCCGACATTCCGCAACGGTGAACTCCTGATAGCGATTTCGCTGTCCGTCGTATTCACGGCAAGCTTCTACATTCCCTTGAAGGAAGTCATGGCGCAGGTACTGCATCGCAGCTACGCGCAATACCTCATGCCGTCGATCGTCTTGCAGACCGTCTACTTCGCCGCTATGTCGGCAGCACTGCGGTCAGCCACCGACGAAGTCGACGGGGTCAGCCGCCGACTTCGCACGATGCCGGTTCTGCCGATGGTGCCGCTGGCCGCTCGCATGTCGGGAAACGTGTACAGGTGCGTACTGGGGATAGCGACCGCGATGGTCTGGGCCCACGTGATCGGATTCCGCTTCGAACGAGGCTGGGGCTACACACTCGCGTTTTTCGCGACTGGTTCTACTCATCGGCATCGTGCTCTCACTCGTCGGCGACCTGATCGGGATAGTGTCGACAAACCCTGAGGCAACCACTCACATCATTCTGCTCACCTGTCTTGACGCTGGGCATCCTGTCGGTCGGTTTTCAACCCGCAGAACAATTTCCAGGCTGGATCCAGCCATTCGTGCGCAATCAGCTGCATTCACAATTCGTCTACTGCTTTGTGCGTTCTGGCCGGGGACGGCCGAGAACACGGCGGCGTGGCCGAGCCTGTCGCTGCTATGGCTCCCGGGATTCTCGCGCTGGTTGGTACCTCTATGCGCGGCATGGGCGTGACGGTGAGCACCGTCTAAGAAGACCGGCGAATTCGCTTCACCAACTCGTTGTCCATACGTGGGTGCAAACAAGCGGCTCCTCATCAGGTGGCGGCCCGACCCACAAACCGTAATTCAGTCGTTGCTCATGCCGTGTGCCTTCCTGGTGTCACTCAATCTGGTCTTCGGCAAACCGATCTCGGACAGCAGTGGCGCAGAACGCGCTGGACGGGACTGTTCCGATGGCCGCTCTCGTGGGGGCGTTGTTCGGTTCAACCGCCGCCGGGATCTCGCTGATGCGCGAGCGCGACGACGGGCTGCTGACGCGATTCTGGGTCCTGCCGATGCACCGCATAGCAGGTGTGCTGTCACGACTTACGGCAGAGGTCATCCGGGTACTCGCGACCACCGTGCTCGTCCTGCTCACCGGATTCGCACTCGGCTTCCGCTTCGAGCAGGCCTCGCCCGCATTCCGCCATGGCTCGCGGTGCCAATCGTGTTCGGCGTCGCGTTCTCCTTCCTCGTGACGACACTGGCGCTGCGAATCAAGAACACGGTGCTGGCCGAGGCGACGGGAATCGCGGTGGCAGGCCTGTTCTTCTTCTGCACCGGCTTTCGTGCCGCTCGATCAGTACCCGAAGTGGATCCAACCGGTCGTCGAGCATCAACCGATGAGCTACGCGGTCGAGCTGATGCGAGCGCTCTCCGCGGGCGGCCCACTGCTGGTTCCGATTGCCGGGACCCTGCTGTGGTCACTCGGTATTGCTGCGGTGTGCCGATGCCGATGGTGAACGGCTATCGCGAGGCGAGCACGCGCTAGGTCGCCGGGGTGGACAGGGGCGTCGACCGCGGCCCATCAGCAGTTCGCTCTGTTGTTCGTGGACTGGCTGACGCCCAATCCCGGTGTGCGTGACGACTACCTGGCGACCAAGCGGAAGGCCTCGACGCCTACTGGCGGGCGAGAACGTGCGCCGACACGACCGACTGGACCGCGTAACCGCGGACGCGGCGGCCCGGGCGGTCAGGCGGACTGCGGCGGCGCCCCGACACGCGGTGCGACCGGCGCCCGTGCCGCGGCCCCAGGTGTGTCGAGCGGGGCGCCGCATTGCAGCGTGCCGTACAGCGGGTCGTCTTTGACGTGGAACAGCCTCGGTGCGATGAACTGATCGGCCTGCGCGACGATCTGGTCATCGACGAGGATCTCGCAGTGCAGGTTCGATCCGTACGGCCATTCGATGGAGACCGTCATGCCCGCCAGTTTCGGGTCGGACAGGACCGTGTTGACCTCGAAGGTGCTTCCAGGTAGCAGCGTGGGCTGGTCGCTGTTGACGTTCGCGTCGTCGATCTTGTACGCGACCACCGCTCCCCGGGACGTGCCGTCGGCGCGTGCCCGGTACGTGATGTTGTGATTCAACCCGTCACCTTGAGCGGGCGCCACGTCGGTCTGGGAGTCAGGGTCCGGTTCGGCGACCGCTGTGGGCGGAAGGACCTGCGCGCCAAACCCGACCACAGCCATGGCCACGAACGCAAGCGCGCCGCGCTTGGTGAAGCTCATGTCAGCAGACTTTACAACCTGGCGTTGGGTGGCTGCGACGACGTGGCAAGACATACCCGCAGCATGGGGCGTCTATGGCGCCCGCCAGGTGAGGTGCAAGCCGTTGCCGGCCAGCCACCGGTTGAGGTCGTAGCCGTGGTGGGACAGTCCTTGTATCGCGTCGAGTGCGATCCGGACGGCCTCTTCGCCGGTCTCCGGGGTCAGCAGGCCGTGCCGCACGGCGGTCAGAAGCTCGTCGACATCTTCCAGTTCCACGCCGTGACCTGTGCGCACGACGAGGTCGAGATAGTGGTCCTCGGCATGCCACTCGGACGGCCCGGCCGTGTAACGGCCGACGTCGAGGTAGTAGTCCTGGTCGAGTTCGTAGCCCGGGTTGAAGTGGAAGACGGTGGCGCGCAATCCCAGCGAGGGCAGCAGCCATGACTCGAGGTAATGGAACTGGGCACGCCCCGGCGTCGGGCGGGCCATGTACAGCCCCCACGGCTTCACCATGTACTCGTCCACCGCGCGCACGATTCCTTTGGGATCGGTATTGGTGCGCGCGACCAGGTCGAAGGCTTCGTGCTTGGGGGCGTGGATAAGCCAAGCATAGGGCCGGGTGAACGCCACGGAGGGCGGCTGCGTGGCGACCAGGGGAACAGCACGTGTCGGTCGGTGGTTCTACCCTGGTGATCATGGCTTTCGCTACCGAACATCCCGTGCTGGCGCATTCGGAGTATCGCGCCGTCGAGGACATGGTGCGCGCAGGCGGCCGTTTCGAGGTCGTCAGTCCCTACGACGCCGCGGGTGACCAGCCTGCCGCGATCAACGAGCTCGAGCGCCGCATTCAGGCAGGCGAGCGCGATGTGGTGTTGCTGGGTGCCACCGGCACCGGCAAATCCGCGACAACCGCGTGGCTGATCGAGCGCCTACAGCGGCCCACACTGGTGATGGCGCCGAACAAGACGCTGGCGGCACAGCTCGCCAACGAGCTGCGGGAAATGCTGCCGCACAACGCCGTCGAGTACTTCGTCTCGTACTACGACTACTACCAACCCGAGGCGTACATCGCCCAGACCGACACTTACATCGAGAAGGACAGCTCGATCAACGACGACGTGGAACGGCTCCGGCACTCCGCGACGTCGAGCCTGTTGTCCCGCCGCGACGTCGTCGTGGTTGCCTCGGTGTCCTGTATCTACGGCCTCGGCACACCGCAGTCGTACCTGGATCGATCGGTTGAGTTGCAGGTCGGTGGCGAGGTGCCCCGAGACGCGTTGCTGCGCCTGCTGGTCGACGTGCAGTACACCCGCAACGACATGGCCTTCACCCGCGGCTCATTCCGGGTGCGCGGCGACACCGTCGAGATCATCCCGTCCTATGAAGAGCTCGCGGTGCGCATCGAATTCTTCGGCGACGAGATCGAGGCCCTGTATTACCTACACCCACTGACCGGCGACATCGTCCGCAAGGTGGACTCGCTGAGGATTTTCCCGGCCACCCATTACGTCGCGGGCCCGCAGCGGATGGCGCACGCGATCTCGACCATCGAGCAGGAGCTCGGGGAGCGGCTCGCCGAGCTGGAGGGCCAGGGCAAGCTGCTGGAGGCGCAGCGGCTGCGGATGCGAACCAATTACGACGTGGAGATGATGCGACAGGTCGGGTTCTGCTCAGGCATCGAGAACTATTCGCGGCATATCGACGCCCGACCTGCCGGATCGGCGCCGGCCACACTGCTGGACTACTTCCCCGAAGACTTCCTGCTGGTGATCGACGAGTCGCACGTGACGGTGCCGCAGATCGGTGGCATGTACGAGGGGGACATCTCCCGCAAGCGAAACCTGGTGGACTTCGGGTTCCGGCTGCCGTCGGCGATCGACAACCGGCCGCTGACGTGGGAGGAGTTCGCGGACAGGATCGGGCAGACGGTGTATCTGTCCGCGACACCCGGTCCGTACGAGCTCAGCCAGACCGGCGGCGAGTTCGTCGAACAGGTCATCCGCCCGACCGGGCTGGTGGACCCGCAGGTCGTGGTCAAGCCGACGAAGGGTCAGATCGACGACCTGATCGGGGAGATCCGCAAGCGCACGGAGGCCGACGAGCGCGTGCTGGTGACCACGCTGACCAAGAAGATGGCCGAAGACCTGACCGACTATCTGCTGGAGACGGGGATCCGGACGCGTTACCTGCATTCCGAGGTCGACACGCTGCGCCGGGTCGAGCTGCTGCGGCAGCTGCGGCTCGGCGAGTACGACGTCCTCGTCGGAATCAACCTGCTCCGTGAGGGCCTCGACCTGCCCGAGGTGTCGCTGGTGGCGATCCTGGACGCCGACAAGGAGGGCTTCCTCCGCTCGCCGCGCAGCCTGATTCAGACGATCGGCCGCGCGGCCCGGAACGTCTCCGGTGAGGTGCACATGTACGCCGACACCATGACCGACTCGATGAAGCAGGCCATTGACGAGACCGATCGCAGGCGGGCCAAGCAGGTCGCCTACAACGAGGAACACGGAATCAACCCGCAGCCACTGCGCAAGAAGATCGCCGACATCCTCGATCAGGTGTATCGCGAGGCCGACGACACCGAATCGGTAGAGGTCGGGGGCTCGGGGCGCAACGCGTCGCGGGGCCGTCGCGCACAAGGGGAACCTGGCCGCGCGGTCAGCGCGGGGATCATCGAGGGGCGCGACACCTCGAATATGCCGCGGGCCGAACTGGCTGATCTCATCAAGGACCTGACCGCCCAGATGATGGCGGCCGCCCGCGATCTTCAGTTCGAGTTGGCCGCGCGTATCCGGGACGAAATAGCCGATTTGAAGCGTGAACTTCGCGGCATGGATGCAGCCGGCCTGAAATAGCTTGATCTCAATTGCGGTTGACGTCATACGGTGACTGATGTGACTGAGACCGCAACAATCAAGCCGGGCAGCTGGCGGCAGCTGCTGGGGCGGGAGCGGCTCGGCACTGCAATCCTGTTGGCGGGCGGGGTCGGCCTGTACGCCACCAACGAGTTCCTCACCATCAGCCTGTTGCCCAGCACGGTCGCCGATATCGGTGGGCAGCGGTTCTACGCGTGGGTCATCACCGTGTACCTGGTCGGCTCTGTGGTCGCGGCGACCGCGGTCAATCCGCTTCTTGTCAGGTTCGGGCCACGCGCGTCGTATCTGCTGACATTGGGCATCTTCGGCGCGGGCACGTTGGCGTGCGCGCTGGCACCGAACATGGAGCTGCTGCTGGTAGCCCGCACCTTGCAGGGCGCGGCCGGCGGGATGCTCGCGGGACTCGGCTACGCGGTGATCAACTCAGCGCTGCCGAATTGGTTGTGGACCAGGGCGTCGGCCTTGGTGTCGGCGATGTGGGGCGTCGCCGTGATCATCGGTCCCGCGATGGGCGGCCTGTTCGCCCAATTCGGTATCTGGCGTTGGGCTTTCGGATCGCTGGCGATCTTGACGCTCGGCATGGCGGCTCTGGTGCCGACCGCACTTCCTGCCCGCCAGGAGAGTGCGCGCGGATGCCACGGCGATTCCGCGGATCCCGTTGTGGTCGCTGCTGTTGCTCGGCGTGGCAGCGCTGGCGATCAGCGTCGCGGGTGTGCAGCACACCGGCGGTGCGACCTTCGGACTATTGGCCCTCGGTGCGGCACTGGTGGGGCTCTTTCTTGTCGTCGACCGCCGGGCGAGGGCGACGGTGTTGCCGCGGGCGGCCTTCGGGCCTGGCCCGCTGAAATGGATGTACGTCACGATCGGGCTGCTGATGGCGGCCACGATGGTCGACATGTATGTGCCACTGTTCGGCCAACATCTGGCCGGCATGGTGCCTGCGGCAGCCGGGTTCTTCGGCGCGGTACTGGCTGTCGGCTGGACGCTGTCGGAAATCGCCAGCGCGTCGGTCGGCCGGACCCGCACGGTCGTCCGTCTGGTGGCCGCAGCTCCCGTGGTGATGGCCATCGGCCTGGCCATCGGCGCGCTGGTCCTCGGCGACGACCTGACGTGGCCGCTCATCGCGGTGTGGGCCGTCGGACTGTTCATCGCCGGGTCCGGCGTCGGCATCGCGTGGCCCCACTTGTCTGCCTGGATCATGGGTGCGCTCGACGATCCGGTGGAAGCCGGCACCGCCGCCGCGGCGATCAACACCGTGCAACTGATCTCCGGGGCGTTCGGCGCCGGCCTGGCTGGTGTCGTCGTCAACATCACCGCCGGAGGTGACGTAGCCGCGGCCCGCTGGCTGTTCGCCGTATTCGCGATGATTGCCGCCACAGGCTTGGTGGCATCGTATGGCGCATCACGCGGTCGCTAGTGTCGGTGCAATGGATGCCTTCTCCGCCGGGCAGCTGAGCCGTTCCCTCGACAGGTTGCATTCGACGATCTATTTCGCTCCCGAGTCCAACGAGAGGTTCAGCGAGCTCGGCCTGGAAAACCAGCGCACGCAGTATTTCGCCAGTCGGTCAGCACCGATGGGAGCAGTCACCGCGAAAGTCGTTGCGGCGACCTTCTATAACTTCAATCCAGAGCTGGTAGCCAAGGCGATTCCGGCCGCGTGGGACGTCGCACCGCCTGCTGCCATCACACAGGTGCGCTATGAGATCGTCGATGCGTTGATGCCAAAGCTGTTGGGGGAGGAGCGGGTCCGCTCACCGGAGTTCGCGCACTCCGTGGGTATCGTGCGCCGCACCGCCGAGGCGATACCCAATGCGGACGGCCGGCCGTTGTATGCGGGGCACGCCGAACTGGACTGGCCGGAGGCGCCTCACACCCAGTTGTGGCACGCGATCACCCTGCTGCGGGAATACCGGGGCGACGGCCACATCGCCGCACTGGTCACTCATGGGCTGAGCGGCATCGAGGCGCTGATGACCCATGTCGCCACGGGAACGGGTTTCGATCCCGAATTCGGCAGGCGGTTGCGCGGCTGGAGCACAGAGCAGTGGGACGAAACTCTTGGCGTCCTACGGGCGCGTGGGCTTCTCGACGATGCGGACCAGCTGACGGGGGCCGGAAGTGATCTGCGCACGAGTATCGAAGACCTCACCGATGAGTTGGCCTATGCGCCGTGGCGGACTGTGCCCGACGACGATGTGCAGGAACTGGTCGCGCTGGGCGAGATCATTCGGGACTCGGTGCGAGCCGCGGGCGTGTTTCCGACGAACGCGTTCGGCCCGCGTTACGGGCAGCACCGCTAGTCCTGACGGATCCCGGTACCTGACAACGTCAGCATGACGCCCGCACGGCCCGGCGCCCCTCTTCGTAGGTGACGTGCAGGCGGATCGCGCCGCTGAACCGCGAACTGAGCCGACGGGCCAGCGGCATGAAAATTCCGATCGCGGCGGACTCCCAGATGGCGGCTGCGGTGGTCAACCCGTGCACTGAGCCGCGTCGGAACATGATGATGGCCGCCCCGAGAAAGCCTATGCCGGAAACGATTTGGGCCGCGGAACGGGAGGGGTCGACGACGACGAGTTCGGGCGTGAGCACGTCACCGAATCCGTACTTGCTGACCAAGAGAATCAAGGCCGCCGCAGTTCCGACGATGGTCTGCGAAGCCCGGCTCTTGCCCTGCAGCTCGCGTTCCAGACCGATCAGCGCGGTCAGCCCGAACGCGACGAACAGCTCGACGATCTGACGGCTGCCCTGCCCTGGGCCGCCGAAAAACGGCGGATCTGCTGCCAGCCAGAGATCCATGTGAACAAGTCAATGCCGGTGATGTCGCGGTTGCTCTCGGCATGCCGTGCCAAACACCGAGAGAGCCGGCACGAGCCCGATGTCCGGGCCGCTGCAATTTGCTGGTGTGGTGATACGACGGGTAAGCCGCCCTGAGACGGGCTGTTGCTGTTGATCCGGATTCTATAAGTCGAGATAGCGCCGGAGAGCCATCAGCGGCGGGTCGGAAGGTTATGCTTTTGCCAGCGTCAATACGAGGGGAGCCGCCGATGTCCGCTCATTTGAAGCACTCGGTCCAAAGCCATGCAGCACAGTTCGCGCATGATTCACGGCGACACCTGTACCTGGGCACCCTGCTGCAATTTGCGTTGCGGGTCGTGCTCATCGTTTTCATGGCTGTGACTTTGCTGCTTGAACCTCCGGACAGGCATCAGTGGACCTGTGCCGCTTTATTGGCGATCTATGTCGTGATCGTTGGCTGGTGGAGCTCATGGGCACTGCGGCCCGGGTCGCACGCGGTCGCCGTCGGCCGAAGGGGCGTAACGCTGCTGGTGCTCGCAGCGGACGTCACGGTCCTGTCGATCATTTCGGTGTTGACCGGAATCACTTCACCGGAGCTGTGGACCTCGGACGTGATGCGCAGTGGGCTGTTCTTGATCCCCTTGATCGCCGCCGCACAACTGGATCCCACGATCAGTGGGCTGGTGGCGATCCCGACGGTATCCGCGTTCTTTGCGACATGTGCGATCACGAAGTCGGCCAACGAGGAGCCCTGGGCGTCGATTCTGCTCAATACGACTGTGCTGGCCGCGCTGGCCGGGGCTTCCGTCGCGGTGTCGGTTATCCAGCGGGCCAAAGTCGAGGTGATCGAAGACTTGGCAGGCCAACGAACCCAGTTGTTACAGGACTTGCTCGAGCTGGAAAAGCGTGAGCGACAAGCTATTTCTGAACGCCTACACGACGGTGCGCTTCAGTATGTGCTGGTGGCACGCCAGGACATGGAATACGTGCGGGACGGCTCGGGTGAGGCTGCGGATCGGGTGGACGCAGCGCTCGTCGAGTGTTCGGGCCTACTGCGCGACGTGGTGCGCGAACTTCACCCCGAAGTGCTTGCCAGATCCGGGTTGAAAGCGGCTATCGAGACACTGGTCCAGAGTGTCAGCGCCCGTAACGGGCTTGACGTCGAGGTCGACGCACGCACGTGGCCCGACGGCATGCACACCGACGCGGATCACGTGCTCTACAGTGCGGCGCGCGAGGCGTTGACCAACGTGATCAAACACGCACGTGCCCAGAACATTTGGGTCGAGTTGGAACGACAGGATGGACAGGCGACGTTGCGAATCGCCGACGACGGGGTCGGAATCTCGAAGACGAAACTGGCCCGAAGTGTTGAAGGCGGCCACATCGGCATGGCCTCGATCCGGACGAAGGTTCTCGCGGCCGAAGGAGAATTCGATGTCCGGGCAACGTCGCCAGGTACTGAGGTAACCATCTCGATCCCGCTGGAACCGGCTGCGGCCGATTTGCAACCCGGTCTGGAGCGTCATACCGTGCGGGCCGCGGGCTTGCCGACCCGTTGAGTCTTGCGTCGGGGGGCACTGGCGACTAGCGATCACCGCGAGCCAAATGCTCGTCTGTGCCGGCCCGCATTGGCAGAGTCACATCGCGATGCGGGTGTGGCTGAGAGGGATAGGCAGCGGCCTGCAAAGCCGTGTACACGGGTTCGAGTCCCGTCACTCGCTCGATCCAGCTGCCGACCTGGTGTGCGCGGGCACAGCTTTCAATACCTATTGGCGCAGCGCCTCGAGGATATCCGGGTAGTGCAGATGTGCCATGAAATGGCCACCCGGCCGGATTTTCAGCGTCGCACCCGGGATCCGTTCCGCAAGCCGATGTGGCCAGCTCGGGTTGACGAGCTGGTCGTCGGTTCCGGTCCAGACATCGACGGGGACAGCTAGATCTTCCGGTGCGAAGCCCCACGGCCGGGCCCACGCGCGGTATTCCTCGACGACGCCGCCTAGATTCCGTAGCGCTTCACACGACATCTGGGCGAAGGTGTCGAATCCTTCGTCGCCGATGACCATGCCGTCCGAAGGCCCGAGTGCGCGCGCCGCGATGCGGGCATACCAGTCGGGCGAGCGCTGCGCCGCGAACCTCATCGCACCGAAGCACTGACGCGCCAACCACGGAACGCGTTGCGACATCCGGGTATACACCCGATCCATCGTCGGAAGTTCCTCGTACACGCCAGGATCCGTAAGCGGCAGCGCGCCTGCAATGATCGCCACCCGTGTCACGCGATGCCCGAGCGCGTGACCGACCGCTGCGGCGTACTGGCCGCCCATCGACCAATCCATGACGGCGAGCCGGTCGACGTCAATCTGGTCGAGCAGTTCGACGACATCGCGGGCCCAGTCCAGGATCGTGCGGCCGGACGCCCGATGCCCGGCCGATCGGGCGAGATGAGCCTTATTCCAGCCGCATCCGCAATCACTGCGGCCGCCTTGACGTCCAGTCGGCACGCCAGACCGCCGTGTGCGTTGACGACCGGGAATCCGTCCGGGTCGCCGTACTGCGCGTACCCGATATCTCTTCCGTCCCGCAGCCGGGCGACGTGGTCGTCGGGAAGTCGCCGCATTCGACCATCATCTCGCGTGCGCGAAGAGCCCGGCCGCGAACTTGAGATCGGTGACGAGCGCCTCGAACGCCGTCTCACGACCCTCGGGCGGCCCACGCAGCACCGCCGACGGGTGAGTGGTGGCCACCAGCTGAGGGTCCACGTCCAGGTCGGTTGCAGCGCCGTCGGCAGTCGAAGCGCCTCACTCCGGTGAGCGGTCAGGCGAAAACTGCTTCCCAGCAACGACTTTGCCGCCGTCGCTCCGAGCAGCACGATGACGTCGGGTGCTACGGCGTTGATTTCGCCCAACAACCATGTTTGACACGCGACCACCTCGGTGCGGCTCGGCGCCATATGGATGCGACGCTTGCCGCGCTCTTCGAATTTGCCTTGTCCTCTTGGTCGCCCGGCTGCTCGCCGATCAGCATCAGTGGAGCGGCGCGCGCGCCGGCTCCGAACACCGTCTGCGTTGCATTGCGGTACAAGTCGCAGTGCGGAGACCGTTCGCCTCCTTCATCAGCGCGGTCAGACCCGTCATGCAGGGGTGGATACCCATTCAGTGTCGCCGAGGTCACGTACACCGCGGCGAGGTGACATTGGCTGCGTTTTCAGCACGAAATACCAGGAAAATGCTGCTCAGGCTGGTGAATAACTCCCATGTTCGCCCGATGACGGGTTAGGGTCTTTCGTTGGCGGTGCAAACGACACTGGGAGGGTATGGATGAGCGGCTATCAGACCGTTTTGGTCGGCACGGACGGGTCGGATTCCTCGTTGCGTGCGGTAGACAAGGCCGGTCAGATCGCTGCGGGGTCGGGCGCCAAGGTGGTCGTGGCGACCGCGTACTTCCCCCAGAGCGAAGACCAGCGATCTGCCGACGTCCTCAAGGACGAGGGCTACAAGATGTCGGGCAACGCGCCGATCTACGCGATTCTGCGGGAGGCCAGGGACCGCGCCAAGGCCGCCGGGGCGAACGAGGTCGAGGAGAAGGCCATCGTCGGCGCGCCGGTGGACGCACTCGTCGACCTCGCCGAGGAAGTCAACGCCGACCTCTTGGTGGTCGGTAACGTCGGGCTCAGCACGATCGCCGGTCGACTGCTCGGATCGGTGCCGGCGAACGTGGCGCGGCGGTCGAAGACCGACGTGCTGATCGTGCACACCACGCCGTAACTCAACCCTGCATTACTCGAAGCCCTGATTCCACTGGCTGTCGGCGTCCTGCAGTGCCGTGACGTACTCCGCGCGTTCGCGCGCCGTGGCGTCGTCGGCGGCGGGCCACGCCAACATGCCGCGGACGTCGTTGAGGTCGGCGAAACCCTTCCGACCCATCCACTCGCGAAGCCCGTCGACGAGAACGCCTGCGTGATCGGGGCCCCAGCGCATCAGCGCCGACGCCGACTGCACCACATCGGCCCCTGCGAGCAAGAACTTGACCAGGTCGCCGGGGTTCTCAACGCCGGTGGTAGCGGCCAGCGACGCGCTCACCCGACCCCGTAGCAGGGCGATCCAGGTCAGCGGCAAGCGGCCTTCCGCCGAGGTCGACAGCATCACCCCCGGCGCCATCGTCATGGTTTCCGGATCGATGTCGGGCTGCAGAAATCTGTTGAACAACACCAGTCCGTCGGCGCCCGCGTCGTCGAGTCGCTGCACCATCTCAGCGGTCGAGCTGAAGAACGGGCTGAGTTTGACCGCGACCGGGATCGTTACCGCATCCTTGACCCCGGCCAGTACGTCCAGGTGGCGGTGCTCCACATCCCGGCCGTTGATGCGCGCGCTCCCGGGCACGTAGTAGATGTTGAGTTCCACGGCCGCGGCACCCGCATCCTGCATCGAGCGGGCGTAGCGGGCCCACCCGCCGGAAGTGCAACCGTTGAGGCTGGCGATCACCGGAACATCGACGGCGGTCACGGCGCGTTCCAGGCGACGTAGGTATTGGGTGGTGCCCGACTCGCGGTCCACCGTGGCCGGAAAATAGCTGAGGGATTCCGCGTAGGTCTCGCCGCCTTGCGACGCCAACCACGTGTTCCGCTCGGCTTCCCGGCGGATCTGTTCCTCGAACAAGGAGTGCAACACCACCGCCGCGACTCCGCCGTCGGCGAGCCGTTTCACGCCGTCGACCGTGTGGCTGAGCGGCGAGGCCGCGGCGAGCAGGGGATTGCGCAGAGTGAGTCCGAGGTAACGGGTGGTCAAATCCATCAGCGGTCCTTCCGCGCGTCGGACGGAAAATGCTGCGGTCCCCGGGACGCCATGTCTTCGTAGGTATCCCACCGCTGATCGACGGCCTGCTGTGCCAGCGCCAGCAGTCGGTCGGCTTCGTCGGGGTCGGAGTTGGCTAGGCTGCGGTAACGCAACTCCCGGTACACGTAGTCCGACAGCGATATCCGCGGGCGGTGGGAGTCCAGCATGAAGGGCCCGTCGCCGGTGGCGCGGACGACGGGGTCGTAGCGCACCAAGGGCCAGTGTCCGCTGGCCACGGCGCGGTATTGCTGATCCAATCCCTGGCGCATGTCGATTCCGTGTGCGATGCAATGGCTGTAGGCGAGTACGAGCGACGGCCCGTCGTAGGACTCGGCTTCCCGGAAAGCCTGCAGCGTCTGTTGGGGGTCGGCGCCCATCGCCACGCGCGCGACGTAGACGTTTCCGTACGCGATCGCTTGCAGCGCCAGGTCTTTCTTCGGAACCGTCTTGCCTGCGGCGGCGAACTTCGCGACCGCCGCCAGCGGCGTCGATTTCGACATCTGGCCGCCGGTGTTGGAGTACACCTCGGTGTCCAGCACAAGCACGTTGACGTTGCGCCCGCTGGCCAAGATGTGGTCCAGCCCGCCTGCGCCGATATCGTATGCCCAGCCGTCGCCCCCGACGATCCACACGCTGCGCCGCACCAGGTGATCCATCACACTGCGGAGTTCGTCGGCCGCGCCGGAAGCGAGGCGGTCCAGCCGAGA
Organism: uncultured Actinomycetota bacterium; assembly: GCA_963817825.1. Classification (GTDB taxonomy): domain Bacteria; phylum Actinomycetota; class Actinomycetes; order Mycobacteriales; family Mycobacteriaceae; genus Mycobacterium. The sequence continues at coordinate 115,642 of CAWFQG010000017.1, read as the reverse complement.
TTGGAGTTCGGCGACCCTCTCGCGCTGCGCGGCCAACTCCGATTCCCGCACCTGCGGAGCAGCCAGGATCTGGTCGACGAGGTCCGCCCCGAGCACCACTCGGAACTCGACAAGCAATTGTCGCGCCTGTTCGGCGTGGGTGTCGGCGGCCAGCCGCAGCCCGAGACCGAACTCTGCGTTGTCCTCGAATAGCGAGTTCGACCAGGCGGGCCCGCGGCCTTCGGCGTTCGTGGTCCACGGCGTGGTGGGCAGATTGCCGCCGTAGATGGACGAGCAACCCGTCGCGTTGGCGATCGTCAGCCGATCGCCGAACAACTGCGACAACAGCTTGAGGTACGGCGTTTCGCCGCATCCCGCGCATGCGCCGGAAAACTCGAAAAGCGGTTGCAGGAACTGTGTTCCGCGCACGGTGCCGAAGTCGACGTGAGTTCTGTCGGCGACCGGCAGGGTTTCGAAGAATGCGACGTTCGTACGCGACTCGGGCACGAGAGGTTCGCGGGCACCGAGATTGATCGCCTTGGTCACGGGCACTCCGGGCGTCGTCGCCGGGCATGCCTCGACGCACAGTCCGCATCCGGTGCAATCCTCGGCGTAGATCTGCAAGGTGTAGCGGGTGTCCGGAAGGCCGACGGCGTCCAATGGTGCCGACGGGAAGCTCTGGGGGGCGCCGTCGAGCCGAGCCTGGTCGTAGAGCTTGGTGCGGATGACGCTGTGCGGGCACACGAAACTGCAGTTGCCGCACTGGATACAGCTGTCGGGATCCCAGACCGCCACCAGATCGGAGATATTGCGCTTTTCGTAGGCTGTGGTGCCGCTCGGGTAGGTGCCGTCGACGGGCAGCGCGCTGACGGGTAGGCCATCACCGCGGCCGGCCATCATCTCAGCGGTGACGTTGCGCACGAATTCCGGCGCACCGGCGGGCACGAGCGGTGCGGGTTCGCGAATGCCGGTCGCGTGGTCGGGCACCTCGATGCGGTGCAGACCGTCAATCGCCCGGTCGACGGCGGCGAACTCTTTCGCCACGATGTCGGCACCTCGGTCGCCGTATGTTTTCGTGACGGCGTCCTTGATGCGGGCGATCGCCGTCTCCCGCGGCAACACGCCGGCGATGGCGAAAAAACAGGTCTGCAGAACGATATTGATGCGACCGGCCAATCCGACATCGCGAGCGATCCGACCGGCGTCGACCGTGTACAACGTGATCTTCTTATCGATGATCTGCTGCTGGACCGGCCGCGGCAGCGAGTCCCAGACCGCCTCGGGCCGCTGGCGACAGTTGAGCAGCAGCGCGGCACCCGAAGCCGCGCGGCCGAGCACGTCGACCGTTTCCAGGAACCGAAACTGGTGGCAGCCGACGAAGTCGGCGCGGCTCACCAGATACGGCGCCTGGATCGGCGTCGGCCCGAATCGCAAGTGCGAAACCGTCTGCGAACCAGACTTTTTCGAGTCGTACACGAAGTAGCCCTGCGCATAGCGGTCTGACTCACCGCCGAGAATCTTGATCGTGTTCTTGTTCGCACCGACGGTGCCGTCGGAGCCGAGGCCGTAGAACACCGCCCGCAAGGTGTCGGCGGGCTCGATGTCGAAATCGGGATCGTAGGCGATGCTCGTGTGGCTGACGTCATCGTCGATGCCGACCGTGAAGTGAGCACGCGGCCGATCGTGGCTGAGCTCGTCGAACACCCCGGCGACCATCGCCGGAGTGAACTCCTTCGACGACAGGCCATAGCGCCCTCCGGATACTCGCGGCAGCGCCAAGAGCTCACCACGGCTGTAGGCCTCGGTCAGGGCGGCGACCACGTCGAGATATAGCGGCTCGCCCGCGGATCCGGGCTCTTTCGTCCGGTCCAGCACCCCCACGGCGCGGACCGTGGAGGGGAGTGCCGCCAGCAACGCCGCGGCCGGAAACGGACGGTAGAGCCGCACCTGCAGCACCCCGATCCGCTCGCCCCGCGCGGTCAGCGCGGCGACGGTCTGCGCGGCCGTCTGCGCACCCGAGCCCATCAGGATCAGCACCCGTTCGGCCTCCGGGTGTCCGGTGTAGTCGACGATGTGCATCTCCCGGCCCGTCCGCGCACCCAACTCGGCCATCATCTGCTCGACGACGGCGGGCACCTTGGCGTAGAACGGGTTCACCGTTTCGCGGGCCTGGAAGTAGACGTCGGGATTCTGCGCTGTGCCACGGATGAACGGTCGCTCCGGCGACAGCGCACGCGCGCGGTGCTCACGCATCAGCGGCTCGGGAATCAGGGCGCGCAAGTCGTCGTCGGACAGCGTCTCGATCGTGTTGAGCTCGTGCGAGGTGCGGAACCCATCGAAGAAGTGCACGAACGGGATTCGCGTGCGCAGCGTGGCGGCCTGCGCTACCAACGCCAGATCGTGAGCCTCCTGTACCGATCCCGACGACAGCAGCGCGAACCCGGTCTGCCGCACCCCCATCACATCCTGATGGTCGCCGAAGATCGATAACCCCTGGGCGGCAATGGATCTGGCAGCAACGTGAATGACGGCCGAGGTCAGCTCCCCGGCGATCTTGTACATGTTGGGGATCATCAGCAGCAGGCCCTGCGACGAGGTGAACGTCGTGGCAAGGGCTCCGCCCTGCAGCGCGCCGTGCAGTGCGCCCGCCGCGCCGCCCTCACTTTGCATCTCGACCACCGTCGGCACCGTGCCCCAGACATTCTGGCGTCCGCGGCTGGACCACTCGTCGGCCAGTTCGGCCATCGGCGAGGACGGGGTGATGGGGTAGATGCAGCACACCTCGTTGAGCCGATAGGCCACGGAGACGGCCGCTTCGTTGCCGTCGATCGTCGTTCGCGTCATGGTGATTCCGGGACCATGTCGATGGCGTGCACGGGGCACTGGTCGAAACACGCCGCGCAGCCGGTGCAGCGGTCGTAGTCGAAGCGATAGCGATGTCCGACACCGAGTTTGATCACCGCGTCCTCGGGGCACGCGCCGAGGCAGCCGTCGCACTCGAAGCAGTTGCCGCATGACAGGCACCGGCCGGCCTCGTACACCGCTTCGTCGGCGGTCAGGCCGCTGACCACCTCAGTGAAGCCGGCGACCCGTTCCTGGGGCGCGAGTTCCGGTTGCGTCCGGCGGGCCGCGTCGCCGAAGTACCAAAGGTGCAGCTGGTCGAAGCCCGCCACTGGATGTTTGGGCGGCCTGGCGTCCGACTTCGCACGCAGCCACGCGTCGATGTGGTGAGCGGCCTTTTTTCCGTGGCCGACACCGACGGTGACGGTCCGCTCGCACGGAACCATGTCGCCGCCGGCGAAAACCCCCGTGCAGCCGGTCATCAACGAGGAATCGACCCGCACGGAGCCGTCTTCGTCGAACTCGACACCCGGCAGCGTCCGCATGAACTCCGATTCGGTGACCTGCCCCAAAGCCATGATGACGGTGTCGGCGGCGAGAGTTTCGAATTTCCCGGTCGGGCGCGCGCGCCCCGATTCGTCGAGGGCCATCACTTCGACCTGAATCTCCGGCCGCTCGAAGGCGGTGATCGTGCGCAGCCAGTGCATCTCGATGCCCTCGCGCTCGGCCTGTTGTTCTTCGTCCTCGTGTGCGCCCATTTCTGCGCGGGTGCGGCGGTAGATGATCACGGTGTCGTCGGCGCCAAGGCGGCGGGCCACGCGAGCGGCGTCCATCGCGGTGTCGCCGCCTCCATATACCGCGACATGGCGGCCGATGTCGGGCGGTGTCCCCGATGCCACGCTGCGGAGGAACGACACGGCGTCCATCAGTGAGCCCGCGTCCTGTGTCGGGATGTCAACACGCTTGGCGAGGTGCGCACCGACCGCGACGAAAACCGCATCGAAGTCGCCCTCGCGCCGCTCGGCGTCGAGATCTTCGACGCGATGCCCGCACGTCAATTGGACCCCGAGTGCGGCAATTCGCTGCACCTCCGCGTCGAGCACGTCGCGGGGGAGCCGGTAGTTCGGAATGCCGTAACGCATCATGCCGCCGGGCTCGTCGCCGGCGTCGCGGATTTCGACGTGGTGGCCGAGCCGGCTCAGGTGGTAGGCGGCGGAGAGGCCGCTCGGCCCGGCACCGATCACCAGTACTCGCTTGCCGGTCGGCTCCGACGGCCGTTCGAATGACCACCCGTGCTCGCGTGCCGCGTCGCCGAGGAAGCGCTCGACCGCATGGATCGACACAGGCGCGTCGAGATAGGCGCGATTGCAGACGGATTCGCACGGGTGGTAGCACACCCGGCCGTGTATGGCAGCGAACGGATTGTCCGTCACCAACTGCCGCCACGCTCGTTCGTGATGTCCGTCGCGAGCGAGGCCAAGCCACGCCTGGATGTTTTCGCCTGCCGGGCACCCGGCGTTGCACGGCGGCAGCAGGTCGACGTAGACGGGTCGACGATCCCGAACCGGGCCGGCGCGCGGCTGACCGTGCAGTAGATCGGGCAGCGGCGTGAGGTCGCGCCCTCCGGCAGTCATGGTTACAGCATCGACAGCCGTTTTCCGTGCGGGTAGGGGCCAATGTCACCGACAGCTGTGGCTCTTCGACCCTGGCGTGCCCGCGACGCGCGGTAGCACGATCACGGCACACGATCACGGCGATTGAGTGGGGACAGCGATGAGCGAACCTGCGACTGCACACACGGACGTCCAGGCGTTCGACCCGGTCCTGACCGAGCATGTCGTCGGGCTCACCCGGCCGATCGTCAAGAAGTACTTCCGGTCCGAGGTACGGGGCATGCGCAACATTCCGGCAGGCCCATGTCTGGTGGTCGGCAACCATTCTGGCGGCCTCCTCACACCGGACATGTCGGTGTTCGCCGTCGCCTATTACGACGAGCACGGTTACGATCGTCCGCTCTACGCGTTGGCGCACGACATGCTCTTCAGCACCCCGGCCGCGGACTTGCTGAGACGTACAGGGGTGATCAGGGCGACGCGCGAAAACGCCGCCGAGGCCCTGGCAACCGGAGCGGTCGTGATGGTGTTCCCAGGCGGGGACCACGAGGTCTACCGGTCGACCGTCCGACGCAACAAGATCGCATTCGGCGGCCGGACGGGATATGTCACTACTGCGATCGAGGCCGGCGTGCCAATCGTCCCGGCGGTCTCGATCGGGGCCCAGGAAACGCAGCTCTACCTTGCCCGCGGCGAATGGTTGTCGCATCTGCTCGGGCTGGCCAAACTGGGCCGCAAGATCGGCCGCAGCGACATATTGCCGATCACGTTCGGTTTCCCGTTCGGGCTGAGCGTCCTCGCCATGCCCGTCAACATGCCGCTGCCCGCCAAGATCGTCACCCAGGTGCTGCCGCCGATCGATATCGCCGACCGGTTCGGCACCAACCCCGACGTCCACGAGGTCGACCGATATGTCCGCTGGGTGATGCAGTCCGTCCTGGACGAGCTGGGCCACCGGCGTCGGCTGCCGATCCTGGGCTAATTCCCTAGGTCGTCGACGCCTTCGCGATCTCGGCGATCGCCGCATCCAGCGTCGCGTTGAATTCGTCGTCGCTCTGCTGTGCGGTCAACCCCTCGGTGAGGGCGCGCGAGAAGCTGGCGATCACGCCGTTGTTGCGCGACAGCTTCTCGCAGGCCTCGTCGCGACTGTAGCCGCCGGACAGCGCCACCACACGAACCACCTTCGGGTGGTCGACGAGATCCCGGTAGAGGTTGTCGGTGTCGGGCAGCGTCAGCTTCAGCATGACGTTCTGGTCGGCGCCGAGCTTGTTCACTCCCTCGAGAAGCCCGGCCTTGAGCTGGTCTTCGGCTTCGGCCTTGCGCGGGCTGTGGATGTCGACCTCCGGCTCGATGATCGGCACCAGGCCGGCGGCCAGGATCTGCCTGCCGATTTCGAACTGCTGCGCGACGACGGCGTCGAGCCCCGCGCCCGGCAGCTTGATCACCGATCGCATCTTGGTGCCGAACACGCCTTTGTCACGGGCCCGCGCGAGCAGGTCGTCGAGGCCGGGAATCGGCTTCATCACCTGCGCGCCGTCTTTCTCGTCGGCCAACCCCTTGTCGACCTTGAGGAACGGCACCACCCGCTTGACGTTCCAGAGGTAGTCGGTAGTCGGGCGGCCCTCGATGGCGCGGTCCATGGTGTCCTCGAACAGGATCGCGCCCATGATGCGGTCCCCGTCGAAGGCGGGGCTGGTGATGATGCGCGTACGCATCTCGTGGACGAGGTTGAACATCTCCTCGTCATTCGAGTAGGCGTCCTCGGAGATGCCGTACAACTTGAGCGCCTTCGGGGTGCTGCCGCCACTCTGGTCCAGCGCCGCGATGAAGCCGGCGCCGCCGCGCGCCTTCTCCAATTGCTCGGAATTCATTGCCTTCTCCTTATCAACTGCGCAGGAGTCACCTTAAAACCCGCGCAAACTGCTGGATCGGATGGATGCCGTGGAGATCACGGTATGACGGTGGCTGGATACCTCCGTCGTCCTTGATGCCGTACTCGACCGCCAGCTCAGCACCGATCAGCGTGTGGCCGCTCTTCTCCATGAGGCCGGAATCGTTGAAGAGCGCCCAGATGAGATGTCCCGTCAGTTCGGGAGTTTCAGCATCTTTCATGAGGTGGCCGAACTTCGCCGGGGCACTGTCGACGATGTTCTTGAGGCGCTCGGTCAGCAGAATGCCCATCCAGATGGACACCGACGCGATGCCGAATTCCCTGAAGTCGACCGCCATATCGGCGGCCATCTTGTCCATTCCCGCCTTGTGCACGCCGTACGACGGACCGAAGACGTAGTGCGCCGCACCTGGCGCCGAGGTGAAGACAACCAGGCCGTGGCGCTGCGGAAGCATCAGCGGGGCGGCGTACACGGTGGCGACATAACCGCTGCGAAGCCCGACATCCAACGTGTCGATGACGTTGATGGATTCCTCCCAGAAGCGGGTTCGGCCCATCATTTCGTCGCGGATGATCGCAGCGTTGTTGACCAGAATGTCGAGGTGGCCCTGCTCGCTCTCGACCCGTTCGAACAGCGCCTTGGTCTGTTCGTCGTCGGCGTGGTCGACGGGGACGGCGATTCCTGTGCCGCCTGCCGCGCTCACCAGTTCGGCGGTCTCGTGGATCGTGCCGCCCAGTGCGGACTGGCCGGCTTTCTCCGTCCGCCCGGTGACATAGACGATGCACCCATGGTTGCCGAGCGCACGGGCGATCCCGAGCCCGGCTCCGCGGCTCGCCCCGGTGACGACGGCGACCGTCTTGTCGGCGGTCATCACCAACCGCGCTCTTTCCATTCGGCGCGGTGTGGCCGCTCGGTGCCCAGCGTGGTGTCGTCGCTGTGGCCCGGGTACTCGACCGTCGAGTCGCCGTAGACATCGAACACCCGGCTCGTCACGTCGCCGAGGAGCTTCGCGAAGTCGCCCTCTTTCCACGTCTTGCCCACTCCGCCGGGGAACAACAAGGGTCGATAGTGGGAAAAATAAGTGGGACCGGGAAGGTGGTCCACGTTGGCGATCGAAAACTCCACGTCAGGCACCCTACGCGCAGCGATCTACGCCCGTATCTCAGAGGACCCATGCGGGCTGGAGAGCGGCGTGTCGAGGCAGCTCGAGGACTGCGAAAAGCTGGCTGCCGACCGCGGCTGGGAGGTGGTCGCCCGATACACGGACAACGACATCTCGGCCCTGAAGGGGCAGGAACGACCGGGCTACGACGAGATGATGGCCGATGCCGTCCCGGGCGAGTTCGATCGGATCGTTTCTTATGGCCTATCCCGGTTGTGGCGCAATCGAAAGGAGCGGCCGAGGCCATCGAAACCCTCTCGAAGGCTCGGATCAGTGTGGCCCTAGTCAAGGGTTCTGATCTGGACCTCACCCGTGCCGCAGGTCGCATGTATGCGGGTGTCCTTGGCGAGTTCGACACCTGCTCGTCGTCGCGCCCAACCCGACCAAGGCGGTTCACCGGCTAGCGAGCCATCGCACCTCGCGTACCTAGCCGCGCACGGCGGCCACGGCGTCGGTCAGGAGCCGACGCGCCCGCTCCACGTTGACCGTTGCGGGGGACTGGTTCGGGACAAGGACCGGATTAGCGGCCACGAGCACGAGGTGGTTGTTTCCCAGATACGCGGTGTAGTTGTACGACTCGGTGGAACGGGTTCGATCCGCGACCGTGGCGTCCAGCACGCTATAGGTGCCCAGCGTCTTCGCCCCATTGATATGGGGGGCGTCGATCGCGTAGATCTCACCCTTCAGGCTGCGGCCGGTGAAGGTGATGTGCTTGCAGTGGTCACTGACTGCTTCATAGGTAACCGGTTGTGCAGTCTCGACCGCGACCGCGGTGAAGCGGTTGTTCTCGCCCTGCGCGGCGAGCGAGGCCATGCTTCCGCTCAGACCTGGACCCAGCACCTGAGTCGTTGCGTATCTCGCACAATCCGGGGGATTTAATGTCATGTCGGGAGGCAGCTTTTGGGGGGCAAGAAGCCGCGGGTCGATCGCGGTCGGACCCGTGGTGACGACCTTGAAATCAGGGCTGAACGTCGACTTAACCGAGACGATTTTGCTGATGTCGATGTGTCGGTTCTGCATCGAGTTCGCCGAGCACCCGACGGCCAGCAACAACGTGGCGGCGCATACGACGCCGATAAGCGTCCTTGCGATCGACATTGGCGCAATGTACCGAATCGACGGCGTCCATCGCTTCTGAGCCGACGTAGGTGTCCTCGGTGGCCAGTACTGACGGGGTCATTCGTTGTCGTCCACCCGAGAGCATCGCGCGTCGTCCGCCCAGAGGCGTTAACCGCCGACCACCTGCTCGATGAAGTCGCCTAGCGGCCGAACCACCCAGGGATCCAATTCTCCACTCGATGGCGGCGGCCGCCAGGGTGGCGGTCATCGAGTGCGACGGCTTCGCCGCAGAACCTCACCCGAAATTAGCGGCCGTGCCTCCCTTGAGACGACAGGCGAAGTTGGATTCTGAGCAATGGCCAGCGGCGCCAAGGCGTCAACCACCGATGGTTAATCCTCCGGCCGGGAAGCACCGCCACGACTGCTGCTACGTGGCAGCCCGAGCGAGTGGCTCTCCGCGCGGCCGCCGTCGCTATGCACCGGAGGAGGGATGCCGCGAAGAGGCAGCACCACGGTTCTGCCCAGCCGGCTGCACCAACGGCACCGACCTCACCTAACCCCGTTGGACAGCCCAGCACCGCTGAGAAACCGGTGAGCGCGCTGTGACGATCCCATCCGCTGCGGATCCGTGCGCCGACCGACGCGAGCGCCAATCACCAGAGAACCGGCGAACACACCCACAAAGACCGCAACGGCCACACCCATCAGCGTCAAACCTTCACTTACGTCAGCGTCAAATTTCCACGGTCCGGCTACCCCGAGGGGGCTGAAACTAAACGCCGACCAAAAATTCTAGAGCTTTGGTCCGCTTCAAGCGGGGCATCGGTATGGGGGCGTAGTCATCCACTTGCCGTCTAGCTGGGTGGCCCCGCGGCGAGAATCACCAGCGTCGCTGGCGCCACTCTTCGAGATGGGGACGCTCGGTGCCCAGCGTGGTGTCGTCGCCGTGGCCCGGGTACACCACCGTCGAGTCGCCGTAGACGTCGAACACCCGCTGCGTCACGTCGCCGAGCAGCTTGTCGAAGTCGCCTTCCTTCCACGTCTTGCCCACCCCGCCGGGGAAAAGGCAGTCGCCCGTGAACAGGTGAGTGGCTCCGGTTCCGGGGTCGGCGCCGTCTAGCGCCAGCGCGACTGATCCCGGGGTGTGGCCCTGGAGGTGGATGACGTTGAAGGACAGCTGACCGATCTCGACCGTGTCGCCGTTGGCAAGCAGCCGGTCCGGCGTGACCGGGAGCGGCCCGGCGTCGAGTTGATGCGCGGCGGTCGGCACGCCGGTGGCCTTGGCCACCTCGGCGAGGGCCAGCCAATGGTCCTGATGCTGGTGGCTGGTCACGAGAAGCGCCAGCTTCGGGGCGAAGCGCTCGATCAGCTCGAGCAGGATATCGGCGTCATTGGCGGCGTCGATGAGTAGCGTCTCGCCTGTCTGGGAACACGTCACGAGGTAGGCGTTGTTGTCCATCGGGCCCACCGAAACCTTGACGATCGATGCGCCGGGCAGGGTTCGCCGAGCCGCAGTTCGGGGGTCGACGTGGCCGGTGTAGTTGTCGTCGACGACGGTCATGGTGCTCACGGTAACTGGCTTGTCGGTGGCGGCACATAGCATGGGTACCAACTATGTCTTCGGGAGGAAAAACCGGGTGGCTGACCGCCTGATAATCAAGGGTGCGCGCGAGCACAACCTGCGCAGTGTCGACCTCGAACTGCCCCGTGACGCCCTTATCGTCTTCACCGGCTTGTCCGGGTCCGGTAAGTCCTCACTCGCCTTCGACACGATCTTCGCCGAGGGCCAGCGGCGCTACGTCGAGTCGCTGTCGGCGTACGCCCGGCAGTTCCTCGGACAGATGGACAAGCCGGATGTGGACTTCATCGAGGGCCTTTCGCCCGCGGTGTCCATCGACCAGAAATCGACCAACCGCAACCCCAGGTCGACGGTTGGCACCATCACCGAGGTCTACGACTACCTGCGTCTGCTGTACGCCCGGGCGGGCACGCCACACTGCCCGGTGTGCGGTGAGCGGATCTCCCGCCAAACTCCGCAGCAGATCGTCGACCAGGTGCTCGCCATGGACGAAGGCCTGCGCTTCCAGGTGCTCGCGCCGGTGGTGCGGACCCGCAAGGGCGAGTTCGTCGACCTGTTCGACAAGCTGAACTCCCAGGGCTACAGCCGCGTTCGCGTGGACGGCGTCGTGCACCCGTTGACCGACCCGCCGAAGCTCAAGAAGCAGGAGAAGCACGACATCGAGGTGGTCATCGACCGCCTGACGGTCAAGGCGACCGCCAAACAGCGGCTCACCGATTCGGTCGAGACGGCGCTGAACCTGGCCGACGGCATCGTGGTGCTCGAGTTCGTCGATCGTGAAGACGGCCATCCGCACCGCGAGCAGCGGTTCTCCGAGAAGTTGGCGTGCCCGAACGGCCATTCGCTGGCGGTCGACGATCTGGAGCCGCGGTCGTTCTCGTTCAACTCGCCCTACGGTGCGTGTCCGGAATGCACCGGCCTCGGCATCAAGAAGGAGGTCGACCCCGAGCTCGTCGTGCCCGACCCCGACCTGACGCTCGCCGAGGGCGCGATCGCGCCGTGGGCGATGGGCCACACGGCCGAATACTTCACCCGAATGCTCTCCGGGCTCGGCGATCAAATCGGCTTCGACGTCGACACCCCGTGGAAGAAGCTTCCGGTCAAGGCCCGCAAGGCGATTCTGGAAGGCTGCGACGAGCAGGTGCACGTCCGCTACAAGAACCGCTACGGCCGGACGCGGTCCTACTACGCGGACTTCGAGGGCGTGATGGCATTCCTGCAGCGCCGGATGGAGCAGACCGACTCCGAGCAGATGAAGGAACGCATGGAGGGCTTCATGCGCGACGTGCCGTGCCCCGAGTGCAACGGCACCCGGCTGAAGCCGGAGATTCTGGCCGTCACGATGGCGGCAAAGAAATTCGGCAAGAAGTCGATCGCCGAAGTCGCCGCGCTGTCGATCGCCGACTGCGCCGAGTTCCTCAACGCGCTCACGCTCGGGTCGCGGGAGCAGGCCATCGCGGGTCAGGTACTCAAGGAGATTCAGTCGCGGCTCGGGTTTCTCCTCGACGTCGGGCTCGAGTACCTCTCGCTGTCGCGCGCCGCTGCGACACTGTCCGGCGGTGAGGCACAGCGCATTCGGCTCGCCACCCAGATCGGCTCCGGCTTGGTGGGCGTGCTGTACGTGCTCGACGAGCCGTCCATCGGTCTGCATCAGCGCGACAATCGCAGGCTGATCGAAACACTGATCCGGTTGCGGGATCTGGGCAACACGCTGATCGTCGTCGAACACGACCTCGACACCATCGCGCACGCCGACTGGGTGGTGGACATCGGCCCGATGGCGGGGGAGCACGGCGGCCGGATCGTGCACAGCGGCACATACGACGAACTGCTGCGTAATCGCGAATCCCTCACCGGTGCATACCTTTCCGGCCGGGAGAGCATCGAAGTGCCCGCGATCAGGCGGCCGGTGGACCGCCGGCGCCAGCTCACGGTGGTCGGCGCAAGGGAGCACAACCTGCGCGAGATCGACGTGTCGTTCCCGCTGGGTGTGCTGACCGCGGTGACGGGGGTGTCGGGTTCGGGGAAGTCGACACTGGTGAACGACATCCTGGCGTCGGTACTGGCCAACAAGCTCAACGGCGCCAGGCAGGTGCCCGGCAGGCACACCAGGGTCAACGGCCTCGACCACGTCGACAAGCTGGTGCGGGTGGACCAGTCGCCGATCGGCCGCACGCCGCGGTCGAATCCGGCCACCTACACCGGCGTGTTCGACAAGATCCGCTCGCTGTTCGCCGCCACCACCGAGGCGAAGGTCCGCGGGTATCAGCCCGGACGGTTCTCGTTCAACGTCAAGGGCGGCCGGTGCGAAGCGTGCTCGGGCGACGGCACCATCAAGATCGAGATGAACTTCCTGCCCGACGTGTACGTCCCGTGCGAGGTGTGCCAGGGCGCCCGGTACAACCGGGAAACACTCGAGGTGCACTACAAGGGCAAGACCATCGCCGAGGTGCTGGACATGTCGATCGAGGATGCGGCCGAGTTCTTCGCACCGATCACCTCGATCCACCGGTACCTGCAGACGCTTGTCGACGTGGGCCTGGGCTATGTGCGGCTCGGACAGCCCGCGCCCACGCTGTCCGGTGGTGAAGCACAGCGCGTCAAGTTGGCCTCCGAACTGCAGAAGCGTTCGACGGGCCGGACGGTCTACATCCTCGACGAACCGACCACCGGCCTGCACTTCGAGGACATCCGCAAACTGCTGACCGTGCTGAACGGCCTTGTCGACAAAGGCAATTCGGTCATCGTCATCGAACACAACCTCGACGTGATCAAGACTTCCGACTGGATCGTCGACCTCGGTCCGGAAGGCGGCTCGGCAGGCGGCGCCGTAGTAGCGCAGGGTTCGCCGGAGGACGTCGCGGCCGTGCCGGAGAGCTACACCGGCAAGTTCCTCTCCGAGGTGCTCGACGCCGTGCCCGCCAAGACGACGATGAGGCGTCGCCGCAAAGTCAGCGCGTAAGGTAAGTTCTCCTGAATTGAGAATGCCATTACCGGCATCGATCGGCGAGGAGACCATGGCGAAAACAGTGGTGGTCGGCGCATCGAGCGGACTCGGGCGCTGCATTGGTACGGGACTCGCGGGGCGCGGCGATCAGGTGGCCCTGCTCGCGCGTCGTCGTGAGCGGATCGAGAATGCGGCCAAGGAGGCCGGCTCCGACGCGATCGCGGTCGAATGTGATGTGACAGACGAGGCGTCGGTGCGTTCGGCCGTCAGCGCCGCGGCGGATGGCCTCGGTGGTATCGACAACCTCGTCTACACACCGGCGATCGGCTCTGTCATGCGTCTCGTCGACACCGATGCCGATACATGGGCTGGCGTGTTCGCCACCAACGTGACGGGTGCCGCCCTGGCGACGGCGGCGGCCATTCCGCACCTGACGGAATCCGCGGGCAAGGTGGTGTATTTGTCGTCGGATGCAGGCACGTTCGGTCCGCCGTGGCCGGGGCTTGCCGCATACGGCGTCAGCAAGGCTGCGCTGGAAAGGCTCATCGAGGCGTGGCGGGCCGAGCATCCCGACATCGGATTCACGAACCTCGTTGTCGGGGAATGCGCAGGCGGCGACGGCGACGCGGCCACGGGCTTCAGTACCGGCTGGGACCGGGAGCTGGCGACGGAGTTCTACCCGCAGTGGATTTCGCGGGGCTGCATGCCTGGCCAGCTGATGCCGGTCGAGGACCTCGTCGAGGTGGTGCACACGATCCTGCGGACCAACACGGCCACCTCGATGCCGGTGGTGGTGGCCCGGGGCGCACCCGCCCGTCAGTAACCGGCTCGTGACAGCGGCGACGGGAATCGCGGGCTGATCCGGACCCCGTCCAGCCAGTCGGTCAGCTCCTCGGCCCGGCGTGTCAGCGTCTTGCGGCAGTTTCGCCCGACGTCCTCCAGCAGGCGCAGCTCGACCCGCCCGTCGGCGTCCTGGGTCCAGCCGCCGACCACCCGACCGTTCCACCACGCCGTGGGTCCCGCATTGCCGTTGGTGTCGAACACCTGACCGCGGTGCTCTCCCAGATACCAGTCGCGGTCGTACCAGCCCATCGTGGTGACATCGAGGCCGGGCAGCAGCGCACCCCTCGGGGCGGGCGCGGCTTCCTCATCGAGGTCGTCGGGCAGGGCGAAACCGGGCGTGCCGTCCAGGTCGACCTCGACGGCCTCGACATCGCCAAGTGCGTGCCGTGCCCAGGTCAACGTGTTGCCGAACCACCACTTGATGTCGGTGACCGTGGCCGGGCCGAAGGTCCGCAACCAGGTACGAACGAGCTCTGCACGAGCCGATTCCAGCGCTGCGGTGCCGGGCGATACCGAGAGCCAGTCCGTGGAGGCGGCCCATAGCGGCCGTGACGTCGTCCACGCGCCATCGTTCGGGCCGCGGACGATATGGCCGCGAACCGATAGCACTGTGAGCACCCGGGGGGACAGCGGAGTGTCTCCGCCCCAACGCTTTCCGGGTGCGGGGTCATAGGTGCCCGCCAATTCGGGCAGCGCCGCGCGCAATTCCCTGGCGCTCGTCGGGCCGTTCTCCACAAGGTGCGCCAGCACCGCGTCACAGGCCTGGTCGAGCCATCCGTCAGCATCGGCGGCCATGCCTGCCTTCACAACGTCGGCGATCAGCTTTCGACGCTCGTTGTCGGCCACCCGGTCACTCGCTGCGGCCTGAATGAGCGGCAGGTCGTCGATGCCGACCACCCACAGCGTGCGGCGCATTGCGAGGTGCTTGACGAGGGTGCGTCGCCGGTACAGCGCTGCGTCGAGGTCGGCCACCGTGAAGCCCGGCAGCCGGGCCCAGAGGGACAGGTAGGGCGTGGCGGGATCGGTGGCATGCAACCCGACGAGATCCGCGACCGCGTCGTCGATCGAGCCTGCCGGCTCCGCCAGAAAGTGCCGGCGGGCCAGCCTCGCGCGCCTCTCGGCGGCAGTGAAAGACCGCATCGCCTGCGAACCGTACCTGCGAGGCCCGACAAAGGTTGGGATCGGTAGCCACCAGGGTCGTCTTGACTCCACCACGACGCCGCCACCGTGGCGACGCGCGAACGAAGGGAACACGACGATGAATCGAGTTGTCGCGGGTGCGATTGCACTGGCCGCCGGCGCCGCCGTACTGGTCGGGTGCTCGAATGACAAGGCCGAAACGGCATCCGGCGATACGCAGGTCAGCTCGGGCGGCAGCACCGCAGTCAAGGTCGACGGCAAGGATCTCGCCGGCCTCGACGTCAACTCGGTGACCTGCGTCAAGCAGGGCGGCAAGATCAACGTCGCCAGCGGCGCCGTCGGCGGGCAACAGGGGTTGGGCATCGTGATGACCGACGCAACGGAACCGAATGTGGAATCGCTGGGCATGGTGGTCGACGGCAATGCGCTCGCCGTCAGCAATATGGGCGGCATGAAGAGCGGTTCGGCCCAGGTGAAGGTCGATGGCAGCACCTACACCATCACCGGCGAGGCCACCGGCGCCGACATGAAGAACCCGATGGCCGGCATGATCACCAAGCCGTTCTCCGTGACGGTGACCTGCAAATAGTCCAACTCACTAGAGCGGCGGGCGTGCCATGTGCGCCCGCCGCTTCCTAAGATTGCGCCATGAGTCCCGAGGCATGAGTCCCGAGGCATGAGTACCGCCGGCGACCTCGACCGCGCGCGTCACCTCACCTTCGCCGCCAATGAGCAGGCGGCGAAGGAGTTGCTGCTGTCCATGATGCCGGCCATCGAGGAGGCCGACCGCGACGACCTGATGATGGAGGTCCTCGCACAGCTCGGCGAGATCTACCTGGTTCGTACGGCGTACGACGGTGTGAGTGAGGCAATCCGCCGCATCGACGAATGCCTGGCTGTCTATCGATCGATTCGGGCAGGCACCAACCCGGAGGCCGCCACCCAGCTGACGATGTCGGACGCCGAGGTTGACCACATGCTGTGCCGGTACACGCGGCGGGCACAGTTTCTCCGAACCGGGCTTGCCGCCGCCGCGCACGGGGACCACGAGGGAGCCGAGCTAGCACTGCTGGTCTTGCGCGCCGACGACTCCGGCGCGGCTTTTCCCGACCTGGCGGCTGAGCATCGATTTCTGATCACGTACGCGGAGATCTTCTGTGCGTCGGCACTGTGCGATGACGATCTCCACGTGCAGTCGGTTCCTTTGTGGGAGAACGTGATTGCCGCTATCGACCGGCCTGGCAATGACCGCGAGTCCGACGATCACCTGTTGGTCCTCGGCGCCACCGGCTACGGCAGGTTCTGCGTCGAGACGGGGCGATTGTCGGAAGCGGAACCGTGGCTCCGCCGTGCTGGAGCACGGGCCCAAGCCCGCGGCTGGGACTTGGCAAGGGCACGAACACAACTCGAACGTGGTACGGCGGCGTGGGCCATGGGCGATCGGGCGCAAACCCAGACCCTGGTCCACGAAGCCTATCCGGCGATAGCCGAGGGCTTCCGGGCGCATGACGTGTCGCGGTCCTGGCTGTACCTGGGCCTGATCAGCATCTCGATCGGGAAGCTCGACGATGCCGACGAGCGCTTCGGCCACGCCGAGCGTCACTGGCGCGAGGTCGAGAAGCCGCTGCACATCCACCGAATTCTCTTGCAGCGCAGCTGGGTCGACATCATGCGCAACGAGTTCGAAACGGCACGTGAGAAGGTCGCAGAGGCGCGCCAACTCCTCGACTCCTGGCCGCGGCACAGCTGGCTGCAGTACGCCAGGCTCGACGACCATCTTGGGAACATCCTTCGCGCCGAGGCGCTGGCGAACCCCGATGTCGCCGCCGCCAAGTTCGAGCAGGCCGCCGACCTCAAAGTGCCCGCCGCCCTGGCGGTCGATTCGGTGCGGCACGCGATCGTCGATGCCGACGCGCGGATGCGGTGGGCCAGGTTCGTATCGGCGCGGATCCTGGCCGGCGCCTTCGCCGTCGCTTGGGACTGGGGAAACACCGAACTTCTGAGCGAGCTCGTCGAGTATCACACTGCGCGAGGCGCTTTCAGCGCTGAACCGACCGAAAGTGCCTCCGGCGGATGGACGGGCGCCGCGACGGCGGTCGTTCCCATCGAAGCTGGCGACGAGTACGCGCTCGTGGCAGCGGGTTCGCCGTCGGCGGTGGTCGCGGGCGGACTGACCCGCCTCGGCCCTCTGCCGCCGCTCCGGATGGACCCGCACATGCCGCCGATCATGGGCCGCTATCGCGAGTTGGCCTTCGAGCGCTACGGCCGCGACATCACCGCCGACGAGGTCGCCTGGACGACGTGGCCGTGACAGGCCCGCAGCGCCCGAGCCTCATCCTGCGGTTCGCCGACGTCGGCGTCGCGACATACGCCAGCCTGCGCGTTGTCGGAGAACCGTCCCGCACGGTCACCTGGGTGTTGGAGGAGCCCACCCTTGTTGCCGCACTGCAACAGCTCGCCGAGGCGCTGCCGGATCCGCGGGGATCGGAGACTCAGCGCGACGCCGTCGATCGGGCCATCGCTTCCGGCCCGTTTGCGTCGCCTCCGAGCGAGTTGACGATGGCGAGAGAGCTGGGCTCACAGCTTTTTTCCGCGCCCGCATGGCAGCTGTTGACCGAATGTGTGGCATCGCCACGGGCCGCGCTGTTCATCTCGCCCAGCGCACGCCTTGCGCGGGTTCCGTGGGCAGCGCTGGCGATGCCGGGCGAGGAGGCATTTCGGCTGCTGGAGCTCGTCGACGTGTTGATGGCGGCGCCGCCGAACATCGCCAACGCGCCGCGGGCATCCCTTGAGTGGGACGGCAGGAAGGACGGCGCGCCGCTGCTGGTTCTCGATCCGCGGGTGCCCGGGCAGCGGCCGGACTCGCCGCTTGGATCGGTCCTCGGCAGACCGTCGCCGGAGACGCGGTTGGCGCGGCATTTCGCCGAGCTGATGGCGCGACGGGCGGTACTGCCGAGCGTCGGCACCGCGGTCGAGTTGTTCCGCCGGACCGACGCCGGGCGGGCTTGGCTGGCAAGCCAACTCGCGCAGGCGCCGAGCCGAATGCTCTACGTCGGGCACGCGACGGCCGCCGACGGTGATGTGGGGCACGCCGACCGCGCGGCCCTGCACCTGGCGGACGACAACCCCGTGACCGCGTCGGACCTGATGTTGGCGAAGCTGCAGCTTCCGCCGCGCGTCGCCTTGATGGCATGTGCGTCCGGCGGTGACTATCAGTTCGACGAGGCGACCGGGCTGGTGGCCGCGATGATCCTGTGCGGTGCACAGCTCGTGACGGCCACGCTATGGTCGCTGCCAACCGCCGCCGGCTACCGGCAATTCGCGCCCACTTCCATTGAGCAGACCGTTGATCCGATGGCCGATGCGATCATCGCCGTCGACCGTGCCCACGAGGATTCCGAGGCGGGCAGCGCGGTGAACCGGTGGCAGCGCGAGCAGATGCGGCGGTGGCGCGACGGCGACGTCACCGCCAGCCCGTTGTACTGGGCCGCACTGGTCACCTTCGCCGTCGACGGGGCGCGTTGAGTCAGCCGGGTGGTACGGAGACGGCGATCGACGACTCGTCGCCCGGTCGGTAGTAGGTGTGGATGACGCTTCCCGGGGAGACCTTCGCCATTGCCGATGCCGGAATCAACGCCGTCTCGTGGGCCGCGAACTGTCCGCCGTGGGGCCTGCTGACCATCACATCGAGCTCGACTTCGCGGTAGTCCTCCCTGGTTTCGCCCGTCGTCCGCATCCCGGTGACGACGCCGTCCGACCGGGTGCCGTGCCGGATCAGGTCCAACTGGTGACCGGTGACAAGCCCCTTGCTGACGAGCATCGTGTCGAAGGCGGCGCGGACGGCAAGCATGTCGTCGGCCAGTGAAAGATGTTCGCGCGCATCAGGGTCGAACGCCACCAGCAGCACAACACCCGGGCGAAGCGCGGCGGCGACGGAGTCGTCATGCAGCTTGCCGGTGAACTTCTGGCCCGTCACGCTCTCCACCTCGATCGTGATCACATCGGCGATCGTCCGAACGGTGCCGACGCCGACCGCGGAATCGGTATCGGGTGCGATCTCCGGGGTCTTGGTCTTCACCGGGCGGGAGAGGAGGAGGGTGGCCGCGACGCCGATTGCACCAGCGGCCAGAAAAGTCAGCAACAACGATGTAGGCATGACCACTAGGGTCTGTCACCCGCCCGGCTACCGAACCCAACTTTCCAGCTAGGAGGATTACCACCGGCGCTCTTATCCTCTAGGGATGACCACCGGCGCGACGGCGCAGACGGCGATCGCCGTGATGCGCCCGCGCCAAGCGGTGATCGACGCGGCGTGGCGGGCGATCGGACCCGGCGTCGAGGTGCTCAGCGGTGACGACGGTGGCCCGTTACGCCGGACCGTGAAGCGGATCATCGACCCCCTTGTGCTCCGGCTTCGGTCGAACACCCAGTACTCGGCGCCGTTCGTGAACGCCGACGTCGCCCGGGTGATGCACGAGGTCATCGTCGGCCAAGGAGCTGCGCTGCGCGCCGCGGCGGCGTGGTTCCAGACCCTGAAACGTGAGCGACGCCGACTGCGCATCACCACCGGGAACGCCCAGGAACTGTATTTCCCCGTGTGCTTCGAGCTGGCCGTGACCAGAGGCGCCCCCGCAGAAGGGGACCACGATGCTGCGACGACGGTGCTGACTGACATCCACGCCGAACGCGACCGCAATGCCATCGAAGTGCTCAACCAGTTCGCCGACGATCAGCGCGTCATCGCGAATCTGTCTGAGCAGCTTGACCATAGCTGGCGTGACGTCCGCGCGGGCACCGAGATCACCGGCCCCTTCCTCGCGGGCCTGACCACCGTCCTCGGACCCGCGGAAGGCCACAACGCCGAGGTGGCGCGTCAGCGGGTGTGGACGGCACTCGTCGCCGACGCCACGCCGTATAACTTCGGAGCCAAGGCTCACCACGCGGTGTCCGAGCTGCCGTGGTCGATTGTAGAGCTCGGGCTGAGTTCCGTTGAGCCGCAACAGCCTCCGCTGGTCGTAGGGGGGACAACGAGCGAGCGTCCCTTGAACCGCACGGTCGTGGACCGCGTGCGTGCCACGCTGCGCCGCGCGATGGACCGAGGCGAGCTGCCCGACGTCCCGCTGCTGTGTGCGGAGGAGGTCGACCGGTCGTGTGCGCCGTGGGGGCTGCTCGGCGAGGATAAGCAGGCGGCGCTGGTCGCGGGGATCGAGGTAGCTGTCGATCTCGCGCCGCTGGCCGACGCCGCGGTGACCCGCTATCACCTCGCGGGCCAGATTCAGGCCCGGCTGCGCAAGGAGGCCTACGTGCTGCGCGCCCGCCGATATCTCGCGGAGGGCGGCCCGATACATCCGCGCCAGCAGCAGGTGATCGACGATCTCGCCGCGTTCGCGCGCCCGTATCTGAGCCGGCTCTGGGCACGCCTGCACGGGCGCGACGTGTGGCAGGAGCCGTGCGGCGACGTCGACGATGTGCGCGGCCTTCTGGAGGGAGTGGCTCGGTCTGTGAGCCTCGACCATCGCCAGCGGATCAAGGCGATGCTGCAGGTGGCGGGATGAAACTGGTCGCTGATTCCGGTCTGTGGAGCACCGGCCCGCTGGTCGCGCCGACCCCGTTGGTCGCTGTCCTGGAAGTGAGCGGCGCCGTGTTGTCGTGGACGGTGGACGAGGAGACGGGCGCCGCCGCGATCACGTTCACGGACCTGTCGCGCGCGGATTGGCTGTGGCGCGTGCTGGGCGAATCCGGCCACAGTGCCGTGGCGGCGGCCGTGGGCGGACGCCAGCCCGACGGTGCCCAGACGATCGAATTGAGCGGCGTCGGCCTGCTGCCAGGGCCGGTCGATCAGCTGAGGCGGTTGGCTCTCGGGCACTGGTTGCGGCGGTGGTGGCCCGCCAGTCACCGGGACGGCATCGCCGCTCTCGACGCCGCAGTGCTCGATGCGGAGATCGCGGTGCTGACAGCCGCCGCGCAGGACTTCTTCGCCGATGACACGTTCGACTCGGATGTCGCCGAGCTGCTTGCGCCGCACGCGGCGGACCTGGCTCGCCACATCCAGGGAGGGGACCCACGCGTCGTTGAATTGGTCAGGACCGCAACCGATCTGACCGACGATGTCGGAATCGCCCTAGCCGAGCCAGCCCCTGCGACGTCCCGCCGCACGGACTATGCGCTCGCAGCCGGCGCCGACAACGGCCTGCGCGCTTCCGGCGCGATCGCACGGGGAACAAGCTCTCTGAGCTGGGGCAGTGTTCCGCCTGAGGTGTTCGACGCCGCGGAAAACACCGTCGACTGGCGCGTCGAGTCTGCGGGTCCGGTGACGAACGCGGTTGTCGCAGTGGAGCTATCGGGCATCGGCTCGGCGGGCGGCATCGCAGTCCGGCTGCGCTCGGGAGACTTCAGCGGTGCGGGCGTCCTGGGCGCCGACGGCCGGTCGACCTTCGCGCTGATCGACGCACAGGAGCAGTCGGTCACGGAAACTGCTGCCTGGGACCATGATTGGCGCCCGACCGTGGTGGCGGTCGGTGCGGACCTGACGGGGTCAGCGGAGTCACCGCAAACCCGCGAGCGGGTTCGCGATTTCGCGCGAGCGAGATTGGCCGAGCCTACGGGCGACGCATTCCTCGCCGAGATACTCGCGGCCGAAGCGGATTACTGAGACTCGCCGTCATCGGAGTGCATCGACTTGCGAATCTGCTCGAGCCGTTCGGCGGCCGCCCGTTGGCGCTCCTCGTACTGCTCCTCGACCGAACGCCCTTCGGGCGTCTCCGCCGCCAATTCCGTAGCGCCGATCGCGGTCCCGTACCGCGTCTCGATCTTTTCCCGCACCGATTCGAACGTCGGCACGCCGTCAGGCGTGTAGCCGGTGTCGGCGGCCTCGGCGGGGGGCGGTGGTGCAGCGCCAGGCTCCGAGTCGACCGGTGCCGGTTCGGGATTCGGTTCGTCGGGCATGCCGCAACGCTACTCCGCCGGTGTGTGGTGGCGGTCCCAGTAGCGCGCCATCATCTCCCAGTACACGAGCGTCAGCGCCATCTGGACCGCGCATGCCGCGACCGCCGGGGTGAGGCGACGACGGACACTGGAGACGACAGCGACAGCTGCCGAGAGCGAGGTCGCGACTGTGATGCCCTTCGCGGTATCCATGCGTCGGCTTGTCCACAGTTCCTCGCCGAGGATGGCTCGGGTGGCCCAGGCGCGATCGTTGGCCGGTTTCGGGAAGACCACCGGGTTGACGGCCAGCCAGGCGCCGACCAGCGCGGCGTCGCGGCGGCGCCGCGTCCACACCGGCACCAGCACCAGCGGCGTGCTCGCCCAGCGTGTCCACGCACTCCACGGATTGGAGTGCCGGGCGAACATCGCCCGCCGAAGCACTGCCACCCGCTTCATCGGGCCCATGACCGGTGGTTACCGCGCGGCGGTCTGTTCAAACGACGCGCCCCCGGTAGGAGCCGGAAACCGAGTCGGGGGAACATCCGGTGTGCCGACCTGGCCGGCCAACCAAGGAAGGGCGGCCGCGAACGCATGCGACGCGAAGGGCCAGTCGTGCTTGCCGGGCTGACTCACCACCGCGCAGTTGATCCCGTTGGCTATGCCCGCGGCGCACAACGACTTCGCCGCGGTGACCTGGTCGTTCTTCGATCGCGTCGGGATTGTGGCGGCCGATCCGTTCACGTCGAACCAGCCCGACACACCCGAGTAGGGGCCGTGCCTGGTCATCACGGTCGTCGGGTCGAAGGCCGCCCACGCGGCGGCGTTGCCGCCGAAAAGTCGGGCGATCGTCTGCCCCTTGTTGCCCGTGTTGGGGGCGATGTCACCGGCGATGTCTTCGAATGTGCTGAACATATCGGGGTGCATCACGGCGAGGTCGACGGCGCATGTGCCGCCCATCGACCAGCCGACGATGCCCCATTTGGATCGATCGGGGCTTACACCGAACTTCGAGACCATGTACGGCACAACATCTTTCGTCATATGATCGGCGGAATTGCCGCGGGCGCCGTTGACGCACTCGGTGTCGTTGTTGAACGCCCCACCGGGGTCGACGAACACCAGCACCGGCGCGTAGCCGTGATGCGCGGCGGCGAAGTCGTCGACCGTCTTGATCGCCTGACCCGTTCGCAACCAGTCGGCGGGGGTGTTGAACTCGCCGCCGATCATCATCAGCGTCGGCAACCGGGGTGGCGGGTTGGTGCCGAACCAGGCCGGTGGGAGGTAGACCAACTCGCCGCGGTGCCGGAATCCCGACGCCCCGTTACCGGTGTCGATCGACACCACGGTGCCTTTCGGCGGAATCTTTCGCTGCATCTGCATCGCGGCCACGGTGACCTCGTCGGTCTGGTCTGGCAGCGGCCCGGCGGTCATCTGGTTCCACGCGGTCTCCACTGTGGGGAAGTAGCCGACCCACAGGTTCAACGCTAGCGCGGCGCTGAGCAGCGTGAGTGGCAGCGCCGCAACCGAGACGCCGCGACGCCACCACCTGGCGCTGCGCCAGCCGGCCACCAGGACCGCCACGGCGAAGCCGGATAGGCCGATCCAGACCCACAGCGCGCGCGGGGCGGGATTGTCGGATAGCCCTTGGGACGCGACGTACCAGTACGCGGAGGCCGCGACTGCGCCGCCGACGATCAGCGCCCACGGTAGCCAGCGCAGCTGCCAGCGTCCGGTGCGCCTGCTGACCGCGGCGATCAGCAACATCGCGGCGATGACCTGCACGGTGGCCGGAACCCATCCGTGCATCAGCGAGATGTGGTGACTCAAGGGCTCGGGTAACGTCACGGCAACATGGTGGCGCGGCTACCTTGTAGCTAGCTGAAAACTACCTGCTAACGGGGTTTGGCCAGGGGGAACGGCAGCGTCTCGCGGATGCTGCGGCCGGTGATCGACATGACAACCCGGTCCACGCCCATGCCAAGACCGCCCGTCGGCGGCATTGCGTACTCCATGGCCTGAAGGAAATCCTCGTCGAGCTCCATCGCCTCCGGGTCGCCGCCGGAGGCCAGCAGTGACTGTTCCTGCAGCCTTCTGCGTTGTTCGACGGGGTCGGTGAGTTCGCTGTAGGCGGTGCCCAACTCGACGCCCCAGGCCACCAGGTCCCAGCGTTCGGCCACGCCGGGGATGCTGCGGTGTGGGCGGGTCAGCGGCGACACCGACGTCGGGAAGTCCTTGTAGAACGTCGGCTCCTCGGTGCGGTCCTCCACAAGGCGCTCGTACAGCTCGAGCACCACTGCACCCGCGTCCCAGTGGGTGAGGTAGGGGATGTCCGCGGCGTCGCACAGCTTGCGCAGCGTGCGCAGGTCGGTATCGGGGCCGATCTGCTCCCCGAGCGCCTCCGACACAGCGCCGTGCACAGTTTTCACAGTCCACTGGCCGGAGACGTCGACCTTCTCCAGCGTGCCGTCATCGCGGGGACGCAGGAACACGTGCTCGCCGTTGGCAGCCAGTGCCGCGTTCTGGATCAGTTCCCGGCAGCCGTCGATCCACACGTTGTAATCCGCGTGCGCCTGATACGCCTCCAGCAGCGTGAACTCGGGGTTATGGCTGAAGTCGACACCCTCGTTGCGGAATGCGCGCCCGAGCTCGAAGACCCGCTCGACACCGCCGACGCAGAGCCGCTTGAGATACAGCTCGGGAGCGATGCGCAGGTAGAGGTCGAGATCATAGGCGTTGATGTGCGTCAGGAACGGGCGCGCGTTGGCGCCCCCGTGGATCTGCTGCAGGATCGGGGTCTCGACCTCCAAAAATCCCTTGCCGATCAATGTTTCGCGGATCGCCTGCAGAACGCCACTGCGCGCGCGGATGAGCTCGCGCGCCTCGGTGTTGACGGCCAGGTCGACGTAGCGGGCGCGCACCCGCGCCTCCTGGTCGGTCAGCCCCTTCCACTTGTCGGGCAACGGCCGCAGGCACTTGCCGATCAGCCGCCAGCTGACCACGATCAGCGAGTGGGTGCCCTTCCTGCTCTTACCCATCGATCCTGTGACCTCGATGAGGTCGCCGAGGTCGATGGCCGCGGTGAAATCTGCGATGCTGCCGCTTTCCAAGTTCGAATTCTCAAGCAGCAGTTGCATTTCGCCGGACCAGTCGCGCAGCTCTGCGAACAGCACGCCGCCGTAGTCGCGGACCCGCAGCACCCGCCCCGCCACTGTCACGCCGGTATCGTCGGCGGCCTCGAGCGCCTGGACGACGGTGTGGCTGGGCGGCTGCCCGACGGGGTAGGCATCCACCCCGCTGTCCTGCAGGCCCTTGAGCTTGGCCATCCGCACGCGCACCTGCTCGGGCTGGCGCGGCTCGTCACCGTTCTTGGGCAGATCCACCTGAAGCTCACTCAGGTCTGGCGTGCTGCCGTCGTGATGCAACAGCCCGGTCGCGACCAAGTTCTCGCGGCGCTGCGATGTGATGCCCGGTGTGCTGCTCTGAGCGCCGTGAAAACGGAAGCACCAGAAAACCTTCGGCGATCACCGATGCGACGCCCACCCGCGGGACGAGCCGCGCGTCCTCGTAGCAGGCGTAGCGCGGCACCCAGTGCGGGTTTGTACTTCATATTCGATCGGTACAGCGTCTCGAGCTGCCACCAGCGGGAGAAGAACACCAGCAGTCCACGCCACAATCGGGCGATCGGACCGGCCCCAAGCTGAGCGCCCTGCTCGAACGCCGATCGGAACATCGCGAAGTTCAGCGAAACGCGGCTGATACCAATGCCTTCCGACTGCTGCAGCAGTTCGGTCACCATCAGTTCGATGGTTCCGTTGGGTGATTGCGGCGATCGTCGCATCAGATCGAGCGAAACCCCGTTGGTGCCCCACGGCACCAGCGACAACATGGCCACGACGGTCCTGTTGGTTCTGCATCGCTTCCACGAGCAGACAGTCGCTGTCGGCGGGGTCACCGAGCCGGCCCAGCGCCATCGAGAACCCGCGCTCGTTGTCGGTGTCGCGCCAGGCGTCGGCCCGCTTTGTCACCTCGGCCATTTCGTCGGGGGAGATGTCGCGGTGTCGCCGGATCCGAACCGTCAGTCCTGCTCGTCGCGCCCTGGTCACCGCCTGACGGACCGCGCGCATATCGGGACCCGACAGCCGGAAGCCGTCGGGATACAGGATCGCTTCATCGCCGAGTTGGAGCGCGTTGAGTCCCGCTTCGCGGAATGCCTCGGCCGCAGCCGAGCTGGCGCCCATCACGCCAGGCGCCCAGCCGTACTCCTGACACAGGCTCAACCACGCGTCGATCGCCTGCGGCCATGCCTTCGGGTCGCCCACAGGGTCACCGCTGGCCAGGCACACGCCGACCTCGACGCGGTAGGTGATGGCGGCGCGGCCGTTTGGTGCGAACACGGCGCCCTTGTCCCGCCGGGTGGCGAAGTAGCCGAGGGAGTCGTTCTTTCCGTACAGCTCCAGCAGCCCCCGGATCGCCGACTCGTCCTCACCGGTCAGTGCGTTCACGGATCGCTGCGAGCGGAACAGCACGATCGCGGCGACCATCAGCGCCACCGCGCCGAACAGACCGAGTAGCGCGTTGACGAAGACGTGCGGGTGCTGGCCGTCGAACGCTGCCGCACCGACGCCGGCGAACGCGACGACCCGGTTGGCGGCGTAGGCCAGCCGATAGTCGCGTTCGAGAGTGCCCGGGAAGAGCTCGAGAAGTCCCCAGCCGATCAGGATTCCGATGGCCATCCCCGCCGCCAGGGCAACGGCCGCCTTGACCAGCGCGCCGCGTCGCACCTTCGCCCAGAACTCCTTGCGAGCCAAGAGCAGGAACGCGACCGAGGCGACGTGGAAGGCGAGGCCGATCATCTCGCCGCTCTCTTCCATCCAGGTCTCGTTGCCCGTGCAGATGTCACCGAGATTCCAGACGATCGACCCGAGCATGTAGAGGACCAGGATCAACCAGGCGATCCGTTTGCGAGCGGCCAGTGCGGCGGCCAGAAGTGCGAGCACGAATGCCCAGGCGAAGCTGGTGTCGGGGAAGTTGAAGATGTAGTCGTTGACGAACTCGCGCGGGACCTTGATGGCCACTCGCATCAGCGGTGAGACACTCGCGATCAGCGACAGCGTCGCGATGATTCCGACGGTCCAGCCGGCTGCCGCGGGCACCCAGGAGTACCTGGACGTGATCCGAGCCCGCGGAGGGCTAGTGAGGGTCATAGGCCGCGAGGATATTCGCTCATCCTCAGAAATGGGTGTGACAACGTACCAGACCGGGCCCGTGAGTTTCTCGCCGGGACCCTGCCCGGGGTCATCGGGAACGGCGCTGGATTCACGGAAGGCCAACTGCAGGCTCTTCAGCCCGTCGCGGACCGGTCCGGCGTGCGGGCCGAGGTACTCCGCGGACGCGGTCACCAGTCCGGCGAGCGCCGTGATGAGGCGGCGCGCCTCGTCGAGGTCCCGCTTCGGGCTGTCGTCTGGATCCTCGTGGGCCAGACCGAGCTTCTCGGCCGTGGCACTCATCAGCATCACCGCGGCCCGGGTGATGACTTCCACCGCGGGAATTTCGCCCAGCTCACGGATGTTAGGAACCTCGGTCATGCCTGCTAGACTGGCACGCGCGACCGTCCCGGCACACGCCAGGGACAGCAAGTGGAGTCCCACTCCCACCGTTGGCCAGGCCGGCTCAGCGGTCCGGTCACAGTCACCCGCGAGGTGGCTGTCCTGGTCGGCTTTGGGCCCTGCTTCATGCAGGGCCTCTCTGTTCTGATGAACAGGGTGCTGGTGGAGCGGGCTCCTCTAAATGGACAACATAGGAGGCCCCATCAGCACTGAGACCCGCGTCAACGAGCGCATTCGAGTACCTGAAGTCCGCTTGATAGGACCAGGTGGCGAGCAGGTAGGCATTGTGCGCATCGAAGACGCCCTCCGCGTGGCCGTGGATGCCGATCTCGACCTTGTCGAAGTAGCCCCGAACGCCAAACCACCGGTGTGCAAGATCATGGACTACGGCAAGTTCAAGTACGAGACGGCTCTGAAGGAGCGCGAGTCTCGCAAGAACCAGCAGCAGACCGTCGTCAAGGAACAGAAGCTGCGACCCAAGATCGACGACCACGACTACCTGACCAAGAAGGGTCACGTGGTTCGCTTCCTGGAAGCGGGGTCGAAGGTCAAGGTCACCATCATGTTCCGCGGACGCGAGCAGTCACGGCCCGAACTGGGCTACCGACTGCTGCAGCGGCTGGGCGCCGACGTGGCCGATTACGGCTACATCGAGACGTCCGCCAAGCAGGACGGTCGCAACATGACGATGGTGCTGGCACCGCACCGCGGCGCGAAGACTCGCGCCAAGGCGGCGCACGATGCCGATGCGCAGCCCGCTCAGCGCGCCACCGCCCAGCCCGCAGACGCACCAGCACCGACCGATACACCACAGAACTGAGGACACATGCCCAAGGCGAAGACCCACAGCGGCGCTTCGAAGCGCTTCCGTCGCACCGGAACCGGAAAAATCGTGCGCGAGAAGGCCAACCGTCGGCACCTGCTCGAGTACAAGTCGAGCAAGCGCACCCGCCGCCTGGAAGGTCGCACCGAGGTGTCGGCGAACGACACAAAGCGCGTGAAGAAGCTACTGAACGGCTGATTTACGGCCGCACTGAACTTTTAGCCCGAACGAGAATAGGAACACTTTCATGGCACGCGTAAAGCGCGCAGTCAACGCCCAGAAGAAGCGGCGGACAGTACTCAAGGCATCGAAGGGTTACCGCGGACAGCGGTCCCGGCTTTATCGCAAAGCCAAAGAGCAGCAGCTGCATTCACTGACGTATGCCTACCGTGACCGGCGTGCCCGCAAGGGCGAGTTCCGCAAGCTGTGGATCTCCAGGATCAACGCCGCGGCCCGCGCCAACGACATCACGTACAACCGGCTGATCCAGGGCCTGAAGGCCGCCGGTGTCGAGGTCGACCGCAAGAACCTCGCCGAGATCGCCGTCAGCGACCCTGCCGCCTTCACCGCGCTGGTGGACGTCGCCAAGGCCGCGTTGCCGGAGGACGTCAACGCGCCGTCCGGCGAGGCTGCCTGACGCTCACCGAGCGCTCCGATCGGGTGGCGGCAGCCATCAAGCTGCATCGCCACGTCGGACGGCGCCGCGCCGGACGCTTCCTCGCCGAGGGACCCAACCTCATCGAGGCGGCGCTGCGGCGCGACCTCGTCATCGAGGTCTTCGTCACCGAAGCCGGGTTTGACCGTTTCGAGTCGCTGCTGGGCGGCGCGTCGGTCCATGTCGTGACCGACCGCGCCGCAAAAGCGCTGTCGGACACCGTCACACCGGTTGGCCTCGTGGCGGTATGCGAGGTGCCGTCGACAAGCCTTGGCGACGTGCTGGCCGAGCGACCGCGCCTGATCGCGGTCGCCGCGGAGATCTCGGAGCCCGGTAATGCCGGCACGCTGATCCGGATCGCCGACGCGATGGGCGCGGACGGCGTCGTGCTGGCCGGCAGCAGTGTCGACCCGTACAACGGGAAATGCCTACGCGCCTCGGCCGGCAGCATCTTCTCCATTCCGGTGGTGCCCGAATCCGACTCCGCAAGGGCGGTTTCTGCGATCTCGGAAGCGGGCCTGCGGCTGCTGGCCACCACGGTCGACGGCGAAACCAGCCTGGACGACGCCGACCTGTCCGGACCGACAGCGTGGTTGTTCGGGCCGGAAGCCCACGGGCTGCCCGCGGAGCTGGCCGAATTAGCGTCGGATCGGATCCGAATACCGATGCCCGGCCACGCCGAGAGCCTCAACGTGGCGTCTGCTGCCGCGATCTGCCTCTATGAAAGCGCCAAGGCCCACCGCGCCGGCTAGTCAGCCGACTTGAGCAGTCGCTCGGACACCGCGAGCATCAACTTCCTCGGGGTGACCCGATATCCGCTTGCCAGAAGCGAATTCCGCCAGCCCGAGACGACGGTGGGGCCGGACCTGTCGAGTGCGGCAAGCGCGGTGTCGACGACCTGCTTGGCCGTCTGCCGTCCGTCGGTCAGGAATTCCTCGCCGGTGCGGGCGAAGAACTCCGTCTGCGTCGCGCCGGGACACAGGGCAAGTACCTTTACCCCGGTTCCCCTGCACTCCTGCCACAGCGCCTCGGTGTACGACAGGACGAACGCTTTGGTAGCGCCGTACACGGCCATGCCGGGTGTCGGCTGAAACGCTGCGGTGGATGCCAGGTTGATAACCACACCGCGCCCGCGCTTGACCATCGCGGGTAGATAGCGGGCGGTGAGGTCGACCAGTGTCCCGCAGTTCAGTTGGATCTGCGCGGCGTTGGGCTCGGGGGACTGGTCGACGAACTTCGAGTGCAGGCCGACCCCGGCGTTGTTGATCAGGATGTCGATATTCCGTCCGAGCGCACCGACCTTCTTCTCCAGCTCGGCTCCCGATCCCGGCTCGGCCAAGTCTGCGGCGATCACGTCGACCGTCGTATTCGGATGCCTGCCGATGATCCCGTCGCGCAACTGCGCGAGTTTGTCCTCGCGGCGTGCGACCAGCACGAGATCGGCTCCGCGTTCGGCGAGTTGAACGGCGAACTCTTCGCCGATGCCGCCGCTTGACCCGGTAATCAATGCCGTGCTGTTACTGAACTCCACCAGAGGCTCCTGCTGTCGTAGGCGAGATCAGGCTATCCGCTGAGGAGTCCCCTGGCGACGTGGGTGATCTGCACTTCGTTGCTTCCCGCGTAGATCATCAGCGATTTGGCGTCGCGGGCCAGCTGCTCCACCCGGTACTCGGTCATGTACCCGTTGCCGCCGAACAGCTGCACGGCGTCCATCGCGACATCTGTGGCCGCCTGCGAGCAGTACCACTTCATCGCCGACGCCTCGGGCAGCGAGATCTGGGTTCCGGCCTGCGCTGCCTCGATGACGCGGAACAGCATGTTGCGCACATTGATTCGGGCGACTTCCATGCTTGCCAGCTTGAGCTGAATCAGCTGGAACTGGCCGATCTCCTGGCCCCACAGCTTGCGGCTCTTCGCGTAGTCCACGCACAGCTTGAGGCACTCCTCGATGACGCCGAGCGCCATCGCCGCCACCCCGATGCGCTCGGCGGAGAAGTTCGACCGTGCGCTGGCGCGGCCGTCGCTAGCGGAGTCGGCTGGGTCTCCTTCGGTCTCACCGAGCAGCCGGTCGCGGCCCAGCCGGACGTTGTTGAAGAACAGCTCGCCGGTGCGCGAGCTGTGAATGCCCATCTTCCGGAACGGCTTTGACTGCACGAAGCCATCCATGCCGCGATCCAGCACGAAAGTGAGCACCTTGCGGTCGCGCTTGTCGGCGCCGTCCCCCTCGTCGAGCTTGGCGTATACCACGACCACGTCGGCGTCCGGCCCGTTGGTGATGAATGTCTTCTGGCCGTTGAGGATGTAGTCGTCGCCGTCGCGCACCACATAGGACTTCATGCCGCCGAACGCATCCGAGCCGGAGTCCGGTTCGGTGATCGCCCAGGCGCCCACCTTCTCGTAGGTCACCAGGCCGGGCAGCCAGCGCTCCTGCTGGGCGAGCGTGCCGCGGCCCGCGATGGTCGGGACGGTCAGGCCGAGGCTGACCCCCATCCCGGTCACCACGCCCATGCAGACCCTGCACAGTTCGCTGACCACGACGAAGCCCATGCCTGCCTGGCCGCCGTCGCCGCCGAACATGCCGCCTGATGCGCCACCCTCCGACTTCTCGGTACCTTCTCGCATGCGCGCCAACCGCTTCTCCAGCGACTCGCGGGCCAGCGCGTCGATGCCGAACGTGCTGAACAGCTTGCGGATGACGGGGTACGGCTCCATCTCGCCGCTCTCCAGCGCGTCGACGTGGGGGCGTATTTCTTTTTCTACGAATTCCCGCACGGCGTCGCGCACGGCGATATCGACATCAGACCAATCGAGCATGGCGACAGCCTAGGCCGCCGTGCTGCGGCCACGCGCCGGACGTAGGCCGGCGAGCGAGAACGTCGTGTGCACAAGCGACCCCGCACGATCCAGCAGCGTCTTGCGGCGCGGGACGTAATGCATTGGTAAATCCCGCCGGTCGCGCGGTGGTGCCATGAACGCGGGCGCCTCGACAAGCGGTGCGTCGTCGGGAATGCGCCCGGCCGCCCGGCGATAGGCCGCAAGCGCACGCGGATGCAACCGAATCTCATCGGGCACAACGACAAACGCCATTTCGACCATCTTGCCGAACAGCCGCAGCAGGACTTCGTCCCCGACGGTCCAGCGCATGCCCGCCTTCTCGCGTACCGCGGGGTCGAACAGCCCGGCGGCGATCCAGCGCTGCCCGGCCACCATCGGCTTGAACAACTGGTCCCAGATGGGGGTGGGCATCAGCACGAACCACGGTTTGGGAATCCGGATCGAGAAGATGTCCAGTGTGGCGCGGTTGATCTCCAGCTCGTCCGCGCACACCCGTTCCCAATACTCCTGAAACTCCTCCCACGTCTTGGGCACAGGCCGCATGCTCATGCCGTACATCGCGTACCACTGCACGTGCTCTTCGAAGAGCTGGCGCTTCTCGGCCTCGGTCAACCCGCCGCAGAAGTATTCGGCGACCTTGATCACCAGCATGAAGAAGGTGGCGTGCGCCCAGTAAAACGTCTCGGGGTTCAACGCGTGGTACCGCCGCCCGGCCCCGTCGACGCCCTTGATCGTGGCGTGAAACCCTTTGATCTGCTTCCCGGTCTTCGCGGCTCGGTCCCCGTCGTAGACGACGCCCATGATCGGGTACACCGAGCGCGCGACACGCTGCAGCGGCTCGCGCAGCAGGATCGAATGCTCCTCGACACCCGCGCCGAGCTCGGGGTACATGTTCTGCAGTGCGCCGATCCAGACGCCCATCATTCCGGTGCGAAGATCGCCGAAGTATTTCCAGGTCAGGGAGTCCGGCCCGAGAGGGTCGGCTCGCTTTGTTCGCCTCGTCGTCGAGGTGGCGGTCACAAATCAACGATAATATTGACAACGTGCGTTGTCTATCATTTCGGGGCGCGTCGCCATGGTGTTTGCTCGCCGAAAGAGCGGGCATCTAACCTTGCGCAATGGATGTCGAATCGTTCGATGAACGGTCCGGCCCTATCGAAGAAATCGACCAGGCGGTGGATCGCCGGGCGCAGCAGGGGCCTCTGGAGTGGTTGCGGACCACGAACCACAGCCCCGGCGTGGTCGGGTTCATCCGGCGTGCCCGCCGCGCACTGCCCGGCGACCCCGAGTTCGGAGATCCGTTGTCCGCCGCCGGTGTTGGTGGGCCGAGCGCCGCCGCCCGCGCGGCCGACAGGCTGCTGCAGCGCGACGCCGCATCACGGGAGGTGAGCCTGGCCGGTCTGCAGATCTGGCAGGCTCTCACCGAACGCGTTTCCGGCAAGCCCGCCAATCGAGAGGTGACGCTGGTCTTTACGGACCTCGTCGGGTTTTCGTCCTGGGCGTTGAAGGCCGGCGACGAGACCACTTTGAAGCTGCTGCGGCGGGTGGCGCAGGTCGTCGAACCACCCCTTCTGGAGGCGGGCGGGCACATCGTCAAGCGGATGGGGGACGGCACCATGGCGGTCTTTGCCGAACCCACCACCGCGGTGCGGGCAGTTCGAACGAGCCTCGACGCGGTGAAAGATGTTGATGTAGAGGGCTATACGCCACGTATGCGCGCCGGCGTGCATACCGGTAGGCCGCAGCGCATCGGCTCGGACTGGCTCGGCGTCGACGTCAACGTCGCCGCGCGGGTGATGGAGCGCGCCACCAGGGGCGGTCTGATCGTCACGCAGACGACGATGGACCGAATCCCCGAGCAGGACTTCGAGGCGCTGGGGTTGTCCGCCAAACGATTACGTAAGCAAGTGTTTTCGCCCAAGCAGGACGGGGTGCCCGCGGATCTGGCGATTTACCGTGTGAAAACTCGCAGAGAGTTGCCAGCCGACGATGAGGAGAACGAAGACATCGCCGACGCATAGTGGTCGGTGAGATGTTTTTCGGTTTTCTGCGGGGGCTGGCCCGGATCCGCGTCACCGTCGCGTACGCGGCGATCCTGGCCGCTGTGACGACCGCTCTGGTGACACTCGGCCCGCGGATACAGGGCCGAGTCATAAGTCATGCCAGCACGAACCTGCACAACCTCAGTCACGGCCGTCTAGGCACTCTTTTCGTCAGCGCGTTTGTTATCGACGCCGGGCCGATCTACATGTGGCTGCCCGGCTTGATGTGCCTGCTGGCCTGCGCCGAGCTGCTCTGGGGCAGCGTTCGTCTGCTTGTTGCGTTCGTGGTGGGCCACGTCGGCGCCACGCTATTGGTCGCGGTCGGTCTCACCACCGCAGTGGAGCTCGGCTGGCTGTCGGCCGACGTGACGCGGGCGACCGACGTCGGGATGAGCTACGGCGCGTCTGCCGCACTCGGGGCGCTCAGGGCCGCGATCCCACAGCGGTGGCGGGCGGCGTGGACCGGCTGGTGGCTGGCGATTGCCGTCGCCGTGGTCGTTGTCGGCGGGGACTTCACCGACGCTGGTCACGCGGTGGCGCTGGTGCTCGGCATGCTTGTCTCGACCCGATTCGGGCAGCCCGCGGCCTGGACGCCTAGGCGGTATCTGCTCCTGGTCGTCGCTTCGACCTTCGGCTACCTGATGCTGGCCAGTAACGGGTTGCCGCTGCTGTTGGTAGCGACCGGCCTCGGTGTTGTCGGCGCCCTGGCTTCAGAGCTCGTAATCGGCAGATGGCTGCGCCGCCGATCTGCGCGAGACCCCGTGGACGCCGAGTGCGCGCTCACGCCGGGCATCGCGTGACGCCGCTCTCATCTGGCCATCACCTATGATCTCCGGGTGGCTGATCAGCCCGTAGACCTGTCGGAGGAGACGCTGGCCAAGGTGCTCAGCGCGGCCGAACACGCCTTCGATCTGGCCGCCGGCCTCGACGCCCTGGCCCGGGCCAAGACCGAGCACCTCGGTGACCGCTCACCGATCGCGCTGGCCCGCCAGGCCTTGGGAATGCTGCCGAAGGCAGACCGTGCGGATGCGGGCAAGCGGGTCAACGTCGCCCGTGCCGCGGCGCAGACGAGCTACGACAAGCGGCTCGCGGTGCTGCGGGCCGAGCGCGACGCCGAGGTGCTGGTCGCCGAGAGCATCGACGTGACGCTGCCGTCGACGCGTCAGCCGATCGGCGCCCGCCACCCGATCACGATCCTTGCCGAGCACATCGCCGACACCTTCGTCGCCATGGGCTGGGAGCTCGCAGAGGGACCCGAGGTCGAGACGGAGCAGTTCAACTTCGACGCACTGAACTTCCCGCCGGACCATCCGGCACGCAGCGAGCAGGACACCTTCTACGTCGCCCCCGATGGGTCGCGGCAGGTGCTTCGCACCCATACCTCACCGGTGCAGATCCGCGCACTGCTCGAGCGCGACCTGCCGGTTTACATCATCTCGATCGGCCGCACCTTCCGGACCGACGAGCTCGACGCCACCCACACCCCGGTCTTCCACCAGGTCGAGGGGCTGGCCGTGGACAAGGGGCTGACCATGGCGCACCTGCGTGGCACTCTTGACGCCTTCGCGCGTTCGGAGTTCGGCCCGCAGGGGCGTACCCGGTTCCGGCCGCACTTCTTTCCGTTCACCGAGCCATCGGCGGAGGTCGACGTGTGGTTCGAGAACAAGAAGGGCGGTCCCGGCTACGTGGAATGGGGTGGCTGCGGAATGGTCAACCCAAATGTGTTGCGGGCCTGCGGTATCGACCCCGAGATCTACTCCGGGTTCGCGTTTGGCATGGGACTGGAGCGCACGCTGCAGTTCCGCAACGGCATCCCCGACATGCGCGACATGATCGAGGGCGACGTGCGATTCTCCCTACCGTTCGGGGTAGGCGCCTGATGCGGCTTCCGTACAGCTGGCTGCGGGAGGTCGTCGCTGCCGGGGCCCCCGGCTGGAACGTTCCCATTGACGAGCTCGAGCAGACGCTGATCCGGATCGGCCACGAGGTCGAAGAAATCATCCCCGTCGGCCCGGTGAGCGGCCCACTGATCGTCGGCCGGGTTCTCGAAATCGAGGAGCTCACCGAGTTCAAGAAGCCCATCCGCGCCGTCAAGGTCGACGTCGGCGAGGCAGAGCCCCGGGACATCGTCTGCGGTGCGACCAACTTCGCTGTCGGAGATCTGGTGGCGGTGGCGCTGCCGGGGACCACGCTGCCCGGCGACTTCACCATCACCGCGCGCAAGACGTACGGCCGCACGTCCGACGGGATGATCTGCTCGACGGCCGAGCTGAACCTCGGCACCGACCACTCCGGAATCCTCGTGCTGCCGCCGGGCACGGCGGAGCCGGGCACACCTGCCGCCGACGTGCTCGGGCTCGACGACACCGTGTTCCACCTCGCCATCACCCCCGACCGCGGCTACTGCCTCTCGGTTCGCGGCATGGGCCGTGAGATCGCCAACGCCTACGACCTGGACTACCTCGACCCCGCAGACGTCCCCCCGCTGCCCGCGGACGGCGACGCGCTGCCGGTCGCGATCGAGCCCGGCACCGGAGTCCTGCGCTTCGGGCTGCGTCCGGTCACCGGCATCGACCCGGCGGCGGTGTCGCCCTGGTGGATGCAGCGACGACTGTTGCTCAGCGGCATCAGGGCGATATCGCCCGCCGTCGACGTGACGAACTACGTGATGCTCGAACTCGGTCACCCGATGCACGCCCACGATCGCAGCCTGATCACCGGCGGGTTCCGGGTCAGGTTCGCCGAGCCGGGGGAGACGGTCGTCACCCTCGACGACATCGAGCGAAAGCTGGACCCCGGCGATGTGCTCATCGTCGACGACGTCGCGACCGCAGCGATCGGCGGTGTGATGGGCGCTGGCACCACCGAAGTGCGCGACAGCACCACCGATGTGTTGTTGGAGGCCGCGGTGTGGGACCCGGCCGCGGTGTCGCGGACCCAGCGGCGGCTGCACCTCCCCAGCGAGGCGGCCCGCCGCTACGAACGCGGCGTCGACCCCGCCGTTTCGGTGGCCGCACTGGACCGGTGCGCGGCGCTGCTCGCCGAGATCGCCGACGGCACCGTCGAATCCACGCTGACCGACTGGCGCGGCGACCCGCCGCGCGAGGACTGGTCGCCGCCGCCGGTCAGCATGCGTGTGGATCTGCCTGCCCGTACCGCCGGCGTCGACTATCCCGACGGCACGACACAGCGGCGGCTCACGCAGATCGGTGCCGCCGTGACCACCGACGGTGACCGGGTGACCGCGACGCCGCCCAGCTGGCGGCCCGACCTGAAACAGCCCGCCGACCTCGTGGAGGAAGTGCTGCGGCTGGAGGGTCTGGAGATCATTCCGTCGGTGCTGCCGCAGGCGCCTGCCGGCCGCGGCCTGACTGCGCTGCAGAAACGGCGCCGGGCGATCGGGAAGTCGTTGGCGCTCAACGGGTATGTGGAGATCCTGCCGACTCCGTTCCTGCCAGCGGGAGTGTTCGACCAGTGGGCCTTGGCCGCCGACGATCCGCGGCGTAACGCGACGC
The DNA here is from genome assembly GCA_963817825.1 of uncultured Actinomycetota bacterium. Taxonomy (GTDB): domain Bacteria; phylum Actinomycetota; class Actinomycetes; order Mycobacteriales; family Mycobacteriaceae; genus Mycobacterium. The sequence goes on along the minus strand of CAWFQG010000017.1, from coordinate 78,187 downwards.
AGGTGCTCAACCCGCTGGAATCCGATCGGCCGCAGCTGGCGACCACGCTACTGCCGGGACTGCTGGAAGCATTGGGGCGCAACGTGTCCCGCGGCGCCGTCGACGTCGCACTTTTCGCAATCGCCCAGGTCGTTGAGTCGACCCCGGAAACCTGTGCAGTCGAACGCATTCCGACTGACCGGCGGCCTACCGACGCGGAGGTCGCCACGCTCGACGCGTCGCTGCCGCGGCAGCCCCAGCATGTCGGCGTGGTGCTGACCGGACTGCGGGAACCCGCGGGCCCGTGGGGGCCTGGCAGGCGCGCGGACGCCGTCGACGCCTTCGAGGCGGTCCGCATCATCGCGCGTGCGTGCAACGTGGATGTGACACTGCTCAACCAACACCCTGATTTTCCGCATTTTCCTTGGCATCCGGGCCGGTGCGCGGCAGTAATGGTCGACACGCTCGTCGGTTACGCGGGCGAACTGCACCCGGCCGTGATCGAACGGATGGGTCTGCCGAAGGGCACCTGTGCGGTTGAACTCGATCTCGACGCGATCCCGCTCACCGAGCCGCTGCCTGCGCCATCGGTGTCGCCGTTCCCTGCGGTGTTCCAGGACATCAGCCTGGTCGTCGCCGACGACGCGGATGCGCAGAGTGTCGTCGACGCGGTCCGCGACGGCGCAGGGGAGCTGCTCGAGGACGTCCGGTTGTTCGACGTGTACACCGGGCCGCAGATCGGCGACGGCCGCAAGTCGCTCGCGCTCGCGCTGCGGTTCCGCGCGCCGGACCGAACCCTGACCGAGGATGAAGCCAGTGCCGCGCGCGACGCGGCGGTGGCCACCGCCGCTCAGCGGGTCGGGGCCGAACAGCGACGCTGAATCGTGGACAGCACGGACTTGGTCTCCTTCAGGAGGAGGCGGATCGAGGAGATCCTGGCAATGCTGATCCTTCTGCCTCTTGGTCTTCTCAGCCTGATCGGGAGTCCGTTCGCGTTCGTGAGGCTGCTACACGAGGAACACAACCCGTTGGCGCTGGCAGCATCGGCGGTCTTCGCATTCGCGCCTCTCATGCTCTTCGGCTGGGCCATGGTCATGATGACACTGTTCACCGACCGGAAGCTGTCGGTGTCCCGGCACGAGATCCGTGTGCACCGCTGGGTCGGCGGCACTCGGACGATCGAGATCAGCGCGCTGAAGCACATCGTGTTGTACGGCAACCCGGCTCGGCTGGTTCTCCTGCCGGCCGCCGGACCGCCACTGCTTTCGCTTGATGCGAATGACTTTTCGCCCGTGATGCCGACCGCGATCGGAGACCATCTCCGGATGGAAGTCGAGCGGTTGGGGGAGATCGACAAGGATGAACTTCGAGCGATGTACCCACAAAACGCCAAAGAGAAGGCCCAGCGATATGGGCTCGAGAACGAGCGGCCTAGTCGCACTTGGCAATGGTGAGATGCGCTACTTCTCGACGGTGTTCACGATGTGTTCGGCGATCGCGAGTGAGGATGTCGCCGCCGGCGAGGGGGCGTTGCGAACCAGCACCACGCGGTCGCGGATGCTGATCCGGAAGTCGTCGACAAGGCCGCCGTCGGCGTCCAGCGCCTGCGCGCGGATGCCCGCCACACCCGGCACCACGTCGTCGTCATCCAGCTCGGGGACGTACGCGCGGGCGGCGGCGACAAAGCGCCGCTTGCTCAATGACCCCTGCATCTCGCGAATGCCCGTCCGCCAGTGGCGGCGGGCGAAGCGCCAAAATGCCGGCGTGCGAACCACTTCCGCGAGGTCGGGAACGGAGACCTTTCCCCACGTGTAGCCCTCGCGCGAAAGAGCGAGCACGGCGTTGGGACCGATCAGGACCTCACCGTCCACACGTGGGGTGACATGCACACCGAGGAACGGATAGCGCGGGTCGGGTACCGGGTAGACCAACCCGTTGACGAGGTTTCGCCGCTCGGGCTTGAGCGCGTAGTACTCGCCCCGGAACGGCATGATGACCGGGTCTGGGCCGTCGCCCGCCATTTCGGCGAGCCGATCACTCTGCAGGCCTCCGCAGACCACGAGCCGGTCGAAGACGAACGGCGTGGAACCGCCTGCGCTGCGGGCGGTCACCACCACTTCGGTGTTGGTCGCTTCGATGCCGACGACCTCGTGGCCGAGAAGTATCTTCGCGCCGCGATCCGCCGCGTCGGCCGCAAGCGACTGCGTCACCTCGGCGAAGTTGACGATCGAGGTCGACGGTGAGTGCAGGGCGGCCACGCCGCTGACATGCGGCTCCAGCTCGCGCAGTTCCTCTGGGCCGATGATCCGAACACCGGGGACGCCGTTGGCGATCGCCCGCTCCTTGATGTTGTCCAGCCGTCCGCGCTCGGCATCGTCGAGTGCGACGAGAACCTTGCCGCATGCGATCCGACGAATGTTGCGTTGCTCGCAGAACTCTTCGAGAAGGCCGACGCCGCGGCGGCAGAGCACGGCCTTGTTGGAACCCGGCTCGTAGTACAGGCCCGCGTGCACAACGCCGCTGTTGCGTCCGGTCTGGTGTGATGCGAGCCGGTCTTCCTTCTCGAAAAGCGTCACGTCCGCATCGGAGCCACGCTTGAGAATCTCGCGGGCAACGGCCACTCCGAGGATGCCGCCACCGACGATTGCAACCCGCTCGGTCACCGGCTGCGAGGGCGGAGCGGGCACGTTGAGTCCCCCAGGGTGGGATGGAAGGGTCGACACCATTGTGTCGCGGTCCCACTCCCTGCCGCAGGCCACCCTGCCCATATGCGCGGTTTTACCCAGCGCTTAATTGATTTGCAACCAGCTGCATAAGCATGCAGAATCGACAGCATGACCTCTGTGGCCGTGGCCGGTGCCAGCGGATATGCCGGCGGTGAGATCCTGCGGCTTCTACTTGGCCATCCCGCCTATACCGACGGCCGGCTGACGATCGGAGCGCTGACAGCGGCCACGAGCGCGGGCACCAGCCTGGCCGAACACCACCCGCACCTGATGCCGCTCAGCGGGCGTGTCCTGGAAGCCACCGATGCCGACCTCCTTGCCGGACACGACGTGGTGTTTCTTGCACTGCCGCACGGCCACTCCGCGACGCTGGCCGACCAATTGGGTGCGGACACCGTGATCGTCGACTGCGGCGCCGACTTCAGGCTCATCGACCCGGTGGCGTGGGAGCGGTTCTACGGGTCAGCGCATGCGGGGAGTTGGCCCTACGGGCTGCCCGAACTGCCCGGCGCCCGGGACAGGCTGCGAGGCGCGAAAAGGATCGCCGTACCGGGCTGCTATCCGACGGCGGCCCTGTTGGCGCTGCTGCCCGCGATCGCCGAGGACCTCGTCGAGCCTGCGGTCACCGTCGTCGCCGTCAGCGGAACCTCCGGTGCCGGGCGCGCCGCGAAGACCGACCTGCTCGGCTCCGAGGTCATCGGGTCGGCGCGCGCCTACAACATCGGCGGCAAGCACCGGCACACCCCGGAGATCGCCCAGGGGCTGCGCGCCGTCACCGACAAAGACGTGACGGTCTCGTTCACCCCGGTGCTGATACCGACGTCTCGTGGCATTCTTGCGACGTGCACCGCCCGCACGGATGCACCGCTTTCGGAGCTGCGGGCGGCCTATGAGAAGGCTTATGACGCTGAGCCTTTCGTGCACCTTCTGCCTGACGGCCAGCTTCCCAAGACCGGTGCGGTGATCGGCAGCAATGCCGCGCAGATCGCCGTCGCCGTCGACGACGACGCCGGTGTCTTCATCGCCATCGCCGCTATCGACAACCTCGTCAAGGGCACCGGCGGTGCGGCCGTGCAATCGATGAACCTCGCCCTTGGCTGGCCGGAAACCGAAGGACTCTCGATCGTGGGGGTGGCGCCGTGACGGGATCCGATGTCGCCGGCCAAGCGGCTCCGGTCACCTCGGCCGGCACCACGCGATTGGTCCGTAGCCAGGGTGTCACCGCACCCGCAGGATTCCGGGCCACCGGAATCGCCGCTGGCATCAAGTCATCCGGCGCATTGGACCTCGCGCTGGTCTTCAACGAGGGCCCCGACTATGCGGCCGCGGGCGTTTTCACCCGCAACCAAATCAAGGCCGCGCCTGTGCAGTGGACCCAGCAGGTGCTGACCACCGGACGGCTGCGGGCCGTGATCCTGAACTCCGGTGGCGCCAACGCCTGCACCGGGTCCGGCGGGTTCCAGGACACGCATGCCACCGCCGAGGCCGTCGCCGCAGCCCTGTCGGACTGGGGCAGCGACACCGGCGCCGTCGAAATCGCGGTGTGTTCAACGGGATTGATCGGCGACCGGCTGCCGATGGACAAGCTGCTGTCCGGAGTCGCCGAGATCGTGCACGAGATGGCAGGCGGACTGACCGGTGGCGAGGAGGCCGCCAGGGCCATCATGACCACTGACAAAGTGCCGAAACAGGTTGCGCTGCATCACCCCGACAGGTGGACTGTCGGCGGGATGGCCAAGGGGGCAGGCATGCTGGCCCCCTCGCTGGCGACCATGCTGAGTGTCATCACCACCGATGCGGTTGCCGACACCGCCGCCCTCAACCACGCATTGCGCAGGGCCAGCGCGCTGACGTTCGACCGGCTCGACGTGGACGGCAGCTGCTCGACCAACGACACCATCCTGCTGCTGGCCTCTGGGGCGAGCGAAATCGCGCCGAGTCAGGCAGATCTCGACAACGCGGTGCTACGGGTGTGCGATGACCTGTGCGCACAGCTGCAGGCCGACGCGGAGGGCGTCACCAAGCGGGTCGTCGTCACCGTCACCGGCGCCGAGAGCGAGACCGATGCGCTCGCCGCCGCCCGCGTCGTCGCGCGCGACAGCCTGGTCAAGACCGCACTGTTCGGGTCCGATGCGAATTGGGGCCGTGTGCTCGCCGCCGTGGGTATGGCGCCGGTCCGCCTTGACCCCGAACGGATCAGTGTGTCGTTCAACGGTTCCCCGGTCTGCGTCGACGGCGTAGGGGCGCCCGGCGCCCGCGAGGTCGACCTGTCGGCCGTCGACATCGACGTCACCATCGACCTCGGCGTCGGCAACGATCACGCAGCCGTCCGCACCACTGATCTGTCGCACGATTACGTCGAAGAGAACTCGGCGTACAGCTCATGACGGCTTCCACGCAGACCAAGGCTGGTGTGCTCGCCGCGGCGCTGCCATGGCTCAAGCAGCTGCACGGCAAGATCGTCGTGATCAAATATGGCGGAAACGCGATGACCGACGACGCGTTGCGGCAGGCGTTCGCCGCGGATATGGCCTTCCTACGCAACTGCGGCATCCATCCCGTCGTCGTACACGGCGGCGGCCCACAGATCAGCGCGATGCTGAAAAAGCTCGGTATCGCAGGCGATTTCAAGGGCGGCTTCCGGGTGACCACGCCCGAGGTGCTCGACGTGGCGCGAATGGTGCTGTTCGGTCAGGTGGGCCGCGAACTGGTGAACATGATCAACAAGCACGGTCCCTATGCCGTCGGCATCACCGGTGAGGACGCGCACCTGTTCACCGCCGTGCGGCGCAGCGTCACCGTCGACGGGGTGGCCACCGACATCGGTCTGGTCGGAGACGTGGAACACGTGAACACGGACGCGGTACTCGATCTGATCGGCGCGGGACGCATTCCGGTGGTGTCCACGATCGCCCCCGACGTCGACGGGGTCGTGCACAACATCAACGCCGACACCGCGGCCGCGGCGCTCGCCGAAGCGCTGTCGGCCGAGAAATTGCTGATGCTCACCGACGTTGAGGGCCTGTACACCAGCTGGCCGGACCGCGATTCGCTGGTCAGCGAGATCGACACCGGCGCACTGACGCAACTGCTGCCGACACTGGAAGCCGGCATGGTGCCGAAGATCGAGGCCTGCCTGCGTGCTGTCTCGGGAGGAGTGCCCAGCGCACACGTCATCGACGGCCGCGTCGAGCACTGCGTGCTGGTCGAGTTGTTCACCGACGAGGGGACTGGGACGAAGGTGGTGAGCTCATGACGCTCCAGACGCGGTGGGAAGCCGTGATGATGAACAACTACGGCACTCCGGCCCTGGCGCTCGCCAGCGGAGACGGCGCCGTCGTCACCGACGTCGATGGCAAGTCCTACATCGACCTGCTCGGGGGCATCGCGGTCAACGTCCTCGGCCATCGCCACCCGGCCGTCATCGACGCCGTCACCACCCAGCTGAACACGCTTGGCCACACCTCGAACTTCTACGCGACCGAGCCGGGCATCGCACTGGCCGAAGCCCTGGTCGGTCTGCTCGGCGCCGACGCCGCACGAGTGTTCTTCTGCAACTCCGGCACCGAGGCCAACGAAGTCGCCTTCAAGATCACCCGACTCACCGGTCGCACCAAAATCGTTGCCGCACAGGGCGCTTTTCACGGACGGACAATGGGGTCGCTGGCGTTGACGGGACAGCCGTCGAAGCAGGAGCCGTTCGCCCCACTGCCCGGCGACGTGATGCATGTTCCGTACGGCGATGTCGCAGCGCTCGCCGAGGCAATCGACGACACGACCGCCGCGGTATTCCTCGAGCCGATCATGGGGGAAGGCGGCGTCGTCGTACCGCCCGCCGGATACCTGGTCGCCGCTCGCGAGCTCACGACGACACGCCGCGCCCTCCTGGTGATGGACGAGGTGCAGACCGGGATGGGCCGCACCGGAACGTTCTTCGCCCATCAGCATGATGGGATCACTCCCGACATCGTGACCCTCGCCAAGGGGCTCGGCGGTGGGCTGCCGATCGGCGCCTGCATCGCCGTCGGGTCGGTCGGCGAACTGCTGACCCCCGGCCTGCACGGCAGCACGTTCGGCGGTAACCCGGTCTGCACGGCGGCCGCGTTGGCGGTGTTGCGCGTGCTGGCCGACGACGATTTGGTGTCGCGCGCCGACGTGCTCGGCAAGACATTGCATCAGGGCATCGAGTCATTGCGCCATCCGCTCGTCGACCACGTTCGCGGCCGCGGGCTTCTGCTCGGAATTGTGCTGAGCGCACCGCAGGGTAAGGCCGTCGAGGCGGCCGCCCGCGACGCCGGCTTCCTGGTGAATGCCGCTGCGCCCGAGGTGATCCGGCTGGCCCCACCGTTGGTCATCACCGATGCGCAGATCGCAGAGTTTCTCACCGCGCTACCCGCAGTGCTGGACAAGGCGGTGTCATGATGCCCCGCCACTTCCTGCGTGACGACGATCTCAACCCTGACGAACAGGCCGAGGTGCTGGCGCTGGCCGTCGAACTGAAGACAGACCCGTTCGCCCGTCGGCCGCTCGAGGGGCCACGCGGCGTCGCGGTGATATTCGACAAGAACTCCACCCGCACCCGGTTCTCGTTCGAAGTGGGAATCGCCCAGCTGGGCGGTCACGCCGTCGTCGTCGATGGTCGCAACACGCAGCTCGGTCGCGACGAGACGCTGGAAGACACCGGAAAGGTGTTGTCCCGCTATGTCGAAGCGATCGTCTGGCGGACCTTCGGTCAGGACCGGCTGACGTCGATGGCGTCGGGGGCAAACGTGCCGATCGTCAACGCGCTGTCCGACGAGTTCCACCCCTGCCAGGTGCTCGCCGACCTGCAGACGCTGGCCGAGCGCAAAGGCGCATTGAAGGGCCTTCGGCTCTCATATTTCGGCGACGGAGCCAACAACATGGCTCACTCGCTAATGCTGGGCGGTGTCACGGCAGGCGTCGACGTCACGATCGCCGCTCCAGCCGGTTTCGAACCGAACCGTGAGTTCGTCGCCGCTGCCGAGAGGCGCGGCGCGATGACCGGTGCTGCCGTGTCGCTGACCTCCGATCCGGCGAAGGCGGCCGACGGCGCCGATGTTCTGGTCACCGACACCTGGACGTCGATGGGGCAGGAGAACGACGGGCTGGACCGCGTGGCGCCGTTCAAGCCGTTCCAGGTCAACGCGGAGCTGCTGAGCCTCGCTGACCCAGAAGCTGTGGTGCTGCACTGCCTTCCGGCACACCGCGGTCAGGAGATCACCGACGAGGTGATCGACGGACCGCACAGCGCAGTGTGGGACGAGGCCGAGAATCGGCTGCACGTGCAGAAGGCGCTGCTGGTCTGGCTACTGGAGCGTGCATGATGACCGCGGGCAAGGCGGCTGAGGCTGATGTCGCCGGCCGAGCGGCTCCGGAGATCAGCGCGACGCGGGCGGGCCGGCAATCTCGCATCGTGACGATCCTGTCGTCGAAGTCAGTGCGCAGCCAAAGCGAACTGGCGGCGGTGCTGGCCGACGAGGGTATCGAGGTCACCCAGGCGACGTTGTCGCGCGATCTCGAGGAGCTGGGTGCGGTCAAGCTGCGCGGCGCAGACGGCGGCGTCGGCGTGTACGTCGTACCGGAGGACGGCAGCCCGGTGCGCGGCGTTTCCGGTGGCACCGAACGCATGTCACGGCTTCTCGGCGACCTGTTGGTGTCCACCGACGCCAGCGGCAACCTCGCGGTGCTGCGCACCCCGCCCGGCGCCGCCCAGTATCTGGCCAGCGCGATCGATCGCGCGGCCCTGCCTTACGTCGTTGGCACTATTGCCGGCGACGACACCATCTTTGTGGTGGCCCGTGAGCCGATGTCCGGCGCTGAACTGGCCAGCACCATCGAAAACCTTCAATAGGCCATCACGACAAGGAGATTGATTACATGTCCGAGCGCGTCATCTTGGCCTACTCCGGTGGACTCGACACCTCGGTGGCGATCAGCTGGATCGGCAAGGAGACCGGCCGCGAGGTCGTGGCGGTAGCGATCGACCTCGGCCAGGGCGGCGAGGACATGGAGGTCGTCCGGCAGCGTGCGCTTGACTGCGGGGCCGTCGAGGCCGTCGTGATCGACGCGCGCGATGAGTTCGCCAACGAATACTGCCTGCCCGCCATCCAGTCCAATGCGCTCTACATGGACCGGTACCCGTTGGTGTCGGCGCTCAGCAGACCGTTGATCGTCAAGCATCTGGTGACCGCGGCGCGTGAGTTCGGCGGTGGCACCGTCGCGCACGGCTGCACCGGCAAGGGCAACGACCAAGTGCGGTTCGAAGTCGGGTTCGGTTCGCTCGCACCTGATCTGGAGGTACTGGCACCGGTTCGCGACTACGCATGGACGCGGGAGAAGGCCATCGCCTTCGCGGAGCAGAACGCCATCCCGATCAACGTCACCAAGCGCTCGCCCTTCTCAATCGACCAAAACGTGTGGGGCCGAGCAGTGGAAACCGGGTTCCTCGAGCATCTGTGGAACGCGCCGACCAAGGATGTGTACGACTACACCGAGGACCCGACCGTCAACTGGAGTTCGCCGGACGAGGTGATCGTCGGATTCGAGCGGGGCGTTCCCGTTTCGATCGACGGCAGGGGGGTGAGCGTGCTGCAGGCGATCGAGGAACTCAACCGCCGCGGCGGCGAGCAGGGCGTCGGCCGGCTGGACGTCGTGGAGGACCGGCTGGTCGGCATCAAGAGCCGCGAAATCTACGAAGCACCTGGCGCGATGGTGTTGATCACCGCACACACGGAGCTGGAACACGTCACGCTCGAGCGCGAGCTCGGCCGGTTCAAGCGGCAGACCGACCAGCGGTGGGGCGAGCTGGTGTACGACGGCCTGTGGTACTCACCGCTGAAGAAGGCGCTGGAAGCCTTCGTCACCGATACCCAGGCACATGTGTCGGGCGAGATCCGGATGGTGTTGCACGGCGGCCACATCGCCGTCAACGGCCGTCGCAGCGCGGAGTCACTGTACGACTTCAACCTGGCCACCTACGACGAGGGCGACACCTTCGACCAGTCCGCGGCGAAGGGCTTCGTGCACGTGCACGGCCTGTCCTCCAAGATCGCCGCCGCACGGGACCAGAAGTGACCCTGTGGGGCGGCCGGTTCGCCGAGGGCCCGTCGGATGCGCTTGCCGCGCTGAGCAAGTCCACTCACTTCGACTGGGTGCTCGCGCCGTATGACATCACCGCGTCCAAGGCACACGCACGGGTGTTGTTCCAGGCGGGGCTGCTGACCGTGGAGCAGCGTGACGGCCTGCTGGTCGGTCTGGACAGCCTCGGAGAAGACGTGGCCGACGGCAGCTTCCTGCCAGTGGTCACCGACGAGGATGTGCACGGGGCGTTGGAGCGCGGCCTGATCGACCGTGTCGGAGAGGACCTAGGCGGGCGGCTGCGGGCCGGTCGGTCGCGAAACGATCAGGTGGCCACGCTGTTTCGGCTCTGGCTACGCGACGCGGTCCGACGGGTGGCCGACGGAGCACTCGAAGTGGTGTCGGCGCTGGCCACACAGGCCGCCGCGCACCCTACGGCGATCATGCCGGGCAAGACACATCTGCAGTCGGCGCAGCCGATCCTGCTTGCCCACCACCTGCTGGCTCACGCGCACCCGCTTCTGCGGGACGTGGACCGGCTGATCGACTTCGACAAGCGGGCAGCCGTGTCACCCTACGGCGCCGGGGCGCTGGCGGGCTCGTCGCTGAACCTCGACCCCGACGCGATCGCCGAGGAACTCGGGTTCGACGCCGCAGCGGACAATTCGGTGGACGCCACCGCCGCCCGCGACTTCGCCGCCGAGGCGGCATTCGTCTTCACCATGATCGGCGTCGATCTGTCGCGCCTTGCAGAAGACATCATCCTCTGGAGCACAACCGAATTCGGCTACGTGACACTGCACGACTCGTGGTCGACGGGCAGCTCGATCATGCCGCAGAAGAAGAACCCCGACATCGCCGAGCTGGCCCGCGGCAAGTCGGGACGGTTGATCGGCAACCTGACGGGTCTACTGGCGACGCTGAAGGCACAGCCGCTGGCCTACAACCGCGACCTGCAGGAGGACAAGGAACCGGTGTTCGACTCCGTGGCACAGCTGGAGCTGCTGCTGCCCGCGATGGCCGGCCTGGTCGGAACTCTGCGTTTCGACGTCGACAGGATGGCCGAGCTGGCTCCGCTGGGCTACACATTGGCGACCGACATCGCCGAGTGGCTGGTGCGCAGGGGCGTCCCGTTCAAGGTGGCACACGAAGCGGCGGGCGCAGCTGTACGCGCTGCAGAGGCCAGGGGAGTCGGACTCGAGGACCTCGAGGATGCGGAGCTGACGGGCATTCACCTTCAGCTGACGCCAGAGGTGCGCGAGGTGCTCACCGTGGAGGGCTCGGTGAATTCACGCGACGCCCGCGGCGGCACCGCGCCCATCCAGGTCGCCAAGCAACTGGGCGTAGTTCGCGACACCGCCGACGTGCTCAGGGCTCGGTTGCGTCGTTAGCTACTAACATCCACGTGACCGTGCTGACCGGCAGTTGGTCGGGATGAAAGTCGCTGGCTTCGCCGGTCTCCAGCGCGTTCGTCACCGCTTTGTCGATTCGGTAATTGAGCGCTGCTGTCTCGAAATCGAGCCAGTCCTCTGCGAACAGTTTCACGCCAGATAGATGGCGAAGAACGGCACGATGATGTTGGCGAAGACGTCGACGCTTCGCGCCGAACGGCGTGGCAACTTCGCCAGCGCGGGGATCGCCGAGCGCGGCACCCGGAAGATTGCAACGTACGACCCCAGCCGGGCCAGGCCGGCGAACGGCATGATCAGCGACGCCCATACGTCGTTGTCCCAGCCGACGTAGGCGGCCAGTTCGATGGCGCCCTTGCGGCCGAGCCAACCCAGCAGGTACAGCGCAGCGGCTATATGGGTGGCCCACCGACTGTCGCCGAAGAGCGGACCAGCCGATGGCCGCAATGGTTCGTGGGTCTCAAGCTCGCGCAGACGCGACCCGTGATCCTTCTCGTTGCACTGATTGCCACAGCGGCGTTCGGTGGCCTTGACACTGTCGACGAGCGGGTGACCCCGGTCAAGCCGGGCGAGGAGTTCAGCGACGGGCCGTTCACCCTGACCATGGACCGAGCGAGGTTCGCCAACGAGCTGAAGGGTGGCGGGGGCACCATGGGCTCGGCTAAACCGGGAAAGGTGTATCTGGGCGTGGTAGCCACGCTGCGGAACGACGGAACCGTCCCCGGTCGACTCCGCGATGAGTTGGATCTGCGGGATCCGACGGACACAGAGTTCTTCGGCGCGTTCCGGTTTCGCGACGGTTCACCGATCCAGACGATCGGACCAGGGCTCACCGAGCAGTTGGCATTCACCTGGCTGGTTCCGGAATCGGCTATGCAGTCGGTTCAGTCGGTGACGATCCGAATGTGGAAGAAGGAATTCAAGCAGCTGATGGTCACGTACGGCGGCAAGGAGTGGATCGAAACCCAGAACTATGGGCAGATCGTAGTGCCGGTCAAGGAATCAACGTGAAGCTCAGAGCGCCGAACCCGCGGCGAGTGCTGACCGCCATCGCAGTTGTCGCGACGGTTGCGGCAGCAGCTGTGGTGTGGCGCAACCTGCCGACGCCACCGGATATCACCGGTCCGTTCGACGTGCACGGGGACGCGGGCCACCGCACAACGGGCCGCGGAACATCGCCGCCACGGTCACCGGCGTCCGGATAACCCCCAAGGTCGATTCCACACCGGCCGCGGGGATTTGGGTGGTTGTGGACACCACGCTGGAAGCACCTCGCGGCAACGGTCTTCCGCCGAACGGCGTGGCAACTCCGCCAGCGCGGGGAGAGCCGAGCGCAACAGAAGGAACATCGCAATATACGACCCCAGCCGTGCCAGACCGGCGAACGGCATGATCAGTGATGCCCATACGTCGTTGTCCCAGCCGACATAGGCGGCCAGTTCGATGGCGCCCTTACGTCCAAGCCAGCCGAGCAGGTAGATCGCCGCGAGTTGCGGGAAATGGCGCCACCACAGATCGAAAGGCCGCAGCAGGTAGCGCACCGCCACATCGTATGCCGGTCATAGGTCGTTGCCGGCATAGGAAAGGTTGAAGCTCTTGTTCGTCAGTGGGAAGTCCGGAACGATGGTGTCCGCCATAGCGACCGGGAGGGCCGGCCAGTTGAACCAGGACGGGTCCACGATCTTGGCGCGGGTGATCGTGCCCGCGGCATTGAGCTCAACGCGGTGCACGATGGTGCCGCGCCAGCCCTCGATGATGCCGATTCCACTGCGGATCCCGCGACCAGCCGACACCGGTGCCGCATGGTCGAGTGGACCGCCATGGGCATCGACGAGGTCGCAGATCAGTGCCGCCGACGCGGCGAATTCGTCTCGGCGCACGAGGTATCGGGCCAGCACGTCACCGGCCGTGGCGACCACCTCTCGTACCGGCAGGGTCACCGTCGGATGGTCGAGGCGGGCGTCGATCGTCAGTCCGCTGGCGCGTGCGACGTAGCCGAGGCAGCCAAGCTTGTGCGCGTCGTCGCGGCTGAGCGGCGACGTCTCGGCGAACCGATCGTAGATCCCGGAGTTTCCCAGCGTCAGTTCGGCGATCTCAGCGATGTCGGCGGCTATCGCCCGCAGCTCGGTTGGGGTGGGAAGATCTTGTAGCACAACACCTCCGGGGCGGATCGCGCCTCGCAGCAGCCGGTGTCCGGTGACGCGTGCGTTGATGCGTAGCAGTCGCTCGCGAATGTGTTGGGCGTGGGCGTTGGCCAGCGCGAAGCCGACGTCGTTGGCCAACGCCCCGAGGTCGGTCCCGTGGTTGTACAGGCGTTCCAAGTGACGGGACCGTCGGGTTGCCCGCGGGTATGGACAGTTCGAGTTCGACTCGGCGGTCCGGCCGTGCCGCCAGGAAAAGGTACACGACACGCAAGCCGTCCCCGCTGTCGTGTGCGCCGACGAGGGCGAGCCGGAAGCCCGCGGCCAGTAGCTCCGCAGTGGCCCCGGCGAGTTCGTCAGCGGCCACCGCGCGACTCACCCGGTCGTGGCCCATCAGGACGCACCAAGCTGCTCGGCGGCGGCGTGGTACAAGCCGGCAAGCGGGCCTGCGGTCACCCCGAGGGCGGTCGATACGACGATCCCGAGCACGAGTGCGGTAGCGATGGTCGTGGGTACGGCGATCGATGGCGCCTCGATGCTCGCCGGCCCGAACAGCAGCCGGGCGGTGTTCCGGGCCAGCGCGGCGAATGCGACGACGATGAGGAGGAGGACGGCGCCCAACGCCAACGACAAGTTTGCGTCGGTCAGCGACCTGGCGATGGAGAGTTCACTGGCGAACATCCACTTTCGCCCCGTATCCGACGAGCAGCAGCGCGCCGGCCAGCCGGGTGACCGCGGGATCGAGGTGTAGAGGCGTACGCACTCAGGACGTCGAGGTTCAGCGCGTTCGCGCTGTCTGCGCCCGCGTGCCGAGCCGCAAAGTACAGCAGCACGGTGCCGAGAAAGGCGATCGCGATGCCGACCGAGCAGATCACGACGTACTTCCAGGTCGCCTCGAGCGCGGTGCGGGTACGACGGTGCCCGACGAGGAAGGCGGTAATCACCGTGGTGGCCTCGATGGCGACCCAGATCAATCCGATGTTGTTGGCGGACACCGCGAGTACCATCGTCGCCAGGAAGCCCGGCGTCAACGCACCGTAGAGCCGGGCTCCGGATTCATCGGTATGGCCGTGCGCGAGCTCGGCGTCGACGTACCCGATGCTGGCCCACGTGGTCAGCGTGCCGACGACGCCGATGACGATGAGCATGGTCACCGATAGTGCATCGGCCCGGAGCAAACCGCCGAGCGCGAGGTGCTGGTCGCCACCGACGCGAGACCCCAGCACCACACCGGATACGCAGCACCACTAGCGCGGACAGCACGACCGTCAGTTTCGCCGTCCATCGACGCCAACCACCGAACATCGCGATGACCGACGCGACGATGGGCACCACGATCGGAGTCAGGATCAGACCGGTCATCAGTCTCGCAATTCTCGCAGTCGGTCCAGGTCGGCGCCGCCGAACGTCCGACGCAGCCGGCCGGTGAGGACGCCGATCACGATCAGGGCGAACAGCACGTCCAGGGAAGCGCCGAGCTCCACGATGAGTGGCACCCCGGCGGTCAGCAGGAACGCCGTCGCCGCGATCCCGTTGTCCAGCATCAGGAATCCCGCCGCCTGTGAGATGGCGTGACGGCGGGTCACCATCACGAACAACGCGATCAGGATGACCGCGAAGGCCGCGGGCACGGCGTTCGTCGCAGGGCCTGGATCGAGCTCTACGATCGGACGGGTGACCGCGAACGCCACGACCGTGAGCGCCGCCGCGATCAGCAGTGACGCGCTGGTGTTCACCAGCGGCGTCGCCTCCCGTTGCTCGTCCGGTTCGGCACCGACGGCGCGCGCGAGTAGCCACGGCAGCACGATCGCGCGCAGCGCGAACACCGCAACCCCTACCGCCACGAGTGCCCAATCCTGGTCGTACACACCGCGAATCACTGGGATCGCCGCGAGCGCGACACCCTGGGCGACGAGCAGCCGCACGATCGATCGTAGATCTCGCCGCCACACGATCAGCACGGCGGCCAGCAGCAGGCCGCCCGCGGCGAGGCCGAGCACGCTTGCGTAGTGGATCTCGGTCATCGTCTCCTACCCCGTGAAGAAGTTGGCCGACACGACGGCGAGTAGGGCCAGTAAGAATGAACCGGCAAGCAACTCGGGCACGCGGAACAGTCGCAGCTTGGCGAGGAAGACCTCCGCGCAGGCCAGCGCCCCTGCCAGGACGGCCACTTTGACGCGTGATCGCCACCGCTGCCGCGACGACGTCGACGAGGCGCGGCTGAGCACTCGCAATACCCCAGGGCACGAACAGGTTTGCCAGTAGTGCCAGTAGCACCGTGAGCCGCATGCCGCTGGCCCATTCGACGACCGCGAGCTTCGGTCCCGCGTATTCGAGCACCATCGCCTCGTGGACCATGGTGAGCTCGAGGTGGGTGGCGGGGTTGTCCACCGGGAGCCTGCCGGTTTCGGCGACGATGACGATCACCAGCGCGACGAAGGCGAGGACCCCGGCCGACGAGACGACTTGCCCGGGGTTGCACGCATGGTGTGCGCGACGACGGCGCCGAGGTTTGCCGAGCCGACGGGGACGGACAACGCGAAGATGGCGAGCAGAATCGTCGGGCTCGACCAGGGCGGCGATGGTGATCTCGCGGCTCGCGCCCATGCCGCCGAAGGACGTTCCGGTGTCGATGCCGGCCAGGGTGAGCGCGACGGTGCCCAGGAACAGCAACCCCACCGACGGCGAACAGGTCGGCGATCGGGTCCAGCGGTGAACCCGTAGCGACCAACGGGGTGACCGCGGCGATCAGCAGGGTGGTCCCAGCAACGATGGCCGGCGCCACCCCGAACACCACCGTGGTCCCCTCCGGGGTGACCTGCTGCTTGCGTAGCTGCTTGCGCAGGTCACGCAACGGCTGCAGGATCCCGCCACCGGAGCGCCCTTCGGATCGGGCCCTCACCTGACGCATCAGGCCGATGACCAGCGGGCCGCCGACGGCGACGCCACCGATCTGGGCGGCGCCGGCCAGGTACGACATGACGTTCATCGCGCGGCCACCAGCACGATGAGTACTCCGAGCGCACCGTAGGCGAGGTAAAGGTGCACGCTACCGGTGTGTGCGCGCCGGACCAATTGCGCGCAACCGGCGATGCCGCGCACGATCGGCGTGTAGAGCAAGTCCTCGAGGGAGTCGGTCATCCTGGCGCGATAGGCGATGGTGCGGACCTGATAGTCCGCATCCGCCACGGGGGTCACCTCGATGTCGGTGTCGGGCCGCAGCACGTCGTCGAAGACCCGCTGCAGCGGTTGGGCGAACGACGTCGCCGTGTACTGCATGCGTGAGGTGAGCTCGTCCGCGCCACACGCCCACAGCGGCAACGTCACCGGTTTCGGGACGTCGACGCGACCCCCACTGCCCAATGCCCACCGCGATCAGTACGGCAGCGGCGAGGGCGGCCGCGATCAAACCTGGCGCAATCGATCCGTCAAGGCCGGGTAGGCGCAGAACCATGCCCAGCGGGGCCAGCTCCGCGCCACGCGACGCGGGCAGTCGCTTCGAGCACGCGCTGCAATGCGGGGGCGACGACGAACGGCGAGATGGCGAGCACGACGCAGCCGATCGCGGCGACGATCATGCCGGTGATCATGCTGGCGGGTGCCTCGCGGGCGCGGGCCGCGGCATCGGACCGGGGACGCGCGAGGAAGCCGATGCCGAAGGCCTTCACCATCGCGACCACGCCGAGTCCCGTCGTGAGGGCGACCGCTCCGACCGCGAGTGGAGCCGCCAACGCGACCACGGTGTCGTGGTCCGGTCGGGCATGGATCAGCGCCTGCACCAACAGCCACTCGCTGACGAACCCAGCGCCGAGTGGCAGTCCGGACGCGCCAAGTGCCGCGACACCGAAAAGCACTGTGGTAGAGGGCATTCGACGAGCCAAGCCACCCAGCTGATCCAGATCACGCAGTCCGGTCGCGGCCAGAACCGACCCGGCAGCAAGGAAACCGAGGCTCTTGAAGGCGGCGTGCGCGATCAGATGCAGAAGGGCCGCGGTCATCGCGACCACCGCGGCCGCCGTTTCGCCCGCTGCCGAGAGCAGCGTGCCCGCCCCCAGTGCAAGCGCGATCAGGCCCATGTTCTCGGTCGTCGAATAGGCAAGCAGCCGTTTGAGGTCCGTGGCCACCGAGGCCTGCAGGACGCCGTAGACCGCCGTGACGCCGCCGACGACGAGCAGCGTCACGCCCCACCAGCCTGGACCTGGCCCGAGCAACTGCAGATCGATGCGGATGATGCCGTACACACCGAGGTTGACCATGGCCGCGCTCATCAACGCGGAAACGGGACTCGGCGCCTCGGGATGCGCCCGAGGCAGCCACGCATGCAACGGCAACAGCCCCGCCTTCGATCCAAAACCTGCGAGGGTGAGCACGAACACCACGGCGCGGGTGTCGTCGGACACCGCTGCCACGTCGATGAACCGGTCCGCCCCACCGGCCGCCGCGAGCACCATCAAACCAAGCAGGATCGCGGCAAAGCCCAGTTGGGTCATCACGGCGTAGAAAACTGCCGCCGAGCGAACCGCTCGGCGCCGGTGATCGGTTAACACCAATACCAGCGACGCGATCGCCATCAGCTCCCACGCCAGCAGGAACGTGGTGATCGAGCCGGCCGCGGGAACCAACGACATCGCCGCGACGAACAGCGGCAGTACGGTCAGTGGGATGGCGCCCAACTGCTCGCGCCGTGCGTAGCCGATCGAGTAGACACCGACTGCGACGGTAACCGCACCGGTCAACGCCATGAACAACCCGCCCAACGGGGCGAAGTCAAGCTGCACGCCGATCAGCGGCAGCAGCCACCCGATCCGTATCGTCGGCAGGTCGCCGAATACGGCGGTGAGTCCGATGCCGACCCCCATGATGCCTATGCCGGTTGTTGCGCTCCCACTGACCAACGACCCGATGCCATTGTGCCGCAACGTAGCCGGGTCGCTCACCGGCGCCGTGGTGAGAGTCGTCGTCACCTGCCGGTCACCGAACGCAGGGCTGCGACAATCTGCGCTGGAGTCGGCGGGCAACCCGCCACCTCGACATCGACGGCGACGACCTCGCCGACGGCGCCGACCACACCGTACGCATCGCCGAACACGCCGCGATTGAGCGCACAGTCGCCGCAGGCGATGACGACTCGCGGTTTTGGGGTGGCCTCGAAGGTGTTTCGCAGTGGCTGGGCCATGTTGCGGGTGACCACGCCGGTGACCAGCAGGGCATCCGCGTGCCTGGGGGAGGCCACCAGCCGGGCGCCGAACCGTTCCGCGTCGTAAACCGGGCCGAACGCACCCGATATCTCGACCTCGCACCCGTTGCACGAGCCGGCATCGACGTGACGCACCTGTAGCGACCCACTAACCGCTGGCGGTGCAGCCACGACCGACGGTGGCCGTGCGCTCGCCTCTTCGGCGATGCGACCGACCCGCATTATCCTGCCGATCCAGCCCATGCCGTACGCCTACGGCCGATCCGGCACGCTGCTCGCGCGCAGATCCTCGAGCATCGCGACTTGATCATTGAGCAGCCCGGCGAGCACCTTGCGGGCTACCCCCAGCAACTCGGCGATAGCGGGCGACGCGATCGCATAGACGACCGAGTTTCCGCTCTTGCTGGCCACGACGACGCCCGCGCGCCGCAAGACCCCGAGCTGCTGCGACAGATTGGACGACTCCAATCCGACCTCAGGCAACAACTCGGCAACCGTGCGATTCCGCTCCACGAGCAACTCCAGAACCCGGACCCGCGCTGGATGCCCCAATGTCTTGAAGAACTCAGCCTTCAACTTGTACAGCGGCTCCGACATCACTCTCCGATCCACCTAGCATCCATCGATTGAAGAATTTATCATGTAGTGCGTTGATACTATTTCGGAGTCGAGAGTTGCTGAGTTACTAAGCTGAATTTCACCGCGACCGCAAGGAGTCCCTATGAGTAACGACACCGGACACCGACGGCCGAACGCCTTCGAGTACATCGCCTACAGCTACGGACGAGTCCTGCCCGCCTCGATGCAGGACTGGGTGCGCAATGACCTGACCGGCAAGGGCGCCACGACCCGCACGATGATCCGCTCGATCATTCCGGCTCTTCTGGTCCTTGGCCCGTTTTGGCTCGTCCCGACAACGCTTTATCTGCACGCGAGCATGACGCTGCCGATCTTCATCCCGTTTGTGCTCTTCGCGCACGCGCTGAACAAGGTGTGGCGCCGCCACCGGCTGGCTCAACACGGACTCGACCCCGACCTCGTCGACGAACTCGCGCGCAAGCGCGACGCCCACATCCACCGCGCCTACATCGAACGCCACGGCCCGCGGCAATGACGGGTTCCTAACCGTCGGCCGCGGCCAACCACGCCTCCTCGAGTGATTCCTTGCGCGTCAACAGCTCATTGAGTTCAGCGTTCAGCTCGCCCACCCGGACGTGGTCGGCGGCCGCGTCTGCCATTGACTCGTGCAGGGCCGCGATCCGCTCGTCAAGCTTGGCCAGCTGACCTTCGATGCGCGCCATCTCCTTGCCGGCGCGCCGTTCCCGCGCCGACGCCGTCTCGCCTCGCTGCGGTTCCTGACGGGTGGGCGCAGTTTCAGAGGCGGCGCGTTCGGCCAGGTATTGCTCGATGCCGCCGGGCAACATGTCACACCGCCCGCCGCCGGTGAGCGCATATGTGACGTCGGTGACGCGTTCGAGGAAGTACCGGTCGTGCGTGACGACGATCAACGTTCCCGGCCAGTCGTCGAGGTAATCCTCGATCACGTTCAGGGTGTCGATGTCCAGGTCGTTCGTCGGTTCGTCGAGTAACAGCACGTTCGGCTCGTCGAGCAGGATGCGCAGAAACTGCAGACGGCGCCGCTCGCCGCCGGACAGGTCCGATATCCGCGCGGTCAGCTTGTCGCCGGTGAAGCCGAAGTCCTTCAACAAGGTGTCGGCGGTGATCTCGCGTCCGCCCGCCAATTGGCTGACGCGCCGCCGGTTTTCGACGGCGTCGAGCACCCGCTCGCCCGTCAGCTCGGTCAAAGCCTGGCTGAGATAGCCGATCTGCAGTGTGGTACCACGCTTGATCGTGCCTGCGGCAGAAGACAATTCGCCGGTGAGTAGCCGCAGCACCGATGTCTTGCCGCTGCCGTTTACACCGACCAGGCCGATACGCGCTCCCGGCCCGATGGACCAGTCGATCCCGTCGAGAATGGTGCGGTCGCCGACCTCCAGTCGCAGCCGGTGCAGATCGAACACGTCCTTGCCCAGTCGAGAGGTCGCAAAGCGCTGCAGCACAAGCGAATCCCGCGGCGGCGGCTCATTGGCGATCAGCTCGTTGGCCGCCTGGATGCGGAACTTGGGTTTCGACGTCCGCGCCGGCGGCCCGCGGCGCAGCCAGGCCAGCTCCTTGCGCATCAGATTTCTTCGCCGCGCCTCGGTCCCGGCGGCCAGCCGCATCCGCTCGGCCCGCGCCAGCACATATGCGGCGTAGCCGCCGTCGTAGGCATCGATGGCGCCGTTGTGCACCTCCCACGTTTTGGTCGTGACCGCGTCCAGGAACCAGCGGTCGTGGCTGACCACCACCAGCGCTTTCGATCGCAGGCCGGATAGGTAGCCCGCCAGCCAGCCGATCACTTCGACGTCTAGATGGTTGGTGGGCTCGTCGAGCACCAGCACGTCGTGTCCGGCGAGGAGCACCGCGGCCAGCGCCACCCGGCGCCGTTCGCCACCGCTGAGGTCGGCGACGCCGGTGTCGAGGTCCACCTCCGCCAACAGATGCTCGACGACGGTGCGGGTGTCCGGTTCGGCGGCCCAGATGTGGTCCGGCCTGCCGCCGACGATGACCTCGCGGACCGTGGAACCCGCGGCGAAGTCATCGGCCTGGTGGACATAACCCACCGATAGACCGGAGGTGTGGGTGACGCGACCCGCGTCGGGCTCGCGGGTTCCCGTCAAGACCTGCAACAGGCTGGTCTTGCCGTCGCCGTTGCGCCCGACGACGCCGATCGCGTCTCCTTCGTCGACGCCGAGGCTCACGGCGTCCAGCAGTGTGCGGGTGCCGTAGCCGAGCGTCACGCGTTCGACGTTGATCAAGTTGGCCATCAGCCGACGATGATATGTGGGCGCTGTGAAATGATGACCTCGGCAATCGGGGGACAGGTGTGACAAAAGGGGAACCGCCGGTGGTGGACCTATCAGCAATAACCAGGCCGATTGGCCGGCTGGTGGCCACCGCGCAAAACGGCCTGGAAGTGCTCCGATACGGCGGACTGGAGACCGGCACGGTGCCGTCGCCGTTCCAGATCGTGGAAAGCGTGCCGATGTATCGGCTGCGGCGATACTTCCCACCCGACACCCGGCCCGGCGCAAAGCCACCGGGACCGCCGGTGTTGATGGTTCACCCCATGATGATGTCGGCAGACATGTGGGATGTCACCCGCGATCAGGGCGCCGTTGGGATCCTGCACACCGCGGGCATCGACCCGTGGGTCATCGACTTCGGCGAGCCCGACAAGGTCGAGGGCGGGATGCAACGGAACCTGGCCGACCACGTCGTCGCGCTCAGCGAAGCCATCGACACCGTCAAGGAGACCACGGGGCGCGACGTCCACTTGGCCGGCTACTCGCAGGGCGGAATGTTCTGCTACCAAACGGCCGCCTATCGCCGGTCCAAGGACCTCGCCAGCATCATCGGGTTCGGCTCACCGGTCGACACGCTCGCGGCACTGCCCATGAATCTGCCCGCCGGGCTCGCCGCCGGTGCCGCGGATTTCATGGCTGACCACGTTTTCAGCCATATCGACATCCCGAGTTGGCTCGCGCGCACCGGCTTCCAGATGCTCGACCCCATCAAGACCGCGCAGTCGCGTCTTGACTTCCTCCGGCAGCTGCACGACCGCGAGGCGCTGCTGCCCCGTGAGCAGCAGCGTCGGTTCCTCGCGTCGGAGGGCTGGATCGCCTGGTCGGGTCCGGCGATCTCGGAACTGCTCAAGCAGTTCATCGCGCACAACCGGATGATGACCGGCGGCTTCGCGATCCACGGCGAGCTGGTCACGCTCAGCGACATCAACTGCCCCGTGCTGGCCGTCGTCGGCGAGGTCGACGACATCGGCCAGCCGGCGTCGGTGCGCGGTATCAAGCGAGCCGCCCCGCAGGCCGATGTGTATGAATACCTCATCCGCGCAGGCCATTTCGGCTTGGTCGTGGGCTCGAAGGCAGCCACGCAGACGTGGCCGACGGTGGCCCAGTGGGTCAAATCGGTCGACGGTGACGCCGACCTGCCGGACGGTGTCATACCGATGGCGCTGCAGCCGGCCGAGCACTCCGAAAGCGGCGTCCCGTTCGCGTCCCGGCTGGCACACGGCGCGACCGCGGCCGGCGAAATGGCCTTCACCCTGGCCCGGTCGGCAGCCGACGCCGTTGTCGCCGCGAACAAGTCGGCGCGCGCCCTGGCGATCGAGACGGTGCGCACACTGCCGAGGCTCACGCGCCTTGGGCAGCTCAACGACCACACGCGGATCTCGCTCGGCCGGATCATGTCCGAACAGGCCCGCGGCGCACCTACCGGCGAGTGCCTGCTGTTCGACGGGCGCGTGCACACCTTCGAGGCGGTCGATCGCCGCATCAACAACGTCGTCCGTGGCCTGATCGAGGTCGGGGTTCGGCAGGGTGCGCATGTCGGTGTGCTGATGGAGACGCGGCCCAGCGCATTGGTGGCGATCGCGGCGCTGTCCCGCCTCGGTGCGGTGGCGGTGCTGATGCCTCCCGACGCGGACCTTCCTACTGCGGCGCGACTCGGCGCGGTGTCGGAAATCATCGCCGACCCGAGCAATCTCGAAGTGGCCCGCAAGCTGTCGATGCGGGTGCTGGTGCTCGGCGGCGGGGAGTCTCGCGATCTGCATCTGCCCGACGACGCCGAAGTCGTCGACATGGAAAAGATCGACCCCGATGTGGTGGATCTGCCCGGCTGGTACCGACCCAACCCCGGGTTGGCGCGCGACCTGGCGTTCATCGCGTTCAGCACGATCGGCGGCGAACTGGTCGCTCGTCAGATCACGAACTTCCGCTGGGCGCTGTCCGCGTTCGGTACCGCCTCGGCGGCCAACCTGGGCGGCCGCGACACCGTGTACTGCCTGACCCCGCTACACCATCAGTCCGGGCTGTTGGTGAGCCTTGGCGGCGCGGTGGTCGGTGGGTCACGCATCGCGTTGTCGCGCGGCCTGGTGTCCGACCGGTTCGTCCAGGAGATCCGCCAGTACGGCGTGACGGTGGTGTCCTACACCTGGGCGATGTTGCGCGAAGTCATCGACGACCCGTCGTTCGTGCTGACGGGCAACCACCCGGTGCGGCTGTTCATCGGTTCGGGCATGCCGGCCGGGCTGTGGAAACGTGTCGTCGACATCTTCGCGCCGGCGCATGTCGTCGAATTCTTCGCCACCACCGATGGACAGGCCGTCCTTGCCAACGTGTCCGGTGCGAAGGTCGGCAGCAAGGGTCGACCACTGCCCGGCGGCGGCCATGTCGAGCTAGCGGCCTATGACCCCGACGACGATCTGATCCTTGAGGACGAGCGCGGCTTCGTGCGAAGGGCCGATCCGAACGAGGTGGGCGTCATGCTGGCGCATCCTCGGGGGCCGATCGACCCGACAGCGTCGGTCAAACGCGGCGTGTTCTCCCCGGCAGACACCTGGGTGTCCACCGAATACCTGTTCCGACGGGACCAGGACGGCGATTTCTGGCTGGTGGACAACCGGAGCGCGGTCATCCGCACCGACCGCGGCCCGGTGTACGCCATGCCCATCGGTGACGCGGTCGGCGACATCGACGCGGTCGACATGTCGGTGACCTACCCGGTCGAAGCGGGTGGACGGCGGATCGCGGTGACTGCACTGGCGTTGCAGCCCGGCGGCAGTGTCGCGGCTGGGGACCTGTCCGAGGCGCTGGCCGATCTGCCGGTCGGAGCGGCGCCCGACATCGTGCACGTGGTACCTGACATGGATCTCAGCGCGTCCTACCGGCCACTGATCAGCCCGTTGCGCACCGAGGGAATTCCGAAGGCTTCCCGTAACGCCTGGTTCCTCGATGCGGATACCAATAGATACAAGCGCCTTACGGTTGCGGTGCGCGCGGAGATCGAGAGCGGGCACTGAGGCCGTGCTCGGCGTCCGACACACTGTTAGGCTCGCTGGAGCCATCGCACTGGAGGTTCGATGACATTGCAGAATGTTCGGCGCCGCTTGGCGGTGGCCATGGTCGGCAGCGCGATCGCCGCCACCCTGATGGTCGGTGCCGGGTCATCGATCGCATCGGCTGCCCCGGGGGATGGGTCAACCACGGATACCGACGCCCCGGCAGCGCCGGAGATGACCGGAGATCAGGCGCTCGCCATCATCCAGAGCGAGTACGACCTGGGCGCAGGCGATGGCCAGTTGTCCAACTTGGTTCACGAGGTGCTGGTACTGCGCAACCGCGGATTCAAGCCGTCGAATGCCAATAAGGCGGCCATCGTGGCGGCGTTGGACAAGCGCCCGAACCAGGGGCCGCTCGTTGAGGCCCTCAAAGAGACCGTCGCCTACCAACGCAAGATCCAGGCACAGGCCGCTGCGCAGCAGCAGCAAGGGGGCGGCCAGAACGGCTTCTCCGTCGGCGGGGCGCCCAATCCCTTCAACCAGGGTGGCGTCATCCTCGGCGGTCCGGGCGGCTGACGCGGCGCGTGCTCGACGACAAACTGCGCAACATTCTGGTCTGTCCGGAGGACCGCGGGTCACTGCTGGTGATCGGCGACGACGAATTGCTCTACAACCCTAGGCTGCGCCATGCGTACCGCATCGACGACGGCATCCCGGTCTTGCTTGTCGACGAGGCCGTCGTCGTGACCGATGATGCCGAACACGAGCGGCTGATGGGCCGCGCGAAGTCGGCCACCAGCGGCGGACAGGTCTCCTAACGGTTTCCTCTCATTTTGTGCACGAATGCCGTGGATGATGAATCTCCTCCGCGCACAGCCGGTAAGGCGAGACCGGGCAGGTCACCCGTGAGGTAGCGCTGTAGGTTCGGCGCGATCGTCTCCGCGATCTGCTCGACCGGCAGCGACTTGAACGGATCGAGTTCGAGGATGTAGCGCGCCATCACCACGCCGACCAACTGGGACGCCACAAACTGCACGCGGATCGGTCCGCTGCCAGGCGGATCATCGACCCGGGAACCGACCTCGACCGTGATGATTTCCTGCAGGAACGATCGGATCAGGCTGACCTCCGACCCGGCGAGTAGAGACCGCAACGTCGCGATGAAACCCTTACCGGCTTCGGAATCCCATAGCGGCAGCAGAATCGAGGGCAATGTGTACCCGAGCTTTTCGACTGGCACTTCTCGAAGCGGACCGATCACGTCCATCGGGTTGATCGGCGCCCTGATCGCATCGGCGAACAACTGCTGCTTAGTGCCGAAGTAATGATGCACCAAAGCGGGATCGACATCGGCCGCCGCCGCGATGGACCGGATCGAAGTCTTGTCGATACCGTTGCGGGCGAACAGATCTCGTGCACTGGCGAGGATCCGTTCGCGGGTGTCCGACGCTCCGGGCGGGCGCCCGGGACGTTTGCGTTCGGTGTTGGTGGCCAATGTCTTACGGGGTCCTTCGTCGTAGCGTCGCGGAGGCCAGGCACAGCGCCACGACTGCGAAGCCGACCACCACAATGATGTCCCGCAATGCAATCGCCGTCAGGTCCGGGTAGGCGCCGACCTGCTGCAACGCCTCAAGAGCATAGCTGGCGGGCAGTACGTTGCTGATCCACTGAAGCCAGTCGGGCAGCACCTCGCGGGGCACGATGATCCCGCATAGCAGCAGCTGCGGCGCGATCACCAACGGCATGAACTGAACGGCCTGAAACTCCGTGCGGGCGAATGCGCTACACAGCAGGCCGAGTCCGACGCCGAGCACGGCGTTGATGATCGCGATGGTGAACACCAGGATCGGGCTGCCTTTTGTGTCGAGGCCAAGGAGCCAGAACGACACGACGCACGCGAGTGTGGCTTGTGCCGCCGCTGCGATCGAGAAGGCGGTGCCGTACGCGGCCAACAGATCCAGCCGACGCAGTGGTGTGGTCAGGATCCGCTCCAATGTTCCCGAAACCCGCTCACGCTGCATGGTGATCGACGTGATCAGAAACATCACGATCAACGGGAACACGCCGAGCATGATCAGGCACGCGTTGTTGAACGGCGACGGGGTGCCGGGCCGGTGCGGGGCGTCTTGGAACATGAAGTACATCAGCGTGATGATCAGGCTCGGCACCACGAGGATCATCGCGACGCTGCGGTGATCCGCCGCGAGCTGTCGCAGGATTCGTCCGGTGGTGGCGAGAAAGGCGTGCGGGCTCAGCCGGTTGCGGCTTCGGTGCTGTGCCGGATGACGGACAGAAACGCTTCCTCCAGTGACTGACATCCCGTCTCCTCTCGTAGTTTCGTCGGGGTGGTGTGGGCGAGCAGGTGACCGTCACGCATGAGCAGCAAATCGCCGCAATGTTCGGCCTCGTCCATGACGTGGCTGGAGACGATCAATGTCGTTCCGCGCCGGGCAAGTTGATGGAATTGCTGCCACAGGTCAACGCGTAGTAGAGGATCCAGACCGACGGTGGGTTCATCCAGCACCAGTAGATCCGGGGCAGCCACCAGTGCACACGCCAAGGAAACGCGGGTGCGTTGACCGCCGGACAGGTTGCCGCACAGTGCAGTTCGATGGTCCTCCAGTCCCACGACGGCGACGGCCTCGTCGGCCGCCCTGGCGTCCATGCCGTATAGCGAACCGAAATAGCGGACATTGTCGACGATGCGCAGGTCGTCATAGATCGTTGCCGCCTGTGGCAGGTAGCCGACTCGCCTGCGCAGGGGAGCGGAGCCGGCCGGTTGTCCCAGCACCGTGACGCTGCCCGCGGTGACGATCTGGGTGCCCACGATGCTGCGCATCAGCGTGGTCTTGCCGCAGCCCGATGGCCCCAGCAGACCGGTGATGGTGCCGCGCGCGATCTGCACCGACAGCTCGTGGATCGCGGGACGCTTGCCGCGGACAACCCGCAGATGGTCGATGACGACGACCGGCTCCACGCCTCGCCTCAGTAATTCATCGCTCGATGAAGTCATCATATGATGAATATGACTCCCCACTGGTGGATGTGTCAAGGGCCGAGGGCAGAATCGCCTCGGTGACCGCGAAGCTGCTGTCGGTGGACCCACTCACCGCGGCACGACGACTGCTGGGAGCGGCGCTCACCGGCCGCGGCGTGAGCGCCATGATCGTCGAGGTAGAGGCGTACGGTGGCCCACCCGACGGGCCGTGGCCCGACGCCGCATCCCATTCCTATCGGGGGCGAGGCGGGCGCAACACCGTGATGTTCGGCCCGGCCGGCCGGTTGTACACGTACCTCAGCCACGGCATCCACGTATGCGCGAACGTCGTGTGTGCCTCGGATGGCGTTGCGGGCGCCGTTCTGCTCAGGGCCGCCGCCATCGAAGCCGGTGATGATGCCGCACAGGCGCGGAGGGGGGATTCGGTTCGCCCGGCGGTATTGGCCCGTGGCCCGGGCAATCTGTGTTCTGCGCTCGGAATCACCATGAACGACAACGGGATTGACCTTTTCGACGCCGACAGCCCGGTGCGGCTCACGCTGGCGCAAGAGCGGTGGGCCGTCGACGGACCGCGTGTGGGGGTCAGTCAGGCGGCCGACCGGCCATGGCGGTTCTGGCTGGCGGGACGGCCCGAAGTCTCGCTGTACCGCCGCAGTCCGCGGGCACCGGCGCCCGGCCAGAGCGACTAGTACGGGAAGATCAAGGGCATGGGAACGTCGAACATCCTCGACGAGTTGGAGTGGCGTGGACTGATTGCGCAGTCCACCGACCGGGATGTGCTGGGGGAGCAGCTGGCGGCCGGGTCCATCACCGTCTATTCGGGGTTCGACCCGACCGCGCCGAGTCTGCACGCGGGCCACCTGATCCCGCTGCTCACGCTGCGTCGTTTTCAGCAGGCCGGCCACCGGCCGATCGTGTTGGCAGGCGGTGCCACCGGGATGATCGGCGATCCGAGGGACATCGGCGAACGCACCCTGAACAACGCCGCCACCGTCGCCGAGTGGACAGACCGGATCCGCGGACAACTCGAGCGATTCGTCGACTTCGACGAGTCACCGTCGGGCGCCGTCGTGGAGAACAACCTGACCTGGACCGGCGACATGAGGGCGATCGAGTTTCTCCGCGACATCGGAAAGCACTTCTCGGTCAACGTGATGCTCGACCGCGACACGGTGCGCCGGCGGCTCGAGGGCGAGGGCATTTCCTACACCGAGTTCAGTTACATGCTGTTGCAGGCCAACGACTTCGTCGAACTGAACCGGCGCTACGGATGCACGCTTCAGATCGGTGGCTCCGACCAGTGGGGCAATATCATCGCCGGCGTGCGGCTGGTACGCCAGAAGCAGGGCGCAACGGTCCATGCGATGACCACACCGCTGGTGACCGACTCCGAAGGCAACAAGTTCGGTAAGTCGACGGGTGGTGGGAACCTTTGGCTGGACCCGGAGATGACCAGCCCGTACGCCTGGTACCAATACTTCATCAACACGGCCGACGCCGACGTCGTCCCCTACCTCAAGTGGTTCACGTTCCTGACCACCGATGACCTCGCCGAGCTCGAGCAGGCCACCACCGAACGGCCTCATGAGCGCGCGGCCCAGCGCCGACTCGCGCAGGAACTCACCACGCTGGTGCATGGGCAGGCGCAGTGTGCGGCCGTCGAACACGCAAGTCAGGCGTTGTTCGGACGGGCCGAGCTGTCGGAGCTGGACGAGCCGACGCTGGCGGCCGCGCTGCGCGAGGCAAGCAACAACCGCGTGGCCGAACTGAAGCCGGGCGGCCCCGACGCGATCATCGACCTGCTCGTGGCGAGCGGGTTAGCGGAGAGCAAGGGCGCTGCGCGCAGGACGGTCACAGAGGGCGGCGCCTATGTCAACAACACTCGGGTGGACAGCGACGACTGGACGCCGCAGCCGACAGACTTCCTCCATGACCGCTGGTTGGTGCTGCGCCGCGGCAAGCGGAATATTGCCGGCGTCGAGCGTGTTGGACGATGAGTCGGAGCCGACGCACGAGAGTGCGCGCGACGGGTGGAATCGCCGAAACGCACCACCCATCAGCCCATTTGACTCCGCGTTTTCCCTCACGTAACTTGTTGAAGTCGTCGCGACGCGGCCTTGGCCGCTGAGCGCGACGGCGTCCCAGAGGGAAGCCCCACTTCGGTGGGTTCCTGACCGTCCGTACTACTAGCACGCGGCCCTGTGCCGCGGGTTGGTTGCGCGGTCGGGCGGGTGTGTTGTTTGAGAACTCAATAGTGTGTTTGGTGGTTTTTGTTTGTTGTTTTTGTTTTTGCCACATTTTTGGCTTCCCGTGCCTTGGGTGTGGTGTTTTTTGATGCCAGTTGTTTTGGTGTTTTTGTTGTTAGGTCAGATTGTTCTGATTGAATTCTTTCCGGGTTTGTCCTGGGGGTTTTTGTTTGGAGAGTTTGATTCTGGCTCAGGACGAACGCTGGCGGCGTGCTTAACACATGCAAGTCGAACGGTAAGGCCCTTCGGGGTACACGAGTGGCGAACGGGTGAGTAACACGTGGGTGATCTGCCCTGCACTTTGGGATAAGCCTGGGAAACTGGGTCTAATACCGGATATACCCTGCTGGTCGCATGGCCTGGTGGGGGAAAGCTTTTGCGGTGTGGGATGGGCCCGCGGCCTATCAGCTTGTTGGTGGGGTGATGGCCTACCAAGGCGACGACGGGTAGCCGGCCTGAGAGGGTGTCCGGCCACACTGGGACTGAGATACGGCCCAGACTCCTACGGGAGGCAGCAGTGGGGAATATTGCACAATGGGCGCAAGCCTGATGCAGCGACGCCGCGTGAGGGATGACGGCCTTCGGGTTGTAAACCTCTTTCAGTACAGACGAAGCGCAAGTGACGGTATGTACAGAAGAAGCACCGGCCAACTACGTGCCAGCAGCCGCGGTAATACGTAGGGTGCGAGCGTTGTCCGGAATTACTGGGCGTAAAGAGCTCGTAGGTGGTTTGTCGCGTTGTTCGTGAAAACCGGAGGCTCAACCTCTGGCGTGCGGGCGATACGGGCAGACTTGAGTACTGCAGGGGAGACTGGAATTCCTGGTGTAGCGGTGGAATGCGCAGATATCAGGAGGAACACCGGTGGCGAAGGCGGGTCTCTGGGCAGTAACTGACGCTGAGGAGCGAAAGCGTGGGGAGCGAACAGGATTAGATACCCTGGTAGTCCACGCCGTAAACGGTGGGTACTAGGTGTGGGTTTCCTTCCTTGGGATCCGTGCCGTAGCTAACGCATTAAGTACCCCGCCTGGGGAGTACGGCCGCAAGGCTAAAACTCAAAGAAATTGACGGGGGCCCGCACAAGCGGCGGAGCATGTGGATTAATTCGATGCAACGCGAAGAACCTTACCTGGGTTTGACATGCACAGGACGCCGGCAGAGATGTCGGTTCCCTTGTGGCCTGTGTGCAGGTGGTGCATGGCTGTCGTCAGCTCGTGTCGTGAGATGTTGGGTTAAGTCCCGCAACGAGCGCAACCCTTGTCTCATGTTGCCAGCACGTAATGGTGGGGACTCGTGAGAGACTGCCGGGGTCAACTCGGAGGAAGGTGGGGATGACGTCAAGTCATCATGCCCCTTATGTCCAGGGCTTCACACATGCTACAATGGCCGGTACAAAGGGCTGCGATGCCGTGAGGTGGAGCGAATCCTTGTTAAAGCCGGTCTCAGTTCGGATCGGGGTCTGCAACTCGACCCCGTGAAGTCGGAGTCGCTAGTAATCGCAGATCAGCAACGCTGCGGTGAATACGTTCCCGGGCCTTGTACACACCGCCCGTCACGTCATGAAAGTCGGTAACACCCGAAGCCGGTGGCCTAACCCCTTGTGGGAGGGAGCCGTCGAAGGTGGGATCGGCGATTGGGACGAAGTCGTAACAAGGTAGCCGTACCGGAAGGTGCGGCTGGATCACCTCCTTTCTAAGGAGCACCACGAGACCCGTGACCCGCCCACATCGTGTGGGGGTTCGGTGATCCGGGCGAATCGTGACGATGGGCCACACCTGTAGTGGGTGTGGTTTTGGTGCAGCGACAAACATGCCGGCCCCCGGGACGTTCTCCTCAGAGGGCGTGGGGCGGCGACTAGTCATCAGACACACTATTGGGCTTTGAGACAACAGGCCCGTCACCTCTTCGTCCCGCATGGGAAACCGGGGGTGGTTGTGACCCGAGCGGTTGGGGTCGGCTTCCTACGAGGGAGTTTGGTGTGTTGTTGCCTCACTTTGGTGGTGGGGTGTGGTGTTTGATTTGTGGATAGTGGTTGCGAGCATCTAGCACGCAGGTGGGCGCCGGTCCTTTTTGGGGATGGGTGCTTTTCTTGTGTGTTGATGTGCAATTTCAGAGTTTGTTAACTCAAATATTTTTGGTTTTTTGTGTTGTAAGTGTTTTAGGGCGCATGGTGGATGCCTTGGCACTGAGAGCCGATGAAGGACGTGGGAGGCTGCGATATGCCTCGGGGAGCTGTCAACCAAGCGTTGATCCGAGGATGTCCGAATGGGGAAACCCGGCGCGAGTGATGTCGTGTCACCTGCTGGTGAATATATAGCCGGTAGGAGGTAACGCGGGGAAGTGAAACATCTCAGTACCCGTAGGAAGAGAAAACAATTGTGATTCCGTGAGTAGTGGCGAGCGAAAGCGGAGGATGGCTAAACCGGATGCATGTGATACCCGGCGGGGGTTGTGTGTGCGGTGTTGTGGGGTCTGTGTTCTTCTCTCCGCCGAGGGGAGCAGCAGTGATAAAGGCATGTGTTAGGTGAAGTGGCCTGGGATGGTCTGCCGTAGTGGGTGAGAGCCCCGTAACCGAAAACATGTGCTCTGCTGTCGCAGTGTCCCCGAGTAGCAGCGGGCCCGTGGAATCTGCTGTGAATCTGCCGGGACCACCCGGTAAGCCTGAATACTTCTCAGTGACCGATAGCGGATTAGTACCGTGAGGGAATGGTGAAAAGTACCCCGGGAGGGGAGTGAAAGAGTACCTGAAACCGTGTGCCTACAAGCCGTCAGAGCCCTCCACTTGTGGTGGGGTGATGGCGTGCCTTTTGAAGAATGAGCCTGCGAGTCAGGGACATGTCGCGAGGTTAACCCGGGTGGGGTAGCCGCAGCGAAAGCGAGTCTGAATAGGGCGTATCCCCTTTATTGGGGTGTAGTGGTGTGTTCTGGACCCGAAGCGGAGTGATCTACCCATGGCCAGGGTGAAGCAGCAGTAAGATGTTGTGGAGGCCCGAACCCACTTAGGTTGAAGACTGAGGGGATGAGTTGTGGGTAGGGGTGAAAGGCCAATCAAACTCCGTGATAGCTGGTTCTCCCCGAAATGCATTTAGGTGCAGCGTTGCGTGTTTCTTGCCGGAGGTAGAGCTACTGGATGGCCGATGGGCCCTACTAGGTTACTGACGTCAGCCAAACTCCGAATGCCGGTAAGACAAGCGTGGCAGTGAGACGGCGGGGGATAAGCTCCGTGCGTCGAGAGGGAAACAGCCCAGATCGCCGGCTAAGGCCCCTAAGCGTGTGCTAAGTGGAAAAGGATGTGCAGTCGCGAAGACAACCAGGAGGTTGGCTTAGAAGCAGCCACCCTTGAAAGAGTGCGTAATAGCTCACTGGTCAAGTGATTGTGCGCCGATAATGTAGCGGGGCTCAAGCACACCGCCGAAGCCGCGGCAATGAACTTTGTTCATTGGGTAGGGGAGCGTCCTGCATCCGGTGAAGCCACAGAGTGATCTAGTGGTGGAGGGTGTGGGAGTGAGAATGCAGGCATGAGTAGCGATAAGGCAAGTGAGAACCTTGCCCGCCGAAAGACCAAGGGTTCCTGGGCCAGGCCAGTCCGCCCAGGGTGAGTCGGGACCTAAGGCGAGGCCGACAGGCGTAGTCGATGGACAACGGGTTGATATTCCCGTACCCGTGTGTGTGCGCCCGTGACGAATCAATTCTGCTAACCGCCCAAAACCTGGGCCACCAGCGACCTTCGGGTCAATGGGGTTCGGGGGCTGCGCGGGACCCGGGTTGGTAGTAGTCAAGCGATGGGGTGACGCAGGAAGGTAGCCGTACCAGTCAGTGGTAATACTGGGGTAAACCTGTAGGGAGACATCTAGGTAAATCCGGATGTCACTAATCCTGAGAGGTGACGCATAGCCGAGTGAGGTGAATTCGGTGATCCTATGCTGCCAAGAAAAGCCTCTAGTGAGTGCACACACGGCCCGTACCCGAAACCAACA
The DNA here is from genome assembly GCA_963817825.1 of uncultured Actinomycetota bacterium. Classification (GTDB taxonomy): domain Bacteria; phylum Actinomycetota; class Actinomycetes; order Mycobacteriales; family Mycobacteriaceae; genus Mycobacterium. The sequence continues at coordinate 44,525 of CAWFQG010000017.1, read as the reverse complement.
CAGGTGGTCAGGTAGAGAATACCGAGGCGTACGAGTGAACTATGGTTAAGGAACTCGGCAAAATGCCCCCGTAACTTCGGGAGAAGGGGGACCCACATGTCGTGTAAGCCCTTGCGGCCCAAGCGAACGTGGGTGGCACAAACCAGTGAGAAGCGACTGTTTACTAAAAACACAGGTCCGTGCGAAGTCGCAAGACGATGTATACGGACTGACGCCTGCCCGGTGCTGGAAGGTTAAGAGGACCTGTCAACCCGTAAGGGTGAAGCGGAGAATTTAAGCCCCAGTAAACGGCGGTGGTAACTATAACCATCCTAAGGTAGCGAAATTCCTTGTCGGGTAAGTTCCGACCTGCACGAATGGCGTAACGACTTCTCAGCTGTCTCAACCATAGACTCGGCGAAATTGCACTACGAGTAAAGATGCTCGTTACGCGCGGCAGGACGAAAAGACCCCGGGACCTTCACTACAACTTGGTATTGGTGCTCGATACGGTTTGTGTAGGATAGGTGGGAGACTATGAAGCGGTCACGCCAGTGATTGTGGAGTCGTTGTTGAAATACCACTCTGATCGTATTGGGCCTCTAACCTCGAACCGTCTATCCGGTTCAGGAACAGTGCCTGGTGGGTAGTTTAACTGGGGCGGTTGCCTCCTAAAATGTAACGGAGGCGCCCAAAGGTTCCCTCAACCTGGACGGCAATCAGGTGTTGAGTGCAAGTGCACAAGGGAGCTTGACTGCGAGACGGACATGTCAAGCAGGGACGAAAGTCGGGACTAGTGATCCGGCACCCCCGAGTGGAAGGGGTGTCGCTCAACGGATAAAAGGTACCCCGGGGATAACAGGCTGATCTTCCCCAAGAGTCCATATCGACGGGATGGTTTGGCACCTCGATGTCGGCTCGTCGCATCCTGGGGCTGGAGCAGGTCCCAAGGGTTGGGCTGTTCGCCCATTAAAGCGGCACGCGAGCTGGGTTTAGAACGTCGTGAGACAGTTCGGTCTCTATCCGCCGCGCGCGTCAGAAGCTTGAGGAAACCTGTCCCTAGTACGAGAGGACCGGGACGGACGAACCTCTGGTCCACCAGTTGTCCCACCAGGGGCACCGCTGGATAGCCACGTTCGGACAGGATAACCGCTGAAAGCATCTAAGCGGGAAACCCCCTCCAAGACCAGGCTTCTCACCCATCAAGTGGGATAAGGCCCCCCGCAGACCACGGGATCGATAGACCAGACCTACAACCGCAGCAATGCGACAGGGAACTGGCACTAACCGGCCGAAAACTTACACACAACCAAAACCTCGCAACCACCCATCCACGCAGTCAAACAACTGCACCCCACCACCAAACAACAACGTCACACACAAGTGAACAAAGTTACGGCGGAAATAGCGACAGGGAAACGCCCGGACCCATCCCGAACCCGGAAGCTAAGCCTGCCAGCGCCGATGATACTACCCAACCCGGGTGGAAAAGTAGGACACCGCCGAACACACATATAGAATCACCCCCCACAATTGCGTGGGGGGTGATTCTATATTCGAAACCGATTTGTTTTGGAATGCCATTGCAACGAGCCAATTTTCGTCCCGAAACGATCCAGGGTAGAAAGACATACGTGGCGCAGGACAGGCAAGGCGGCAACGACGAACGGCGTGCCCGCGGCTCCGCCGGCAGGAGCGGACCGCAATACGGGCCGCGTGGTCAACGGTCGGCGTCACGGTCCTCGGGCCCCAATCGAGCTCGCCGCTCGCCGCCTGGACACGCGGGACGTGCATCGCCAGACCAGATCGGACCGACGCTGTCGCCGGAGATCGAGGCCCGACAGCTCTCACCGGAAATCCGTGGCGAACTAACCACTTTGGACCGCAACACCGCCGACTTCGTTGCTCGCCATCTGGTGGCAGCAGGCGAACTACTCGACGACGATCCCGAGGCCGCCCTCGAGCATGCCCGCGCAGCTCGATCCCGCTCCGGTCGCATCGCGGCCGTTCGCGAAGCCGTCGGCATCGCCGCATACCGCTGCGGAGATTGGGCACAGGCACTCGCCGAGCTGCGCGCCGCCCGCCGGCTGGGCAGTAAGTCCCCGTTGTTGCCGCTGATCGCCGACTGCGAACGCGGTGTGGGCCGTCCCGAGCGTGCAATCGAATTGGCTCGCAGCCCCGAGGCCTCACAGCTCACCGGCGACGACGCCGACGAACTGCGTATCGTCGCCGCCGGTGCCCGGTCCGACCTGGGCCAGAACGACCAAGCCCTCGCCATCCTGTCCACGCCGCAACTCGACCCGACGCGGACCGGGCCGACGACCGCCCGACTGTTCTACGCCTACGCTGAAACGCTGCTCGCACTCGAGAGAGGGGAAGAGGCTCTGCAGTGGTTCATCAACGCCGCGGCCGCGGACATCGATGGCGTGACGGATGCCGAAGAGCGGATCACGGAGCTCGGCTGACGTGACAACCCTTGCGCAAGAACACGATTGTCTGCTTCTCGATCTTGACGGCACGGTTTTCCGTGGCCACGAACCCACGCCCGGCGCTGTCGACACACTGGCAGCGGTCACCGCGCGCACGCTGTACGTCACCAACAACGCCTCACGCGGAGCCAGTGAAGTCGCCCAGCACCTCTGCGCCATGGGGTTCAGCGCGGTTCCCGACGACGTCGTGACCAGTGCACAGAGCGCGGCCCAGATGCTCTCGGCGCATTTGCCTGCCGGTGCGGCTGTGCTCATCATCGGCACCGAATCGCTGGCCAATGAGATCAGCAGCGTCGGACTCAAACCCGTCCGACTGTGGTCAGACGATCCCGTCGCCGTCGTCCAGGGGCATTCACCCGAGACCGCATGGCACGACCTCGCAGAGGCGGCCCTGGCCATCAGGGCCGGCGCTTACTGGGTCGCGGCCAACGTCGACCGGACACTGCCCTCCGAACGGGGACTGTTGCCAGGAAACGGATCCATGGTCGCGGCCCTGCAGGCCGCGACGGATCGTGAGCCGAAGGTCGCCGGCAAGCCGCAGCCGAGACTGCTGACAGATGCGTTGTCCCGCGGCAAGTTTCAGACACCGCTGGTTGTCGGTGACCGGCTCGATACCGACATCGCGGGTGCCAATGCCGCGGGCCTGCCGAGTTTGTTGGTGCTGTGCGGTGTGAGTACGGCCGAGGAGACCGTCCGAGCCGCGCCCGCAGAGCGGCCCAACTACATCGCCGCCGACCTGCGCTCCCTCTACAGCCGGGCCGACACCCTTCGCGTTGGACCGCATCCGGCGTGGCGCATCGATATCGGGTCGGCAGTCGTGACCGTCCACAATGCAGGCAGTGAGCCAAGCGATCCGCTTACCGTCGTGCGGGCCACCGCGAACGCGGTATGGAACTCCCGCCTCGTCGGGCAGCCGTTCGCGATCGTCGCCGGCGACGACATCGCCCGAAAGGCCCTGGAGCGCTGGTCCCTGCTGACGTCGCCGATCGACTAGCGTGAACACGGATATGAGTACCGAACCTGACGAGATCCACGCGCGGATCGCGGCGTTGCTGGCCTCGCTGCCCGATGTCGATGCCATTGACCCCGCAGACATCGACATCGATAGCCTCGCTGCGCGGCTGGAGGAAGCGCACGACCTCTTGGTGTACGCGCTGGAGTCGGTCGAGAAGGGGCCAGCCCCCTCTGAGACCTCGGACGAGTGAGCGAACGTGACGCGGCGCGCTCGTGTTGACGCCGAGCTCGTTCGGCGCGGGCTGGCGCGCTCGCGACAGCAGGCCGCGGAACTGATCGGAGCGGGCCGGGTCAGCATCGACGGGATGCCCGCCGCCAAACCCGCGACGGCCGTCGCGGTCAGTGCTTCGCTCACCGTCGACACGGCCGACGATCGCTCATGGGTCTCCCGCGGCGCACACAAGCTCATCGGTGCGCTGGACGCCTTCGGGATCTCGGTGAACGATGCGCGTTGCCTGGACGCCGGTGCGTCGACCGGCGGATTCACCGAGGTGCTGGTTGATCGCGGTGCCCGCGAGGTGGTCGCCGTGGACGTCGGATACGGGCAGCTCGCATGGACACTGCGGTCCGACGAGCGGGTAACGGTGCTCGAACGCACCAACGTGCGAACGCTGACACCGGCGGGCATCGGCGGAGCTGTCGACCTGGTGGTCGCCGATCTGTCCTTCATCTCGCTGTCGACCGTGTTGCCCGCGCTGGTTTCGTGCGCGTCGGACGACGCCGATATCGTTCCCATGGTGAAACCACAGTTCGAGGTCGGCAAGGATCGCGTCGGCGCCGGCGGTGTCGTGTCCGACCCGCAGTTGCGCACGGACGCCGTTCTCGCGGTCGCAGGCCGGGCCGCCCAGTTGAACTGGCACACCGTCGGTGTCACCGCCAGCCCGTTGCCCGGTCCGTCGGGCAACGTCGAGTACTTTCTGCATCTGCGCGGCAGGCCCGAACATCCGCTGACCGGTGAGCGGCTCGAGCGGGCCGTGGAACGCGCCGTCGCCGAGGGGCCGCAGTGACGAGCGAACGCATTGTCCTGTTGGTCGTGCACACCGGGCGCGACGAGGCCACCGAAACCGCCCGCCGGGTGCAAAAGATGCTCGCAGACAACGGTATTAGCCTGCGAGTGCTAACCGCGGAAGCGGTGGACCGCGGGGAGATACACCTGGCACCGGACGACATGCGAGCCCTCGGCGTCGACATCCAGGTCGTCGACGCCGATGAACGCGCGGCCGAAGGTTGTGAGCTCGTGCTGGCCCTCGGCGGTGACGGGACGTTTCTGCGCGCGGCGGAACTCGCCCGCAACGTCGAGATCCCAGTGCTCGGCGTCAATCTTGGCCGTATCGGATTCCTCGCCGAAGCCGAGGCGGATTCGATCGACTCCGTGCTCGACCATGTGGTCAACCGCGACTACCGCGTCGAGGAGCGCATGACGCTCGACGTCGTGGTGCGTGCCGAGGGTCGAATCACGAATCGCGGCTGGGCCCTCAACGAGGCGAGCCTGGAAAAGGGGCCACGCCTCGGCGTACTGGGCGCAGTGCTGGAGGTCGACGGCCGACCGGTGTCGTCTTTCGGCTGCGACGGTGTGCTCGTGGCGACTCCCACCGGCTCTACCGCGTGGGCGTTCTCCGCAGGTGGCCCCATCGTGTGGCCGGATCTGGACGCAATATTGGTGGTGCCCAACAACGCTCACGCACTGTTCGCGCGGCCGATGGTCACCAGCCCCAACGCCGCGATCGCAATCGAGATCGAGGCGGACGGCCATGACGCCCTGGTGTTCTGCGACGGACGCCGCGAGATGGTGGTGCCCGCCGGAGGTCGCCTCGAGGTGACGCGCTGCGGCACACCGCTGAAATGGGTACGGCTGGACAGCGCGCCCTTCACCGACCGTCTGGTGCGCAAGTTCCGGCTGCCGGTCACGGGATGGCGCGGACAGTAGTGCTCTCCGAGATCCGCATCGAGTCGCTGGGTGCGATCAGCACGGCGACCGCCGAATTCGACCGGGGGCTGACCGTGCTGACCGGTGAGACCGGAACCGGCAAGACGATGGTGGTGACGGGACTGCACCTGCTCGGCGGTGCGCGGGCCGACGCCACCCGGATACGGTCGGGTGCCGGCCGCGCAGTGATCGAGGGCCGGTTCAGCACAAGCGAGCTCGGTGACGGGGTCTCCGCCCAGGTCGACGAGATCCTCGACGCGTCCGGCGCGGAGCGCGACGAGGACGGCAGTGTGATCGCCGCGCGGTCGGTCAGCCGCGACGGGCCATCCCGGGCATACCTTGGTGGCCGTAGCGTTCCGGCAAAGTCGTTGAGCACCTTCACCACTGAGCTGCTGACCCTGCACGGCCAGAACGACCAGCTACGCCTGATGCGCGGCGACGAGCAGCGGGGGGCGCTGGACCGCTTCGCCGATGTCGGCCGGCTACTGCGGAAATATCGCACCGTGCGTGACTCATGGCAGGCCGCCAGGCGTGATCTGGCCGACAGGACCCAGCGGGCAAGGGAATTGGCACAAGAGGCCGACCGGCTGAGGTTCGGTCTCGGCGAGATAGACGCAGTCGATCCGCGGCCCGGCGAAGACGACGCACTCGTCAACGACATCCGGCGGTTATCCGAGCTCGACGCACTGCGGGAGGCCGCCCAAACCGCACGGTTGTCCTTGTCGGGTGCACTGGACGACGCCGCCGACGCAAATGCGGCATCGGCGGCCCACGAAGTCGCGCAGGCGAAGTCGGCGCTGGAGGCCACCGACGACACCGCGTTGCGGGCGTTGGGACAGCGGCTCGCAGAGGCGTTGGCCGTCATCGGTGACGTGTCGACCGAACTCGGAGATTATCTGACCGAATTGCCCAGCGATGCGAGCACTTTGGAGACCAAACTGGCGCGGCAGGGCGAACTGCGGGTGCTGACGCGCAAGTACGCCGCCGACGTCGACGCTGTGCTGGCGTGGGCCCGTCAGTCGCGTGAACGGCTCGACCAGCTGGACGTCTCGGAGGAGACGCTCGCGGGGCTGGAACTTCAGGTCGCCGAGCTGGAAACCGAACTCGTCAGCGCCGCAACCGAACTCAGCAAGGCGCGCACGAAAGCGGCCAAAGGCCTCGCCAAGGCGGTGACGGCCGAGCTGTCGGGACTTGCGATGGCTGACGCCGAATTCACCGTCGCGGTGTCCCCACTGACCGTTCGAGGCGACGACTCCGCGCCGATAACGCTGCCATCGGGTGCGACCGTGCATGCGGGATCCGACGGCGCCGACGCCGTCGAGTTCGGCTTCTCCGCGCATCGCGGGACCGACGTGCTGCCGCTGAATAAAAGCGCGTCCGGGGGTGAGCTGTCGCGCGTGATGCTCGCGCTCGAGGTCGTCCTCGCCGCCTCCGCCGAGGGCACCACGATGGTTTTCGACGAGGTCGACGCGGGCGTCGGAGGGCGCGCAGCGGTACAGATCGGACGGCGGTTGGCGCGGTTGGCGCGTACCCACCAGGTCATCGTCGTCACGCATCTGCCGCAGGTCGCCGCCTACGCCGACCTCCACCTGGTCGTCGACAGTGCAGGCCGGAACACCTCCAGCGGCGTCCGCCGATTGACCGACGACGATCGGGTCGCAGAGCTGGCCCGCATGCTGGCCGGGCTCGGCGACTCGGACAGTGGGCGGGCTCATGCCCGCGAGCTGCTCAGCGCGGCGCAGGACGACCGCGCGCAGGTCTGTTAGCTGTTACTGGTGTGACAAAAGCACACTTCTGAGGCTGATGTTACGGCGCGCCTCCACCTCTACTTGAGGGTTCCCCGACAGAATCGCCCCATGAAGATGTCAGCGCTGCTATCCCGTACTGCCAGCACAAGGCCGGGCATCACCGGCACGGCCCGCGTGGATCGCGACATCGATCGGCTGCTGCGGCGCGTCGGGCCCGGGGACATCGTGGTGATCGACGCACTGGATCTCGATCGCATCACCGCGGACGCACTGGTCGAAGCCAACATCGCCGCCGTGGTCAACGCGTCACCGTCGATCTCGGGCCGCTACCCCAACCTAGGGCCAGAGGTGCTTGTCAACAACGGCGTCACCCTGATCGACGAGACCGGCCCCGAGGCGTTCAAACGCATCAAGGACGGCGCCAGGGTCCGGCTGCACGACGGCGGCGTGTATGCCGGCGACCGCAGGCTCGTCCACGGCACCGAGCGCACCGACCACGAGATCCGCGAGCTCATGCACGAGGCCAAGAGCGGGCTGGTCGCGCATCTCGAAGCATTCGCGGGCAACACGATCGAATTCATCCGCAGTGAAAGCCCGCTGCTGATCGACGGCATCGGCATCCCCGACATCGACGTCGACCTCAATCGCCGTCACGTCGTGATCGTGGCGGAAGAACCCGACGCGGCCTACGACCTGAAGGCCCTTAAACCGTTCATCAAGGAGTACCAGCCGGTGCTCATAGGGGTCGGCGGTGGTGCCGACGTACTGCGAAAGGCCGGCTACCGGCCCCAGCTCATCGTCGGCGATCCGGAACGCATCAGCGCCGACGTGTTGCGCTGCGGCGCACAGGTGGTGCTGCCCGCCGACGCCGACGGACACGCGGCCGGACTCGAGCGCATCCAGGACCTCGGAGTCGGGGCGATGACTTTCCCGGCGGCGGGATCGGCAGCCGACCTGGCGCTGTTGCTTGCCGACCACCACGGTGCGTCCCTGATCGTCACCGCCGGCCACACTGCGAGCATCGAAGAGTTCTTCGACAGGTCCCGTCAGCACAGCAACCCGTCGACCTTCCTGACCCGTCTCAAGGTGGGCGAGAAGCTCGTGGACGCCAAGGCGGTTGCGACGCTCTACCGAAGCCGGATCTCCGGTAGCGCGATCGCTATGTTGGTGTTGGCGATGCTCGTCGCCGTCATCGTCGCGTTGTGGGTGTCGCGGGCCGACGGCGCCCTGCTCGATTGGGTCGTCAACTACTGGAACCGTTTCTCGATGTGGGTTCAGGGCTGGGTCACCTAAGGAGTGTGGCGCGATGATATCCCTTCGCACACATGCGATTTCGCTGGCCGCAGTCTTCCTTGCCCTCGCGATAGGCGTCGCGCTGGGCTCCGGGCTGCTGTCCAACACTGTCCTTTCCGGTCTGCGTGACGACAAGCATGAGCTGCAGAATCAGATCAACGGGCTCACCGACCAGAAAAACGCGGTCAACGAGAAGCTGAACGCCGCAGGGGAATTCGATGCGCAGATGTCACCGCGGATCCTGCGCGACACGATGGCGGGCAAGTCTGTCGTGATGTTCCGCACCCCCGACGCGACCGACGACGACGTCAACGCGCTGTCCCGGATGGTGGAGCAGGCCGGGGGAGCGGTGACCGGCGCGGTGTCGCTGACCGACGAGTTCGTCGACGCCAACTCCGCCGAGAAGCTTCTTTCGGTGGTGAACTCGCCGATCGTGCCCGCCGGTGCGCAGTTGAGCACGAAGTCGATGGACCAAGGCTCGCAGGCCGGCGACCTGTTGGGCATCAGCCTGTTGATCAACAGGAATCCCGCCGTCCCCGCCGTCAACGACCAGCAGCGAGACACCGTGCTGACCGCGCTGCGCGACACCGGGTTCATCACGTACGGAGGTGAGCGAGTCGGCGCGGCCAACACCGCCCTCGTCGTCTCCGGCGGCGGCCTGGCCGATGATGCGGGGAACAGGGGCGCCACCGTGGCCCGTTTCGCTGCCGGCCTAGCCCCGCACGGCTCCGGCACCGTCATCGTGGGCCGCGACGGCTCCGCCTCCGGCACCGCGGCGGTGGCGGTGACAAGGTCAGACGCTGCGCTGACGAGCACGGTCAGCACGGTCGACGACGTCGACACCGCATCAGGGAGGATCACCTCGGTGTTGGCCCTGCAGGACCTGATCAGCGGCGCTCGGCCCGGCCAGTACGGCGTCGGCCAGGGCGCCACATCGGTAACAATCCCGCAATAGTTCGGTCGTCGGCGCGTCAGCGACGCCTTGTCGGGGTCGGTGTTAGGGTGGGGTTCCGTGGGTCGGCAGGCCCCAAACTAGGAATTTCCCTAGGAAAGTAAGCCCTGCCCGTCGTCACGGAGGTTGCTCTTGCCAGCGCTACGCAAGCACCCGCAAACCGCTACCAAGCACATTTTCGTCAGCGGTGGCGTGGTTTCTTCGCTCGGTAAGGGACTCACCGCGTCGAGCCTCGGGCAGCTGCTGACCGCGCGCGGCCTACAGGTCACCATGCAGAAACTCGACCCGTACCTCAACGTCGATCCGGGCACCATGAACCCGTTCCAGCACGGCGAGGTGTTCGTCACCGAGGACGGCGCCGAGACCGACCTCGACGTCGGCCACTACGAGCGCTTCCTCGACCGCAACCTGTCCGGATTTGCGAATGTGACTACCGGACAAGTGTATTCGACGGTGATCGCCAAGGAGCGCCGCGGTGAATACCTCGGCGACACCGTTCAGGTCATCCCGCACATCACCGATGAGATCAAGAGCCGGATCCTGGCGATGGCGAGGCCCGACGCCGACGGCAACCGGCCAGACGTAGTGATCACCGAGATCGGCGGCACTGTCGGCGACATCGAGTCTCTGCCGTTCCTCGAGGCCGCCCGTCAGGTCCGCCACGAGGTCGGCCGGGAGAACTGCTTCTTCCTGCACTGCTCGCTCGTGCCGTACATGGCGCCGTCGGGTGAACTCAAGACCAAGCCCACCCAGCATTCGGTCGCCGCGCTCCGAAGCATCGGTATCAGCCCCGACGCGCTGATCCTGCGCTGCGACCGCGATGTGCCCGAACCGCTGAAGAACAAGATCGCGTTGATGTGCGACGTCGACATCGACGGTGTGATCTCCACGCCGGACGCGCCGTCGATCTACGACATCCCCAAGGTGCTGCACCGTGAGGAACTCGACGCCTACGTGGTGCGGCGTCTGAGCCTGCCGTTCCGCGACGTCGACTGGACACAGTGGAACGATCTGCTGCAGCGGGTACACGAGCCCCAAGAGACCGTGCGGATCGCTCTGGTGGGCAAGTACATCGATCTCTCCGACGCGTACCTGTCCGTGGCCGAAGCCCTGCGCGCCGGCGGTTTCAAGCACCGCGCCAAGGTCGAGATGCGATGGGTGGCCTCCGATGACTGCGAGACCGACGCCGGGGCGGCGGCGGTGCTCAGCGACGCGCACGCCGTGTTGATCCCGGGTGGCTTCGGCATCCGGGGGATCGAGGGCAAGATCGGCGCGATCCGCTACGCGCGCAAACGCGGGCTGCCCGTGCTCGGTCTGTGCCTGGGGCTGCAGTGCATCGTCATCGAGGCGGCCCGCTCGGTGGGGATCGCCGAGGCGAACTCCGCGGAGTTCGATCCGGACACTCCCGATCCGGTGATCTCGACGATGGCCGACCAACGCGGCGCCGTCGCGGGCGAGGCCGACCTCGGGGGCACCATGCGGCTCGGCGCATATCCGGCTGTGCTGGAACCGAATTCCATTGTGGGGCAAGCGTACGGCGCTACCGAGGTATCCGAGCGGCACCGGCACCGCTATGAGGTCAACAACGCCTACCGTGACCGTATCGCCGAAGGCGGGCTGAGGTTCTCCGGCACGTCGCCAGATGGGCACCTGGTGGAGTTCGTCGAGTACGCCCCCGACGTCCACCCATTTCTCGTCGGAACGCAGGCTCACCCGGAGCTCAAGAGTCGTCCGACCCGGCCGCATCCGCTGTTCGCGGCGTTCATCGGCGCGGCGCTGGACTACAAGGCCGGCGAGCGACTGCCGGTCGAGATCCCCGAGCACCGTGCAAACGGTGCCGACCACCAGGACAACATGGGGCAGCCTCTCCAAGACGACTCTCGGGAAAAATCCGAAGTCCGTGGCTGAATACGATTTCGAGACTCTTGAATCCGAAACCGTCTACGTCGGAAACATTTTCGCGTTGCGCGCCGACGAGGTGCGGATGCCTGGCGGGAAGACCGCCCGGCGCGAGGTCGTCGAGCACTACGGCGCGGTGGCGATCGTGGCGATGGACGACGACGACAACGTCGTCTTGATCTATCAGTACCGCCACCCGGTTGGCAGGCGGCTGTGGGAGCTGCCCGCGGGGCTGCTCGACCTCGGCGGTGAGCCGCCGCACGTCTCGGCGGCGCGCGAGCTGAAGGAAGAGGCCGGGTTGTCGGCCCAGGACTGGCGTGTCCTGGTCGACCTCGTCAGCGCGCCGGGTTTCAGTGACGAGAGTGTCCGGGTGTACCTCGCCACCGGCCTGTCCGACGTCGGCAGGCCCGACGCCCACGACGAAGAGGCCGATCTGGTGGTGCGGTGGTTGCCCCTCGACGAGGCCGTGCAGAGGGTGCTGAGCGGCGAAATCGTCAACGCCATCACGGTGAGCGGGATACTCGCCGCGCACACGATGCGGGCCGACAGCGGGTCATTGCGGACCGTCGACGCTGCGTGGGTCGACAAGCCGACCGCCTTCGCACGCCGGAAGGGCCTCGCATGACGACATTCCGCGCGGCACTCGAGGACCAACTGCAGGGCTACCTCGACCACCTGACGATCGAGCGCGGTGTCGCCGCCAACACGCTGAGCTCCTACCGACGGGATCTGCGCCGCTACGTCGAGCACCTCACCCCGCGCGGCATCGACGACCTTGGCAAGGTCACCGAGTCCGACGTCAGCGACTTTCTGGCCGCTCTGCGCCGCGGCGATGCCGACACCGGGGCGCTTCCATTGTCGGCGGTGTCGGCCGCGCGGGCCTTGATCGCGGTCCGCGGGTTACACCGCTTCGCCGCCGCGGAGGGGCTCACCGAGCTCGACGTGGCACGCGCCGTCAAGCCGCCGACACCGAGCAGGCGGCTACCGAAGAGCCTGACCATCGACGAGGTCCTTGCCCTGCTGGAAGGCGCAGGCGGCGACAGCGAGGCGGATGGCCCGCTGACACTGCGGAACCGGGCGCTGCTCGAGCTGCTGTATTCCACCGGCGCGCGGATCTCCGAAGCGGTTGGGCTCGACGTCGACGACATCGACACCCATGCCCGCTCGGTGCTGTTACGCGGCAAGGGCGGCAAGCAGCGGCTGGTACCGATCGGTCGTCCTGCGGTGAGCGCGCTGGACGCCTACTTCGTGCGGGGGCGTCCAGACCTGGCCCGGCGGGGAAAGGGCACGCCGGCTATCTTCCTCAACGCCCGCGGCGGCCGGTTGTCGCGGCAGAGCGCGTGGCAGGTGCTGCAGGATACGGCTGAACGGGCAGGGATCACCGCCGCGGTGTCACCGCACACGCTGCGGCACTCGTTCGCGACCCATCTGCTCGACGGTGGCGCGGACGTGCGTGTGGTGCAGGAGCTGCTCGGCCACGCGTCGGTCACCACGACGCAGATCTATACGCTCGTCACCGTGCACGCCTTGAGGGAGGTCTGGGCGGGAGCCCATCCGCGGGCGCGCTAGCAGGAGGGGAATGCACGAGCACCAGATTGCGGTCGCGCGAATCCCGCCACACGAATCGCGAGGGAACTGTCAGACGCCTAGGTACTCCGACTCCAGCACCAGGTCGGGGACCAGCGTCTGGTACTCCAGATGCGTCTTGTGCTCGACGGTGTTCCACAGCTTGCCCTGCTGCTCGCGCATGTAGGCCCGGTATTTCGGGGCGCCGGGAACGCGGACGTTGTCGGCCACGGCAATGGTTCCCATATGCAGCCAGCCGCGATCGAGGATGCTCTGCAGATCGGACAGGTACACGCTCTTCTCGTGGTCGATGAACAGCAGATCGACCGTGCCCGCGGCGAAGCCATGTTCGGCTGCGAGCGCATCGAGCGTCTTCCCGCCGTCCCCGATGGTCCCGACGACACAGGTGATGCGATCGCCGACACCGGCGTGCGCCCAAATCCGGCGGGCCACTTCGGCATTGGCCGCGGCGAATTCGACGCTGTAGACCCGTGCCGACGGGGCCGCACGGGCGATGCGCATGGAGCTGTAGCCGCAATAGGTGCCGAGCTCCAGCGCCAGTTTTGTGTCAGCACGGCGGACAGCGGCGTCGAGAAGCTCACCCTTCTCGTCTCCGACGTTCACCAGCATCGACTTCTCGGTCGCGAACCGGTCGATGGTGGCCAGTACGTCGTCGAGGTCGCCGCGCCGCGCGTTGGCTTCGACGTACGCTGCGCAGGCCTCCTCCCTGCCGTCGCCGATTTGGCCGGTTTCGCTGAAGTGGCGCAGACCCATTCCCATCCGCCACACCGACGTTCTGAGGAACGGCAGCCGCTGCTTCAAGCTCATGGTTGGCAGCCTATGCGGCCGGCCGGGACGAATGGGCTGCACGTTGCCCGCGGGTCTGCCTGTTCGCGCCCGGGGTGCCCGTTAAACTTGCCCGGATGTTCGCCATGGCCCCGCATTGTCTGACCACCGACGGTGGGGCATGACCGAGCGAAAGCGAGCGCGAGTGAGGATCGCAGCGCAGCGAGGACCGGAGCAATCGGGGGCCGAGGCATGACGCAGGATGGCCACAGCGCCGATCCACCCGCACAGGCCAGCCTGACCGGCCGTCCGCCTCGGCCAATACCCGACCCAAAGCCCAAGAGCGTGCACGGGCCGGCGAAGGTCATCGCGATGTGCAACCAGAAGGGCGGCGTCGGCAAGACCACGTCGACCATCAACCTGGGCGCCAGCCTGGCCGGATACGGGCGCCGGGTGTTGCTGGTGGACCTGGACCCGCAGGGCGCGCTGTCTGCCGGCCTCGGGGTTCCGCACTACGAGCTCGCCCACACGATCCACAACCTGCTGGTCGAGCCGCGGGTGTCCATTGACGACGTCCTCATCCACACGCGGGTAAAGAACATGGACCTGGTGCCGAGCAACATCGACCTGTCGGCTGCGGAGATCCAGTTGGTCAACGAGGTCGGCCGGGAACAGTCGCTGGCCCGCTCGCTGCATCCCGTGTTGGACCGCTACGACTACGTGCTGATCGACTGCCAGCCGTCGCTCGGCCTGCTCACGGTCAACGGGCTGGCCTGTTCGGACGGCGTCATCATCCCGACGGAGTGTGAGTACTTTTCGCTGCGCGGGCTGGCGTTGCTCACCGACACCGTCGACAAGGTGCATGACCGGTTGAACCCCAAGCTGAGCATCAGCGGCATCCTGATCACCCGTTATGACCCGCGCACCGTCAATGCCCGCGAAGTGATGGCCCGCGTCCTCGAGCGGTTCGGTGACCTGGTGTTCGACACCGTGATCACCCGGACCGTGCGCTTCCCGGAAACCAGTGTGGCGGGTGAGCCGATCACCACATGGGCGCCGAAATCCGGTGGCGCCGAGGCATATCGCTCGTTGGCCCGCGAGGTCATCGACCGGTTCGGTTCGTGAACGTCCAGACACAGCCGACGGAGTCGCAGCAGACAGGCTTCCAGGTTCGGCTGAGCAATTTCGAGGGTCCGTTCGACCTGCTGCTGCAGCTGATCTTCGCCCACCGCCTCGATGTGACCGAGGTTGCGCTGCACCAGGTGACCGACGACTTCATCGCCTACACGAAGGCGGTCGGGCGACAGCTCGAGCTGGACGAGACGACGGCGTTCCTGGTGATCGCGGCGACCCTGCTCGACCTGAAGGCGGCCCGCCTGCTGCCCGCGGGAGAGATCCACGATGAGGAAGACCTGGCCCTGCTGGAGGTCCGCGACCTGCTGTTCGCGCGGCTGCTGCAGTACCGGGCGTTCAAGCACGTTGCCGAGATGTTCGCCGAGCTCGAGGCGGCCGCCCTTCGCAGCTATCCACGCGCGGTGTCGCTGGAGGATCGATACGCAGACCTGCTGCCCGAAGTGATGCTCGGCGTCGACGCGGCGCTGTTCGCCGAGATCGCGGCCAGCACGTTCCGGCCTCGACCGGTACCCATCGTGGCCACCGAGCATCTGCACGAGCTGATGGTGTCGGTGCCCGAACAGGCCGAGCAGCTGCTGGCCGAACTGGAACGCCGCGGGCCAGGCCAGTGGGCGACATTCTCGGAGCTGGTCGCCGACTGCCGGGAGCCAATCCTGATCGTGGGCCGGTTCCTGGCGCTGCTCGAACTGTATCGGGCCCGAGCGGTAGCATTCGACCAATCAGAACCGCTTGGTGTGCTCCAGATTTCGTGGACCGGAGATCGGCCAGCCAGCGAGCAGATCGAGGCCGCTGAGACGGTGGAAGAGCCAAACGATGACTGACGAATTCTCCAATCCGATGAATGGAAACACGCCCGAACCGGTGAACGGCGACGCGCTCGAACCGGTGAACGGCGACATCTCGGATCTCGATCTGGGCATCGAGGTGGCGACTCCGCCGGAACTGGAGGACGCCGAACTCGGGGCCGTGCTGGAGGCCCTGCTGCTGGTGGTGGACACACCTGCGACGGTTGACGCGTTGGCCGCGGCAATCCAGCAGCCGGCCTACCGGGTGGCCGCCAAGCTGGCGCTGATGGCCGAGGAACTCTCCGCCCGCGACAGCGGAATCGATCTGCGGGAAGCCGGCGGCGGATGGCGCATGTACACCAGGGCCCAGTACGCGCCCTATGTGGAACGCCTGCTTCTGGACGGCGCACGCTCGAAGCTGACCCGCGCCGCGCTGGAGACGTTGGCGGTGGTGGCCTACCGCCAGCCGGTGACCCGCGCGCGGGTGAGCGCGGTGCGCGGCGTGAACGTGGACGCGGTGATGCGTACACTGCTGGCCCGCGGGCTGATCACCGAGGCCGGTACCGACTCGGACACCGGCGCAACGACTTTCGTGACGACCGAGTTGTTCCTGGAGCGACTCGGATTGTCGTCGCTGACAGACCTTCCTGACATCGCACCGCTATTACCCGACGTCGACGTCATCGATGACCTGAGCGAATCGCTCGGCGATGAGCCGCGTTTCGTCAAGCTCAACGCCCCGCGCGCCAGTGGTGAGCAATCGATGTCCTTCGACGTAGATAAAGACTGACATGGCGAATTCGGAAGGCGTGCGGCTGCAGAAAGTGTTGTCGCAGGCCGGGATTGCCTCGCGGCGCGTCGCCGAGAAGATGATCATCGACGGCCGTGTCGATGTCGACGGCCACGTGGTGACCGAACTCGGCACCCGCGTGGACCCCGATGTCTCGGTCATCCGCGTCGACGGGGCGCGGGTGATGCTCGACGACACCCTGGTGCATCTCGCGTTGAACAAGCCGCGCGGAATGCACTCGACCATGTCGGACGACCGCGGCCGACCGTGCATCGGCGATGTGGTCGAGCACCGAGTCCGCGGCAACAAGAAGCTCTTTCACGTGGGACGCCTCGACGCCGACACCGAAGGTCTGATGCTGCTGACCAACGACGGCGAGTTGGCGCACCGCCTGATGCACCCCTCTTTCGAGGTGCCGAAGACCTATCTGGCGACGGTGATCGGCACGGTGCCGCGTGGCCTCGGCCGCAAGCTGCGCGACGGGATCGACCTGGACGACGGTCCCGCGCGCGTCGACGACTTCGCGGTGGTGGACGCGGTGCCCGGCAAGACGCTGGTGCGCGTGACGCTGCACGAGGGGCGCAAGCGGATAGTCCGGCGCCTCCTCGCGGCCGTCGGCTTTCCGGTTCAGGAGTTGGTGCGCACCGACATCGGGACCGTGTCGCTGGGGGATCAGCGCCCGGGCAGCATTCGGCCGCTGCGCCGTGACGAGATCGGCGCGCTGTACAAGGCGGTGGGCCTGTGACGGGTGCGCTGGTGATCGCGATAGACGGTCCTGCGGGTACCGGAAAGTCCTCGGTATCAAGAGGGTTGGCGCGTTCTCTGGGTGCACGTTATCTCGACACCGGGGCGATGTACCGGATCGTGACGCTGGCGGTGCTGCGCTCGGGTATCGACCTCGACGACACCCCCGCCATTGAGTCGGCGGCCGCGGATGTTCCATTGTCCGTCGGCTACGACCCAGACGAGGACCGCGCTTATCTTGATGCAGAGGACGTTTCGGGCGAGATCCGTGGCGACGCCGTGACCAAGGCGGTGTCTGCTGTCTCGGCAGTGCCTGCCGTGCGTGCGCGCTTGGTGGGACTGCAGCGCGAACTGGCCGCGGGCCCGGGCAGTGTGGTCGTCGAAGGGCGCGACATCGGCACAGTCGTGCTACCCGACGCCGACGTCAAGATCTTCCTGACCGCGTCGGCCGAAGAGCGGGCGCGCCGGCGCAACGACCAGAACATCGACAACGGCCTCGGCGATGACTACGAAGCGGTGCTGGCCGACGTGCAGCGCCGTGACCACCTCGACTCGACCCGCGTGGTGTCACCGTTGCGCTCCGCCGACGATGCGGAGGTAGTCGACACTAGCGACATGTCCGAGCCCGAGGTGATCGCGCACCTGGTGGCGCTCGTCAAGCAGCGCGCAGGTGCGTCGCGATGAGTGAATCGGACGAAGCCGATGGCACCTGGGTCGACGAAACCGATTGGGAGCTAGCCGATTCGGACGTAGCCGGTGAGGCTGATGCCGGGCATGCCTCGGGCCCACCCCCTGTCGTTGCGGTCGTCGGACGTCCGAACGTCGGCAAGTCGACTCTGGTCAACCGCATTCTCGGCCGCCGCGAGGCGGTGGTGCAGGACGTTCCCGGCGTCACCCGCGACCGGGTGTCCTATGACGCGACATGGGTTGGCCGCCGGTTTCAGATACAGGACACCGGAGGGTGGGAACCCGACGCCAAGGGCCTGCAACAGCTGGTGGCCGAGCAGGCGTCGGTGGCGATGCGAACCGCCGACGCGATCATTCTCGTGGTCGACGCCGTGGTGGGTGCTACGGCGGGTGACGAGGCCGCGGCGCGGATGCTGCGTCGGTCCGGCAAGCCCGTCTTCCTGGCGGCCAACAAGGTCGACAACGAGCGCGGCGAGGCGGATGCCGCGGCGTTGTGGTCGCTGGGGCTGGGGGAGCCGCATCCAATCAGTGCGATGCACGGTCGGGGAGTGGCCGACCTGCTCGACCGCGTCGTCGAGTCCCTGCCTGCGGTGTCCGAGGCGGGTCCCCGCGGCGGCGGACCGCGTCGGGTGGCACTGGTCGGCAAGCCGAACGTCGGCAAGAGCTCGCTGCTGAACAGGCTCGCCGGCGCCGAGCGGGCAGTCGTGCATGATCAGGCGGGCACGACGGTCGACCCGGTGGACTCACTCATCGAATTGGGCGGCAAGACTTGGCGTTTCGTCGACACAGCCGGCTTGCGGCGCAAGGTCGGCCAGGCCAGCGGCCACGAGTTCTACGCATCGGTGCGCACCCATGGTGCGATCGATGCCGCCGAGGTGGTCATCGTCCTGATCGATGGCTCACAGCCCCTGACCGAGCAGGACCAGCGAGTGCTGACGATGGTGATCGAGGCCGGGCGCGCCCTGGTGCTGGCGTTCAACAAGTGGGACCTCGTCGACGAGGATCGCCGCTACGACCTCGGCCGCGAGATCGAACGCGAGTTGGCGCAGGTCCAGTGGGCGCCGCGGGTCAACATCTCGGCGAAGACGGGGCGCGCGGTGCAGAAGTTGGTGCCCGCCCTGGAGACGGCGCTGGAGTCTTGGGACTCGCGGATATCGACGGGCCGGCTCAACACGTTCCTCAAGGAGGTAGTGGCCGCGACGCCACCGCCGGTGCGGGGCGGCAAACAGCCAAGGATCTTGTTCGCAACCCAGGCGACGGCTAGGCCGCCGACGTTCGTGCTGTTCACCAGCGGTTTCCTCGAAGCCGGGTATCGCAGGTTCCTGGAGCGGCGGCTGCGGGAGACGTTCGGATTCGAGGGCAGCCCGATCCGCATCAACGTACGGGTGCGCGAAAAGCGGGGCGCTCGCTCTCGATAGGTTTGCCTCGTGCCCGTCGTCGACATGGTCCTCATCGCGTTGGCGGGCGTCGCGGCGGGAGCCATTAACAGCCTCGTCGGATCGGGCACACTTGTCACTTTTCCGACGCTGGTAACGCTGGGCTATCCGCCGGTGGTTTCGACGATGTCGAACGCGATCGGACTGGTCGCCGGCGGCGTCTCAGGGACCTGGGGCTACCGCAGGGAGCTGAAAGGCCAGTGGCACCGGCTGCGCTGGCAGATGCCGGCGTCGTTCTTCGGTGCGCTGGTGGGAGCGTGGCTGCTTTTGCACCTGCCCGAGAAGGTCTTCACCGAAGTGGTGCCCGTGCTGTTGATCGCGGCGCTGATTCTGGTGGTGGTCGGGCCAAGGATTCAGGACTGGGCGCGCCGGCGGGCCGAGGCAGCAGGCCAATCGGCTGAGCACGTGTCCCGAGGCCGGATGGCGGCGTTGGTTGTCGGCACGTTCGCTGTCGGTATCTACGGCGGCTACTTCACCGCGGCGCAGGGAATTCTGCTGATGGGTGTGATGGGCACGCTGCTGCCCGAGGACATGCAGCGGATGAACGCCGCGAAAAATCTGCTTTCGCTGATTGTGAATGTCGTTGCGGCAGTGGCGTACATACTCGTTGCGTTCGACCGGATTAGCTGGCCGGCAGCGGGATTGATCGCGCTCGGCTCGCTGGTGGGTGGGTTCCTCGGCGCGCACTACGGCCGCCGCCTGTCTCCGAACGCGCTGCGTGCGTTCATCGTTGTGGTCGGACTGATCGGCCTGTACCGGCTGCTGACCATTTAGGGTGGGCGCGGCCGTCTGCGGTAGAGTTTCGACCTGCTGCCGGCGACGCCAGGCGGCGGCGGGCTGTGGCGCAGTTTGGTAGCGCACTTGACTGGGGGTCAAGTGGTCGCAGGTTCAAATCCTGTCAGCCCGACCAGAGAAACAGCAGGTCAGAGGCGGTTTCCGAGGAATCGGGAGCCGCTTTTTTGATACCCGTATGGGGTATGGATAGCAACGCGGATAGCAACGGCTGCTCAGTCCAGCAGACCGAGTCGACCGGCCAGGCCCTCCACTGCTGCCCGCGCGGTGTCGTCGCTGGTGTGCCCGTAGATGTCCCCAGTGATCGCGACTGAGGAGTGCCCCAGTAGATCGGCTACTGCTTTGATGTGCACCCCGGACTCAAGCCACGCGACGGCGGCACTATGCCGCAACGTGTGCACGCCGATGCCGGAGATATCAGCCTTTTGTGCAGCGATCTGGATGGTTCGCAGGACATTGCGCGGATCCACCGGGGTCCCCGACTCTGAGGCGAACACCAACCCGTGGTCCTGCCATTTGTCGCGGGAAGCAATACGTTCGGCTTCCTGATCGGCGCGGTGCGCCAGCAGCATGGTCACCAGAGGAGGGGCGATCGGCACGGTTCGCCGCGAGCGGTCCGTCTTTGGCTCGGTGATCACCAGCTTGCCGCCGACCCGTCCGAGGGTGCCGCGGACCACCATCATCCCTGCGTCGAGGTCGACATCGGACCAATGCAGGGCCAGCGCCTCGCCACGTCGCAACCCCGTGGCCGCGACTAGGACCAGGACGTTGCGGTAGCGAAGGCCGTCGGCGCACAGCAGGAGCTTGGTCACCTCGACCGAGCTGGCGTGCCTCGCCTCCCTGCGGGCGATGCCCGGACGCTTCACTGCAGCAGCCGGATTCTTGGCCAGCAGGCCGTCGCGCACCGCACCGTCGAGACCGGCCCGCAGAACTGTGTACGTCTGCCGGATCGTCGCGTCGGACAGTGCCCGGACCGGCTCAGGGTTGAGGTTCTCCTCGGTTCGCTTGCCCGGTTTGGTCTTCGCCCGCATCGCCAGCACCAGTGCCTCGATGTCGGACGGCCTGAGCCGTTCGAGCCGGATTGCCCCGAACGGCTCCGGCTCAAGGTGCCGACGGCAGAGGTTGGCGTATAGCTCTTTGGTCGACCCTTTGCGGTCTGACACGGCGAGCGTGGTGACACGCCAATGCGCCAACCAGTCGGCGAGCGTGCGCTTGGAGTCCTTGATTGCCGTGCCGTCGCCGAGCCGTTCGCGCACCCGTTTCATCTTCTCGCGCACAGCGGTTCTGGTCTTTCCGTACACCATGTGCCGCTTCGGCTGACCCGTGTCGTCGGCGTAGCTGATGGCCCCGATGTAGCCGACCTGCCGCCCGTCGCGCATCCGCTTGTAGATGCTGCCCTCGCCGTTCGCGTTAGCCATCGTCTGTCGTCCAGGCCTTCTTCTGACCCTGTTTGGTAGGCGGGAGATAGCCTCTTTTTCGCGCTTTATCCACGTAGGTTCGACGGCGCGGTGGCGTTCGACATTACGTACAGTGACCCGTGCGTAGACGATTTGGGGGTCGTATTCGAACCCTGTGGTGTCGTCCACCCTTCCGGACGACTGCAACTCGCGAACCTCGTCGGTCAGCAGCTCCTCAGGCACGACGTCGAATATCTCCCGTGCCCGCTCATGGTCGGTGAGTGCACTCGCCAGTACCTGTGCCTCGTAGAAGGTGATGTCGTCATGTGACACACACGAGTCACTCTTGGCGAAGGCCGGACTGATACGGAACCAGACGACGAAAATCCCTGTACGAGAATGTTGAACGATGCAACGGTCAGCGAGGTCCGCGAGCTGGTCGGCGGTGAGACTTACGGCTTCTTGGGGATCGAACGGCGTCCTCGTGTCGGCTACGTCGCCGACCATCGCCTGTGCCTGCCGAACGCTCGTTGCATTGCCTAGCAGAACCTGCACGGCGGTCGACACCGGACTCCAGAACCCCCGATCCTGATTGCGGAATGCGCTCAAGCCGATCAAGGTGTCGCGGAGGAATGCGATCCGCTCATGCGGGTACTTCGTGTGGTCGATGTCGCGGCATGCCGCCACCAGGTCGCGCCAGGCTGCCACGAGCATGTCGTCGCCACCGAGGATCGCAGTAAGCGCGTTGGTCGCAGTGCCAACCAGCGGGCGCTTGGTGTCGTCCAGGCGTGGCTGTCCGCTCGGCCTTTGCATCAGCAGATCGCTGGTGATGGCGAGGTGGATCGCTTGGCAACCGGCGGCGACCAGTGTGTGTAGTTCGGGTCCGACCCAGTTGAGGGCGTCGGCGAGATCGGATGCGATGGATTGCCAGTCGCGAACCTGCTGCCCAGCATGTGGCTGCGGGTCAGCGCACATGCTCGCGATCTCCTCGGTGATCGCGGTAAGCGGCATGTGGCCGGACGTGCATGTGATCGATTCTTTCCGGTTGGTGTACTCAAGAAGCTCCTCGAGCCAACGATCACGCTTTTCGAACATCGCGCCTGCTTTCCAAAGTCGAAAACGCCGGAATATCTTCGCCTTCCAACGAAGCAGGGTAGCTACCCGTGACCGCCACCAGCGGGCACCGACAGGCGCCGATTCACACTCCACCCCTCCGCCTCACCGCACTGTCAGCGGTCCCTACTTACGTGAGCTCGAATGACTCGTCATCATCGGCGATGCCGGGCTGGTCGACTCCAGAAAGAGTCCATTGCGCAAGGTTGCGACGCATGATCTCTTCGGGTGGCGCATTCGCGAGGGTGAGGTAGAAGTATGGGTCTTCGCCAGGCCGGAAATGCACTTCGAAGCCCTAGGCATCGCCGGCGTCCAGAGCTGCGATCGCTTCGTCACCGTTGATGGCGGTTGCTTGCGGATGGACCGCATATACGTCGCCGATGGCGAGCTCGTGCCCCGCTATCTCCACGGCATATAGTCCTGCCGGCCAGACGATCGACTGGGGCCCCAATAACGGCGCGCGGACTTCAGGGGTGTCCGCTCCGGTCATACCTAGTGTGAAGACTCGCGCACGCGGCGATGCGACGATGTGCCCCGCGATGAGAATCCGGGCAACGCACAGCTTGACTCGGTCGCCGGGACGTAGTTCGTCTGGCATGTCGAAGAACTGATTGGTGTGACGCTGAACGACATCGAGATCGTAGGCGAACTGCTCAATGGCGAGAAGGTCTTCGTCGTAGTCCTCGGCTGCCCGGCGCCCGTCGGTGCGCACCTTGGTGATCAGCTCGCCATCGATTCGGAACTCCAACCCAGTAGCGAAGCACATCACGCGGCGCGTCGACAGCACGTCCTCCACTATCGAGGGGCGAACTGTGTCATAGGCAAGTCGCAAGTCGAGCCCCGGCGTCGGGAAGTCCGATGCGGAATTGTCGGCCGCGCTGATGTCGTGGGGTACTCGCAGTCGGACATCGAGGCCGCCGCTGCAGAATGTCGCTTCGATGGATCCGCCGATCGTGCCGGGAGCTGCGTGGGTAATTCGGCCTTCGAAGCTCGCGACGAGGTTGTCGCCTTGAAGGGCGCGGACTTCGAGGCGCCGACCGACTGCCGGACCCGTTGGCAGCGAGACGATTTCGACCGAACCCCGTGCGTGTGAGAACGTGAGCGTCGATCGCATCGGGGTCAACGACACGACCGAAGCGGCGATTGCGTAGAAAGCGGTGGGATGGGCCGGCGCGTCGGAGCCTACGTGGATTGGTTCCCGTCCGAGTTTCTCACGATACCAACTCATGGAAGCGGCCACGTCGCGCACCCGCGCGATGGTTTTGGTGGCCATCGATGCGTTGCAGAAGATGTTGGGGGTTGTTGTCGACGGTGGTGTTGTCGACGGTGGTGATGATGGCCGGGACGGGAAGCAAGAAGCCGGCAAGAAATGAGGACGAGACCTAGAACGATCATCGGACGCTCCTCAAGATCGGACCGACTGCGGTGACGCGCCGGTGTCATCGCCGTGTACCCGCAGCCCAATTGAGCCCAGCAGGGCAATGGCCGCCGATCTTTGGTTTGGTGCGACTTACTAGCTGATGTTCAGATTCCTGGGTGCCGCGCCCCGAGTTTGGCGTTGTCCGACTCGAGTTTGATGTTGTCCGACTTGAGTTGGGTGTTGAGCGCTTCCAGACTCAGGATCTGGGCGATGCCAGCGAGGTTGATCCCGCCGTCGAGGAGGTTTGTGATCCGCCGCAGGCGCTCAAGGTCGTCATCGCTGTATCGGCGCGTCCCGCCGTCGGTGCGTGCGGGGTTGAGCAGTCCGCGGCCCTCGTAAAGACGCAGGGTCTGCGGGCTGACACCCGACAACTCGGCGGCCACCGAGATGCTGTACACCGCGCGCTGAGGTTGGTGTGCCGGGTAGTCCTTCAAGTACGCCTCCCATCTCGTCCAAAATTAGGCCTTGCAAGGATCTGTCGCCGATGCTATATAAAAATCTATCGCAGATGAAGCACATCTGCGAGCCAAAACAAGCTAGGAGGTGGAGATGATGTTGATGCGTACCGATCCGTTCCGTGACCTTGACCGCTGGACACAACAGCTGGCAGGGACCGAGGCCCGACCGACTGTGATGCCGATGGATGCCTGGCGCGACGGGGAACAGTTCATCGTCGAGTTAGACCTGCCTGGTGTACAGGCCGACTCGCTGAGCCTTGACGTCGAGCGCAATGTGCTCACGGTGCGCGCCGAACGCGCTGGGCTGGATCAGAACCGAACGATGGCGGCGGCCGAACGTCCACGCGGGGTGTTCAGCCGCCAAATCTTCCTCGGCGACACGCTCGACACCACCCAGATCGAGGCCAGCTATCAGGACGGCGTGCTGCGACTGGCGATCCCGGTCGCCGAGCGGGCCAAACCGCGGCGCATCGAGATCAACCGCAATCACGAGAAGCAGTCGATCAACGCTTGACCGGCGGCAGCTCGCGAGGAGGGGGCAACCGGCACTCACCGCTGAGCTGACCACAGAAGCGAACGATGACGTGGAGGAGGTGATGCCCTGACCGATGATCCTGCGCGTGCGATGCCCGCTTGCCACGCCAAAATCACAAGCGGCAGTGGGACTTCGCACGGCCAGGGTGGCCCCATCACGCTAAACCAACGGGGCCGCCCTGGCCCGCACCAAGCGCTGCCACAGATTGAGTAGCTGCAACCGGGAAGGCGGAAAACTCTATGACCTCGCCCACTGCTGACGCGGACGGTGCAGACGCAACTCTGCGTCAACTCGACGCGGAAGCCGCGTCAACGAGTATCGAAGTGACCCTTTACCTTCCGTGGGGGATGGCAACTGGGATAACCGTCCCGACTTCGTACTTCGGTCATTACATCGCCAACTTTTTCACGAAGAACGACGCCGACGATATCGCCGGCCGCATCGGGGCAATTGAGGCGGAGCAGGACAGAGTCTTCATCCACCTGCGCAGGGCAAGATGTTACGTCGCGGGCGAGATCGTCAACCACGACGCGATCCGCATTCGGCTGTCTGATGTCTCGGCGTGGACGGTTGCCGGCGTGCAGGAGCGTCAAACGGGCAATCCGCCCATTGCAATAAACGGCTGGCTTGGCCGCCCAAACGGGAGGAACTGACGGCTTTCCGTCGAGCCGCCGGTTCAAAGTCTTTGCCGCAAACGGCCTTCCGTCGACGCGAGTAGGCCGCCTGCCAACCCGTTGGGAGATCTACGGCGGTGTTTTGAGGAGCACAGTTCACACGTCCGTGACGCGGCGTTGGGCTGTCTCAACGGGCAACCGCTAGTGGCTCCTGGTTGCGCGCGTCAACCGGCGCTGCATACGTCGAACCATTGGGATGTTAGACCCTAGCTCGGCGACGAGCCTTCCGCCCGTGCAGCCAACGCTCAGCCACTCCGCCGAGCGAAATGCGTTGATGATCTGGCGCTTGGCGGCAGCGGAAAGGACAAGTGTAAGCGACGCAGATCGGCATTGAGTGGATCCCGTTCGGTCCGGTACTCTCTGCGCGGGCGCGCTGGCTGGAGCGTGTCGGCCTCGTCGACGCGGACCGGCGTAAGGAGCGCCTCGCTGTCGTGCGCGCCGACCGGCCGTGAATGACCGGGAACCGCAGACGTTCGCGTTGTCCCGTCGGGGGCTGTGATGGTTCCGGTTTCCGGTGCGCTCGAGAGCCCCGACAGCTCGGTCGTCGAGTCCGACCGGTTCGGGATGGCGATCTGCCAATGGGGTGCAGCAAGTCCTATCTCTGTGAGACACCTGTCACCATCGCTACTCGCTCGGCGCCGCGTGCCCGCCTCGATCAGGTCAGATGCCGGGTTTGCGTTTCGGTTGCATTCCCGAAGCAGCGTTTGGCTACGCGCAACCTCGGGTAACAAATGTGACGTGGCGCACTCCAGCCCCGGGAAGCGTTGGCGCCCACACTCCGCAGGACGAGAGGCGGGACCATGCCCGAACGTGGATCACAGGTTGCGTTGCCTGGTGTCGCCCGCTTCGTTATCCGTGGAGTGGGGTACTTCACCTGGCCTCTTCGGATCGATGACTATCTGGAGCTGATCACCCCGCTGTGGTCGGTGGAAGAACGCCGAGGCCGAATCGAACGGGTCCATCGAGAAACTGCGGACGCCGTGACGGTCTTCATCACTCCCGGGATTCCGATGGGTTGGCCATCAGCCAGGGCAGTATGTCCGGATCGGGTTCGATGTCGAGGGCAAGCGGCAGTGGCGCGCGTACTCATTGAGCAGCGATGCCGCGCGGCCGGACGGACAAGTCACGATCACGGTCAAACGCACTGAAGAGGGGGTCGTGTCCCGGTTCCTGAGTAGCTCCCAGGCCGCCGGCTCGATCGTCACCCTCGGTGACGTCGAAGGCGAGTTCACGTTGCCATCGCCGACGCCGCCGAAGCTGCTATTTCTGACCGCTGGCAGCGGCATCACGCCAGTCATGGCGATGCTGCGCTCGCTGAGTCGCCAAGGCGATTTCCCCGATGTACTCCATATTCACTCCGCTCGAACACAATCCGAGGCGATCTTCGCGGCAGACCTCGCGGCGCTAGCCGAGCGGCACGACAGCTACACGGTGACGCAGCGGTCGACGAGCGAACGAGGGGCGCCTGAAGCCGGAGGCTCTCGACGAGGTCTGCCCGGACTGGCGGGAGCGGGAGACGTACGCGTGCGGCCCCGGCGCGATGCTCGACGCGATCCGGGATCACTTCGACACGGCCGGCGTCCGGAGATCGGCTGCACATGGAGTCCTTCGAACACATGCTGCTCGCCGGTGCGACCGGCGAAGGCGGCACGATCACCTTCTCCGGCAGCGATGTCAGCGCCGAATGTGACGGCACGACAGCGATTCTCGACGCGGGCGAGAACGCCGGCGCTGTCCTTCCCTACGGCTGCCGGATGGGTATCTGCCACACCTGTACCGGCACGCTCATCGACGGCTCGGTCCGTGACCTGCGCACCGGCGACGTCACCCGCGCCGGCACCGAAATACGGACCTGCGTGAACTCCCCCGACGGCGACATCACCATCGAACTCTAGGAGACCCGATGCCCGAATCAATGATCGAAAGCCCGATCGCACACCTCAGCGAGGAGCAGATCGAGGCGATCGGCAAGGAATTCGACGCGATCCACGACGAGGTGTTCAACAGCCTCGGCGATCGCGATGCGCACTACATCCGCACCATCATCGCGCTGCACCGGCAGCTCGCGCTGCTATCTCGCGGGATCCTGCTCGGCTCGCGCTATCGGCCCGCATGGCTGCTGGGCACCGCCGTGCTCTCCATCGCAAAGATCTTGGAGAACATGGAGATCGGGCACAACGTGATGCACGGGCAGTGGGACTGGATGCAGGACCCGAACATCAACTCCGCGTCGTGGGACTGGGACAGCGCGTCCACCCCGGAGGCGTGGAAGCACTCGCACAACTACGTTCACCACACCTTCACCAACATTCGCGGCAAGGACAAGGATCTGGGCTACGAGATCATGCGGATCGATCCGCATCAAAAGTGGCATCCGGTCTATCTGCTTCAAGCCGCTCTACAACCTGGTTCTGGCCGCGTTCTTCGAGTGGGGCGTCGCGGCCCACGACCTGGACCACCGAGGCGATCAAAGCCGGCGACCAAGAGCAAGGAGCAGGTCCGCCGCGAACTGCGCGGCATGGGCCACAAAGCGTGGCGGCAGATAGTCAAGGACTACATCGCCTTCCCGGCGCTGTCGGGCAGACGGGGCTACAAGTCCACCCTCAAGGCGAACTTCACCGCCAACATCATCCGCAATGTGTGGTCCTACTCGATCATCTTCTGCGGCCACTTCCCCGACCAGACCTACACTTTCAGCAAGGACGAGGTCGAAGACGAAACCAGCGGCCACTTCTACCTCCGGCAGCTGCTGGGTGCCGCCAACATCGAAGGCTCACCGCTGTTTCACGTCCTCTCCGGAAACCTCGGCTACCAGGTCGAGCACCACCTCTTTCCGGACATGCCCTCGAGCCGGTACGCGCAGATCGCGCCGAAGGTGAAAGACACTCTGCGAACGCTACGAACTGCCCTACAACAGCGGTCGCTTCGGACGCCAGCTCGGCTCGGTCCAACGGACCATCCTGCGGCTGGCCTTTCCCGGCGGCAAACCAGCTCCCAAGCCGGGTCCGTACCAGCCCGTCGACGACGACGCCATCGTCCGCCCGCTGATCGCCGTATAGGGGCAAACCCGCATTGCGACAAGGTCGGGCTCGAGATTTCGCACTGGTGTGACACCTCGAGACGTGCGGGCCGACCGTGAGTTCGCTGGTCGCGCTTAGGAAGCCGGGTGGGGATGCCTGGTCCTTCACCGGAGTGCTACGTCACATTCTGTTTGGCATCAGTCATGGCGGGGACTACTGCTGGCACTTCACGGAACTCGTCCTGAGTTCTCGGTTGATGTCGTGAGGAGAACCAGATGACTGAGCACGACAAAGCTGATAGGCGCGTAGGGTTTGATCGATTCGATCAAGGGCACAGCCAAGGAGATTGCTGGGGCCGTCATCGGAAATGATTCCGTGAATGCCGAAGGCCAGCTCGAGCAAGAAATGGTGGTGCTCAGCTTGGTTCGGAATTTGCCACTTTCCATTGTCGGCGGCAGCCGATCGTGCTCTGAGTAGGACGTGTGCTCGGCATCACCGAACCACCTTCCTGATCCATACTTACCGCCATTAGTAGCAACGTCAGCCCAAGACGACGTCGCCTGGGTTCTCCTCGTTAGGACCGAATAATGTTGTGGCTCATCGCCATTCTATCGCTCGTCAGTGCCGCATGGGTAGTCGCTCATCGCCTAAAAGATGGTGGCCCAACCCCGTTATGCGCCGACGGGCGCTGCGTATACGCCGGTTTCGAACACGATTCGTTCGACGACGTTGAAGCCCACGGGTTGACGAATGGGACAAGGAATTCGGAGTGGTGAGATATCCGACATCGCCGGGCTGCCCATGTAGGCGGGCGCCGCCATCCGTCACCTGTGCCCACGATTCGAACGCAATCTGCATGGCTAGTTTGTTCTGGCGCGCCGATGATTCGATTTTTACTCAGCCACACAGCTGCCGCGCGGCACTCGGCGAATTGTGTGATTGCTCCAGCGAAGCGCGAATAGCGCTATGGCACGCTGACGCGTCCTTATCTGCATTGCGGGTACCCCTATTCCCATCGGCGCCCGCTGCGCTGCAGAAACCGTTCCGAAGGGGAGGGCACCCATGACCGTGACCCGAGACATTGCGGCCACCCGTCAACGGGTGTGGGACGTGCTAGCCGACGGGTGGACTTATTCAGGCTGGGTCGTCGGCAACAGCCGGATCCGCGCGGTGGATTCGACGTGGCCGGCTCCCGGTGCTCGCATTCTGCACTCCATCGGCACGTGGCCGGCCGTCATCGACGATGAGACCGTAGTGGAAAGAAGTGTCGCCGGTGATGAGCTGGTGCTGCTGGCAAAGGTGCGCCCGGTGGCGCAGGCCCGCATCACATTGCGTCTGACCGATCTTCCGGGTGGAGGGTGCCGCGTCGCGATGAGCGAGGTCGCGGTGAGTCGCCCGCTGCGCTGGGTACCCGACAGCGTGCAGTTGCTGGGGGTGGCTCCGCGCAACCGGGAGTGCACGTGGCGGTTGGCCAAGATCGCCGAACAGAGGGTCCCCGATGCGCTCGGATAGCGCTGCGGCCAGTGTGGATGCGGTCGTCATCGGTGCGGGCCACAACGGTCTTGTCGCGGCGGCCAACCTGGCCGACGCCGGCTGGGACGTACTGGTGTTGGAAGCTCAGCCCGATCCCGGCGGCGCGGTCCGAAGTGCCGAACTGATACCCGGCTATACCAGCGATCTCTACAGCGCGTTCTACCCGATGTCGGTGGCCTCTCCAGCGATGAGCGCGCTTCATCTGGAAGACCACGGCCTGCGCTGGAGGCATGCTCCGGCCGTCGTGGGACACCCGCGTGACGGTTCCGACGTCGACGCACCCGTCATCTACCGTGACCCGACGCGCACGGCGGCTGACCTCGCCCGCCGACAGACTCGCGACGGCGACAACTGGTGGCGGCTGGTCGAGCTGTGGAACACCATCAGAAGTCCATTGCTTGCCACGCTCTTTGCCCCTTTCCCGCCGCTGCGCGGTCCGGTGCAGCTGCTCCGGAAACTGGGCACGGCTGAGGCGTTGCGGCTGGCCCGTCTGCTGATGCTGCCGGCAAGTGCGATGGCCAATGACGTGTTTGACGGCGAGGCGGCCCGACTGCTGCTGCTCGGCAACGCCATGCATGCTGATGTGCCGATCGACGCACCCGGCAGCGGCGTGATGGGGTTCCTCATGCTGATGCTCGCCCAGGACACCGGATTCCCGGTACCCGTCGGCGGGGCCGGGCAACTGACCGCGGCACTGGTGAAACGGGCCACGTCTGCCGGGGCGCAGGTGCAGTGCCGCGCAGCGGTCGAGGCCATCGATGTCCGCGGTGATCGCGCCATCGCGGTGCGCACCGCCGACGGCCGCACCATCGGCATTCGCCGCGCAGTGGTCGCCGACGTCTCCGCGCCCCAGCTGTATCAGCAGTTGCTACCCCGAGACGCCCTGCCCGCCCGACTCTTCGAGGATCTGAAAAATTTCACCTGGGATACCCCCGTAGTGAAAGTGAACTACGCGCTCGACCAGCCGATCCCGTGGCGCTCAAAGTCCCTGCAGGGCGCGGGCACCGTGCATCTGGGGGCAGACAGTCACGGCCTGACCCGCTGGCTGGCCGACCTGAACACCGCGACCGTTCCCGACAAACCGTTCCTGCTGTTCGGCCAAATGACGACCGCCGACCCCAGCCGATCACCCGCCGGTACCGAAAGCGCCTGGGCGTACACCCATCTGCCCCGGGATCGCAACGACGACACGTCCGCTGACCGCCTGGCGGAGTCGGTGGACCGCGTCATCGAGGAACATGCGCCTGGGTTCGGCTCGCGCGTTGTCGGGCGGGTGGTGCAACGCCCGTCGGATCTGCAGACAGCTGACGCCAACCTGGGCGGCGGAGCAATCAACGGGGGGACGGCGCAGCTACAGCAGCAGCTCATCTTCCGTCCGTCCCCCGGCTTCGGCCGCGCCCAGACCCCCATCGGCAATGTGTTCCTGGGAAGCGCTTCAGCACACCCCGGCGGCAGTGTGCACGGAGTATGCGGCCGCAACGCCGCCCATGCGGCATTGAAATCGGACGGCGTGAAGGGCTGGCCACACCGCCGCCTCAACCAGACGGTGATCTCGCTGCTCGTCAAATAACCCCTGCCGGCGGCTGATCCGTGCCGGCGGCGCGCGCCGGCCCTCTGCACCACCGGGTTGTCGAAGACCGTTTGATCCGCGCTTGTCGGTCTCCGACGAGAATTAGGGGCGCTAGCCTGCGGCGGCTGCCAGCTTGGCGGGATCGGCGGTGACCTGATCGATCACGGTGTGAATGAATCGCATTTTTTCCAGTACCGGTCCCGGCAGGACGAAGGGGTACAGATCGTCGTGGCCCATCGAGCGGTTGACCATGTTCAGCGACCAAGCCAGTGGCAGCCACATTTCGATGATGGTGTCGAATCCGCTGGGGCCCAGCACCCGGCGATCGAAGGTGGCGCCGGCCGGGGCGAAGCCGAAAGCCGCTGAGGTATCCAGAGTGTCGCGGATGTGGAGGTAGTGCGCGAAGGTCTCCGCCCAGTCCTCAGCGGGGTGCATGGTGGCGTAGGACGAGACGTAATCGTTCGTCCACCCGTCGGGTGCGCCGTGGTTGTAGTGGCGGTCCAGTGCTTCCTGGTAGTCGGCTTGGGCGTCGCCGAACATGTCGGTGGCGGTGTCCAGGAATTCCGGTGAAGTGCCGACCAGCCGGTAGTAGTAGTAATGGCCGATCTCGTGGCGGAAGTGCCCGAGCAGGGTGCGGTAGGGCTCGTCCATCGCGATGCGGAGTTGCTCGCGGTGCACGTCGTCACCCTCGGCGAGATCCAGGGTGATCAGACCGTCCTCGTGGCCGGTGAACACTTTCTCGGATTGGCTCGAAAGCAGATCGAACGCCAGGCCGAAGTCAGGGTCGTCGTCACGTCCGACGATTGGCAGCTTGAGATCGACGAGTTCGGATATCAGTCGGCGCTTGGCTTGCTCGGCGGCGGCGAATGCGATCATCGCGACAGTGTCCGCATCGTTGGGGCGGGTCCGGGTCAGTGCGCAGGATGGGCACAACGCGCCGGCGCCGGTGTCGGCCCGTACCAGCCAGTTGCATTTCGCCGCATACAGATTGGCGCACAACCGGTACTCGCTGGCATCGACCGCGCCGCCGTGCTCGCTGTCCTCGCCGTGGGCGATAACCAGCAGTGCGCCCTCGTCGAGGGAATAGCCGAGGGCGCTGGCACAGTTCAGGCACTTCGAATTCTCGAAGGCCAATCGCTGGCCGCAGTTGGGGCAGTGAAAATCTCGCATGGGCACTTACTTTCCTAGATACGGTCGGGGCCGGGCATGGGGGATGCGGCGTCGATCGGAGTGGGTTTGATCCCGGACGGCCTTGCAGACCCTCGGTCGCGGCTCTGCAAGGGCGCGTGGTGTCGTGACCTATTCGCCGCACCTGGGCTCGGCGCGGCGGCAGGCGTGGCCCCGTTAGCCGGCCATGAATTCGTCGTAGGCCGATGCGAGATCGGGCGGGAGCAGCGTCGTATTGCATTGGCGCTGCGCATCCCCGATAGGCGTCAGTATCCCGCGCAGCGCGTAATACTCCTGGGGGTGGGCAGTGAAATAGCCGCGGAGATTGGCCGCTGCAACTGGACGGGGCTGGCCTTCCGCAGCCGTCACCACGTCGTCGGCGTCGGGGTGGCTTTGGAGGTACTGGCGAGCCGAGTTCGACGTTGAGCCGACAGTGTTGGCCAGGGCCTCAGGGCTGCAGTCGGGTGTCGCCGCCGCTGTGGCCGCGACCGTGACGGCTGCCGCGACACCGCTGACCAGCAAGGCTGCGCTGAGGGTGTGGCGTCGGAATACGTTCTTCGATGTGACAGGCATTTTATTCTCTTCTGGTATTGACGGTGTGATCGGTGCTTGCCATCCCACGATGTCCGTTGACGCCACGCTGTCCTCGGGCGGATAGCCGCGGAGGAATCGCGGAAGCCGGGATGGAATGTCGATTCCTCAGATGAGCCGTGGCAGAGCGGCCGTCTGGGATGGCCCTCGTTCCGCCGGGTGCTGCAGCGGTCGCACCGGGTGGACTTCCCGCCGCGGCACCTCGTTAATCCTGCTTCGGGCGTGGTGTGGCCGGAAACATATTCCTGCGGTACCGGTTTGGATGACGCAAAGGGTGCGGCCGACATTCGGCGCTTAACGGTGCCCGCGTAATACTCCGCACGTGGGATGAATCCGACCGATGGTTCAGCATGGCGGCCCTTTTTACACCTCGTCGAGGCGGGGGTACAGGATTTCCTGGGTGAGCAGGAGCAGCGCCGCGGCGACTGGAATCGCGACGAGCGCGCCGACGATGCCGAGCAGTGCCCCACCGATGAGGACGGCGACCACGGTGATCAGGGCGGGCACTTTCACCGCACGGCCGATGATTCTTGGTACCAGTAGGTAGTCCTCGAGGAGGCGAAAGACGACGAAGAACACGATCGTCGCGATGCACACCGGAAGCGAAACGGTCAGTGCGACAGCGGCGACGACGACTCCGGCGATGGTCGATCCGACCACGGGCACCAGATCGAACACAGCGACGAAAATGCCCAATAGCAAGGGGTACGGGACGTTGAACGCGGCCAGCCAGATCAAGGTGGCGCCGCCGGCGATGACCGAGATCAACACATTGCCCAGGACGTAGGCGCCGACCTTTGCAAATATTTCGTCGCCGATGAGGATGGCCCGGGGACGACGATTATGGGGCACCAACCGATATAAGGCGGTGCGGATCCTGGGCAAGTCGACCAGGAAGTACACGGTCAAGATGATGACGATAAAGGTGTCAGCGATGGCTCCGAAGACCGCGCTTCCTGCACTGACCACGTCGTTGACCAGCGACCCTCCCGAGCTGTTGATGGTGTCGGTGATCCGCTGTTGCAGGTGGAAGCGGTCGTTGAGCCGACCGATCGCTGACGAGTGGTCCTGGGCCTGCTGCAGGTAGTGCGGTGCCTGCTGGATGAGTTCGTTGACTTGCTGCACGAGCGGGGGGATGGCGGCGGCGACGAAGGCCCCCAGCAACGCAAGGAAGATGGCGAAGACGAGCGTGGTGGCCGCCCACCGCGGCAGTTTGCGGTTGACGAACCACGAGGCGGCGGGTTCGAGCCCCAGCGCGAGGAAGAACGCGACACCGATCAGCACCAGCACTGATGACAGCGACCCGAGCACCCGAACGGCCAAGTAGGTCACTGCTACTCCAGCAGACGCGGTCAACCCGATGTAGAACGGCGACCGCCGATTGAACCGACGACCGAGCGAACCGAGCGGTTGCTCGTCGGAACTCATTTCTGCTGCGAGTATTTCGGCTTCGGCAACCGGGCCTTCCTCATCGTGGGGTTGGCCCACCAACTCGTGATGACCGTCGCCGGCTTTGTCGTCCCCGGGCGCACGATTTTCGTCGTCGGCCATCTGACACCTCCGGGGTCCTTAGTTGCAGACGACGCCGGCAGTCGCAGCGTCTCGATGGACTCTCGGTTGCGACCTGTCCGTGCGCCGATGCGAGCGTTGTTCCCACTCTGGCTGCTGCCAAACCGAAGCGAGATCGTCACAGGAGCATGTGTTTCCGTCGACGACGGCCGGGCGACACGGTTCGGCGACATTCCCTGCAGGGAAAACTCCGGCGCCGGTGATGCGCTCGGGAGTTCACGTGGGAAGCCGCGTCGATGTTGGGCGCCGGAGCGCGCCCCGAGGCAGAGCACCTAGGCGCGGCGAAACAGCCGCAGAAGCCAGAGCAGAATGACCGCGCCCAGGATCGCGGTGAATAGGGTGAACCACCAACCGCCGCTGGCGGTGTCCACGACGAAGCTGAGCAGGAAACCGCCGATCAACGCGCCGACAACACCGACCACGATATCCAGGAGCAGTCCCTCTTTGGTCTTCATGATCATGCCGGCAATCCAGCCTGCCAGCGCCCCGATATGCGGCCACGCCCAAGGAGGCCTTATGAGTGGTGTGCCGTCGGCAGGGTTTTCAACGGCATCGTACCGTATTGCGTTATTTCAGAGGCAGTCCGCGATCACCGGACAGTTCGGCCGCGTGGAGCCGGGTGACGGCTCCACCAAGAACGCGAGCGCATTAGATTTCCCGATCTCCCGGATGACCGCTGTGGTGGACGGTGCAACCGCCTTGGCGTCCATCGTGCCGGCCAACTTCGCGCCGTTGTCGCCCATCAGCCACATTTGACACACGGTGCCCGACGACGGCGGCGGCACGTTATTCATCACCAACACACCGGCGTTCTTCTCGCGTGAATAGACGACGGTCGCGGTGCCGCCCGCAGGCATCGCGCCGGATACCGTGCGCACATCGTCCGCGGCAAACACCTGCGCCGGGGTTCGATAGTGGCGCTGTGGAGCGTAACGCCAATCCGGCGCTCAGCGCGCCTAGCCCGATGGCAATCGCGGCTGCTGCCGCGAAGAGAACTGTGCGCCAACCGAATCAGTGTGCCGAGCCGGACTTGACGGATGCCACCCGCCCTAGTAGAGCCGCCGGCGGTTCGACCGGTGTCGAGGCCGAGACGACGGCCATTGTTTCCCGGACGAGGCGAACCTCGTCGTCGAAGGGTGCGGCAACAGCGGCGGGGGCCGCCGCGATATGGGTTTCGATTGCTGCGCGCTCATTTTCCGAGACGGCATCGAGCGCGTAGGGCGTCGCCAGCTCGAGCAGTTCGAATTCCGACGATTCAGTCATGTCACGCCTAAACAGTTTCTCAGCCCGCGCAGCGCGTCGCGCATGCGTGACTTGATTGTCGCCAAGTTGGTTGACAACCGTTCGGAGACTTGGGCATAGGTAAGGGCGCCGTAGTAGGCGAGCTCTATACACTCCCGCTGCACGTCGGTCAGCGTATCGAGACACTCGGCGACTTGGCGGCGTTCTTCACGAAGGATTGCCGAGTCGGCGACGACGTCGGCGGGCCGATCAGCGGTGGCGCTTCCGTAACGGAATTCGCGCTGGGCTGCGGCCTGCTCTGCGCGCACGCGGTCCACCGCGCGCCGATGCGCAAGCGTCAGCAGCCAGGCCAGCGCAGACCCTGCTGCGGGATCGTAGTTGCCGGCGTTGCGCCACACCTGCAGGTACACCTCCTGGGTGGTCTCCTCGCTGTAGCCAGGGTCGCGCAGTACACGGGCCACCAGCCCGAAGACACGGGAGCTCGTTAGGTCGTAGAACTCTGCGAAGGCGTCAGCGTCATGCTGGGCTACCCGGCGCAGCAATGAGTTCAAGTCGCCGGTCGCTGGCGGCTTTTCGCTCATGGTGCCTTAGCGTAACGGCGGCCGCGCGACCCTCACCGGTAAGCCGGTCGACTCGGCGTACATAACCTCTGCTGCGGCGCGCAGGCTTCCCACACCCGGTATTCGATCCGGACTGATGCCCAGATGACCCATCCAGGCCGCTGATTGCTCCGAATGACAACACGTCGACAAGTTCGGGCACGGCCGCAGGCCGTAAGTGAGAGGGAGATCAACAATGAAGATTCGTCTAGCCACCGCCGCCGGCGTCACGGCCGCGGTCGCCGCTGGTCTGCTGCCGTTCTCCGCCGGCATCGCCAGCGCGGATCAGACGCCGAATCTTGTGGGTCCTGGCTGCGGCAGTTATGCACAGCAGGTGCCCACCGGGCCTGGCTCGATCGCCGGGATGGCGCAGGAGCCGGTCGCCGTCGCAGCTTCAAACAACCCACTGCTGACCACGCTCACCGCGGCGGTGTCAGGGAAGTTGAACTCGACTGTCAATCTGGTGGACACGCTCAACGGTGGCCAGTTCACGCTGTTCGCACCGGTCGATGACGCGTTCGCCAAGCTCCCGTCGGCGACGATCGACTCGTTGAAGACCGATTCGGCCGGTCTTACGAACATCCTTACTTACCATGTGGTGCCAGTCGGGTGAACCCGCAGAACGTTGACGGCGTGCACAAGACGTTGCAGGGCGCGGATCTGACCGTCACGGGGTTCGGCAACAACCTGAGGGTGAACAACGCGTCGGTGGTGTGCGGCGGCGTTCAGACGGCCAATGCCACCGTCTATCTGATCGACACGGTCCTTACCCCGCCGGCCATGTAAGCGTCGCCGGGCCATCGGCGCAATCGCCGCCGCGACCGCGGGTTCCTCAGCAACCCGGACGTGCGCTCTTCACCGCCGTCGCGCGGTCTCGGTGAATTGCCTCCAAATGCGACCCATCCAAGCCGACCGCGGCGCCGAATGACTTCAAGCAAGAGCAAGGGTGGCGTCCACAGCACCGACGTTAAGGGCAGGAACCATGACGATCATCTCGCGGGCATCCGCAACCACGGACGACGGCACCGAGCGAGGCTGCGGTCGGGTTCAGCGGGCAATCTGGCCGCGGACAGCGGGCAGCCGGGTGGTCGACTACGTCGTCGACTACTTGACGGCCGGGGGGGTCGGCCACGTCTTCGGTGTGCATGGGGCGAATATCGAGGATCTCTACGATGCGGCTTTCTTCTGCCCGGACGTCACGGCGGTGCTGGCCAAGCACGAGTTCTCCGCGGCGACCATGGCCGACGGTTACAGTCGCGCCACTGCGGGCCTGGGCGTGGTGGCCGCCACTTCCGGTGGCGGCGCACTGAACCTGGTCGCCGGACTGGGTGAGTCGTACGCCAGTCGCGTCCCGGTGCTCGCACTGGTCGGCCAATCGCCGACCACGCTCGATGGGCGCGGCGCCTTTCAGGACACCAGCGGCCGCAACGGCTCCCTCAACGCTGAGGCCCTGTTCTCGGCCGTGTCGGTGTACTGCAGGCGGATCGTCGAGCCGGACGACATCCTGACCGCGTTGCCCGAGGCGGTGGCAGCGGCCCGTGCTGGCGGCCCCGCGGTGTTGTTGCTGCCCAAGGATGTTCAGCAGGCCACCGTCCACACCGACGGCGCGTCGACCTTAAACGGACAACGGCCCTGTCCCGAAGATCCCCAACCGATCCTGCGGGCGCTGCACGAGGCTTCGG
Source organism: uncultured Actinomycetota bacterium (assembly GCA_963817825.1). Taxonomy (GTDB): domain Bacteria; phylum Actinomycetota; class Actinomycetes; order Mycobacteriales; family Mycobacteriaceae; genus Mycobacterium. Next base: position 5,934 of record CAWFQG010000017.1, on the reverse strand, counting down.
GACCGGTGACCATCATCGCCGGCGAGCAGGTGGCCCGTGACGATGCCCGTGACGAGCTTGAGCGACTTCGCGCGGCGCTGCACGCCCGAATCGCGACGGTGCCCGACGCCAAGGATGTCAGCCGCGCACCGGGGGCGTCAGCGTCGCTGGGCGTGACCGGCGTGATGGGCCATCCTGGGGTCGCCGACGCCATCCGCAGCGGTGCGGTGTGCCTGCTGGTGGGCGCCCGCTTGTCGGTCACCGCCCGCGCTGGTCTGGACTCGGCGCTGCGCGAGACTTGCGCCCTGTCGATCGGGTCCACCCCGCCGTATCTCCCGTGTATCCACGTGCACACCAACGACCTTCGGGCGTCGTTGGCTGAGCTGACCCGCAGGCTCACGAACTACCCGCCGCAGGGACTGGGCGCCGTCGACTCGACGCTCCGCACGGAGTTGAGGCCGCCTATCCATCGTGGACCGGGCATCCGGTACCGCGACGCGATGACCGCGCTTGATGCGGTGCTGCCCGACGACGCGGACATCGTCGTCGACGCGGGCAACTCCGGAGCGGCGGCGATCCACCATCTGCCCGCGAGGCGCGCAGGCCGGTTCGTGGTGGCGCTCGGGATGGGTGGCATGGGCTACAGCTTCGGCGCCGGCATCGGCGTGGCGTTCGCCCGGCGTCGCCGCACCGTCATCGTGGCCGGCGACGGGTCGTTTTTCATGCACGGCCTCGAGCTGCACACCGCCATCCAACACCGGCTGCCCGTCACGCTGGTGTTGTTCAACAACAACGCCCACGCCATGTGCGTGACCCGCGAAAAACTTTTCTACGACGGCATTTACAGCTACAACCGGTTCACACCCAGCAGCCTCGGCGCCGGGCTGGCCGCGATGTTCCCCGGCCTGCCCGCAGTCGACGTCACAGACCCCGACGCGCTGGCGCCGGCGCTGTGCGCAGCGCTCGACGCCGACGGCCCGTCGGTCGTCAGCATCGAGTGCTCAGCCGACGAAATCCCGCCATTCGCACCGTTTCTCGACCATCACCGTGTTTCAACCCACTACCAGGAGGACTCCGATGTCGTTGCCCGCACTTGAGGATATCGCCGCCCACCGGCTCGACCGAGACGACATGACCGGCCCGATCGAGGGCGTGATCCGCATCGAAACCTCTCCACGGGAGAAGGCGACGCCGATCATCATGGAGATGATGCGGTCGGTGTATCCGCACGACGAGGTGTTCGGCCCGTACTGCACCGTCAACGAGTACATCGACTGCCCTCCCGACGAGCTCTACGAGTACCTCGCCGACACCCGCAGCCTGGAGGAGTGGACCTACAGCCTGCGTGGGTTCACCCCCACCCAGGAGGACGGGCTGTGGTTGGCCTACGACCGGCTGGGCTCGGAGACCGAAATCTACACCCGCACAGTGGCCCAGCCCGCGGCGCGCACCGTCGACTATCACTGCGCCTGGGACCAGGGCAAACACCTGTGGATGATCTACCTGATGCGCGTGATCGACGCGCAGGTGGTCCTCGACAAGCCCGGATCGGTGGTGTTGTGGACCAACTGTCGCCACCCGTTTTACGACCACAACCCGTACCCGGAGGCCGCACCGCCCGAGCGCCCGGTGTGGGTGGGTGACTTCTGGGACATGTTCGGCGCCGGCCACCGCCTGGAGCTGCTGAACCTGAAGGCAATCGCCGAATACCGCCACCACAGCGGGCTGCCCGTCAAGCCCGACTGGATGAGATGAGAACCGCCATGACTGTCAGCCTGATCGACGTTTCCACCTATCTGCCCGGCGAGCCGGTGCCGGCGGAGCATTACGCGCAGTACGCCGAATCCGATGAGCTGCGAGACAACTTGATGTTCCGGGCCCCGAGATACCGCCATCACGTCGCCGAAGACGAGACCGCCGTCGACATGGTCGAGCGCGCCGCCGCCGGTCTGCTGGACCGCCACGGCCCCGACGCCCTCGCCGACGTCGATGTGCTGATCACCCACACCCAGATGCCCGACATGCCGTTCTACGGCGGCGGCGGCGCGATGGCCCACCGGCTGGGAATGAAACCCAGCTGGGTGATCGACCTGCACAACGGTGGCTGCGCGGCATTCGTACTCGGCCTGAAGATGGCGGCCAATCTGCTCGAGAGTGGGCAGGGCCGCACGGCCTTGATCGCGGTGGCGCAGAACGCCGCCGGGCAGATCTTCGACCAGCCCACCGTACGCCGCAAGGCCCAGGCGGCGGTTCCGGGCGACGGCGCCGCGGTCGGCCTGGTGACGGTGTCGGACGAATCGCCGATCCTGGACGTGGAGTGCCGCACCTACGGCGAGTACGCGGGCGAGATGACCATCGCGGTGGACCCGCCGCGCAAGTGGTGGCAGCCCGGGACCGGCGAGGGCTACATCGGCTTCACCGAGAGCAAGATCACCAAGGTGCTGGCCCGCGGCAACCGACAGGTTCCCGAAGTCGCCTACGCGGTGTGTGACCGAATCGGGTTGAAACCCAAGGACATCGACCTGTTGGTCACCAACCAGCCCAACCGGGTGTTCCTGCGCAACTGGCGCGACGCCCTGGAGCTGCCCAAGGAGAGGCATCGCGACACCTTCGACGAATGCGGCAACCTGTTCGCCGCCGGCATTCCGGTCAACCTGGACCGCGCCATCGCCGACGGTCAGGTCAAGAAGGGCGACGTGGTGCTGATGGCGGCCTTCGCCCACGCCGGTGACTTCGCCGGTGCCGCCGCGGTGCGATGGGGCGGCCGATGACCGCCGCGTTGTCCTCGAGCCACTCACCCTGCGCCCTGCCGCTGCGGCTTCCCGACGCCGAAGATCCGCTGGCCCTGTCCCTCAACGAGAGCCCGTTCGCTCCGCTGCCCACGGTTCGCGCCGCCATGGTTCGGGCCGTCGACTCGGTCAACCGCTATCCGGAGTTCCTGCCGGAACGGTTCCGCCGGCTCATTGCGAGGCACCTCGGTTTCGAGGAGGAGCAGATCATCGTCGGCGCCGGCGCCACCGGCGTGGTCATGCAGGTGCTGCAGGGGCTGACCCGTCCCGGCGACCGGATTGTCATGGCGGCACCCACATTCGACGGCTATCCGATCTTCGCGCAGATGGCTCGGCTGCAGACCGTCACAGTGCCGTTGGACGAACAGGGACACCACGACTTCGACGCCATGGCCGACGCCGCCGCCGACGCGGAAGTCGTGGTGGTGTGCCGGCCGCACAACCCGACCGGCACGGTGGAAGCGGCCGAGGACCTCGAACGCTTCCTGCAGCGGATCGGTTCCAGCACCGCCGTGCTGCTCGACGAGGCGTACATCGAGTTCGTGTCGCCACCACACCGCATCCACCCAGAGTTCCTGTTGCGACGGTTCCCGAACGTCGTTGTCGTGCGCACCTTCTCAAAGGCGTACGGGTTGGCGGGCATACGGACCGGCTACGGCATCTGCTCGCCGGCCATGGGTCGCGCACTGTGGTCGATGCAGTTGCCGTTCGGGGCGACCGTCGCCAGCCTGGCCGCGGTCGCGGCGTCGTTCGAGGCCGAAGCTCAGCTGCGTCGCCGGATCGAACGGCTCACCGCAGAACGCGACCATCTTCGCTCGCGGCTCTGGGAGATGGGTGTCTGGAGCGCTGACACCCATGCCAACTTCGTCTATCTGCCTGCGAAGGGACAACTTTGGCCCGAGGCGTTCGACGGCACCGGCCCGCGGGTGCGCCTCTATTCAGACGGCGGCGCGCGGATCACCGTCGGAAACCGGCAGTCCACACAAGCGGTGCTGGCGACGATCGCCGCGACGCTGCCGACGGATGCAGCATGACACCCACGCTGAGCGGACCATCGAGTCCACGATTCCGGCTCATGCACAAGATCGGCGCGTGGTACGACGCCGAGGCCTACTTTCGGCGACGAGCCAAGAGCGGCAGGGCATTCACGATGCCCATCCCGGGTTTCGGCGATGTGTTGTTCGCGGCGAAACCCGCCCACATCCGCGAGTTTCTGAAGATTCCGGTGTCCGCGTTCACGCCACCCATGCCCAACCCGATCGAGCCGGTCGTCGGCGACGGCTCCATCATTCTGCTCGACGGCATCCGGCACAAGCAGGAGCGTGCGCGCTTCCTGCCCGCGCTGCACCATGACCGGATCCGGCGCTACACCGGATTGATGGTCGAGGCGGCGATGGACGAGATCGCGAAGTGGCAACCCGGCATGACCATCGACACCCGCGACGCGGCGCAGTCGATCACGCTGCAGATCATCGTTCAGGCGGTCTTCGGCATCGACGACCGGATTCTGCGGGACCGCTATGTCACCGTCGTTAAGGCAATGATGCGCGACTACGTCGCTCCGTTCATGTTCTTCCCCGCGTCGCGTCAGGCGCCGTTCGGGCTCGGGCCGTGGCAACGCTTCTCGGCGCGTCGCGTGGAGCTGGATGCCCTGCTGTCGGAGCAGATTTCGCACCGCCGACACACCGGAGCCGACGGCCACGACGATGTGCTGAGTGTCCTGATGTCCGACGACGATGGTGCCGGGCGCAGCGACGACGAGGTGCGCCAACAGCTGCGGACGCTGCTGGTGTCCGGTCACGAGACCTCGGCGACCACGCTGGCGTGGGCGCTGTACCACGTGCACGCCGACGAGAAGGTCCGGCAGAAGCTGCTCGACGAACTCGCCGACAACCCCACACCCGAGCAGCTGCCGAAGTTGCCGTACCTCGCCGCGGTGATTGCCGAGACACTGCGGATGCATCCGACGGTGTCGATCGTCGTGCGGCAGCTCACGTGCCCGGTGACCACATGGCAGACCGAACGGGCGCCGGGAGACGTGATCGGCGTGGCGCTGCCCGCACTGCACGCCGATCCGCAGGTCTGGCCGGACCCGACCGTGTTCGACCCCGAGCGTTTCCTGGCCCGCAGACCGTCGCCAACGGAGTACTCACCGTTCGGATACGGGCACCGCCGCTGCCCCGGGTCGTCGTTCGCCGCCCTCGAGTTGGCGATTGCGCTGGGAACCATCCTGACCAACGTCGAGCTGCGGATTCCCACGGGACGGCGGCGAGGCAGGTTGCCCAGGTCGATCCCGCGGGGCGTGGCCGCCGTCCCCAGCCGGCCGATCACGCTCGAAGTCGTCCGCAAGTTCCAAGGAGGTTCGTGAATCATGAAGTTCAAGCAGCGCGTTCCACTGCTTCGATGGTCGTTCTGGCGGATGGCCGCGTCGCAGGGCAAGATCACGACCGTCGGGCAGGTGGGCGACGGTCGAGAAGCGGCCGTGGTTGAGTATGTCCTGGCCAACGCCCGGAAGGGTGACATCCACAGCGTGCTCGACACCATCGACCGGTTCGCGTACAACGAGTCGTTTCTGATCAACGTCGGCGACGAGAAGGGCAAGCTACTCGACGCCGCGGTGCGGCGCGCGAACCCGAAACTGGCGCTGGAGTTGGGAACCTACTGCGGTTACGGCGCATTGCGCATCGCCGCGGCCGCGCCGACCGCCCACGTGTACTCGGTCGAAATGGCGGCGGCCAACGCCGTCAACGCCAGGCGGATCTGGGAGCATGCGGGCGTGGCGGACCGGATCACCTGCGTGGTGGGCGCCATCGGTGACGGCGGGAGGACGCTCGACGCCCTGGCAGCCGAGCACGGTTTCAGTGCCGGTTGCGTCGACTTCGTCTTCCTCGATCACGACAAGAACGCCTACCTGAGTGATCTGCAGAGCGTCCTGTCGCGTGGGTGGCTGCGCAAGGGGATGATCGTCGTCGCCGACAATGTCAAGATTCCCGGAGCGCCGAAATACCGTGCCTACATGCGCAAGCACCAAGGCCGCACCTGGCAGACCGTCGAGCACAAGACTCACGGCGAGTACGGAACGGTCATCCCCGACCTGGTGCTCGAGTCGGTGTACCTCGGCGAGGAGCCTGGCGGCGAATAGATGACAGGGTCGCCGATGCTCGCC
>CAWFQG010000016.1:0-32052 GCA_963817825.1 uncultured Actinomycetota bacterium | reverse complement strand
CCCGGGCCGTTTTCCACAAAGCTGCTCATTCCTCGCTTCTGGTCCTCGGTTCCGAACAATGCCGAGAAATGCAGCCGTTCCACCTCGAGACCGGCATGGAGATCCAGGCCGAGACCGGTGTCAATCGCCTGCTTGGCGGCGCGCAGCGCCTGCGCGGGACCGGCCCGAAACTGAGCAGCCAGCCGAGTCGCGGCGTCGTAGACGTCGCCGTCGGGCACCACCTGGTCGACCAGTCCGATTCGCAGCGCCTCGCCGGCGTTGACGAACCGCCCGGTGTAAACCAGGTCCTTGGCGCGGGCAGGGCCGATCAGCCGGGGCAGCCGTTGTGTGCCGCCGGCACCGGGAATGATCCCGAGCAGAATCTCGGGCTGCCCGAACTTGGTACTCTCGCCGCACACCCGAAAGTCCGCGCACAGCGCCAGTTCTAGCCCGCCACCGAGTGCATAGCCGGTGACCGCCGCAACAACCGGCTTCGGGATGGTGGCAACCGCGGTGAACGAGGTGTGCATCGCCTGGCTGACCAGAGCCATTTCCGGGTAGTGCTTGTCGGCCATCTCTTTGACGTCGGCGCCCGCGGCGAAGACCTTCTCGCCGCCATAGATAACCACCGCGCGGATCTCGGGTGTCGAGGTGACCACAGCGGCGGCGTCGCGAAGTTCAGCCTGCACCTGCACGCTGATCGCGTTCATCGGCGGCCGGTCCAGTCGGATTGTCGCCAGGCCGTCGGTCACCCGCACTTTCACACATTCACCCATGCAAGCCTCCTGGCCGGACGGCCGGGGACTAGTTGCCGGTCGCGTCGTACTTGAACGACAGAGCCAGGCGGACCCGGTATCCGGTGATCCGACCGTTCTCGATCGTGACATCTTGGCGGACCACCTCGGCTATCCGTAGCTCCCGCACGGTTCCCGCGGCTGTCTCGACTGCGCTGCGCGCAGCCGCTTCCCAGGATTCGTCACTCACGCCGATGACCTCGGTAACCCGGTACACACTCACGACTTGCTCCTCATCTCTTTGGGTTAGAGCCCTTGCCGGTGCTCGACAGCCAGTCAAGTGCCTCCTGGCGGCTTTCGTAGATGTATGGGGCCAGTCCGCGCGCGGTGAGATGGCCGCTGAGTTTGAGGCGCATAAATGAGCTGGTGGTGTAGCGGGTGACGCTGTCGTAGTAACGTTCCGCAAGGCTGCGCACTGCGGACGTGTACGTGTCGGCGAGGTCAGGGGCCAGGTAGAAGTTGTCGTAGTTGACCACTACGGGAATCTTCTTGCCGACCGTGGTCAACCTCTTCTCGATCTCGGCGACTATGGCCTCGGCTTCTGCTGCGGTGTAGACAGACACGCCTTCCATATTGATGAAGAAGATGTTGCGCTCGGCGTCGTAGGAAAACCGCGCGTCCAGGGGAACGGTCAGCAGATCGTCCTTGAGCCCCATGGGCTCGTCGCGAAAGAGCCTCTCGTCCATCAGTTTCGGCTCCCCAGCGATGATTGGGGTGAATCCGACATGGGCCAAGACGTCCTTTTCCAGGTCGATACCGGGGGCGATCTCGATCAGTTCCAGGCCGTCGGGGGTGAGCCGGAACACGCAACGTTCGGTCACGTAGAGCACCGGTTGTCCTGCGGCGGCCGCGTACTGACCGCTAAAAGTGCGTTGCTCAACGTCGGCGAGAAATTTCGGCGCGGCAACCCCGTCGTCGCTGACGGCAATTCGCCCGTCGACAACCTGGGTTCGGCACGGCGCCAGGAAGGTGCCGAGGAAAGCCACCTTTTTCGCGTTTTGGCTGATGTTGATGAACCCACCCGATCCCGCGAGCCTTGGCCCGAACCTGCTGACGTTGACGTTGCCTTGCGCGTCGGCCTGCGCCATTCCCAAAAACGCCGCGTCCAGCCCGCCGCCGTCGTAGAAGTCGAACTGGGCGGGCTGTTCGAGGATCGCGTCGCCGTTGATCGCGGATCCGAAATCCTTTCCGCCGGTGGGCATTCCCCCGATTACCCCGGGTTCGGCGGTCAGGACGATGTAGCTGAGGACGCGCTCCTCGGCCGCCACACTGGCAATGCCTTCGGGGATGCCGATGCCGAGATTGACCACTGCGTTGGGGCGCAGTTCCATCGCCGCGCGCCGGGCGATCACCTTGCGTACCGACAGCTCCAGCGACGGTACCGACGACAGCGGGACGCGCAGCTCGCCGCTCAAGGCCGGCGAGTACTGCGTCCCCCAGGTCTGCGGGTGGTGTTCGGGTGTCGACACGACCACACAGTCGACGAGCACACCCGGGATCTTCACGTCCTTGGGATGAAGCGATCCTGCCTCGGCGATCCGCTCCACCTGCACGATCACCAATCCGCCGGCGTTGTGCACCGCGGTGGCGACGGGCAGTGACTCCAGAAAGAGCGCCTCGCGTTCCATGGTGATGTTGCCGTTCGGGTCGGCGGTGGTGCCCCGAAGAAAGGCGACGTCGAGCCGCTCGAATGCCTTGTAGAACAGGTACTCTCGACCGTCGATCGTCATCAACTCGACCCGGTCGTCGGTGGTCCGTTCGTTGATCTTGCCGCCGCCGTTGCGAGGATCGACAAACGTGTCGAGGCCAACCCGCGTCAGCAGCCCAGGCTTTCCCGCGGCGGTGTCGCGAAACAGCTGCGCGATGACCCCCTGGGGTAAGTTGTAGGCCTCGATCTTGTTCTCCACGGCCATCTTGCCGAGCTCACCCGACATCCCCCAGTGCCCCCCGATAGCGCGCTTGAGCAAGCCCTCGTAGCACAACCGGTCCGAGCCACGCCCCTCCCGGTTTCCCTGTGCCACGGTGAACGCCAACGTGAGATCCCGCGGGGTGCCGGTCTGCAGGAATCGCGCCTCCAGTGCCAGGGTGAGTTCTTCGGCGAAACATTGCCCGGCGAAGCCCTCCACCACGACGGTGTCTCCGTCACGGATCAGCGCGACGGCCTCGGCGGCGGTAACGATCTTGTCCCGTGGCGCCATGCCTGACACAAATTCGGTTGGAAACTCCATGTGGTCGCTCCTGGTTGGCGTCGAGCAACGGCTATCCGCGACTGCCGGCCTCTCAGGTGAAGGCGCTCAACCCGGTGATGTCGCGGCCGACGAGCAGAGTTTGGATCGTTTCGGTGCCCTCGAACGTGTAGATGGCTTCGATGTCTGCCATGTGCCGTATGACGTGGTTTTCGAGCAGGATTCCGTTGCCGCCCAACAGATTGCGCGCTTCGGCGAGCACCTCACGGGCCTTGACGGTGTTGTTCAGCTTGCCCAGCGCCGCGATCGTGTCGGAGAGCTCCTTGGTGTCATCGAGCTGTCCGATGCGCTGGCAGTACAACTGCATCGCGGTGATCTCCGTGAGCATCCGGACCAGTTTCTCCTGCACGATCTGGAACCGTGCCAACGGCTTGCCGAACTGGGTGCGCTGCGCGGTGTAATTGAGCGCGGCGTCATAGCCAGCGACGGCGTGGCCCAGTGCCGACCACGCGCAGGAGGCTCGGGTCGCCTTGAGCACCTTGGCGGTGTCGGGGAAGCTGTTCGCCCCAGGAAGGCGGTTCTCCACGGGGACGCGCACATCGGTGAGGTCGATGTCGGCCTGCCACAGGGCGCGCAGCGAGCCTTTGCCCTCGATCGCGCGGGCATCGTATCCGGGTGTGCCCTTCTCGATGAGGAAGCCCTTGACCTGCATATCCTCGGCGTCACGTGCCCACAGCACCACTACGTCGGCCAGCGTGCCGTTGCCGATCCAGCGTTTGGCGCCGTTGATCACATACTCGTCGCCGTCGAGGCGCGCCTCGGTCTCCAGCGATACGGAATCCGAGCCGTGGCGCGGTTCGGTCAAGGCGAACGCGCCGAGCTTTTCACAGCGCGCCATGGCCGGGAGCCAGCGCTGCTTCTGCTCTTCGGAGCCGTGCATGTGGATCGAGCGCATGGCCAACCCGGCGTGCACGCCGAGGAAGGTGCCCACGCTGCCGTCGCCGCGGTTGAGCTCCATGGTGATCAAGCCCGCCGCTGTCGAGCTCATCGGCGGGCAGCCATAACCCTCGAGCCCGTCGCCAACCAGTCCGAGCTCCCCCAACCGCCGGCACAGGTCGACGGGCACCTCCGCTCGTTGCCAGTAGTCGTTGATCACCGGCAACACTTCCTCGTGGACGAATCCACGGGTCTGCTCCAGGTAGCGCTGCTCCGCGGTGCTGAGCTCGTCTTTTAGCAGGAAGTAGTCGGTGCCCAGCGCCTTCCCGATATCGATGTAGACGGGCCGGGCTGACGACGTTGCGGAGCCGGTGGCGGTCATGGTGTCCTTCTTTCGCGGGCATGCTTGGAGTCGTTAACCGTTGGAAATCCGCCAGTCCGTCGGCCGACAACACCCAAGGGCGGCCAACCCCGCACCAGTCGCACGCCTTTATCCTGCGACGGACGGCGCTGCGGGTCGATGGTTCTTAGCACAGTTTGCTCGGTTGTGAATTGTGCACGCGCACAACGAGTTGTGCATGTGGTGTACCTATGCTCGACATATGTATGGGTTGTCGGGCCGACCGTCGAACCCGAATGTGGACGCTCTGGCGTCGGCGTTGTTAGAGCGGCTGACGCAGTTCGCGGATGAACTGACCGAGCGGATTTGCCAACAGGTGGAGGCTTATCAGCAGGAGGAGCCGGTTCCGCGCGATGACCTGAATAAATCGTGCCGGCAGAACCTGGAATTCGGGTTTCGTAGCCTGGCCGATGCCGGTCCCTACGATCTGTCGGCGCCGCGCCGAACGGGTCGCCTCCGTGCCGCGCAGGGCGCGCCGTTGGCCATGGTGCTCAGCGCGTATCGGACCGGTTTCGCCTACATGTGGGATTGCGTGGTGACCGAGGCCGAGCGGTCGGGTTTGGCGTCGGCAACCGAGCTGGTGCGAATCGCGTCGGATGTGTGGACGCTCAACGAGATGTTCACCACAGAGATGGCCACGTCATATCGCGATGCGATGACCGAGCAGATCCTCAGACAGGACCAGGAGCGGTCGGCTCTCGTTGAGGCGCTGGTGTCCGGCAGTGTCGCCGACACGGCCACGGTGTGGGAGGCCGCGGACCTGTTGGCGCTGCCCTATCAGGGTTTGTTCGTGGTGGTGGCGGCCGAACCGCCAACACTTGCCCGGCACGCGCTGCCGAATATCGAAAGCCGGCTGCGCGATCGCGGGATCGGGTCGGCGTGGCGGTTGCTGCCCGATCTCCACGTCGGCATCGTGTCTCTGCGAACGGCCAAAACCCTGCGAGCCATGGTTGACATGGTGCGGCCGGTCGTGACGACCCGGGTCGGGGTAAGCCCGGTCTACGAGGGCCTGGAGAAGACAGCGCAGGCAATGCATCTGGCCCGAATCGCGATGGCCAGCATGGCACCGGGTGACCGGCAACTGTGCATATTCGACGACGCCCCGGTGCCGACATTGATCGCCAGCGCTCCGACGACGTCCTATCGGGTCATGAACAACGTCCTGGGCTCGCTGCTCAACACTGTCGCTGAAGAGCGTGACTTGTTGTTAGAAACCCTGGAAACCTATTTCATCGCGGGATCGATAGCTGAAGCGGCCAAGCGGCTCTTCTGTCATCGCAACACCGTGCGCCACAGGCTGAGCCGCATCGAACAGCTCACCGGAAGATCCGTCGACAACCCGTCGGGCGCTGTCGAACTCTACATCGCGATCCAAACCATGCTGCGCCTACCCAAACCCCCCGACTAGGCGACAGATCCGATTCGCATGCGCCGGACCAGCGATCGGTATCGGAGCGCTGCAGCACACTTGGGTCGGCACGCAAACTACGCCCAGGTAGCAGATAGTCACCCTTCGCCTTTTTGTTTCCCGGCGACAACACACTGTCCAAAGATGGTCGCCCCGCGACATCGCTGAGCTGGGGTTTTCGATCGTAGATTCATGCCACGAATTCAGCGACGGATTCCAACCCCAACAAAATTGGACGATTCCGCCCCGCGGAGAAGGTGAGTGAAGCCATGTTGTTCCCGATCATCCTGTTCCTGATGACCCTGTCCCCGCTGGCGATCCCGGTCGGGGTCACCCTGTTCGACGTGTACGACAACTGGCGGCGCCGCCGCTCCTTGCGGCTGCCCGCAGTCGCGGTCCGGGTGGCCGCGTAGCAAGCTCACCTTCAGCGACCGTGGCGCTCAGCGTCACGGTCGCTGAATTGTTGAGACGATATCCGCGATTGCGCGAAGCTGGCCGACGTCCGAACTAGTCGGGATGAGATGGATCTCGTCGGTGCCGATGTCGTCGAACTTCCGCAATACGCTGACGAATTCGTCCTCGTTGCCCGCCCAGCCGGTGCTCGGTGCGATGGCATCGACATATTCGGCCGGAATCCAGTTCATGTAGTGGCGCAGGTGCCGATGGACCTGGGCACGGGCTGCATCGCCGTCGCCCAGCGCGAACCAGAACGATGTGGCGAGAAGGGGTTTGGGCTTGTCGGCCTGTGCCCACGCCTCGCGCGCGACGTCGTACAGCTCGTTCTGCTTGACCAGGTCGAGGTCCAGCGTTGTGCCTGCCAGGCCGTCCGCCCATGCGGCCGCGCTGCGCACCGTCTTGGGCCCCATGGTGCCGACCAGCAACTGCGGGCCGCCCTCCTGTAGCGGGGCAGGTCCGACGGGGACCACGGACTCGGTGACCTTCTCGCCGGCCCACACCCGCTTCATCACCGCAACCTGCTCGGCCATTCCACGCATTGTCTGGGTCGCGGGGTCGGCACCCACCGCCCGGTAGTCCTCGTGGCGCCCGCCAACACCGAGCCCGACGGTCAGCCGGCCGCCGCTGAGCATGTCGCCGGTGGCCAGCGACTTCGCCAGCAGCACGGGGTCGTGCAGCTGCGGCACCACCACGGTGGTCACCAGCCGCACCCGATCGGTCCACGCCGCCAGCGCGCCGAGCAGCGTCATGGCCTCGGGATTGTCGAATGCGACCCGCTCCCCCCAGCACAGCGACGAGAACGGTCCGTCGTCGATGGCGGTGGCCCATGCCTTCAGCGTGGCCGCATCGAGGTCCGGTTCCATCACCGGCATCGTCATCCCTATCCGCACGACGGCGATTCTGGCACGCCGGTGTTCCCGGACCGCTGGCAGCATGAAGCCATGTCGATCAACAACACCTCCGTCGCGCACATCCGGCTCACCGTCACCGAGATCGAGCGATCGCGGAAGTTCTACGAGAGCGTCTTCGGCTGGCCGATCAACCTCGAGGTGCCCGACGACGCGGATGAAGCGACGCGTGAACGGCTGGCGTTTCTGTTCGACGGCGTCATCTACAACGTCGGCGACTTACGGGTGGCGCTGCGCCCGGTCGCCACCGACAGGTTCGACGAGGACCGCACGGGTCTGGACCACCTCGCGTTCCGGCTCGGCAGCAAATCCGAACTCGACGATGCGGCAACGCATCTCGACTCACTCGGCGTCGCCCACGAGCCCATCAAGGACATCGGCGTGATGTACATCCTGGAATTCCGCGACCCGGACAACATCGCGCTCGAGCTCATCGCACCCAAGTAGGGAAATCGCTAGGCCAGGTCCCTGATGATGTCGGCGACCGATGCCGACCTGATCGACTTGAAGCCGGTGCCGGCCCACACATTGGTGCCGTGCGGGTCACCTGCGCGCACCGACGCGGCCCGCACCGGCCCGGTCAGATAGTGGACCTCGGGGTATCCGAACGGCGCCTGCGCCTCGTGCTCGTCGATGAAGCGGTTCCGCAGCCCGCGCGCGTACCGCCCGGAAAAAGACTTCGTCACAACGGTTTCGGCGAACTCCGGAGCCTGTAGCGCCGCCCGATGGACCGGGCTGCTACCCGCCTCGTCGGCGAGCAGGAAGGCGGTTCCGAGTTGAGCGGCGACCGCTCCGGCCTGGATCACCCGGTCGACGTCGTCGGCGGTCACCAGGCCGCCGGCCGCGATGACCGGCACGCCAACCCGGGCGACGACAGCGGCGAGCAATTCGTCCAGCGGTTGCGGGTTCGGCTCGGCGACGGGGTCGAAGGTGCCGCGATGCCCACCCGCCGACGGCCCCTGCACAGCGATGACGTCCACACCGCAGTCGACCGCGGCGTCGGCTTCGTACACCGACGTCACGGTGCCGACGGTGGTGATACCCGCGTCGCGGAGCCGCTTGCATTCGACCGCGCTCGGCAAGCCGAACGTGAACGACGCCACCTCGGGCCGCACGTCGAGCAGCACATCCACCTTGGCGGGCCACGCGTCGTCGGTGTAGACGGGATCGCCGAGGTCGGCGCCGTAGCGCTTCGCTTCCGGCGCCAGTGCAACGGAGTACTTGTCGATCGCATCCGGTGTTGCGGCGCTGGGTTGCGGCGCGAACAGGTTGGCGCCGAGCGGGCCCGTGGTCAGCTTCCGCGCGGCGATGAGGCGGTCGGCGAATGCGTCGGCGGTCAGGTAGCCGGCCGCGACGAATCCCAGTCCGCCCGCATTCGTACCGGCGGCGGCGAGCTCAGGCGTCGACGGACCGCCTGCCATCGGTGCCACGATCACCGGAACCGCCAGGCCGCCCAGATCAAAAGCGTTCGGCATCATCGCCTCCCATCGGGTCGACGGCTCATTCGTACCACGGGAGTCTGGACAGTCGGCGTAGTCACCTCACCGCCTTGGCCCACAGCAGGACGTCCTGCGGCTCGGTGCTGATGTTCGGGAAGACGGTGTGCCGGACCAGCCTGCCCTCGAACGAGAGGCCGGCCCGTTCCAGCACACGCGCCGACCGCGCGTTGTCGACGTGGCAGATGGCAGAGACCCGGTATAGCTTCGGGTCGCTTTCCATCTCGGCGAGCAGAAGCTCTACCACCTCCGCCATGAGACGCCGGCCCCACCATCGGCGGCCCAGGCAGTAGCCGAAGTCCATGCTGTGGGCCTGCACCGGCCGGAAGCCGCATGTGCCGACGATCTCGCCGCCTTCGCGCAGTTGGATAAGCCAGCTCCGTTCACGGCCGACATTGAACAGTTCGGTAATCACCCGCCGGGTCTCGTCGACGTTTGGATGCGGCGTCCACGACATGTAGCGAGTGACCTCGGGATCGGACGCGACGGAGGCGAACAGCTCGTCGGCGTCCTCGAGCCGAGGCGCACGCAGTGTGACCCGCTCTCCGGTGAGCACCTTGACGTCCGCCATGCCCTCATCCTGCACCTTTGTCACGTTTCAAGCGAAAGTGGTTGACTGGCAATACATGAGCATCAAGTTCAACCACACCATCGTCTCCGCGAAGGACAAGCAGGAGTCGGCAACATGGCTGGCCGAGTTGTTCGACCTGCCCAGCCCGGCGCCGTTCGGGCATTTTCTGACGGTGACCGTCGCCAACGACGTCAGCCTGGACTATGCCGAGGTACCCGACGGCCAGGAGATCCGTCCGCAGCACTACGCGTTCCTGGTGTCCGAGGACGAGTTCGATTCGATCTACGGCAAGATCCGCGATCGGGGCCTTGACCACTGGGCCGATCCGCGTGGCAGCCGGCCGGGCGAGATCAACCACAACGACGGCGGCCGCGGCGTCTACTTCCAGGACCCCGCAGGCCACTACATGGAGATCATCACCCGGCCGTACGGGTCGGGTAGCTGAGCCGCGACTCGAGTACAGCGACTCCGTCGCCATCGAGCCGTGCAAGGACCTTCGGTCGGTTCCCGAGCACCGAGACGAGCTCAGCGGCGCGACCCTGGACAACCGGACCCGCTCTCCGTGGTGCCACCCGGCGTCGGTCGCACAAAGCCGCAGGCCCCTGGAGTTCCTGAATGCGGGAACGAATGGATTCGGTACGGCCACTTGGGTATTCAGCACGGCGATCAGGACATCTGCCGAAATCTCCGGCTCCCGGTCGAGCGCGAACACCATGTCGAGTTCATGAGTGACGTGGTCACCGAGATGCATGCGCGACGGAAAGTAGCGGCCGAGTCCCCTGGGTTCGCGGCTCAGCCGCTCAAAGGCGTCGAGCAGTTCACTCGGCTCGAGCACGGCGCCCAGCACCCGCGCCAGTTCGACGGTCGCGTCGTCGAACGAGCCACGATGACGCACCATCGCGCCGACCACCGGGCCGGACGACGCGCTCAGCCCGACCACCAGATGGGCGAGTACCTCGTGGTTGGTCCAGCGCTCACACAGGCTGGGGCGCGACCAGTCGTCGGTGCTGAAGCCCTGCGCGAGATCCAGGAATCTCTGGTCGTTCTCCTGCAGAAGATCACGCACAGACATCGAGATGCTCTCGCAGAAAAGCGATTTGGTCGGCGAGCGCCTGCTGGACCAGCGGCGGATGGTAGATCTCGAAATGATCGGAGTCGTAGTGGCGGGCGGCGCACTCGCTAGGAGTGCCCGCGGTTCTCCTCTTGCGCGCGGTAATCCACGGCCATCTCCGCCACGTGGCTGGGTAGCGACCCTGACGCCACGTCGGCCAGGCTGGTCTCCTCCAGCACCGAGCGCATGCTCGCCCGCAGCGCGCGCCAGACGTCTGTCAGCGCGGCCGTCGGCCCGGAGTACGGCAGGTCGCCGAGCCCGATGTCGCGGACACTGGCCAACGGCCCGTCGATAGACCGCAGCACGTCGGCGATGCTGATGTCGGCGGCAGGCCGGGCCAGCTCGTAGCCGCCCTCACGGCCGCGGCGGCTGCGCACCAGCCGGTCGGTGCGCAGCTCGGACAGGATGTCGACCAGAAACTGCGGCGGAATGCCCTGCGCCTTCGCCAGGTCATCGGTCTTGACCACCGCGCCCTCGTCGGCCGCGGCCAGTTGGATCATGGCCCTGACGCCGTACTCCGCCTTGGCCGACATCCGCATGCTGGGAATTCTGCCATCGACATGGGTGCGAACCCGGCACGCGTGCCTCACCATCGACATATGACCACTCGCGTCGCCTGTGCCCAGCTCGTGCTGACCGTCGGCGATACCGCAGAAAACCGCAACACTATGAAAGCCGGGCTTCAGGCGATCGTGGCGAAAGGCGCGCAGATCGTGGTGCTGCCCGAGCTGGCGTCGTCGGGCTATGTCTTCGCCGACCGCGCCGAACTGGCCTCGCTGGCCGAGACGCGTGATGGCCCGGCCATCACCGAGTGGGCCAACTTCGCGGAGTCGTTCGGGCTCACCGTCGTCGCCGGCTTCGCCGAGGCGGCGGGCGACGCGATCTACAACAGCGCGGCCGTCGTCGACCCGACCGGTCTGCGCGGCGTCTACCGAAAAGCACACCTCTGGGACAGCGAGAACGCCGTATTCGACCGGGGCGACGACCTTCCGCTCGTGGTGGACACCGCCCACGGCCGCATCGGCGTGATGATCTGCTACGACATCGAGTTTCCCGAGTGGGTCCGCGCCGTCGCACTGGCCGGTGCCGATCTGTTGTGCGCGCCGGTGAACTGGCCGCTGCTGCCCCGGCCGGAAGGCGAGCGACCGACGGAGATGGTCCGGGCGCTGGCGGGTGCGGGGATGAACCGGATGCCAATCGCGGTGTGCGACCGCGTTGGTGTGGAGCGCGATCAAGACTGGATCGGCGGCAGTGTCATCATCGACGCCGACGGCTACCCGGTCGCGATGGCCGAGTTCGGCAGGCCGGGCATCATCACCGCCGACCTAGACCTCACCGAGTCGCGCGTGAAGCGGATCAACTCCAATAACGACGTGCACGGCGATCGGCGCGTCGATCTCTACCGCCGCACCGCGCTACTGGACTGACGACGGCGCGCCGGACATCGTCCGCACCGACTCGGGCACCGGGATCCCGGGCCGCAGATCGGGGGCGGGCAGCGGTGCGCCGTAGGTGACCGACATCGGCACGACACCCGCCCATGCGTCGCCGGCGATGTCCTCGTCCGGGTCCTCGGGCCAGCCACCGCTGATCTTCAGCGACCAGTTGTCCTCGCCGATCGGCAGCCGCAGCGGCAGCGTCGCCGCTAGCTCCTTGCGTGTGCTGGCGCGCAGCTCGGCGGTCCGGCCGGGGATGAACGTATCGGTCAGCCGCTCGAGATATCGGATCTTGTCGGCGTCCGGCACTACCTCGAAGACGCCGAAGACGACCGCACTGCGGTAGCGAAACGACGACTCGAATCCGCTGCGCGCCACCATGACTCCGTCCAAGCCGGTAACCGAGACGGCGGAGGAGGCACCGGCTGCGAGCGCGCGCATCCATGGTGAGCCCGTCGA
This sequence comes from uncultured Actinomycetota bacterium, assembly GCA_963817825.1. GTDB lineage: Bacteria > Actinomycetota > Actinomycetes > Mycobacteriales > Mycobacteriaceae > Mycobacterium. Next base: position 19,912 of record CAWFQG010000016.1, on the reverse strand, counting down.
TCCGTGGATGACCAATTCGTCGTCGACCCTGGCGAAGCCGGTCGGGAAGATCACCGGATGGCCGTCGCGGACCAGCGCCACCGTCGCCAGCGGCGTGCTGTCCAGAAGTTCGTCGAGCCGGCCGCGTGACGGACTCTGTAATTCACTGAGCCGGCTGACTTGCGTCGAGGGCTGTGCCATCTTGATCGCCGTCCCGGCTCAGTCCGGGATGCCAGAGCCGTCGGGCACAACCACGGCGAACAGGTCGGCGATGGCGGCCAGGCTCGCGGAGTGGATCACCGCCGCGGGCACCGACTCGCCATCAACGCCGGGCAGCGCGCGGGTCGCGGTCGCGGCGGCCACCACCGTCGGCGCGTAACCGAGGTTGAAGGCGCCGCGCGCGGTCGAGCTCACGCACATGTGTGTCATGAAACCGGCGAGGACGAGGTTTGACGCGTTCGCAGCTTTGAGTCGCTCATCCAGGTCGGTCTGCACGAACGAGTTGGGGTATTGCTTGACGACAACCGGCTCGCCTTCGCGCGGGGCAACGCGCGCCACGATCGCGCCGCTCTCCCCCTCGATGTCGTACAGCGATCCGGGGCCGTCGGAGTGCTGGATGTGGATGATCGGGATGCCCGCGGTCCGGGCCCGGTCGAGGAGGGCAGCCGCCTCGTCGAGGGCCTCCCGCACGCCGTCGAGCTCCATCACGCCGCGGGTGTAGGTGTTCTGGCAGTCGATCATGATGAGCGTCGACTCGGCCAGGCCGACCGGTGACTGAGGCAGATCGGCCAAGGCGCGCAGGGTCTGGGGTTCTGACACGCCGCCGAGCGTATGCCGTCAGGGCAGGGTTGGGGCGGCGATCACCAACGGAACCGGTGACTCACCAAGCCGTGCCGATCACTACGGGTTGCCGTTGATGCCGGGATGCTGCCCCCCAGGGACATTCGGCGCAGCAGGAGCCGTGACTCCCGGCGTGAACAGATTGCCTCCGGTTGGGCTGACATCCTTCTCCGTCGGCGACGGCGCAGCGCTCGACGACGGTGTCGTCGTGGTCGTGGTCGTAGTCGTAGTCGAGGACGGCGCTTGCTGACCGGTGTTACCGCACGCCGCCAACCCACCTATCGCTATCAGTGCGGCGAAGCCGGCGAGCGCTGTCCTACGACGATTGATTCGGCCAGTAGTCACAGTTCGTATCCCATTCATGTTGAGCAGCCGTGTAAGAGGTGTCAGTTGTTGCGGTGGACGCCGGGCGGTTCGGTGGGCGCGGGCGGAGCCACGATCTGGGGCGTGAAGAGGTTGCCGCCGGTGGGATTGAGGTTCTTCTCCGTCTCCGTCGGCGACGGAGGTGCTGCGCTCGATGGCGGCGTCGTGGTCGTCGTAGTCGTGGTGGTGGTGGTTGTCGACGACGGCGCGTTCTCAGCGTTGTGGCCGCATCCTGCGGTGAGAACGCCCAGTGCGATCAGGGCCCCACCTCCAGCGGCGGCGACGAGGCGGCGAGTAAGCAAGCTCGAACTCATGATGTAGATCCTGTCCGTGGACGGTGTGGTTCACAGCGCAAGCCTGCTGCGCGCAATTCATCGCGGGCATCTCGAATTAAACCACTCATTTCTGGGATGCTCAACCCATACTAGGTAGCGGCTGTGACCGCTCACTGTTGATTTGTCGTTTTCAGAGACAACTTGCAGCCAAGCACACAGGCTTCTTCAGAGGATGGTCAGGCCACCGCGTCCGGGGCGTCACGGTGGGCTTCGAGCAGTTTCAGCCATATTTCGCTGATGGTCGGAAAGCAGGGCACGGCATGCCAAAGCCGATCGATGGGCACCTGGCCCGCGACCGCGATTGTCGCCGAGTGCAGCATTTCGGCCACGCCAGGCCCGACGAACGACGCACCCATCACGATGCCCCTGTCGAGATCGATGACGAGGCGAGCCTGCCCGGTGTAGCCGTCTGCGAAGAAGTTCGCCCCCGGTACGGATTCGCCGATGTTGACGTCAACGGTCTTGATCCGGTGACCCATCTGCCTGGCCGCCTCGGTGGTCAGGCCGACCGATCCGGCCTCGGGGTCGGTGAAGAAGGCCTGTGGTATCGCATTGGTGTCTGCCGTCGCGGCGTGGGCTCCCCACGGTGCGGTGTCGAGCGCGCGTCCCTCTGCGCGTGCACCGATAGCACTGCCGGCGATCCTGGCTTGGTACTTGCCCTGGTGCGTGAGAAGTGCGCGGTGGTTCGCGTCGCCGAGGGCGTAGAGCCATCCGCCATCGACGCCGCGGACAACGCAGGAGTCGTCGACGTCGAGCCAGGAACCTGGAGTCAATCCGACCGTCTCCAGTCCGATATCGGTGGTGTTGGGGGTCCTGCCGGTGGCGAAGAGGATTTCATCGACGGTGATGTCCTCACCGTTGTCGACGGTGACGTTGACCGGATCGCCGTGTTGGCGACGTTTCAGTTGAGTGACGGTGACACCGGTGCGCACATCGACCCCGAACTCAGAAAGGCCGCGAGCGACGAACTCGCCGACGAACGGTTCCATCTTCGGCAGCAGGCGGTCGGCGCGTACCAGCAAGGTCACCTGCGAACCCAGACCCTGCCACGCGGTGGCCATCTCAACGCCGACACCACCGCCACCGACGACGGCCAATCGCGTTGGCACCGCACTGCTGTCCGTGGCTCGACGGTTCGTCCACGGCTTCGCCTCGGCGACGCCGGGGATATCGGGGACGGCGGCCGTGCTGCCGGTACAGATGGCGACTGCGTGCTGGGCCTTGATCGTACGAAGGTGATTGTCGGCGGTGGCGATCGCAATTTCTCGCGGGCCTGCGAGGCGGGCATGACCGCGGATGACATCGACACCCATCGCGGCGACCGTGTCGGCCTGACCACCATCGTTCCAGTTGGTCACATAGCGATCGCGCCGACCGAACACCCCGGCTGTGGCGATGGGATGGCCGATCGCTTCGCGCGCGCCGTCGATGCGGCGCGCATCGGCGATCGCGAGAACGGGGCGCAGCATCGCTTTGCTTGGCACGCAACCCCAATACGAACATTCACCGCCGACCAAGCTCACGTTCGACGAGGGCCACCGACAGCCCAGCGGCCCGGGTTCGCGCCGCGACCGTTTGTCCGACGGGGCCACCCCCCAGAACGATCACGTCGTAGGCATCGCGGTGGCCGGACGCGCCTGGTGTCTGCGCAGCGGATGGCGTGGTCATGGTTTTGAGTCCCTTCGTAGAACGCCCGACAGCGGCCGCGAAATGTGGCAGCGCCTACGCCGATACCGCGTTGCCTGCGGTGGCCGCGTTCCTGCACCACCCATGCGTCGCGCATCAAAGGCTATTGGGCGGCTTGACCCAATATTCTGGGTCATATGACCCAGACCTGTCCAGAGATTGACGCTGAAGGGATGCTGTGAATCTCGGGCGGCCGACTATCCAAAACGGGGTAGGTTACCGCTTGTTCTTTGCCCGAGACGCCGACCGGGAGGTCTGCGTGGTGCGCGTCGGGCCAAACGAGGCGACGTAGTCGACAGCCGCGTTGACCAGGGCAAGCAACGGTTCTCCGGTCCCAGTCGCGTGGGCAAGCATGGTTCCACCCTGATGCGCAGCGACCAATGCGACGGCGAGGTGGCGCGGGTCGGCATCTTCGGCGAGCTCGCCGCGACGGCGCATCGCCATCAGTCCGTCTCGAAACAGCTGCAGCCATCGGTCGTATCCGGCGGCCAGGTCATCGAGGACGCCTTCGTCGGCTTCGAGGAGCTCACCGGCGAGTGAACCGTAGACGCAACCACCACGCAGGTACACCGCCGGGACCTCGGCGATACAGGCTTCCGCCCACGCCTGTAGCGCCTGCAGGCTGTCGAGGTGACCGAGTTGCGGATTCGTGTGAAAGTCGATCACGTCGTTGGTACGCAAAGCGATGACTTGGCGAGTGAGGTCACGCTTGTCGGCGAAATAATGCGAGAGCTGTGATCCGCTTACCTTCACAGCGGTACGTACATCTTCGAGGCTGGTGCCGCTGACCCCCCGCTCGAACACCAGCTCGGCGGCGTGTCCGACGATGCGCGCCCGCGTCGCCAGCCCCTTGGGGGTGAAACGCGGCCCAGTCACTGCCAAGGCGGTACCGGCATCACGAGTTCGCCGATCATGGGGTCGGCGCGGCTTGCGGGCTATCCGTTCGGCGGGATCGGCGGCGAAGCCCCGAAGGTAATTGACCACGAATCGGGATGCGTCGGCCAGCGGCCATTCCTGACGGTAGGCGAAGGTGAGCGTGCCCGCGCCCTGATGTCCCCCAACGAGTACCAACGCCAAATGGCGTGGGTCGACCGAAGTCACCAGCACGCCACGGTCTTTCATCCGCTGTAACGACCGTTCGAGCAGGTCGACCCAACGCCAGTAGCCGTCGGCGAGTGTCTCACGGGTGGCGTCGTCGGATTTCGCGAGCTGACCGACCAGCGTGTGATAGGTGGGAGTCCTGGTGTAGCCGGACTTGCGCAGATAACGCAAGTTCAGTTCGATCCAACGCTCGTAGTCGTCGAATGTATCCAGGCCGCCCAGCGACGGCTGGCGGTGAAAGTCCAATACCAACTCAATCTGGCGATTCAGAACTGCTCGGATCAACGCCGGCTTGTCGGCGAAGTAGTGGGTGAGTTGCGAGCCACTGACCGAGGCCTCCTGCCGCACCCTTTCGAGGTTGAATCCGGAAAGCCCCTGAGACACAAGCACTTGTGCGGCGGAACGCAGAATACGCTCGCGGGTGGCACGTCCTTTGGCGGTGAATCCCTGTACTTCAGGAGAGTCTGTCGTTGCTGCCATTTGCCAGCAACGATACCCCCGGTCCTTCGACAATTTGGGACGAGCAACCCAATGCGGGCGTGCCTGTGAGTCGGCGGGCTCTGGACCTAGCTGGCCGACGTAACCTCCAGCACGGCGTCGGCGAGTTCGGGTCGGCAGACCACCAGGTCGGGAAGTAACACGTCGGCCTGGTTGTACACCAGCGGCGAGCCGTCGATACGCGACGTGTGCAGTCCGGCCGCACGGGCGACCGCGACCGGCGCCGCGGAGTCCCATTCGTATTGGCCGCCTGCGTGCACGTAGACGTCCGCGCGGCCCTGGACGACTGCGGCGACCTTGGCTCCGGCCGATCCCATTTCGACCAGCGTGCCGTTCAGCGCGTCGCGGACCTCGAGCGCGATGGCAGGAGGCCTGGTCCGCGACACGACGATTCGCGGTGCGGCGGGAGCCGGCGGAGGTGGCGCAACCGTCGGCGTCGCGAGTGTCACGCCTTGTGCGGGCAGGGCTACCGCGCCCGCGACGAGTTCGCCGGTCTGCCACAGCGCGACGTGCACGGCCCAGTCGTCGCGACCGAGCTCGGAGAACTCACGGGTGCCGTCCAGCGGGTCGACGATCCACACCCGCTCGGCGGTGAGACGGGCCGGGTTGTCGACGCCCTCTTCGGACAGCACGACATCGGCGGGCCGCTCGTCGGCGAGCACACTCATCAGGAAGTCGTGGGACCGCTTGTCCCCCTCCGCCTTCCGCTCATCCGCACTCGCGCTGGCAAGCTCTTCACGCAGTGCCAGCAGTAACTCCCCCGCACGTTCCGCGGCGCGGGAGGCCACCAAATGGTCGCTCACCGACGGGTTTCCAGCAGCTCGATGACCAAGTCCGCGAGCTCGTCGGGCGAGCGATCCGGCGTAAGCCGCACGTCGGGGTTCTTCGGCCGCTGGTACGGGCTGTCAATGCCAGTGAAGTGGGTGATCTCGCCCGATCGAGCCTTGGCGTACAAGCCCTTCGGGTCACGGCGCTCGCAGTCTTCGAGCGGGGTGTCGCAGAACACCTCGAAGAAGTCGAGGCCCGCCTCGGTGGTAACCCGGCGCGCCAAGGCACGGTGTTCCTCGAGCGGGCTGATCGCGGGCACGAGCACGACCTGGCCGGAGTCGGCGAGAATGGCGGCGATATGAGCCAGCCTGCGCTGGTTCTCGGCGCGGTCGGCCATCGAGAACCCTAGATCTGCATTCAGGCCGTGACGCAGGTTATCGCCGTCCAGAACATAAGCGGGACAACCCTTTTCGAGAAGCTTCTGCTCCACGAGCATCGCCACCGACGACTTGCCAGATCCCGACAGTCCGGTGAACCACACGGTCCGGCCCTTCGACAGCCGATCCTCCGCGGTGCACAGCGATTCGTGACGGACCGTGTTCGGGCTCGACGTGCGCGCGGTGACGAACGGCAGAATCATGCCCGCTGCGACGGTGCCGTTGGTATTCGGATCGATAAGGATGAACGAGCCGGTGGCCGCATTGCGGCTGTACTCGTCGAGCAGCAACGGCACCTGTGTGCGCAGCGAGATGCGGCCCAGCTCATTGAGTTTGAGCGCGGTCGCCGTCTTGTCGCGGTGCAGCGTGTTGACGTCGAGGCGGTAGTCGAGCGCGGTCACCTTGACCCGCGTGGTGCGCGTCGTGTGCTTGATGATGTAGTCGCGGCCAGGTTCGAGCGAGGATTCGTCGGCCATCCAGCAGACGGTGGCGTCGAAGTCCTGCGCGACCCGTGGCTGGTTGTTCGGCCGCGCGATCAGGTCACCGCGGGAGATGTCGATGTCGTCGGCGAGGCTGACCGATACCGCCATCGGCGGAAAGGCTTCCTGGACACGGCCGGTCGGGCCTTCGATCGCGGTGATGCAGCTGGTCTTCCCGGTAGGCAGGACGACGATCTCATCGCCGGGTCGCATGACACCGCTGGCAACAGTGCCTGCATAACTGCGATGGTCGGCGTGGTCGTGTGTCTGCGGCCGGATCACGTACTGGACCGGGAATCGGACGTCGGTCAGGTTCCGGTCGCCGGCGATGTAGACCTCTTCGAGGTGGGACAGCAGCGACGGCCCGTCGTACCACGGGGTGTTCTCCGACTTGGTCACCACGTTGTCGCCGAGCAGTGCCGACAGCGGAATCGTCGTCACATCCTGCACATCCAGCCGGGCCGCGAACTCGTGGAACTCGTCGCGAATCTTCTCGAACTGCTCACGGTCCCAGCCGATCAGGTCCATCTTGTTGACGGCCAGCACGACGTGCCGGATGCCCAGCAGCGATGCCAGAAAGGCGTGCCTGCGCGACTGCTCGAGCAGCCCGTGGCGCGCGTCGACCAAGACGATCGCCAGCTGCGCAGTCGAGGTTCCCGTGACCATGTTGCGGGTGTACTGGGTGTGGCCAGGGGTATCGGCGATGATGAATTTCCGCTTGGGCGTGGCGAAGTAGCGGTAGGCGACGTCGATCGTGATGCCCTGTTCCCGCTCGGCGCGCAGGCCGTCGGTCACCAGAGCCAGATCGGTGTAATCGTGCCCGCGCTCCTTCGAGGTGCGCTCGACGGAGGCCAGCTGGTCTTCCATGACGGCCTTGGAGTCGTACAGCAGACGGCCGATGAGCGTGGACTTGCCGTCGTCGACGGAGCCGGCGGTGGCCAGGCGCAGAAGCGTTGCCATCAGAAATAACCCTCCCGCTTGCGGTCTTCCATGCCTGCCTCGGAGATTCGGTCATCGGCGCGGGTCGCGCCGCGTTCGGTGAGCCGCGACACCGCGGTCTCGGCGATCACCTCGGACACCGTGCCCGCCAGCGACTCGACGCAGCCGGTGCAGGTGACGTCGCCGACGGTGCGGAACCGCACGGTCTTCTCGACGACCTCTTCGTCCTTGCGCGGCTGCAGGTACTTGTGCACGGCCAGAAACATGCCGTCACGCTCGAACACCTGGCGGGGGTGGGCGTAGTAGATCGACGGCAGCTTGATCTTCTCGGCGCCGATGTAGGACCAGATGTCGAACTCGGTCCAGTTGGACAACGGGAAGACCCTGATGTGCTCGCCCTTGTGGTGGCGTCCGTTGTACAGGTTCCACAGCTCGGGCCGCTGCGCCTTCGGGTCCCATTGACCGAACTCGTCGCGGAACGAGAACACCCGCTCTTTGGCCCGTGCCTTCTCCTCGTCACGGCGGGCGCCACCGAACGCGGCGTCGAACTTGTTCTCGCGGATGGCGCGCAGCAGCGTGAACGTCTGCATCGGGTTGCGCGACGGAATGGTCTCGACGACACGGCCCGCGTCGATGTCGTCTTGCACCTTGGCGACGATCAGCCGCACACCCGCTTCTTCGACCAGCTCGTCGCGGGTTTCCAGGACTTCCTCGAAATTGTGGCCGGTGTCCACGTGCATGACCGGGAAGGGCAGCCGTCCCGGCCGGAACGCCTTGAGCGCCAGGTGAAGCATGACGATGGAGTCCTTGCCGCCTGAGAACAGCAGCACCGGCCGCTCGAACTCGGCGGCCACCTCCCGAATGATGTGGATCGCCTCGGCCTCGAGCGCCCGCAGGTGGCTGAGCTCGTAGCGCCCGGCGGTCTGTGTCGACTCTTGCGCCGTCGTCATCGATTCCTCGTTAAGTTGGTAGACATAACCAGATTTACACGCTTAACCTGTTATGAAACCAGCCTCGGCCTGGGATGTCAACGCTCGCGGGGAAGTGGGGATTACCTCGGAAGTAATTGATCCGGCGCCGATACTGAAAGCATGTCGCTTCCAGCAGGTGCGCAGACCGGCGCCGAGGTCATGGCGCAGTTCATCCCCGCTTCCCCGTTCGTCGCCAAACTCGGCATCGTGGCCGAGGTCCTCGACGGCGACGAGGTGCGGCTGCGGATGCCGTGGGATCCAACCAACGTCACGCTCGGCGACATGGTGCACGGCGGGGCGATCGCCGCACTGGCCGACGTGACCGTGATGGCCGCCGCCTGGGCGGGCGCCGAGGTGCCCGGCTCCCTGCGCGGTGTCACCACATCGATGGCGATGCAGTTCCTCGCACCGGCCAGGTCCACCGATCTCATCGGCGTGGGCCGGGTGTTGCGGCGCGGCAAAACCTTTGTCAATTGCGACGTCGACGTCGTCACGCCCGACGGTGACGCCGTCGCGAAGGCGATCGCCACCTACAAAGTGGGTTGATTTCGGCGACGCTCGGCGGAGCGAGGACGGCTTGTCGTCGACGGCAGGCGAGATCGTCGAACGCGGTGAAATTGACGCCGACCGGTCATATTATTTGGAGGTAGCACGGTCGGGGAAGACCAGAGGGGGTCTGCGATGACCGCCACCATTCATCGCTTGGCGTGCCTCAGCGTTGCCGCGTTGACACCGCTCGCACTAGTGACCTTGACGTCACCAGGGGTGAGTAGCGCAACCGAATGCGGGCAAGGGACGGTGTTTGATCCCCCGTCCAACACCTGCGTAGCAGCCGCGCTGCCACCGCCACCGCCACCGCCACCGCCACCGCCGCCTGGAACGGCGACATCACGCCGTACTTCTCGGTCGGTATCTGCGCGCCCATTCCGTTCGTGTCGCTTTGCGCGGGCATCTAAGCCCGGCCTGGGCTGCCGTTAGTCGTTCGGCGTGATGACGGCGCGGCAGTAGATCTTCCCATCGTGGAGCACGAGACCGACTTTCTCGTGCCCCGGCAGCTACGTCGGAGAATTCGCGGGCTGGAATGTCCCGGACCCGTCCGCGTCATCTTCGGCGCGGATGACATGGACCACGGCGTTGATCAGCGCCAGGTGGGTGAACGCCTGCGGGAAGTTGCCCAGGTGGCGTCCGGTGCGCGGCTCGATCTCCTCGGCGTAGAGGTGCAGCGGGCTGGCGAAGGACAGCAGCCGTTCGCACAGATGCTTGGCCCGGTGGATCTCGCCGATCTCGACCAGCGCCGACACCAGCCAGAACGAGCAGATGGTGAACGTGCCCTCCTCGCCGGAAAGGCCGTCGTCGGTCTGTTCGACCCGGTAGCGCAGCACCAGCCCTTCCTCGGTCAGCTCGTCGGCGATGGCCAGCACGGTGGCACGGATCCGCGGGTCGTCGGGCGGCAGGAAGCGAGTCAGCACGGCCAGCAGCAGCGAGGCGTCGAGCGCGTCGTCGCCGTAGCGCTGGGTGAGCACGCCGCGCGAGTCGACGCCGTTGGCCAGGATGTCGGCCTTGATCTCCTCGGCGATCATGCGCCAGTCCTGGGTGTTTCTCGTCCAGCCGTGCAGCTCGGCAAGTTTGGCCCCGCGGTCCAGCGCGACCCAGCACATGATCTTGCTCGAGGTGAAGTGCTGCGGCTCGCCGCGCACCTCCCAGATGCCGCGGTCGGGCTCGCGCCAGTGCTTGATCGCCTCTTCGACCTGTTGCTTGAGTACCGGCCACAACGCCTCCGGAATCTGCTCGCGGGACCTGGCGTGCACATACACCGAATCCAGCATCGAACCCCAGATGTCGTGCTGCATCTGGTTATACGCGCCGTTGCCGATCCGCACCGGGCGCGCGTTGTCGTAACCGGACAGGTGATGCAGCTCCTCCTCGACCAGGGTGCGCTCCCCGCCGACGCCATACATCACCTGAAGTTCATGGCGTTCACCGTTGTTGGCACCGGACACGTCGGCGATGAACGAGAAGAAGTCGTCGGCCTCGCGGTCCAAACCCAGGGTGTACAGACCCCACAGCGCGAACGTCGAATCGCGGATCCAGGAGTATCGGTAGTCCCAGTTACGTTCGCCCTGAGGGGTTTCCGGCAGCGATGTGGTGCTTGCCGCCAGTAGCGCTCCGGTCGGCGAATACATCAGCCCCTTCAGTGTCAGCGCGCTGCGCTGCAAGTACGACCGCCACGGGTGATCCGGGAAGTTGCCGATGTTGATCCATTGCCGCCAGCATTCGCTGGTCGTCCACATCTTGTCGACGGCCTCGTCGTAGGTCTGCGGCGCGGGGTGCTTCGAAAAGCTCAGCGCAACGAAGACGTTGTCGCCTTCCTTGAGCCTCGTGCGCGCCCGCGCCTGACGGCCCTCAAGCCCGATGCGCAGGTTGGAGGTCAGCCGCAACGTCGGGTGCGCGTCCGGATCGTGGTTGGCCCGCGCAACGGCTTCTCCATAGCCACTGGCCGAGTACTCCCAGTTCGCACTGGCCCGGTGGTAGTCGAACGACGGCTCGCAGTCCATCACCGCCTCGACGGTGCCGCTCACACACCGCACTGTGCGCAGCAGGATGTGTTCGGCGTCCCAGTCCATCGGTACGCGGCGATGCGTCCCTGACCGCGTCTCGATGTCGCGCCATTGGCCCATCACCATCGTGTCGCGGACGATCATCCAACCGGTGTGGGTCTGCCACGTTGTCTCCAGGATCAGGCTGCCCGGCAGATAACGCCTGGCCGAAGGGACGGAGACGCCGTACGGGCTCATCCGGAAGTGCCCGGCGCCACGATCGAGGATGGCCCCGAACACGCTGGGCGAATCCGGCCGTGGCACGCACAGCCATTCCACTGACCCGCTCGAGGAGATCAGGCAGCTGTTCTCGCAGTCGGACAGAAACGCGTAGTCGGCGATCGGCGGAAAGGGGTTCCGCAAACTGCTCGACGCGTATGGCACCGGGGCGGTCTCGTTGAGCTGGACCGCGGAGCCGTTCTCGTCGGCTGGCGTCGCATGCTGCAGGACCATGTGGCCATCATTGACCGCCGAGTGCTGCGGCGTACGCGTTTAGCGACTGGCGACGAGCGGCCGATTAGACCTTGACCTCGTTGAGCTTGCCGGTGGCAACGTCGAAGACGAACCCACGCAGCGATTCGTGCTTGGTGACGAACGGGCTCGCCTCGATCCGGCGAATTGACTGACGCACATCCTCGTCCGGGTCCGCGAACGCCTCGGCCGCCCATTCCGGCTTGATGCCGGTGTCCTCCTGAATCGAAGCCTTGAAGTCGTCGTCGGTGAAGGTCAGCATCCCGCAATCGGTGTGGTGAATGAGGATGATCTCCTTGGTGCCGAGCAGTCGCTGACTGATCGCCAGCGACCGGATCTCGTCATCGGTGACGACGCCGCCGGCGTTGCGGATGACGTGCGCCTCGCCCTCGTTCAACCCGAGGACCCGGTACACATCGAGCCGAGCGTCCATGCACGCCACCACCGCCACGTGCTTGCTCGGCGGCAACGGCAGCGGGCCGGAGAAGTTCTTCGCGTACTCCTCGTTGTTCTTCAGGTATTGGTCAGTCACGGACATGGCGCTCCTTATTGGCTGGTACAGGCGTTTTCTCGGTCGTGCAGGTGGGTGCTCAGGCCCACCGTGGACACATTTTGGACACACTTTCGGCAACTGCGTCCAGATCACACTCGAACAAATCGGCGTACACGTCCAGCGTCATGGCCGCGCTGGCGTGTCCCAGCATCCGCTGCACCACCTTGGGGTTCGCACCCGCCGAGATGGCCAGTGAGGCCGCCGTGTGCCGCAGGTCGTGCGCAGTCACTCGGGGGAACGTCTCACCGGCCTCCTGGCAGCGCCCCACCGCGCCTGCGAGCCACGACTCCTGACCGGCAGCACGGAGGTAGCCGCCCTGCGGGGCGGTCCACAGCAGATCCTCGCGGCCCTTCCCGGCGGCCGTCGCCGCCAGCGCATCCATGACGAAGGCGGGCACCACCACGGTGCGGTTCTTGTTCGACTTGAGGCTGCCGACGACGAACTGGCTGCGCACGCGCACCACGTTGCGGTGCAAGGCGATGCGGCGGCGCAGGAAGTCGATGTCGCAGACCCGCAGCGCGATGGCCTCACCCCAGCGCAGTCCGCCAACACCCAGCAGCAACACCAGCGAGCGGTAGGGACCTGCCTCGCTGGCCAGCATGTCCAGTTGCGCCGCAGTCAGGTACACATTGCGCGGGGGTGCCTGCTTGGGCAGCTTCACACTGTTTGGTAAATCCGGCGTCGTGGGGCCGTCCGCCGGTGAAGCTGATCGATGCTGTGGGTGAGCGAACGATTGTGCCGTTGTCACACCCGCGGCATGGTGTGAGCGCTGTTAGGGTAATGGGGTTTTGGTGCGGCTGCTCAGCACAGAGGCCGCAACGAATACCACGGTGAGCACTTCGGCGATCACGCTGACCGCCGCGTACGGTGATGGGTTCCATCCCCGTTCGGCGAATCCGAAGAGCCCGACCGTGCGCGACAGCGCGAACGCGACCAGTGCGCCGGCGGAAAGCACGCCCGCGGCCCACCGCAGCCAATCCGGTCCGCCGGCGAGGATCAGCAGGGCCAGGACACAAAAGACGATGGCCTGCCCCAAGAACCCCGGGCCGACTATGGGGATGTCGCGGTAGCCGTTGACATAGAGGTAGACGTGAATGGCGCCGCTGACCGCGAGCGAGGCGCTGATGGCCAGCCGGATCGCCACCGCGATAACCGTTGATCTCATTGCAGTGTCAGCCCTTTCAGGGCGAGGGCGTGTTGGCCCTTGGTGTAGAGAAGTCCTTCCGCTCGCGCGGCCATGGGATGGTCCGCTTACGTTATCCACGACGTGGGGCGGACAACCGTTCACTGCCTGGCCATACGCTGCGTCGTGGGCCGGAGGGCCATGGCAAGGCGGCCACGGAGGGCCGCCACCTCGCCGGCTCGGTGAACCACGGCGCCAACATGCCGGCTCATGGCAGTAGCGCAAGGTCGGCCAGCGCTGTGTCCGGGAAGCGTTCCCGCATATGCTGTTTGTGTTCGATGATTTGCTTGGCGACGGCGCCGCTGATTGCGAGGCTGGGTCCGACGCGGTCGTCCTTGAAGTCGGTGTTCTCCCCCAGGTGGGGGTTGCCACGCTCATCGCCGGGCAGGCATCTGCGTCTATGACGCCTGCGTCGACAAGTGTGTTGCGGTCGTCGGCCAGGCCGTACCCGCCGAGCCGCCGTCACTGCCGAGTGGGGCCTTGATGTGGGAGGACGAGCTGCTGGAACGGATCGCGTCCACATCGGCGACGAATATCGAAGCGGGACTTCGCGATCGCGTGCGCGAACTGCGCGACCGCGGGATGTCCTGGGCACGCATCGGCATCGCGCTGGGCATGAGGCGGCAGTCGGCGTGAGGCGGGTCTCGCGCGCCACCTGGAGGGCGAGGTGAGCGGCTCGTGAGAGATCAGGCGTTGGCGGAGGCGGCATGACGACCGGACCGGTGCGGGCCAGCTCGGAGTGGCTGAGGTTGCGGGAGCCGGTCGACGCGGCAGCCCGCGCGTCCGAGCTCGTCGAGAAGGTCCGGTCGTGCCTGCCGACCCATGGCGGGGCGACCATTCACGACCTCGGTTGCGGCACCGGGTCGATGGCCCGCTGGCTCGCAGTGCGGTTGCCCGGACCCCAACACTGGGTCATGTACGACAGGGACGACGAGCTGCTCACCCTCGCCGCCGCAGACCCGCCGGACAGGGCCTCCGACGGCACGCCGGTCACGATGGAGGCCCGTCGGCGCGACATCACCCGGATGGAGCTCGTGGAGCTGGCGGGGGCAGCTCTCATCACCGCCTCGGCGCTGCTGGACGTCATGACCGCCGCGGAGCTCGAACGACTCGTCGCCATCTGTGCCGGGGCGGACTGCCCGGTGCTGATCGCCCTCAGCGTCACAGGCCGTGTCGAGATCACGCCCGCCGAGCCGTTCGACCAAAGCGTTACAGACGCGTTCAACGCCCATCAGCGACGGACCACAAGCGTCGGAAAGCTGCTCGGTCCCGACGCGGTCGGCGCCGCGGTCGACAGCTTCACCCGGCTGGGCCTCGAAGTCCTGGTCCGCCCGAGCCCGTGGCGGCTCGGCCCCGGTCACGCCGCACTCGCGGCCGCGTGGTTCACCGGCTGGCTGGCCGGGGCATGCGAGCAGCGACCCGATCTGCGGGCCCATGCTCCGTCGTACGCGAGGCGACGCCTGGCCGAGGCAGCCGCCGGCCACCTGTCTGTCATCGTGCACCACCAGGATCTGCTGGTACGGCCGAAATGACAGTCAGAAGTCGACGGCAGTCTGTGCCCTACGCCTCGGCGTCGAGCACCTCATCGCACGGGAGGTCCACCGTGCGTGCAGCATCGTGCACTCCTTCATCCCTGGTCGAAACGGTCCGAGAGCGCGTAGCGCAGGAGTACGACGTCGCCGAACTGGTGCACCTCCGCCAGCTCCGCGCGGCGGTCTGGGTTCCACGGGAAGCTTCCATCGCCGACGAACCGCTGCGCCTGGGAGTCGCCCACGAAGAAAGGCGCCACGACCAGCTGCAGCTCGTCCGCAAGGCCAGCCGTGAGGAACTGGGTGAGGACCTTCCCGCCCCCCTCGACCATCAGCCGCCTGACGCCGCGGGTGCGCAGGTCTTCGCTGATCCGGCACATTTCGATCGGCCGCCCGCCGTCGACGACCGTGGCGACCGCCCCGAGTCGGCACCGAGCCTCCGCGACGGCGTCGGAGGAACCGTAGACTAGCTTCTCGGTGTCACCGGTGACGAAGAAGGCGGCGCACGGGTCCAGCTGAGCGCGACTGGTGACGGTCACCTTGATCGGGGTTGGCGGCAGGCCGCGGGCGATGCGCTCGGCGCGCCGCGACGGCGCACGCACCAGCAGCCGGGGGTTGTCGTTGCGGAGGGTTGCGGCGCCCACGAGGATCGCGTCGCTGTCCGCACGCACGGCGTCGACCCGGTCGAGGTCGGCATCGTTGGACAGCACGAGACGTTGGTCGGTCGCGGTGTCGATGTAGCCGTCGATCGACATGCCGCAGCTGAGCAGGGTGTACGGGCGATCAGGCATGTACGACGCCCCCGATTCGCTCCGCGTGCGCCCCAGTCAGCTCGCCCGCGCCGTCCCGACGGTGCGCTCGCCCGGCCACCAGCATGACGGCACCGGGCAGCGTGGCGACCAGCGCGAGCACGCCGTACACCACCGCAACGGTGACGCCCTCTGCAGCGGTCAGCCCGACCGCGCCGAACGCCCACGCGGCCGCACCCTCGCGCGGGCCCCAGCTGGCGATGTTCGTCGGTATAGCCGAGGCCATCAGCACGACCAGTGCGAGTGGGAGCAGCCGACCCACCGGCAGCTCCGTCCCGGTCACCCGCACCGCGACCGCGAACACCGCGACGTGGCCCATCACGGCGACGGTGGAGGCGAGCACGATGCCCGGCCAGGCCCGCTTCGAGAGGACCGAGCAGCGGAGGTCGCTGGTGACGGTGCGCGCGATCCGGGTCGGCAGGCGCCCTGGATTCAGGCGCAGAAGTACGAGGACCAGCGCGACGCCGGCGACGGCCGCGGCCACCCCGGCGACCACGAGACGAAGAGAGCCTGCGGGCGGGACCAGAAGCAGGACGGCCACCGTCAGAAACGACTGTACGGCCTGCCCCGACGCTCGCTCCCACGCGACCGACCGCAGACCCCGCCCCAGATCGCCGACGGCACGCCCGTGGAGCACGCCCCGCTGCACGTCGCCCAGCACCCCGCCAGGAAGCGTGGAGTTGAGGAACTGGGACCGGTAGTAGGCACTCACCGCCTTACGCATAGGTACATCGACGCCAAGTCCACCCGCGACAAGGCTCCACCGCCACGCACAGCACAACGTGCTCAGCGACGTGATCGCCACCGCGACGGCGAGCGCCCAGGCAGTCGTCAGTCTGAGCCCGTCCACGAATGGGCCGGCGCCCACCCGCCAGACCAGGACGGCGAGGATCGCGGCGCCACCCACCAGGCGCGCCCAGGTCCAGATGCTTCGGCTGACGGCGGTGCCTCCCATCACCTGCGTGTATCCCGCGACAGTCATACGGGGGTCACCTGCTGCTGGTTCATCTGGTCATCCGGCGACTTCAGACAGCACGGCCGACAGCTCGCGCGAGGTCTGCGCCCAGTCCGAGAGTCTCTGCCGCCGGGACCGGGCCGCGGCGCGGAGCCGCTCCCGCTCCCGGGGGTCACCGAGCCAGCGACACAACGTCTGCCCGAGAGTCTGTGGGTCGCCGGGCGGGATCAGCAGGCCGGGCCGGCTGCCGTCGGCAGCGTGGCCGAGTGCCTCAGGTACGCCACCGACCTCCCCGGCGATGACCGGAAGCCCGCGGGCAAGCGCCTCGGTGACGACCATGCCGTAAGTCTCCGCGCGCGAGGCCAGCACCAGGACGTCCGCCTCTGCGTACGCGCGGTTGAGCTCGTCCCCCGTGAGGGGGCCGGTGAAGCGCACCCGATCGCCGAGCCCCTTGTCCTCGGCCAGCCGTCGCAGGTGTGCGACGAACTCCGGGTCGAGGTCCAGTGCGCCGACGCAGACGCATTGCCAGGCGGGGTCGTCGACCGTGGCCAGTGCGTCGAGCAGGAGGTCTTGGCCTTTGAGCGGGGTGACGCCTCCGACGCAGAGCAGCCGCCCGCCAGACGGGGTACCGGCCGCCACTTCGGCTGCGTCGACGCCGGGCGGCACGACGTACACGGGATGCCCGGGCAGCGCGTAGTGGTCGCTCAGCCACCGCCGGGTCCATTCGCTCGTGGCCACGATCGCAGACGCCGCCGACAGCGCCGCGACCTCGCGCGGCTCGTCCCGCGGCATGTGCAGGAGTACGACGAGGCGCAGCCGGCCGGCTTGCGGCTCCAGCACCTCCGGCGCCACCGACGCGACCAGGCCGTCGACGAGAACCAGTGAGCCAGAAGGCATTTGGGCCAGCGCCGCAGCAACGGCCGCGCGGGCCGGCGCGTCCGGCCGGGGCCACCGGCCGGGCACGGTGTGCTCGTGGACCGACCAGCCAAGCGCGGCAAGCCCGCGGCAGGCCCGGCGGTCGTACACGTTGCCACCGCTCGGACGCCGCGGGTCGTCGATCCCGCAGGGGACCACGACGTGCACCTCGTTCACAACGACCGTTCGTAGCTCGCCCACGCGATGTGCGACTCGCGCAGGGTCACCGCGATCCGGGCCAGCTCACTCGCGGAGCCCCCGAGCCCGCCGCCCTCGACACGGCCGGCGAGCCGGTCCGCGATCAGCCTCGCGAGGATCTCGGTGGTTGTGTTGCGGCCCGCGAGCTCTGGCACCTCGTCGAGGTTGCGGTAGTTGAGGTCCGCCAGGACGTCACGCAGCACCTCGGTGGCCGCGCCGATATCTACGACGATGTCGTCGGAGTCGAGCTCGACCCGGGAGAAGGTCGCGTCCACGATGTAGGTCGCTCCGTGCAGGCGCTGCGCGGGACCGAACACTTCGCCGCGGAGGCTGTGCGCGATCATCACGTGGTCGCGGACGGTGACACTGAACATCGGTCCCCCCCTTCGTCGTAGGTCAGCGTGTGGCAGAGCGCGCGGAGCCGGCCGTCGGACAGTCGGGCCATCACGTCGGGCAGCTCGTCGAACGTCGATGCGCCGGTGAGCAGCGCGTCGAAGGCCGGATCCGTGAGCAGGTCCAGCGCGAGCGCGCGCCGCTCGGCCGCGGTACGCCGTCCGCGCCGGGCCACCGCGACATCGCCGACCCGGCTGGCGCGGATGCCGAGGCGTCTGGAGTGGAAGGCGCCACCGAGGGATAGCTGGACCGGCTGGTCGCCGTACCAGCTGAGGTCGACGACCATGCCGTCCGCGGCGAGCAGGGCGAGGGAATGCTGCAGCCCGGCTGACGTCGCGCTGGCATGGAACACCAGGTCCTGATCGCCAAGGACGTCCTCGGGTAGCGCGAAGTCGACGCCGAGGCAGGACGCGATGTGCGCACGCGTGTCGTCCACGTCGACGAGCGTCACCTGCGTTCCCGGCACGCCACCGACCAGCCGGGCGACGCAGCACCCGACCATGCCGGCGCCGACGACCGTGATCCGGTCGCCGACCAGCGGCCCGGCGTCCCACAGGGCGTTGACCGCGGTCTCCACCGTGCCGGCGAGGACGGCACGCTCCGGCGGGACATCGTCGGGGACCACTGTCACGGCGTCGGCCGGTACGACGTACGCCGTCTGATGGGGGAAGAGACAGAAGACGGTGCGCCCCCGGAGCTCGTCGGGACCGCGGTCGACGACGCCGACGTTGAGGTAGCCGTACTTCACCGGGCCGGGGAACTCGCCCTCCTGAAACGGTGCCCGCATGACGTCGTGCTGGCTCTGCGGGACTCCGCCACGGAACACCAGTCCCTCCGTGCCGCGGCTCACCCCGGACCGCAGTGTGCGCACCAGCACCTCGCCCGGACCCGGCTCCGGCAGCTGGACCGTGCGGATCTCGCCCCGGCCGGGTTCGCGGATCCAGAACGCGCGCGCTTCCATCGGCACCCGCACCCTCCTCTTCCCGCCCGAATGAATCAAAATGAATTAAAGAGTCGCCTTTACCGTATGACTGTTCGTACCCCTGAGATACGGAGGCACCGTGCGTCGAGTTGGTCAAGTGCGCAGCCGGGCCCCGACCGGCCCGCTCACCGGCATCGTCTGCCTGCTCGCGCTCCTCGGTGTCCTCGCGGCGACCACCGGCCTCGACGCGCCCGGCTGGTTGGCCGGTGTCGCCTGCGGAGCGGGCCTTGCCGCTCTGCTTGCTCGCGCGCTGACGCGTCACAGCCAGGTCGGACTGGGGCCGGCGGACTGTGTGACGCTGGCCCGCGCAGTCCTCGCTTGTGGGGTCGCGGCGCTCACGGTGGATTCGTTCGGGGGCCAGGCGCCTGCGGCGATCCTCGTGGCGCTCTCGACGGTCGCGCTGGTGCTCGACGGTGTCGACGGCCGGGTAGCTCGGCGTACCGACACCACCTCGGCGTTTGGGGCGCGATTCGACATGGAGGTCGACGCGTTTCTGATCATGGTCCTGAGCGTGTACGTCGCACGTGAGTCGGGCTGGTGGGTGCTCGCGATGGGTCTGGCCCGGTATGCGTTCGTGGCCGCCGGCTGGGTGCTGCCGTGGCTGCGCGGTTCGCTGCCGCCTCGGCAGTGGGCCAGGGTGGTCGCCGCGATCGTGGGCGTCGTGCTGACCGTTTCGGCGGCCGACATCCTGCCCGAGGTCGTGACCACCGCGATGCTCCTTGTCGCGCTGGGCCTGCTGGTCGAGTCGTTCGGCCGTAGCGTCTGGGGGCTCTGGGTCGCAGGGCGTGTCTCTCAAATCAGCCGACGCAGCGGCACCGCATCGCTACCGGACGGCGTTGTCGGCGCTCAGCTCACCACGCTGCACTCTGGCACCTCCGCCGTGCCGGATCCGGCGCGGACACCACGGCTGCTTCCCGGCATCTTTTCGAGG